>NZ_CAKMSR010000063.1 GCF_928381705.1 Rothia nasimurium | reverse complement strand
ATGATATGTACTGGGTTTAGTTCCGACCCCGTACATTGGAAACAAACAAAAAAGAGCAAAGGAACTTCACCCATGCCCACCAAATACCCCCAAGAACTCAAAACAAGAGCCCTACGCCTACTGGCCGA
>NZ_CAKMSR010000062.1 GCF_928381705.1 Rothia nasimurium | reverse complement strand
CCCCCCCCCCCCCCCCCCCCCCCCCCCCCCCCCCCCCCCCCCCCCCCCCCCCCCCCCCCCCCCCCCCCCCCCCCCCCCCCCCCCCCCCCCCCCCCCCCCCCCCCCCCCCCCCCCCCCCCCCCCCCCCC
>NZ_CAKMSR010000061.1 GCF_928381705.1 Rothia nasimurium | reverse complement strand
AGCCACGCAAGTCGCCACACTACACACAGCCCTCACCCATCACCTCACCTGGTCAAAACCAGGCGGAAGACCACCAGCGCTAACCCTCACCCAAGCCCTCAAAATCACCCTGCTCTACCACCGCCACAACCTCACCGA
>NZ_CAKMSR010000060.1 GCF_928381705.1 Rothia nasimurium | reverse complement strand
AGCCACGCAAGTCGCCACACTACACACAGCCCTCACCCATCACCTCACCTGGTCAAAACCAGGCGGAAGACCACCAGCGCTAACCCTCACCCAAGCCCTCAAAATCACCCTGCTCTACCACCGCCACTGATATGTACT
>NZ_CAKMSR010000059.1 GCF_928381705.1 Rothia nasimurium | reverse complement strand
AGCCACGCAATTCGCCACACTACACACAGCCCTCACCCATCACCTCACCTGGTCAAAACCAGGCGGAAGACCACCAGCGCTAACCCTCACCCAAGCCCTCAAAATCACCCTGCTCTACCACCGCCACTGATATGTACT
>NZ_CAKMSR010000058.1 GCF_928381705.1 Rothia nasimurium | reverse complement strand
CACCACCGCAAACACCCGCCCATACAACCCCAACGGCCGCCTAAACCCCGTATGAAGAATCCGCCAAGTCTTGATGTGAGCGATAACCCGCTCCACCACCGACCGCAGCCGATTCAGCACCCGATTAGTCCGCCTCTGCTCCCGACTCAGCCG
>NZ_CAKMSR010000057.1 GCF_928381705.1 Rothia nasimurium | reverse complement strand
CACCCATCACCTCACCTGGTCAAAACCAGGCGGAAGACCACCAGCGCTAACCCTCACCCAAGCCCTCAAAATCACCCTGCTCTACCACCGCCACAACCTCACCGAAGAACTCCTCGCAGAACTTTTTGCTGTCTCTCAATCGACAGTCTCACGAGCTATCAACAACATCGAAAAG
>NZ_CAKMSR010000056.1 GCF_928381705.1 Rothia nasimurium | reverse complement strand
AACCCTCACCCAAGCCCTCAAAATCACCCTGCTCTACCACCGCCACAACCTCACCGAAGAACTCCTCGCAGAACTTTTTACTGTCTCTCAATAGACAGTCTCACGAGCTATCAACACCATCGAAAAGACCCTGGAGAAGATTCTCACTCCGCTGACTCAGCCTTTGAAAGAAAGCCTCAAAGCACCCGGGTCCTTAGTAGTTGACGG
>NZ_CAKMSR010000055.1 GCF_928381705.1 Rothia nasimurium | reverse complement strand
CCGTCAACTACTAAGGACCCGGGTGCTTTGATGCTTTCTTTCAAAGGCTGAGTCAGCGGAGTGAGAATCTTCTCCAGGGCCTTTTCGATGGTGTTGATAGCTCGTGAGACTGTCGATTGAGAGACAGCAAAAAGTTCTGCGAGGAGTTCTTCGGTGAGGTTGTGGCGGTGGTAGAGCAGGGTGATTTTGAGGGCTTGGGTGAGGGTT
>NZ_CAKMSR010000054.1 GCF_928381705.1 Rothia nasimurium | reverse complement strand
ATGGCTTGGAAAGATATCTTGATGAGAGCACTGTGGCTGATAAGGGCTATATCGGGTTGGGGTTGGCTACCCCGGCCAGGCGCAAGCCGGGTCAGCGGCTGAGTCGGGAGCAGAGGCGGAATAATCGGGTGCTGAATCGGCTGCGGTCGGTGGTGGAGCGGGTTATCGCTCACATCAAGACTTGGCGGATTCTTCATACGGGGTTTAGGCGGCCGTTGGGGT
>NZ_CAKMSR010000053.1 GCF_928381705.1 Rothia nasimurium | reverse complement strand
AAACATCATGGCTTGGAAAGATATCTTGATGAGAGCACTGTGGCTGATAAGGGCTATATCGGGTTGGGGTTGGCTACCCCGGCCAGGCGCAAGCCGGGTCAGCGGCTGAGTCGGGAGCAGAGGCGGACTAATCGGGTGCTGAATCGGCTGCGGTCGGTGGTGGAGCGGGTTATCGCTCACATCAAGACTTGGCGGATTCTTCATACGGGGTTTAGGCGGCCGTTGGGGT
>NZ_CAKMSR010000052.1 GCF_928381705.1 Rothia nasimurium | reverse complement strand
AAACATCATGGCTTGGAAAGATATCTTGATGAGAGCACTGTGGCTGATAAGGGCTATATCGGGTTGGGGTTGGCTACCCCGGCCAGGCGCAAGCCGGGTCAACGGATGTTTCGGGAGCAGAGGCGGACGAATCGGGTGCTGAATCGGCTGCGGTCGGTGGTGGCGGGGGTTTTCGCTCACATCAAGACTTGGCGGATTCTTCATACGGGGTTTAGGCGGCCGTTGGGGT
>NZ_CAKMSR010000051.1 GCF_928381705.1 Rothia nasimurium | reverse complement strand
TCGCCACACTACACACAGCCCTCACCCATCACCTCACCTGGTCAAAACCAGGCGGAAGACCACCAGCGCTAACCCTCACCCAAGCCCTCAAAATCACCCTGCTCTACCACCGCCACTGATATGTACTGGGTTTAGTTCCGACCCCGTACATTGGAAACAAACAAAAAAGAGCAAAGGAACTTCACCCATGCCCACCAAATACCCCCAAGAACTCAAAACAAGAGCCCTACGCCTACTGGCCGA
>NZ_CAKMSR010000050.1 GCF_928381705.1 Rothia nasimurium | reverse complement strand
CCCACCAACTAGACAACGGCCCCACCCGCGGCAAAAATATGAGCGTTAAATCTCTACAAATAACCTCAAGCCATACCGGACAAGACCGTTGCTACACCAGCGTACAACCGGCCTCACAGCCACGCAAGTCGCCACACTACACACAGCCCTCACCCATCACCTCACCTGGTCAAAACCAGGCGGAAGACCACCAGCGCTAACCCTCACCCAAGCCCTCAAAATCACCCTGCTCTACCACCGCCAC
>NZ_CAKMSR010000049.1 GCF_928381705.1 Rothia nasimurium | reverse complement strand
CCAGCTTGTATTCCTCTAAATTATTTTGGGTGGACGAAATTGAAGTTTGAGCCACGGCGGGCGCAAAGCTAAGTCCACCAACTAACACTGCGCCAACTAGGCAGATACTAAAAATGGAACGGGGGGGTGAAAGGCCATCTTGTTGTCTTTTCTCTTATTTACCAAACCTCTGAGTGAGGTTGGTTACATGGAAGCTTACAGTAAGATTTAGATCAATACTAGAGCTCACTCACACTAAAGCCAAGAA
>NZ_CAKMSR010000048.1 GCF_928381705.1 Rothia nasimurium | reverse complement strand
CTTGGGGAGCCATAGTCATGAGCGGTGGCGGTGGTATAGGCGGATACCTTGTAGGTCAATCAATTATGCGAAATCAAGGGTGGGCGGAATGGACCAGCCGCTGGCCTGCGATCACAAATAAAGCAACATTACGTCACCAATATGAGTGTCACGTCGCTGCTAGTACTTACGGCCTGCCGTGGACAGGCGCTTATAACCTTGAACGTATTCGGAGTAATAAGCCGCAATGGTGGTACGGCGTTGCTCGTCA
>NZ_CAKMSR010000047.1 GCF_928381705.1 Rothia nasimurium | reverse complement strand
GACCGTTGCTACACCAGCGTACAACCGGCCTCACAGCCACGCAATTCGCCACACTACACACAGCCCTCACCCATCACCTCACCTGGTCAAAACCAGGCGGAAGACCACCAGCGCTAACCCTCACCCATGATATGTACTGGGTTTAGTTCCGACCCCGTACATTGGAAACAAACAAAAAAGAGCAAAGGAACTTCACCCATGCCCACCAAATACCCCCAAGAACTCAAAACAAGAGCCCTACGCCTACTGGCCG
>NZ_CAKMSR010000046.1 GCF_928381705.1 Rothia nasimurium | reverse complement strand
AGCAACGGTCTTGTCCGGTATGGCTTGAGGTTATTTGTAGAGATTTAACGCTCATATTTTTGCCGCGGGTGGGGCCGTTGTCTAGTTGGTGGGTGTGGGGTGCGTGTCTACTTTTGAATAAGCCTCGTTGCTTTATTTGTGATCGCAGGCCAGCGGCTGGTCCATTCCGCCCACCCTTGATTTCGCATAATTGATTGACCTACAAGGTATCCGCCTATACCACCGCCACCGCTCATGACTATGGCTCCCCAAG
>NZ_CAKMSR010000045.1 GCF_928381705.1 Rothia nasimurium | reverse complement strand
GCGTCTTGGGTTGCTTGGTGGAATGCTGGTCGGTTGCATCAGAGTCTTGGTTATCGGACTCCGCAGGAGGTGGTTGATGGTGCTTTAGTGGTCTTATAATTGTCGGAACTAAAGCCAGTACATATCACCACAACCTCACCGAAGAACTCCTCGCAGAACTTTTTACTGTCTCTCAATCGACAGTCTCACGAGCTATCAACACCATCGAAAAGGCCCTGGAGAAGATTCTCACTCCGCTGACTCAGCCTTTGAAA
>NZ_CAKMSR010000044.1 GCF_928381705.1 Rothia nasimurium | reverse complement strand
CAATCCTCTTAACCTTCCAGCACCGGGCAGGAGTCAGTCCGTATACATCGTCTTACGACTTCGCACGGACCTGTGTTTTTGATAAACAGTCGCTTCCCCCAATTCTCTGCGACCCATACACGCTCACCACCGCGCAGGTGGGTCACGCTCAAGGCTCCCCTTCTCCCGAAGTTACGGGGACATTTTGCCGAGTTCCTTAACCATGATTCTCTCGATCGCCTTAGTATTCTCTACCTGATCACCTGTGTCGGTTTCGGGTACGGGCGG
>NZ_CAKMSR010000043.1 GCF_928381705.1 Rothia nasimurium | reverse complement strand
CAATCCTCTTAACCTTCCAGCACCGGGCAGGAGTCAGTCCGTATACATCGTCTTACGACTTCGCACGGACCTGTGTTTTTGATAAACAGTCGCTTCCCCCAATTCTCTGCGACCCATACACGCTCACGGCCGCACGGACCGGTCACGCTCAAGGCTCCCCTTCTCCCGAAGTTACGGGGACATTTTGCCGAGTTCCTTAACCATGATTCTCTCGATCGCCTTAGTATTCTCTACCTGATCACCTGTGTCGGTTTCGGGTACGGGCGG
>NZ_CAKMSR010000042.1 GCF_928381705.1 Rothia nasimurium | reverse complement strand
GTCTTGGGTTGCTTGGTGGAATGCTGGTCGGTTGCATCAGAGTCTTGGTTATCGGACTCCGCAGGAGGTGGTTGATGGTGCTTTAGTGGTCTTATAATTGTCGGAACTAAAGCCAGTACATATCAGTACTCGTCGACGTTGTTGTTATATAGAGGCTTATTCAAAAGTCCCACCCGCAGCCAAAAACACCAACCCCCGCACCACCGCAAACACCCGCCCATACAACCCCAACGGCCGCCTAAACCCCGTATGAAGAATCCGCCAAGTCTTGATGT
>NZ_CAKMSR010000041.1 GCF_928381705.1 Rothia nasimurium | reverse complement strand
TCACATCAAGACTTGGCGGATTCTTCATACGGGGTTTAGGCGGCCGTTGGGGTTGTATGGGCGGGTGTTTGCGGTGGTGCGGGGGTTGGTGTTTTTGGCTGCGGGTGGGACTTTTGAATAAGCCTCAGACCTAATACATTGCTAAATGATTCTACTCGACTAAATCAATTAATAAATCTGATATATCTCTCAGCCTGTTCCCTTGGAGAAGGACTGATATGTACTGGCTTTAGTTCCGACAATTATAAGACCACTAAAGCACCATCAACCACCTCCTGCGGAGTCCGATAACCAAGACTCTGATGCAACCGACCAGCATTCCACCAAGCAACCCAAGAC
>NZ_CAKMSR010000040.1 GCF_928381705.1 Rothia nasimurium | reverse complement strand
GTTCTGCCCTTTCGGGTAGTAGTACAGGCGGTATTCGGCCAGGTTGATCACCACGCCTTCGCGCGGGCCAGGCGGCAGCACGAAGCGGGTAGGGATGATCACCTCGGTGCCGACGCCCGGCAGCCAGGGATCGACACCGGGGTTGGCGGCGACCATTTCGCTGTAGCCCAGGTTGTACTGCTCGCCGAGGTCGGCGAAAGTGTCCTCGTACTTGGCCTTGATCACCTGGACCTGGCCGACGACGTCCTCGCCCGGAGGCGGGAGCTGCAGTTCCAGGGCCGATGCGGAGCCGGCCGAAAGCAGCGCGGCGAAAGACAGTGAGACAACGGGTACGCGCGACAACATTCCGGAGAATCCTTGGCGAGTGCGATGAAGGAGTA
>NZ_CAKMSR010000039.1 GCF_928381705.1 Rothia nasimurium | reverse complement strand
GCACGCTGTCGGCGTAGAGCCGGCCGAGGCGCTTGACCTGGTCGTACTCGCCGCGGGCCAGCAAGGCATTGAGCAGGTAGTAGGCCAGTTGCTGCTCCTCGTCGGTGTGGCGCTCGACGTACTCCCAGAGCAGGTCGATGGCCTCGTCGTCGGCGGAGCAGGCCTGTAGCGCCGAGGCGGCCACTTCGCGCAAGGCGGTGTCGTCGGGCCGCTCGGCCAGCGCCTGGAGCAGCCACTGCACTTCTTTCTCCGGGTTGCGCGGCGCGTCTTCGCTGCCCTGAGCAGCCAGCCAGTCGAGCAACTCCGCAGCCGGCACCGGCAGCTCCTGCTGCTGCGGCGCGGCATCGATCTCCTCCCTCAACCCGGCGAGCAACTGGCTGGCGCCCCGATCGCGCTGCAACTGTTGA
>NZ_CAKMSR010000038.1 GCF_928381705.1 Rothia nasimurium | reverse complement strand
GATGTCGCCGGCGTCGTAGATCGCTTGCTCGCCGTGCCAGGCCAGGTTGGCCAGCGCGCGACGCAAGGCTGGCGGTCCGTGGCGCGCGCCCTGGCGACCCTGGTTGCGGCGCACGCCTTCGTCGCTGGCGAACCCGAGCAGCACGCTGGCCGCTTCGGCGTCGTCTGCGTAGGGACGCATCCATTGGTGCCAGCGCCGCGCGTCGGCGCCTTCCTGGCTATCGATCCGGCCTTGCCAGAGGCTCATGTCGGGGGCGGGGTACATCGAAACTCCTGTCGGTCAGTCCAGCCGCGCGGAAAGTCGCGCGGCGGCGTCGAGGGTCCATTGCCGCAAGCATTCGCTGCGCGACTGGGCGCGCAAGGCGGGGGCCATCAGGCTGAGGGCGCCGTGCAGGCGCTGGCGGCTGTCCAGCAGCGGTACGCTGATGCCCCAGACGCCTTCGTCGATCTCGCCC
>NZ_CAKMSR010000037.1 GCF_928381705.1 Rothia nasimurium | reverse complement strand
GCTGTATCTCCTTTGCATGACTAGTCTTGGCCGCCAGCGCGGCTTCAGCGTGCGCGCAGTATATAGGCTCGCATCGATTTTGAGACTAGAAGAGTTACGAGATGGCTGACAGACAATTGCTACACACGGCCCATATCCCGGTGCGCTGGGGCGACATGGACAGCTACGGGCACGTCAACAACACCCTCTATTTCCAGTACCTGGAAGAGGCCCGGGTGGCCTGGTTCGAAACCCTCGGCATCGACCTGGAAGGCGCTGCCGAGGGGCCGGTCGTGCTGCAAAGCCTGCACACCTACCTGAAGCCGGTGGTGCATCCGGCCACCGTGGTGGTGGAACTGTACGCCGGCAGGCTGGGCACCAGCAGCCTGGTACTGGAACATCGCCTGCACACCCTGGAAGATCCGCAAGGCACCTATGGCGAAGGCCACTGCAAGCTGGTCTGGGTGCGCCACGCGGAAAAC
>NZ_CAKMSR010000036.1 GCF_928381705.1 Rothia nasimurium | reverse complement strand
GATTCAGGCGCAGGAATTCCGGGCGGCGTTGCTCGCCATGGTCGATGCGAACGTGGTGCAGTGCGTAGGGCAGCCCCAGTTCCTCGAGGGCGATGGTGATCTTGAATCCGTTGGGTGAACTGTCGCTGTAGAGCTGGAGGGAAGGCATGGAAAGTATCCTTGCAGCGCTGGACTATCCGGCGCCTGGGCGATGGGGGTGGAGGACGACCCGCGCAGCGAGAGAGGTCCGGCTTTCGCCGACGACCTGCTGCTGGTTCGCGCCGCCGAGGCCGGCCAGGGTATCGCGCTGGTACGGGAGATCCATGCCCGCGCCGAGATCGCCAGCGGCCGCCTGGCGGTCGCCCTCGAGCGGCCCTGGCCGAGCCGCTTCGCCTATTACGCGGTGAGCCTGCCAGGAGCGGCGCAACGAGCGCCCCTCTCGCTGTTCCTCGCCTGGCTGCGCGAGCAGGCCGCCGCCGAGGCATAAAAA
>NZ_CAKMSR010000035.1 GCF_928381705.1 Rothia nasimurium | reverse complement strand
CGTTGGCGCAGCTCGTCGAGCGTGCAGTTCATACTGCCGGGGTTTCCGAGGTCTTGTCGTTTCCCCGAGATCATGGCACGAAAGCCCCGGCCAGCCCACCCCTCCCGCACGGGGCCTTGTCGCCTCCCGGCCAGCCGAGCAAGATAGGCCTTTCCCCGAAGAAGAACCTGGCATGAAATTCTGCAGCCTGTGCGGCGCCACGGTGGTCCAGCGCATCCCGGACGGCGACAACCGCCTGCGCTACGTCTGCGACGCCTGCCACACCGTGCACTACCAGAACCCGCGTATCGTCGCCGGCAGCCTGCCGGTGTGGGACGGCCAGGTCCTGCTCTGCCGTCGCGCCATTGCGCCGCGCCTGGGCTACTGGACGCTGCCGGCCGGCTTCATGGAGAACGGCGAGACCCTCGCCCAGGCGGCGGCCCGCGAGACAGAGGAAGAAGCCAACGCGCGGATCGGCGACCTGCAGCTCTATACC
>NZ_CAKMSR010000034.1 GCF_928381705.1 Rothia nasimurium | reverse complement strand
CGATCGATATAGACGTCCTCGATGCCTTCGTCGGCCAGTTGGGCCAGCACCGCCTCCAGCAACGCGCTGCCGAGCCCCTGGCCGGCCGCCGCCGGATGCACTACCGCCTCGCAGATGTAGGCCCGCGGCGCATCGGCACGCTGCGGCTGGTAATGGGCGAAATCCTCGGTGCGACGGAAGCTGGCGAACCCCAGCAGCCGATCGTCGCGCTCGGCCAGGACGGCACGTACCTCGCCGTCGGCGATGGCTCGCAGATGCGCACGCACCCCCTCCTCCGGCAAATGGTTCCAGGGATTCGGCCCGTGGCGCAGCAACAGGTCGGTCATGGCCTCGATATCGCCGGTTTCGGCAGCTCGCAAACGGTGCATATCCACTCCTTCAAAGTCCAGCCACCAGCAGCCCGTCGGGCAACGCCACGCCCCGCTCGATGCAGGCAGCCAGCGCCTCGACCAGGGGTTCCAGCGCATAGCCCTGCC
>NZ_CAKMSR010000033.1 GCF_928381705.1 Rothia nasimurium | reverse complement strand
GTCCTTCATCGGCTTCTAGTGCCAAGGCATCCACCGTGTGCCCTTAATAACTTACACACAGATAAAATCAAAGATATTAACCTTGACTAACTAAGTACAAAATCAAAAGTATCAAAGAAACCCAATCATTAGAGATTGAGAAATCTTCATTACATTCGAAGATGCTCGCGTCCACTATACAGTTCTCAAACAACAACCCGATACCACTCGAGGCAACCAAAGACAAAGCTCAGTCACTACTCTCATGCCGGGAACCTGAGAGCAACAAACCACATGGCTTGTTACCTCAAAACCCAAAAGCGCACCAGCATTACACACATTCTCATCAGCACCACAAGGGCACCTGAACTAACATTCCACCCATGAGCAAACCACCCAAACGACACTCGCGTTCGGCGTGGCTCAACCAATATGTTGAAGCTCCTTAGAAAGGAGGTGATCCAGCCGCACCTTCCGGTACGGCTACCTTGTTACGACTTAGTCCCAATCGCCAATCCCACCTTCGACGACTCCCTCCCACAA
>NZ_CAKMSR010000032.1 GCF_928381705.1 Rothia nasimurium | reverse complement strand
GTCCTTCATCGGCTTCTAGTGCCAAGGCATCCACCGTGTGCCCTTAATAACTTACACACAGATAAAATCAAAGATATTAACCTTGACTAACTAAGTACAAAATCAAAAGTATCAAAGAAACCCAATCCATAGAGATTGAGATGAATTCTTCAATTACATTCGAAGATGCTCGCGTCCACTATACAGTTCTCAAACAACAACCCGATACCACTCGAGGCAACCAAAGACAAAGCTCAGTCACTACTCTCGTGCCGGGAACCTGAGAGCAACAAACCACATGGCTTGTTACCTCAAAACCCAAAAGCGCACCAGCATTACACACAATCCTTATCAGCACACAGCACCAACTCCAAAGAGTAAGCACAGTACCTGAACTAACATTCCACCCATGAGCAAACCACCCAAACGACACTCGCGTCCAGCGTGGCTCAACCAATATGTTGAAGCTCCTTAGAAAGGAGGTGATCCAGCCGCACCTTCCGGTACGGCTACCTTGTTACGACTTAGTCCCAATCGCCAATCCCACCTTCGACGACTCCCTCCCACAA
>NZ_CAKMSR010000031.1 GCF_928381705.1 Rothia nasimurium | reverse complement strand
CCCCCCCGTTCCATTTTTAGTATCTGCCTAGTTGGCGCAGTGTTAGTTGGTGGACTTAGCTTTGCGCCCGCCGTGGCTCAAACTTCAATTTCGTCCACCCAAAATAATTTAGAGGAATACAAGCTGGATAAACTTGTAGAACAATCGCTTACAATTGATGAACTTGACGAAAATCAATCTGGATTTACCGTACATGCAGGTGAGATTGCTGTTGACTTACCAAAAAACTCAGATGAGATGATTGTTCTATCAGAATCTGGTGACGAGGATTTACGTATTTCTTTGCCCTACTCTGAGAGGTCAAGTGAAATTCAAGCTGGTGAGTTTGGCGAAATTTCTTTTGATCATGAAAATTTTTCTAGCACCTCAGTTTTGCCATATGAAGATGGTTCAGTGCAGATGGTGACAACCATCGAAAGCGCCGCAGCTCCGCGTGAATATGCATATGATTTGGAAATGCCTGATGGTGCTTATCTTGAGCTTCTTAAAGATGGGATGGTTCTGATCTGGGATGCTGAGGGGAACTTTGTAGCTGGCGTGGCTGCTCCTTGGGCTAAGGACGCTAACGGAGTGGATATACCTACCCGGTATGAGATTCGAGGGTCTTCGCTGGTTCAGGTTATTGAACATGATACTTTTGGAGTGGCCTACCCCGTAACGGCTGACCCATTCTGGGGTAAAAACCTATTCACTGGTTTTTCCCGTGATTGGTACAAGGGCGATTATCGTTACAACGCCTCAGTGACTGCTTGGGGAGCCATAGTCATGAGCGGTGGCGGTGGTATAGGCGGATACCTTGTAGGTCAATCAATTATGCGAAATCAAGGGTGGGCGGAATGGACCAGCCGCTGGCCTGCGATCACAAATAAAGCAAC
>NZ_CAKMSR010000030.1 GCF_928381705.1 Rothia nasimurium | reverse complement strand
GTGAGCGTGTATGGGTCGCAGAGAATTGGGGGAAGCGACTGTTTATCAAAAACACAGGTCCGTGCGAAGTCGTAAGACGATGTATACGGACTGACTCCTGCCCGGTGCTGGAAGGTTAAGAGGATTGGTTAGCCTTTTTTGGCGAAGCTGAGAATTTAAGCCCCAGTAAACGGCGGTGGTAACTATAACCATCCTAAGGTAGCGAAATTCCTTGTCGGGTAAGTTCCGACCTGCACGAATGGAGTAACGACTTCCCTACTGTCTCAACCATGAACTCGGCGAAATTGCAGTACGAGTAAAGATGCTCGTTTCGCGCAGCAGGACGACGAGACCCCGTGACCTTTACTATAGTTTGGTATTGGTGTTCGGTGTGGCTTGTGTAGGATAGGTGGGAGACTGTGAAGCATGGACGCTAGTTCGTGTGGAGTCGTTGTTGAAATACCACTCTGGTCGCTCTGGATGTCTAACTTCGGCCCGTGATCCGGGTCAGGGACAGTGCCTGATGGGTAGTTTAACTGGGGCGGTTGCCTCCCAAAAAGTAACGGAGGCGCCCAAAGGTTCCCTCAGCCTGGTTGGCAATCAGGTGTTGAGTGTAAGTGCACAAGGGAGCTTGACTGTGAGACTGGCAGGTCGAGCAGGGACGAAAGTCGGGACTAGTGATCCGGCGGTACGTTGTGGAACGGCCGTCGCTCAACGGATAAAAGGTACCTCGGGGATAACAGGCTGATCTTGCCCAAGAGTCCATATCGACGGCATGGTTTGGCACCTCGATGTCGGCTCGTCGCATCCTGGGGCTGGAGTTGGTCCCAAGGGTTGGGCTGTTCGCCCATTAAAGCGGTACGCGAGCTGGGTTCAGAACGTCGTGAGACAGTTCGGTCTCTATCCGCTGCGCGCGTTGGAAATTTGAGAAAGGCTGTCCTTAGTACGAGAGGACCGGGACGGACGAACCTCTGGTATGTCAGTTGTACCGCCAGGTGCATGGCTGATTGGCTACGTTCGGGAGGGATAACCGCTGAAAGCATCTAAGCGGGAAGCCTGTTTCGAGATGAGATTTCCTGGTGGCCTTTGGGTCATGTGAGGATCCCTATAGATGATGGGGTTGATAGGCCAGGTATGGACGCGGGGAATGCCCGTGGAGTTGACTGGTACTAATAGTCCGAAGGCTTACACTTTTATGACTGAGTTTGTTGTTGTTTGCGTCCACTGTATGGTTTTGAG
>NZ_CAKMSR010000029.1 GCF_928381705.1 Rothia nasimurium | reverse complement strand
TGATATGTACTGGGTTTAGTTCCGACCCCGTACATTGGAAACAAACAAAAAAGAGCAAAGGAACTTCACCCATGCCCACCAAATACCCCCAAGAACTCAAAACAAGAGCCCTACGCCTACTGGCCGACCACCTCGAAAACAACCCCGACACAGGCATCTACACCGCCTGCCGAAACATCGGAGAACGCCTCGGCATCGGCCCTGAAACCTTACGAAAATGGCACAAACAAGCCGAAATCGATGCTGGTAACACCCCCGGCACCACCACTGATATGGCAGCCGAAAACCGACGCCTGCGCAAAGAAAACGCCGAGCTCAAGCGAACCAACGAGATTCTACGAACAGCATCAGCTTTTTTCGCGGCAGAACTCGACCGTCCAGCCCGATCATGATCCGCTATATCGATAGGTATAGGAACCGTTTCGGGGTTGAGAACATCTGCACCGCACTACAAGAAAACCTCGCTGGTGGTTTCATCACCTCACGCGGCTACCGCGCCGCTAAGGCTCGTGTTCCTGCAGCACGTACTTTGAAGGACCAACTTCTGATTCCTGAACTGGTGAAAATCCATGAAGAGAATTATGGCGTGTATGGTGTGCGCAAGATGTGGCACGCCATGAGGCGTGCCGGCTGGGATATTGGTCGGGATCAGACCTACCGACTCATGAAAATAGCCGGTGTTGCTGGTGCTCATCGGGGTCGTAAACCTATGACCACCAGAGCGGCCACAGTGATTGATGACCGTCCTGATTTGGTTCAGCGTAACTTTACCGCTGATGCGCCTAACCGCCTTTGGGTAGCAGATTTTACCTATGTCAGAACCTATTCAGGTTTCTGCTATACGGCCTTCATTACTGATGTGTTTTCCCGGAAGGTTGTGGGTTGGGGTGTTTCTTCGACCATGCATACTCTGGGGATGCCTTTGACGGCGTTGAAGCAGGCGCTTTTTGAAGCGAAGAAGGGTGGCTCTGATCTAACGCAGATTGTGCATCATTCTGACCGTGGTTCGCAGTATATTGCGCAGGATTACACTGCTGGTTTGAAAGAACTAGGAGTGCAGTTATCAGTCGGTTCTACTGGTGATTCGTATGATAATGCTCTGGCTGAGAGTGTGAATGGTGCTTATAAGGCTGAGCTGGTGAGGAATCGCCTTTTTGCTTCAGTTGGTCAGTTGGAGGTTGAGACTGCGTCTTGGGTTGCTTGGTGGAATGCTGGTCGGTTGCATCAGAGTCTTGGTTATCGGACTCCGCAGGAGGTGGTTGATGGTGCTTTAGTGGTCTTATAATTGTCGGAACTAAAGCCAGTACATATCA
>NZ_CAKMSR010000028.1 GCF_928381705.1 Rothia nasimurium | reverse complement strand
ATTGCGGGTTAAGGGTCAAAAAGTGTGTCCGGAATCGCGGATTTTCACGGATTGACCTGTAGGTTTCCGGAAAGTATATGCTCCGGAAGCATATATCTAGCCCCCGACGGGAAATCCTCGGTGTGGCAGCCGTGATGTGCTATGCGCGGCGTGGTGTGGTGTCGCAATGTCGAAGAACCAACCACGCTGCCACTGCGGCGGTGAAATGAAACGCAACGGCACCACCAGCAAAGGCACCACCAGATGGCGCTGCAAACAATGCGGCGCCTCCAGCGTCAAACGTCGAAACGACATCACCAACGCGGCAGTGTTCACCCAGTTCATCGAGCATTGCACCACCGCAATATCACTCGACGACCTAGCCAAACGAAACGGTGTTAGCCGCGCCACCATGAAGCGGCGCTTCAAGTGGTGCTGGCTCGTTGATGTGCCTGACCCCACCGCCGGCCACCACAAGCGGATCTACGACCAGGTATTTCTCGATGGCACCTACACCGCCGGTGGCTGCCTGATCGTCGCGGCGACCATCGACCACGTGATCGCCTGGCACTGGTGCAAACACGAAACCACCCGCGACTACCAACTGCTGCTTGAACGCATCGAAGCCCCACTCATCGCCGTCATCGACGGCGGCCAAGGCGCATACAGCGCAATCAAAAAGTGCTGGCCGACTACGAAAATTCAACGCCGCCTCGTCCACGCCCAACGCGTGGTCCGCCGCTACACCACCACCAACCCACGCACCGATGCCGGGCGCACCATCTACCGACTTGCGCTGAAACTGACCCGGATCACCACACTGGATGAAGCCGCCGCGTGGGGTGTGCAACTGCACGAGTTTTCAACGATCTACCGGGAATGGATGAACGAGAAAACCATGATCAAAGACCCCAAAACAGGTGCATGGACCCGCGTGTGGACCCACCACAACGTGCGCAAGGCCTACAACAGCCTCAACCATCTTTGGCGGTCCGAGATGCTGTTTGTCTACCTCAACCCGCCAGCAGGAGTCCTTGCGCCCGAGCGGATCAAATCCACCACCAACAGCTTAGAAGGCGGCATCAACGCCCAGCTCAAACTGCTCGCCAGAACCCACCGCGGCAGATCAGGCGAACGACAACGCCGCATGCTGGATTGGTGGCTCTACTTAAAAACGGAACTGCCTGACGATCCAGTACGAATCGCCAGGCAGTCCGACTGGGGCCAGGGCCAACTCGCCAAAGTATCCACCCTGACCCAAACCGAGAACCAAGCCGACCACGAAACAGGACGCCCAGCCCTCTACGACAACGCTATCGACACCGACTACACCCACTCAATCGGCATTCAAAAAGGCCAAATCTAACCCCCGCGACACGCCGAGCCAGACACACATTTTGACCCTTAACCCG
>NZ_CAKMSR010000027.1 GCF_928381705.1 Rothia nasimurium | reverse complement strand
AACGGAGAGTTTGATTCTGGCTCAGGACGAACGCTGGCGGCGTGCTTAACACATGCAAGTCGAACGATGAAGCCCAGCTTGCTGGGTGGATTAGTGGCGAACGGGTGAGTAATACGTGAGTAACCTGCCTTTAACTCTGGGATAAGCCTTGGAAACGAGGTCTAATACCGGATACGACCAGTTCCCGCATGGGATGCTGGTGGAAAGGGATATGTACTGGTTTTAGATGGGCTCACGGCCTATCAGCTTGTTGGTGAGGTAACGGCTCACCAAGGCGACGACGGGTAGCCGGCCTGAGAGGGTGACCGGCCACACTGGGACTGAGACACGGCCCAGACTCCTACGGGAGGCAGCAGTGGGGAATATTGCACAATGGGCGCAAGCCTGATGCAGCGACGCCGCGTGAGGGATGACGGCCTTCGGGTTGTAAACCTCTTTCAGCAGGGAAGAAGCGAAAGTGACGGTACCTGCAGAAGAAGCGCCGGCTAACTACGTGCCAGCAGCCGCGGTAATACGTAGGGCGCGAGCGTTGTCCGGAATTATTGGGCGTAAAGAGCTTGTAGGCGGTTTGTCGCGTCTGCTGTGAAAGCCCGGGGCTTAACCCCGGGTTTGCAGTGGGTACGGGCTAACTAGAGTGCAGTAGGGGAGACTGGAATTCCTGGTGTAGCGGTGAAATGCGCAGATATCAGGAGGAACACCAATGGCGAAGGCAGGTCTCTGGGCTGTAACTGACGCTGAGAAGCGAAAGCATGGGGAGCAAACAGGATTAGATACCCTGGTAGTCCATGCCGTAAACGTTGGGCACTAGGTGTGGGGGACATTCCACGTTTTCCGCGCCGTAGCTAACGCATTAAGTGCCCCGCCTGGGGAGTACGGCCGCAAGGCTAAAACTCAAAGAAATTGACGGGGGCCCGCACAAGCGGCGGAGCATGCGGATTAATTCGATGCAACGCGAAGAACCTTACCAAGGCTTGACATATACTGGACCGCTCTAGAGATAGAGTTTCCCTTCGGGGCTGGTATACAGGTGGTGCATGGTTGTCGTCAGCTCGTGTCGTGAGATGTTGGGTTAAGTCCCGCAACGAGCGCAACCCTCGTTCTATGTTGCCAGCACGTAATGGTGGGGACTCATAGGAGACTGCCGGGGTCAACTCGGAGGAAGGTGGGGATGACGTCAAATCATCATGCCCCTTATGTCTTGGGCTTCACGCATGCTACAATGGCCGGTACAAAGGGTTGCGATACTGTGAGGTTGAGCTAATCCCAAAAAGCCGGTCTCAGTTCGGATTGGGGTCTGCAACTCGACCCCATGAAGTCGGAGTCGCTAGTAATCGCAGATCAGCAACGCTGCGGTGAATACGTTCCCGGGCCTTGTACACACCGCCCGTCAAGTCACGAAAGTTGGTAACACCCGAAGCCGATGGCCTAACCCCTTGTGGGAGGGAGTCGTCGAAGGTGGGATTGGCGATTGGGACTAAGTCGTAACAAGGTAGCCGTACCGGAAGGTGCGGCTGGATCACCTCCTTTCTAAGGAGCTTCAACATATTGGTTGAGCCACGC
>NZ_CAKMSR010000026.1 GCF_928381705.1 Rothia nasimurium | reverse complement strand
AACGGCCCACGCTCGTTAGGGCAGATCAATCAATTCGGGAGTCGGGATAACGCAATTGGCCTGTCTCTATGAGGGCTCGGCAGGATGCCGGGAGTGTTGTGCCGGTGAGTCCCGGTGCTAAACCTACTTCGTCTGAGCGGGTCCACAGGGTCGGCTCAAGGTTTTTTCCCCATTTCAGGACGCCATGTACCCCGCCCTCAACGTGGGCGACGTAGCCGAGCAGGTGGGGCGCGCCGTCCTCCTCATAGCGGTCGACAACCTGGCGGGGCCGCATGGTGTGTACCAGTGAGTAGGGAGGTTTTTCAGGCGGATACGTCTCGCCTGTAGCGGGGGCGTAGGCGAACCAACCATATTCGCTGGTGTCTTGGACGCTGAACCAGTGGGGCAGGTGACGTTCGAAGTTATGGTCGGTGATGGTCAGCTCTTCGCGCAGAAGCTGTGGGAGGTCCCAGGTGATAACCTGCCCTTCTTCGATGGTCTCAGGCACTTTGGCCGGGGCCTGAGCCAGGTACTCGATCAGGGTTTTCACGTGCGGGTGTAGCCAGTGGCCGGGGTCTTGTTCGTCCCAGCGGATTTCTCCGGTGCGGGTTAGAAGCCCCTGCGAGATGAGTTTGCCGGCGCGGTCTTCGAAGCGGGAATACGCTTCAAACTGATACATCGGCTCGCCGTCCCCGCGTTCTTCCGCAGGCCCCAGAACGGAGATATTGATGCGCGTTTCGCTCTCGAAGGGGCCACCGGCGTAGTTGTAGATGGTGTAGTCGGTGGGAAAGTCCCCCTCGTACAGGGTTTCTAGGCGGTAGAGAAAGACGGTTTGGCTCACCGGTTCTTGCAGGGCTAGCAGCCCGGGGTAGAGCGACTTTTCGTCGCGGTAGGCGGGCAGGTCGGACGGACGCGGGTAGGGGTAGTAGGCGACACGGTACACGGGGTGGGGCCTCCAATCATCTTTGAAAGGGGTGTGTTCTTAGCCACAAGAGTAGTCGGCTGAGCCTGAAAAATCTAGACCCGGGCGTCCGATCCCCTCCCTTTTCTCGTGCCCTATCCCTACAATCGCAAGGCAGGCCCCGCACAATGCGGAGCCTGCCAAAAACTTATTTTCTCTTAGCTTGTAGAAGTTGCCAGATGAGAAAAAGAACACTGATTATTATGATCGCCAGCGAGATACCATGCCAGGCTACAATCCATGAAGAAGCTTGGTGGTGAAGCTCGCCTGATTCTTCCCAGGCTCGGTATTCCATACCTGCGGCTATAAACGATAGTAAAAACGACAGGGCACCTACCCCAGCGAAGACTAGCGGCATACGCCATTTATTCTGTACTTGCATCGTGTTCCTTTGTTCTACCAATTACAACGATGACGAGCAACGCCGTACCACCATTGCGGCTTATTACTCCGAATACGTTCAAGGTTATAAGCGCCTGTCCACGGCAGGCCGTAAGTACTAGCAGCGACGTGACACTCATATTGGTGACGTAATGTTGAGGCTTATTCAAAAGTCCCACCCGCAGCCAAAAACACCAACCCCCGCACCACCGCAAACACCCGCCCATACAACCCCAACGGCCGCCTAAACCCCGTATGAAGAATCCGCCAAGTCTTGATGTG
>NZ_CAKMSR010000025.1 GCF_928381705.1 Rothia nasimurium | reverse complement strand
GATTGGGTTTCTTTGATACTTTTGATTTTGTACTTAGTTAGTCAAGGTTAATATCTTTGATTTTATCTGTGTGTAAGTTATTAAGGGCACACGGTGGATGCCTTGGCACTAGAAGCCGATGAAGGACGTGTGAATCTGCGAAAAGCCTGGGGAAGCCGATAACAGGGCGTTGATCCCAGGATGTCCGAATGGGGAAACCCAGCAAGCCATCATGGTTTGTTACCACCAGCTGAATGTATAGGCTGGTTGGAGGGAACGAGGGGAAGTGAAACATCTCAGTACCCTCAGGAAGAGAAAATAACTAATGATTCTGTGAGTAGTGGCGAGCGAAAGCGGAAGAGACTAAACCTGTGGTGTGTGATACCGGTTGAGGGTTGCATCATGGGGGTTGTGGGAGTACGCATAACAGTTTCAACCAGCTGTTGACGTGATGTTCTAGCATGTAGGTGAACGCCTTGGGATGGGCGACCGGAGAGGGTGAGAGTCCTGTAATCGTAATGTGTTAGACCGCGTGTGTGCCACCCGAGTAGCACGGGGCTCGTGGAATCTCGTGTGAATCTGCCAGGACCACCTGGTAAGTCTAAATACTTTCTAGTGACCGATAGTGAATCAGTACCGTGAGGGAATGGTGAAAAGTACCCCGGGAGGGGAGTGAAATAGTACCTGAAACCGTGTGCTTACAAGCCGTTGGAGCCTTTTGGGGTGACAGCGTGCCTTTTGAAGAATGAGCCTGCGAGTTAGTGTTCTGTCGCGAGGTTAACCCGTGTGGGGAAGCCGTAGCGAAAGCGAGTCTGAATAGGGCGAGTGAGTGGCAGGATCTAGACCCGAAGCGGAGTGATCTATCCATGGCCAGGTTGAAGCGACGGTAAGACGTCGTGGAGGACCGAACCCACTTCAGTTGAAAATGGAGGGGATGAGCTGTGGATAGGGGTGAAAGGCCAATCAAACTCTGTGATAGCTGGTTCTCCCCGAAATGCATTTAGGTGCAGCGTTACGTGTTTCTTGCCGGAGGTAGAGCTACTGGATGGCCGATGGGCCCCACAGGGTTACTGACGTCAGCTAAACTCCGAATGCCGGTAAGTGAGAGCGTAGCAGTGAGACAGTGGGGGATAAGCTTCATTGTCGAGAGGGAAACAGCCCAGACCATCAACTAAGGTCCCTAAGCGTGTACTAAGTGGGAAAGGATGTGGAGTTGCTTAGACAACCAGGAGGTTGGCTTAGAAGCAGCCACCCTTGAAAGAGTGCGTAATAGCTCACTGGTCAAGTGATTCTGCGCCGATAATGTAGCGGGGCTCAAGTACACCACCGAAGTTATGGCAATCAGTTTTTTACTGGTTGGGTAGGGGAGCGTCGTGTATCCAGTGAAGCTGCGGTGTAAACCAGTGGTGGAGGGTACGCGAGTGAGAATGCAGGCATGAGTAGCGAATCACGGGTGAGAAACCCGTGCGCCGGATGATCAAGGGTTCCAGGGTCAAGCTAATCTGCCCTGGGTTAGTCGGGGCCTAAGGCGAGGCCGACAGGCGTAGTCGATGGATAACGGGTTGATATTCCCGTACCGGCGAAAAACCGCCCATACTGATATTTTGATGCTAACTGTGAGAAGCTGTTTGTAACCCCTTCACTTGTGTTGGGGAGCTTGTGGTGGACTGCAGGACCCGATTTTTGGAGGTAAACGTATTAACAGGTGTGACGCAGGAAGGTAGCCAAGCCACGCGATGGTTGTCGTGGTCTAAGCGTGTAGGGTATCCGGTTGTTAAATGCGCCGGTGTTGGCCTGAGACGTGATGGGACCCCGTTTGTGGGGGATTTGGTGATCCTATGCTGCCGAGAAAAGCATCGACGTGAGGTTTTAGCCGCCCGTACCCGAAACCGACACAGGTGATCAGGTAGAGAATACTAAGGCGATCGAGAGAATCATGGTTAAGGAACTCGGCAAAATGTCCCCGTAACTTCGGGAGAAGGGGAGCCTTGAGCGTGACC
>NZ_CAKMSR010000024.1 GCF_928381705.1 Rothia nasimurium | reverse complement strand
CTTGCGATTGTAGGGATAGGGCACGAGAAAAGGGAGGGGATCGGACGCCCGGGTCTAGATTTTTCAGGCTCAGCCGACTACTCTTGTGGCTAAGAACACACCCCTTTCAAAGATGATTGGAGGCCCCGCCCCGTGTACCGTGTCGCCTACTACCCCTACCCGCGTCCGTCCGACCTGCCCGCCTCCCCGCCACAACAAAAAGCAGGCTCCCCGCAACACATACGGGGAGCCTGCCTAACCGTTAAGGTCTAAGAAACTTAGGCTACGGTGGTGGGACCTATCAGGGAGGAGTGCTCTACACGCTAAATCAGGCGTTCAATGCTTATAGAGGATATCCAGCTTTGCCAGCCGCTATCGAAACCACAAATTTTCCTGCACCGTTGGGAGTTTCCCAGGTTCCATCTGTTACATAAATATCTAGAACATCCTCACCCTTATCGCACCTATAGGGAATTTCTACCCTATAGATATTTGAATCATAGTTTACATGAATATGATCTTTTTTATTTTTTAGCAGTCGACACCCCTGTGGGATACCTACAGAATTTCTCAAATCTTCAATAGACTCAGCAGATTCACCTAAGTTTGCATAAGAATCATAATAGGCAGTTGCACCGTCATAGTCCTCTCTATCTAAGTTATAAGCAAAAGCATAAGCCACTTCTTCTGGCTCAGCCTCGAAGGGTGAAACGCTAATCTTTGAATAAAGAGATATTTGGATCATGCCATATATGATAAATATAAGACCACCTAGGCAGAAAGTCACAAGAAGAATCGCATTATTTTTCTTATGAATAGCGACTGCCCCCCGGATTGCACTGATCAACAGGGTTGAGCTGTTGCCACCAAGGCTTATAGGGCAACCAGGATTCCATATTATAATCTTCTCTCTCGAAAAGGTTACCAGCGACATGGCAGAGATACTGTTCTCGGATAGTTGGTGTTATCCGCCCCCGTGCGGTCTTCGAGACAAGTTCATCAACATGTGCCTTATGTGTCGCGACTCCACTAAAAGCCCTGCCCCAACTAGTAGCTACAACATTTACCTTGTAGCCTTCACGATGGTTAGTTACCCAGACGCGGCTAATCAAATCCCGTCCTAGCCAAGGGTCAGCTGTCACAGGATACGCTACGCTCTCCTGCCCCCGATGCTCTACAACCTGAACCAAAGTAGATCCCCGAATCTCATACCGGGTAGGTATATCCACTCCGTTAGCGTCTTTAGCCCAAGGAGCAGCAACACCAGCAAAAAAGTTCCCCTCAGAATCTTCTACAAGAACAAGACCGCCCTCAAGAATCTCCATGCTGGCGCCTTCCGGCAAGTCAAGATTATAAACGTATTCCTCAGGGGCAGAGGAATCAGCAATCGTAGTTACCATCTGCACAGAGCCATCTTCGTGAGGCAGGACAGATGTAGAAGAAGCATTACCATGATCAAAGCTAACCTCCCCAAACTCACCAGGTTCAGCCACAGCCTCTTCTATACTTGCAGGAATCGAAATAGCAAGATTCTCTTCGCTCTCAGAAACTAATACAACTGGATAATCAGCCTCTTTAGGAATCTCAACCGAACTTTCTTCACCAGCTACTACAAATGCAGACGAAGTCTCTTCAAGCTCATCAATTGTAAATGCCTGTTCTGCAAGCACATCTAGCCTATATTCCACAGAGCTCTCTTGGCTCGTCGGAATTGAATTCTGAGCTAAAGCAGGTGCAAGACCTACTCCACCAATCAACACAGCGCCAACCGCATAGATACTAAAAGCAGAACGGGGGGGTAAAAGGGACATCTTTATCTCTTTTCTCTAAGGTACCAGACTCCTTGATGGGGCTAGTTGATAAGTAGCCTACAGCCGGGGTGCAGGAAAAACCAGAGTTATTCTGTCACTAGACCAAAGAGAGTACTTAAGTACTTTTCTTTAATCTGAAAAAGCAGGCTCCCCGCGCATAGGTGCGGGGAGCCTGCCTTTTAAGGTTCACAAATTTTTTTCTTGGCTTTAGTGTGAGTGAGCTCTAGTATTGATCTAAATCTTACTGTAAGCTTCCATGTAACCAACCT
>NZ_CAKMSR010000023.1 GCF_928381705.1 Rothia nasimurium | reverse complement strand
TCACATCAAGACTTGGCGGATTCTTCATACGGGGTTTAGGCGGCCGTTGGGGTTGTATGGGCGGGTGTTTGCGGTGGTGCGGGGGTTGGTGTTTTTGGCTGCGGGTGGGACTTTTGAATAAGCCTCATTAGCTAAAAAATACTGTGGGAGTCACGAAAATATGCGAGACGCCCACAGCGTTATTTACAAAAATTTATTTAAATATATTTTTCTAATAATTAATAAAATGATTACAAAAGTTCCAGAAATAAGGGAGGAGGAAAGCTGGGGAAGCCCTAGATAATAAATAGCTGACGATAAAAATGTATAAACTGTAACAGCTAAAATAATCCCTATATATTTATTTGCCATTACATTAACAATCCTATAAGAATAGTGACTCCTGCACTTACAAGAACATTGCATGTAAGAGAGTTGTTGGAGCACCAGCGCTGCGCTGAATCATAGCCTCGCTTGATAGCTGCGGCGTCAATCTTTGTTCCATTCGATATGTTCACTACAAGTAGGGGAGCGTTGGCTGTAATCTTATAAACTCGATACTGCGAATTGCAGGTTTTAGGGGATTTTCCGTCCCAAATTGTATAGCCACAGAGTGAGCGGTATTGGATTCCGCGCACTACCCCTTGAGCCTCAGTGGTTTTTCCTTGCCTGGGAGAAACTGGAGTTGAGTCAACTGGAACTGTCGCATAATTCGTGTCTTCTGTGAGAAGCTTTGAGATTATCTTCTGATCATTGAATTCATTTACTGCTGCTTGGGCAGGGGCGAATGAGAAGCTCATAATAAGAGTCGCTAAAACGACGTAGAAAAATTTTCTAAATTTCACGATAGCTCCTTTGTTGCGTGTATCTATCGAAAAGTATGGCACGAGTCAGGAGGTTGAAACAGATGGCTAAAAAAATATTTTTATCGTGTCCAAATATGACTATAAAATATAGTCATGTGGCTTGAATTATTTTTGAGTAAAATTTTATTTCGAAAACATTCTGTGCGTGAATTGAACTTATTCTGCGCAAGTTACGTCCCAGCATGTAAGCTAGTGAGCAGACAAAAAAGAACCGGCAGGGCTGGCACCCTACCGGTTCACAAATTCCATCGCGTCTTACTTCGAAAGGAATTCAAGCTTGTGACTACAAGTTTACCAGCGCTGGGAACCACCGCAACCCCCGCGCATCGGTTCACCGCACACATCACAGACACCCAGCGGGTCTTTCTCTGCTCAGAAACCAAGAGCGCCCCACTGACCAAGACCCTGAGGGCAGACCTACACAAGTACGAGTTTTACCAGCCCAGCCCCGCTTTTTGCCGTGCTCTGGTTATCGACATCGACCACATTTTCGCCTCCAGTTTCGTCTTTGATTTGCCCCGCGAAATCTGGCCCCACGCCGTGGTTTTTACAGCCCAGGGCGTACAAGCCTTCTGGCTTATCGAGGGCGTACCCCTGACCAGCAAAGCCCACCAAGCCCCTATCCGGTTCGCGAGGGACGTTGCCGAGCTTCTACGCCGTGCCTGTTCCGGTGACCCTGCGGTAAACGCTCTTGCCCCCTCAAAGTGCCGTAACCCGCTCTATGAGGGCGCTGAGGTCGTTTACCCGGCTGATTGCCCGCCCTATGCCCTCAAAGCTCTCTCAGGGGCGCTCAGGGGCTTTCTGAGGGGTTCTGAGGCTCCAGAGAGCATAGACCCTCGTTCTAGCCGTCCTGAGCCGGTCTGGGGCGAATTGGCCGAGGGACAGCGGAACGAGACGATTTTTCAGACCTGCCGACGCGCTGCCTATCGGGGCGAGGACTTTGAGAAACTGGCTTATGAGCTGAATAGCCAGTGCCAGCCACCGCTACCAGTCTCTGAGGTTGCCGGAATTGTCAGGAGTATCCAGAAGTTCATGAATCAGCGTTATCAGCCTGTTGAAGCCCGCCGTGAGCCGGGGGAGCCTGTACCTGATGCGGTGCGCGAGTTTATGGCGGAAATCGGGCGTAAAGGCGGAAGCCGAAAGACCGAAAAACAAAAACAGAACCTCGTGAAAGCTACCCAGGCTTCCAGAGCCGTCCGGAGCGCTCAGGCTATCGGACGCAAGGCACAGATTCAGGCACTCAAAGAAGCCGGATATACGCAAAAAGCTGTCGCCGAAAAGATGGGCCTGGGCATTGCTACGGTGAAGCGCGGTTGGAACTAGCCCCCAGGTATCATTTACGAAGCTTAATCAGGGTATTACGGTTTCTCAACCCTACCCACCCAGCCCCCACGGGTTCCTGCCACGACCTCCCCCGCGGCTCTCCCGACCCCTCCCAAGGTCTCCTCAACCCAGCCCAACCCCGTGTCTGCCTCTAAAACGAGGTCCAAGAAATCAACCTCAGCAGCCAAGGCAACCGACCAGAACCAGGGCTGATGCAACAACTCCAGACTGGTCTCTGTCAGGATGAGACGTTCGGCGGTGGTGCCGGCAATAGCTCGGGCTACCTGCGGGTGGATAAAACCGCCGTCAGTGAGCCCCACTTCGATGTGTTCGCTGTTCTCTGGGGCGTTATCGGGATTGGTGTACAAGGTGATGGTGGGCATGATGGGTTCTTTCTGGTCTCTAAAGTTCGTGTTAGGGATTGGGGCTAATGTATCGCTGTTAGGTAGCTGTGACCTAGGAACACGTGCATGAATTTTAGGAAAACAAAGGCCCGTAAAGAACCCCATAAACTACCCCGTAAGCCTGTCTTTACCCCTGGTTCCTTGAGTTTTCGGGAGACGACCTGCGTCTTAAATTTTGGATCGAGGCAGGGGATACGAGGGCCTTGAAGAGGTAAAACGGTGGGCGTTACCAGAGGGAGGGGCCGCTGGTAGAAGTGTGTCTGTTCGTGTCCCTGGGGTCTTGCTAGACTAAGAAGCATTCTAGAGAAAGAGCAAATGAAGCGGGGCTACTCCCCGGCAGCGGGAACTGCTGAAGAGTAACCCCTTGCTCATGGGCTACCAGGGGAATCCCTGGATAGCTTCTAAAAGCTTCGCGCAAGCCCCAACTAAAGCAGCGATTGCAACAATCAAGGTCGCTGCATAGTTGGGGTCTTTTTTATGCTTAGCTTTCTTCTTGCCCATAGGCCGTTTCCTCCTCTCCTTGGTTGACCACTCACGGATTTCTAGAGAAATGGTGAGTCCGGGTGGTCTTCCGTGAGAGGGGGACGCAGTTAGCTTATCAACGCTGCTGGGACTTGAGCTTGCAAACTCAATGCTCAGGTAGGCAATCAGATGCCGCGAGCAAGAAACCACAAACGGATCCCGGCACATCACCTAAGGCACCGAAAAACACAATCGCGATTACAACAAGCACCAGCAACTCACCACAGGCTAAAACCACACCACAGCCAGGCAAAGACCAAAGAAATATCTAACGGCAAACCCACGGCACAAGGTACTAAGACGCCAAGAGAAGAAACCGCACCCAAGAACAAGTAAGAGCAGTAGGTAATCTCAGAGACCAAAAGTAGAAACAGTCAGACAGTCAGGCACGTATGCCAAACTTCATTTGGCTCTCCCCACCTGTGACAAAAACCCGCACCTAACCCTGCCCCACCCCTGCCGGTTTCACCCCAATCGACCCAGAACCACCGCGCAAAAAACATCAGGCTCTCTCCCACTCGTTCCTCGCACCCTTCTGCCTGAATTTTTTACACGGTTCTGCTGGTCTCATGTGTAAAACCGCGCGCAACTTTTTGTGCGCGGACGCTATCGGCGTTGCCGCCGATTACCGTCACACCTCTTGCACCCAGTGACTCAGGAAGTACTATCTTGTTTTCAACCTGTCCTAATATCAACATGACGAAATAAAATAGCCCCCATGACACCACCTCACACCCCCGCTGAAGAAACCCGCACCTGCCCCTACTGCCACACCGTTTTCTACTACGAAAAAGGCCCCGGCCGCCCACCCATCTACTGCACCGACACCTGCCGCAAATACGCAGCAGCTCACCGCAAATACGCCCAAGACACCAACACTCCAGTACGGCTGATACACGCGAGCCCAGTAGAAATTACCCCTGAACCTGCCCCCGTTATCCGCTATATCAAGCCGAGCAAAGAGCAGATGAAGGACTATCTGCGTTCTGACCCTGCACGCGTAATTCCTCACCTGTTGAAGGAATTAGGGTTTTGCCTCAATGACCGCAAAATTCCCCGTGCCGAACGGGCTGAGATAGCCCACATACTGGGGCGGGTGCTGGTTCAGCTTGCCCAAGCCGAGTACGGGCCGGTCAACGGGGAGAGTGCTAGCGTGCCGATAGAAACGGCGATGTCACCGCAGGATTTTGTGCATCTATCGCAGGTTCTGGGTTCTTTTGAGCAGATTGCTGCCTGGGTGCAGTCGAACCGGGAGTATACCGAGTATGAGCAGATGGTGGCTGTTGGTCGGCAGGTGCGTAAGGCGCGCAAGGAGATCGCTGGTGAAGTCGAAGGATTGCGGAAGAAGATTGCTGAGTTAGAAGAGCAGGTTCGGGGCCAGCAGAGACAGCTAGAGCGTTCTTATGCTGTGGCAGCTCGGTTTCAGGAGCAGTATGTGCAGGCGCGGGGGCGGAGTTTGGAAGTTGCTCATGGTGTGCGTGGTTTGCCTGAGCGGGTGGCTGAGTTGGAGGCTTTGGTGGGTCAGTGGCAGGTGAGGGCTGCTGAGTGGGAGCAGGTGGCGAAGATGGAGCGGGCTAGGTGTGTTGAGGAGGTTGCGCGGGTGAGGGCTGAGGTGTTGGGTGGTGGTTCTGCGTTTTTTTAGGGGTGTGTAGTTGGTGGTGTTTGGGTTGGGTGGTGCTCCGTCAGGGTTCGGCGGGGTGGTTTGGTTGCCTGTGGGGTGGTGTTGCCGCCTAGCACCCTGACGGAACCGGTATTGAGGCTTATTCAAAAGTAGACACGCACCCCACACCCACCAACTAGACAACGGCCCCACCCGCGGCAAAAATATGAGCGTTAAATCTCTACAAATAACCTCAAGCCATACCGGACAAGACCGTTGC
>NZ_CAKMSR010000022.1 GCF_928381705.1 Rothia nasimurium | reverse complement strand
CCTGCTGCTGCTTTACTAACGCTCTCAGGAACTCGATTTCGCTGAGGTAGTCATGCTTAGGCGTTGCATAGTCATGCTTAGGCACCTGGTTAGTTTTGGTATCTTCAATCGGCCCAAAGACCTTGATAAGCGCCTTCTCGGGTATGACCCACTTCCGCTTTACTGTCTTAGCTCCGTAGGGCTTTAGGTCGTCGAGGTGACGGCGTATCGTGCTATCTGATACCCCTGCAAATTCTGCGGCTTCACTGACTGAGTAATGCTTAGTCATATAGCTATCTTATGACCGTCAAAACATCTTTTTCATGTATGCCCTTAAATTACCTAGTTTGGCTTCTGCAAGCCGTTCTTTGAGTTCTAGCTCTGCGAGTTCGTGCGTGGGTTGGTCGTATGCTTTGGACTCTGGTTCACCCTTCAACAGCTCGTAGACGGCAAAATCCTGCAAGAAAGCCTCTATATCTAGATCTGGAAATTCCCTCCTGATACGGGCTAGCTCTACAGCCTGTTTTAGCGCCGCAATAGCTTCGGGACTGGCAGGCTCAGAGAAGTAATCTTCTATGGAGTACTCGCCTGATATAGCTTTTTTATGCTCTCTCAGCTGGCGGTCAATCGTGGTGAGTTCGTACGTCTGGGCGCCTTCGTAGACATTTTTCTCAAGGTAACCAGCGAGAGATACTACGAAGCTTTGAACCTTATTGGCCGGTAGTCCGTATCCCCTTCTCGCGTCGTAGCCCGGTCTGTTTCTCAGTTCTCGTTGAATCTTCTTTTGCAGTGCTGCGCGCTTCTTCTCATTGGGGACGGCTGCACCCCAGCTGTCTTCTATATAGGTAATGATTTCGCTCGTGTTGAGGTACTTCATGACTGACTTCTTCACCTGCTGTCTTTGCGTGTCTGTATTTTGTCCAAATTGACATTGTATATGTCTATCTAGAACTGCATTTAGTCTATTTTGCCCTTTATTTTTAAGGGTATTGATTGAATTATACATGTCTGTGAAGATGGAAGTGTGGAAGAACAAGCTTCCACCTCTCATAGAAAGGACTTCAACATGGAAGCCCTCTGGAAATTTAAGAAAGATATTCAGCAGCTCCCCGAAGCTGAGCGTGCTCAGTATCTAAAATATGTCCTTTGCTATCTGTACACTGTCCGTGCAAATGACCGCTTTCCGTTTAGCGTGACCTTTAGGGGAGTTGTGTTCTCTATCGAAGATGAAGAAAGTCTCGGTGATCATAAGCATGTAGCCACCGAAGAATATAGGGCTATCTCTGCGAATGGTGTAGCTGCTGAGCTGGAATCGTTCAAACACGCTGAGAACGCGGTCTTTTTCGCTGATTTTGTACGAGGTGACCGCTAATGCCGCTCAAGCACCTGAACCAGTTCGTGAAATTTGATTGGGAAGATTTTGCCCGAGAAAAAATCTTCCAGGCTTGCGGTCAGCAGCCTTGGGAGGAAAACGGCAAAGTCTTGGGCACCAAGGTCGAGGCTGTAATCATGCGTGACGAAACCGCCTACACCCGCCGCGAGGGTGATACCCGCACCAACCGCTTTGAAAAAGTCACTTTCAAGGTCGCCGCTCAGCTGCCTGACCTGGGGGAAAACTACATTTCACCCGTCGATGTAGAGGCCAAAGTATGGGGCGACTACCGGAACAATCTCAGTATCAAGGCCGGAAATATCACCGTCTTGAAAACCAAGTCCGCCCAGTAATGCCTATCGCGCCTTTTACCCCGCAAGAACCCCGCCTACGTTGGTCGTTCCCTACCACTAAATTAGGGGTTCTTGCGGGGGGAATCGGGTTACTGAGCGCCGCTATTGCCCTAGTAGCGCACCAGATAGGCCTAAATGTTCCCGTGGTAGCTGCATACGCCTATCAGCTCCAGGGCTACGCCGCTTACAGCGCCGTTGTCCTGTTCCTGGTGGCTCTCCTGGCGCTCATTATGCATATCCGGTTGCCTCGGCGCTGGGCTATCTACTTCTACGCGAGAAAAGCCCTCTATGCCCACCGCTTCGGCAACCCTCTGGGGCTGAAAAAGGGGGCTGCACTGCCCCATATTCATGTGAAGAAAATCGGTGAGGACTACTTACTGACTATCTACACGGCTTCTGTGACCGTGGAAAAAATTGCCGCTGCTCAGTCCGCCATTTCTTCAGCCTTTCGAGGCCGCCTCAAGCATTACGCAGCGACTAAGCCAGACGCTGACATAGCCAGCAGCTACCTACGCTTTACCGTAGCTGACGTGGTCAAAGACCGCTCAATAACGGTTACTTCCACCGCTGACTTACTCATGCATAAGCAGGTGACTAGGCTTGCTATTCAGTCAGATACCTACCTCGACCTAACCAGTTCCGGCTCCATGCTGCTCGCAGGCAAGACCCGCTCGGGCAAGACCACCGGGGCTATAGCCCTGCTGCTGCAAATCTTGAGCCACGGAGCCGACGCCCACGGCTCCCGCGTAGTCATCGTAGACCCGAAACAGGCTGAACTTTCACGGCTGCCGGGAGTCCTGACCCTCGATGAATCGGGGAACCCTGACCCAATCGTGCAAGGTGTGCTTGATTTTCAAGAGCATATTTCCACCCGTCAGAAAGTGCTCAATGAGTTAAGCGAGCAGACCGGCAGGGCGGTCAAGTGGTGGGACGCCGACATGCACCCCTCAGTCCTCTTCCTCGATGAATTCGTAGCCCTTCGCAGCATGCTGCCGGCTCGCCTTACGAAGGACATGACCGGATACAGCCGCGAACAGTTTGATAGCGCATTGCGCAAGATTCTGACCATGGGAGCAAGCGCCGGGTGCTTCGTGATGCTCAGCATTGCACAGGCAAACGCTGAGCAACTTCCGACCATGCTGCGCGACGCCTTCAGTACCCGTATTCTCTTCCGTCCAACCCTTGATGAAGGTGCGCTGATGTGGGATAGGGCTGCGCTGACGGCTCTACCGCCCCGCATTTATGCCCCTGGTGAGGCTTGGTTTTCATCGTCGGACGGCGTACATGACCAGGTGACGGCGGTTAGATTCCCCCGGCCTAGCCCGGAGTTCGAGGAGTACGGCGAACTCGCCCGGTTACTCCGTTCCTACGGTTCCGCCTAAGCACGGCCGCGGGGAATTTTGCACCCTTTGGGGCTGCCCGGCGGGCGAAGCCAAGCCGGGCAGCTAGCGCCGCAGGCGCTCATAAAAACCCAGCTGTTCCAGCGGTTCTAGCCGAGATTCCCCCGGCTTTGCGGGGTGGCAGGGCTTGTTTTGCCACCCCGGCCACCGCTGTTCCGCTGTTCCACGGCTGCGGGCACCCCCGCACCCCTCAACCCCCCTGAACCCCTAGAAAGGCGGCCGATATGGCTAAGCAGAAACCTCGAAAGCACCGGCATTTTATGTTGGTGCAGCAGCTTGCCCATGCTCAGAACTTCCAGACCCCTGCCGATGTTGAGCAGCTCATTTTAGGTATGGCGACGGTGCCCGAGAAGTACGGGGTGATTCTTCACGATCGCGATGTGTTGCCGGACGGCAGCAGAAAGCCTTTGCATATCCATGCGTCGATGAGCTTCAAGAACCCTCGGTCAGTCTCCGGCCTGGCCAAAGAACTGGGTGTACCTGTGCAGAACATCGAGATTTGGCGGGGCGATTGGCGCAACGCCTACGCCTACCTATGCCACCGCACAGACAAGGCCAGAAAATCCAAAGCTCTCTACGACCCAAGCGAGGTGATAGCCAATTTTGACTATGCGGCCGCGCTTGAAGAGTGGGAACGGGGCGCAGTTTCTGGCCGCAAATCGACCTCTATAGCGTCAATGCTCGACCTCTTTTACAAGGGGGATATGAGCCGTGAGGACGTCGAGGCGGTTCTCTCCGGCTCCCAGCTCGCCCAAGCGCTGCCGAAGCTCGACCGGCTGGAGAAGGCTAAGGCTGAGCAGGAGGCGAAAAAATGGCGTGAGGAGTGGGTCAAGTCAGGCAAGCAGGTAGAGGCAATCTGGATATACGGCCGTGAAGGCACCGGTAAAACCTCGCTTGCTAAGGAGATAGCCAAGAAAACAGGTAAAAGCGTTTTTATCAGTGGTTCCTCAAGAGGTCTTTTCGACGCTTACAAGGGCGAACACGTCGTTATCATGGAGGAGTTTGCCCCCGCTGAGCTGCCTTATAGCGATATCAAAAGGCTTCTAGATCCTTATGCCGCTGACCGTCGTGCGCCTGCTCGGTACGCAGATAAGCCGCTTCAGGTGGAACTCTTCATTTTCACTACGCCGCACGACCCCCTCAGTTTCTACAGGGCGCAGGACACCTTAGTAGGCGACGCTTTTGGGCAGCTGGCTAGGCGTCTAACTCTGGTTCTTGCTGCTGATGATATGCAGGTAATCCCAATGCTCTATAACGAGTTGAGGGGCTGGTATGAGGTAGACCCTTCTAATAAGCCCTGGCCTAACCGCTTCTCTCAGGTTGCCCGCGCTGCCCAGGCTGTTGCGGTACCTTCTTCGAGCATTTACGAGAGGCTAAGCGAGGTTCTGTGTTAGAAGCTGGCTGGTTCTCCACAACTTGCCTGCTGCTGCCCCTGTTAAATTAAAAGTTAAGTAGTTAAGTAGTTAAGGGCGACCAAAAACCGCGAGATTCTGCGCCAAAGTGGCTAAAGAGTGTGACACTTTATCGCTAGAAGTGTGACACTTTATCGCTAGAAGTGTGACACTTTATCGCTAAAGAGTGTGACACTTTATCGCTAAAGAGTGTGACACTTTATCGCTAGAAGTGTGACCGAATATCGCGAGTTATCCACAGCTTAGAGGCCAAGCGCGCGCTGCTGTTTCTTGGGTATCAATAATTTGCTCTTGTAGACGGCAACGGCTGTTTTACGCTTATCCACCGGGTGCGGATAGTCGCAATCAATCTCTAAATCAGGGTAAAAATCGGTCTTTATCCGCTTCACCGCCCGCTTGAAAGCTCCCCTGAAATCAACCAATCGGGTGTAATTGTGTACAAAATGAGCGCTTAGGTATTCCCATTCGTAGAGTGCAGCGGCTTCTTTTTCGTTTGCTTGAGCCAGGTGATAGGTGACTATGCCCAGCCAGTTGAGAATGTCCATTGCAAAGGGTGATTTCACGAGCTGCGCATAGATATCGAGCCTCATAGGGGCAGCGCTGCCGGTTCGAAGTAGCTGAATCATCTCATTTGACAGGGTGATATGCGGCTCGATCTTTTCGCCCGTGCTCACACCGTTGGGAACCCAGATATCGATACTTTGCGCGATGTTCACATTTGCCAGCTGTAGCCGCTTCCGGTTTTCGTAGCTTTCGGTGTTGAGATAGGTAAAAGGGGACGAAAAAAGCGTTTGAAGCTGAGTGGTAATGGTTCGCCGCGTTTGCCCCGAGTTGCTGAGTCCATGCTCTTTGATAAATCGGTACAAGGTTTCGCTCAAATCAATATGCCGGGGGTCTTCCCCCTGGCTCTCTTGGCGTAGTGCCTGGCTCATAACAGCTGCTAGGAGGTATCGGGGGATACCACCATACGCCCATTCAGCTTTTTCCTCGCCGTTGCGGTCAATGTAGAGGCCTTTTCTGAGTGTCACTTTGCCGCCGTTGGCCTCATGTTTCCATATATCGACGTCGTTGCCCGGCCGGGTTACCGGTAGGTGAGGTGTATGGATAAAGGCAGTGGGGAATGAGCCGTACCTCTCGAAAAATTTGGGGTGTTCCTCCTGGTGGGCTTTCTGGGCAGCCTTTTTAAACCGGCGCTCTAAAGTGAGGTCGGTAGTGAATAGGGGTTCTGGTTTATCCGCTGAGGGTTTCCTGGTCATCTTCTAATCAATCTGAGCCAGCCGCGCTTTTTGGGCGCAGGCTCTGGCGTAGGGGAGTGTACTGGGACAGACTGGGGCGCTGCTTCGGCCTCAATCTCCGCAAATCGGTTTCTCTGGCGCATGGCCTCTAACTGGCTCTGCTGCTCAGAGTGCATTTCCAGGGCTTTAGCCTGCTGCGCTATAGTCTCCTGCTGCTGCTTTACTAACGCTCTCAGGAACTCGATTTCGCTGAGGTAGTCATGCTTAGGCGTTGCATAGTCATGCTTAGGCACCTGGTTAGTTTTGGTATCTTCAATCGGCCCAAAGACCTTGAT
>NZ_CAKMSR010000021.1 GCF_928381705.1 Rothia nasimurium | reverse complement strand
TCCCCGGTCTTCACCCGCGAATTGCACTCAGCCCGCTGGGGCCTGCTGCCGGGCTGGGCAAAGGATCCCGCCTTCTCATCGCGGGCCTTCAACGCCCGCAGTGAGACTATCTTTGAAAAGCCCACCTTCCGCGAAGCTGCTGTCTCGGGGCACTGCGCCGTGCCCGTGAGCGGCTACTACGAGTGGAAAGCCGAAACCACCGCTGCGGGTAAACAGGTCAAAACCCCCTACTTTGTGCACCGTACCGACGGGCGACCTATCTACTTTGCCGGTCTGTATGAATGGTGGAAAATCCCCGCAGAATTCGCAGAACCAGGCGGGGTATTTGCGGGTAAGGAAGGGGAGTGGCTGCTCTCCTGTTCCATCGTGACCATGGATTCACCCGGCAACGGTGAATTCGACCCCGGAATTATGGCCAACTTGGGTGGCGACCCTGGCTACACAAACGAGATTGAGCGGCAACTAGGTCAGCTGCACAACCGTCTGCCGATACCCCTTCACGTGGCAGTTGATACCGACATTAACGAGCATGATAGCCTGACGGCCTGGTTGCGGTCAGGCCGTCCAGCTGGTGCCCCCAAGCCCACTGCCGAGCAGAAAAGGGCTTACCGCGCCCAAGCGCAGGCGTCCTTACAGCTCATTCGCGAGCAGGCTTTCGCCGAGACCGCAGGCTGGGCCCTACGCGAGGTCAGTAAGGACGTCGGCAATGTGCGCAACAACGCCCCCTACCTGCTGGAGCCGGTCGAAGATTTGCTGAGTGGTCTATAGAAAGCTTGATGCGGGAGATAGGTGATGCAGGCTCATGGCGAAGCTGTTGGCTCGGGGCTGGCGTGAATCGCTAGTGAGCGAAGCGAACCGGCGAGAGGGTCGGCAGCGAGCGTGAGCCTGCATCACCTTAAGCTTTTACAATCAAACAGCTGAGCCCCACCCCCGCTGCTGGTGAGGGGTGGGGCTCAACTATTACCTAGTTTACTGCTTGTCTAGAGAATGTCGTCGTCTTCGGGGAACCAGCGGTTGAAATCTAGGGTCAGGTAGAGGGCGAGGGCGGCAGCGTTGTTCTCGCTGATGCGCACTGAAACCTGCTCGTAGCCGTCCTCAAACATCTGGTCGATGCTGCGGCGAATCAGCTGTTCAGCGAGGCCCTCGCGGCGGCGGGAGGCTGCGGTGAAGAGTTCGTAGATGGTGGGGATGCCCTTGGGTTCGGTGACCACGCGATGCTTCAGGCATAGGGACGCTGCGATGATGCGGTCGTGCTCATCAACCACCACGGGGGAGGCCTCAGTGTAGAACTCGCCGTGCTCGCCCTTGAGGATGCGTTCCATCTCGGCGGTAGCATCTGCCTGTGAGGCGAAGCGCTCACCGTCGTAGGAGGCAAAGTAGAGCCGAGCTAGCGCCTCGGCGTCGTCCAGCTGGGCAGGGCGGGAGCTGACGGTAACAGGCTTTCGTGCCTTTGAAGTCTGTGAAATCAGAGTAATCAAGCCGCTCATGGTTGGCCTCCTTGGTTGTCGGGAATTGAATTACACTGTGATGTATAGAATACTCTGTTGGCTGATGAATGCCTACGGTTTTACCGATTATTCACCTTGTCAACGGAATATTGCGTCATAGAAAGTCTAGTTGACCAGCCCAGCGGGGTGAAACTAGACGGCTTAACAGAAAGGACGGCCGGGGTGAAGTTTGCGCAGGTCAGACGGGCCGGTAAGGCTCGTGCGGTGGTTGAAAGCGGCGGACGCTGGTACGAGCTGGGCCGGCCCCTGCACAAGTTTGTGGGGTCGAGTGATTTAGGGTCGGTGAGCCCTGCTGAACTGGGGGCTAAGCCAGTTGAGGTGAGTCCTGAAGAGTTCATTGCCCCGCTGAACAAGGTGCAACGAGTGCTGTGCGTGGGGCTGAACTTCACGGATCACGCCGAAGAAGTGGGGGCTGAGCTGCCCACCTATCCCACCATCTTCACCAAGTTCGGCAACGCCCTTATCGGGCCGGGTGAGCCTATTGAGCTGCCCGCTGAGAGCACCAAAATTGACTGGGAAGTCGAGCTCTGCGCGGTGGTAGGACGCCGCGGCCGCCACATTGCCGAAGATCAGGTGGACGACCACCTGCTGGGCTACACCGTGCTCAACGACGTATCGGTGCGCGACTGGCAGGGGCGCACATCCGAATGGTTCCAGGGGAAAAACTGGGACCGCACGACACCGTTTGGCCCGGTCATCGTCAGCCCCGATGAACTCGATATCGAGGGTGGCCTTGCCATGACCTGCACCGTCGACGGCGAAGTGCGCCAGCAGGGCACCACCGCCAACATGGTCTTCACCCCGGCCCAGGTAGTTAGCTACATCTCTACCTTCATGACGCTGGAACCCGGCGACCTGATTGCCCTGGGTACTCCTGCCGGGGTTGGGCTCTCGCTACGCCCCCGCAAGTGGCTGAGCGACGGCCAGACGGTGGTGACCTCAATCGAGGGTATCGGCACACTGACCAACCGGTGCGAGCATGTGTGAGGGTGGCGAAACGGGAGTGGTGATTACCCTCCGCGTGCCGACCGTATTTTTGGCTCTGCGCAGGCATGCGTTTGCCGACTAACCTTCTCGCCGGTTCGCTAGCGCTCACGGGCGATTCATGCCAGCCCCAGCCAGTCGGCTCCATGCATGCCTGCGCTTCGCCCCGCCCCAGCGTCCTTGCGTGGCTTAACCCTCACCCGCCGCGCGGGCAGGTGGGGGTGACCTTGGGGTATTCTGTACCTTGTGTCAAAACGTTCTTTGTGGTCAGCAGATAGCACCAGCATGGTGATTCACGGCGATAATCTTGCCGTGCTCAAAAACCTGCCCGCAGAGAGCTTCCAGCTCATTTATATTGACCCGCCGTTCAATACGGGCAAGGTGCAGAAGCGCCAGAGCATTAAGACCGTGCGTACCGAGGGTGGTAGCCGGGTCGGCTACAAGGGGCACACCTACGAGACTATTAAGGGCGATATCTACGGGTATTCGGACTCTTTTGAGAACTACTGGGAGTTCCTAGAGCCCCGTCTCATGCAGGCCTGGCGTCTGCTCAAGCCCACCGGTACCCTCTACCTGCACCTGGACTACCGCGAGGTCCACTACGCCAAGGTGGTGCTCGATGCCCTGTTTGGCCGTGAGTCCTTCTTGAACGAGATTATTTGGGCCTACGACTATGGCGCTAAGTCTAAGAAGAAGTGGCCAGCTAAGCACGATAACATCCTGGTCTATGTGAAAGACCCCGAGAACTACTACTTCAATTCTGAGGCGGTTGACCGCGAGCCCTACATGGCGCCCGGGCTGGTGACCCCTGAGAAGGCTGAGATTGGTAAGTTGCCGACGGACGTCTGGTGGCACACCATTGTTTCGCCCAGCGGCAAGGAGAAAACCGGCTATGCCACGCAGAAGCCCCTGGGTATTCTGCGCCGCATTGTGCAGGCCTCGAGTGCGCCCGGCGACTGGGTGCTGGACTTCTTCGGTGGCTCCGGTACCACCGGCCACGCCTGCGCCCAGCTTGACCGCAACTTCCTCATGATTGACCAGAACCCCGAGGCTATCAAGGTCATGCGCAAGCGCCTCAAAGCTGTGGACGGGCTTGACGTGACTTTCAAGAAGTCCCGCGCTAAGGCGTCGCTGGCGGGGGCCAAGGTCACGCCCAAGGCGGCTACTATCAAGAAGAAAAAATAGGTTTAGACAATCAATGTGCAGGTGACAAGGCAAAGGAGCTGACATGTCCATGCAAGATTTTCCGCCGATTAAACCCAACCGCACCTTGTTCCTTGTGGCTCTGGGGCTGGTAGTTGCTGAGGTGATATACCTGGCTCTGCTTTACCCGTCGCTGCCGCAGCAGATCCCGGTGCATTACAACCTGTGGGGTCGGGCGGACGGCTGGGCAGCCAAGAGCGTCTGGTCGGTCTTCGGGCTGACGGGAATATTGCTTCCTCTCCTTGCCCTTATTTGGTGGGGCGGTACAGCTATGGGCCGCATGGCAAGCAAGGACGCTTCAGCCCAGTCCCACGACGCATTTTCACCTCACGCGGGCAAGCAGGGGCAGCGCCAGTTGGCCGCTGCGCAGGCCCTGGGTCTGGACGCCCGGGTTTACTCTGCCCGCCGTCTCTACGCCCAGACGCAGGCCGTGGTTCCCTCCTTTTCCGGCCTGGCTCTTGCCCTGGTGCTAGCCGTCAAAGTCATTAACCTGACCATGACCGGGGCGCTGGGGGAGGCGTCCGTCCTTATCGCCCCTGTGCTGGTGGTGGGCTACTGCCTCTTCCTGACCGTCCGCTCCTACCTCGCTGGTAAAAACTTCGACTCCCGCGCCCTCGCAAAGGGCGCAAAGTAGCCTAACCAGCGGTAAAATAAGGTTTGTTCTGCACCCTCGTACCGTGCAGATGTAACGACAGCTCACCCGTTGTAGGGGTGGGCACAAACCTAGGAGACACATTTGTCCGCTCTTTCCATTTCCGTCGCAGGTGCCGCTCAGCAGGTTGAGGCTGGCACCACCGCAGCCGACCTGTTCGCAGAGAACCCCGAGATCGTCGTTGCCCGTATCAACGGCACCCTGGTTGACCTCTCCACCGAACTGACTGACGGCGATGCTGTCGAGCCCGTTTCTGTCCATGAAGAAGACGGCCTGAACGTCCTGCGTCACTCAGCCGCCCACGTCATGGCCCAGGCAGTGCAGAACTACCGCAAGGACGCCAAGCTCGGCATCGGCCCCTACATCACCGACGGTTTCTACTTCGACTTCGATGTTGAAGAGCCCTTCACCCCCGAGGATCTCAAAAAGATTGAGAAGGACATGGTGAAGATTATCAAGAGCGGTCAGACCTTCCGCCGCCGCGTGGTCACCCAGGCTGAGGCTGAGGCCGAGATGGCAAACGAGCCCTATAAGCTGGAACTGCTGACCCTCTCCCAGGGCCCTGGCTCCGGTGCGGACGCCGCCGAGGGTGCCTCTGTTGAGGTCGGTGCCGGTGAAATCACCATCTATGACAACGTAAACAAGAAGGGGGAGACCGTCTGGAAGGATCTCTGCCGCGGCCCCCACGTGCCCAATACCAAGCTGATTGCTAACGGCTACGCGCTCATGCGTTCCGGTGGTGCCTACTGGCGCGGTTCTGAGAAGAACCCCATGCTGCAGCGTATCTACGGCACCGCCTGGCCTTCTAAGGAAGAGCTGGTTGCCTACAAGGAGCGCATTGCTGAGGCTGAGCGCCGCGACCACCGCCGCCTGGGTGAAGAGCTCGACCTCTTCTCCTTCCCCAAGACCGTCGGCCCGGGCCTGCCCGTGATTCATCCCAAGGGTGGCGTCATTCTGCGTGCCATGGAAGACTACGTGCGCGCCCGTCACATTGAAGAGGGCTTCGAGTACGTGAAGACCCCCCATATCTCTAAGGAAGATCTCTTCTACACCTCCGGCCACCTGCCCTATTATGCGGACGGCATGTTCCCGGCCATGGAGGACGAGGGCCAGGCCTACCGCCTCAAGGCCATGAACTGCCCCATGCATAACGAGATTTTCCGCTCCCGCGGCCGCTCCTACCGTGAGCTGCCCCTGCGTCTCTTTGAGTTCGGTTCGGTCTACCGTGACGAGAAGTCCGGCGTGCTTTCTGGCCTGACCCGCGTTCGTATGATTACCCAGGACGACTCCCACTCCTACGTCACCAAGGAGCAGGCACCTGCTGAGGTTGCCCACCTGCTCAAGTTCATGCTGTCCCTGCTAGAGGACTTCGGCATGACCGACTTCTACCTTGAGCTTTCAACCCGCGACACCGAGGGCGATAAGAAGGATAAATTCATCGGTACGGACGAGCAGTGGGAAGAAGCAACCGCTGTGCTGGAAAAGGTTGCCGCTGAGACCGGTCTGGAACTGGTGGCTGACCCGGGTGGCGCTGCCTTCTACGGCCCCAAGATTTCTGTTCAGGCTAAGGACGCAATTGGCCGCACCTGGCAGATGTCGACCGTGCAGTACGACTTCAACCAGCCTGCCCGCTTCGGTCTGGAGTATCAGGCATCTGACGGCACCCGCCAGGAGCCGGTCATGATTCACTCGGCCAAGTTCGGTTCATTTGAGCGTTTCATGGGCGTGCTGATTGAGCACTATGCAGGTGCTTTCCCCGCCTGGCTGGCTCCCGTTCAGGTGATTGGTGTGCCTGTTGCTGAGGCTTTCAATGACTACATGGGTGAGGTTGCTGCCAAGCTCAAGGCCCGTGGCGTGCGCGTTGAGGTGGATTACGGTACTGACCGCTTCCCCAAGAAGATTCGTACCGCGTCTAAGGAGAAGGTGCCCTTCATCCTGATTGCCGGTGGCGAGGACGCCGAGAACGGCGCTGTCTCCTTCCGCTTCCGCGACGGCTCCCAGGAAAACGGCGTACCCGTTGATGAAGCTGTGGAGCGGATCGTGAAGCATATTGAGGAGCGGGTGAATAAGGATCCGCAAATATCTAAATAAAATAATTATATTTTTTTGACACCTGTTAGTGGATTGAGGCTTATTCAAAAGTAGACACGCACCCCACACCCACCAACTAGACAACGGCCCCACCCGCAGCAAAAATATGAGCGTTAAATCTCTACAAATAACCTCAAGCCATACCGGACAAGACCGTTG
>NZ_CAKMSR010000020.1 GCF_928381705.1 Rothia nasimurium | reverse complement strand
CTCCCCGGGTGGGGGGGGGGGCCCACGGCCCTGAAGTTTAGCCTAGTTTAGCCTTAGGCGCGGGCGCGACGGCGTGCTTCGCGCACACGCTCGTTGGAGTCAAGGATAACCTTGCGAATGCGGATCGCTTCGGGGGTGACTTCCACGCACTCGTCCTCGCGGGCCCATTCCAGGGACTCTTCGAGGGTGAGCTTCTTGGGGGGAGTCATGTTTTCGAAGTTATCGGCTGAGGCTGAGCGCATGTTGGTCAGCTTCTTTTCGCGGGTGATGTTAACTTCCATGTCGTCGGCGCGTGAGTTCTCGCCGATGATCATGCCCTCGTAGACCTCTGAGGTGGGTTCAACGAAGATGGTGCCACGTTCCTGCAGGCCGATGATGGCGTAGGGGGTGACGACGCCCGCGCGGTCAGAAATCATGGAGCCGTTGGAGCGGTAGTCGATGTCGCCAGCCCAGGGCTCGTAACCGGTGGAGTAGGACGAGGAGATACCGGCACCGCGGGTTTCGGTGAGGAACTTGGTGCGGAAGCCAATCAGACCACGGGCGGGAACAGCGAATTCCATGCGGACCCAGCCGGTACCGTTGTTGGCCATATTTTCCATGCGGCCCTTGCGAGCTGCCATGAGCTGGGTGACGGCACCCAGGAATTCTTCGGGCACGTCGATAATCATGTGCTCCATGGGCTCATGGACCTTGCCGTCGATGGTCTTAGTAACAACCTGGGGCTTGCCCACGGTCAGTTCGAAGCCTTCGCGGCGCATCTGCTCAACCAGAATTGCCAGGGCAAGTTCGCCACGGCCCTGAACCTCCCAGGCGTCGGGACGCTCGGTGGGCAGAACCTTGAGGGAGACGTTACCGATCAGTTCCTTGTCGAGGCGATCCTTGACCTGGCGGGCGGTGACCTTGGCGCCCTTGACCTTACCGGCCAGCGGTGAGGTGTTGATACCGATGGTGACGGAGATTGCGGGGTCGTCGACCTTAATCAGGGGCAGAGGCTTGGGGTTTTCGGGGTCGGTGAGGGTTTCACCGATGGTGATGTCTTCGATACCTGCAACCGCGACGATTTCGCCGGGGCCAGCAGACTCAGCGGGAACACGCTCCAGGGCCTTGGTGGCCAGCAGTTCGGAGATACGGACGTTCTTGGTTTCGCCATCCTGACGTACCCAGGCAACGGTCTGGCCCTTCTTGAGGGTGCCGTTGAAGATACGCAGTAGGGCCAGACGGCCCAGGAAGGGGGATGAGTCCAGGTTGGTGACGTGGGCCTGGAGCACCTCGTTGGGGTCGTAGGTGGGGGCCGGAACGTGCTCGAGAATAGTCTCGAAGAGGGGTTCAAGGTCGTCGTTATCGGGCAGAGCGCCGTCAGCGGGCTGGTTCAGTGAGGCAGCGCCGGCCTTACCGGATGCGTAAACAACGGGAACATTCAGCAGAGCATCAACGTCCAGGTCGGGTACCTCATCAGCCAGGTCGCTGGCCAGGCCCAGGAGCAGATCCATAGATTCGCCGACAACTTCGTCGATACGGGCGTCGGGGCGATCGACCTTGTTAACAACCAGGATAACGGGAAGCTTAGCGGCCAGGGCCTTACGCAGCACGAAGCGGGTCTGGGGCAGGGGGCCTTCTGAGGCGTCCACCAGCAGCACAACGCCGTCAACCATGGACAGGCCGCGCTCAACCTCGCCACCAAAGTCGGCGTGGCCGGGGGTGTCGATGACGTTAATGGTGATTTCTTCGCCCTTGGCTGCGGGGCCAGAGTAGAACACGGTGGTGTTCTTAGCCAAAATGGTGATGCCCTTTTCCTTTTCAAGGTCACCGGAGTCCATGACGCGGTCTTCCACGTCGGCGTGGGAGGAAAAGGCGTTGGTCTGCTTGAGCATCGCATCAACGATGGTGGTCTTGCCGTGGTCAACGTGAGCCACGATTGCCACGTTGCGAAGGTCGCTCCGTGAAGCGGTGTTCTGAGTTTCAGACATGCGGAAAGTATCTCGCTTACATGTTGGGGATAAGGACGCCGGTGCGCGGCTTACCTGCCGAATTTTCGGCACCAGCGCAGAGGGCTTTCGGTTTGATTATACCGGCGGCACCTAAACTAGCCGCTATCTTCTGGAACACATTAGAAAATAAGGGGCTTATTCAAAAGGGCGGTGTAGCAGGCTCGCAGCGAAGCTGCTGGCTCGGCGGCTGGCGTGAATCGCGTTGTGAGCGAAGCGAACCATGCGAGAGGGTCGGCAGCGAGCGCGAGCCTGCGAAACCGTTCTGAATAAGCCCCTATCTATTTCCTATTTATTCCAAGGTGTCTGCTTTACATCCTGGGGTTTGACTACCGGAATAGATCCGGTCACCGCACGAATCTGTTCGATTGCGGCGGTATTTGCGTCGACCTGGAGAGCTACCTCGTCAACAGCCTTTTCTACAGCCTCTTCGACCTTAGCTTCAACCGCCTTGTCCACGGCTTCTTCCAGGGCGGCTTCAAGCTGGCCGTCCAGGTGTTCGTCAAGGTGCTCCCCCACAGCTGCGGTGACGCGCTCTTCGACGCCTTCGGCAACCAGCTCGTTGACGCGGTCGTCGATCTGCTCAGCCAGGGAGGCCTCAATCTCATGGCGAGCATTGCGACGCTGGGCGCGGACGAAAAGACGGTGCTCAACGCTCAGGGCCTTATAGAGGGAGATACACATCAGCACGATCACTACCGAGAAAGGCAGGGCCGTCAGAATTGCGACGGTTTGAATCGCTGACAGCGATTCGCTACCACCGATGACAACCAGGGAGATCGCGGTTGCACCTGCAACCAGTACCCAGAAAACGCGGATCCAGGTTTTGGGTTCAGGTGACCCGTTAGTGGAGAGCATACCGAGCACCAGGGCGCCGGAGTCTGCCGAGGTCACGAAGAAGACGGTAATCAGCAGTACCGCACCGGCAGTCAGAATGACGCCACCGGGCAGATTGTGGAACATCTGGAAGAGGGCATTCTCTGCAGAGACGCTACCGTCTTCGCCCACCAAACTGGTGCCGGTTCCGAAAAGTTCCTGGTGCAGGGCGGTGCCGCCGAGTACAGAGAACCAGAAGAAGGAGGTCAGAGCGGGTACCAGCAGCACACCGATGACGAACTCGCGCACGGAACGGCCCTTAGAGACGCGGGCGATGAACATGCCGACGAAGGGCGACCAGGAGATCCACCAGCCCCAGTAGAAGGTGGTCCAGGCAGCCTGGAACTGTTCACCGTCAACGCCGTAGAGGGCCAGGGTCTCGAAGGTCATGGCAACGACGTTTTGCAGGTAGTTGCCGATGGACCCGATGAAGTTACGGAAGAGGAAGAGAGTGGGGCCTACCACCAGCACAAAAAGGCAGACGATAGCAGCCAGAACGAGGTTGCCGTTGGAGAGCCACTTCATGCCCTTTTCCAGGCCGGTGACCACGGAGAAGAGGGTGATACCCATGAGCACCACGATGATGCCCACCAGCCAGCCGTTGCCCTGGGCCGGAATGTTCATGTAGCCCAGGCCCGCAGCAATCTGCATAACACCGAGGCCAAGAGAGGTCGCTACGCCGAAGAGGGTGCCAACCAGGGCGACAACGTCGATGACGTCGCCTGCTCCACCTTTTACGCGGTCGCCCAGCAAGGGTTTGAGGGAGTAGCGGATGGAGAGGGGCAGCTTGAGGCGGTGGGTTGCATAGGCAATAGCAAGGCCCACGATGACGTAGATAGCCCAGGGGTGCAGGCCCCAGTGCAGGAAGGCCTGGCTCATCGCTGCCTGGGCAATCTCTTCCTTGGTGCCGTCACCCACACCTGGGCGGGGGTCAACATAGTGCATGAGGGGTTCGGTAGCACCGTAGAAGACCAGACCGATACCCATACCGGCGGCAAAGAGGAAGGCGAACCAGGTGGTGAAGGGGTAAGCCGGTTCGTCGTCGTCATTGCCCAGCTTAACGTCGCCCATACGGGAGAAGCCCAGGTAGAGGGCAAAGATAACGAAGAAAGCAACGATAGCGACGTAGTACCAACCAAAGTAGTTGATGACATCTGCCTGGAGGGCGTCGAAGATTTCTTTGGTGCGCTGGGGGAAGGCCAGGGTGATGCCGATGAAGGCGGCCATGATGACGGCTGCGGGGATAAAGACCTTGGGGGCCAGGGAACCTTCCCGCATGTTTTCCTTGGCGGCCGCGTCAATGTCCCCCTTCCGCAGGTCGGGGCCCGAGCCGGGCGGGGTTTGCTGGGTTGTAGCCATGTGGGTGTCCTTTATATCTACTTAAGTTACGACCTAGGTGACATGCAAAAGCACCTCGAACGCTGCCGTCCGCGTCCACATAAAGATAGGGGCGCAGAATCGCGCAGTGTGGTTCGGGAGGTAGCAAGAGATGCCTATTCCACCCTAATAATAACACCACTGATAATAAGTAGGCATGGCCTTAGCGTGCCCGATGCCTATAAAACCACAAAAAGCCACACCCCACAGCGGGGTCAAAAACTACCAAACCAACATAAAATAGAGGCAAGAACACCCCTAACGATAGGAAAGCAGAGCTCGTATGTCTCTTCCCGCCATCACCGATCCCGTCCAGACCAAAGCCTGGGCAGCCCTCACCGACCACCAGCAGAAAACCACCGCCGACCTACGCGCCTGGTTCGAAGCCGACCCCACCCGCGCAGAAAAGCTAAGCTTCACCGCCGCCGACCTCTACGTTGATCTCTCCAAGAACCTCATCACCGAAGAGACCTTGGCTCTGCTGACCCAGCTGGCCGAAGAGGTGAACCTCGAAGAGCGTCGCGACGCCATGTTCGCCGGTGAGCGCATCAACGTCACCGAAGACCGCGCCGTCCTGCACACCGCCCTGCGCCGCCCCAAGGGCGCCACCCCCGCTCTCGTCGTTGATGGTCAGGACGTCGACGCCGACGTCCACGAGGTCCTCGCCAAGGTTTATGACTTTGCCGACCGCGTCCGCTCCGGCGAGTGGGTAGGCATTACCGGCAAGCGCATCGAAACCGTTGTCAACATCGGCATCGGCGGATCAGACCTGGGCCCCGTCATGGTCTACGAGGCCCTGAAGCCCTACGCCCAGCCCGGCCTGACCGCCCGATTCATCTCCAACATCGACCCCACCGACGCCGCCGAAACTGTCAAGGACCTAGACCCCGAGACCACCCTCTTCATCGTCGCCTCCAAGACCTTCGGCACCCTCGAAACCCTCACCAACGCCCGCGTCTGCCGCGAGTGGCTGCTCACCTCCCTGCGCGAGGCCGGCGCCCTGGATGGCAAGGACGAAAAGGACGCCGTCGCCGCCCACTTCGTCGCCGTCTCCACCGCCCTGGATAAGGTCGAGGCCTTCGGCATTGACCCCGAGAACGCTTTCGGATTCTGGAACTGGGTAGGCGGACGCTACTCCGTCGACTCTGCCATCGGCACCCCCCTGGCTATTGTGCTCGGCCCCGAGGTCTTCGAACAGTTCCTAGCCGGCTTCCACGCCATGGACGAACACTTCCGCACCGCGCCCCTGTCCGAAAACGTTCCCGCCCTCATGGGCCTGCTGAACATCTGGAACGTCAACTTCCTGGGCGCCGAAACCCACGCTGTCCTCCCCTACGACCAGTACCTGCACCGCTTCCCCGCCTACCTGAAGCAGCTGACCATGGAATCCAACGGCAAGTCCGTGCGCGCGGACGGCAAGCCCGTCACCACCGCCACCGGTGAAGTCTTCTGGGGCGAACCCGGCACCAACGGCCAGCACGCCTTCTACCAGCTAATCCACCAGGGCACCCGCCTAATTCCCGCCGACTTCATCGCCTTCGCCAACCCGGTTCACGCAACCCGCGACGGCGAACAGGACGTCCACGAACTCTTCCTGGCCAACTTCTTCGCCCAGACCAAGGCCCTTGCTTTCGGCAAGACCGCCGACGAGGTTCGCGCTGAAGGCACCGCCGAAGAAATCGTTCCTGCCCGCGTCTTCTCAGGCAACCGCCCCACCACCTCCATCATGGCCTCCCAGCTGACCCCCTCCGTCCTGGGCCAGCTCATTTCCCTCTACGAACACATCACCTTTGTTCAGGGCATTGTCTGGGGCATCGACTCCTTTGACCAGTGGGGTGTCGAACTCGGCAAGCAGCTCGCCCTACAGCTGGCTCCCGCTGTGGGCGGTGACCGCGAGGTTCTTGCTCAGCAGGATTCCTCAACCCAGGGCCTGATTGGCTACTACCTGGAAAATCGTAACTAGTATCGCTTCAGCTGGACGCACCTTGGCCGACTAACCTTCTTGGTCTCGCCCTGGAGGGCTCGCCCAATTCATGCCAGCCCCAGCCAGTCGGCTGCAGGTGCGTCCAGCCTTCGCCCAGGTAAACATGCCAAGTAGCACAGGACCCCGGTAACTTCGTGAGTTACCGGGGTTCTGCGTTAAAGCTGGGTGAGCGTGGTGAGTACGGCCTGCTCGATTATTCCGATGACCTGGGCCTCAGGTAGGGTAGGTAGGTTTCCACCTTCCACTCCCCCGGCGTCCGCACTGGCTGTGACCTGCGGACGCCCGGCCGTGGCGTCCGCACTCTCCCCAGCTTCTGCGCGGGTGAGGGGAATATGAATAAAGCCAGCCGGTATTGCTCCCGCTGTGGCATACATGAGCTCGTAAAAAACATGGTTACAGACAAAGGTGCCGGCGGTGTATGACAGCTCTACGGGCAGCTGCTGGGCGGTTAACTGCTCAAAAATTGCTCGGATGGGCAGGGTAGAAAAATAGGCATCGGGACCACCACTACGAATGGGCTGGTCTATCAGCTGGGCTCCCGCATTATCTGGAATACGGGCTGAGTCAAGGTTGATAGCAACCCGTTCCAGACTGACCTTGTCGCGGCCAGCGGCAACACCCAGGCTGATAGCAAGCTGAGGTGTGAAGCGCTCAAGCAGCTCGCCCAGTACACGACTAGATGCAGCAAACTCCACCGGCAACTCTTCTACCTCCACGGTGAGGTCGGGGACCGAAACAGCTAGGGCTTCTTGGGTGCCCATGGCCACTGCCTGACTGGGGTTAACGGGAACCCCCTCAAAGGGACCGAAATAGGTCAGCAAAAGGGTAGTCATCATCGACTCCTGCGATTATAGGTATTCTTGAGGGTATGTCTGAGCACAAGCCTACCCGCTATATCCATCGCGAAGAACCCCTAGAAGATACCCCCGAAGCCCTCAACCTAGACGGTTTCGACGATGAAGAGCATCCGGACGAGCGCCGCGCCCCCGCCGTTGCCCAGCAGGTGGGATTTGCAGGGGCAGTGCGCCTTTTTTACCGTCACTACTGGAATAGCAAGGGCCAGGCATCAGCCAGTGAATTCTGGTGGGCATTGGCCTATCTATTGATGGGCACTGTTATCTATTTTGGGGTTACCATTTGGCTTAATTACCTCACCCTGAGCGAAAATGCCTCATCTCTTTTGCGCACTTTATTTATGTTGCTTGTTATAACAAACCCTCTATGGGTTGTTGTCAATATCGGCCCAACTTTATCCCTCATAAAACGCAGGCACCACGCACTTTAACCGGTTTAAAATCGATTCAGCTCCTTGCGCGCCTACTACACCGCACCACAACAACTAACCCATTTTGTCAAAGACAAAACCACATTTGCCTATATTCAGCTTCAAAAATGAAATTTTTATGAAATCTTTAGTCATAGTCCCTAGTCAGAAGATCTTGCCCCCATATCAGTGAAGACACACACCTCAATTAAGTTAGAGTTATACAGGGTTTATCAGCAGTTTGCCGGTCGACCCCAAGAGGAATCCCCCTATACTTCCTCATAATACTAGCCCGTAGTGCCGGACATCCACACACCTAGAAAGGTTTAACACTATGACTTCCTTCCATAAGCCCTCAAAGAAGGTCACTGGTACCGCCGCCGTACTTTCACTCGGTATGGCTTCTTTCGTGGGATCACCTGCTTTTGCTGCCGAGACCTCCGAGTGGGTTGATCTCCCCACCGTCACCAATGAAGGTTCTGCCTGGGTCTCCCCCGTCACCGGCGACGCGAATGGCTCAGCTTGGGTCGATGAGAATCTCAACCCCCTGGTCACCGCCAAGGGTGAAGGCGTCACCCACGAACTACCTGAGGGCCACATCGGCTTCAACGGTGAAGGCGTCACCCACGAGGTTCCTTTCCTCCCCGTTGACGGCTCCACCTGGGTTGACGAAAACCTCGACCCCCTCATCACCGCCAAGGGTGAGGGTGTAACCCACGAACTACCTGAGGGCCACATCGGCATCAACGGTGAAGGCGTCACCCACGAACTACCCGAAGGCCACATCGGCATCAACGGTGAGGGTGTAACCCACGAACTGCCCGAGCTGCTCATCACTGCTAAGGGCGAGGGCGTGACCCATGAGGTTCCCGAGGGCCACATTGGCATCAACGGCCCCGGCACCACCCATGAGCTGTCTGAGCTCATCATCACTGCTAAGGGCGAGGGCGTGACCCATGAGGTTCCCGAGGGCCACATTGGCATCAACGGCCCCGGCACCACCCATGAGCTGCCTGAGCTCATCATCACTGCTAAGGGCGAGGGTGTCACCCACGAACTGCCCGAGCTACTTATCACGGCTAAGGGCGAGGGCGTGACCCATGAGGTTCCCGAGGGCCACATTGGCATCAATGGTGACGGCGTCACCCACGAACTGCCCGAGGGCCACATTGGCATCAACGGTGAGGGTGTAACCCACGAACTCCCTGAGGGCCACATTGGCATCAACGGTGAGGGTGTAACCCACGAACTGCCCGAGGGCCACATTGGCATCAACGGTGAGGGTGTAACCCACGAACTGCCTGAGCTCATCATTGCCAAGGGCGAGGGCGTCACTCACGAGCTCCCCGAGGGTGTGCTGACCGCTAAGGGTGAAAGCGTCAAGGCTGAAGAGAAGCCGACTCTTGACCCCGCAACCGTAGTCACCACCTCAACCGAGACCAAGGCCGATGCCAAGACCGAGGCAGCCAAGTCTGAAACCAAGACTGAGACTGCGAAGACCGAGGCAGCCAAGAAGCCTGAGCTGGCTAAGACCGGTGCAGCCGATGCAGCAGTCTTGGCTCTGGGTGGTCTGGGTATTCTGGGTCTGGGTGCCGGTGCTGTTCGTGCAGCCCGCCGCGCCTAAGCTAGGCCAAATTTGGCTCTAGCTCAAGATTCACTATCAGGTTAGAGCTAAAACTATGAGCTAAAGGGCGCCTACCCCCTTATGGGGTAGGCGCCCTTTCACTATTCAGCCACCGGGGCAGGCAGAGAGTTTAGCCCAGGATCGCAGGGGCCTTGAAGTCTTGGCCCAAGAGGTGCTGGTCCAACCAGGCGGTGAAAACCTGGTACCAGAGGCGGGAGTTGCCAGGCTTGAGAATCCAGTGCCCTTCATCGGGGAAGTAGAGGTACTTGTGGCCCAGGTCCGGTGAGTGGCGCTGCAGATCAGCCCAGAGGTGGTGGGCCTGACCGATGGGCACTCGGTAGTCCTTGTCGCCGTGAATCACAAGCATGGGGGCCGCGATATCGGCAGCGCGGTGACGGGGCGAAATGCTGTCGCCCTCTCCCCCGAATTCGACCTTCCATTCGTGCCAGGAGCCGTTATCTGAGAGGTAATACATGGTGTTGTAGTCCCAGATAGAGGCGTGGGTGACGTAGCACTTGAAGCGGGTGCCCGCGCGTCCTGCCACCCAGTTAGTCATGAAGCCGCCGTAGGAACCGCCAGAGAAAGCCACGTTGTCGCCCTGAATATCGTCACGAGCCGATACTTCTTCAACCACCTGCATAATGTCGGTGTAGGGGGTGCCGCCCAGGTCGTCGCCGCCGCGGTCCAGCATGTGCTGGCCGTAGCCGGTAGAGATTGCGGGATCGGGCATGAGCACAGCGTACCCGGCTTCGGTAAAAGCCCAGGGGTTCCAGCGGTAGGTCCAGGAGTTCCAGGACCCCCAGGGGCCGCCGTGGGCGAAAACGAGCAGGGGCAGGGGGCCGTCCGTGTCCTTTTCGGGCAGGGCGAGGAAGGAGGTGAACTGAGTTCCGTCAGTGGCGGTGGAGCTCAGTCGATCAAAACGACCGGGGGCGCGCAGCTCTTCAACGGGTGATGCCAGACGGGTAATATCGCCGCTTTCGATATCGATCCGCACGGGGTAGGCCGAGTGCTGGTGGGCATCGCGCAGGGCAATCAGGGAGCCTTCGTTGTAGGCCAGGGCCGAGAAGTGGCTGGCGCCGTCCTCAACCAGGGTGCGGGTGGAGCCGCCGATGCTGCCGGTCAGGATGGCGGTGGCCCCCAGGTGGTCGGTCACAAAAGCGTAGCGGGTGCTGTCGAGCCACACAATGTCGCCAGCCCAGCGGTCTACGTCGCGGGAGAGCTCAGTCAACTTGCCGGTCTCAAAACTGTAGTGGCTTGCGTTAACCTTGATGGACTGGCCGGGCAGCCAGCGGCGCACCTCAGTGATAGCTAGACCGCTGCCGTCCGGAGTGAAGGGGCCAGCCGAGTAGTCGTGGGTTTCAGTCGCCTCAACCAACAGCTGGGGTTCTTTCTCGCCGTTGAGGTCAAGTAGCCAGGTGCTGTAGCGCTGGTGGATGCCGCGGGTCTTGGTGTGCAGAGTGACGGCTGCACGGTCGCCGGTGGGGCAGACCTCAAAACCGGCTAGTTCTGAGCGGTCGCCCGGCAGGGTGATTCGGCGGGGTTGGCCGTCCCCGTCCTTAACGAAAAGGGCGCGGACGCCGGTGCCCAGGTCGTGGTCCCAGAAGCGGGTGGGGAATTCGGTATAGAGCACACCGGAGGTTGCGGTTTTCTCGCGTTCATCGAGGGTCTTGGCCTGTTCTTCGAGGCTGCCGCGGTGGGCTTTGCCGCTGTAGATGTAGCGGGTGGTTTCGCCGCGCTGGCGCACCGCGAGGGCATCTACGCCGCCGGGGTGGGTGAAGATGAGTTCGGGCTCACCGTGCTCCGGTAGGCGGTAGACACCTTTGAGGCTCTTGGAGTCGGCTTCGTCGACGTCCTTGCCCAGGGTCAGGTAGATGTGCCCCTCGTCGGTGATGGTCAGGACGGAGGCGCCCGACTCGGGTGCCGTCAGCGGGTAGGGTTTGCCCTCCTGGCTTGTGGGAAGGGCCCAGAGGCGGGGGCGCCACTTTGCACCGTCCTTGTTGAGGGTGTTGACGGTGAGCACGGGCGCGCCGGTGCGGCCTGCCGCCAACCCGACCATGCGAGGATGTTCGATGAGCTGCTTGAGGTAGGCAGCGTTTTTCTGCTGGTTGTTTTCACTAGATGTGGTGTCAGTCATAGACTCTACGGTATCACCAGCACCTACCGGGGCGGTAGCGCGTCCGCGTCCTCAAAATCATCGCCGGTAAAAAGAGGGAAAATATACTGAGTATTCAGTGGGGCCTGGTTGCTATGGTCATCACGCGCAGGGTCGGGGTGAACCCACCGGATTTCCTCAATTTCAGCGCTGGGCGCGGCCTGCTCCAGATCAGCAACACCCCCGGCAGTTACCAAGAGGTAAACATGGGCGCGGACGGTTCGCCCCGCCTCATTGAGGGCAGCCGCCTGGTAGGTTCCCAGGTTCATCAAGGAATAGCTGTCGAGCACAAGGCCCAGTTCTTCGGTAGCTTCACGGCGGGCGGTTTCTTCGGCGGTTTCACCCGGCTCAGGCTTACCACCGGGAAGCATGAACCCTGTGGTGCCGCGTTTGCGAACGGTGAGAACCTCACCCAAGGAATTACGAATGACAAGTGCAGAAACAACAATCGGGGCTGAAGTAGCGGTACTCATATCAGTAACCCTATCTCAGTAGTCGAGTCATCTTGTCACACAGGCTCTCTTATTTAGTGAGCGCAGGCACATCGTTGTATTCTTGGAAATGAAACTGCCCACAAGCGACAAGGGAGACGCCCTTCATGGCAAAGATTATCTACACCCACACCGATGAGGCTCCGCTGCTGGCGACCTACTCCTTCCTGCCCATCCTTGAGGCCTATGCTTCAACCGCCGGTGTTGAGGTAGAAACCCGCGATATTTCACTTTCTGGCCGTATTCTGGCCCAGTTCAGCGATATTCTCCCTGCAGAGCAGCAGGTAGCGGACGCCCTGACCGAGCTGGGCGAGCTGGCTAAGACCCCCGAAGCTAACATCATCAAGCTGCCCAACATCTCGGCGTCCGTACCCCAGCTCAAGGCCGCTATTGCTGAGCTGCAGGAAAAGGGCTTCGCTATCCCCGATTACCCCGATGAGGTTGTGACCGAGCAGGATAAGGACGTCCGCGCCCGCTACGACCGTGTCAAGGGCTCAGCCGTTAACCCGGTTCTGCGCGAGGGCAACTCAGACCGCCGCGCTCCCCTGTCTGTTAAGAACTACGCCCGCAAGAACCCCCACTCCATGGGTGCCTGGTCAGTAGATTCCAAGACCAATGTTGCAACCATGGGTCACGATGACTTCTTCTCTAACGAGAAGTCCGTGATTATTGAGGCTGACGATACCCTGAAGATCCAGCACGTCGGTACCGACGGCACCGTGACCGTCCTGAAGGAATCTGTGCCCGTGCTGGCTGGCGAAATCGTCGACGGCACCTACATGAATGTGGCTGAACTCGACAAGTTCCTAGCTGAGCAGGTTGCCCGCGCCAAGGCTGAGGGTGTGCTCTTCTCTGTGCACCTGAAGGCCACCATGATGAAGGTTTCTGACCCCATCCTCTTCGGCCGCGTCGTGCGCGCCTACTTCTCCGAACTCTTTGAGACCTACGGTGAGCAGCTGGACGCCGCCGGCCTGAACGGTAACAACGGCCTGGCCGCTATCATCTCCGGCATTGATACCCTGCCCGAGGATATCCGCGAGGACGTCCGCGAGCTCATCCACAAGGGCCTGCAGGAAGGCCCCGAACTGGCCTACGTCAACTCAGATAAGGGCATCACCAACCTGCATGTTCCCTCAGACGTCATTGTGGACGCTTCCATGCCCGCAATGATTCGCACCTCCGGCCAGATGTGGGGCGAATCAGGCCAGCAAGCTGACACCCTGGCTGTGCTGCCCGATTCCTCCTACGCTGGCGTCTACCAGACCGTCATCGAGGACTGCCGCGCCAACGGCGCCTACGACCCCACCACCATGGGTACCGTGCCCAACGTGGGTCTAATGGCGCAGAAGGCTGAGGAGTACGGTTCACACGACAAGACCTTCCAGCTTGAGGCGGACGGCAAGGTTCAGGTGGTGAACTCTGCCGGTGACGTACTCATTGAACACGAGGTTTCTGCCGGTGATATCTGGCGCGCCTGCCAGACCAAGGACATCCCCGTTCAGGACTGGATCAAGCTGGCCGTCACCCGCGCCCGCGACTCCCAGACCCCCGCTGTCTTCTGGCTCGATAAGAACCGTGCCCACGACGCTAACCTGATTGCAAAGGTCGAGAAGTACCTGCCCGAGCACGATACCGAGGGCCTTGATATTCGTATTCTGGCTCCCGCTGAGGCAACCCAGTTCTCGATTGACCGCATCCGCAAGGGTGAGGACACCATTTCGGTGACCGGTAACGTGCTGCGTGACTACCTAACCGACCTCTTCCCCATCCTGGAGCTGGGTACCTCAGCCAAGATGCTGTCCATTGTTCCGCTGATTAACGGTGGTGGCCTCTTTGAGACCGGTGCTGGTGGCTCTGCCCCCAAGCACGTCCAGCAGGTTCTGGAAGAGAACCACCTGCGCTGGGACTCCCTCGGTGAGTTCCTGGCCCTGGCAGCTTCCTTTGAGCACCTGGCAAAGACCACCGGCAATGCTTCTGCCCAGGTTCTGGCTGACACCCTGGATAAGGCAACCGGTACTTTCTTGAACGAGAACAAGTCACCTTCCCGCCGTGTGGGCGAGATTGATAACCGCGGTTCGCACTTCTACCTGGCTAAGTTCTGGGCTGAGGAGCTGGCTGCTCAGGGTGAGGACGCCAACCTGGCGACTAAGTTCGCCCCGGTAGCTGAGGCTCTGGCTGCGAATGAGGAGAAGATTGTGGCTGAGCTGCTGGACGCCCAGGGCTCCCCCGCAGATCTGGGCGGCTACTACAAGCCGGAGGACGCCAAGGCATCAGCGGTCATGCGCCCCAGCGCTACTTTGAATGAAGTGGTGGACGGGCTGAAGAAGTAAAATATAAAGCGGACTACCAAAAGGCTTATTTAAGAGTCCTTTATTTGGCTTCTCAGACTCGCGCGTTGCTGTTGCTCCTCTCGCCGGTTCACAGGCGGTTCACGCTAGCCCCAGCTATCAGCAGCGCCGCGAGTCTGAGTCGCATTGGTACTTCTGGGCAAGGCCTATTTACAATCAATTCTCCCATCTTCGAATAAATTTCATTGAATATTATATCCTCATTTTAATTTAAAAAAACACATTCAACACGAAGGGTTTCAAAAGAGGCCATCAGCAAAAAGACTTCAAATATCTTTGAACAATAAAAACTAAACTTCTAATAAATTTAGGATTTCAATGTCTACATGGCCAACCCTTAACTCCATATCCACCAAAGGACCCCAATTTTCCATATTTTCCACACCCGGAAGTCTTCTTATCACAAGAATAGTAATATTTGTAATAATATTTATTGGACTTTCGCACAGCCTCCAAGAAAACTTGCACAAAACACTTTCCAACATTATAAGTATCCTAGTGGCATTGTGCGCATCATATTTGCTTGGAAAAGTTACTATACCCTGCGAGGAGGTTGAAGACATCAGGGTTTTAGAGGTTGAACCCGGGATGGTTTTGTGCACCAAAAATTTGACCAAGGGCACCTTTGAGGGCGGTTTAGTTCTTTCAAGATTAACAATCTCTGACTTAAGCCCTCAGGTAGAAATAGTAATTGCTGGAAATCAGGAACCGTTTATCTATCCACCAGATTCAGTTGTCCAAATTATAAAACCTCTCGATGATTCACCACATACTTCAGAGACCATGCCGGATTCGATTCTCAATGCAGTAGAAAAAAGGGATATTAACCTGCTAACTGAAAATGACAAAAGTATCGCAAGAAATCTTGGTCTCATAAAGCGCTTACCTTATAGCAAAAAAGATAAATGGAGCGCTTCCGCCATCTCATACCGAAATGCACTAGAGATTCAAAAATACACAAGCCATAGGGAGCCACCTTCTAGTATCAATATATACGTTAATTTTTATAGTGAGAATGTCTTCGAAATCAATGGGTTCGAAATCAATCTGGACGATGCTATCGAAAAAATATCAAATTTAATAAGTACCGACATTCAGAATAGTTTTTTAAGCCAAATTGAAGCAGGCAGAGACAATAGACAGCCCGAGAAAATTCATGAAGGATTTTTAAAACTAGGGAAAGATATAATCATTGGGGCGTTGGGATCAGGCGCTTGGGCCGCAATCTCAGGCATGTAGGACCAAAGAAGATAATTCACAAGATACCACTACCTGTTAAAATTATCAATCCGTGCATCACCTTAAACATCTGTATATACGAACTTAAAGGCTACAAAGAATTGGCCCGATTCGCTACCGGAGTTTCGATTCATAAATTTCCTAAATATCAGAAATTTGTACCAGTGGAGCTGGACTGGAGCTAACGTTAATCATAAAGTAAGTACCAGTGACCACGTATAAGAGCAAGCAACCAGTACAAGTTTGTAAGATTTAGGAAAAGGCTTCTAAACAGAGAGGCTTATTCAAAAGTAGACACGCACCCCACACCCACCAACTAGACAACGGCCCCACCCGCGGCAAAAATATGAGCGTTAAATCTCTACAAATAACCTCAAGCCATACCGGACAAGACCGTTGCT
>NZ_CAKMSR010000019.1 GCF_928381705.1 Rothia nasimurium | reverse complement strand
GTAGGTTTACGGTGGTTATAGCGAGAGGGAAACACCCGGTTCCATCCCGAACCCGGAAGTTAAGGCTCTTTGCGCCGATGGTACTGCACTGGTGACGGTGTGGGAGAGTAGGTCACCGCCGGTTTTTTGATTGGGATACAGGAAGGTCCTGGACTGTTTGTCCAGGACCTTTTTGTTTTAAGTATCGAAAAATATCACCAGTCTTTTACGCTCCATCGGGCATAAAGACCTGGGCTCTCCATACTGCCCCTCACCTAAACTAATTGTTTCCTGGGAAACCAGTTTGAGCTTCTGTGGAAGGGCAGATATCCCCGTCAAATCACGGTAGGCTTGAACCTATCAAGAACGCACGTACGAAAGTGAGGCACATCTGTGTCTAAGGGAAATCCCTCCACTGACGCCCGCGAGCGTGCCCGCCAGCTGGCGGCACAGCAGGCCAAGAAAACCTCAAAATCATCCACTCGCTGGATTCAGTTCACCGTCCTCGGCGTCATCGCCCTCATCGTAGCAATCGTTGCAGTCGTCATCATCAACGGCAACCGCAACCAGATTGCCGACGCAGGCCCGGTGCCCGCATCCGCTAACCAGTACGGCGGCATCGTCCTGACCGCTGATGGTATCGAGCGGAACACCAGTACCGAAGCCAGCCGTGACAGCAACGACCTGGGCACCTCAGAAGCAACCTACACCGCAGCTGACGGCTCCGAAGCCAAGATGCCCCTGGGTGTAGCCCTGCCCGAAGAAGCAGACAATAACGGCGAGCCCGTCCGTCTGACGATTTTCCAGGACTACAACTGCATCCATTGCGCAGCCTTCGAAACCGAAAATGCAGACACCATTGCAGCCCTCGTTGCCAGCGGTGATATCACCCTTGAGGTCCGTAACCTGACCTTCCTGGATGCCTCCAGCCCCACTTTCTACTCGGCCCGTACTAACAACGTGGCCTACTCCGTGGCTAACCAGGTTTCCACCGAAGACTTCCTGAACTTCCAGAAGGAAATCTTTACCTACCAGGGCACCGGTGGCCTCTCTAACGAAGAGCTTGTTGCGATCGCTGAGAAGTACGGCGCAGATGTGAAGGACGACGTCGCTAACAACACCTGGCGTCCTTTCGTCCAGACTGTAACCCTGGAGTCAGCCTCCAACGGTGTGAGCGGTACCCCCACCATCTTTGCTGACGGCGAGGTCTTTAACTCCAACGACTTCAATGCCTGGATTACCGCAAAGATTGAAGCTAAGAAGAACGCCTAAGTTCACCCAGTAAACAGGCTGTAGAAGGCCTGGCCGCTGTGTACTAAACTGGTACACAACGTGTAGGGGCAGCTACACGCCTTTACCTGTGCTCACAGCAGGGTAAAGGTGGGTAGCTGCCCCTTTTTCTGTGCCCCGCGCTGGGTACCCCAGCCTGCCCTCACCAGTAACCGACTACCTAGCACCGTAAAGATTTCATGACCCTGCACTTCTTCATCGACTGCGACCCCGGCATCGACGATGCCCTTGCCCTCACCTACGCTTTTGCCCACCCGCAGGTTGCGGTTGAAGGTCTTGTGGCCAGCGGTGGCAATGTGAGCACTGAGCAGGTAGGACGCAACCTGCGGGGTTTGCTGGCCCTGCTCGGCGGGCAGGGTACATCCTGGGCTCTAGGGGCTGAGAATCCACTAGCTCAGCTACTCACCACCACCGAAGAAACGCACGGTCCTCTGGGTACGGGTTACGGCCTGCTCCCCGGGCAGAAGGAACCAACCGGTAGGGCCCACGGCGAGGGCGCCGCTCTGTGGGTAGAAACAGCCCGCCGCTTCCCCGGGAAGTTGCACGGACTCGTCCTGGGGCCTTCAACTAATCTGGCGCTGGCTCTACAGCAGGATCCAGAGCTGCCCCGTTACCTAGCCAGCCTGACCATCATGGGTGGGGCCCTGAACCACCGGGGGAACACCATGCCCACCACCGAGTGGAACGTGCACTCTGACCCCGAAGCCCTACACGAGGTTTTGGCAGCCTACAGCAGCGCCGACCTGGACCTGCCCTACGCGCCCCTGCTCTGCCCCCTGGATACCACCGAGCACGCCGTCATGACCCCGCAGCTGCGAGAGCGCCTCCTAGCCGGTGGGGGAGAACTCTTTACCGCTTTAGACGGCGCCCTGCAGTTCTACATGGAATTTCACGAATGGGACAAGCTGGGCTTCATCGCCCACGTGCACGACCCCTTCGTCACCGCCCTGGCTGTGAACCGTGCCCTGGCCGCCGACGGCCGGGCTCACACCCAGCTGGGGGAGACCACCCCGGTGACGCTCGACGTTGAGCTTGCCGGGACCCTTACCCGCGGCCAGGTGGTTGCTGACTGGCTAGGACGCTGGGGGAGAGACCCCAACGCCCAGGCCCTGACCAGCGCCCGGGCCCCTGAATTTTTTGAGCACCTGGTCCAGACCGTCCGGGCTGTCTACGCCCCAAAGGGGACTGGCTAGAACCGCCTCAAAAAATAAAAAGAACAATTATTCTACAGAAAGGGGTGGGCATGGCCCCCTCATTACACACCACCGCAGAGCCCTCAACGTCTGGGCAGAGGACCTCGGTAGCTACCGGGCTCCTCGGTAAAAACCCAGAACACAATACACCGCTCACCACCTCCCAGAAGGTGCTCAACCTGCTCGCCGCCCTGGTGATCGCAGGAACCTACACCTGGGCCGTCCTCACCGCAGGCGGTGCCACCAACTACGCGGGCTACCTGGAAGGCACCAGCGATGCCCAAGCCGCTATCTCCCTGCCGCTCATGCTGGGCTATACCGCGGGCGTCCTGCTCCTGCTAGCAGCTAACCTGACCCGCCTGCCCCTGGCGACTATCGCCCTCATTCCTTTTGCGGCTGCCTTCAACATCATCGTGGGTCAGCTGATTGGCTTCTCGGGTATCCCCCTCTACCTCGACTCCGTTGCCACCGTCCTGATCGGTGTGCTGGCGGGCCCTGCCGCCGGTGCTATGACCGGTATTATTACCAACCTGGCCTGGGGCCTGACCATCAACCCCACCACCATTCCCTTTGCCGCCGGTGCTGCCCTCATCGGCTTCCTGGCCGGTTGCGCTGGTCGGGCTGGTCTTTTCCGTAAGCTCTGGGGCGCCCTACTGGCAGGTTTTATCACCGGAATCCTGGCCGGTTTCGTCGGTGCCCCCATCGCAGCCTTCGTCTTTGGCGGCGGCCAGGGCGTGGGAACCGGCTCCGTGGTCGCTGCCCTGCAGGCAGCTGGCCAGTCCCTGCTGGGGGCAACTACCCTACAGTCCCTGCTCTCTGACCCGCTCGATAAGACCATTGCCTTCGCCCTGGTCTGGCTCATCATCAAGGGCCTGCCCGCTCGCGCCCGTCGTCAGTTCGGCCGCTAACCGGTGAGCGCCCCCGCCCTGAACCCCCGCACCTGGGTCACCCTGGGCTGCGCCGGGCTCCTGCTCGCCTTTGCCCCGCTGCCACTGATCTGGCAGGCGGGGCTGCTGGCTGTGCTCATCGCCCTGCACGGGGTGGGGCGGACGCTTGCCCCCTGGGTGCGCCTGGTCCTGGTGGGGTTGGCGCCGGTTGCGGTGATGGCTTTTATCATCCAGCTGGTGTCACGCGGGGGAGAAACCGTATGGGCAACCTGGGCGCCCGTGCACTGGATGGTGTTTGAAGTGACCGCCGAGGGCGCCCGAGCTGGCCTGGCTCTAGCCCTACAGATTCTGGCCTTCGGGTCGGCCTGTGCCCTGCTGATCCTACCCACCGGGGCCGCTGGCCTGCGCTATGCCCTGACCGTCTGGGGACTGCCACCTAGACTCATCTACCTGCTGGTCGCTTCGCTCAACGCCCCTACCCAGCTGGCCCACTACTCCCGCCTAGTGCAGCGGGCCGCCCGAGCCCGAGGTATGGCCGACGGGTCGCGAGGTGCCCGCGCCTGGCTGGGGGTGCGGACGGCGTCCGCCCTCTTCAACCTGCTGTTGCTCGACCACGAGGTGCGAGGGGCAACCCTGGCCACGCGCGGGATTGACCGGGCCGGGCCCAGAATTTTCTGGCAGGACTACACCGACAGTCGCACCCAGTGCTACCTTCGCTGGGTGCTCCTACCGCTGGCCTGCCTGCTCGTGCTTGCTACCTATACGGGGGTGCTGCTGTGACCTATACGCGGACGCTGGTCTTTGGGGCCCGGGGGACGGGAAAGTCTGCCCGGCTACAGGCCTGGGCCCAGGAACGGAACGGGCTCTTTGTGCCCTCGAACCCCCATGCCCTAATGACGGGGTTGGTACCCACCGTGGCCGAAGAAATTGCCCTGGGGGTGGAGCAGATTGTGGGTAGCCGGGATCAGCTCCACCGGGCTGTACAGGCTGTTGCAGCTGACCTTGGAATTACCGACTTACTGGCAGCCCACCCCCTGCAACTTTCGGGTGGGCAGACCCAGCTGGTAGCCCTGGCAGCCTACCTGGTGCTGGGGCAGGTGGACGGAAACCTCGACGGGGCGACTGTGCCAGTCCTAGCCCTGGACGAACCCCTGCTCGGCCTCGACGATGCCATGCGGGCCCGGGTGCTGGACGCTTTCTCCCGCTACCCGGCAAATCTGGCCTGGGCCTCAGCCAGGCCCCAGACCGACGAAGAGAGCCTTGCCGCTAGCGTCGAAAACCTAGGGGAAAGTATTTCACCGTCTGCTGGGGCGCCGTCTCCGCCGCCTTTGCCCGCCCGAGCCGCGGCAGACGTCCTGGCCCGCGACCTCGCTATATCCCCGGTTACCCCGGCCCGCCGCCGGTGGAAGAAACCGGTAGCTACCCCCGTTGCTACCGGTATTAATGTCGAGATAGCACCCGGCGACTGCCTGATCCTCACCGGCCCCAACGGCACCGGAAAATCCACCCTGCTGCGCACCATCGCGGGGCTCCTACCCCCAGTTGCCGGGCAGCTCACCATCGGTGGGCTACAGCCCCACAGGCAGGACGCCCCCGCCCGCGTCGCCCTCGCCCAGCTGGTCGCGCAAACCCCAGCCCACCACTTTCTGGCCCCCACTGTAGATGCCGACATGCAACTAGGAAGCGGCAACCGGGCAGAACCGGCCCTCCGCACAGCCCTGCGCGATGCCGTCCTACCCGCGGGCTCCGGGCAAACCCACCCCCTCGACCTACTCCCCACCGAACAGCACCTCCTTGCGCTGGCAGAAGCGCTCGCCGCCGGGGCGTCCTGCCTGCTACTGGACGAACCCACTGCCGGACTAGACACCCCCGGCCTGCAACAGGTCGCAGCTTTGATCGCCGCCCACTGCGCTGCAGGCGGCAGCGCCATCGTCGCCACCCACGACCAACAACTCACTCAAGACCTCACAGCCCGCCTGCCCCTACACCACTACCAGCTAGATAGCTCCGGATAACATGCACCCGCCCGCAATATCGGGTACACTTGAAAAGTCTTGCCTCCTTAGCTCAGCTGGCCAGAGCACCTGTCTTGTAAACAGGGGGTCACCGGTTCGAATCCGGTAGGGGGCTCTCTTCGTACCCAAATGATAAAATGCTGAAAACGGCCAAACAATAATTTAGTATTATAATTTATTTATAATAATACGAAAGGATAAATAGCTGTGGGAGGCTATAGGGTTAAAACTGAACGCTCGACTCCGTTAAAGTTGCCGAGACACCCTGAGGCTCCAAAAGAGGAGCATTTCAATGAGTGGTGTAAATTAGAAAAAAAATTAGGTAGGCCGCTAGCTGTTGACTTATTTTCTGGTGCAGGTGGTTTGGGTTCGGGCATAGAAAAAGCCGGATGGACAGTAGCTGTAGCTGTCGACAATAACAAAGAATCAGTAAAAACACATTTAGCCAACTTTCGCGGCCAGGCGTACTCGTTAGATATGTCAGATCCCGAGCAGCTATCTCAGCTTATAAACTTTATTAAACCTTTGGGTATAGATTTGGTAGCAGGAGGCCCCCCCTGTCAGCCATTCAGCAGGGCAGGAAGAGCGAAAATTCGCAGTTTAGTTGAACAAGGTATATGGGGGGAACATGACTCCAGAAAAGATTTGTGGCAATCATTTATTGATGTTGTTCTGGCAATAAAACCTCGTGCTGTAATAATGGAAAATGTTCCAGATATGGCACTTGGTGATGACCTCAAAGTAGTGAGAAAAATTGCTAGCTTGCTGGAAGAGAACGAATATTGTGTAGATTATAGATTAATTGATGCATGGAAATATGGTGTCCCTCAGCATAGAAGAAGATTTATTCTTCAAGCCAGGAATGATGGAATTTCTCCAACCTGGCCTAAAGAAAGACATAGTAAAGTCACTGTTCGGGACGCAATTTCAGACTTACCACTTTTGCATGATACTACTGGGGCCAGAGAACTCCCACATGCGAATGAGCCTATAAGCGATTTGGCTCGATTACTAAGTAGTAATGGGGCATCAAATACAATATATGATCACATGACAAGACCAGTTAGAGAAGATGATAGAGAAGCATTCAAGCTAATGACTTCTAAAACTCTTTACTCAGACCTTCCTGAGCGACTGCGCAGATACCGCTCAGATACTTTTAATGATAAATATAAACGTCTACCATGGGATGATGTGAGTAGAACTATTACCGCTCACATAGCAAAAGATGGATATTGGTATATTCACCCATCTGAACATAGGACCCTAACCGTAAGGGAAGCAGCTAGAATCCAAACTTTCCCTGATAGCTTTCGGTTTTCTGGAACACGAAGTGATGCTTTTCGTCAGATTGGTAATGCAGTACCTCCAATCCTCGGTTATGAAATTGCTACTGAAATTCATCTAAAAAGTAGTTGTGAAAATAAAATTTTTGATGTGAGAATGATTCGATCTAAGCTGGACTCATGGGCCCAAGTAAAACGTGATTCGTATTGGTGGCTTTTTCCGGGTCCATATATGACCGTAGAAAATTCCTTAATTGCTACTCTTCTCGAAGTTAATCGCATGAAAGAAGAAGCAGCAAGAGAAATAATGGAACCTCTCAAAGGGTGTAGAGACTTATCAATATCTTCTATAAGTCATATTAATACCAGCAACTTAAGCGCTTCAAGAGTAGCGTCTATAAAAAAATTGCGAATGGCATTGCGAGAATTTGGAAAAGAGGAAGCAATAGAATTGATGATTGAGAGCTTGAGCCCCGCAAAGAAAAAATTTATATCGCTCCTTTCTGGCAATGATGAGTTAATTATAAATAGTCACGTAAAAGATATTGTTTCAGTCCTAGGTAACATTTTTGATGGTAACAATGGGCTGAATACTGATATTAAGTTAGCCCTGGCTCAGTTAGTATCTCTCGATAGTAAATCTTCACTACGAATGTGTGCGATATTAGCAATTAGTTTGAGCGAATCAAAATCCTTAGTAAAAAATATTTAAATAAATTCGAAGGAAGTTATATGGAAAGCAGAAAACTATCACCTATGTCTGGCAACCAATCCTTAAGGCCGCGAGCACGCTTATTGAAGACTCTTGGTAGCGAGCTCATCAGCAGCGATAAAGTCGCAGTTATTGAATTAGTGAAAAACTCTTATGACGCTGATGCTTCTACTGTAGTTATTAGATTCAAAGGCCCATTATCTCAAGGAAAAGGAAGCATCGAAGTCTGGGATAATGGTCATGGCATGAATGTAGATTCAATCCAAAATTCATGGCTGGATATCGCAACCGACACTAAACGAAAACATTCCAAAAGTGAAAAAGGACGGCGTGTACTAGGCGAAAAAGGCATAGGGCGATTAGCTGCAGCAAGACTTGGTAATCAGCTTACATTGATAACTCGCAGTAGCTTGGAGGACGAAATCAACTTGTCAATTGATTGGTCCCAATTTGATAGAGACAATGCGTATCTTGATGAGATTGAAATTTCATGGGAATCAAATAGCCCTAAGATATTTAATGGTTTATATAATACAGAATTAAATATGCATGCAAGCGAGATAGGGCTGAATAATCCCTCTCATGGCACTCTGATAAAGATTGACGAGCTTAATCATACGTGGACTGACAAGGATTTTATTGAACTGAGGACAGCTCTATCTAGGCTGATTAGACCTAACGCAGAATCTTCAAATTTATTCTCAGAAACTGTCGAGGAAGATTTTAAGATACTATTGCTAGTCGATGATAATAATTCAAATTTTGAAAAATTTTCTGGAGAAATTGGTTTTTCAAACGATTTTCAAATACCTAACTATAAAATCAAGGGATTTGTTGGTTCGGACGGGCGGAGCGAAATAAATTATTTCAATCAGCAGACTAATGAATCGGAGTTGATTAAAGAACCTTTTATTTCAGAGTTTTCGCATAGAAGCCCTGAGGTGGGACCCTTTAGCTTTGAAATAAATGTCTGGGACAGAGATAAAGTTTCAATTGAAGAAAATTTGAGAATCTCTAATCCTGGAAGAGTTTCTCCTAAAGTGAATGACTTAAAGGGATTCCGTGATGCGCTGAATGATTTAGCTGGAGTTAGTATTTATCGAGATGGTTTTAGAGTTCTTCCATTCGGGGAGCCTGGCGACGACTGGTTGGGGCTTGACCTGAGAAGAGTTCAAAATCCCTCGATGCGACTTTCGAATAATCAGATTATTGGAAGAGTCATGATTAGTGCTGATTTGAATCCTGGACTAAAGGATCAGTCAAATAGGGAAGGTCTTATTTCATCAGGCGCGTATGACGATTTGCAAAGAATTTTGCTTATTGCATTAAATGAACTTGAGCAACGACGTTTTAAATATAGGCGAAATAATACCGTAAAAAGTGAAAAAGAGAAAGGGGGATTATTTAAAAAGTTTGATTTAAGTGAAGTGCGTGGTACCTTTGCAAAAAATTATCCGCATGATATAAAATTAATAAGCTTAATTGACAAAAAAAATAAAGATATTGAAGCAGGGGTCGCTGAAGTTCAGCAAGTGATATCTAGGTATTCGCGTTTAGCTACCCTTGGTTCATTAGTAGATAGGGTTATACACGACGGTAGAACGGCTGTGACTTTTATTAATCAATCATCTCGATTTGGAGAAAACAAACTAAAAAGTAGTAAACTGAAAGATTTACAAGAGATATCCTCTGCTATTGATCATTTTCAACGAGTTAATAAACAATCTAATATTCTTTCTTCTTTGTTTAATCAAATTGAGCCATTTGGAGGGCGTAAGCGCGGTCGCCCTCGAGAAATTGATGTTGCTGAGGCAATTAAGAAATCTATATCCAATTTGCAAACCACAGCCGATGATTTTGGTGTATTAATGAGGCTTATTCAAAAGTCCCACCCGCAGCCAAAAACACCAACCCCCGCACCACCGCAAACACCCGCCCATACAACCCCAACGGCCGCCTAAACCCCGTATGAAGAATCCGCCAAGTCTTGATGTGAGCGATAACCCGCTCCACCACCGACCGCAGCCGATTCAGCACCCGATTATTCCGCCTCTGCTCCCGACTCAGCCGTTGACCCGGCTTGCGCCTGGCCGGGGTAGCCAACCCCAACCCGATATAGCCCTTATCAGCCACAGTGCTCTCATCAAGATATCTTTCCAAGCCATGATGTTTGAAGGCGTAAGCATCATGCCTGGCCCCGGGCACCGGGTCTGTGATAGCCAGCAACTTTCCATCCAAGGTGCAAATGACTTGGTGGTTGAATCCGGCTCGTTTGTGCTTTCCAGAGAAATTTGTTTTACCAAGTGAACGCCAATTCCACGTGGGTATCAGAGTCCCGTCAACTACTAAGGACCCGGGTGCTTTGAGGCTTTCTTTCAAAGGCTGAGTCAGCGGAGTGAGAATCTTCTCCAGGGCCTTTTCGATGGTGTTGATAGCTCGTGAGACTGTCGATTGAGAGACAGTAAAAAGTTCTGCGAGGAGTTCTTCGGTGAGGTTGTGGCGGTGGTAGAGCAGGGTGATTTTGAGGGCTTGGGTGAGGGTTAGCGCTGGTGGTCTTCCGCCTGGTTTTGACCAGGTGAGGTGATGGGTGAGGGCTGTGTGTAGTGTGGCGAATTGCGTGGCTGTGAGGCCGGTTGTACGCTGGTGTAGCAACGGTCTTGTCCGGTATGGCTTGAGGTTATTTGTAGAGATTTAACGCTCATATTTTTGCCGCGGGTGGGGCCGTTGTCTAGTTGGTGGGTGTGGGGTGCGTGTCTACTTTTGAATAAGCCTCTAAGAGAGTCATCGTTCTTCCTTTCGTCCCAGAGCATCTTCACCCTGGTGATTGGCGTTACATCCACCCAATCACACATACTTTAAGTAAGTCAACTTACTATATTACGATTCGATAACAAACCCACTAAGCCCCCTAGTCAGCGCGCCCTCAAAAAATCTACGTAACACCCCTACCGTCAGGGTGCTAGGCGGCAGCATCACCCAACCGGCACCCAAACCACCCCGCCGAGCCCTGACGGAGCACCACACAACCCAACCACCAACCCCAATGCCCAGCGCAGCGCCCCGAAAACTTCGGGATTCACCAGGCAAAAGCCATTTACGTAACGTAAATGTATAGCTTGCTCCGCCAGGGGCTTTCAGAGGTGTGACGACAAAACAGAGCACAAAACCGGCCAACTGACTGACCGATTTTTCAGTGTTCGAGCTTTGTATTACCGGGGCGAAACTCCCCGGAAGTGCACTTCAATGCCACAGGTGTGTAGATTTTCCCCGCGCACTTTCTAAGGCAAAAGCAAGCTGGGGAAACGCGCGTTTTTATCACAGCAAAAGAGGGGCAAACGAAGTTTGGCATACGTGCCTGTCTCTCTGCCTCTGCTTTTGGTTTCTAGGGCCACCTGCTGCTCTTATCGACTCTCTCTTCACCCATGCTCTTATCTGAGGCTTCTTCTCTTAGCGTCCTTGTACCTTGGGTTTGCTGTTAGATACTTTTGGGCTCCTGCCTGATTTTGGTCTGGATATACCGTGTGCAGCCCCTGCCGTTTCTTCTCTTCACGCTCTTCAACTAACTCCGCACCTGTGTACCCCTGCCCCCTTGGCCTTTCTAGCGCACAACCCAACCAGCCGACACCACACACCAGATGAGGGACGAAGAGGGTGTGTGGTGTCGGCTGGGAAGGGTCAAAGCGCCCCGGAAAATCAAGGGGGCAGGGGTACAGATATGTTTACGGGGTTCTGTACGGGGTAGTTTACGGGTCACAGCACCCCCTTGTTTCCTAAAAATTCACCTGCGCCCTCAAGACCACCAGCGCCCAAGGACGGTACGGTGAGAAAAAATCACGAGAGAAAGAACCCCGTCATGAAGATTGAAATCACCCTGTTCGATCAGGCAGAAGAGAACCCCACCGGGGAAGTTATCGACCTTGCTTTCACTGAGCACGGATACCTAAGCGCCGAGACTGTCCGAAGCATTGTTCAAAGCACCGCGGGGCGGGTAGTGCTGCAAGAGGTGAGCCTAGGGCTTTTAGAGCAACCCTGGTTCTGGTCGGTAGCACTGGCAGCAGGTGCAGAAGAGCTGGAGCTAGTGCTGGTTGAGGGTGAGGGTCTGGGCTGGGTTGAGGAGTCTTTGAAGCGAGTTTCTTTGGTGGCTCAGGAGGTACTGCCGGGGGCTGTGGTGGGGGTGCTTTGAGGGGCCAGGAACGGTAATACCCTGATTAAGCTCCAGGAATTGCACCTTTTTGTTTTAGTTCCAAGCCCCCTTGACGGTTCGCAAACTAACTCCCATTTTTTCGGCAACCTCTCGTTGCTTGTACCCGGCCTCTTTGAGTGCCTGAATCTGCGCCCTACGGCCGATAGCCCGAGCGCTCTTTACAGCGTTTCCGGCAACTCGTCCGCGCGCTAGTGCCTGGGTCTGGGCTTCGGTCTTTCGGCTCCCGCCCTTACGCCCAATCTCAGCCATGAACTCGCGCAACTGCTCAGGCATAGGCTCACAACTCTGCGTGCCTGTTTTCGGGGTGTACTTCTCGCGCATGAATTTCTCAACACTCCTGACGATTCCAGCGACCTCAGACAAGGGTAACGGCGGATTGCATAGCTCGTTCAGCTCATAGGCTTGGGCTTCAAAGTCCCCGCCACGGTAGGCGGTGCGCCTAATGGTCTGAAAAATCGTCTCATTGCGCTGACCGGCTTTCAGTTCGCCCCAGACAGGCGCAGGACGGACTGGGCGGGCTTCGGCAGCCCCTGGAGCCTCAGAAGCCCTCAGAAAGGCTCTGAGCGCCCCTGAGAGGGCTTCGAGGGCATACGGCGGGCAATCAGCCGGGTAAACGACCTCAGCGCCCTCATAGAGCGGGTTACGGCACTTTGAGGGGGCAAGAGCGTTTACCGCAGGGTCACCGGCACAGGCACGGCGTAGAAGCTCGGCGGTGTCCTGAGCGAATCGGATAGGGGCACGGTGGGCTTTGCTGGTCAGTGGGACTCCCTCAATGAGCCAGAAAGCTTGTACGCCCTGGGCTGTAAAAATCACGGCGTGGGGCCAGATTTCGCGGGGCAAGTCAAAGACGTAATTCGGCGCGAAAATGTGGTCGATATCGATAACCAGGGCACGGCAAAAAGCAGGGCTGGGCTGGTAAAACTCGTACTTATGCAGGTCTGCCCGTAGGGTCTTGGTCAGCGGGGCGCTCTTGGTTTCTGAGCAGAGAAAGACCCGCTGGGTATCTGTGATGTGTACGGCGAACCGGGCTTCTTTGGTTGCGGTTCTGCTGGGTACTGCTAGACTCGTAGACACAAGCTTGAATTCCTTTCGAAGTAAGACGCGATGGAATTTTCTGAACCGGTAGAGGGCCAACTCTGCCGGTTCTTTTTTATCTAAAAACTGCTCTAAGCCTACACGCTCACCTGTACCGTTTCGGCTTTCCTTCTGCTATGCGACGCTGCGATGCTGAAGATTGCTGCAGGAATCAAGACAACACCTCCTGGCACCGAACTATTTTCTTATCTTTCTACTTGACAATACATATAATCCACTCTTAATATTTTAAGTGTGATGCAAGTCTTACAATTATACTAAGTAGGGAAATCATGTTCAGGAAAAACATTTTTAAGATTTTTACTCTAATAGGTTCCCTTATCCTCTTTATCGGATCTTCGCTACCTTCGGCATCAGCCGCTGAGGTGATTTACTCCGACGAGTCAGGAACTGTAACAAAGCAAACCACTCTCATCCCAGGTGGAACCAAAACCAACTATGAGATACTTGTTCACGAAACCGGGGAAGTTTTATCTTTCACGGCTGTCACTTATGTCGAAGAAACTACAACCCGCACCCCTGGCAACACAACTCCTTCTTTTGACACTAGAAAAGAGGGTGGGCAAACGTATATATACTTAAATAACTCTGAGGTAAACGCAATCGGCTCAGGCGGATGCCTAGCTCTATCTGGGCTCTTGCTACTGACCCCTATCTCTGCTGCAGGCGGATTTGGAATAGGCGCTATCTGCACTGGATTAATGACAGCTATCGACCTCATAGGACAAGGTTGTCCCCACGGAACTAAACTAAAGGTTGCGGTCCCTCAATTTGCCGCCAAGGGCTGCCAGCAAGTTCCATAAAATCTTAGAATAAAATGATTAACGAAAAACAAAAAAAGTTTTTGATATCATATTTGCTACTGTCAATAATACTTGGGGCTTCTTTTGCCATAGGTATGCGGAATATTTACTTTATCCTACTAGCCTTTCCCATATTTGTAGCATTTTCCATAGTAATAATTCTTGCAAAAAGGTAGCTCTGAGGATTATTTATTACATTTGCTATCAAAATAATGCCCTCCATCTAACTTCCGTCAGGGTGCTAGGCGGCACCCCCCCACCACCCACACCCAAACCACCCCGCCGAGCCCTGACGGAGCACCACCCAACCCAACCACCAATCCCCCACCCCAAATGCCCAGCGCAGCGCCCCGAAGAAAGAGGGCTAGACCTGGCGAAACAAGCACTTAGGTTACCTAAGTAGATAGCTTGCTCCGCCAGGGGCTTTCAGAGGTGTGACGACAAAACAGAGCACAAAACCGGCCAACTGACTGACCGATTTTTCAGTGTTCGAGCTTTGTATTACCGGGGCGAAACTCCCCGGAAGTGCACTTCAATGCCACAGGTGTGTAGATTTTCCCCGCGCACTTTCTAAGGCAAAAGCAAGCTGGGGAAACGCGCGTTTTTATCACAGCAAAAGAGGGGCAAACGAAGTTTGGCATACGTGCCTGTCTCTCTGCCTCTGCTTTTGGTTTCTAGGGCCACCTGCTGCTCTTATCGACTCTCTCTTCACCCATGCTCTTATCTGAGGCTTCTTCTCTTAGCGTCCTTGTACCTTGGGTTTGCTGTTAGATACTTTTGGGCTCCTGCCTGATTTTGGTCTGGATATACCGTGTGCAGCCCCTGCCGTTTCTTCTCTTCACGCTCTTCAACTAACTCCGCACCTGTGTACCCCTGCCCCCTTGGCCTTTCTAGCGCACAACCCAACCAGCCGACACCACACACCAGATGAGGGACGAAGAGGGTGTGTGGTGTCGGCTGGGAAGGGTCAAAGCGCCCCGGAAAATCAAGGGGGCAGGGGTACAGATATGTTTACGGGGTTCTGTACGGGGTAGTTTACGGGTCACAGCACCCCCTTGTTTCCTAAAAATTCACCTGCGCCCTCAAGACCACCAGCGCCCAAGGACGGTACGGTGAGAAAAAATCACGAGAGAAAGAACCCCGTCATGAAGATTGAAATCACCCTGTTCGATCAGGCAGAAGAGAACCCCACCGGGGAAGTTATCGACCTTGCTTTCACTGAGCACGGATACCTAAGCGCCGAGACTGTCCGAAGCATTGTTCAAAGCACCGCAGGGCGGGTCGTACTGCAGGAAGTGAGCCTAAGGCTTTTAGAGCAACCCTGGTTCTGGTCGGTAGCACTGGCAGCAGGTGCAGAAGAGCTGGAGCTAGTGCTGGTTGAGGGTGAGGGTCTGGGCTGGGTTGAGGAGTCTTTGAAGCGGGTTTCTTCAGTGGCGCAGGAGGTGCTACCGGGGGTCAGGGTGGGGCTTGGGTGAGGGGTGTGGAGGGTAATTACCTGATTAAGTTAAATTCCTACCTGGGACACGCCGAGGTAAATGCAACATGGGACATCCCCACCATGCTTGACTGGAAGCTATGAGCTTCGAGAACGTCTTCACCGAGCACTGGCTACCAGCCAAGCCCCTGTGCTCTGACCGCAAGAATGGCAGCTACAAGCGCCAAACACGCGCCCGCGCTCTCGAACACGCCTACATCGAAACCAACCCACTCGCCATGCAGTCCCTCATCGTCACTGACCATGACGGGGCAGACGCTGACTTCATCGCAGACCTAGCAGGCCTCCCACAGCCCTCCTGGGTAGCCATGAACCCCCACACCCGTAGCGGGCACATCGTCTATGCCCTCAAAGCCCCTGTCTGTCTGACCGATGCAGGGCACCGCGCCCCGGTTAACCTGCTGGCACGCGTTGAGCAAGGACTCACAGACGTTCTAGGCGGGGATATCGGCTACGGCGGGAGAATCACCAAAAACCCCACCCACACCGCCCACATGCCCCTCTGGGGGGCCTCAGAAGCCCTCTACGGGCTCAAAGACCTTGCTAAGGCTCTTGGGGACGTAGGAGCCCTCCCAGCGCCTCACAGGAACGCCCAGACTGTCTTAGACTCCACGGTGGGCAGGAATGTCGCCCTCTTCAACCTCACCCGCCAGTGGGCCTACAGGGCACGTTTACGCTACACGGACTTCACGGAGTGGTCAGAGACGGTGTACGCCTTCGCCTCGATGAAGAATGCTTCGGTGATTGCTGATGAGTTTTCTCGTGGCCCGATGAGTGAGGGTGAGGTTGCTCAGATTGCTCAGTCGATTGCTTCGTGGGTGTGGACGCGGATTACTCCTGAGCAGACGGAGGCTAACCGCAAACGCTGGGGCTCTACGCTAGGCAAAAAATCTGCACAAAAACGTTCTTCAAGACGTGAAATACTAATCCAAGAAATTCTTAAGGAACTTTAATGTCAGCGCAGATACAGAGGAGAAGGAATAAAACAGCTCGAGAGCTATCTAAAAAATTTGGCATTAGTGAACGAACTGTACGAACAATGATTGCTGAGCCTAGAGAAGATTTTATAGCCCGAGCCAACAAAAGACGCCAGGAAGTTTCAGAACTTCGGGCCAAGGGGTTGTCTGTACGCGCTATTGCTGAAGAATTAGGGATTTCTAAAAGCACCGCTGGGCGCTACGTCCAGGAATATGAAAGTAAAAATAATTAACAGGATGAAATACATCATGAAAATCTTTCGACTCCTGCCACTCACAGCATCTCTATTTCTCGCAGGATGCACGTTCTCATCAGCACCCAACCAAGAAAGTTCCAGTTCTGCTGAAAAAAATTTAGAGGTTTTCTCACCAATTGAGGACAATGGAGCTTACACAAGAACCTTCTACAGCAGTTTCCCCCTTGATAATGTAAAAAGCTCTTTAATTGCCTCTGATGCATCAGGAAAAGGCCCCTTCAGCGCATATATAGCATGCACTGAAGGGGGAGATATGATAGTTTCTATAGATTCAGATTTTCGAGAAACAATTCTCTGTGATGGATCAATTCATGAAGTTCCCGGAATTCAAACGATCGCACTATCTGGAGGGATAAAAGCCACGATAGAATCAGAGAAAGAGTCTGGAAATTGGCAAATTCAGTTTTTGAGCTCTAGAGAAAATTAGGCATCCCTCAAATTTGCGATTTGGCAATCTATACCAGTTGGAATAAATGCTGAACCAGGATTTCTACTAGTTTCGACTCCCATAATTCTGTTTACATATTCAAACTGGATAAAAACACCAGATGGATGCATTTCAAGCTGAGTATTTCCAGTTGGTTTACCTTCACATTGCCACTGCTGTGTAATAGACTCAGAATAAGATGTGCCTAATGCTGCATTAATATCTTTGATACCAACACTCACTTCACCACTGATAGTTGCAGTTAATGTCGCCTGTTCAGAAATTGAACAGGATACAGCACCAGTATTCACACGACATGTTTTAATTACATGCGGAGAAGCTACGCCTTCTTGGATTTTTATATTTTCGATGCTACTAGGAGCAAATAGACCTGCGGCCGTTGCACCACTCGCCACATCAGGTTTTTGCGATGAAACCTCAGAGTCGAAGCTCCTGGAATTAGCAAAGTGGGCAGCAATAGAATCTCGTACGTCAGAATCCGCCTGTGTTGCGTTTGCTCCTGAGCTACCTCCAGATAAAATCCCAACGGCAAGAAACCCACAGCCTACGCTGGCTGAAATCTTCTTTAAGAGGCTTATTCAAAAGTCCCACCCGCAGCCAAAAACACCAACCCCCGCACCACCGCAAACACCCGCCCATACAACCCCAACGGCCGCCTAAACCCCGTATGAAGAATCCGCCAAGTCTTGATGTGA
>NZ_CAKMSR010000018.1 GCF_928381705.1 Rothia nasimurium | reverse complement strand
GGTTGATGGTGCTTTAGTGGTCTTATAATTGTCGGAACTAAAGCCAGTACATATCAGACTCCGCAGGAGGTGGTTGATGGTGCTTTAGTGGTCTTATAATTGTCGGAACTAAAGCCAGTACATATCAGTGCAAAATATGTAGGGCTAGCACGTTGTATGGTATGACCTGCAGGTTAGAAAGAAAAAGGGTTCTATGAGCTGGGAAGATGTTACTACTCCCTTAGTCGCGTGTATTTTCCTGGTTTTAGCACCAGGCTTTATCGTGGCAGTGGGGGCTCGTCAAAGAGGCGTACACGCTCTAGGGCTCGCGGCTCCGTTATCTATAGGTGTTCTTTCTATAGCTTCGATAGCTGCCCCCGTTATGGGTCTTTCATGGTCTTATGGGGTGGTTTTTGGTGTTTCTTTCCTTCTTGCCCTCTTGTTCTGGGTTTTTACTACATTCTGGCCTAGCATCGGCAAATGGTTCTACGGTGGAACCGCTCAGATGCGTAGTCGAGTTGACAACGTTACTCCTCAGAAGTGGTGGGCATCTGGCGACCAGTGGTGGTATATCTCAGCTGCTATCGGCATATGGCTTGTCATGGCAACCATGATGAGTGCGATTCGTAACCCAGAGTGGATTGGTCAGTCCTTCGACGAGATCTTCCATTTGAACCTGGTGCGTTATTTTGTGGATACTGGCAACGCATCACCGTTGGGAGCTACAGAGGTAACATCTGGCGGTGAACCTGGATCTTTTTACCCTGCTGTATGGCATGCTCTTGCAGCACTGGTATATCAAGCGACAGATAACACGACTATACCTATAGCTGTAAACGTTACGGCAGTTGTGGTGGGATCAGTTGTATGGCCGCTGTCCATGATGTACTTGGCCTACACCACAGTTTCTCTGAATCGATTGGCCATTCTGACTGTTGGAATTTTTTCTGCTTCCTTGTCAGCTTTCCCTTTGCTTCTTGTACATTGGGGTATCCTTTATCCCAACAGTTTAGGTATTTCTTTAATTCCAGTTGGAATTGCTCTGACCGCTCAAGTTTTCCGTGTCTCTTATAAGTTCTATGTGAATATCTCTCAAGGGCTTGCCCTGGGGGCATTGGTGGTTTTGGGGATGGCGGTAGCTCACCCCAGCGCCATGATGTCGATGCTGGTTATGGTCGCACCTATTGTTGTAGCTCGTATGGCTCTACAAGTAAAAACTACTATCGAGGGATCCCTCTCCCCGCTGATGGGTGGGCTTCAGGTTACTGGTCTTGCCGGCTTACTTTTAGTTATCTGGATTTTATGGGGCGTTATCAGGCCTGCTCCTTATCTTGATTGGCCACCCACAGCAAGTAGTGCGCAAGCAGTGGGAGAATTTCTAACAAATGGCGTTATGGGGATGAACGCTTATTGGTTGACCAGCGCTTTCATGCTCCTTGGTGTTTTCTTCGTGGCGAGAAGTCGTAACCGTGCTCTGTGGATTGTTGGATCATGGTTGGTGGTGGCCTACTTCTATGTGGTGGGAAGATACCTGCCGTACGAAGAAGGCAGAAACGCCATTACAGGTGTCTGGTACAACGACGTATATAGAATTGCTGCGCTGACGCCTATTATGGCAAGTCTACTGGCTGCTCTTGGTATTCATTATGTCTCTGACTATATGGTGAAAAAAATCAATGGACTTAGTGTGAAAATATCTACTCCGAGTAGATCTATAAAACAGGTGGGCGGTCTATTTCTTACTGTTCTAGTTGCATTCCAACTAGGGCATGGCACACAGACTGCAAAGCCCTACACCGATTATGTAGAAACTGTAGCTAAATACTACGATCCATTCCTAAACCCCTGGCGTATTAGTCCGGATGAACTTCAGGTGCTGGACTATGTCGAAGAAAATGTTCCCAGTGACAACACTATTGTGGTTGATCCTGGTACAGGTGGGGCTTATGCTTACGCTATTGCCGACCGAAAGGTAACGGCTGCCCACATATTCAGAAATGAAAGTGACAACCAGCATTTGTTGAACCTTTACTTTGATGATGTGGCAGATCACCCTGAGGTCTGTGAAGCTGTGCGTGAAGAGAATGCTTACTACGCCCTTGACTTTGGAGAGGTTGCGAGTGACAGCCAAATTACTGGTATCGACAATTTATCAAATCAGCCCGGATACACAGAGGTCTATAGGGTCGGTGATGCAGCCTTGTATCGAATTGATATATGTGACTAGGCTCTTACGGCACTGCGCGGCAGACCTTTTTGAGCGCTAGACTGCTAGACTGAGGTGATTCTTCAGTATGGCGGTAATAGCTAAGTAAGTAGGTACAGGAGCTCAGCCCTTCAATGAATGAAAACATGTCGGCGGTGCCAGACCCTAGTGTACTGGTGATTATGCCCGCCTGGAATGAGGAAGAGGCAATCGGAGCGACGATTGCTGATCTTCGGGCTAAGGCTCCTTGGGTTGACCTGGTCGTCATTAATGACGGCTCTACAGATAGTACGGCCCAGGTGGCCCGCCAGGCCGGTGCTTTCGTCATTGACCTGCCCTACAACATGGGGGTTGGTGCTGCCATGCGAACCGGGTACCGGTATGCCCGCCGTATGGACTACGACATTGCTATGCAAATGGATTCGGACGGCCAGCACCCACCTGAGTTTATCGACACCCTCATTGAAGGTCTGAACCGGGCCGATATCGTTATCGGATCCCGCTTTGCAGCCTCTGATACCTACAAGGTACGAGGCCCCCGTAAATGGGCAATGGGCCTGCTCTCCTTCCTCTTCACCCGTATCTCGGGTGAGAAATTTACCGATGTCACCAGCGGCTTCCGTGCGGTAAACCGCCGGGGCATTCAGCAGTACTGTGAATTTTTCCCTGCTGAGTATCTAGGGGATACCATCGACTCAACCGTGATGGCTATTCGTTCTGGCTGCAAAGTCATTCAGGTGCCGGTGGAAATGCGGGAACGGCAGGGCGGCACTCCCTCATCAGGGCCCCTAAAATCAGCTATCTACCTGGTGCGATCCTTTTTCGCCTTCGGTATCTCCATGACGCGTAAGAAAACAGCCGGGGAGGGCTAAACATGCCGTCAAATGTCTTTTTTCTGATCCTGTCGGTTCTCATCTTCGTTATGGTCTTCGCCCAGGTGCGCAACCAGAAGATGAAGGAAAAGTACGCTGCCCTGTGGTTGCTAGTGTCTGCAGCTATTATTGTGCTGGCTCTCTTCCCCCACCTGCTGAGCACACTTGCTGACCTGACAGGCGTCATTGTGCCAGTCAACCTGCTTTTCATGCTGGCAATTATTATGCTTATCGGTATTTGCCTGCACCTGACTCTAGATCTCTCACGGCTGGGGGAAGATACCAGAACCTTGGCTGAAGAAGTGGCGATGCTCAGAGCCCAGCTAGAGCAGGGAAATGCTGAGCACCCCCGCCACCCCGTGCCTACTGAAAGCCGTCCAGAAGAAGAGGGCAAATAGAGACTATGAATATCGCCTTCGTTATCAATAACTACCCCCCTAAAGTGGGTGGCCTTGAACAGCATGTTTCTGCCCTATCAGCCGAGCTGCACAGGCTAGGGCATAAGGTCACTATCGTGACCCTCTCAGATACACCCGGTGTGAGCTTTGAAAACGGTATCAAGGTTTATCGGCTCAAGGAATACCTCACCGTCGACGGCATCCTCGGTTTCCCATCTCTAGTGGGTCTTACCCGCCTCGCTAAGGTGCTGAAGCGCGAGAATATCGATGTCATCTCGATTCATACCCGCTTCTTTAGCATGAGCTGGTTTGGGGTTGCCTTAGGCCGAATGATGAAGATTCCCGTAGTCCATACCGAGCACGGTTCGGGCTTTGTGGTCTCGGAGAAGGCTGTTATTCGCCTAGCAAGTCAGCTGGTAGACCGTACATTGGGTGTGCTGACACTCCGTGCAGCTTCTAAGGTTTTGGGTGTTTCTCAGCCCTCCTGTGATTTTGTTAAAAAGCTTTCAGGTGTAGATGCGGAGGTTTTTTATAACGTTTCTCCCTTGCCTATGGCTGCCCCTGAAGATGTTGTCTTCCAGCGGAAAAAGCTTGTCTTTTTAGCCCGTGTAGTTGAGGTGAAGGGTTGGCGGGCTTTTCTCGAAACTGTTCAGCAACTCCATGCAGAAGATGCTGAGATTACCGGTGTAGTGCTGGGTGCTGGGGCTGATTTAGAGAAGGCTAAAGCGTATGCCGCTGAGCTGGGTATTTCTGACGCAGTAGATTTCAAGGGCTTTGTTGATCACGCAACTGTAGCTCGTGAGCTTCGCGGGGCGACCCTAGTCAATCCCACCGTGGCGGCCGAAGGGTTCCAAACCACCATCATCGATGCTTACGTTTCACAGGCAGCAATCGTCACCTACGATGTGTCGAGCGCCCGGGTGCTTAAGGACGCCGGGGTGCGGGTTCACATTGTCGGGCAGCAGGGCGTACCCCAGTTGGTAGCAGCCGTACGTGCTGAGCTCGCGCAGGGCCCCCAGGCGTACCCTGTAGAAGACCTCCAGCGGTGGGGTTGGGCTAGCCAGGGTAAGACCTATGAGCAGGTTTTGCGTACATTCACTAACGGGGCAGGAGCTTAGAAATGACATCTTTGCCTGAGCTATCTGTTGTTATACGAAGTGGGGCTTTGAATAAGTGGCTTGAAAGCACGGTACATTCGGTGCTGGCTAGCTACGATGTTGATCTCGAAGTAATTCTGGTGCTTAACGGCCCTACGATTACTCTTGACTCCGAAGGCCGCGCCACCGACGAAAAAGCCTACCCCTGGCTCGTAGACCCGCGCCTGACCGTCCTGCGCTTTGATCGGTATATTGGTGTCAGTAACGCGATGCGGGCAGGCTGCGATGCCGCCCAAGCAGCTTTTATCGCCAATGTTGACGGGGACGACCTCATCACTCCTACAAAGTTCCGCCGTCAGTTAGACTATCTAGCCGCCCACCCTGAATGTGTTCTTGTGGGTACTGGGGGAGACCTCATTGACGAAAATGGCCGAGTAACGGGTGAACTCAAAGCTCCAACCGGTGACGATGTTCGGCGTAGCATGTTGCTGTTCAACCCTATCCCGCATTCATCGGTGGTGTTCCGGGCTGCAGCCTACCACCAGGCAAAAGAGTACCGCCAGGATCTCACTCAGTTCGAAGACTATGACCTCTTCCTGCGTTTGGCAGCGCTGGGGCCTGTAGCGATGTTGCAGGGGAACGAAATCCAGTACCGAGTGCACACTACCAATATCAGTAAGGGAGCGGGAGCTCGCGGCGATCACATCGAGGCAGTTACCAGTGGCCGCCGCCAGCTCGCGAAGACTCTTGGCGTTCCCGCCGTCCTGGCATTACCCCCGCACTTGCTGTGGCGCAGCGTCCAGTTTGTGCGGGCGTCCGGGCTTATCCGCCCCCTGCACGAGTACTTCACCTACTTCAAACGTTCTTAAAACATCGAGGGGCAGCTCAGCTGCCCCTCACGTTGTATGCACTGTTAGATGGCTGGTGCGGACGTCTGTGTTCGGCTCAGTACCTCCATGCCGGCAAGGTGCGCTGCCGCACCGATGACCGGGCTAGCCATCAAGGCCACAATGGTTTTAGTTTCAAGATCTAACGGTAGCAGCAGACAGCCAAAAGCAACCACAACGGTAACTACCCAGCCTGCAAGGTAGATGCGGTGGGCGCCCATCGCCAGGGCCGCCGTGCCTGACAGCGTTGTCACCGCTAGAAGGGCCGCAGCAAAAGTGAGAGCCGCAAGGAAAGCACCGTCGAGCTGCCCGGCATACTTCTCGTAGATTTCATCGAAAAGCCAGGGACCCAGCAGATAAGCTGCTCCGGCTCCTACCGCCCCCAGAGCTAGCAAAGCCCCTACAGGTTTAAGCAGGGCAGCGGTAGGGCGCTGGGCATGGGCCAGGAAATAAGACACCGCGACACCCTGAAAAGCTTGCAGGGGCATCATGATGGGCGCGCGAGTGATGGAGATGCCCAAAATAATCGCGGCCAGAAGTGCATCGGACTCTGTTTCTGCCTTCGAACTTGTTGCTTCCAAGAAGATAGGAAAGCCCGTAGACATAGCAGCCATAGCTACCGCGGTCCCCACAGCTAAAAGCATGCTCCGGTATGCCGCGCCTGGGCGTCCTACCAGACGCAAACGAGTCGCTGAGCGTACCCGGGGTGAGAAAGCCACAAAAATGAGCCAGAGGAAGGCCGTTGCCAAGAAAGAGAGCTGAAAGGCAAGCAGGCCGCCCCCAACCACAGATACAAGCAGGGTACACAGGAAACAGAAAATACCGCCGGTTGAAATCAACAGGGCATATTCTGTCCAGGAACGGGTGCCAGCCATCGCCCCAATGCAGTAGACGTGGCAGGCATATACAGCCGTCACCAGGGTAATCAGAAGTACTGTTCTCCAGTCCCCTGCTGGTAGAACGGTGCCGAGCCACACCGGTGTAAGAGCTGCAAAAATGAGAGCACAGGTGAGACCCACCCAGGTCGCTACCACGAGCGGGTTGTAGGTTCTCTGACGGGGGACAGAAGCAGAATTACCCTTGCTTAAATGATGAGAGCCGATGAGGCGCGCTGACTCTTGTTGAACCCCCAACAAAGTTGCGAACACCAAAGAAGTAAGAGACCAAAAAACCAAAAAATCTTTGTTGTCTTCGACCGTTAAAGATCGGGCAGCTAGCCAGGTCACCAAGAAAGTAGTACCCGCGCTAATAATGGATGAAGCCGTAATAAAAAGCGACTGGCCGCGACTAATCACAGCTTCGGTATGTTCTTCGCTCACGGAATCTCTATCTTCTATGCCGATAAGGAAAGTATCTCTAGCTTATCCGTCTTGCCACTCCAGAAGGCGTTCTAGGGTATGCCGTATGATGGTTTTGTGCCACACTCCTCACATCATTCACCCGCTGCCCCTGTGCTCTCAATCGTCGTGCCCGCGTATAACGAAAGCGCGGGAATTCAAACGTTTCACGAGACACTTCTACTCCCAGCACTAGCTGCTGTTACGGAGCGTCTTGCTGAGCGCTCCATGGGGGCTGACCCCTACGAGATTATCTATGTGAACGATGGAAGCACAGATAATACCCTTGAAAAGCTTCAGGAGCTTGCCCAGGGGAGCACTACGACAAGAGTAGTTAATCTGTCGCGGAACTTTGGTAAAGAAATCGCTACAACGGCAGGTATCGAAGTTGCCCTCGGGCAGGCCGTCCTTATTATGGACGCGGACGGCCAACACCCACCTGCCTATATCAGTGATTTTCTATCCCGTTGGGAAGCTGGCGCCCAGGTTGTGGTGGGTGTGCGCTCGAACGATGCTGGTGGCTTCTTCAAGACCCAAGGGTCAAGGTTCTTTTACCGAATCCTCAACTCAATTTCGGAGAGTCAGACGGTACCCCGGTCTACAGACTTCAGACTGCTAGATCGAGTTGTTGTAGACGAGTTTCTTCGCTTTAGCGAACGAAATCGCATAACTCGAGGCCTCATAGACTGGCTGGGCTTTAAACGCGATTACATAGAGTTTGAAGCTCCTGACCGTCTGGCAGGCGAAGCTACCTACAGCATGCGTAAGCTAGTGGGGCTTGCCCTCAACAGTTTCACCACGATGAGTATTAAGCCTCTTTTTGCTTTCGGCTATCTGGGGCTCTTTATCACCCTGCTAGCTCTTGTCGCGGGGTTGACGATTATTGTGCAACAGTTCCTGATGGGGGATCCCCTTGGCTGGGACATCACCGGTTCCGCCATGGTCGGAATACTCGTAGCCTTCCTCGTTGGCGTGCTTTTGGTAGCGCAAGGGATATTGGCTATCTACCTATCTCACATTTATGTCCAGGCCCAGGGGCGCCCCCTCTACGTTATTGACCGCACCTCATCACGAAACCTTATTGGCTAGTCCATGCTAGATTTCCTACAACGCAATAAAACCCTGGTCCGCTATATTCTTGTGGGCGGAACCGGTGTGCTGTTTGAACTCGCCGTGATCTTTGTGGCAGTTAAGGTTTTTTCTGCCAGCGACGCCGCTGCCGTTACTGCCAGCTACTGGCTAGGTGTAGCTTTCTCTTTCCTGCTTCAAAAGTTCTTTGCTTTTGAAAATAAGGACGTCCGGGTCAAGTCTGTGGGGTATCAGACGGTCTCCTTTGGTGTACTTCTCGCAGTCAATTACATTTTCACTCTTGTCTTCGTACACTTCACGGCGGCCTTCTTGGGTGTCTACCTAGCGCGCATGGTGGCTCTTGTCATTACCACCGGGTGGAACTTCTTTGCCTACAAGTTCATTATCTTTAGGAAGACTGGCAATGCGTAAAACTCTCATTTCTCAGCAGACCGAGCCTATGCGCCGAAACTTTCTGCCCATTGTGACTCTTGCCGTTCTCGCTGCCCTGGTTGCCGGTACTTTCCTTTATTTCGCGGCCCGTGCCAGTATCATTGCGGACGATTTTAGCTACTTCAACGTCTACGCTCACCAGGGGAACCCTTTTACCTACGTCGTAGACCACTACCTCACCCATAATGGGCGTATCGGGCAGGCCTCCCTCTTCGCCTTCACCTACGCTCTTCTAGGTCAAAGCGCTATACAACTCGTCCCTGCTCTCATGTTCCTTACCCTCGTAGCTGCAGTGGCATACATAATGAGGCGTTTGGTAAGTTTTGAGCAGTCGCCCATAGTTGTTTCGCACAGCTTAGCTACCCTTATTGTTGCCGGTGGACTTGTGCTTTCACCCAGTATGTTTGACTCCTACCTGTGGCTAACATCGAGTACTGTCTACCTGGGCGGGCTTACCTTTACCGCTCTGACCTTTTGCCTAGCTTTCTTTCTTGCAGAACGAAAAATCACAGTCCGAGGGGCTCTTGCCCTGGCCCTAGCTGCAACCTGGGCAGGTATGTTCACGGAGCCGCTGACTATCTGCACCGGCATCGCTGGTTTCCTTCTGCTGGTCGCCGGCCTTCTTAGGCGCGAAGTAACTTTACGTCTCGTAGGAGGGGCTCTCTGGCTGGGGTCCCTTCTGGGCTTTGCCCTCATCTATTTCTCACCTGGAACTATGGCTCGCAGGGAATATTATGGGACAGAAATATCTCTCACTGGAATCCTCAAAAATCTACCCTCCGACCTCTCCCTCTTCTTCGGGCACTCCTCTGACTGGGGATATCTGCTCATTGCTATCTCGGCACTTTCCCTCTACGCCCTGAGCGCTCCTACCTGGAGGGCGTCCCTGCACCCCCTACGGCTCATGGGGCTGGCTTTAGCAATCTTTACTATCTACTTCCTTGCCCACACCGTTATTGCAAAAACAGGTAGCCCCACCATCGCCCTGCGCACCTTCACCAACCCTGCGTTCGCTATGGCTATCACTAGCCTGCTAGGTCTTCTTGCCCTAGTGCGCCTCGTAAGCCCTCACAAAGCTAAAGTTCCTGCCCTGCTGGGGGCTGGCGTCCTCGCGCTTCTTACGCTCTTGCCTGCTACTTCCTACACTGCCACCACCGCTGCGGCCCTCAATCTGCGCGCAGAGCACCTGGAACTTCGTGGCGAATCTATTGCCCAACAGCGTGCTGAGAAGGGCGCCAATGAACCTATCGAGTTTGTCCCCGTGCGTATTGCACTCGTTAGTGAGGCTGTAGATCTTCAGCCTGCAGGGGCCCCTCAAATCGAGTGGGTCATCAATGCAATCAGTACCTGGTACGGAGTCGACGATGTTAGCCGGGTAGTAGTTATTCCCGAGCCTGCCGATTACTGCCTTCCCGCTAGTCATCTTGTGAAAGCAGACCTTACCTGCCCCGCCTTGTAAGCTCTCGGAGACCTAACCGGTGCCTGTGGTAGACTGCCCAAGTTGCCCAGCCATCGGGTAGCAACCGCACCACAGAGAAGCAGCATAGATGAACCGAACTCGCCACAGACACAAGCCCTTGGGCAGCTTCATTGAGCAACCCAAATTCAGGCCAGAAGTGCAAGGCCTCCGGTCCCTGGCAGTCCTTCTCGTGGTTATGTACCACGTCTGGTTCGGTAAAGTGTCTGGCGGTGTCGATGTCTTCCTCTTCATCTCAGCCTTCCTGCTCTCGCTGTCGTCCTTACGTAAGATTCAGGACGGCAAGCCCCTCAAGGTCGTCAGCTACTGGCTCCACGTCTTCCAGCGCCTACTGCCGGCGGCTGCAACCGTCATCCTGGCTACCCTGGTCGCCGCCTATTTCGTCATTGCTCCCTCACGCTGGGCATCCCTTTTAGCTGACGCCAAAGCAGCGCTCTTCTACTTCCTCAACTGGCGGCTAGCCTTCAACTCGGTGGACTACTACGCCCAAGACGCCACTCTCAAAACCCCCTTCCAGCATTTCTGGTCTCTCTCCATGCAGGGCCAAATCTTTATTCTCTGGCCCCTGCTGTTTGCTTTCGTGGCCTTTCTTGTGGGTTATCTGCGTCTGAAGGTTCTCCCCACCGCCCTATTTGTTTTTGGTACGGTCTTCGTTACCTCTCTTACCTTCTCCATTATCGAGACCTCTACCAACCAGTCCTTTGCCTACTTCGACACCCGCACCCGCCTCTGGGAGTTCGCAGCCGGCACCCTGCTCGCCATGCTCGTACTAGCCTGGCGAGTGCCGTCCTGGTTGAAGGTACCCATGGGTTGGGTGGGCGTTATCGGCCTTGTCACCTGCGGTTGGCTCCTGCCTGTTGAGCGTGCCTTCCCCGGTTACTTGGCCCTCTGGCCCCTGCTATCGGGTGCTTTCGTCATCGCAGCGGGTCAAACTGGCTCCCGCCTGGGCGTAGACCGCCTTCTCTCAGCTAAACCTCTACAGAAGATGGGGGCAATCTCCTACTGCCTCTACCTGGTGCACTGGCCCATTCTCATCCTGTACACCACCGCTATTGGGGAGCCTAAAGCGGGTTGGCTTGACGGAACCCTGGTTATTCTCTCCTCTATCGCGGTAGCGTGGCTCCTGCACAACCTTGTTGAAAAGCCTCTACGAGCCTGGGAAAAGAAACCCAGCCGCCACGCCCTGCGCCACGCAAAGCGTAGCGAGACTCCGTGGAGCCGTAAAAAGCAGGACGGCCGGGGTGCTTGGGTGCGTCCGGTGGCCATCATCGCTACTTGCCTGGCTCTTATCGGCGGGAGTATATCTGCTGGGCAGGCTTGGATGCGGTACCAACAGAATCGCGCAGAAGAACTTGCCCTTCTAGCCGGTACTGACGCCTACCCCGGTGCCCTAGCAGCTGGCGGTACCCAGCGATACCGCGATATGCCCATCCCCCAGGGAGACATCGTAAGCCAGTTTGATAACCTCAGCGAATCTTGTGCCGCTTATAACGCCACAGTCAACACCAGCCTTGCTGAGTATTGCACCACCGACCACTGGGGTGGCTCAGATGCCCCTCTCACCATTGTGGTAGGTGACTCTCACGCCGAACAGGCTATATCGATGTACCGCCCTATCGCTGAAGCTAGCGGGCAGAACATGATGGCCTTCCTTATGGGCGGTTGCAAATTCCCCACTCAGCCCGAGGGATGGGTGGAGTGTGCAGACTTCAACCGCGATGTTACCCAGGAGATTCTTGACCTTAAACCCGCCAACGTCGTCCTCATGGGCACCGCAGCTAGCGCCACCGACACCAATGAAACGATTATTAACGGGTTAGAAAATACTGTTGAGAAATTTACGGATGCTGGTATCAACGTCATCGTCTTACGAGATAACCCCCGTTACGACTACAACATGTACGTGTGCGGCCAGGTCAACCTGCGCAATCTTTCCAACTGCTCTGTGCCTGCGAGCGAGAAGCTAGCACCTGTTAACCCGTCACTGGCCCTGGCAGAATTTAACCCCCGCGTCTACACCGTAGACCTAACCGAGCAAATCTGCCCCAACGGTATTTGCCGGCCGTTGGAAGGCAACGTCTTCATTTATATTGACGACAACCACATCTCAAAGGCGTATGGTTCCACCATGGCGGTAGAGATGGAAAGCCAGCTCCTTACCCAGGGCTGGGACCCCTCAGCCGTCAACCCCACAGGCTAGCAACCACCATACGGAATACGGGTGCCCCGGCTTTGACCAGCCGGGGCACCCGCGCATACGCTCAGGGTACTACCGTACGCACACACGCCGGGCAGGGCTAGCCGAGCCGGGCGTCCGCACCCCTGCAGGAAAACTATGACCGCACCCGCAACCCCGCACAAACGCCCGCGCAAGGCCGCCCTGGCCTCCTGGATCGGTTCAGCGCTGGAATACTACGACTTCGCGGTCTTCGGTACAGCCGCGGCCCTGGTGCTCAACCGCATCTTCTTCCCCGAAGACTCGGATGCCGCTGGAATCCTCAAATCCATGATGGTGCTGGGCGTCGCCTATGTAGTTCGCCCCTTTGGCGCCATGCTGATGGGCCCGCTGGGCGACAGGTTCGGACGCCGCTTCGTGCTCATGCTGACCCTCTTCATGATGGGCGGGGCCACCTTCGCCATCGGCTGCCTGCCCACCTACGACCAGGTGGGGCTGCTTGCCCCCGCCCTGCTGGTGCTCTGCCGGGTCTTCCAGGGGCTATCGGCGTCGGGTGAGCAGGCGTCCGCTATCTCAATGTCGCTGGAACACGCCCACGACCACCAGCGGGCCTTCACCACCTCCTGGACCCTGCACGGCACCCAGTTCGGTTCCCTGCTAGCAACGGCGGTATTCCTGCCCTTTGCGGCCCTGCCCGAAGAAGACCTGCTCAGCTGGGGTTGGCGCGTGCCTTTCTGGCTTTCGGCCTTCGTGCTGGTAGCTGCCTGGCTGATTCGCCGTCGTCTTGAAGAAGCTCCCTCCTTTGTTGAAACCCAGGCCCAGCAGGTGATTGACCCGGCCCGCCGTAAGGCGCCGCTGGCTCTTGTCTTCACCCGCCACAAGCGGGCGGTGGCGGTGGTGGCCCTGTGCGCCATGGTCAATACCGTGAACACGGTCTTCACAACCTTCTCAATCTCTTTCGCCACCAAGGGTCACGGAATTGATTCGGGCATTATGCTCTGGGTTCCTATTGCCTCTAACGGCCTGAGCCTGCTCGCTATCCCGCTCTGGGCTATGGTCGCTGACCGAATCGGCCGCAAACCTATCTTTGCTACCGGCGCCCTGGTCGCTGGTGGGCTCATGTTCCCCTACCTGCACGCCATCACAAGCGGCAACATTGTTCTCGTGTTCGTGTCTGGTGTGCTCATGCACGGTGCCTTCTACTCCATGGCCAACGGCATCTGGCCGTCCTTCTACGCTGAAATGTTCCCCACTCGGGTGCGGGTGACCGGCCTGGCCCTGGGCACCCAGATTGGTTTTGCCCTGTCGGGTGGTATCGCTCCTGCAGCAGCTACCGCGCTTGCCGGGGACGACTTTGCCAACTGGGTGGGCCCTGCCGCCTTCACCCTGGGTATGGCGGCTCTGGCCTGCCTGTGTGCGCTGACCGCTCGTGAGACCGGAAAGCTGACCCTGGCTGAGGTTGACCGGGTGCAGGACCACTAGATTTTCTCGCAAGAGATAAGGACGCCCGCCCCACCGTTCGTAGGTGGGGCGGGCGCCCTGGTTTTAGGTGCTAGTCGGTAGAAGAGCCAGCGTTTGCTGGGTGCTGCCGATACCTGCCGCGGGTCTAGCGGGCGAGCTTGGCCTCGATGGCCTTGCGGAGGGCCTGTGCTCCTTCGACCCAGGCGTCGAAGTCGCCGTTACCCTCAATGTCGGGCAGGGCGCCAGCTTCGAGACGGGCTGCGCGGAAGGCGCGGGCGATATCGTTGACCGAAGCCCCGTGCTTCTTCTTCATTTCGTACACGAAGGTGATACCTGCGTGGTTGATCATACGGTTGGCTGCGCGGGTCGCGATGATTTCGCTGCGCAGGGGGTGCTCGTCGAAGTAGGAGCCAAACTTCTCGGTAGCGGGAGTCGGGAAGTAGTCAGCCAGGACGTCGCTGAGGTCGAGGTCGGGCTCGTCGGCGTAGCCGCTGTCAACGAGCGCTGCGGTGAGGTCGATCTTTGCGTAGGCGGTGAGTACCGAGAGTTCGGGGCTGGTGAGGGGGACGTGGGCTTCGGCCCGGTCTGCTAGTTCGGCATCTGAGGGGAGTAGCTCAACCTCGCGGTCCAGGTGTACGGTCTCGGTCAGGTAGTCCATGAACTCGCCCGCAATGTCGTTGGTGTTGAAAGCTTCGGTGCGCTCTGCCTGCAAGAGTACGTTCTGCTCCAGGTTGGAGCGCAGCACGCGGCGGCCTACTTCTTCGACCTGCTCAGCGATGAAGTTGGCGCGGTCGCCCTCCTTGAACTGGCCCGCTTCGATAGCGCGGCCCATGAGGATCTTGAGGTTGACTTCGCGGTCGGAGGTTTCAACACCGGCTGAGTTGTCGATGGCGTCGGTGTTGACCAGGATGCCTCCGGCCGCAGCCTCGATGCGGGCCCGCTGGGTCAGGCCCAGGTTGCCGCCTTCGGAGATGACGCGGACGCGCAGCTCGGGGGCGGTGATGCGGAGCTTGTCGTTGCTGGAGTCGCCGACCTGGGCGTCGGTTTCTTCAGTGGAGCGGACGTAGGTGCCGGTGCCGCCAGTATAGAGCAGATCAACGGGAGCCTTGAGGATGGCGACGATGAGCTCGTCGGCGGTTAGGGTTTCGGCTGAGGTTTCCAGGCCGAGGGCTTCGCGCATCTGGTCGGTGACGGGGATTTCCTTGTCCTTGCGGGAGTAGACGCCGCCGCCGGCTGAGATGAGGTCGCGGTTGTAGTCGGTCCAGTAGGCGCGGGGGAGGTCGAACAGGCGCTTGCGCTCTGCGAAGGAGACTGCTGTGTCGGGGTTGGGGTCGATGAAGATGTGGCGGGAGTCGAAGGCGCCAATCAGGCGAATGTGCTCTGAGAGCAGGGCACCGTTGCCGAAGACGTCGCCAGCCATGCCACCGATACCGACCATGGTGAAGTCTTCAGCCTGGGAGTCGTGGCCGAGGGAGGCGAAGTGGCGCTTGACGGATTCCCAGGCGCCTCGAGCGGTAATGCCCATTTCCTTGTGGTCAAAGCCGACGGAGCCGCCGGAGGCGAAGGCGTCGCCCAGCCAGAAGCCGTTAGCGATAGAGATAGCGTTAGCGGTGTCAGAGAAGGTTGCGGTACCCTTATCGGCTGCAACGACCAGGTAGTGGTCGTTCTCGTCGAGGGCTACGACCTTTTCGGGGCGGACAATCTGCTGTTCACCCTGCTCGTCGGTGACGAGGTTGTCGGTGACGTCCAGCAGGGACTGGATGAAGAGCTTGTAGGCAGCTACACCCATCTCGTTGTACTTGTCCTGCTCGGAGTCGCGGTCGGGCAGGTTCTTGGGCACAAAACCGCCCTTGGAACCGGTGGGGATAATGACGGCGTTCTTGGTCACCTGAGCCTTCACCAGGCCGAGCACCTCGGTGCGGAAGTCTTCGGGGCGGTCGGACCAGCGCAGGCCGCCGCGGGCAACCTTGCCAAAGCGCAGGTGTACGCCTTCGAGGGCCTCACCCTCGACAAAGATTTCAAAGAGGGGCTTGGGCAGGGGAGCGAAAGAGATATCGCGGGTGGAGATTTTCAGGGCGATAGTTTCTTTGCCCTGATAGGCATTGGTGCGCACGGTGGCCAGGACGACTTCAAGCAGCTGTGCAAAGAAATCTTGGGTTTCGCCGTCCAGCTTTTCGATATCGGCGCGGACGCCGTCAGCCGCTGCGCGCTGGGAGGCGCGGCGGCCGTCCGCATCCTTCTCGAGGGCGGGGTCGAAGCCGGTGCTGAAAATGTTGGCAATGCTATCGGCGATATCGGGGTTGTCAGAAAGAGCCTGGCTCATGAAATCCGCGGAGAAACTGGAGCCGAGCTGCAAGAGGTAACGGGAGTAGGCGTGCAGAACCTTTGAGGAGAGAGCTGAACTGGTAGAGGCTGACATCATCTGCCCTTCTAATCGGGGAGGGCACCCGGTGCCCTAGTGGAGATTCCAGCATAAAAGGACGAAGGGAGAGCTGGCGATACCATTTTTGCAATGTGAGACTGTATGTCTCGCATATGAAGAGCTGCTGGGTGCTGGCTGCCTCCTGGGTGTTGCGGTTCACTCCCCGCCGCCTTCCCGACTACTATGGAAATGGAACGCAAACACGCGTACCCAGATATCACAACGGAGTGACATCCGCCCAGCGAAAGGCAAACCCTTGCTCACGAACGATCGTTCAGCCCACTGGTCCGGTAGCGAAGACTGGATCAACGAATACTACCGTCACAGCTCAGCTGACGAACTCGAAGGTCTGAGTGACCAGCAGCTAACCAACCTTGCCCAGGCCCACCGTGCCCTGGCGGATCAGCGGGTAGCCGGTGAAGCCCTGATTTCAGTGAGTAACGATGACGCTGGCAGCACTCTCTTTATCGTTGTAGACGACACCAGCTTCCTGGTCTCATCTATCACCGCTCAGATTGCCGCAAACTGGGGCGGTATTTCAGGGCTCATCCACCCCACCTTTGTCGTAGAACGAGACTCAAACGGCCGCCTGACCAGCGTGACTGGCACCGGCTTTAAGCAGCCCGTAGCAAGCGGTGACACCGTCTCTATGCCCATTCTGCGTGATGCTGCCACCGGTAACATCGGTGCTGGGGCCACCATTGAGTCGTGGATTGCCGTCCGCCTCACCTCCCGCGTTGAAGGTGAAGACGTTGCTCGTCTTGAGCAGGAAATCCGCTCCATTCTGATCGACGTACGCCGCGCAGCCCGTGACAACGACGCCATGGCCGCCCGCACTCTCGATATTGCAGAAAAACTGGGCGAACTCACCGACGTTACCCTGGGCGGGGCTGCCCACTACACCGGCTCCATCAACTCCGACGCCGACCCTATGACCCGCATCGAATCGGTCCAGGAATTCTTGCGCTGGCTCACCCGCGGCAACTTCCTCTTCATGGGTATCAAGGAGCGCGACCTCTCAGGTCACTCAGGTGACCTGCTGCTGACCGACCGCGACGGTTCCGGCCTGGGTATTCTTGCTGATACCGGCGAAGGTGACCCCATCGTCCTCACCGGCCTGGGTCTTGAAAATGCCCGCGATCCCAAGCCCCTCTACATCACCAAGGCCAACTCGCGCTCCACCGTGCACCGCCACGAGTACCTGGACTACATCGGTGTGCGCGACTTTGACCGCTCCGGCAAGATTGTGGGCGAATACGTCATTCTGGGTCTCTTCTCCCGCCAGGCCTACTCCCTGCCCGCCGTCGAAACCCCCATCGTGCGTGAGCGCGTAGCTATTATGCGCCGCCACCTGGGCTACCAGCCGGGCTCCCACTCCGACAAGACCCTGGCCGGCATCATTGAGGACTACCCCCGCCTCGAACTTCTCCACGCCGACCTGCAGGAACTTACCGACACCTTCCGTGGCATCATGGGTCTGGAAGAGCGCCGCACCACCCGTCTCTTCCTGCGTCCGGACGCCTTTGGCCGCTTCGTCTCCGCCACCGTCTTCCTGCCGCGCGACCGCTACAACACCCATGTACGTCAGCGCCTTGAGGCTGTCTTCCACGAGTTCATCGATATTGAAAGCCTAGATTTCGAGGTCTACCTCTCCACCTCGTCCCTGGCTCGTATCTTCTTCCGTCTGCGCCTGACAACCCCTAACACCATTCCGGCCCTGGATGCCAAGGCGATTGAGCGCCGTCTGCAGGAAGCCACCCGCTCCTGGGGCGAGGCAACCGCCGCTGCCGTTGAGACAGCAGCCGCAGGCGAGGGTCTGAGTGCCGAGGACGGCCGCGCAGCCGCCTCAGCTTGGTCTGAGGCTGTGCCCATGACCTACCGCGCCGACTACGAGGTCGAAAACGCCGTTGAAGATATCACCATCTTCGAATCGCTCAGCGATGCTCAGCCGGCCGCTATCCGCATGGGTGAGCGCCAGGGCCGCACCCGCATTAAGACCTACCTGGCTAGCGCCCACACCCTCACCGAACTGTTACCCGTGATGCAGAACATGGGCCTGGTCGTTATCGACCAGAAGCCCTACGACATTACTCCGGCAGACGGCCGCAGCTTCTCCCTCTACGACTTCGGCGTTGAACTGCCCGAAGGTGTAGAAGCAGAGAAGGTTTCTGCCCTCTATGAGGACGCCCTGAACGCCTACCTGCTGGGCAAGCGCGAGTCCGACAGCCTCGACCGCCTGATTCTGGCAGAAGGTCTGACCTGGGAGCAGGTCCGCGTACTGCGCGCCTACACCCACTACCTGGTACAGCTGGGCCAGGTCTACTCGGCCGAGTTCATGTCTGACACCCTGCTGGCCTACCCCGCAGCTACCCGCCTGCTCGCCGACTACTTCGCAGCTACCTTCGACCCCGACGCTCAGTTCGCAAGCGACGAGCAGCGCGAGGACGCCCGTGAGCAGGTCTGGCGTGAACTGGGCGGCGTCCTTGATGCCATCCCCACCCTCGACGTGGACCGCTTCATGCGCTCCCTGGCCGCCGTCATGAAGGCGACTCTGCGCACCAACGCCTACCTGGACCGTCCGGCCCTGGCCCTCAAGGTGGCACCCGGCCAGATTGACTTTGCGCCCCTGCCCCGCCCGACCTTCGAAATCTTCGTTTATTCACCCCGCGTTGAGGGCGTGCACCTGCGCTTCGGCTCCGTTGCCCGCGGTGGCCTGCGCTGGTCTGACCGCCGCGAAGACTTCCGCACCGAGGTGCTCGGCCTGGTTAAGGCCCAGATGGTCAAGAACGCCGTCATTATCCCTACCGGCGCCAAGGGTGGCTTCTACCCCAAGCAGCTACCGAACCCGGCCCTAGACCGAGACGCCTGGATTACCGAAGGTCGCGAGTCCTACAAGGTCTTCATCGCCTCCCTGCTCGACGTCACCGACAACCTGGCTATCGAGGCTGACGGCAGCGAAACCGTCGTACACAACCCCCGCGTTATCGCCCGCGACGGCGACGACTACTACCTGGTTGTAGCCGCTGACAAGGGCACCGCATCCTTCTCAGACACCGCAAACGCCATCAGCGCAGACTACGGCTTCTGGCTGGGTGATGCCTTCGCCTCCGGCGGCTCCGTGGGCTACGACCACAAGGCTATGGGCATCACCGCCCGCGGCGCCTGGGAATCCGTCAAGCGCCACTTTGCTGAGCTAGGCATCGACTGCCAGACCGAAGAATTCACCGCCGTCGGCATCGGCGATATGAGCGGCGACGTCTTCGGTAACGGCCTCATGCGCTCCCGCGCCACCCGACTGGTTGCCGCCTTCGACCACCGCGACATCTTCCTCGACCCCAACCCCAACGCCGAGGTCGCCTTCGACGAGCGCGTACGCCTCTACAACCTGCCCCGCTCGTCCTGGCAGGACTACAACCCCGAGCTCATCTCAGCCGGTGGTGGCGTCTACTCGCGCGGCGCTAAGTCAATCCCGATCTCTGATCAGGTACGCGAAGTGCTAGGCCTAGACGAAGACGTCACCGAGATGGCCCCGCCCGAACTGCTCTCCGCCATCCTCAAGGCCCCCGTCGACCTGCTCTACAACGGTGGTATCGGTACCTACGTCAAGGGCTTCACCGAGACCCACGCTGCCGTAGGTGACAAGGCCAACGACGCCATCCGCGTCAACGGCCGCGACCTGCGCGCTCGCATCGTGGGCGAAGGTGGTAACCTGGGCTTCACCCAGCTGGGTCGTATCGAAGCTGCCCGCGCCGGCATCCTCATCAATACCGACGCCATCGATAACTCCGCCGGTGTAGAGACCTCAGACCGCGAGGTCAACATCAAGATCCTGGTAGACCGCCTGGTCACCGCCGGTGAACTCTCTGCCGAAGAACGCGCAGGCTTCATCGAAGCCCAGCGCGAGGACGTCGGCGCCCAGGTGCTGCGCACCAACGTTGAGCAGAACGTGCTGCTGCAGGCTGAGCACCACGGTGTGGTGCCCGGTGTTGAGGCCTACATCCGCCTGATTCACGACTTGGAAGAGAACGCCGGCCTCAACCGCGAGGTGGAATTCCTGCCCACCGACGAGGAAATCCGCGAACGCTACGAAGCCACCGGTGAAACCCTTAACGGGCCTGAGCTGGCCGTTCTCGCAGCCTATGTGAAGATTCACCTCACCGCAGAGCTCGAGAAGACTGACCTGGCAGACGACCCCTACCTGGCCCGTGTGCTTACCGAGTACTTCCCGCCCGCCCTGGTTGAACGCTTCGGCGAGCACCTAGAATCTCACCCCCTGCGCAAGCAGATTATCTGCACCCGCGTTGCCAATGAGATGGTTAATCTGGGTGGCATCACCCACGTCTTCCGCGCGGTGGAAGAAACCGGCGTGGGGGTAGACGCCCTGGCACGCGCCTTCTACGTTTCACGTGAAACATTTGGCATTGGCAACTCAGCGCGGTTGCATCGCGAGCTTCCTGCCTCTGTTCCTCTGGAAGGCTGGCAGGCTGTTATCAAGGACTGGCAGCGTGTGCTCGACCGCCTGGCCCGCTGGTTTGCGGCCGAACGTTCGGTGGTTGTGGGCACGCCCATCGCCGAGATGGTTGAGCGCTTCAAGCCCGTTGCAGAGCTCATTCCTTCACTCAAGGACTACTTCTCAGAAGATACTCGTGCCCGAGTTCGAGCCATGCGTGACCAGGCTGAAGAATGGGGCCTACCCGAGGAACTCATCGTCAACTGGATTCGTGAGTTCGAAGCCTTCGCCCTCATGGACGTGGTTCGCATTGCCGAAGCTCACGGCCTCTCCACCGAGCAGGTCGCCCGCGTCTACTACTCGGTTTACGACCGCTTCCAGGTGGACCTGCTGCTGACCACCATCTCCAAGCTGCCGCGTAACGACCGCTGGGAGACCCTGGCCCGATCGTCCCTGCGCGATGATCTCTACGAAATTGCCGCTTCTCTGGCTCTCAATGTGGTGCAGGAGACCGGTGAGGGGGTGGCTGCCGGAACTGAGGGCGGTGACGCCGCCCTGGCTCGCTGGGTAGAGAACCACCCCGTCCGTATGGGTCGTGTGGACTCCATGCTGGCTGAGATTCAGTACGCCGCCCCCGGTGCCGACGGCCGCCCCCGCCTGGCCGTCCTACAGGTAGCCCTGCGCACCCTGCGCGGCGCGGTCAGCTAGACCTCGGTTTATACACAGTAGCCCACGCCTTCTCTCTTGATTTCCAGTGGTTGAGTAGCAGGAAATTATAGAGGGAAGGAGTGGGCGTCTTCGCCTCAGCAGTGGTTCCTATAGTCATCTCCCTTAAGTAGGCAATATTCTGCCGTTTTGTGGAATGGTGGCCTAGAATTATAGATAAATTGAGTATATCGGCGATATTTTGCCGGTTGGGAGATGTTGTGGAGCTAGGAAAAGTTGTGCGTGCCTATCGTAAAAAACTCAAAATGTCACAGGAAGAGTTAGCTGCACTCAGTGGTATTTCTGAACGCACTCTACGTGATTTGGAGAAAGGGCGTTTGAGTGTTTCTTTAGAGAAAGCTGTAGCTGTTACCGATGTGCTGGGTCTGAAAATTCAGGTGATTGAGGCATGAACGAACTCAAAGCTGATGTGTACAAACAAGATACTCTTGCCGGGCACTTTTTCAGAACACCTCATACTACTGAGTTTCGTTATTCTGCTGATTATCTTGACTCTCATCACGCACCTGTAGCAACCACATTGCCGCTTACTGATGAACCCTTTGTGTATCAAGCTGGCGCATTACCTCCATTTTTCACAGGTCTTTTACCTGAGGGTCGCCGCCTGACGAGCTTGAGAAATGTGTTGAAGGTGTCGAAGGATGATGAGCTTTCTCTTCTACTAGCGGTGGGTGCTGATACCGTGGGGGATGTGAGGGTACTGCCACCCGGAGCTGTACCCGATAATGAGTATGCTGAACCTATAACGGAGTTTGACCCGACTCAGCTAGCATCGATTTCATTTGCTGATTTTTTCTCTGCCCAGGGATTATTGGACTACGCTGCCCTTCCGGGAGTTCAGGATAAAGTGTCGGGCAAGATGCTGACCATCCCCCTTCGTCACAACCACAATTTCTATCTGTTGAAGCTCACGCCTCCCGAATACCCATTACTCGTAGAAAATGAACATTTTTTCCTAGAGTACGCACGTCGGGTATCTTTTCGTAACGGTGTTGTTAGCTCTCACCTAGTGCGTGATATTACTGGTCGCTCGGGCCTTTTGATACAACGATTTGATCGAGGAATAGATGGAAATGGCCATCTGGCTCGCTATGCGGTAGAAGACGCTTGTCAGCTTCTTAATCTCTATCCTGCTGATAAATATGAAGTTACAGCCTTGCGGTTAGCACAGGCGGTGGTAGAGAAAACAAGCCAGCCTATTCTAGTGGCCCAGGAATTAGTGAGACAGTTTGCTTTTGCATGGCTTACTGGCAACGGCGATCTTCATGCAAAAAATATTTCCATTATCGAGTCTTCTGGAAAATATCGACTAGCGCCGGTATATGACGTTCCCTCAACTGCACCCTACGGCGACCAATCGATGGCACTTAAGCTACTTGGAAAAGAGCGAGGGCTTTCTGCAAAGACTTTTCTCGATTTTGGACAGGAACTTGGGGTGCGTCCTGCCGCAACCGCCCTCTTACTACGTAAGATGCTTCATGAAACAGAGGAGCTTGTTGAAGGGGCGACGGGTCTTCCTTTTGACTCTGCTCGCCGTAAGCAGCTAGTCAAAATTCTGAAGAACCGTCGCCTATCTCTATCGGCAGGGCTCTAAGCTGGCTTAACAGGCACCCAAACCTGCATCTGGAAATCGTCAGCTGACGGGTCACCCGGCCCATATGCCTCAAAGACCGGGCCGTTGGGCTTAAAACCTGACGCGGGTAGGAAGGTGCCCATCAGGTGGTCCACCCCGGCCATAGTACTCATGGGCACCGGGCCTTCAACGGTCGTCACCGCGAACTCACCGCCGTCCACCTTAAGGGCATTGAGGCCCAGAGCCTGCGCGGTTTCCAGGTTCTCCACCAGAATCCCCGCCATATAGTCGAACTCGCCGGCAGCGTTCATCCCCACAATCACACCCATCGAGTGGACCTCAGGCATGGTCACCCCCCGCGCCTCAGCATGGGCGGTGAGCTTCTTCCAAAGCTCGCCAATGCCGGCGCCCTGCTTCACGGTCTCGCGGAAGCCCGCAATAAAGAACTCATCCTTGTGCTCTACGCGCGCACCAATCATCGACTACTCCTTAGAAAAATGTGTGTCGGCTCTATTTTAGTCGCCACACCCGCAGCCACAGCCACACGAGGCCTGCTTCGCAGGCTGCCCTGATTCGGCAGAGGCCCCCTGCGACGCCGGTGCAGAATCGTGGCCCCCCATCAGGTTGACCCGGTGGCCAATGTCAGGGCCACCGGCAGGCTTAGGGGTCACCCCTGCCAGCACCGCAGCAAAGCCAGCCGGCTCAGCGGCAGGAACCGTCGCGGGGACGTCCGCACCACCGGTACCGCAGGCCGCCGCAGCGGCGTTAACCTTGGGCTGCTTGACCTCACCAAAGCGGGAGAAACGGCGGAGCTGCTCCGCGGTGGGGTACATGTACGAGACCTTGACCAGGCCCTCTACCAGCAAGATAGGCAGAACCTCGGCCCCGGCCATAGCGAGCTGGTCGGCTACCGGCTCGCAGTCGGTAAAAGCAGAAGGGTAGGAGTCGGTGGAGTAAACGGCAATATCAAGGCCCTCATCGAGCATCTCCTGCGCCGCTGTGAGGAAGGCTTCGCGCTGGGTGTCGCCGGGGTCGTCCGGGTTTTCGCCGGCTGCCGGAATGAAAACTTCAAGGGGGGTACTACCCAGGGTGTCTTGAGATGCGCGTGCCACTACTACTCCGTTCCTTGTTTGGTGTGCCCTACCAGCCTACGCCCGCTACCGCCCGCAGAAAAGGTCAGGCAGCACACCCCAGTCGGGGCGCACCGCCTGCCTTACCTTGTCAGCGCAGTATAGATGGGCTAGTCGCCGATAAAGAACTTGCGCAGGGCTGAACGCAGACTGCGGTCGTCCTGCTTCTGCTCGTTTTCTTCTGCGGGCTGCTGGGGCTCGGCCTGCGCGGACGCCAGCGACACCTTCTTAGCCCGGGCCGCAATGCTAGGCACGGCGTCGGTATCTGTGCTCTGGTATTCCTTGCGCTCTTCGGGGGTGCCGAAAGCGAGAGTGCCTATCGTGTTAGCGATATTTTTCTGCTCAGGTGAGGCCGGTACGCGGGCAACACCGGGATCAATGTCGCGGATATCCTGGGCTTTCTCCCCGGTAGTCACGGGAAGATCGTTGGGGAAGGCCGCAGCCGCGTAGGCGCTTGCCGCCCGGCTCAGGGGGCTGGAGGCAGCCTCGTCCTGCTCCTGCGCGGACGGTGCCGGTAGGGTCTCAGCCTCAGGCTCGTCGGTATCTGCCTCGGGGGTAGTGACCGACTCCGGTGTAGGCTCGTCTGCCCCCGGGGTGGTGAAGAGGCTGGAAGCGTTTTCCGAGGTTGTAGTGGATTTAATAACCACCGGCGCTGCGGGTGCAATCACTGGCTCAGAGCTATTGGCCGGGGTGGGGGTAGGCTCATCTGCCGGGGCGGGGGCTTCATTGTTTGCGACGGGTTCCTCGGCTGCGGCAGTCTCAGGCTCGGCTGCTGAGTCGGGGTCGATTTCAGCTAGAACCGCCCGGTAGCGGGCCTCGGTGGGGGTAAGCGTCCACCCCAGGAAGCCAGGTAGGGCTACTGGCTCAACGGTGCCCACCCAGGCGATAGTCTGCGCGAGAGCGGACGCCCCCGCTGTGGTCTTGGGGGCAACGGCCGCCGCCGGGGCGGGGGAGCCGCTGCCAGCGTCCTGACCTACCAGCTCGCCGGTCACAAAATCTGCCAACGAGAGCGCAACCTGAACCGGCACAGAAGCCTCACCGCGCCTGCGCGCGATAACCTGGCCCACGGTGCCCTGGGCGCCAGGTGCTAGGTCAATGGCGTAGAGATGGGTGGGGGAGCTGGCAATTTCAATCCACAGGGTGTGATTGAGGACGGCCTGGACGGTGCCGTCCGTCTTCTCGGGGGCCTTCCAGGGGGCTGAATCGAGGGTGGACGCCCCAAAATCAGCCTGCGGGGTGGAGGCGATAACGTTCTGCCCGGCGACTTCGGCAACCACACCGTTGCGTACTAGCGCCCGATAGAACTTGAGTTCAGGGGTGAAAGTGAAGCCGCGCTGCTTCTCTTCGGCTGCGACCTCGGCGGGGGAGTAGCCGGAGTTGTGCCCGCGGGCAAGCAGGGCAGAGCGCAGCTGCAGGCCGTTATTTGAGACGGACTGAGTGGGCGCGGACGGCTGAGGGGCCTCGTCCTGCTCTGTTGCTGGGGCCGCGGTGGGCATCTGCTTGACGATGGCCTGCCCGCCGGGGGAGGTGTTGATGCGTACCGTGTAGGAGCCCTTAAAGTGGCCTGCCTGCGCTAACTCAAAGGCTGCTACTGTTGCGGCCTGGGCGAAGTCAGCGGGTGCGCTTGTGCCCAGTGCGCCGGTGATGGTGGCGACGGGTGCTTCAACGGTTGTCCCGTGAACGGTGAAGCGAAAATCCAGGGGCTGCTGGTGCGAATTTGAGTACCACTGGGTGAGGTGGGAGAGAGCTAAAAGGTGCGGGGGGAGCTCGGAGTGCGAATCAAAACTCATGGTCTCTATTTTTGCATGATTCATAGGTTACTGGTTGGTAACTTACCGGGTGACGGCGGGCTATTCGCGGCAGGAGGGGTGTTCCTGCCCTCACCCGGCAGAGGGGGTAGCGGAGCGGACGCCGGTAGGCGGGGGCGTGCGGTGGTTAGTGGGCGGGGTGATGGGGATGGATGGGTGGGTTTTCTATCGCCGGATATGCCCTGACTAAAAAATGCAGTCATCTGACTCTGGAGTTCAAAAGAAGTAGCTCAGTAGACTTAAATAAGCAGTGTGATAAATGGTTTGATTTGACCCATAAAAATAGGCTAATAATTTACCTATATAGAAATTTTAGATATGTTGTTTCAGCTTGTCGCGCGGTGATTCTGGGGAGTTCGGGGCATTTTTTGATGTATATCTTTAATCACAAGAAAAATATCTGGTGGCCCTAAAAAGATGAATGTTAGTATAAGGCTCAGTGCAATCACTTTTAGAGGAAACTAAATATGAGGCTTATTCAAAAGTAGACACGCACCCCACACCCACCAACTAGACAACGGCCCCACCCGCAGCAAAAATATGAGCGTTAAATCTCTACAAATAACCTCAAGCCATACCGGACAAGACCGTTGCT
>NZ_CAKMSR010000017.1 GCF_928381705.1 Rothia nasimurium | reverse complement strand
GGGGGGGGGGGGGGGGGGGGGGGGGGGCAGGCGAACTCCGCTGCGCGGCTGATGCGCGGGCCCCAAAAACCCGGTAAGGTCAGTGGGGTACCGAACGAAGAGACCTCGAAAGGACCCCTGTATGGCTGATAAGCCTCTGACCGTCCTCATTGGCGCCGATACTTACCCGCCCGATATCAATGGGGCCGCTCAGTTCTCATCCCGTCTCGCCCACGCTCTGGCCGAACGCGGCTATACCGTACATGTGATGGCACCCAAGCAGGAAAAAGGCGTCACCAGCCGTCACACGGTAGACGGCATCGTCGAGCACCGCATGCGCTCGCACAAGGTAATTACCCACCCCTACATGCGCTTGAACTTCCCCTGGGAGATTTACGCTGAGGCTGATCGTCTGGTGCAGGAGATTCAGCCCGACGTTATTCACATTCAGTGCCACTACATCATTGGGCGGGTGCTGGCCCGTATCGGCGCTAAACGCGGTGTACGAGTTATCGCGACCAACCACGTGATGCCCGAAAACATCACCCCCTTCTTACCGTTCGGTAAGGCTGGTAATGAGCTGGTGGTTAAGGCTTCGTGGGTTGATATGCGCCGGGTGCTCAACCGGGCTGCTGTGGTGACTACTCCCACCCAAATCGGTGCTGACGCCATGGAAAGCGCCGGTAAGTTCCGCCGCCCCGTGATGCCGGTGTCTAACGGCATTCAGAGTTCTGACTATGAGCTTGCGCCGGGGGAGACTGTTGAGAAGTCTGCCGGTGAACTGACGATTTTCTTTGCCGGGCGCCTGGCCGTTGAGAAGAATATCGATGTGCTCATTGAGGGTTTTTCGCTTCTTCCTGCTGAGCTGCGGCAAAAAACTGTGCTTGAGATTGCTGGAACCGGCGAGATTCTTTCTGATTTGCAGGCCAAGGCCGCAGAATGCGGTGTGGCTGACCGGGTGCGTTTTTTGGGGTATGTGTCCGATGAGGAACTTCGCGCGGGCTACCTGCGCGCCGACGTGTTCTGCCAGCCCGGTACGGCTGAGCTTCAGTCGCTCGTGACCCTCGAAGCTATGAGTGCTTCTAAGCCGGTGGTTCTTGCTAACGCTCTGGCGTTGCCGCACCTGGTGGATCAGGGCAAGAACGGTTACCTTTTTACCCCGGGTGATACAGCGGAGCTGGCTGCCCGGCTAGCTGATATCTTGAGCTTGCCCGCTGAAGAGCGCAAGGCCATGGGGGAGTGCTCCCACCAGATGGTAGCCCGCCATGCCGCTGAGAAAACCTGGGAGACTTTCGAATCGCTGTACCGCTCCAATGAGCTCTACGACCAATTCTTAGCTCAAGGCCAGACTAGCTAGGTTCTGCCTCTCTTGCGCGGACGTCCGTGGTTTGGCTTCACCTGCCCTTTTCGGTATTCTTAGAGACAGTGCCAGTTCGCTAGAACCTGGCGCTGTGGGGCCTTAGCTCAGCTGGTCAGAGCAGGGGACTCATAATCCCTTGGTCGCGGGTTCAAGCCCCGCAGGCCCTACCCCAGCTAACACTGGTTCAGTGCTAGCAACCATTTCATAAGTCGCTCCGTTCGGAATGAATCCGATCGGGGCGATTTTCTTTTCCCCATCAGTGCTGAGCTCAGTAGTGGTGGGGATTTTTGCGTTAAGGATGCTTTCACCCAGTAACTCACTGAGGGAAATGCCCATTAGTCCAGCGGTTTTTAGCAGGTCTTCAATGGAGAAGGCTGCTTCACCCCTGAGTTTTTTAGATACGCCAGCGCGCCCGATACCAAAAGCGTCGGCTAGGTCAGTGGTCTTGACGTTGGTTCTCACCATCCAGGTCTTCACTTCGCGAGCAACAGCTTCATTTGAGGTCAATGTTTCGTTGTTGTTCATGGGTATAAATCTATATCAAAAAGAAACAACTGGCAACTTTAAATTAACTAACGTCCAGAAAAAGTTACATTCTAAGCTTGCAAGATGTGAACTCTAGGTATACGCTGGCAACTATGAGTTACGCAGAATCAATTAGCGCCAACGTGAAAGCCGAAGCACGGCGGCGCAACATACAGAATCAGGTCATTGCTGACCACCTCGGCTTCTCAAAGGCATCACTAGCCAAGCGCTTCAACGGGACGATGGAATTTCGCCCCAGTGAGATTGAGAAAATCGCTCGGCTGCTCGATGTGCCAATTGCTGTGCTGACAACCCCTGTTGAGATGCCGGAGAAGGTAGCTTCGTAATGGCTCTTCACCATATCCAGTGGGCCATTAACCAGGATGTGAACAACGCTGAGTACAAAGTGCTGATTCAGCTCGCCAATCTGTGTGATGGCCGTGGCGTCTATTCTGAGGGGCAAAACCCCCTGGTTGCTACTACTGGCTTGAAAGAACGGGCGGTACGTGAAGCAATCAAAAAATTACGGACTCTTGATCTGATTCACACAGAACGTCAAAGCGGCACCTTTTCTACGGGGCGCGCTCCAGATTTGGTGATTCTGCACCTTGAAAATGAGAAGTACCTACTGCCTGGTTACATTCTGACGCCAGAAGAAGCGGATGAAATTCGCCGCCGTCGTGAGGCTAATGAGACATTTGGTGAGTTTGATATTTCGCCTAGTCACACGCTACCGGCAAAATCTGCCGGTAGCGGTAACGGGCCTGTGGATAACTTTTTCCCAAAAAATGTTTCACCTAGTCGCACGCTACCGGCAAAATCTGCCGGTAAGGTAAGACTTACCGGCACGCTACCGCCGGTAGAGTTACAAGAATCTGCCGGTAGCGCAGAGGTTGCCTTAATAGGAAGCGCGCGCGACGCGCACGCGCCCGTGATTGATAGATTGATTAATCCATCAATCAATCAATCTCCTAACACCAGTACCGGCGCGCGAGACGAAAAACCTCGCTCTGCAAAATCACCTGCCGTTGCGGCCGTCGCCGCGAACTTCTATCGCGGTGTGAACCTTGACCAGCTCATCACCGCGCACCGCGACTCAACCGGCAGTGACTACTCAGGCCTAGCCCCTGAGATTCTTCATCTGATGGTCGATAAGGTTCTCTCTCGGGCCAAGCAAGAACCGGCCTACCCTACGGTCTTTGTTATCCGCGCTTTCGCCAACGGGGCCGACGAACTGCTCTCAATGGCCATGGATGCCTACGCAGAACGGCTAGCGCAAGCTCCCGTTGAGCAAGCACCGTCATCAGCACCGACTCCGGTCAGGGGTAAGCCTGTGTGGTGCGAGATTCACAACCGGGAGTTCACCGGCCAGGCTTGCCCGGTTTGTTCAAACCCACGACTTATAGCTCTTGAGCAAGAGCAAGCCGCCTCGGCTTCCACTGTGCCAATCAACCGGCCCAAGGGCCCCGGCGTCCGCTGGTTGCTAGAGCAAGAAGCAGGCCACCAGCAGACACGAGCTGTCAGGCCACTAACTCAGCCGCCACTGAAACGGCGGGCCTAGGCGCCCTCTCAGAAGCTCAAAAACCGCCCTTAGAGCCACTCAAACCACCCAGAGGGTATAAGACCCCGCAGGTTTCAAAAAAGACACTCAGGGCAAAAAATAACACCACACGAACAGGAAGAAGTCATCATGAGTGAAAATACCGCCCCCAAGACCGCAGAGCTCACCACCGTAGCTGAGTCAGAAACCAATAACACCACCAAACTCCTTGCCCAGCTCGAAACTATCCTGCTCACCGCAACAAAGAATTTCGGATGGTTCGCTGTAGCCGCAATCATCACCTTCATCGGAATTTATACCGGCCCCGTATTAGCCCTGAAGCAGGTCTACGGTGAACCGCTCAAACACCGTTCAGGCTCCGTGCTAGAGGCCGCAGGAATCGCTGCGGCAGGGGGTGGCTCCATGATTATCGCCCTGTGGGTAATTTTCTTCATCGTGAAAACCATCATCGACATCGTTCGAGCCCGTAAAAACTCAGCCCGCTAACAACCTTGCAAGACCACTAACGGAGAGAACACATGAGCTCTAACAAACTTCCACAATCAGCTTTTGGTCTTGGAATGATCTTTGACTCAGACGATAAAGACCACCAGTACATCGAGATGCTTCACCAGGCCCTGCCCCACTCACTGCCGTTATCTAAGGCATCCAGGCTATTTACCCCTGTCCCTGCCGGGGTCGCCATCATACCGGTCATGGCCTACAAACACTGCATCTGGATTCCCATCGGCTATAGCTCCTTCGAGGAATACCTAGAGGGGGAGTTCTACCAGCTAGACCACACCCCCAAAGCAGAAGACCAAGAATCAGCCATCCGCTTCTACCAGAGCATCGGCATGAGCGCTAGGGCTATCAGCGCTATCACCTCCCTGCCACAAGGCCACATCGAACACGTACTTGCCAGCTTCGACGGCCGCACATTCACACCCTTACGCCCCTTCAAACCAACCCACTAGCAACAGCAACCACCAGAACTGAGGACACCATGACCGCAACACTCAAACTGCTCGATGACCCAGCACCCACCCACCTGCCCGCACCTGATGAGGCAATCACCGGGGAAGTCGTTACTCTGCTGAGCAAAGAAGAAGCCCGCAAGCTCACCGCAAACCTGCACCAAAACCTAGAAAACGCCCAAGAGCTCATCATCGAAGCATTCGAGAAAAGGGTCTGGCTTTCCTTGGGCTACAAGTCCTGGAACGCCTACATCACCTACGAGTTCACCGGCCTAACCCTCACCCCACCCAAGGAAGACCGACTTACCGCAGTCGTCTCCTACGCAGAGGCCGGCATGAGCACCCGAGCCATCAGCGCCGTCACCGGCCTATCAGTCGGTAGCATCAGCCGCCTCCAGTCCAAGGCCCGCGAAACCGGTCTACTGGGGCAAGAGCGAGAGAGCGTCGGACTCGATGGAAAAGTGCGTCACTACCGCACAACTGATCCTAGCGACAAGGCCAATGAGCTTGGTATTGACCTTGATGCAGCTATCCTCGATACCCCAGCCTCAGCCTTCGGTATCGGGGCTCTAAAAGAGAGCAAGCCCAAGAACACCGCTAAGTCCTCGGCACCTGCAAGCAAGCCAACTAAGGACGCAGATGCCAGCAAGGGCAAAGATTCAACTGTTCCAAATGGAACAGTTGAAGAGGGCCCAGTCGATGACCTGCTCAACACCGGGTTTGAAAACATCAGCTACCTCATGGGCCAGCTCACCGAACAAATCCAGAACCTGGTCATGAGCAACAACGATAAGAACTTCACGAGTCAGCAGTACCCCTACAGCCTGGTGCAAGAGCTCTTACGTTCCATGGCGTCAAGCGCTCACCTGCTCAAGCGGCTGAACCTGGGTCCGGACTTGCTAGGGGAGCACGAGCAGGTGGCAAGCCAGCTGGAAACAATCGTGACCAACCTGGATAACGAACTAGAGGCTATCCGCCAGTAAGACGCTGAAAATAGCAAGAAAAAGAGGTGGCTCCCAATGCTAGGGCCATGGGAGCCACCTCGTTCATTATGAGGACACCGACGGTTTCTTAGGGAATAACCCGCCTCGCATAGCGGAAGAAACCAGCTCAAACTTAGAAACCAGAACTATGGGATGTGAGCTTTCTCGGTGCCCTAAGACTATCAGAAAAAGCAAAACACGTGAAAAGTATCAAAAATCAAACCAGAATCAACCCGGACTCCCGCCCCATGCTGTGGGTAACCGTCCTGCTGGTTTTCATGCTGGGACTGACCTCATTCATGGTTTCCTTCAACGGCCTGCACGACGTCGCTGGCTGGGTTGGGCTCCCCACCTGGATGCGGTGGACAGTTCCCATCTTTATCGACATCGCCATCCTTGCTTACTCCATGGCCGCTGTCATTCACCGCACGCGCGGGGAGCCGGTAGCACTGACCTGGGCTACCCTGGCAGTTTTCACGCTGATCTCGGTTATTGCTAATGGGGCTCACGCGCTGGCTGTGGGGGAGGGGCAGACCGCTCTTCAGTCCTGGATCGGCGCGGCCATTGCTGCGGCGGCCCCCTTGAGCGTGTTTGCCGCAACCGAAGAGCTCTCCCGGCTGGCCTTTGGCACTGATGAACCGGCCCAGGTACAGAGTGCGGCCACGGTGGATGAAGAGCAGATGGCTGTCATCAGGGAGCTGACGTCATACCAGGAACCTGACCGAAGTGAGCCTATTGAGCAACAGCTACCGGCAACCCTCGAAGAAAACCCTGAAACCGAGCCGTCGAGTGCTGAACCATTACCCGAGGCAGTAGCCCCAGCTGAGACTGAGCCAGAAGAACTAGCTGAAGTCGCTGTAGCCAGCACAGTCACACAGGCTCATGAGGGTAACGAAGACCCAGATTTTGATGTGCTACGGCCCTGGATTCAAGAGCAAATTCAACAGGGCAAGCGCATTACCGGGGCCAAAGCAGGGGAACTAATCGGCAAGTCCTCCCGCACCGGCCTGAACAAAATCAACGCTCTACGCCAAAGCGAACCGGCCCTGTTCACCGGCGAATAACCCCCTTGGGCACCCACCGCACCGCACAGTAATCACCGACCCTCACTGCCAGAAAGAAACACCAGTCATGAGCCAGAGCATCACCACAGACCAATGGACAAGTGACCGCATCAGCGCCTGGGAAAAAACCCGCGATAGTATCGCGCGCACCCTGGGCTACCGGCACCGCGACAGCATCGATGATGTGCACCAGGAAGTCTTTTTGGCTGCCACTAAGTCAATGCACAGCTTTGACCCGACCCTGGGGAACTTCAACCAGTGGATCAGCGGGGTTGCCAATAAGCAGGCGGCAAACTTCTTGAAGAAGACCTACCGGAACTACCTGCTGGCAGAAGAAGCCATCAGTGTCGCCCAGGCCTCCAATAGCTACATGCACACCACTGAGGCAGACCATGTCGATGAGGTCATTGCTCAGCTTGATACCTTGGTGCGGGTATCACGGGTACTGAAAATTGTGGAGGGCACGTTTGATGAGCGGCTCTACCTGCGGTCTATTGCTTTGATTCGTGACTTTGATGGTGATTATGCGGTTGCCGCTCGACGTCTGGGGGTGGAGGTGGCGGCCTTGCGTGAGTCCCATCGGCAGATGATGGAACTGGCTCAGGTCATTGACCGAGCATTAGAGGGGCACTACCTTCGGGCCAAGGCTGGCCTGGCAGGGGAGGCGGTAACAGTTCGTGAGATTCTAGGATGTTTCCCTGACCCGGATGCCGGTGAGATTGACCGAACCTGGATGCGCGCGGTGCCGCTGGCGGTAATGAGCGCAGGTGCCTTTGCTGTGGAGCGTGCCGAATTGGTGGCTAAGGTTTCACAGCTAACTGGGTACTCTCTGGTATCTGCCCGCCACATCATTGCCCGCTGTGAAAGGCTTTGCATTGTGGCTAGGGCTGTTCTTGAATCAGGAGACGCCCTGACTGACCAGCTCTAATAATCCGTCACTGTCAGAGAAGAGAAGAGAAGATGGAGGAAGACACCCACCTATAAAGAACTTACACCCACGGAAAGGCTAGAGGCCTCGGGAAGCTACTTAGACCTACTGGCTCACAGGTCTTACTGGCCCCAGACCTCTTTGAAGGCAAGCGAAAGTCCGGCCACCTTGGTACGCGCTCTGCGCGTGGTGAGGTGGCCGGGCTTTTGCGCGGCAGCGACGGTCAAGCACGGTGCTTGCGCGGTCAGGGCGCGTAGCCCTGAGAATGTATACGCCGGTTGCCTACCTCTTCTTCTTAGAAAGTTTTCTGCTCGTCATGGCAATGTATGCTCTTGCGTAAATTACGGCCTGTTTTTGGGCAAGGTTCATGTGTTCTTTCCAGAGCTTCCGGGTGATTGGATCGATTTGCTGACGGTACTCCCGGCGTACCTCCTTGATTTCGTGGATGGGCAGGACATTGATGAGGTGCGCGGTAAGCTCCAGCGCTGTAGTAATTAGTGCCATGTCCCATATGGCTGGAATCAAGTAGGCAGGCAGGACTGGTTTTTTGGAATTTAGGGCAGATACATCAGCGTGGAGGCAATCAGATTGAATTGGGGCAAAGACTTAGCTGAAATGCTCAAAGAATGTGTTGGGAGCGTAGAAACTCAACGTGGGGCATGGCCGTTAGAATGGTTCTTACTGCCGAATTACTACTCGCTATGGAGAGATACCCGCTGATGGCTACTCAGATACGAACCGCTGACTTCGATACATGGGTGCAGTCTCTAGGAAAAGAAGTCACCATGAGCGAGGTCAGCAAGAAGTCCGGCATTCCAGAGCCGACGCTCTCCCATCAGCGGAAAGAAGAGAGAATCAAGCCCACCACGGTGCTGAAAACAGCAGCCGGGTTTGGTAAGCACAAGCTGATGGAGCTGGCATCATTTGATGGATTCGGGAACTTATGGCCCCTTCCAGAGGAATTGCCGTGGCTTGCCTGTGTCTCCCCGGTTGATATAGCAGCTGAATTGATGGGTCGCCGTCAGATCGTTGAGCCTGCTCCTGATTATGTTTATGAGGTGGCAGAAGATGCCTGTACGCGCTGGCATTCCCTGATCGATGGGGGAGCTAAGCGCATGGAGGTTGCAGAGCGTCTGGGTATGCCGAAGAATCGGTACTCTCGGTTGGTGGTTGCTAATTCCTTGCAGTTCGAGACGGTGCTGGATGTTGCCGACTATTTTGATGTCTCACCGCATGTGGGTCTAGTGGCCTGTGGGTATTTGACGCTTAGTGATATTGGGGTTCTGGATGTGCCAGATACTCTAGCTAGTGTCGGTGACGAGGTTTTGCTGGCGGAACTTGAAACCAGGCAGAAGGTTCTGCTGAAGTCTTTGGCTGGATAGTAGCTCAAATTTCAACATGTTTTTGTTCGGTCATTTTGGGCAAGTAATTACTTTCAAATAAGGCACTTTTCAAAAAAAAGAACTAGAATGGAAGTGTTGGCAGGGGTGAAACTCTGTGGAAGGAAGCCACTCCCGCCAACACCTCAAGATGGATACATCCAAATCCTCTAAAGGTGCGACCAGAGTGAGAGAGCCTGTGGCAATGTCCCCCACGAACGTATTGCCACAGCTCTTCACCTGGCATTCTTCCCTCACTCACATACACCACTTTCTGGAGAGAAGCACATGAGCATCACCCACTATCTCGACATCAACACCCTGCTAGGCGACACCTTCGGCCAATGGCTTACCGCCCAGGGAGCTACCTTTGAAAACGCCCAAGACCTCACCGAGGCAACCGTCATTGCACAAGAGTGGGCCACCCCGGCACCGTATGGCTATCAAAAACCGGTAGCCCGCCGCACCCTCACCGCCAATAACGTCACCATCGACGGCGAACTCTACCCCAGCATCACTTTCACTCTGGGGCTGATGGACTTAATCGACGCGGCTATCACCAAACAGCCTGTAGCCCCTGCATCTGGCTACCCGCTGAACTTTCATTCTGGCCAGTAAGCCCCTGATTCGGGATAACTCGGCCCCTCAATAGACCTCCGCAGTCCCTACCTAGTTCACCTACCAGTGAGCTGAGGGTATCTGTGATGGAAACACCGCCTCTCCACTAGGCGGGAAGAAACAAACACCACGCGAATCACTCGATTCACACATATCTGAAGAAAGGACACCTAAGACGTGTCACGAGCATCCTTTAAGGTAGTAGCCAGCAAGTCTGGCGCCCTGGTTGCAACCGGCCTGGTTGCATCCTCCATTTTTGCCTCCATGCCCGCATCAAACGCGGTCGATACTGGCTCATTTGGCTCAGTTATCAGCGCATCTGAAGCAGAATCCACCACCCGCGAAGTTCCCGTCGATAACTCGGCGCTACTTGCTGCTGTTGCGGCCGCTAAGGACGCAGGCCTGAACATCTCAGAAACCCAGGTCAAGACCATCACCACCGGCTCAACCGCTGAGGTTCAGGCGGCACTGGACACCATCACTGCTGACTCTGAGGCCAAGATTGCTGAGATTACCGCCAAGATTGCCCAGTACAAGGAAGATAAGGCCGCGGCTGACGCTAAGTACGAGGCTGAACTGGCTCAGTACCAGAAAGATGATGCCGCTTATCAGGCTGCTGTAGTTGCTAAGGCTGAGGCTGAGAAGATTAACGCTGAACGTCAGGCCGCTTACGAAGCTGAACTGGCCCAGTACAAGGCAGACCTTGCCTCCTACGAGAGCGCACTGGCTCAGTTCAAGACTGACAAGGCAGCCTACGACGCCAAGGTTGCAGCTGCTAAGGCTGCTATCGAAGCTGGTGAATGTGCACCTCCGCGTGTGGCCATGACCTTTGACCTCTCCCGCTCTTTCGATGCCTCTGAGACTGCAACCATGAAAGACCAGGCCAAGCAGATGGTCGAACGTCTTTCTAAGGTTGATGGCGCTGAGGTCTCCTTCTTCACCTTTGCTCGTGACTCTGCTGTGAACTTCCAGGACACCGGCTCCGGCGAAGTTCCCGTTGGCCCTATCACCACCATCGCAGGCAACCAGCCCTCTGCTGTATTCAACGTCAGCACCGATGCTGGTAAGGCCGCTGCTTTGGCCTGGATTGACGGCATCGACAAGCAGTCCAAGGACGCCCCATTGGGCTTGGGCGACTGGAGCGGGGTGAACTACCAGACGTTGGGCACCAACTGGGAAGCTGCCCTGGCTGCTATTGAAAAGCACCAGGCTGATACCGGCGTTAAGTACGACACCGCCTTGCTGCTAACCGATGGTGCGCCTAACACCTACACTCAAAACGGTGAGATTGGCATTCACGTACCGACTAACGCGGCCAATGGCTCAGATGAAGCATTCAATGCTGCTAAGGTGGTCGCTGATCGTCTTGAGGCTTCCGGTACTGATGTTATTCCTGTGATGATTCGGGATGAGGCAGTCAATGACCCTAACCACCCCTTCCACTTCTCTTCTGATGAAGCAGGGATGGTGAATTATATTCGTGGTATCTCCGGTGTAGCCTCACCTACTGAGGGCCGTGACTACTTCATCGGTGAGTTGGACTCTCTCTCAGATTCCATCTACGAAGCTGCCACTGTTGCGGCTGAAAAGTGCATTGTTAAAGAGAAGCCCCCGGTAGCGCCCTCTAAGCCTACTGAGCCGACTCCTCCGACTCTGGAAGAGGTTCCCTCAGTACCCACTAAGCCCACTGAGCCTACCCGCGAGACCGTTGAAGCCCCCGCTGTTTCCTACGGTCTGACCAAGCTCTTTGCCCCCATCCCGGTAGTAGAAAAGGTTGCTAAGGACGAGGGCAAGAAGGTTATCGCTGGCGAAACCACCACCCAGACCATCTCTTACGCCACCGGCTACCAGGCACCTGAGTCATTCATCCTTGGTGATCATATCTACTTCACCGAGGATGGCCGCATGCCTGTCTCGGTGAACATGAACGAAGTAGCTGTAACCGATGCTGAGGGTAACAACGTCACCGACCAGTTCACTATCACCTCCGAGGACGGCGTCCACAATGGCAAGGCAGGGCACCAGATTCTTGCTACCGCTAAGGATCCTGGCTCGCTGGAGTTGAACATGACCTACACCCTGCACGTGAACCAGACCAGCCTCTTTGACGGTATCGCAGATACCCTCATCGACTCCGGTTTCGCTATCGTCAATGACGAACTTCAGTTCACCGCTGATAAGACCTACTACGAGCCCAAGATTAACCCCGACAAGACCGTGGTTAACTCTTTAGGTGTAGAGGTCGATAACACCCGTGTACTGCCCGGTCAGGAGCTGAACTACCAGCTGACCCTTTCAGCTGCTGACCTTGCAGATACCACCAGCGAAGTGAGCAAGCTAGGCAAGTACGATAACTACGATGAGACCAAGTGGGCCCCCACTAAGGAATTCACTGTCGTTGATTCAGAGGGCAATGAGGTTTCAGCCGATAAGTTCACCGCTGAATGGAACCTGGAAACCGGCGAAGTGACCATCTTGGCTAAGAACCCTGCCGAACTGGTCGGTAAGGACTACATCATCACCCTGCTGGGCCACGTGAAGAAGGATGCCACTCCCGGCGAGTTCACTAACCAGGCAACCCAGCTGACCAACGAGGATAAGACCCTCACCAAGGTTGTCCGCAACTACGTGCCCGTGATCGCCCCGTCTAAGGTTGATACCTCAGCGACCGATGGCTCCAACATCGAGGGTAAGACCGTGACCGTAGGGGATGTAATCTCCTACAAGCTGGTTGAAGATACCACCAACCTGGAAAACACCGCCGATACCATCAAGGTCTCGGGCATGGTGGATGACTTCGATGAGCGCTATGGTGAGATTGACGCCTCCCAGGTACGTGTCTACCAGGTTCCCGGCGACACCGACACCTCCACCCCCGAGGCAGTATCAGCTGCTGTAAAGCTCGCTTCTGCAAAGGACGTCACCGACTCCTACACCGTCACCAACGGTGAGGTCGAGGGCTTCACCAACGGCGGCGCTGTAGGCATCTCTTCCATGATGAAGACCGATGGCGAAGGCAAGGTTGTTCTGCCGATGGGCTACAAGTACATCCACGTACTGCCCTACACCGTGACCGCAAACGCCGATGGTGACATCCTGAATACCGCATGGCAGGTCACTAACGACCACCGCACCCAGACTGAAACCGTTGCTAACAAGCTCAAGGAAATCAACCCCACCAAGGACGTCGTTATCAACGTTGGTGACAAGGATTCGATTGACGGTACTGAAATTGCTCTGAACACCGTCTTTAACTACGAGCTGAACTCTTCAACTCTGCCTGCTGACCGCGCTGGCCTGACCGAGTCCTGGTCAATTGTTGATGACTGGGACGAGTCAAAGGACGCCTACGAGGGTAACTACAAGGTTATTTCTCAGCACTCATTCGTTGATGAGAACGGCTCCAAGGTCGATGCCGGTGAGGACATCACCCGGTACTTCACCCAGAAGGTAGAGAACGGCGTTGTCACCTACGAGGCAACCGACGCATTCCTTGCGCTGATGTCCTCAGAGGCTAACCGTGCAACTGAGCAGGGCTTTAGCGTCTACATGCAGGTTGAGCGTATCGGCACCGGCGAGGTTGAGAACACCTTTGTGGAGAACTACAACGGTGAGAAGCTGACCTCTAACACCGTGAAGACTTTCACCCCTGAGCCGGTTGTTCCTGTTATTCCTGAGAACCCCGGCACCCCTGATGTGACCACTCCTAGCACTCCTGCTGTGGTCAAGGGTGAGGGCGCTAAGACCGGTGGCAAGGCATCTGTTGCAGGTATTCCTGTTGGTGCTGCCCTGGCCGGTGGTGGTCTTCTGCTGGCTGCTGCCGGTGGCGGTGCTTGGTTCATGCTGCGTCGTAAGGCTAGCTAGCATGTCATAGATTCCCTTGCCGTTACGGGCGGCATGGCCCTGGTGTCAAGGTGAGAAGATTTGTACCCTTCTTTGATTGGACTTTCTTGGTATCAGGGCTGGTGCCTCCTTGACGGTGTGGGTAGTCCCCTCGATGATGTCGTGAGTGTTAATTGAGGGGGTTGGCGTTGGCAGAGAGAGATGATGCAGACGCTAGGGCTTGGTGTATGTGCCCTGGTATCTGCGGTGGGCTTTCTCTGCCAACGTCTTGTTTTAAGGGCTATTTTTGTGGTGAAAGGGTAGTGATGATGGGCCAGGTGAAGAAGTCACGTCTTAGGGCTGTGGCGATCCTTGCGGTACTGCTTGTGGCTGTTGTGTCTTTGGTGCTGGGGGCGGTCTTATCCGGTTGGAAGGTAGCCGATGGGCAGGTGGTGGCCCCGTATCAACTGCGGCACCCGGATGCCAGCGGGGAAGTCTTTGAACAGGACGGCCAGGAATATTATGAACCTGCCTATGGGCTGATGGCTGAGCCGGTGGACGGCGTTGGTGCGCTGGCGGCTCCGCAGGTGAAGAATCTGACCCCTACCCCTGTGCAGTGTACCGGTGAGGCGCTGGGGGAGGTGGTCCCTGAGCCCGGTTCGTGGGTGGTGCCGTCCCTGTCTGATGGGGCTGGTGGTGTAGCGAGGGGGTATTTTTCGACTGGCTTGTTTTCGGCTGGTATTCCCTCTGCTCCTGGTGGGTTGCTCTCATCGTTGAGTGCGCCCCTTGGTTCTAAGGGTAAGGCGAGTGTGCTGGCTGGGCATGTGAACCTTGACTGGCCGAATGACCGGCTCTCTGGGTGGGGTCTGCTGCATTACATTGATAGGTGCGCGCATGTGTATATCACGGATGAGGCAGGAGTTACCCGTGAGTACCAGGTAGTTGTCATTGACACTATTGAGCAGGCGCTAACTGAGACTGACCCAGGTCTGTGGGGCTCTGCTGAGGTGACGCCGGATGAATGGGCACAATACGATACCGATGAGCTGGCGTGGCTGTTGAGCTGCTCAGGGGCTTTTGTGGGGGATTCTGGGGAGGGGAATACTTTTCTTTTCCCGTATACGGATAACTTAATGGTTGGCCTGGTTCCCGTTGGCGGTTAGGCCCGGTTAGGTTTATTACTGTTAAGGGGGTTCGGCGTCCTCTCTGTTGTTTAGAGAGGACGCCGAACCTTTTTGTGTGCGGGAGTTAGCTTACCCAGACCCCGCGGTCTGCTGACCAATTGATGGATTGACCTGATGAGAATTTCACCTGATAAATGCCGTTACCGATGTATGCCTCGTCTGTGAGAGGGTAGCCATACACCGAAGTGAAACCAGTGTTCCGCCAATGCGCGTAAATAGCACCGCGTCCGTTCAACGTATGAGTACCAGCACTAGGTGACCACGTGTAGATAGTCTCAGCACCAGTGCTAGTGCGGAAGAGCTGAGTAACACCACCATGACCAGCTGCAACCTCACCGGTAGCAGGGAAACCGATACGGGCTGTACCGCCATCTTTCTCCCATTCAGCGTTGATAGCACCGCGCCCGTTGACCAGATTCACTCCGGTATTAGGAGCCCAGAAGAACCGAGTGACGATATTACCCTGAACAAAGGTCTGACGGGCCCCATTCGCTACAGCCCTCTCGTCCTCGCTGGGGAATCCGTAGGTGCCGGTGCCGCCCTCGCGGGTGAACTTGCCACCGATAGCCCCGTTCTCCCAGACCGTATGAGTCCGATGGTGAGTAGGAGTCCAGTAGAAAGCCGTGTAGCCGCCGCTGACGGTACGGAACTTCTGCATTGCCCCACCAGTGATAGCAGTTTCGGCAAAGACCGGGAACCCGTAGGCGCGCTCGAACCCGCCAGCGGCGTATCGGGCACCGATACCCCCGGCGAAGTTCACGGGGTGCGCTCCAGTAGCAGCTGACCAGTAGAGGACGCCGCGTTCAAAGTTCTGAATAACGCCTCCGGCCGATGTGAATTCGTTAGAGGTGGGGGCCCCGAAGACAGAGCTACCACCGTAGCGCCAGTAGGCTGCCTCAATACCTGATCCAGGAACTAGCTTGTACTGCGGGGCCGGTGCAAGTGCTGCCGCTCGGGCAACGGCTGCGCCGGTATCAACGAGTTTGTACCCTGCCATGTTCTTGCCGGTGGATGTGAGAATCTGGCGGATTTGCTCCACGGTCAAGGAGGGGTTGGCTTGTTTCATCAGGGCGATAGTGCCGGTGACGTATGGGGCTGCCATCGAGGTTCCGTTTTTGGTGCCGTAGGTGGGGGAGCCGATGGATGAGAAGCCGGTGTTCGTGGTTGAGAAAATATCGTTGCCGGTAGTACCACCTGGGGCAACCACATCTAGCATGGAGCCCCAGTTCGAGTAGGCGGTCAAGGTTCCCCAGGAGGTTGAGGCACCGACGACGATAGCCCGGTAGCAGTTAGCGGGGGTGATGCCATTGGCGTTGATACCGTCATTGCCTGCGGCTACTACGACGGGGATGTTTTTGGACAGGGCGTAGTTGATGGCCTTGGACATGGCTGGGGTGCAGGTGGCTGAGGGCCAGGCGAAGGAGGCGTTAATGACGGTGGCCGGTGCTGGGTTGGTGGGTGCTCCGGCGACGGTTCCGCCTGCTTCCCATACGATGGCGTCGGCCATGTCGGTTTCGTAGCCCCAACCGTACAGGCCCATAGCTCGTGCGACGTTGATGTTTGCTCCGTGGGCGATGCCGGTTACTCCAATGTTGTTAACTTGGGCTGCTAGCTGTCCGTAGATAAAGGTGCCGTGCCAGTTTGCATTGGCGTTGTTGTTGCCCATGTCGCGGGCGTCGGAGTCTCGTCCGTTACCGTCATTGGAGAGTGCGGTGGATGATACGAAGTCCCAGGAGGCGATGGGGGCTCGTAGGTCGGGGTGGTTGGAGTAGCCGGTATCGACGAGGCCGATGGTTTGGCCGGCTCCGGTGTAGCCGCTGGCCCAGGCTGGTGCTGCGTTCATTTGTGAGGTGGCAAAAGCCCACAGGCGCGGGTAGTAGGGCTCGGTGGTTGCGGCTGCTGAGATAGCCTTAACGAGGCGGTCGGGGGTGACTGATTCGATGCGCGGGTCAGCTTCAAGCTGAGCGATAGTTTGACTCTGCTCTTGCTCGTTGAGCAGGGTATCTGTCTCTAAGACGATGGTAGAGGTGTCACCGGCTACTTGGTCTTTGACAAGGGCTGCGTCGTCCAGAGTGTCGGTGAGGGCGCTGGCGTCGTGGGCCAGGACGTCCTTGTTGGTGGTTTCGTCTTTGAGAGTGACGATGAGCCGGTTGGTTTCTTCTGCTACGGACTCCCCGGTTTGGGTGAGCTGCTCGATGGCCTGGTCGGTTGCCGGGGTATCAGTTGCCGTGGCTGGGGTGAGGGCCGTGAAGAAAGTGGCGAGAGCTAGTGCGGTGAGGGTCAGTGTTTTGGTGTGGGTAGTTTTGGGCATGGTGTAGTCCTAGAGGTTCTGCTGTTTTTCCTGGTGCTTGAGGTATTTGCGGTAATCGGTGATGAGATATGCACATAAGGCGAGGTTGAGTAGAACAATGAGGCCTGCTGAAATGGCCAAATAATGCAGTAGTTCGATGGCCCAGAGTGGCATGGGGAAGTTCCTTTAATGTTGATAGTGATTAGGGTGAGCCCCACCTGCGGTTGGGCGCTCTTGTGGTTTTGGCTCGTATGCTTGCTGATGTAAGTCGGGTCGTGTGGGGCGACTTACTAAATGGGTGGGGTGTGGGCAAAAGGGGGTATGAGACTTTTTTCTAAGAAACATGATGAGAACGAGCTATATAGCCTCGATGACCAGACCCAGGTAGGTCAGCACTCTGGAGCTTTCAAGCGTCTGTGGCTGGAACTTCAGAACAAAGAAGTAGCTAACGGGTCGTTGCTTCAGCGGGCGGCTACGTGGATCGAGGCGTCTTTTGCTCGGCGTATTTTGGTATCTGTATTGATGCTGATTTTGGTGATGGTGGTGTTGGGCTTTTTCTTGGTGCTCTCATCGGCCATGGGTGGAGTAGGGGATGAGCCTGAGGTGACTATTCGCCCAGCATCTTTCGTCCATCTAAGTTTGGGGCTATAGACCATGGGTATCGCTCGTGAGGGGGCCAAGTGGACTGTGCGGGCAGTCCTCTTGAAGATTGTTGGCCCTATTCTGATACCGCTTTTGGCTCTGATGCTTTTCTTGGCTGGGGTAATGTCTCTGAGCTTCATTGCCGGGTATAACGACTGGGAGGCTAACCGCGCTGAGCTGGCGTCGTCCCGTTCCTGCAAGAGCCCGGTTGTTGCTGATTCTGGTGATAGCTCTACGGTTAACGTCCCTGAAGAGTATCGGGAGGCTGTTGATAAGGCGGCGGAAGAGTCTGGTATTCCGGCTCAGATTATTGCCGCTCAGATTGCTGCTGAGTCGAATTGGAACCCTAACGCTGTTTCACCTGCCGGTGCTAAAGGATTGACGCAGTTCATTCCCTCTACCTGGGAGCACTACGCTCCGGGGGAAGACCCCTTTGACCCGTTCGCCTCGATTGCCGCTCAGGGGCGCATGATGAAGGACATGCGCCAGATGATGGGTGACTTGGCTGGAGGGGATGCTCAGAAGGAGATTGAGCTTGCTCTAGCTGCCTATAACGCTGGGCCTGGTGCTGTGCTGCAATTCGGTGGTATCCCTCCTTATCCTGAGACTCAGAATTACGTGAAGAAGATTATGGGCACCTCGCAGATGTCTTATTCCAAGGGGTGCTCTCAAGTTGGAACAAAAGCCTGGGATGGTGACTTGGGTACTGGGGAGTGGACTAACCCCTGCCCGGGGTGCGTGAAGACATCGGGGTATGAGGCCCGTACTGCTGCGGGTCAGATTGATGCTGTCAATGGTGGTTTTCACTGGGGTCTTGACTTAGCTACTCCTGGTGCTGGCTATTCGCCTGGCGTAGAGATTGTTGCTCCTACAAAACTTCGTGTTGTGGAATACGAAACGGTGTCTGGGTGTATCTTGGCGTACCAGGTTGATCCGCCTGAATTTGGTTTCATGTTTTGCCATTTGCACGAGAACTACGCAGAGCCTGGCATGGTTCTAGAGCGTGGCGATGTTATCGGCATTGAGGGTGGCACTGGGTATAGCACTAAGAACTACTTTGCGACTCACTTGCACATTGAGATGTTCAAGCCTGGGCACAAAATTGAGAACTACAACTGGTGGTCGGATAGGTCAGGCAACCTTGACCCTGAACCGATTCTGATTGAGAAAGGGGCACTGTAATGACCCGCGATAAATTGATCTGGATTGTCTGCTCCTCGGCACTGGTTGTTGGTGCAGGGCTTATCGCACTACTGGTGTGGATTGGGAGCCTGATGGGGCAGAATAGCGTATCTGAAGCACCCAGCGAGAGCCCCAGTACGAGTATCGGCCCCGCTGCCAGTGCGACTGCTACGGCTGGTACTGAGCTAGCTGAAGGTGCGTGCCCTGATATTGGTGAGGTAGACCGTTCTGACGCTGATGCGGTAGCCGCTGCTGTTATGGGGATTGGGTTCTGCTTTGATTCGACGGTAGATCAGACCATGACTGATGCTTTGCGGCGGGCTGAGCCCTTAATGACTGAGCAGATGAAGGGGCTGTTAGTTGAGAACGGGCATAATGCATTGGCCAGTCAGTTCCTGGTTGCGTATGAGCAACGTGCTTACACTACGGTGACGGTAGAGTTCATGGGCGCTGATTCCCATGACCATGAGGAAGACCCCACGGCTGCGGCTGATGAGCATTCTGATGAGCATGTGCATTATTCGACTCAGTATGCTTCTTGGCAGTGGGTTTCTCGTATTGGAGAGGGGTCTATGCCTGGTGGGTATTCTGTATGGACGATGCGGCTTGTTCAGGATGATGATGGGCTGTGGCTCGTTGATGGGTACGAGCTTGGTAGTTTCGTTCCGGCTTCTTAGTGAGTAGTTGCGGAAGAGAAAAAAGGGGAGGGGCTCAACTGTTCAATTTGGAACAGTTGAGCCCCACCCCCTTTTTTTGTGTGAGGTATGAGCTGCCGTCGCTAAGCATTGTGTTTTCGTTTCGAATGTCTTGCTAGGGCGTTGCGTTTCCGATTGCGGATTCCGTTTTGCCATTTCCGATTCCGCAGAAGTTAGAGGGTTTCCGGTTCTGGTTTCCAGGGCAGTAGATACATATGCCGTTTGGGTTATGCGTAGGGAAGTGAACTGCCGGTATCAGTTCGGCAGCCCACCGTTGATTTAGTCCCATTCGGTGTAGAAGAATACTTCCCCCTCGTGCTTCTCTTCGCTATCCTTGTAGGCTTCTTCTATGCTCTGCTCCCATAGTCGCTGACAGAGCGCCTCTGCTCTGGTCTCATCTGATATATAGGCCTCGCCCATTTCATACATCCATCCGGCGTTCATGCACTCACCAGTTTCTGAATCTATCCGCCATTCTGAGCCGCTGAAGTTTGCCTCATAGGGGTCAAGCCCGCAGTATTCCAGCTCGTCCTCATGTACCTCGCAGCGGTTAGAGGGCTGAAGATAGATGCGCTGGAGACTATAGCCTTGAGTAACGAAATTTTTTAGGCTCTTATCCCATTCCAGGTACTCCAGCTCGTGAGGCGCTTCTACATCCTCGACTACTGCATTACCCCAGTCGTAAACATATCCCTGGCTCATTACTTGTGTTCCTTTCACTTGCTCCAGCAGGATGGCTATCTGGCTGGTAGCTGTCCCGTCCCTGATGGCAGAAGAAGGCGTCAAGGGGCTAAAGACCTAGAGCTGTGCAACCCCGTAAGGGGCAATGGCGGCATCGAAATTTCTGAGGAAATAAGCGACGCAGGAGCGCCGGTAGAAATTTTGAATACGCCTTGGCCTTTAGGCTTGCACAGTTAGGTCCAAGCCCCTAGCCTCGAATGCCAGCAGGGACGGGACAGCAGCGTGTAAACGGTAACTAAGGTTAGGAGATCCTATAAGGAGCTTGCGACGCCATAGGATCCCCTAGCCGAAGAGCTGTAGGTACAAGAAAGGCGTTGATCTTAGGTAAGATGCCTTGCATCGCACCTAAGATCAACGCCGTGACTCTAGCTTGTTTACGTCACTTTGAGGAAACCCCGACACCGCAAGAGTTGTGCCGGGGCCGGCTAGTCGTTTAGGCAACTAGCTGGGCCGCCCGCTGATATGAGATATCAAGAACCTGACCAATATCCTTAGGGGTCAGCCCCTGCCGCTTGAGCGTCTTAGCTGCCTGCCGGGACTTCTCAGCAGCTAAAGAGTTTGAGAGCTGGGCCTGCATGAATAGACGCTCCGCTTCTGCTCTGACCTCTGCAATATCCTCAGGTAGTTGGATTTTCAAGTTGATAGTGATTTCTTCCAGGGCCTCATCATTCATACCACTGATGAAGTCCTTGGCCATTCCTTCGGCTTCTGCAAGAGATCTAGCTTGGGTGCCCTGGATAAAGCCCTCGATGTCCAGGTGCCAGTATTTTCCGCTCTTGATAGCTGTAGTCTTGTAGGTCTTCATTACTTCCACCAGTCCTTTCCTCATGACTCCGCTGCCTGTTTGTAGATGCCCTTGACTGTGAGTTCGTTGATTTCGGTGTGCCGGGGGATCGATATGCGTTGTCCATCTAGTGTGTAGATGTCATGATTCCCTCCGCTTCTGTGTTGGTTGAACTCTAGACCCCTTTCTCACGCGGCTCGGTTGATGTGTATAATGAGGTCGCGTTTCTTGGTCACGCTATAATTCCACCCCACACTTGAATTGGGTTTCAAGTGTGGAGTGGAATTATTTGCCCTCTGGCTAAACTCTTTTGCAATGGCTGTGGCCTTCTAAGCTGCTTGAGGGAGGAATTTGTCAAGGGCCTCTCGAATGACCTCAGATGTGCTCACGCCCTGTTCTTGGGTATAGCGGGTCAGGCGGTCTTTGATATCGGGGGTTACTCGGGCGTTGATGCTGGGGGAGTGGCCGTTGACGGTTTCAGCAAGGGCTGGGCGTCCTCGGGTGGCAGCTGCGACGATTTTTTCAGCGCGGGCAACACCTTCAGGGGTTCTAGGTAGGATGGTCGCTTTGTCTAGAGCTTCAAAAAATTCATCAGACTCTGCCCACTGGGAGAGGGCTTCACCAATTTTTTCGTGATCGGCTAGGGTGAGGTTGTTGAAGTCGATATCTTTGAGGTTATCAAGCTGTGACATGTTCTTTCTTTCTATTGGAGGGTTTTTGTGTAGGTCTTGCCGCGGAGTTTCATGCAGTGGAAGATAACAATATCTGGTGTAACTTCGTAGACCATAACTTCCAGTAAATCACCCTTACGGGAAGGGCCGATGTAGAGGTCGGGGTCTGGTAAGTTGGGGATTCTCGATTGCTCAAACCGTGGTTTATGGCGATGGTAGTTCTTGATTGCATTGAGCGCGTCAGCTTCTGTGTATCCGTGCTTTGCTGCTGAGGGCAGGAAGATGAACTTCATAGTATTATTGTGTCACATAAATAATTGTGTTGCACATAAATTAGAGGTATTTTGTCGAGTGTCTGGCTAGATACGGGTGGGAACTTTTGGGGAATCAGCACTGCCTAAGAATGAAGCCACTTCCCTGGAGAGTCTGGATGTCTACACCGCAGAAGCTCAATTAGCCCTAACCCTGAACCCATTCCGCACATAACCTGCCATATTTGAACAAGCTGGCCTGCATACCTCACTGGCACTTCCTAGCTCACGAACTCCCAGGGCAAGCAAAAACCCCGCCCTCTGTCGCGCTCTGCGCGTCAAAGAGGGCGGGGGTTTTGTGCGGCAGTCGGTCAAGCGCGGCGCTTGCGCGGGGGTTCGGGGGCGGCGCTAGCCCCCGTAATAACCTTTCGCGGTGCAGCTAGCCGACGGGCGAGATAACCTTTCGCGGTGCAGCTAGCCGACGGGCGAGGAAAGCTTTTACTTTCTGCTAAGCAAACCCTATCTTATTTTGGGTTTATATCTGACGTGTCGTTCTCTTTCTCCCGGTTTGATATCGCAAAGAAACTGAAGATCGTTCCTAGACACAGCCCAATACCCACAACAAGAACAAAGGAAGGAGTTTCACCTCTAAGTTGGATAGGGAAACTATAGGCTGTATAAGCTGCAACAAAATAACACGTGAAAAGAGATGCCGGGTTTCTTCTAGCGGAAGATTCACGGTTAGTTGCTCTCACACTGACATATATTATGAAAACTACGACAGAAAGATTAATAAAGAAAAGGAAAAGGGTCTGTGCCATGGTTTTACTCTGAGGCTATACTCCTGCTATTTCTTTACCTAGGTCAAAACATGAGTCGATACCTAATGCATCGAGAATAAATTCAATGCTGAATCCTGATGCGGCAGCTACCCTTGCTTTATCAGCTTCATTGAGCGGGAAGGCTGGCCAGACTTTCTGGGCTGCTTCCGGGAGTTTGTCACGGATAGCATTTGAGGCTGCTTTTACCTGAAGCTGAACATAGGCAATCTGACCTCCGGCTTCCTCTACAATCTTAGCTAGTTTCTGGTTCTTCTTGATTGCATCGTTGAGCTTTGAGGTCAGCTTTGCGAGTTTGGCGGCTGCGCCAATACCTCCAGGAGCAAGTACTGGGGCTATTGCCAGAGCACAGTTTGCTGCGGTTGCAGCCCACCACTGAATATCTGGGTCTAATACTACGTCTCCTATGGCGGTTGAACGGTCTACGTGCTGGCGAACTCCTGAATCTGTAACTTCAAAGTAAGTGGGTAATAGGTTTCCTGCCGAATCTACTGCCCAGGGCTGTGCTATAGACCCTTCGGTTTCTCCGCTTTGATTAGTAATGTTTACCGCGCCATCTGTAGATAGTGAGAAGTTGTATCCTTCAGGGAGGCTGAGCGAAAAATCTACAGAGTTTTGAAGATCCTCATGGGTGAGAACAGCAAGTATTTGGCCAGAGCTGCTTCCTGTGATGTGTGTAAATGTGTCGATGCCGTCGGTGGTCTCTGACTGTGCTAGTCCATCGATAGTGTGGGTGGAATTGCTGGGGTTTGCTGCTTCGATGGAGAGGGACTCGCCGGTGGACTCGTTGATTAGGGACAGGCCACCGGTTTTCGTAATGTGAGGGAGCGGAACGTTGGAATCTTCTGTGCCTGACAAATCTAAGGTCTTATCTATGAGGTTATCGAATGCATCTGGTGCTGTGCTGTTCGTAAAGCTTGCTATAGCCTTCTTTGCGGTGTCTTTTTCTGCTTCTGATGTCTCTAAGGCTTGTTGAATAGCTGTTTTGTCGCTGTCTGAGATGCCGAAGCGGGTTTCCTGTGCTTGAGCTGGTGTGGTTGAGATGAGCATGGTGCCAGCTAGGGCTGTGGCTAGTATCGACTTGGGGAAACGGAGCACAATAACCTCCTATGTGATTTTCATTAATGATGCAAAACACTGTAGCTTAAGGTGTGAGGTACTTCAAGGTGCACACCTCATGGGGTTCTCCCCTCTATGCTCAAAAGCTCGTTACAGCGTTTGAGTGCTGAGATGATGGGCTACGAATTAAAGGTGGGAGTCTTACTTATCAAGTAAGACTCCCACCGTATCTGCGTCACTAGATGATAGAGCGGTTTAGAGCTCCTTCTTGTTCTTGTCTTTGCGTCGTCCGCCGAAGACAAGCCAGGCAGCTAGTCCGATAAAGCTAGCACCCAGTGCGGCAAATAGAGCCTTGAACCAGTCAAAGGTGCTCGATGCTGCTTGCTCAGTATCAGCATCGGCCTGTGAGCTCGTGGAGTCTTGGGAGCCTTGTTCGGTGCGTGCTGGTGCAGGCGAGGCCGTATTGCCGTTCTGTAGGTCTTGTGCGTCAGCTTGACGGCCTGGTACGGCACCGGCCTGAAGGTTGCTGGTGAACTCGCGTGACTCTAAGGTGCTGTTCTCGCGGCCGCCGGGGATGAGAGCTTCGAGGGTTTCACTGAACTCGCGAGAGGCCGTTTCTCGCTGAGGCGTTGCCGTTGCGCTTGAAAGGGTATCAGGGATGCGGGTTGCCGCAGGCTCGCGCAGGGCCTCGATGATGTTGGTGGGCTCTGCTGTATCCAGATCTGTTGCTTCAAGCTGGTGTTCTTCGGTCACAGGGAGGTTCTCGCTAGCAGGGTTCGCCGGGTTGGTTGGTTCTACAGGCTCAGCCGGTGCTGGGCTTTCTGGCTGGAGAGGTTCAGTCGGAGCTGGTTCTGCTGGAACTTCTGGCTGAATCGGCTCGGTAGGAACTACAGGCTCTGCCGGTTCCACAGGTTCTACCGGTTGCTCAGGAACAACGGGGTCTACCGGCTGAACAGGTTCAACAGGCTCCACCGGCTCTACCGGAACTACGGGGTCTACCGGCTCCACAGGCTGCTCAGGAACAACGGGGTCTACCGGGTCAGTAGGCTCTGATTCTGAGGGCGAGACGATAATCTTTGTCGTTACCTCCTTATCACCAACGGTTGCCGTCAGAGTGTACTCGCCCGGAGCCAGGCCCTGAGTATCGAGAGTCAGGATTACTTCACCGTTTTCGTCCGCAGTGCGAATGATATAGGCCTTCAGCTCGCCATCTGCATCACGCAGTTCAATGACCACGTTGGCTGAATCAGTGAGGGTAAATTTGACCTCTGCATCCGCGGTGGGAACGCCTGTAACTTGAAAGTCGTGGACGTCGCCCACAATGAGGGTCTGCTCTTCTTCTACAAATGCGGGGGCCGGTTCTTCAGGCGCTGGTTCTTCGGGGGTGGGGGTAGGTTCAACGGGCACCTCAGGGTCTACCGGCTCCACAGGAGTCTCAGGCTCCACTGGGTCAGTAGGTGCCGGATTCTCAGGTTCTACTGGCTCAACGGGGGAGTCGGTAGGAGCGCTAGTAGGTTCTGGTTCTGTGGGGGCAACAGTTTCCTCAGGTGAGGGAGTTGGAGACGGCGCGGAGGTTTCGCTGGGCTCAGGTGATGGGGCCTCTGACGGTGTTGTGGTGGCTTCTGCTGTTGGTAGGGCTGTCTCATGAGGGATTGGGGTTGCCGATTCAGAGGGTGCAGGAGCAACGGTAGTGGTGGGTTCAGCGGTGGCCGTGGCTGAGGGCTCTACTGTCGGTTCCGTGGTGGGCTCTGTTGTGGCAGTTGGTTCAGCAGTAGCTAGGGGCTCAGCAGAGGCAAGCGGTTCGGAGGCTGCAAGAGTTGCAGCTGAGGCCGGTGCGAAAATTGCCTGGTCGGTGGTGTCTGTTGCCGGTAGAGATTCAGCGGACGCTGTAGCCAATGGTAGAGCAAGGGTTGGAGCTACCAGTAGAGCAGTAGCTAGGGTCTGTGACTTTTTCACAAGAGGTTCCTTTCGAGGAAGAAGGGGCGTGTTAGGAAAGAGTGGCGGGATATGCCACAACTCGGTTTCCTGCTTGGGTGATAAGAGTTGAGCCGGACTGGGCCAGGATGATTTTGTTGGAAAGGGTATAGCCAGCCTCAGTACCTTGGAAGATGTAGGTTGCTCCATTGGGGGCTGAGGCTAGACCAAATGTCCCCTTGGCTGGGAGCCCTGTGGTGCCATTCGGCAAGACTGTCTGAAGTTTTCCGGTACGAAGAGAAAAAATGTAGGGCCCATAGGTTGCTAGGTCATTACCTTGGCCGATAACCCAGGAACGCTCAGTGCTATCAATGGTGGGTTCTAAAGATTGCAGTGGGCCGTCAATAACTTCTACAGGCTGGCCTGAACTCAACGAATGGATAACGAGTTTGACCTGGCTTTGGGCGGTAACTGAGTTAAGGTTTTGCGCCCAGATACTGGCGGCGTAATCATTGCCGATGCTGATCCACTGGAGCATAGAGTAACCGGCCTCAGGGGAAACGAGGTCAATGGCGACAACGGCCTGACCAGCAGGGTCAGTAACTTCTGACGGCACGTCATACCCAAGAGAGACAAGGCCCTTATCTGTAAATGCCCACGGGGAAAGACCCTGAGGGGACTGATATGGCTTTAGCCCCTCCTGGGTGAGCCTGAATACCTGGGCCTGTGAGTCTTTGATAATGATTTCAGCTGATGGGCGGGTTACGGTTGCTCCTGCGGGCAGGTCAGCGGTGATGAGTTTGCCTTCTGCGTTAGATTCATCAGCGATCCAGGCGGTGAGCTTGGTCTTATCGGCGTTGAGCCATACGATGCCGGGTTTACCGTCGATAGAGGTTTCATCGATAACTGCGATTTCTTCGGCGCCGGTGACGCTTCTAATTTCCTTGCCGGTGGCGTTGGAGTAGAGAGTAATAGTTTCGCCGTCGATGATGGCAGTTGCGGCCTGCGATGAATGGACGCGGGCACCATCAGGGATGGGGAGCGTCCAGGCAGGTTGCTGGGTGTAGCCCACTGGCAGGTCTACTACGGTTTGGCTGACGGCGGTTGCTGTAGGCAGGGTCGAGGCTTCGGTGCTGGCCTGGTAGAGAGAGATGCCGGCAAATGCGCTGGCTCCAAGGACAGAGCACGCAGCTAAAACCCCAAGGGTAGTGAGCAGTAGCCGCTTACGGCGTGGAGCTGGTTTCTCGTTGTCCTCACCTTCACCTGTCTCTTGCTGGCCTGAGAACATCTCTTCCAAAGTGGAGTATCGAATCATCTGGGGGTGCTCTTCTTCGGCCTGCTCTTGGGTTTGCTCAGGGGCAGTCTCGGGTTCTTCGGGAACAGGAGCTTCGACAGGGGAATCAACGCTGGCAGGCAGGTCTGGCTCTATAGAGGGGCCCTCTTCAACTGTTCCATTTTGAACAGTTGGTGCTACAGGTTCCTCGGGTTCTTCGGGCTCAGACTCGGAAGTATCAGCTTGGATAGGCGCGGCTTGAACTACCTTGGGCTCTACCTCTTCGGTCATCACAGGGGCCGCAGCTAGTCGGCTTTGGAATGTTTCTTCTTCCAGCTCTTGTGATTCTGTCTCGGGGGTAAAGGTGAGAAGAGCGTCGTCTTCGGGGGACTGGTCTTTGACCGTCAGCTCAAAGGCCGTGCCGGTCGAGTCGGCAACACGCTGGGCATGGGTCGTGAAGTCTTTGAGGGAACGGAAGTAGGTAGGGGCATGGTCTTCGGATACCGAAAGGATCCAGCCATGAAAAAAGAGGGTGCTACGGCGGGCGGCTGCTGGTGCCTCGGCGGGGTCGGCCAAGAGCTTGGGCTCAGTTGAGCCTTGCTCATAGAGATAGGTGCCAAGAATTTCAGATGAATTGGCGTCAAGGCAGGTCAGGATATAGGGGCTCTGGTGAATGGTGACCTGCTGGGCAGTGACAGTGTTGACGCGGCCCCAGGTGCTCACCGTAACGTCGGTCTGGTCGCTACGCAGACTCAGCCGGTTAGGGGCTAAGGTGATCTGCGTTTGGCGGTTTGATTCCACTGGTTTTGCTTTCTTCGTTGGTTGTTTCTAAGGCAGGTGCCCCGGTGTGAGTCTGTTGCTCGCACCGGGGCACTACTTGGAGGGCATGGTGCCTAGTTAGTCCTTAGAAAGGGTTTTCGTTGATGTCTTCACCCTCATCGACTGCGGTGGTAAGGCACTCTAGGAGGTCTTCGACCTCGGTGTCTTTGTAGTCAATCCACCAGCGGGCTGAGGTGATGAGTCGGGCCGGTACGAGGTATCGTTCCTCGAACTCTTCTTCGGTGAGCGTGGCGTCTTCTCCGCGTACCAGTTCCTCAAAGGCTCCCATGATGAGCTGGTTGCGTGAGGTCGTGGCCCAGGGCACCTGCTTTTCGGTTCCTTCGAGCTCGGGCAAATCGAGCTTGGTCTGGTTTTCGAGGGCGGCTTCGAGCAGCATCTGCTTGTACTCTTCAGCGCCTTCCTTTCGGTAGCACCGGGAGCAGACCTGTGCTGAGAGCCAGGACGCAAAACCTTTGCGTTTACCTGCTGGGCGGTCTGAGAGGTCGCGTTCTTCGGTATGGCCGCACTTGTGCTTGATGACGAATACGGTGGGGATAGCCATGGTGGTAATCTCCTTGGGTCGTTGGCTTGAGTTCAGTGGGACTTGGTGGTTGTGGGGGCTGTGGGTAAGTCAGTGAGGTAGTTTGTGAGTGGAGCATGCCCAGTGATGCAAGCCGTCACAAAGTCCTCACGGATAAAGTTGCTACACCTCCAATCCAGGCAATCCCCGCACTACAGACTCGAGGGAAGTTTCGGCAATCCCGATGTACTGTTGAGTCGTAGCAATATCGGCATGCCCCAATAATTCCTGGACGGCCCTGATATCTTGAGACTGAGCATAAGCAGTTGTTGCAAACCAATGGCGTAAGCTGTGGCAGCTGTACCCCTTGCCTAAGAGCCTGCCAATCGTTTTAGCAACATTGTCGTGACTACGATGCCCAGTGAACCTGCCTGGAAAGTAGTAGCCTTCATGCTTCAGCTGTAAAAATGGCTCTAGCTGCGGGTGTACAGGGATGCGGCGCATATCGCCTCCCTTACCCGTTACGGTGAGCCATCCTGGGGAATAACTATCTGTGTGTAGCGAGGCAATCTCAGTGCGTCGTAGTCCAGCTAAGGCGCCTAGCAGAATCATCATTGACTGCTCTGTGGTCTGAGCTTGATCTAGGGCTTCGTTGAGTACTTCCGTTGGCAAAGGACGAGCTTTTGCCCTGGGAACACGGATAGGCAGAAGAATCTCTGTAGGGTTGTCAGGCCGGCGGCCTGTAACCTTGAGGTAGTGGAAGAAGCGGCGCGCGGAGGCTAGAGCGCTTCGGCGGGAATTGGGTTTCCATTGTGGGTTTGCTAGCCAGCAGGTGATTTCTGAGCTGCTTACTTCTGTGGGTGCAGAAGAAACGGCCTGTGCTAGGGTGCTGAGCCATCGTAGTCGTGTTTCGATGGTGCGCTCTGTGCGTCCGGCTGCTTGGAGCCATTGTGCGAAATCGGTTAGGGCGTCAGCCCAAGGGGTAGTCAGCATAGTTTGCTTCTTTCTCGATAATCTGATGAATGAGAAAGAAGTGGGGGGGGGGGCTATGCTGGCCCCTGGATTCTGTCTTATCTGGGGGGAGGAAAGAGAAAATGGGGCTAGAGCACACTCGTGCTTCTAGCCTCATTGTCTAGTGGTTTTCAGCAGGGTTCTTCCGCGTAGCGGGCCTGTTTTTATTGGTACGGATTATTTTCTGGTCAGGGTCAGCTGGTAAGTTCTTTTGATCCAGGCCAGGGTATTAGATGCCCAGCGTCCCTCAGAAGGGGTGGATGAGAATCTGATAGCTGGTTTATCAGGGTAGTCGGGGTGGGTTGCTTTGTAGTGGCCTCTGTTGCCTAGGTGTACAGTGAATCCGTTGGCTTTGAGGAGACGGGCCATGTCGCGCCCGTTGTTAGGCATAGGTGTTTTATGTATGTGTTCATTATCCCAAATGGTGTTGTATGTCACCTGTGAAGCTGGTTGTCTGTGGTGTGCTTGTCTGGCTGCGAGCTGGTCAATGAGGTCAGGCCTGTAACCGCTCCATATCTGTGTTTCTTCACCGGGTATTTCAACGATAGGGGCTTGGAGGAGTCCGCGGGCTTTGATGTGTGTGGCTATGGCTGGTTCGTTTTTTCCTTAGTTGAGTCCGTCGGATGTGTCGTTGGGTGAAGTTACAAGAGCAGTCACGTAAAGCGAGATGAATAGGACCAGCAGGAAAGTGGCTAGATTTTTTACATCCAGAACTGCAAACCACGTCTGTTCAACAGTTTGTCCCAACGTCAAAGTGTTATTTTGGAACGCACTTCTGAGGCTGATGACAATACCAGTCGTAGAAATGTAGAGAAGGGAAAGAATTACTGTCCCGTACACAGCAATGAGGACAAGGGGCTTACGCGGCGTACGGTTTTTCACTAGGCAACTTCTTTCTTTGCTTGGCGGCGGGCGCGTAGCTGGTCTCGTAGGGCTTTACCGGCCTCTACGTCTGCGGGTGTCTCGGAGCTGATGGTGGTCATGGTGGTTCTTATTTCTGGTGGAGTTTGTAGGTGGAGGCTAGTGGCTTGGGGAGTAGCTCTTCGGGTATTGAGTAGCCTAGCTGTTCTAGTTTTGCTTGGAGGGCGATAGTTTCTCCGGGCCGGGCTAGGTAGTAGAAGGTGCAGATGACCTCGCCGGTGGGGCTGATGATTCCTGCTTGGTAGAGGTCTTCAAAGTCAGGGGAATTGTTGATTGATGAGTAGTGGTGGCGAGGTTGTTTGGTGATGGTGAGGGTGTGGGGTGCGTTGTTGGGCATTACTGGGCTTCCTCATCTTTGAGAGTGGTTGTGGTGTAGAGTTTTTTCAGTAGCAAGGTTGTTTGTATGATGCGGCTGTAGATTGGGTCCTGTAATCCCTTGGTCGCGGGTTCAAGCCCCGCAGGCCCTACAATAAAACTCCATCTCACTAGGTAAAACTAGTGAGATGGGGTTATTTTTATCGGGTAGAAAATCGGCTAACCCAACGGAAACCCAACGGTTATAAAAACGCTAGGCACCCTGAGCAGAGTTGCCAAAGGCCTGCAACAAGGCCGACATATCCGGCGCAAAACGCTCTCGCATGACGTAATACTGTTCAGTGATTGACTCACTAGAGTGCCCCAGCGGCAAGGACGCTGTAGAAATTCCCTCAGCATTAGCTAGGTAGGTTGCCACCGTCTTTCTGATCTCATGAGGCTTCAAGCCGGGGAAACCTGCAGCATCTACCTGAGTCCGCCACTTCTTACGGAAGTTGCTAGGCTCCCATGCCGTGCCAGCAGTGGAGGGAAAGACATAAGCTGTAGGTGTTGCCCATGCCGTAGTTCTAGCGTGCGCCGGCAAATGGTTATCCCTACGCTCCCGCAACATTTCAGCTACAAACTCAGGTAGGAACAAGGAATGTTCCGAGTTCTTCGACTTCGGGTGTGACTGCCTAATGAGCTTGCCTGCTGCATTGTGCACTAGGGTGCCGTTGATGTTCACACTAGAGCACCCTGGCCTTAAACCGTAGGGCCAGCACTTCACCGATACGGTAACCAGTGCCTAGTAGGACGTCCAGAATGGCCTGCACATCGTTTGTGAGCTGTTCCCTGAGCTTTACTGCATCAAAGTAGGACAGTGCCTTTACTTGGCTCTTGGGTTGCGCTGGGAGCTGTACATCTCGAACTGGGTTGCGTGGCACGGTGTCTCGGCTCACAGCGAACTTGAACATATTTGAGAGCACAGACTTAGTTCGCTTTGCTGAGGAATAGCTGTGGTCTGTCGCTATGCCTTTAACATGCAAGGTGAGGCGGCTAGGGGTGCACTTGTTCAACGTGAGCTCACCTATGCTGGGAGTAGGTGCAGTCGCAGTGCGTCTTGATACATGCGTGAGGTCTGCACTGCGCGGCCTTGCTCTTCGAACTGTTCCCACCATTGGGTAGCCAGTAGGGAAACGGGGGAATTGCCTTTGAGCTCGCTGCTCTGATGCTGGTGGGCTTGTTCGGTGAGGTGCTCTTTTAGACGCAGTTCTGCTTTAGCTTTGCTGGGGCCGGTGCGCTCAATAAGGCGGGTCTTGCCGTCGAGATCGCGGAAACGGGTTTTGGCGGTCCATGCGCCGCTAGCGGCTTGGGTGCTGTAGATGTTGCCATAGGTGCCAGGGGACAAGCGAGGTCGGGGCATGAGGTTAGTCTCCGAAGTAGTTGGGGAAGAACCGTATCTTATCTTGTTCGGTAATTTGATAAGCAGGCTCACTCGGAATCTTGTCAGCTGAGATGAGTTCAACCTTATTTTCAGACCGCACCCCAAGTTGGTGCATTAAGTTTGTAGCTTCAGTTGAGTTGAATTCCCAATCCTCTTAGGTCTCACCTATATAGCTAGAGAATAGCCAAACCCGGTTGCTGCACTCTCCCTCGAAACAACTAAACTCACTGCCCCTGAGCAGTCAGAAAAAGCTACAAGCAAAAAGGTTTCAGTCATAAACCAAACTACCAGCATCACCGATGCAAAAGCCACATTCCTACGCCTACACGATGTAAAAGACCTCGTATCACCCAGCGGCTACATTGATATGTACTGGGTTTAGTTCCGACCCCGTACATTGGAAACAAACAAAAAAGAGCAAAGGAACTTCACCCATGCCCACCAAATACCCCCAAGAACTCAAAACAAGAGCCCTACGCCTACTGGCCGA
>NZ_CAKMSR010000016.1 GCF_928381705.1 Rothia nasimurium | reverse complement strand
CGGCCAGTAGGCGTAGGGCTCTTGTTTTGAGTTCTTGGGGGTATTTGGTGGGCATGGGTGAAGTTCCTTTGCTCTTTTTTGTTTGTTTCCAATGTACGGGGTCGGAACTAAACCCAGTACATATCATATCGGAATTTTCTGTAGTCTTCAGTCGAGAGCGCACGGGTGTCACCATACTGGTAGTACACCAGCAAGATATTCTGAATCTTCTCCCACAGATGGGAGTCTATGAAACTCTCCTGAACGACTCCAGAGTAATTCACGTTAGTTATCGTAAGACGTTCCTTGGCGTGGTACTCCGCTTTCGTCCCTTCCCCACGTTTATAGACCCCGGTTACCTTCAGCTCCGTTGGATTCCCGTCAACCAAGAGGTCAGCTTTCTGGAGAGAATCTTTGGGGAGGCCCAGGACAGATTGTTCGATGACATCGCCAGGAATCCCCTTGACCACGCGGTCAGGACGGCTTTCCACATAACGATCAATAAGACGCTTGCTGTCAACTTCCCCCAGCGTCCTGCCCATAGCTGCATCTAGGAGGGACTCCAAAGACTCCCTGGTGAATTCATTGGCCATTCTCTAAACTCATTTCGCTCGACGAAAGCAGAAAGCACCTAAATTATAGATGCTTATCACATAGAATTGATCAGAACACCTATTCTGATCTATACTCTTAAGACCTACAGTTCCAAGCGGAAGGTTCAACCGTGGCAGACCAGCCGATTCGTATCATCGAGCTCTTTGCAGGTGTCGGCGGCTTCCGCCTGGGCTTCGAAGGCTACAACAAAGATGGGTTTACCCTGCCCTCAGCTGGCAGCTTTGAGACAGTCTGGGCTAACCAGTGGGAACCCCCAGGAACACCCACCAAGCAGTTTGCTGCCCGTTGCTATGTTGCACGTTTTGGTGAAGAAAACTTCCTCAACGAAGACATCAACAAGGCCCTCACTATGGCTGAAAATGGTGAAATCACCATTCCAGAAGCAGACATGCTCGTTGGCGGTTTCCCCTGCCAGGACTACTCTGTCTCCAAGCCCTTATCTCAATCACACGGCATTGAAGGCAAAAAGGGCGTACTCTGGTGGGATATCTACCGTGCGCTAGAGATGAAGAAGCCTCGCTACGTTGTCCTCGAAAATGTAGACCGACTACTGAAATCACCCTCGAAACAGCGTGGTCGTGACTTCGCAATTATTCTTTCATGCTTCTACTCGCTGGGGTATTCCGTTGAGTGGCGCGTTATTAACGCAGCTGACTATGGCCACCCCCAGAAGCGTAAACGTGTATATATCTACGCAGAACTTACCGAAACATCATGGGATTTAGAAACAACCCTGCGCACCGAAGGGGTTTTTGCTGAGGCCTTCCCTATTACCCAGAACCTGACTCGCGAAGATAACTTCAGCATTAGTATTGACCCCTTTGAAGTGACTCAAAACTTTGGTCTAGGTGCAAAAACCTCACGGTTCCAAGATGCCGGCGTAATGCAGCACGGTAAAATCTATACCGCGAAGCCAGAAGCTCTGTACACAGGCAAATGTCTTACTCTCGGCGATATCGTGGTCGACGAAACCGAAGTGCCAGACCAGTTCTTTATTGAACCTAGCAAAATCCAGGCCTGGGAATACCTTAAGGGTGGAAAAAAGGAAGAACGCATTAATAAAGCTAGTGGATTCAAGTACACCTACTCAGAAGGTAGTATGTCCTTCCCCGACCCCCTCGACCGCCCGGCACGCACCATTTTGACCGGCGAGGGCGGAGCAGGTGCCTCACGATTTAAACATGTTGTGAAGACGAAATCAGGTCGCCTACGCCGTCTTATTCCTGATGAACTAGATCAGATTCAGGGTTTCCCCAAGGGCTGGACTGATGCGGGCTTAACTGATGGACATCGTGCTTTCTGCATGGGTAACGCATTAGTCGTGGGTATCCCCAACGCACTTGGCAAGGCTATCAATCGCCGCCACTACGGGCTAGAGCGCGAGAATGCATCTCTCACTAATACGGTAGATAGTTCTTCCGATACCCTTTTCTAGCCAATGCCCTAATTACTACAAGCGCCCCTCACACCACCGTGTGAGGGGCGCTTTGCTCGCTATATTTTGGAGCACTGTTAGATAGAGAAACAGGATGAACAACAGGTTCAGCTTCCCCCCTGACCCGCTTGCTTTCATACCGGCTCAAATGCTTTCATAGGCCCTTCTCTGTAGGCCTATTAGCCCACGTCAGACGCAAAACCTGTGGATAACTGCCCTTCTTCGGCGTAATCTGCTGTCAAAAACCGGGCAAGCGGGCCGAAACTCTTGCCATGGCACAAACCCAGCACTATAAACACACATAAGACCTAGTCACAAAGATGTCACCAGGAGACCCTTATGAAACACACTTCCACCCGCAAACTTGCCCTAACAGCTATCGCTCTACTAGCTCTTACAGGTTGCAGTGCGCAGGCAACGGGCTCAGTTCCCGAACCAGATTCAAGCAGCACGACTTCCGCAGTAGCATCAAGCACAGCGAACGCCGCTGAGGAAACCGCCAAGGCAGAAGAGACCAATTATTCAGGTGGTTCAAAAGCACCTGAAGGTGAATACCGCGCTGCTGACGAGCACGGCCCCGCCCAAAACGTGCCCAAACCGGTTGCCCCAGAAGGCATGAACGTTGAAAGCACCGAGGCCATGCTTCTATTCATCAACTACTGGAATGACATGCGAAACTACGCATTACAGACTGGGGATGTTGAACAAGTAAGTTCAATGGTTGACAAGTCTTTCACACAAGAACAAAATTTTTATTCAGCACTCGATCAGATGTATGAACACGAAGGCTGGGTAATCGGGGGTGGCAGAACCATCCACCATAACGAAAATCTGCTTGTATCTCATGGAAACGGTCAATACTCACTAGCCGCAAATTTCGAAGTCAAAGATTCAATATTTTGGTTGGGCGGAGAGGCTACCTATAACGATAATTCCGAGGCAATTAACGATGGCGTAGAAATCAAGCTTCAATACGCCAACGGCAAGTGGACCATCATTAGCGCCGATGTGGTGAATTAAATGAAGCGAACCACGAAAATTCTTGCATTAGCTTTACTCACTACAAATCTTGCGTTACCACCGGCATATGCCGAAACCTCAGGAAAATCAGACGGAGATAAGTTTCTAGTAGATACCATCCGAGAACACCTCATTGAGGGTGAAGTTGGAAGTAATGATAGCCACCAGACAAAGCACCAAGAAATTCCGCAGTCTGAAGTAGCTGCGGCCGTCCAGCTTATCTACTTCGATAAGCCCCGAGGCCCCAACCGCGCAGCCCTCCAAGTAGGAGGCGCGCCCTCCCCGGGAACCTACTGCCTAGCAAGCAACGGGGGCGTGGGCGTCCTCTCCCTCGTCCCAGCCGACTGGGCCGACGGTGCAGACACCCCCTACAACACTCCCCAAGGCCCCATCGGCTGCGTCCCCCTCACCCCAGCAGAACTCGAAGCTGCAGGCCTAGAACTCGCCGAAGAAAACGGGCAAACCGTACTACGCACCGTCCGCGTCACGCTCACCACCCACGACTTCGACACCTTCCCCATCGCAGCCGCCACACCCCACCAAGAACGCGCGCCCCACACCCTCAAAAACTACAACACCAACTTCTGGGCCGACCCCAACCCCCAAGAATTCACGCGCACCATCAACGGCCAAAACGTCGTACTTCGTGCAACCCCCATCTCCTACACCTTCGACTACGGGGACGGCGCCACTCTCGGGCCAATTACCTATCCCGGCTACCAGCTCGGCGCGGACGTCTGGGACCAGCCCACCGACACCTCCCACCGCTACACAGACCCCGGCGACTACTACTTCGCCCTGACCACCACCTACCGCGGCGAATACTCCGTCGACGGCGGGCCCTGGCAGGTCATCGACGGTACAGTTAGCCGTACCAGCGACCCGCAGCTGGTGCGAGTCTGGCGCACACAGGTTGGCCTGGTTGCCGAGGACTGCGCTACAGGTGCGGACGCCTGGGGCTGCACCAGCGGCTAACTCAGCCCCTCACCCAAGAAACTTCACAAGAAAAGTATTTTCTTAGGTTTCGCACAGGTTCCCCGAATTGAGTTCAAAGGTTAGGGTGCCATAGTTAAAGACATGAGGACGAGGAGAGAAAACCTCGCAACCTCAAGAGACTGAGAATCTCACCGTGACGATGAGTCACCTCTTTCAGAGAAATGTGTGTAACCTCTGAAGCTCCTCCCCTAGGGGATAGGTGCGAAAGAAATGTGTGTGTATGAGAAAAGGTCGCAACCAAAAGGTTGCGACCTTTTCTCTATCCTCCCAAATAGTAAGCAATGATATAATTGGGTGGAGTAGGCAGACAACAAGGAGGTTACCGCCATACCCAACGAAAAATAACAGGCAGCCCTAGCCTGACTAGAGCCCACAGTTCTACAATGGTAGAAATCTCAAGGAGGAGATTCCCATGACCGAACAGACCACCCAGTCCCGCCCGGCCGTGCAGCAGGCGTCCGCGTCCTACACCCACGAGGAGCGCATCGGCAGCAGCTGGCCACAAGCCCTCACCATCACCGCCCTCACGACGGCTCTCGCAGCCAGCCTCATCTTCCAGGCCCACCTGCTCACCATGGTTCTCGTCTTCTGCTGCGTAGCTTTCGGTATCTACGCCAACCGCCCCGTATCCTCAGCGAAACGAACCCTCCCCGCAAGCTACGCTTACGCCTCCCAGACGGTCTTTGTCGTGGCCGTCTTCGCCCTGCTCTTCCCCGGCCTGGACGACCCCGCCAGCGCCACCTGGCGCCTCCCCCTCCTGGCAGTCACCACCTTCATCTTCCACCGCTTTGTCACCCCCGGCTACCATCCCCTCAGCCAGGAGCAGGAATGACAAACACCCCGGCACACGAACCAAGCCAAGACCCCATCATGATCGGGGCTTCTCCCGCAGCCGCTCTGGTCATTGGCCTAGGCTATGGGTCTATAGCCTGGGGCATATACGCCGACAGCAACTGGCTGGGCTTAGTCTCTATCTTCCTCGGCGGAGTCGGCCTTGAAATGGCTCGTTTTCCCTGGCAGGGCAAGCACGCCTGGCATGCGGCTGGGATTCTCCTTCTCGGCCTGGCAGGCACCATGCTAGGAACCTTCCTCTTCTACACCCTGCTACCGGAATCACTTGCGCTCACAGTGTGGGGCACAGCGTCCCTCAACGCCGCGCTAGCGTACATGCTCTACCTCTTGGCGCGCAGGCTCCTGCCGGTGCGCCCACCATATACGGGCAAGCACAGCAAGTAGCCCGGAAATATACAAAGGACGCCCGCCCCACTCCCCTGCCGCAGGGCAGGAAGGTGAGGCGGGCGTCCGCACCCTTAAGCTACCTCTAAAACCTAGGCGGCAGGCAGCTCAGGGAAGGCCTCAGCAACGCCGGCAAAAGTAATCTTGCCAGCATCGGTGTTCAGGCCCAGAGCCAGGTCGGGGTTGTTCGCCAGGGCCTCATCCACGCCAGCAGCCAGCTTCAGCACGTACGGCAAAGTAGCGTCGGTCAGGGCGATAGTCGAAGTGCGGGGCACGGCGCCGGGCATGTTAGCAACGCAGTAGTGACGGATGCCGTCCACCTCAAAAATCGGGTCAGCATAGGTGGTGGGGCGGGAGGTCTCGAAGCAGCCGCCCTGATCAATCGCGACATCAATCAGCAGGGTGCCGGGCTTCATGGTCTTCAGGTGCTCACGGCGCACAACCTTAGGAGCCTTAGCGCCAGGCACCAGAATCGAACCGATAATCACATCGGCCTCAGCGATTTCACGCTCAATATTCGCGGGAGTGGAGTTCAGCACGCGCGCGGTGGAGCCAAACAGGTCAGACAGTTCACGCACGCGGGGGCCGTACCCCTCAAGAATAGTAACCTCAGCGCCAGCGCCCACCGCCAGCTTAGCGGCGTGGGTACCCACATTACCGCCACCCAGAACCACCACACGGCCGGGGGCAACACCGGGCACGCCACCCAGCAGTATGCCCTGGCCACCCTCGGTAGCCATGGTGTACTGGGTTGCAGCCTGAGCAGCCAGACGGCCCGCAACCTCACTCATGGGGAGCAGCAGGGGCAGGGCGCGGCCGTTACGCACAGTCTCGTACGCAATACCGCGGGTCTTCGCAGCCAGTAGAGCCTCGGTCAGGGGCTTATCGGCAGCCAGATGCAGGTAGGTGAAAAGGGTCAGATCCTCGCGCAGGTACTTGTACTCGGATTCAATTGGCTCTTTGACCTTGACGAGCAGTTCTGCCTTAGTCCAGGCCTCTTCCTGGCTGACCAGGGTAGCCCCGGCCTTCTCGTATTCCTCGTTGGAAAAGCCTGCGCCGAGCCCGGCGTCCTTCTCAATCAGTACTTCGTGGCCAGCCTGAACAAGAGCCAGCACGCCGTCGGGGGTGAGGCCAACGCGCTGTTCCTGGGGCTTGATTTCGCGGGGTACGCCAATGCGCATGAGGGGGTCTCCCATTCATTTTCGTCGTTGAAAAATGTTGCGTTAATCAGCCTACGCCCTTTTGTTGAACGAAGACAAACCGCCCCAAATTTCCTTTATATTTCCAAGAAAATCCGGGGCGGTCAGGGGCTAGGCCAGCTCGGCGGCGGCAGCTGGGGCTGAGATTTGAAGGTATCTATAGAGACGGGAAAAGCATTCCTTCTTCGTACGTTGCATCGCTACCGATAAGCTGCCATAGCTCAGTTGAGTACGTCTGGTTTCCCTGAATATGGTCCACCCAATCAGACAACAGACGCAGAATGTGAACGGGAGCTTCCACCGGTAACCCTGAATACTCTAAACCTGTTGCGCCCCTCCACGGTGACTTTGCAACAGGACGAGTAAGACGCCTACCCCACAACCGGTTATGGTGAGCAGCTAGGTTCCGAAAGAAATTCACGTTACCAATAGCTCGACGTAGTTCCTCAGCTCGTGTAAACCCTAGGTCCTCCATCAGACGCTGTATCTGGTTAGTATCTTTCCAGGTGCTCACCATTTTTGAGAGATCCCCGAGAGACATTGCCTCTACCATTGCCCACAAAGGAACCTGCTGCCCCTGATTCACAAAGTGCTGAAGATACAGTTCCTCGCGACTCAAGGTGTCTTCAATACTTCTCATCAAAGATTCACGGCTACGAGTAAGACCCGCGTGTTTAGCCTGCCAATCAGCCAGAGGCATTCCACGAGGCGGCAGATTACTTGGGCGAGACGGCTCGTAGGCGCTTCTCAAAAGATAACGGGTAGGTCCGTTTTCTGGTCCTTCAGCCAGGCGAAAAGCTACCCGTGTTCTAATAATTGGTTCAATTACCTGCACACCACGAAAAACCAGTAGCCGCACCTGATTATCAAGCGAGTAGACCGTTAGAAGCTGTTCGAGAGTTGTTCCCGGCTTGAACTTATCAGCCTGACCAGGTTCCATAAACTGCTTAAAGTAACCACTGAAACGGTAATAGTTCTGGTGTGCAAGGAAGCTAGCCAAAAGAACCCGCTGCGAATCGTCTAAAGGCAACCCACGCATCTCTAGTTTGGCTACCTGTTGGTCTATATCAAGCCATGGTTTGGTACGTTGCGGAGGGTGTTTTGACGCCAGGTCTGAAGGCAGAATCATGTCTAAATTTTATAGAAAAATCCCCGTAGCGTACACGACTAACGGATCAGCCAGTCACAAAGGACCGTACGCAACGGGGATGAATGTTGCTCTATAGTCTACCCGATTTTTGTTCGAGTGTTGAGCCTGCTCAAGGTAATCTGCTCAACATCTAGAGCTACCGGAGAACCTAGATACAACCTAGGCCAGCTCGGCGGCGGCAGCCGGGTCGGAGTCGTTCAGGAACTTCTCGATACGCTCAGCCTCGTCCGCCTCACCAATGGCGGCGGCGGTCTGGCCCAGAATCAGCAGGGCCTTCAAGAAGCCCCGGTTCGGCTCGTGGCTGACCGGAATCGGGCCGTGCCCGCGCCAGCCATTGCCGCGCAGGGCATCCAGGCCGCGGTGGTAACCCACGCGAGCGTAGGCGTAAGCCTCAAGGGTCTTGCCAGCCTTCAGGGTATCTTCGGCCAGCAGGGCCCAGGCTAGCGACGACTTGGGGAAGGCCTGCGCAAGATCAGCGGGAGCCTCACCGGCGCGGACGCGGGCGGTCAGCTCGGGCTCTTCGGGCAGGAAGGTGGGGGCGGGGCCGTCCAGCAGGTTCTTACCGGCAAGTGACATGGTTACTCCATTCAACTCAAATTCTTGTAACTACAAAAAGTCTACGCGTGCTCGGGGAAAAGCAGGGCCTTACCGGCCTCGCTCAACCGCACACGCAGGGGACGGGACGAGGTGCGCTCAATGAGTTTTTGCTGCTCTAGTTCCTCTAGGTAGGCCCTAACTGTGTTGCGCGACTTTTCTAACATCTGGGTCAGCTCATCCCAGGAAAGCCCGCGGCCACCGCTCAAAAGGTAGGTCTGCCCTACGATGAGAAGCACTTCACATGCACCAGACGCCAGTTCAAAACTACCGTCTTTGAGACCATCAACCCGTTCCCGCAGTGACTCTATCAGCTCTCTCTTCTGCCCAAAATCATGCAGAAGCTCACGTTGGGCAGCATAAATAAAACCTAGAATGACATAGGCAAAAGAGGTAACCTCACCGTAGTTAAGGGGCTCTTCAACATCGCTAAAGGCCCTGTGGTACTCCTCTTTTTTCTGGTTCACAACGCGTGAGAGCGTAAGCACCGTGTAGGTCGAGAGCACCTCTTGCAGCTGGGCGCTCAACAGAAAACGCCCAAACCGCCCATTACCGTCATAGAAGGGGTGGGCCGCCTCAAACATAAAGTGAGAAACAGCCCGCGACAGAAGAAAAGGAACATCAGCACTCTCAAGATGGTCCAACATAGCCTGCAGCTGCTGTTCGAGGGCCTCTTCGCCTCGGGCACCGGCATGAATGATTGCACCTGCGCCATCATGCACATAGACAGGACCAGCCCTAAAAAGCCTGCCATCAGGCCGATCCTCATCAGCAATCTCTGCGCCGAAGAGACGGTCGTAGGTTGCTCGTATCTCTTCTAAAGAGCGCGGCACATTCACTTTGCCCTGTGAGAGCTCCACGTAGAGACGGGCTATCTCTCTAAACTTTTTATTGTCAGAAGGTTCAGCGTCGAGGGCCTCTTGTATCTCCTGCCGAGTGGACCGCACCCCCTCAATCTCGTTCGTCGCTGAGATTTCCTGAGTAATGAGTTCATAAAGATAACTCGCCCGGGCAGTCGCAGGAAGGCTAGCTGCTAGTTCTTCAAGCGTTCCCTCATTCAGCAGAATCTGTTCCTGCAGAAGAAGAAGCTGAGGGGTCACAGCATAGAACAGGCGGTGCTCGCCCACCATAAAGCCAGTTTCGTAGCCCATCTCGCGGCGGTCTTGCGCGTACCTTTCAGCGGTCTGCCGGTCGAACTGGTGAAAAATGGATTTGAGGCTCCGGTATTTTTTCATGCTCCCTTATCTCCCAAAATCTCATCTTTTTGGTAGTTACAGGTAATCCTATGCCACCCTATCTCCCAAAAACACCCCATTTTGGGAGATAGCACCATAACCAAGCGCCCCTAACTCCCAAAAACACCCTTTTTTGTATTTAAGCCTAGTCCCGCCCACCAGCTACTCCCAGGCCTGCCGACGGCAGGCGTCCGCGCACCCCGCTGTGACGAAAACCCAGCCGCACCACACCGAGGTGTCCCGTATAGTGTGAGAGGTCAACTTCACCGACGAAGTGGAAAACACACACGATCACATAGATACAGAGAGACTCCTATGACGCTTGAACTCACCATGGTTCAGTCCGCCGGCTGGGCAGTGATGCTGCTGCTGCTCGGTATGTGGATTAAGAACCGCTTCTACTTCTTCCAGCGCTTCGCTATCCCCTCGCCCGTCATCGGCGGCTTCCTCTTCTCCCTGGTCAACCTGGTACTCAACCAGACCGGGGTACTGACCATCAAGTTCGACACCACCCTACAGAGCTTCTTCATGGTCATCTTCTTCACCTCGGTGGGCTATGGAGCCTCGCTCAAGGTGCTCAAGTCAGCCGGTTCTAAGGTCGGTCTCTTCCTGCTGGTAGCAACAGGTCTCTGTATCGCCCAGAACATCGTGGCCGTCCTGCTGGCGCCCGTCGTCAATGTTGACCCTGCCCTGGCCCTGATGACCGGCTCCACCCCCATGACCGGTGGCCACGGCGTCTCCGGCGGTATCGCCCCGCTCGTTGAGGCTTCCGGCGTCACCGGTGCAGAAACCGTCGCCTACACCGCCGCAACCTTCGGCCTCATCGCCGGCTCACTCATGGGTGGCCCCGTCGCCAACCGCCTGATCATCAAGCACAACCTGCTCGAGAAGGAACCCTCCCACCAGGTCAACATCAACACCGCCCTGCTGACCGTGCGCCCGCGCAAGCTCAACACCGACAGCATCCTACACGGCTTCATCATGATCCTGGTCGCCATGTTCATCGGTAGCTACCTCACCGAGGCCCTCAACTACCTGGTTGGCCAGCTCACCGACCGCGCCGCCTTCCCCAGCTACATGGGCCCCATGATCATCGCCATCGCCCTGCGCTACATCAGCGACCGCCGCAACTCCAAGGAATACCACGAGCTCGTCCCCGAGCAGGAGGTTGAGGTACTGGGCAACATCGGCCTCAACGTCTTCCTGGCTATGGCCCTCATGAACATTCAGCTCTGGCAGCTGGCCGAGCTGGCTATCCCGCTCATCGTGCTCCTGCTAGCCCAGGTCGTCCTCATGTGGGTATGGGCTAACTTCGTTACCTTCCGTGCCATGGGCGCAGACTACGACGCAGCTATCCTCACCGCCGGCCACTGCGGCTTCGGCATGGGCGCAACCCCCAACGGCATCGCCAACATGGCATCCCTGGTCACCAAGTACAAGGCCTCCAAGCTGGCCTTCTTTATCCTGCCCATCGTGGGCGGCATGTTCATCGACTTCACCAACCTGGTGAACATCATGACCTTCCTGTCCATCGTCTAGCCGGGGCGGACGTCCGCCCCCTCCGCGCGACTGTGCCGCGAAATGCCATAGGTGCCGACCTATCCCCCACCTATGGCACTTCGCGGCACATTCACCACCACAACACAAAGGCGCCGGACGCACCCGCACAAGCGGGAGCGTCCGGCGCCTTTGTTCTAGGCTAACGGACCTAGCTACAGGGCTTACTTGCCGGAAGTACCAGCGGAGCCGAGCTGCTGAGCAGCCTCAACAACGCGAGCAGCCATACCAGCTTCAGCAGCTGCACCCCATACGCGGGGGTCGTAGGTCTTCTTGTTGCCGACCTCGCCGTCAACCTTGAGCACACCGTCGTAGTTGCGGAACATGTGGTCCACAACGGGGCGGGTGTAGGCGTACTGGGTGTCGGTGTCGATGTTCATCTTGATAACACCGTAGGAAACTGCGTCTGCGATTTCCTGCTCGGTGGAGCCTGAGCCGCCGTGGAAGACCAGGAAGAAGGGCTTTTCGCCCTTGCCGTACTTGGCACCAACCTCGGTCTGGATTTCCTTGAGCAGTTCGGGGCGCAGGTGAACGTTACCGGGCTTGTAAACGCCGTGGACGTTACCGAAGGTCAGGGCTGCCATGTAGGTGCCCTTTTCGCCCAGGCCGATGGCCTCAACGGTCTTGATGGCATCCTCAACAGTGGTGTAGAGGGAGTCGTCGATAGCGCCTTCAACGCCGTCTTCTTCGCCGCCAACAGCGCCGATTTCGACCTCGAGAACCTGGTGGTTCTTGGAGGTACGCTCGATCAGTTCCTGAGCGATCTTGAGGTTCTCTTCGAGGGAGATAGCGGAGCCGTCCCACATGTGGGAGTTGAAGATGGGGTCTTCGCCGCGGGCTACAGCCTTCTCTGATTCTGCGAGCAGGGGCAGCACGAAGTCATCAAGCTTGTCCTGGGGGCAGTGGTCGGTGTGCAGGGCGATATTGACGTCGTACTGCTTAGCAACTTCGCGTGCGTAGGCAGCGAAGGCGAGGGAGCCGACAACCATGTTCTTCTTGTTGGGGCCTGACCAGTAGGCGGCGCCACCGGTGGAGGCCTGGATGATGCCGTCTGAGCCTGCTTCTGCGAAGCCGCGGATAGCAGCGTTCAGGGTCTGTGAAGAGGTGACGTTTACTGCGGGGTACGCAAAGCCCTTGGCGCGGGCGTTTTCGAGCATTTCTGCGTAGACTTCAGGGGTTGCAATAGGCATGCTGACTCCTTGGTTGTCGGTGGGGCCACCCGGTTGGTGGCCTGGTGTGAGTTGGTGCTGCACCCGGTGCCTTGTGAGGACGCGCGGGGCGAGCGCCTGCCTGCTTTTCAGTTTACCAAGGGCACGGCGGGAAAGGGTAGGTTTCCCACACTAATTTCGGACATAAACCCACAGAAAACCATGTATTTCTGGGGGTCTTAAGCACCCTAACACCGGCTTTTGGTGGTTACCGGTGTTAGGGTGTTGGGTTTTTATGGGTTTAGTGAGGAGTATTCAAAAGGTGAGTGAGGCAGGGTCGCAGCGCAGCTGCTGGCTCGGCGGCTGGCGTGAATCGCCCATGTGAGCGAAGCGAACCAGGCGAGAGGGTCGCAGCCAGCGCGAGCCTGCCAAACCTTTTGAATACGGCCTACAGCGCGAAGATCCACATGGCCAGGGTCATGGTCACTGCGGTGATTGCCACGATGGAGAAGAGGTTGAGCCAGAGGCCGCCCTTGACCATCTGCCCGATGGTGACGTAGCCCGAGCCGTAGGCGATGGCGTTGGGCGGGGTCGCTACGGGGAGCATGAAGGCGCAGGTGGCGGCGAGGGCGACGGGGATGGCGAGCAGCATGGGGTCGTAGCCCATGCCCATGGCGATGCCGCCGGCGACGGGTAGGAAGGTGGCTGCGGTGGCGGTGTTACTGGTGAGTTCGGTGAGGAAGATGACGCCGGTGGTCACCAGCAGCACGATGACGAGGATGGGCAGGGCGCCGAGGGCGCCGACGGAGTCGCCGATCCACTGGGTGAGGCCGGAGCTAGTGAACTGACCAGAGAGCGCTAGACCGCCACCGAAGAGCAGCAGCACGCCCCAAGGCAGCTTGGTTGCGGTTTCCCAGTCAATGAGGCGCACACCCTTGTTGGCGGTGCCACCGGCGGGCAGGGCAAAGAGCAGCAGACCAACAGCTACGGCAATACCGGCGTCGGTAATGGGTGGGGATTCGGACCAGATGATGGGGACGAAAATCCAGGCCAGAGCTGCTGCGATAAAGATAATCAGTACGCGTAGTTCGCCCGAGCTCATGGCACCGAGCTTGGCGTATTCATTGGCGATAAGCTTCTTACCGCCGGGGATCTCCTTGATTTCTGGCTTGAAGAGTACCTTGGTCAGCAGGAACCAGCAGACGAAAAGAACCACTACAGACAGGGGCACGCCCACCAGCATCCACTGGCCAAAGCCGATGTGAACGTCGTGGGTATCTGCCATGTACCCGGCCAGCAGGGTGTTGGGCGGGGTACCGATCAGGGTGCCCAGGGAACCGATGGAGGCGGCGTAAGCGATACCCAGCATGAGGGCGGTGCCAAAGTCGGACTTAATCACAGCGTCCTTGACGGCCTGATCGTCGGGGGAAGCGCCGTCCTCAATTTTAATGTCGGTGGTACCGCTGGCCTGGGCGATGAGCATGAGCACGGAGACGCCGATGGGAATCATCATGACGGCGGTAGCGGTGTTCGACACCCACATAGAGAGAAAGCCGGTGGCTACCATGAAGCCCGCGACCATCATGGAAGGCTTGGTGCCCATGACCTTGAGGGTCAGCAGGGCAATGCGGCGGTGCAGGTTCCAGCGCTGCATGGCCAGGGCGAGCAGGAAGCCGCCCATGAAGAGGAAGATGATGTTGTTGCCGTAGCTAGCGCCGATGTCGTTGATTTTCACGTCGCTGTTGAAGACCGGGAAAATCACCAGCGGCAGCAGGGCGGTGGCAGGAATGGGTAGAGCCTCGGTCATCCACCAGGCCCCCATGAGGACGGCGGTGGCTGCGGTCAGGCGCGCAGCATCGGGTACCTCACCGGGCATGATGATGTAGATAAGGGCGGCTGCAAGCAGGCCGCCGAAGAGACCTATGAGACGCTTCTTGCGTTCACCGGCTTCGACCTCGGGTGCCTGGGAGCCGCGCGAGCGGTGAATCTGGTCGATGGCCTGGGTGGGAGCTGCACTGTATTTTTGCAGGTGGTCACCCGTGATGTGGGGCTTGTCCATCTCAACCTCACTTCATTGTGTGTGCTGATGCCGTAGGTAACTGCCCTCAGAAAGAAACAGCTTACCTAGGCGGAATGTGCGTACAGGGAATGTTTTTACTGTACCTGATAAGCACTTTTATGAAGCGGGTGGAAGGCAAGTGTTACCCCTGCCCCGTCCGGTCTACCCTTCGCGCAGTTCGCGGCGATGGTCAGCGATAGTGAAGGTCAGACCGAGCGAGAGGGTGAGCACGATAGCCCCGAAGGAGGCAATCAGCCCCACGTTCCAGTGGGCACCCGATTCAACTAGCCCGTAGAGAATCGAGGGAATGATAGCTGTACCGATTGCCGCGCCCATACGCTGACCCAGGGACAGCACGCCGCCGGCCACACCGCTAATAGCGGGCGGAACGGACGCCAGTGTGAGGGTCTGGTTGGGAGAAATCACCAGACCACCACCGGCACCAATCAAGATCAGGGGCACCGCCAGAGCCCAGACCGGCAGCAGTCCCTGCTCAACCGGGGTGACGGTAAGCATGGTGGCAAGGATCGAAGTGAGCGACAGCCCGAACCCCAGCATCACCATGCGGCGGCCCATAGCCAGCACGCGGCGTCCTGCCCAGGGAGCAGCAAAAGCAGACAGCAGGGACGAGGGAATCGTAATGAGGGCGGCGGTCAGCGCACTTTGACCCAGGTGGTTCTGTACGTAAATGGGAATCACCAACCAGACGCTGGTATTGCCCAAGAAGTAGAGGGTCACAATCATAATGCCGTTGCGGAAAGCCGGCTTTGTCACCAAATCAATGTCGAGCATGGGCGGGCGCCCTGCCTTCTTGTAGCGCTTCTCCCAAGCGATGAAGAAGGCCAGCAGGGCTAGGCCGGCCGGCAGGGTGACCCAGACCAACAGATTGCCGCTGCGTTCCACGAAGGGGAAGAGAACCGCGAAAATAGCTAGGGCAAGGGTTGCCATGCCCACGGGGTCAAGGTCGAGGCGGGTTCCGCGCGAGGGCGCGGACGCCCGGTCGTTGGGTACCCAGAGGCGGGCCAGCAGGAGCCCGGCTAGACCGATGGGCACGTTGACCAGGAACATCATGCGCCAGCCGAGGGCATCGCCGAAGATTTGTATGAGGAAGCCACCGAGCACCGGGCCCACAATGACGGCGAGCGCCACCACGGTGCCGAACATGCCGTAGGCGCGGGCGCGGGCTTGGCCGGTGAAGTTGGCCTGGATGATGCCGGTGGTTTGGGGGTTGAAGAAGCCCGCACCAAGGCCCTGGAGCACGCGGGCGGCGATAAGGATTTCGATGGTGGGTGCGACGGCACTGAGCAAGGAGCCCAGGGTGAAGAAGGAAACCCCGATCATGAACATGCGGCGGCGGCCGGTGGCGTCGCCGATACGACCGGCGGCAACCAGGGGCACGCCAAAAGCCAGGGCGTAGCCGGAGACGACCCACTGGGTTTGGCTGGACCCCGCGTTGAGGGAGTGCCCGATAGGGGTGAGGGCGACATTGACGACCGAGATGGCCATAAGGGCCATGAAGAGCGGGGTGAGCAGGGCCGTGAGGAGCTTACGGGGGCTGCTGGTGGCGGGCAACTGGGCGTCAGGTGCTCCCTGGGTGTTACCGGGCTCTGGCCTTGTGTTCATACTGCACCTCTTTGCTCTCGTCTTTGGCGTACATAGCCATTCTAGACCCGGTAGTACATTAATAAAATACTTCAGGGGGAAAGTTTTTGCAGAAATGCAAGCGCTTACGAGAATCGCGGAGTGCCCACGAAACGTGTGGGCACTCCGCGATTTTCATGGACACTCAGCGCCAGCGGACGCCGGTGGGCGCCGCAGCTGGCGAGTTCGGCGGACGCCGGCGGGGCGGGCGTCCGCTCTCAGGTCTAGCTGACGCGCTGGCCGAACTCGTGACGGCGGATCCAGGCATGCATGGCAATGCCGGCAGCGGTTGCTGCGTTCATGGAGCGGGTGGAGCCGTACTGCTCGATAGACAGGGTTGCCTCGGCGGCCGCGTGAATCTCCTCTGACAGGCCGGGCCCCTCCTGACCAAAGACCAGGACGCAGTCCTTGGGTAGGTCATAGGTTTCCAGCTGCTTGGAGTCGGGGAAGATATCAATGCCGATGATGGCAAGCCCCTCACCCTTCGCCCAGGTCACGAAGTCTTCGACGGTAGGGTGGTGGCGCACGTGCTGGTAGCGGTCAGTCACCATAGCCCCGCGTCGGTTCCAGCGCTTCTTGCCGATAATGTGCACTTCTTTCGCCAGAAAGGCGTTAGCGGTGCGCACCACGGTGCCGATGTTGAGGTCGTGCTGCCAGTTTTCGATGGCCACGTGGAAGGAGTGGCGGCGGGTGTCGAGGTCGGCGATGATGGCGTCCATGGTCCAGTAGCGGTAGTGGTCAAGGACGTTGCGGCGGTCGCCCTCGCGCAGCAGCTCGGGGTCCCAGTGGTCGCCTTCTGGCCATTCGCCTTCCCAGGGGCCGACGCCGATTTCCCGCTCCGGGCTCTCGGTTTCGGGCTCGGTTGCTTCTAGGTCTGCCACTTAGTCCAGGCCCAGGTCGGTCTTGGAGTAGGCGTAGAGGCAGGGCACGCCTGCAACCTCTTCAATGTGCTCCTTGGCGCCGGTAGCCCGGTCAACGATGACGGCAACAGCCACCACCTCAGCACCAGCCTTACGCAGGGCTTCAACGGCGGTGAGAGCGGAGCCGCCGGTGGTGGAGGTGTCCTCGACAGCTACCACGCGGCGTCCTTCCACTGAGGGGCCCTCAACCTGACGGCCCATGCCGTAGGACTTCTGAGCCTTACGCACCACGAAGGTGTCGATGGCGCGGCCCTGGTCGCCAGCGGTGCGCATGATAGCGTGACCGACGGGGTCAGCCCCCATGGTCAGACCGCCGGCGGCGTCAAATTCGATTCCGGCTGAGTCGAGCAGGTCGAGCATGACCTGGCCAACCAGGCGGGAGGCCTCGTGGTGCAGGGTGATGCGGCGCAGGTCGACGTAGTAGTCGGCTTCCTTACCGGAGGCCAGGGTGACCTTGCCGCGCACGACAGCCAGTTCGCTGATGAGCTCGCGCAGACGTTCGCGGGCTTCTTCGATGGGGAGGGTGGTGGAGAGGTTAGTCATGCTTTTTAGTCTAGTAGACCGGCAGATATTTACCCCGCGAAAAGTGCAAGTGCCCCGTGAAAAGTGACAGGCACTTGCACTTTTTAGGGGGTAGCTGCCTTGAGCTTGGTGACCATCTCGTCGTATTCGGCGGCCGGGTCGGAGTCAGCGACGATTGCCCCACCCGCTGCCAGGGTGATAAGACCGTCCGAGTGGGCTACCAGCGTCCTGATGACGATGGAGAGGGCGGCTGAGCCGTCCGCCCCCAGGTAGCCCAGGGCACCGGAGTAGACCCCGCGGGCTCGCCCCTCAAGCCGGTCGATAATGGCCATGGTGGCGGCCTTTGGCGCCCCGGTCATGGAGCCGCCGGGGAAGCAGGCGGCGACCGCGTCCAGGGCGGTGATACCCGGACGCAGTTGAGAGACGATGGTCGAGACCAGCTGGTGCACAGTCGAGTAGGACTCCACCCCCATCAGCACCGGCACCCGCACGCTCTCGGGGTGGGAGACCAGAGAAAGATCGTTACGGAGCAGGTCCACGATCATGAGGTTTTCGGCCCGGGTTTTGGGGTCATTCGCAAGCCAGGCAGCGGCCTGGGCATCTTCATGAGCGGACGCGCCCCGCGGCACGGTGCCTTTGATGGGCTTGGCTTCGGCGCGGCCGCCGGCGGTGACGGTCAAGAACTTCTCGGGCGAGGATGAGAGCACCGTGAAGTCATCGCACCGCAAGAAGGCGGCATAGGGGGCGGCGTTAGCCTGCCGCTGGGCCAGATAGAGGCTCAGAAGTTCATCGGCACCCAGTGGGGTAGGCAGCTGCTGGGAGGTCTCAGCCGTCAGGCACACCTCGTAGCTGTTGCCCTCAGCGATCTCAGCCTGGGCTGCGGCAATAGCAGCTAGATAGTCCGTTCGATCGGGCAGGGGGAAGTCGGGTAAAACTACCCGCGAAGCATATTCTTGACCGGCTATAGATTCAGGTGAAGAGCTGGTTTTAAGCAGTTTTTGCGTGGTCTCTTCAACCCAGTCAGCGGGGCCAACCAGCCAGGCTTTCCCGCTATCGTGCTCGTAGATTAGGTAGTGGGTGGCAGGCATCCAGAGGGCGTCGGGGGTGCGGGCCACCCGCTGGGGGTGTTCGCTGTGGAAGGCGGTGACTTCTAGGTCTGCGTGGGCCTCATAGCCCATAAACCCCACATAGCCGCCCAGTAGGACGTCGGCGGGCGGGACGTCCTGACCCTCATCGAGTTCGGGGCGGGGCGCGGATTCCAGGAAGTCGGGGAGCACCTGCCAAATACTGTCGCGATAAACCTGGTACGGGCGTCCGCTCGTATCGAGCATATCAACCTGCCCCGGCTGCGCATAGCGCAGCACTCCCCCGTCCAGGGGCGCCCCCAGGTAGGAGTAGCGGGACATAGGCGACTCGTCGCGGGCTGAATCCAGCCAAAAAGCATACGCAGGACTACCAGCCAGCACGGGGAAGGCGGCGGCGGGTTCTACCGGAAAGTTCAGGACACGACAGGTTAGAGAGGTCACCGACTTATTGTAACGAGACAGGCGAAGGTTTTACCTGCGCGGGTGTGTTGGGGGCGGGGCGGAGGTTTTACCTACGCAAGCCTGGCTCGGAGGTGGCGTTTAACGGGCGGGGCGGAGGTTTTACCTGCGCAAGCCTGGCTCGGGGCTGGCGCTTAAGAGGCGGGGCGGAGGTTTTACCTGCGCAAGCCTGGCTCGGGGCTGGCGTTAAGGGTGGCTTGCACAGGTAAAACCGTAGCTACCGGCCATCGAGTTAGCGAACCTGAGGGGTTTCGCCATTTTCTGAGACCATGGGCTTTTCGGCGTCCTGCCAGGCACCCATACCGCCGATGACGTTGATGGCGTCGAAGCCGTACTGGGTGAGGTAGGCTGCAGCGCGCAGGGAGCGGCCACCGGCGCGGCAGATGACGTAGACGTCCTCGTCGAGGGGAACTTCGCCGTAGCGTTCGGGCACCTCGCCTAGGGGGATGTGCTGGGCGCCTTCGATGTGGCCTTCTACCCACTCGTAGTCTTCACGCACGTCAAGGATTTTGGCGTCTGCGGGAATTTCATCAACGGTTACCTGGCGTAAATCGTCGTTCATAAGGGTCTCCTTCACGATAAAAATATCTAAGTGCTGTCGCCACTAACTCTAATAGCCCGCAGCCTAAACCTAAAGAAAAGTGACTGACGGGTTTAACTAAGCCAGCTGATTAGAGTATCGTTACCTACCGAACAGATACCGTGCACACACGGTTTTCCTATCTATATAAGCGAGTCGATATGTCTACTCTGCCTGCGGCGACACCGCCGAACCCAGCAGACACCTCAAGTAACGACCGGGGGTTCTTTGGACACCCCCGTATGCTAGCTAACCTTTTCTCGGTAGAACTCTGGGAACGTTTCTCTTTCTACGGCATGCAGGTCATCATGCTCTACTACCTCTACTGGGAGGCTGACCGTGGTGGTCTTGGCTTGCTCAGTGAGGCCTCAGCAGCAGGCGTTATGGGTGCCTATGGTGGCATGGTCTACCTTATGGCTGTGGTGGGCGGCTTCCTCGGTGACCGTGTGCTCGGCCCCGAGCGCACCCTCTACTACTCAGCCTGGGCCATCATGGCAGGTCATATCGCTCTGGCGATTCTGCCCGGTGCTGCCGGTGTTATTGCAGGTCTGGTTCTAGTTGCTATTGGCTCTGGCGGCCTTAAGACCAACGCTTCTGTGCTCGTCGGATCGCTCTACAGCAAGACCGACCCCCGCCGAGACGGTGGCTTCACAATCTTCTACATCGGCGTGAATATTGGTGCCCTTCTCGGCCCCATGCTCACCGGCATTCTGCGCGAAAACTACGGCTTCCACGTTGGCTTCGGCCTGGCTGCTCTGGGTATGGCTGCTGGCCTCATCCAGTACTCGCTGACCCGTAAGAACCTACCGGCGTCCGTCCACCAGCTCTCCCAGCCCCTAACCGCCAGCGAGAAGCGTACCTACTCCCTTGCAGCGGTAGCTATTGTTGCTGTTATCCTCGTTCTGGTCTTCACCGGTCTCATCAACCCTGCTAACTTGGCTACCTGGGTTATGTGCACCGTGGCTGTGTGCGCAGCTTTGCTTTTCTATACCCTGCTGACCTCCAAGCTCACTACTTCTGAAGAGCACTCCCGCGTGGTCTCTTTCATTCCTATGTTCATTGGTAACGTAGCTTTCTGGGCCCTCTTCCAGCAGCAGTTCACCGTGCTGGCAGTCTACTCAGAGTCACGTATCAACTGGAATATCTTGGGTCTGCAGCTTACTCCCGAGTTCATGAACTCCATCAACCCGGTGTTCATCATCATCTTCGGTGCTGTTTTCACGGCCATGTGGACTAAGCTCGGTGATCGCCAGCCCACGACCCCGGTCAAATTCGCTATCGCTCTTATTCTCATCGGTATCGCCTTCCTCATCTTCCTAACTCAGGCGGGCAACACCAACGTGAATTTCATGTGGATTGTGCTGATTCTCTTTATCTGCACCATGGGCGAGCTCTCTATCTCACCGGTAGGGTCTTCTCTAGCGACCAAGCTAGCTCCCGAGAAGCACCGTGTAGCTATGGTAGCGCTCTATTTCACCTCCATCTCCCTGGGCACTGTACTGGCCGGCTGGCTGGGTCGGTTCTACTCACTCGAGACCGAGGTTGCCTACTTCACCACGCTGGGTGTTGTGACCATCGGTATCGGTGTGGCTCTCTGGGCACTGAACGGCTGGATTGTGAAGAAGATGGCGGGTATTCGCTAGTTTCTTCTCACTCCTCACAAGGGGACCGCAGAACCAAAAAAGGACCGCATATTTCGCGGTCCTTTTTTGGTTTTCTGGTCCCCTTGCGGGAATAGGGGCAGGCGGACGCCCGTGGGCTAGTCCCCTAGTTCCCCTCCACCTCGTCGACCAGGGCGCGCAGGTCATCGTGGCGCAGGTCGTCCTTGCGGAAGTGCTTGTTGCGGTAGCCGGAGCGGCCCATCATGTGCCCTGAGATGGGGATAGTAAGCATCTGCAGCAGCAAAATCACTAGGAGCACCGGCAGCAGCTCCAGGGAGCGGAAGTGGAAAGCCACCGCCAGCAGCATGAGAATCATACCGAAGACCTGGGGCTTGGTGCCCGAATGCAGGCGGGTGAGCAGGTCAGGGAAACGTACCAGACCGATAGCGGCACCCAGCGACATGAGGGCACCCAGAATCATGCAGATGATGGTTAGGGCATCAAAAACGGTATCGAGATTCATGGTTTACTCCCCCAAATCCTTGCTGGCACGCACGGGGTGGGCACTTTCCTGCCCCTCCTTGTCAGTATCTTCTGCCAGTTCCCCGGGGGCGTACTTGCTCCCCTTCTTCCGGGAGCGGCGGCGGGAGCGTCCTTCGTGCAAACGGGAGACCGGGGTACTCTCGTCCGCCTTGGAGTTATCAGCAAAGCGGGCCACGGTCACCGACCCCACAAAACCAATCATGGCGAGCGCCACCAGCAGAATGAGGAAGAACTGGCTGTCGGTGTAAATCATCAGGACGCAGAGCGCGGCGGTCAGGATGGAGAGCAGCACATCGCTGGCGAGCACACGGTCTAGCAGGGCAGGGCCCTTCCAGACGCGGTAGACGGTGCCCCAGGTGGCTAGGGTCAGAATCAGGCCGGTGGCCCAGATAGCCCAGGTCATGCGTGCTCCTTTCGGCTGGCTGCGCGGTCGGCTTCTTCGTCCTGTTTGAGGGCGTCGTATTCTTCGCGGCTGCCGGCGGCCTTGATAATCAGGTCTTCAAAGTAGGCCACCTGGCGGGTGAACCGCTCGATTTCCTCCGGGGTGGAGGTGTTGAGCACGTGGAAGTAGAGCACCGAGAGGGAACGGTCTACCTCAACCACCACGGAGCCGGGAATCAGCGACATGGTGTGCGAGACGGCGGTCAGTAGCAGGTCGGAGCGGGTGCGTAGCTGTACGGCCACTACCGAGTTGCGCAGGGGCGGACGGAAGGTGGCAGCTAGCCACATGACCTCAATCGATGCTTTGGCGATGTTCCAGAAGAGCTCCACCACAAATCTCGCCGCGTAGAAGATGTTGAAGCGGTTGGAGAGGTAGAGGGTGGGCAGTCGGAAGACCGACATGGTCAGGGCTGCCAGCACCGCGCCGAAGGCGATGAAGGGCAGGGAGAAGTCCTGCCAGAGGGCGCACCAGACAAAGATCAGCCAGAGGAAGGGCGGGATAGCGTGAATCAGGCTCTCGCGTGAGAGGTCGGGCTTTTTCACTGGTTCACCTCCTGGGAGTGGTTATCGACAATCTGCTGTTCCAGGTACTCGGCCCGGCTGGGGGCGTCGGGGCCAAAGACCGAGCTGATGTACATGTCGGGGTCAAAGAGGTTGTCTGAGGCGTTATCTGCCAGCTGGAAGAGGGGGCCTGAGAAGAGGGTAATGAGCACACCCACCGCAACCAGGGAGACGGTGGAGGCCATCATGGACGCCGGAATCGGCTTAGTCTCGTAATGGGCAGGGTCATCGGAGTGCTCGGCCATCACCAGCTCAGGGGTGGGATCTTCGGCTTCCTTGGCGGGGCGCCAGAAGGCCTTGTTCCATACGCGGGCTAGGGCCAGCAGGGTCAGCAGGGAGACCAGGACGCCCACACCCGCGTTGATGTAGGCCAGGGCACCGCCGTTTTCTACGGAGGCCTCGATGAAACCGACCTTACCGATGAAGCCGGAGAAGGGCGGGATACCGCCCAGGTTGATGGCGGGGATGAAATAGAGCAGGGCTAGGACGGGGGCTGTCTTCATCATGCCACCCAGGCGACGCACGTTAGTGGAGCCTGCCCTGCGCTCTACCAGGCCAACCACCATGAAGAGGCCGGTCTGAATCACGATGTGGTGGGCGATGTAGAAGACCACGGTGGTCAGGCCCAGCTCGTTGCCCAGTGAGATGCCCCAGATCATGTAGCCGATGTGGCTAATCAGGATAAAGGAGAGCAGACGCTTGATATCGCCCTGGGCCAGGGCACCCAGGATACCCACCAGCAGAGTCAAACCTGCCACGACCCCCAGAAGCGTATCCAGGCGTCCTTCGGGGAAAAGCAGGGTCTCGGTACGAATAATCGCGTAGACGCCCACCTTGGTCAGCAGGCCCGCGAAGACGGCGGTCACGGGAGCCGGGGCCGTGGGGTAGGAGTCGGGTAGCCAGAGGGAGAGCGGGAAGACCGCGGCCTTAATGCCGAAGGCAATGAGCAGCATGAGGTGCAGCTGCATCTGGGTGCCCTCAGGCAGTGTACCCAGCTTCAGCGATAGGTCAGCCATATTGATGGTGCCCACCGAGGCGTAGACAAAGCCGATAGCGGTGAGGAAGAGCATGGATGAGACAACCGAAACCACCACGTAGGTCACGCCCGCCCGGATACGCGGGGTGTTAGCGTTCATGGTAATCAGCACGTAGGAGGCCATGAGCAGGATCTCAAAGCCCACGTAGAGGTTGAAGAGGTCCCCCGCCAAGAAGGCGTTAGAGACGCCCGCCAGCAGCAGCAGGTAGGTGGGGTAGAAGACCGAGATGGGTACTTCGTCGTCCTCGTCCTGCAGATTCTGACCGGTGGCAAAGACCAGCACCGCCAGCGAGATGGTAGACGAAACCACCAGCATAAGCGCCGAGAGCTGGTCTACCACCATGGTGATGCCGAAGGGGGCCTCCCAGCCTGCCAGGTGCACGGTCTGGGGCGCGACGTCCCAAACCGAGGCCAGGAGCAGGGCCTCAAAAACCAGGGTAATAGCTACCGCAGCGAAGGCGATGACACGCTGCACGCTGTCCTTCTTCGAGATGAAGGTAATGGCGGCGGCCAGGAAGAGAATGATGATGCAGAGGGGGGCGAGCTGGGCAATATCCATGGGCTAGTCCCCCTTCTTTGACACGGTCTGCTGGGCGCTTGTCTGACTGATTTTCTTCTTCTCTTCTGCTTCGTTGAATGCTTTTTCACGGGTCGCTTCGTCAGCGTCGAACTCCGAGGCATCGAACTCGGCGGCGGCGTCCTCTTCCTTATCGAAAGCGTCCTGCTCCGCCACGCGAATATCTTCGGCATCGTCGGTGATTTCGTCGGCCTTAGACAGCAGCCAGGAGCGGTAGATGATGCCCAGGATCAGGGCGGTGACCGCACAGGAAATCACCACAGCGGTCAGAATCAGAGCCTGCGGGAGCGGGTCGGAGTAGTCCTCTGCTGCAATGTCTTTACTGTAGAAGGGCGCCAGACCGGCGGGACCGCCCGCGTGCAGAATCAGGATGTTGGTCGCGTTGGTCATGAGCATGAGGCCCAGGAGCACGCGGGTCATGGAGCGGTCAAGAATGAGGTAGACCCCCACGGCGTAGAGCACGCCCATGACCAAGATTAGACTGAGGTCGATAATCATGGTTTATGCCTTTCGTGCCTTGTCGCGGGCTTGCTTTTCTCTCTTGCGGCGCTCGGCTACCAGCTTGAGGTCAATGCGCTCACCCAGGCTACGCAGGATATCGAGCACCAGGCCGATCACCAGCAGGTAGACGCCGATGTCGAAGATGGTAGCGGTGACGAAGTGAACATCACCAAAGACCGGCATCCAGAAGTCCAGCACGTAGCTGGAGAATACGGGGTCGCCCCACAGAGCAGGAGCCAGGGCGTAGAGGGTGGAAATGCCCAGGCCAGCTCCCAGGAAGGTACCGGCGGAGAAGGGGGACGCTGCCCGCAGCTCCGCGCCGCCACCGGCCAGGTAGCGCACGGCAAAGGCCAAACCTATCATCAGGCCACCTGCGAAGCCGCCGCCGGGCAGGTTGTGACCGGCAATCAGCATGTAGAAGGAGACGATGATGAGGGTATGGAAGAGCAGGCGGGTCATAACCTCCAGCAGAATCGAGCGGGATTCTGGGGGCAGGGTACGGCCTGCCACAATGAAGGGGTCACGCTCGACCGACGAGAACTGGCCGGCCACGCGCTGGGCCACAGTGATCTGGGTGCGCTTGGCGAAAGAGCTCTCGATTTTCTTCATGGCCTGGGTGTCAAGCCTGCGCGCGGACGCCGAGTCGGCGCGTCCTTCGATAAAGAGCAGGGAGGCAACGCCGGTGGCGGCCAGAGCCAGCACCGAGATTTCACCGAAGGTGTCCCAGCCGCGCATGTCGACCAGGGTCACGTTGACCACGTTGTAGCCGTGACCAATTTCGTAGGCCAGGCGAGGCATCTCGAGTGAGATCGGGTCGAGGGAGCGGGATGAGAAGGTGAACATGGCCAGGGCCATCATCAGGGCCGAGAAGCCTAGGGCGATGATAACGCGCAGGGTCTTGTGGGCGCCGTCCTTGCCGTCCTTGGAGCGGATGCGGGGAATCTGGCGGGGCAGCACGCGCATAGCCAGCACGAAGGCTACTAGCACGATGGTTTCAACCAGCAGCTGGGTGGTAGCCAGGTCGGGGGCGCTGCGCAGGGCGAAGAGAATGGCCATACCGTAGCCGGTCACCGAAACCATCATGATGGCCAAAAAGCGCTTGCGCACGAAGACCACGACCAGGGCAGCCACAATCATGACCACGGCAATCGACCACTGGGCCGGGGACTCAGAAACGCGTACATTGGCCAGCGGCGGGGTCTCATTGATGAAGAGGGCTGCGAAGGGCACCACCACCGCGGTAATCAGAATAACGCCCAGGTAGAAGGCCAGGGAGCCTCGCTGGGTCATACCGGTGACCCACACGGCCAGACGGTCAAGCCCGTCAATCACGTCGCGGTAGACGATAGAGGCGCTGGGGGCCGAGGGAAGAATGCCCTGTAGCTCTTCAATCTGCTTGCGGAAGATAAAGAGCAGGGTACCGATGGCCATGATGACCAGGGAAGTCAGCAGAGCCGGGGTGACGCCGTGCCACAGGGCCAGATGGAGCTCAAGTTCGGCTGCAGTCTCTGGGAAGGCCTTGAGGAAGGGTTTGACGAAGAAGTGCACCGGCTCGGGGTAGAGGCCGTAGACGATAGTCAGGACGGTCAGCACCGCCGGGGCAAAGAGGAAGGTGAAGGAGACCGGGTGGAAGGCCGTGTCGGGGCTGAGCTTCTGGCCGCGGCGGTTGCGGTCTAGGGCCCGGGTGTTGATATCGACATCGCCATTATCGACCTCTTCGAAGTCGGCGGTGCCCTTTTCTACGCGGCAGTACTTGACGCCTTCCTTGTGCATGTAGGCGTAGGGCTTGATGGCGAAGGCACCCCAGACAAAGCGGGCTGAGTAGGCGAAAGTGAGAATAGAGCCCAGGACGATGGCGATCAGGGTGGTTGCCCCCTGCCAGCCGGTGGTGTGGGAGAGGTAGGTTTCGAGTACCGCTTCCTTGGCCACGAAACCTGCCAGGGGCGGAATACCCGCCATCGAAGCCGCTGAGATAGTGGCGACGATAGCCAGCTTAGGGGCACGGCGATAGATACCCGAGAGCTTGTGGATGTCGCGGGTACCGGACTGGTGGTCGATAATACCGACCGAGAGGAAGAGGGTCGCCTTGAACAGGGAGTGAGCCACCATGAGCGCCATAGCCGCGTAGATGGCGTCCGGAGTTCCCCCCGAGATCACCAGGGCCAGGAAGCCCAGCTGCGAGACAGTACCGTAGGCCAGAATCAGCTTGAGATCGGTTTGCTTGAGGGCGGCCCAGCCGCCGAACACCATAGTGAAGGCACCGAAGATAATCAGGACGTTCTGCCAGATCGTCACCTCGCCGTAGCCGGGGGCCAGGCGCAGCAGGATATAGATACCGGCCTTGACCATAGCCGCCGCGTGCAGGTAAGCAGAAACGGGTGTGGGAGCAGCCATAGCCCCGGGTAGCCAGAAGTGCAGGGGGAAGATAGCTGATTTAGAGAGCGCACCGCAGAGAATCAGCACCAGGGCAGCGGAGAGAAGACCGTAGCTGAGGGGGCCGCGACCGTCGATAGCGGCTTCTAGAACGGCGGGGCCTTGGTCCACGAGTTCAGCCAGGGAGTAGGTGCCCAGGCTGTAGCCCAGAATGACGATGCCCACCAGCATGGCCAGGCCACCTGCGGTAGTGACGGTAAGGGCCTGCAAGGCAGAACGGCGGGCCGAGAGACGGTGGCGGGAGTAGCCAATCAGCAGGTAGGAGAGAATGGTGGTGATTTCCCAGAAGATGAACATGAGAATGAAGTCATCTGCGGTAATCAGGCCAAACATAGCACCAGCAAAACCGAAGAGGTAGGCCGCGAACTGGCCGTTATCGCCGGTGGAGTGCTTGAAGTAACTGGCGCAGTAGAAGAGCACCAGGGAGCCTACACCCAGGACCAGCAGGCTCATGACCCACGAAAGGGTGTCCATGCGGAAGGTGAGTGCCATGTCCAGCTCGGGAATCCACTGGTAACTCTCGCTCCAGGGGGTGCCACCGAGAATCTGGCCGGTTTTGGTCAGAACCAGGGCAAGCACGGCAGCTGGAATCGCGGCCAGCAGGTAGAAGGTTGAGGTGCCCATGCGGCGGTAGAGCCAGGGGGTCACTATGGACACAAGCAGGAAAAGCGCTAGAACTATGGTCACGTATCGGCTCTTAGGGTCGGCGGCGGTGGGAGCCGTCAGGCACGAGGCTAGGACGGCAGGAGTCTCTCCTTTAAAGAGTAGGCATACTTAGTTTACCTGTCGATGACCCCCATCTCATAGAGGGTGTAATATTTCATTTATTTCTGTGCGTTTCGCACGGTGCAAACCCTGATACATATTTTTGAGTTGGTCTGCGCTACGCAGAATCTCAGCCAACATCACACATACCCGCTGAAACCACAGCCGTCCGCTCACCTCTTCCACGGCGTAAAATAAGGACGATTTACCCACACACTGCGAAAGCATCTCATGTCTAACGGTTCCCAGCCCAAAAAGGGCTCCCAGCTCGGCCTCGCCTGGTCCCTGCACGGCGACGGCAAGAACATCACCCCGGGCGGGGTCGTCCGCCCCCTCGAACGCCTCACCTGGGGCCGCACCATCGGTATCGGCGCGCAGCACGTCGTTGCTATGTTCGGTGCGACCTTCCTGGTGCCCCTGCTGACCGGCTTCCCACCGGCCACCACCCTTTTCTTCTCGGGTACCGGCACCATGCTCTTCCTGCTCATCACCGCAGGACGTGTGCCCTCCTACCTGGGTTCGTCCTTTGCCTTTATCGCGCCCCTGGCAGCGGCCACCAACCAGTACGGCCCCGGCGGTGCCCTGGGCGGTATCGTCATGGCAGGTGTCTCCCTGTTCATTGTTGGCCTGATTGTTCAGGTCGCCGGAACCGGCTGGCTGACCAAGCTCATGCCCCCGGTAGTCACGGGCTCCATCGTGGCGCTCATTGGCTTCAACCTGGCTCCGTCCGCTAAGAATAACTTCATGGAAGCGCCCGTTACCGCCCTGGTGACCCTGTGCTCCATCATCCTGATTTCTGTACTCTTCAAGGGCATGATTGGCCGCCTGTCGATCCTGCTGGGCGTTATCATCGGCTACATCACCGCCGTTGTGCGCGGTGAGCTTGACTTCACCACCATCGAAAAGACCTGGGCTGAGCAGGGCCTGATCGGCCTACCCCACTTCCAGCACCCAGAGTTCCACTGGAACCTGGCTGGCCTCTTCATCCCCGTCATTCTGGTGCTGGTTGCCGAGAACATCGGTCACGTAAAGTCCGTTGCCCTGATGACCGGGGATAACCTCGATAAGTACTCCGGCCGTGCCCTCATGGCTGACGGCCTGGCCACCACCTTGGCCGGTGCCGGTGGCGGTTCAGGTACCACCACCTACGCTGAAAACATCGGTGTTATGGCAGCAACCAAGGTCTACTCCACCGCCGCCTACTGGGTCGCTGCGATTTTCGCCGTCCTGCTCTCTATCTTCCCGGTCTTCGGTGCCGCGGTGGCCTCTGTTCCCGCCGGCGTGCTGGGTGGGGCTGCCACCGTGCTCTACGGCATGATCGGCATGCTGGGTGTGCGCATTTGGGTGGAGAACCGCGTGGACTTCTCCAACCAGGTCAATCTGACTGCCGCGTCCGTGGCCCTGATTGTTGGTATTGCTGACTACACCTGGGATATCGGCGACCTGCAGTTCGCCGGTATCGCTCTGGGCACCGCCGCAACCCTGGTGGTCTACCACCTGATGGCTGCGCTCAATAAGGCCTCCAAGGCTCACCCCGAGCCGCTGACTCCGAGCGAGGCTAAGGGCGACGTCCACTAGCCCCTCACCTGACAGTAGGTACCATTTAAACTAGAAAAACCCACCTAGTTCGTGGGTTTTTCTAGTTTAAATGGTACCTACCGGGAGGAGGCGAGGACGCCTGCGAGCAGGTCGCTGCGGTTGGTGACGATTCCGTCAACCCCCAGGGCTATCAGTTCCCGCATGGTGCGTTCATCGTCGATCGTCCACACGTGCACCTCCACTCCCGCGCGGCGGGCAGCAGCCAGCAGTTTACGGTCCACAATACGCAGGCGGCGGCCAGCCACCCGGTGATAGGCAGGGACCTGCACCGCATCAAAGGGCAGCATAAACTTGCCAGTTAGCGGCTTCAAAACACCCCATAGGCTAGGGTGTATGCGTGATAAGACATAAAAGAAAGTAAAGGCGGGCTGTGAGGCGCTCAGGGGAATCTGTACCCCTAGATTCTGGGCCGCCCGTTGCGCCTGCCGCAGGCGGCGCTCGGAAAAGGACGCCAGTCGCACCCGTTCTACCGCACCGGCAGCTACCAGCACTCGCACAACCTCGGCCGCCGAACCGGCGTCCTTCAGGTCAATGTTGAAGCGGGTCTCGGGGAAGGCCTCAAGCATGTCGCGCAGGCGGGGAATCTGACCGCCGTCCACCAGATTCAGGTCACGCAGCTGATTCCAGGTCATCTCAGCCACCCGGCCCGGGCGGCCCACCAAACGATTGAGGGTGGGGTCGTGAAAAACCAGCACCTGGCCGTCAGCGGTGGTGTTCACGTCGGTTTCGATCCAGTGGGCCCCAGCATCGAGGGCGCAACGGAAAGCTCCCTCGGTGTTTTCAGCCTGGTCTATAGCAAGCCCTCTGTGGGCATAAATCTGGGTGTGATCAGGCGAAGACGATGAAAATGCGTGTGAAGGCATAAGAACCAGTATATTACCGGCCAGTAACTTAGGACTGGCGCCCCTGGCGTTCAGCCAGCATGCGCTCGATAATCTGGGCAACGCCGTCCTCTTCAAACCCCGGGCAGATACGCCCCACCCGGTCTTTGAGCTCCGGCAGACCCGATGCCATCACGTAGCCGTGACCTGCCCAGTCCAGCATCTCAAAGTCATTGGGCATATCCCCAAAAGCAGCCACCTCATCAGGGCCAATGCCCAGCGAAGCCGCAAAGTCAGCCAGCACCCGGCCCTTATTCAGCCCCCGCTGCGCAATTTCCACCAGGGGCTGGTAGGGGGCAGAGCGGGTTGCAGATGCCCGCTCCCCCACGATTTCTTGCACGTGGGCCAGTAGGTCGGCAGGTACCGCACCGTCCCGGAATAGCAGGTATTTCACTACCTCAGCGTCGGGCGCCAGAACCTCTTCCAACCGCCCCTCAACCACCTTGCTGGTGTCTTCCTGCACGTGCGGGTCATAGGTTCCCTGCACGTAGACATGCTCCAGGGTCTCCGCGATATAGAGAGCTCCCGGGAAAGCCTGCTCCAACTCGGCGTGCAGGGCCAAAGTTTCAGCCCCGCTGATAGTACGGGTGGCAACCACCTGCGAACGGGCAATATCGAACGTCACCGCACCGTTAGAGCAGAAGGCAAAAGAGTTCTCGCCGTTCCACTCCTCGCCCAGCTGCTCCAGCACGGGAGCCAACCAGCGCAAGGGGCGACCGGTCACAAAGACGACACGGACGCCAGCATCCGCCGCCGCGTGCAGGGCCTGCAGGGTGCGGGGACGGAACCTGAAATCGCTCCCGATGAGGGTGCCATCCAGGTCGCTGGCAATCAGTTTAATCATGCTTTACATTCTAGAGGCTTGCTAGAAAGATTCCGCAGACTCACGCTCGCTGCCGACCCTCTCGCTGGTTCGCGAGCTGGCTCGCAAGCTCGCCAGATTCGCACCGAGATTTATTTTCCTCGCGCGCTCGGAATCTCGGTGCTCATCACCAGCGATTCACGCCAGCCGCCGAGCCAGCAGCTTCGCTGTGAGTCTGCTTCATCTATCTTTAGGCAAGCCCTCTAGTTCTCTTCTTCGTAGGTCGCCGTTAAGAAGGCTCGGGCGATGCCGTGGAAGAAGAGGTTGAAGTTGACCACGGCGGGGCTGGCGTTTTCGTCGATGTCGAGTTTTTCCACGTCAACGGCGGTGACGCAGAAGATGTAGCGGTGGGGGCCGTGGCCGGCGGGCGGGGCTGCGCCAACGAAACCGCGGGTACCGCCGTCGTTGAGGTGCCCCAGGGCCCCTTCGGGCAGGTTTTCGGCGGCGCCGGTGGCCAGCTCGGTGACCGAGGCGGGGATGTTAGAGGCTGCCCAGTGCCAGAAGCCTGAGGGGGTGGGGGCGTCCGGGTCAAAGCAGGTCACCACAAAGGACTTGGTTTCTTCGGGGAAGCCGCTCCAGGAGAGCTGGGGCGAGACGTCCTCGCCGCCTGCGCCCATGATGCCGGAGACCTGGGCGCGGGGCAGGGTCTCTCCCTCGGTGATATCGGCGGACGTGAGCGTGAAGGTGGGTAGGTCAGGCAGGTCTGCGTAGGGTTCACGGTTGAGCATGAGGGGCCTCCTCGTCGTTGATGGGCTTTGGCTATGCACTAACCAGTCTACTGACTATCCCCCCCTCACGAAAAGGGACCTGAAAACTAAAGAAGGACCGCAAAATATGCGGTCCTTCTTTAGTTTTGCGGTCCCCTCGGGAGGGGAGCGGAGGAACTAGCCCTGCGGGTAGAGCACAGCGTTCAGTTCATCGCGGCTGGGCGGGTTAGCCCCTTCGCGAGAGACGGTGATGCCGGCGGCAACCGCTGCGAAGGCCAGAATTTCCTTGAGGTCGTCCTTGCTCAGCAGCTCAATGGCAGCGCGGGCGCCCTTGCCCTTGATGTCTCGATCGAGCAGGGCCGCAATGAGGGCTGCCATGAGGGAGTCGCCTGCGCCCACGGTATCGGCAACCTCTACCCGGTAGGCGGGCAGGGCGATGCCGTCGGGTGACGTCTTGCGGGTAATCGCCCAGGGGCCCATCTCACCGCGGGTGACGACCACCAGGGATGCCCCGAGGTCAAGCCAGGACTGAGCGGATTCTTCCAGGGTGCGGCCCGGGTAGAGCCAGAGCAGGTCTTCGTCAGAGGCTTTGACTACATCGGCCTGGCGCACGATGCCCTCGGCCCAGGCGCGAGCCTCTGCTGCATCGGGCACGATGGAGGGCCGGCAGTTGGGGTCGTAAGAAATCAGGGCGTGGGGGGCTGCCTGCTTGACGGTGTTGAGCACAGCGGACGCACCGGGCTCTAGCATGGCACCGATAGACCCCACGTGCACTGCGGTGGCGTTCTTGCCCACCTCGTCGAGCGCCGCCTGGGCAGCGTCGAGTGACCAGTCGATATCGAACTCGTACTCAGCGGCGCCGGTTTCGCCAATAGTTGCCTGGGCAACGGAGGTCTTTTTGGCGTCAGCACCGACAGGGAGCAGGACGCCCGAGGCGCGCAGGTGCGCGTCGATAAGTTCACCGTAGGCGTCCTTGCCGTAGCGGCCAATGAACTGGGCCTCGTGGCCCAGACGGGAGACGCCAACGGCAACGTTCATGGGGGAACCGCCGGGGTGGGCGTGGGATTCGGCGCCGGGGCGCTGGACAACATCTACGAGGGCTTCGCCAATGACAGTGAGCATGCCCTTATTTTACCGGCTGTGGCCCCGGCCTCAGAGAAGTTTCGCGTCACAAACTCCACATGTGAGAGAACAAACTATAAACTTAGGTCTGTAGTGCCCACCAGCTCGTCGTGCCCGTGCATGAATCGGGGTGTGGGCCGCCAGTCACCAGCTACCAGCGCACCGCCGCGCTGCTAACCGATGAGTTCAATGACGCTACTCATCGAGGAAGAGGTCACACCATGACTATTTCTGCCGACAACGCTCACGAGCAGTGGCTTGCCTCCGAGGCTGAAGCCGAGGCTATGATCCCCCTGATTGGCAAGCTGAATCGAGAGAACAATGTGGTTGTCTCTATTCACGGCCACAGCCTGATCAACAAGTCTGTTATCCAGATTTTGAAGGCCCACCGTTTTGCCCGTCAGATTGATGATGTTGAGCTGAACCCGGCTGATTCCCTGAAGATCCTTGAAATTGTGAGCACCCTTGACCTGGGTGCCTGCTCGCTGGGTCTGGCCAGCCTGCAGCGCAAGTTTGAGGCTTCTGGTGCCGGTGATCTTGAGGCCTGGCTGAAGGAAGAACTGGCTCCCGTCGTCGGCAAGAAGGGCCAGATTGAAGCTGCCTCACAGGACGTCGTACTCTACGGCTTTGGCCGCATCGGCCGCCTGCTGGCCCGCATTCTGCTGGAGCGCTCCACCGGCGCCGGCCCCAAACTCCGCGCGGTTGTTGTTCGCAAGAACACCGACAACGACCTCTACAAGCGCGCCTCCCTGCTGCGCCGCGACTCCGTCCACGGCGCTTTCAAGGGCACTATCCGCGTGGACGAAGAGAACTCCACCATCATCGCCAACGGCACCCCCATCAAATTCATTTACGCCTCCGACCCGGCTGAGGTTGACTACACCGCCCACGGCATCGACAAGGCTATCGTGGTTGATAACACCGGCCGCTGGCGCGACAAGGACGGCCTCTCCCGCCACCTGCAGGCTAAGGGGGCTGCGCGCGTCCTACTCACCGCTCCCGGCAAGGGCGTCAAGAACATCGTCTGCGGCGTCAACGACGACATCATCGAAGATAGCGACACCGTCCTGTCAGCAGCCTCTTGCACCACCAATGCCATCACCCCCGTGCTGGCCGTGATGGACGAGGTCTTCGGGGTCAAGCGCGGCCACGTTGAGACCGTCCACTCCTTTACCAATGACCAGAACCTGATTGATAACTTCCACAAGGGCGATCGTCGTGGCCGCTCCGCTGCCCTGAACATGGTCATTACCGGAACCGGCGCCGCTAAGGCAGTGTCTAAGGCCCTGCCCCAGCTGGAGGGCAAGCTGACCGGTAACGCCATCCGCGTTCCCACCCCCGATGTGTCTATGGCTATCTTGAGCCTGCAGCTCGACAAGCCCGTCGGCTCCAAGGAAGAACTCAACAACCTGCTGCGCGAGCGCTCCCTGCGCTCCAACCTGCGCCGCCAGATCGACTACACCGACTCACACGAGGTCGTATCAACCGACTTCGTGGGCTCCCGCGCCGCCGGTGTAGTGGACGGCCTGGCCACCATCACCTCCGGTGACGATAACGCCATTCTCTACGTCTGGTACGACAACGAGTTCGGCTACTCCTGCCAGGTAATTCGCGTGCTTGAGACCATGATCGGCGGTAAGCTGCAGAGCTTCCCCGCAGCGATCTAAGAGCGCGGACGCCCGCCGCACGTTCGGAAGGGCAGGGGCATAGGCTACGAGCCAGCTGGCTCGGGGCTGGCGTGAATCGTGACGAGCCGCCAGGCGAGGAGCGAGAGGGTCGCTGGCGGTAGCCTATGCTCCTGCCCTTTTTGCAACATGGTGTTGAGTCACGGTTTACGCGAAGTTCTCGCTCACCCAGTCCCCCGCGGCGGTGGCGGGGGCTGCTTTTTCGGCGCCGGAGACGCGCGTGTTCAGCTCAATCAGGGTCTCGGTGGTGAGCAGGGCAGATACCTCGTCGAGCACGCGGGCGGCTGCTACCGAGACCTGGCGGGTATTGATGACGGGTAGTACCTGCTGGGCCAGGATCATGTTTTTGGGGTCTTCAAGCACCACGAAGTTGTTGGCGGTGATGGCGGGGTCGGTGGAGAAGAGGTCCACGATGTCGACGGTGCCGTCGGCCAGGGCTGAGACGGTGAGCGGGCCGCCGCCGTCGTTGATGGGTTCGAAGGACGCCGGGGTGAAGCTGTAGAGGCGCTCTAGGCCGGGTAGGCCGTAGGCTCGTTCCGCGAATTCCGGGGGTGCTCCTAGGCTGAGCTGGCCGCTGAGGGTGGTAAGGTCGTCCAGACTGGTCAGACCGTGTTCTTCGGCGGTAGCGGCGGTGACGACCAGGGAGTCCTTGTTTTCTGCCTGGGAGGCTGCCAGAACGCCCAGTTCCTCGGGCAGGGCGGCGGGGAGGGCCTGCACGATTTCTTGGGCAGTGACGGCTGTGGTCTCTGCGTCGAAGTAGAGCAGGAGGTTACCGGAGTAGTCGGGGACCACCGAGACGGTGCCTTCGCGCAGGGCTCCGAGGTAGGCTTCTCGGGCACCGATGGCGGGGCTGGTGGTGGCGTCTAGGCCGCGGGCGCGCAGGGCTGCGGCGTAGATTTCGGCGATAATTTGCGATTCGGTGAAGTCGGCTGAGCCCACGGTAATGGTGCCGGTGACGCTCCCGCTGCCAAAGGCGGTGGAGCCGTCAAGGCCGCAGGCGGAAAGGCCTAGAGCCCCGGCGGCGAGTCCTGCCCCGGTGAAGAGGGAGCGTCGGGTGAGGCGGGGTGATGTCATGGGTGTTTACCTTAGTCCGGGGTAGGTGAGGGCCCTCTGCACAAGGGCAAGTAGAGCATCGACGATCAGGGCGAGGGCGGCAACGAGTAGGACGGCCGCAACCATGCGGGTGTAGTCACGCACTGCCAGCCCGTCGATAAGGTAGCGCCCTAGCCCGCCCAGGTTGATGTAGGCAACCACGGTGACGGTTGCGATGATTTGCAGCACCGCATTACGAATGCCACCGAAAATGAGGGGCAGGGCCACGGGAATTTCTACCCGGGTGAGCACCTGCCAGCCGGTCATGCCCTGGGCGCGGGCGGCGTCCTTAATAACGGGATCCACAGCCGCAATACCGGCGTAGGTACCCGCCAGGAGCGGGGCGATCGCCAGTATGACGAGGGCAAGCGCAGGGGCGGTCAACCCCAGTCCCAGCCAGAGAGCGAAGAGAGTGAGCAGGCCCAGGGTGGGCAGGGCTCGCAGGGCACCGGTAAGAGCTACGACCAGGTTCTGCCCCTTGCCGGTATGCCCCACCCAGGCACCGAACGGCAGGGCGATAGCCGCCGCAACCAGCAGCACCAGGCCGGAGTAGGCCAGGTGCTCGCCAAGACGCTGCCAAATACCGCCGGTGCCCGCCCAGGCGCCGGGGGCGGTGAACCAGGCCCAGACGTCCTGAAAAATCATGGGTTCCTCCAACGGGTGAGCGCGGCGCCGACCAGGGCTAGCAGGCGGTCGAGCACGAGGGCAAGGACGAGGGTGAGCAGGATTCCGGTGATGATTTCAGCCGGTAGGTCCCGGCGCAGGCCGTCGGTGAAGAGGGTGCCGAGGGACTGGATGCCAATGACAGCGCCCACCGACACCATAGAAATATTCGAGACCAGGGCAACGCGTAAACCGGCGATCATGACGGGTAGCGACAGGGGTAGCTCAACCTGCCAGAAGCGGCGCAGCGGGGTGTAGCCCACGGCTGTGGCGGCTTCAAGAGTGATGGGTGAGACCGATTCGAAGGCGTCCACGGCGCTGCGCACCATCATGGCTACCACGTAGATAGTCAGCGCCACGTAGACGTTGAGCGGGGAAGTAATGGAGGTACCCAGCACCAGGGGCATGAGCACAAACAGCGCTAGTGAGGGCACGGTGTAGAGCAGGGCAGCGCCGTTGACGACCGCCCCTTTGCGCACCCGGCCGGCGGTCGTGTAGGCCTCGGTGGAGCGCCCGTCTGCCCGCCGTCCCAGCGCCAGGCGGGCCAGGGGTAGGGCAAGGACGAAGCCCACCAGCACAGGTATGACCGATTGCGCCAGGTGCAGGGCGGTGAGCTGCCCGATATAGGGCAGGTTGGCTAGAAACCAGTTCATGCGGACGTCCCGTCACCGGCTGCCGCGCTGGCAGGGTTCTCGCCGGAGTCGGCGCTCTCGGTACGGGCCCACGGAGCTTCTAGGCCGTAGCGCAGGTAGCGCTCCTGCCGGGTTGCTTCAAGCACGTTATCGGCTTCCAGCAGGCCTATAGCCTTCCCCTGCTCATCCACTGCAACGCCCCAGCCTGAGGGAGAAGAGAGTACCGAATCCAGGGCATCACGCAGGGTTCCTCCCCGCACGAAAAGGGAGCCGCCGGGCAGGTGCCTGCCGCCGGTCAGCCAACCGTCGGGGCGTCCGTCCGCTAGTCTCAGCTGCCAGCCCTCGCCCTCAGCGGCCTGCAGGGGGCTAACTGCCACATTCTCGGCCCCGGCAAAGGTCAGGCGCCGCATACCGCGGTCACGACCCACGAAAGAAGCAACATAGTCGCAGGCTGGGGCGCGCAAAATCTCTTCGGGGGTGCCGAACTGGGCGATGGCGCCGCCAGGTGCAAAAACAGCGATGTAGTCCCCCAGGAGCACAGCCTCGTCGATATCGTGGGTAACGAAGACGATGGTGCGCTGGAGCTTCTGCTGCAGGTCGAGAAGACTCTGTTGCAGGTCAGCCCGCACCACGGGGTCAATGGCGCTAAAGGGCTCGTCCATGAGCAAAATATCCGACTGCCCCGCCAAGGCTCGTGCCACACCCACCCGCTGGGCCTGACCACCCGATAGCTGGGCCGGGTACTTACTGGCAGATGCGCGGTCTAGGCCCACGGTATCGAGAAGTTCTAGGGCCTCGGCACGGGCCTGCTTCTTAGACACCCCTTTGAGGCGGGGCACGGTGGTGATGTTGTCGAGCACGCTCTGGTGGGGCATGAGCCCCGCCTGCTGCAGCACATAGCCCATCGAACGGCGCAGCTCGTGGGCTGGTCGAGAAGTGTTGGCTTCTCCCCGCACCAGAATCTCCCCGCCGGTATGTTCTACCATGCGGTTAATCATGCGCAGGGAGGTCGTTTTACCGCAGCCCGAGGGACCCACAAAAACCGTGATGCTCCCCCGAGGAATACTGAGGTTAAGGTTGTCTACCACCACCGTGTCACCGTATTTCTTGGTGACAGACCGGAATTCAATAGCGGGGGCCGCTGCCATACATGCTCTTTCGTTTGAGGTGGGGCGGGTTTTGCTTCAGCAACCTAACGCCCACGAATCCCAGCCTATTCCAGGCAGTTCTTAAACAGCAAGTACCCTGTCATAAATGCAGATGCCCTGCTTAAAGTGACAGGCATCTGCACTTTTAAGGGGGCAGGTGGGTTGCTAGGCTAGTGACATGAAAATTGCTACCTGGAACGTGAACTCTATCCGTGCCCGCGCTGACCGCGTGGAAGACTGGCTAGAGCGCAGCGACGTAGACGTCCTAGCCATCCAAGAAACCAAGGCCACCGACGAGACCTTCCCCTACGAGATTTTTGAGTACTCGGGCTATGAGGTGGCCCATTTTGGACTGTCACAGTGGAACGGGGTGGCACTGGCCTCCCGGGTGGGGCTTGAGGACATTCAGCGCACCTTCACCAACCAGCCGGCTTTTGGCAAGCCGGGTGAGGACGCCGTCGTTGAGGCCCGCGCAATCGGGGCCACCTGCGGCGGGGTTCGGGTCTGGAGCCTCTACGTGCCCAACGGCCGCGGTATCGATGACCCGCACATGCCCTATAAGCTGGCCTGGCTTGAGGAGCTCCGCAAGGACGCCGCCAGCTGGCTAGCGCAGGACCCCGCGGCACAGTTCGCCCTGGTGGGGGACTTTAATATTGCCCCGCTCGATGAGGATGTATGGGATATCGACTTCTTTAGGGAAAACCAGATGACTCACGTGACCGAGCCTGAGCGGGCGGCCTTTAGGGCTTTTCTTGAAGAGCCTCTGGGGCTGGTTGATGTGGCTCGTGAGCATACCACCGTGCCCTACACCTACTGGGACTACACCAAGCTACGTTTCCCCAAGAACGAGGGGATGCGCATTGATTTTCAGCTCTACTCCCCCGCGCTGGCCCAGCGAGTTGTGGGCGCTGAGATTGATAGAGAAGAGCGAAAGGGCAAGGGCGCTTCGGACCATGCCCCGGTGATTGTTGAGATTAGCTAGCTGAGCGGACGCCCCCGCCCGACAGTCCGGGGCATTGCGGGTTAAGGGTCAAAAAGTGTGTCCGGAATCGCGGATTTTCACGGATTGACCTGTAGGTTTCCGGAAAGTATATGCTCCGGAAGCATATATCTAGCCCCCGACGGGAAATCCTCGGTGTGGC
>NZ_CAKMSR010000015.1 GCF_928381705.1 Rothia nasimurium | reverse complement strand
AGCAACGGTCTTGTCCGGTATGGCTTGAGGTTATTTGTAGAGATTTAACGCTCATATTTTTGCCGCGGGTGGGGCCGTTGTCTAGTTGGTGGGTGTGGGGTGCGTGTCTACTTTTGAATAAGCCTCAACGGTGAGGCTTATTCATAAGAGGGGTCCACATCCCACCCCCTCTTATGAATAAATCTCTATGCTGGTAAAATCTTTTTAAGGAACTCAACTATGAAGGATTAAATATGTCTGTTTTCCCCACTTCGAAGACGCTTACTAATTTAGGAGATACTTCTTTTCGGCGCAAAAATGTTGCCGCATCGTATATCTCCTTGTTGGAGGTGCTTGCAAACAGACGTGATCCTTCAGTGGGATGGTCTTCCGCAGAAGGATATCAGGCTGAGATATATAATTTTTTTCGTCGTGAAGCGCCTCAAGCTTATTCGCAGTCAGGTTCTACGCCTCAGCTATCTGAAAAGAAACGTGCACAGCGCGCTCGCACTAACACTAATCCTTTGGTGAAGCTGGGCCTCGTCGATGATAATCGCCTTCTTACCCCTCTGGGGAAAGCGCTAACTGAGGGAGACCAGGGAATTCTAGACGATTTTGATACCTCTAACCACTTGACACCTGCGAATTCAGCTTTGTTTCGTGGGGTCTTTCGATATCGTGCGGATCTAACCAACGGAAGTGTCTACTCCCCTGTGCAGCTTCTAATCCGAGAGCTTGTGGTCCGTAAAGAACTAACGGAAGATCAGTTCCGTTGGATTTTTATCCTTGGCCCTTATCTAGTGGGCCCAGATTCACCTATTATTTTTGAAAAGATTCAGGAACTTGGTGAAGGTAGAAGTTTGGTTGATATTCTTAGTGAATGCTTGCCTTCGACATTTACACCAGAAATTAGGTCGGCTCTTGATAATTTTGCGGTAAATAATGAGTTCAGTCCAGAATATTTTAATAGCCATAAGAGTGAAGAGTATACAAAGGTTTATAAGAAGTTCATTGAAGTTTTAGCTGATTTTCGGAATAATCCGAGTGATGATAATCTTACTCGTTTAAGGGAAGTCAATAAATTTTCGTCGGCTAAAAAAGGTTTTAAACTGTCATTGCCTGCAGGTAATAAAAAGATTTCTGCGCAGCAAATTCATAGTGAAATTAATTTGCCTGGCTTCCATGCGGAAAGTGATGATGAATTTCGGCGTGAGCTGGCTTTGCGGTTCAGGGCATCTAAGATGCTCTCGCTTTGTGGTGAGTATTTTGATTTGAATCGTAGAACCCTTCAAGCCACGGGAGTTTTTTCATTTGAAAATAAAACAGTGAAGTTCCGATCGGTGTATAGCTGGAGTTTTTTTAAAGCAAATTTAACTGCTCTGGAAGGAGCTCCAGAAATTTATGTAGGTAGCACTGAGCCGTTATCAGCTGAATTAGGTGAAGATTGCTATACGAAAGCTGCAGAATCAATTTCTGAGGATTATGGTATTTCACCTGACCAGGTGGAAGATTATGCTCGTGAGTTGGAGCTAAGACGATTCAATGAGATGCTTGAGGATTTCTTGCCACTGGAGAAAGTACTACAGCACTTGCAAACTATTATGGAGCATCACCCGGGATCTTCGGCTGAACTTAGGAAACTTGAACAAGAATTTGATCAGCGTGCCTCTATACCTACGATTTATGAGTATCTTTTAGGGCTTGTTTTCTATTACGCTTCGCATAGAAGCTTTGATATTTTAGATGCCTATAATCTTGCATTAGGCGGTGATTTTCTACCGGAAACTCATGCACCTGGCATGCGCGGAGATATCGAGTTCGATTTCGATGGATTACCGGTTTTAGTGGAAGCTACATTGATGGATCCAAGTACCCAACGCCGCGGTGAACTAGAGCCAGTGCTTCGTCATGCTACTAACTATGAGAACGAGTTTCCTGGTTCATTGACTCTTTTTGTAGCTAATAAACTAGACCGCAATGTCACCAGAATCTTCGGGTTTGCCTCTCTGATGAGGCTTTACCCAACTTTGGGCTCTCGTTCGCAGGATGGTGAAGAAACAGTTAGTCCTCGAATCTTTGGATTAGAAACTGCGACTTTGGTGGAGCTATTTCAACGTCCAGCAGATTTGGGGGCTGTGCTTGGAAGTATTCAGCAGGAAATGGCAGAACTCAACCCTTCAATTTTGAATTCCTCTTGGCACGAAGATTTCACACGTAAGCTTCTGGCATAAGAGCTTAAAAATACTGGAAAAATTAATGGTTTAGGGTGGTAACCTTCTAATTGCTTGATTTATACTTTCCAATTAGTGATGAGTGTTTCTATGGAAGGATTTCTATCTTTGCGTTGGTAAGAGGAATTCCCGTAGCTATGGTTTAGTTCCACAATTGTGAATTTATGATTATTAGCCCACTCTCTGAGTGAAATATTTTCTAAGCCTTTATGAAATAGTACGTTGGATAACGCAAAGTACCCCCCTCGTTTATGGTGAGTGACAAGGAAATCCCTTAGCTGTTGCTCATCTTTATCTGTCCACGCACCTTGCTCATTATAACTAGCAAGACCTAGTAAGTAAGGGGGGTCACAATATAGAAAATCTTTGGAAGTAAAATCATAGGAGTGAAAGGGGCCGTTCCAGAATTCAACATCCATTGAGTTAATTTTTTGAATGGTTGAGTATAGATTTGCTTTCACGCGATTGTTAAAATCTCTTTTGCCTACTGGCATATTGAAGTTTCCTGCTGAATTGAAGCGTATTTGATTATTGAATCCAAAAATGACAAGCACAAAGAGATAAATGGGCCAATCGGGATCTTGCCTGCTTAACGAATTGAAGTATTTGCGAAGGCGCATATAGGGTTCTTTATTATACTTTCCGAGTCCGCTTGAAGAATTCATCCCATAGAATTCGTAGCCATTGATAGAGCTTTTGCTGAGTTTAAAATCATCGATAATGTTTTCGATACGGGTTTCTAAAGAATGGTAGTCAGTGGTGGCAAAAAGCTTTCCGAGTGCTATGACGGCAGAAGAAATATCGTTGAAGACCACTTTACCGTAGCCGGAGTTAAGGCCTACGCTCATTCCGCCTGCAAAGAGATCGATGAAGCGCATTCCTGAGCTAGCTGGTGGAAAGAGAGGATTGAGAGTGTTAATGAGTTTATTTTTGTTGCCGGTATAGTTGAGTGGTGTTTTGATGATGTTAGTTTTAGTTTGGTTTTGTTGAATAATATTGTAGGGTTCCTGAGAGCCAAGGAATGTTGGAAAATTATCTAATTTTTTAATAAGTTTTTTCTGCTTTTTGGGTACCTTATTTATTTGTGTTTGGGCCTGTATTTCTTGTAGATCTAATTTTTTTTTAGATTCACTGGGTGATCTCACTTCGCAGAGGAAGAGGCGTTCTTTGATATCTCCAATTTTTGATTTACCAGTTGTGAACCCTTTATGGTTAATGTTGATGACAGTAACTTTTCCGCGGCGATTGAGGGCATCGATAATTTCGCTGTCAGTGATACGGGCTGCTGAGCGGGAGTTGCCTCTCGCGCCGGTGTCATTGTAGGAAAAAAGAATATATTTAGTATTGAGTTTTTCTATGAGATCGGTAAATGCAGGCACCGCTTTTGAGGTGCAATAATTACTTTTTATATGAGTGCGATCAATTTTGAGAGCCTTATATTTAACAGGTTTTTTCTCCCATGTGGCAACATTTTCGAGTAAATGATACATGTCGCTATATTGACGGGAGTTGTAAGGCGGGTCTAGGTACACGAGATCCCATGTGCCTTCTACCGCTGCCTGATTTGCGTCCTGAGTGAGGATTGTATTGGTGGTCTTGAGAGGCTTGATGTCAGGTAAACCGAATATTATGCGGCTAGTGTCTGCTTGTCCGATACGGTAAGCATCATAGTGTCCGACCGTGGCTGCTTTTTTATCCATTCCGTAGATAAGACTGGTGATGAGTATAGATTCTTCTCTGGGGGTGATTACCTGACTTTTGCTGAGGCTTTCAATATGCTCACGGTAGTGTCCAATAAGTAGGCAATTTTCATATGAGAAATAAGTGTCTGCAAATGTGAGAGAAAAGTAGTTTTCAGGTATCTCTTGTGTGGGTACCTCATTGATAAAGGTGACGATCTTTTCGAGTTTTTGCATGTCGTAATCTCCTTGACCATAGAAGGCTCGGTGGACGACACTATTTGAGCTAAGAAGATCGTTAAAAGTGACATTGATGCCGGACTCAGTAAGTGCTCCTCCTACCATACCGGTTCCGGCGAAGAGGTCTGCAGCGGTTTTGACGGGTTTGGTTAGGTTTTTGATGATGGCATTGATGTGTGGCAGTAAGGATCTTTTGGAACCAAGGTATCTGCGGTTATGAATCGAAAAATATTGCAAAGCCATCTCATTTCCGTTGATGCATCTAACCTTCTAAACTATAGTTCCACTTTTGCGGAAGAGTTCTTCTTGAGGGCCTCAAAGAGATGAAATTCACGTTACAATGCTTATCTACAAATTCCTCCAGTGGCATAGAATATGAACCTTGCTCACTGTCGAATCAGCCTAGTGTACTTCAAAATCCGCCTAAGTCCCGTATGCAGAACTAGTTAGGTCTTTACTTGAGCAATGGCTTGCTTGCTTCCCGGCAGCATACGAGTAATAGGGTTTATCTGTTAAGGGTAGATGATGCAGGCTCACGGCGAGCGTGAGCCTGCGGAACCCCTTATGAATAAGCCTCAAGCTATCAGAGGCAGGTATTAGAAGAGCCCCATCGGCTTATCTGAGTAGCTGACCAGCATGTTCTTGGTTTGCTGGTAGTGCTCAAGCATCATCAGGTGGTTCTCGCGGCCGATGCCTGACTTCTTGTAGCCACCGAAAGCGGCGTGGGCCGGGTAATTATGGTAGTTGTTGATCCATACACGGCCAGCCTGAATAGTGCGGCCTGCCCGGTAGGCGGTGTTCTGGTCGCGCGTCCAGACGCCCGCACCCAGACCATAATCGGTGTCATTGGCAATGCGCATAGCCTCATCAAAATCAGTGAAAGAGGTAGTAGCCAAAACGGGGCCAAAAATCTCTTCCTGGAAGATACGCATGTCGTTGCTACCGGCAAAAACGGTGGGCTGAATGTACCAGCCGTCCGCCAGGTCGCCGCCCAGCTCGCAGGCCTCACCGCCGACGAGAACGTCCGCGCCCTCGTCCTTGCCAATCTTCAGGTAGCCGGTAATCTTGTCCCACTGCTCCTTGGACGCCTGGGCACCGACCATGGTCTCGGTATCGAGCGGGTTGCCCTGCTTCATGGCCTTTACGCGCTCGATGCCAGCCTCGAGGAAGGAATCGTGAATCGGCTTCTGAATCAGCGCACGCGAGGGGCAGGTGCAGACCTCGCCCTGGTTCAGGCCGAAGGAGGCAAAGCCTTCGAGTGCCTTGTCGTAGAAGGAGTCCTTCTCGGCAGCAACATCGGCAAAGAAGACGTTGGGGGACTTGCCGCCCAGCTCCAGGGTAACCGGGATGATGTTGTCGGCTGCGGCCTTCATAATGATAGAACCGGTGGTGGTCTCACCAGTAAAAGCAATCTTACGGATGCGCTTGCTGCCAGAGAGGGCGGCGCCAGCCTCGGGGCCAAAGCCGTTCACAACGTTCAGCACACCGGCGGGGAGTACATCCTTCCACAGGTCAACCAGGTAGAGCACCGAAACCGGGGTCTGCTCGGCGGGCTTGAGCACGATGGTGTTGCCCGCTGCCAGGGCCGGAGCAATCTTCCAGATGGCCATAAGGATGGGGAAGTTCCAGGGGATAATCTGGCCGACCACGCCCAGTGGCTCGTGGAAGTGGTAGGCCACGGTGTTCTCGTCAATCTCTGACAGGCGGCCTTCCTGGGTGCGGATAGCGGACGCGAAGTAGCGCAGGTGGTCAACGCCAAGCGGGATATCTGCGGCCAGGGTTTCACGCACGGGCTTGCCGTTCTCCCAGGTCTCAGCCACGGCGATGGATTCCAGGTTATCTTCCATAATCTGGGCCAGCTTGAGCAGCAGGGTGGCACGCTCGGTGGGGGAGGTCTTGCCCCAGGTCTCAAAAGCCTTCCAGGCTGCGTCAATAGCCTTGTCGATATCAGCTGCGGTACCGCGGGCGACTTCTGCAAAGGGCTTGCCGTTAACCGGGGAGATATCTTCAAAATACTGGCCCTCGGCCGGGGCTACCCATTCCCCTCCGATGAAGTGGTCGTAGCGGGACTTGAAGGTGGTGATGGAATCTGCTGAGCCGGGTGCGGCGTAAACAGTCATTGTCTCTCCTTTGAGTTGTATCTGACTACGGGGTAGGCATCCAGGGCCTACCTGTTCATAAAAAGCACATAAAAGTAACTTGAATCACAGTTTAGTTGAGAGGGGTTCCACCTGTGAAGACCGATCCGTAAAAAACCCAGGCCATCATGTGACCTACAGCAAAATATGTCCTAGCTTTACACCCCGATTCACAAGCCCCAGGGCCAGGCGTACAGTGGTGAGACATGTTAAACCACACCACAGCACCCGCTAGCCGCAAGAGACTTCCCGCCTGGGCTACGTCCTTCGGTAATCAAATTATCGCCGCCCTCATCCTGGGCGTGATCTTGGGCCTGGTAGCCACCAACCTCGGCGGCGACGCCACCGAGAACCCCAACTGGCTCATGACCACCCTCTCCACTATTGGCTCCTCCTACGTCACCCTGCTCAAAGCGGCGGTCGTACCCCTCATCTTCACTGCCGTGGTGTCGTCCATCGCCAACCTGGCTGAAGTATCTAACGCAGCCCGCCTGGCTACCAAAACCCTGCTGTGGTTCGCCTACACCGCACTCATCGCTGTCTTGATTGGCCTGGTGCTCGGGCTCGTCACCCAGCCCGGTGCAAATACCGGCCTAGCGGCCCCCGAAACCTACGAAGGGCGCACCGGCTCCTGGCTGGGCTTCCTCACCGGTCTGATTCCCGCCAACTTCCTCGGCCTGGGCGTGAGCATCTCAAACTCGGGCGAGACCGTCACAGGCTCAGCTAGCTTCAACGTGCTCCAGATTCTTGTGATTTCAGTAGCCGTGGGTATTGCAGCCCTCAAGACCGGCCCCGCAGCCAAACCCTTCCTTGACCTCAATAAGAGCGCTCTGGCCATTATTCAGACCATCCTCTGGTGGATTATCCGCCTGGCCCCGCTCGGCACTATCGGCCTGATTGGCCGAGCCGTCTACGCCTACGGCTGGACCTCCATGGGCTCTCTGGCCCGTTTCGTAATTGTGCTCTACATCGGCCTGGCCCTTGTGCTCTTCGTGGTCTACCCCGCCATTGCCCGCGCCAACGGTCTGTCTATTAAGCAGTTCTTCTCGGGCGTTTGGCCCGCTGTGCAGATGGGCTTCGTTTCCCGCTCGTCCATGGGCACCATGCCTCTGACCCAGTCCGTAGCTGAACGTAACTTTGGTGTGCCCCGCGCCTACGCCTCCTTCGCGGTTCCCCTGGGCTCCACCACCAAGATGGACGGCTGCGCCGCGGTCTACCCCGCCCTAGCAGCCCTCTTTGTGGCCCAGTTCTACGGCATCGACCTCAACATCACCCACTACCTGCTCATCATTATGGTGTCGGTGCTCGGTTCCACCGCCACCGCAGGAACCACCGGTGCAACGGTCATGCTCACCCTCACCCTCTCCACCCTGGGCCTTCCCCTCGACGGCGTTGGCCTGCTCCTGGCCATCGACCCCATCATTGATATGGGCCGTACCGCCGTCAACGTCGCAGGCCAGGCCCTGGTAGCCCTGATTGTCGCCAAGCGCGAGGGCATTCTGAACGAGGAACTCTACAAGGCTCCCCGCACTGAGGGCGGCTTTGTCGCTGAGGACGTCTACGCCCGCCTGGGCGAGGCACCCCAGGTACCTGCCGCGGCAGCGTCCTAACCCTTAGCCCTGCCGCATAGAGAAGCGGGCCCTGCGCACCTATCGGTGTGCAGGGCCCGCTTCATGTTGACGCCACTTAGGCAGCTAGTGCCCGGCGCAGGGTATCAAGCCCGACCGAGCCCAGTTTGAGGGCCCGGGTGTGGAAGTCGCGGTCAGAGATTCCGGCGGCGCGGGCGTCCTCACGTAGCTGTAACCAGACTCGCTCGCCCACCTTGTAAGAGGGGGCCTGACCCGGCCAGCCCAGGTAGCGCAGGAACTCAAAGCGGCGCTGGCCCTCGGAGATATCGAGGTTGGCCTCTAGGAACTTATAGCCCTTCTCTGCGTCCCAGATGCCCGGTTCTACACCCAGCTCGGTCACCCAGCGTTCTGGGATCTCAAAACCGCAGTGCAGGCCGATATCGAAGACCACGCGGGCAGCGCGCAGGCGCTGGGCATCGAGCATACCCATGCGGTCGCCAGGGTCAGAGAGATAACCCAGCTCGTCCATGAGGCGCTCAGCGTACAGGGCCCAGCCCTCGCCATGGCCCGAAACCCACACGGCGTTAGCACGCCACTGGTTCAGGGCCTCGGCCATAGCGGTTGCATAGGCAACCTGCAGATGGTGGCCGGGTACGCCCTCGTGGTAGACGGTTGAGGTCTCGCGCCAGGTGCCAAAAGTATCTTCACCTTCGGGCACCGACCACCACATGCGACCAGCGCGCTCAAAATCAGCGGACGGGCCGGTGTAGTAGATACCGCCCTCCTGGGTGGGGGCAATCATGCACTCGAGCTTGCGCAACGGGCCCTCGATCGTGAAGTGCTCTTGGGCCAGATAATTGACGGCAGCGTCGGAGAGCTTCTGCATCCAGGCCCGCAGTTCATCGGTGCCCTTCAGGGTACGCTTGGGATCAGCATCGAGCAGGGCCTTTGCCTGGTCAATGGTAGCCCCGGGCTTGATGGCTTCGGCGACCTCCTGCTGGGCCGCGATGATGCGGTCGAGCTCCTCGATGCCCCAGGCATAGGTCTCTTCCAGGTCGAGGGTGGTTCCCACGAACTGACGGGAGTAAAGGGAGTAGCGCTCGCGGCCCACAGCATCGGCCTCGGGCGCGTCGGGGCGCAGGGTGTCTTTGAGATAGGAGAGAAGTTCGCTGTAGCCTTCCTTGGCGGACGCCGCCCCCTGGATGGCTCGGTCGGTGTGCTCGGGGGCTGCTTCGGCTACCTCTTGTGCCAGAGCGTCGAAGAAACCGCCTTCGGCAACGTAGGCGGCTACCTGCTCGATGACGATATCGACCTGACGCACCGCTGCCACCTTACCTGCGGTGCGGGCGGCTTCTAGGGTCTCGATATAACCGCGAACCGCTTCCGCAACGTTACCCAGGCGGCCAGCAATGTGCCCCCAGTCCTCGGCTGTTTCACGGTTCATCAGGTCAAAGATGGCGCGAATACCCTGAACAGGGGAGGCAATGTTGTTGAGTTCCCAGTCGCCCAGGCCCGCCTCGTGCAGTTCGAGCTTGAGACCCAGGCGCTCGCGCATGGCATCGACAGTAACCCGGTCGATGTCGTCGGCCGGTTCAACGGCGTCAAGGGCTGCCAGAGTAGCGCGGGCTAGGTCAATCTCTGCCTGGGTGCCGGCGGGGGAGTAGTCGGGGTACTCGGTTTCCCGCCCCTTGCGGCCCTCGATGGTGGCCGCTGCCGGGTCTAGTTCCAGGGTCTTCTCGTAATAGTCGTTGGCAATACGGTCGACCTCGGTCTGAGCGCGGTCGGCCTTAAAAATTTCGGGTAAATCTGGGTGTAGTGTCATACACCCCATTCTAGGATACTGTGACCCAGAAAACAGGGAGCTGGGTGGGGGAACTACTGGGGTCGGGCCCGCTTCCAGGAGCCGGGCCCAGGGCGCAGTCGCATACCCAGGCGCTGGGTGTGATTGAGGCGGCGCTGCCACATTTCCAGTGCGGTCTCCTGCTGGGAATCGGCCTGGGCCTGCAGAGCCACCACGACGCTGGTCAGCGCAGCCAGCTCTTCTTCCGTGGGGTTGCCCCGCACCACCGAAAGCACAGGGGCGGGCACCTGCTGCTCACCGGCGTCCTGCCCCCGGTCTTCTACCGGGGCGGACGCGGGCACCGGCTTCTTGCCGAAGCCCAGCAGGGACAGCGGATTGGGAGTTGCCATAATCTATCGACCCCTTACAGCGGAATGTTGCCGTGCTTTTTAGCGGGGGAGGCTGCGCGCTTATCGCGCAGGGCCCGCAGGGAAGAAATGATGCGCACGCGGGTCTCGGAAGGGGCGATGACCTCATCGATGTAGCCCAGCTCAGCAGCCTGATAGGGGTTGAGCAGCTCCTCTTCGTACTTGGCAATCAGCTCAGCGCGCTTAGCCTCAACATCGCCGCCCTCTTCGGCCACAGCGGCCAGATCGCGGCGGTAGAGAATATTGACCGCACCCTGGGCCCCCATCACACCGATCTGGGCGGTGGGCCACGCCAGATTAATATCGGCGCCCAGCTTCTTAGAGCCCATCACAATGTAGGCCCCACCGTAGGCCTTGCGGGTAATGACGGTAACCAGCGGAACGGTAGCCTCAGCGTAAGCATAGAGCAGTTTAGCGCCGCGGCGGATAATGCCGTTGAACTCCTGGTCGGTGCCGGGCAGGAAGCCGGGTACGTCCACAAAAGTTAGAATCGGAATGTTGAAGGCATCGCAGTTACGCACAAAACGCGCAGCCTTCTCAGAAGCATTGATATCGAGGGTGCCAGCGAACTGCATGGGCTGGTTGGCCACAATACCCACGGTCTTACCCTCAACCCGGGCATAACCAATCATCACGTTGGGGGCGTAGAGGGCCTGCAACTCAAAGAAATGGCCATCATCAACCACCGACTCAATCACAGCCCGCATATCGTAGGGCTGGTTAGCTGAATCAGGAATCAGTAGGTCAAGATCGAGGTCATCGACGGTGACCTCGGGGTCCTGATCATGATCCAGGGGGAAGGTCTCGGTGAGGTTGTTGGAGGGCAGGAACTCAACGAGCTCGCGGACGAAATCAAAGGCGTCCTCTTCGTCCTCAGCCAGGTAGGTGGACGTACCGGTCACCGCATTGTGCTGGCGGGCACCGCCCAGGGTCTCCATATCGACTTCTTCACCGGTCACGGTCTTAATGACATCGGGGCCGGTAATAAACATGTGGCTGGTCTTATCGACCATCACGATGTAATCAGTCAGGGCGGGGGAATAGGCCGCACCACCGGCGCAGGGGCCCATAATGACCGAAATCTGCGGAATCACGCCCGAGGCACGTACATTCATACGGAAGATATCGGCGAACATGGCCAGGGAAGCTACGCCCTCCTGAATGCGGGCGCCACCGCCGTCATTAATGCCGATAATGGGGCAGCCGTTCTTCAACGCGAACTTCTGCACCTTCACAATTTTCTCGCCGTTAACCTGCGAGAGCGAACCACCATAAACCGTAAAGTCCTGCGAATATACGGCTACCAGACGTCCATCGATGGTGCCGTACCCCGAAACCAGGCCATCACCCAGCGGCTTTTTCTTCTCCATACCAAAAGCCGTAGTACGGTGCTTAGCCAGGGCATCAAACTCCACAAAAGAACCCTCGTCAAGCAGCATCTCAATGCGCTCGCGGGCAGTCTGCTTGCCGCGTTCGTGCTGGCGGTCGATCGGGCCCTGGCCAGTGGGCGCAAGAGTCTGCTCGCGGCGGGCGTAGAAGTCAGCGATCTTACCGGCGGTGGTGGTCAAATCGGGGGCATCGGTGGTGGGGTTCTCGCTCATGCTCTGCCTGCCTCGTGCACTGTGGGTCAACGGTGTGGGGTGACCTGGGATAAGGGCCATTCTTTTCAACTATAGACCTGCCACCCCGCCCCACCCAATTATTCTTGGGATTTTTGAGCGATTTTTCTAAATAAGGGCGGGTGGGGCAGGCTCGCAGCGAAGTTGCTTCAGCTCTAGTGCTTCTTGCTTACTTGCCGACCTTGCCAATCACAGCGTTCCATTCGCGTGCGGTGTAGCCGGTGAGCACGCCGCCGGTGCTCATGGGGTCGGCTGCGATAATGCGGTCGAGGTCGTCGCGGTCTTCGGCAACGAAGATGAGCAGGGCGCCTGCGGGGTCGCCGTCGAGGAAGGCGCCGGCCGCATGCAGCTTACCTTCTTCGTGGAGCTGGGCCAGATATTCGCGGTGGGCGGGGCGGTGCTCAGCCTGCAGATCGGCGGGGCCGTAGGAGTACTGCACAGCGTAGACGGTCATGGTAGAACCTTTCGTAGGGGTTAGACAGTTCCAGTATTGCACCGCTAGGCCGCTCAGGCTGGGCGTGACCCCGTAGAATAGCGGTCGAAACTTAGTATGTGAGATAAGGAGTGCGCATGGGGCACCTTCAGGCTGACCTGGTTGATGTGAGCGGGTTTGAGCGGGTGGAGCTTCTGCCCTCGGTGGGGTCAACTAACGAGTATGCCCGGCAGATTCTGGTGGGTGATGCCCTGGTGCGCCGTAGCTATGGGGAGCTCTCGCTGGTCTCGACCGCCGACCAGAATGCGGGAAAAGGACGCCTGGATAGGGTTTGGGTGGCCCCGGCCGGTGCCGCTTTGGCAACCAGCTTTATCGTTCGTCCTCATGTCAACCCGGCCAACAGGGTTGCGCCTGACCAGTACCACTGGTTTACCTCTTTAGCCGCCTTGGCTGCCTGTGATGTTTTTGAGCAGCTCTCAGGGCTGCACCCTTCTATTAAGTGGCCTAACGACGTACTGCTGGGCAACCGTAAAGCCTGCGGTATTTTGGCCCAGCTCGTGATTGAACCCGAGGGACAGATTTCGGTTGTGGTGGGTATCGGGCTCAACCTAAACCTGGCGCAGGAGGATTTGCCCGTCCCTACCGCAACCAGTGCCCTGCTGGAATCTGGACAGCCGGTTGACTTGAACCGGGCGCTGACGGCCTTAGCGACCAGCTTCGCCCGCTACTACCGGGAATTTGCAGCCACCGGCTTCGATGCGGGTGCGGCTACCGGCGGGGCCTCTCTCCTGGACCGCCTGCGGGAGCGCATGAGCACCCTGGGAGCTACCCTTACCATTCACCTGCCCGGGGATGAGACCTTCAGGGGCACCGGGGTCGAGTTAACCGCAGAAGGGGAGCTAGTCGTCCGCTCCGATAGCGGCGAGGAGCGAAGCTTCACCGTGGGGGACGTGGTGCATGTACGCCCCCAGGGGTACGGGCGCTAGCCTCTTAACCCGGAAAATATCGGGGAATCTTCAGGAAGCATCGATAGACTCACCAGTGATGAAACTACGAGGCGACCTCTACCCCGCAGAACACACCCTTGCCGCAACGCGCGCCCACGGGGTGCTGTTGGTGCGCCCTCTGACCTGCTTTTTTCTTGCTATGACGGCCTGGAGCTTCGCCTCCGCTCTGGGGGTTGGTGCCCCTGTCTGGCGCTACCTGGCTCTGGCTCTTGCGCTGTGGCTGGTTTGGTTGGGCGTGCGAGGGGTGGTGCGCTGGGCGAATACCAGCTACCTGCTCACTAATGGCCGTCTGGTGATTAGGCGGGGCTGGGGCCCCGGTCAGGACGTCAGTGTTCCGCTCGCTGAAGTCGAGGGGGTGAGCGTGGGGCATCGGCATCTGATGGGGCTAACCAATGCTGCTGCCCTGACTGTGCATGCCCGCGGGGTGCAGCACGTGCTACGGGCTGTGCCCGATCCTGAACGTTTTAGTCGGGAGATTCAGGAGGCCCAGCGAGCTCTGCTGAGCGGGTCTACCTCCCGCTACCGAGTGTAAACTCATAATATCTGTCTGATAAGCCTAAACAGGTTGTTTGGGTTCGAAAAAAGGTGACGGCGGGCATAGAATAGGCGATGGCGCTTAGCGGGTGGTGAACATTTCGTAGCCTGGCTCACAGCAACTGGGTATTCTTGAAGTAGGTAACTACTCGCCGTGCCAGCCCTAGACCTTACTACCTCTAGAACCACGCAGCACTAACCAAGAGAAGGAAGACTCCAGTGGAGAAGTCAGCACCCGGTAGCGACCCCGCCGAACAGGCTGGAACCGCACCCAACCGGAGCAGGCACCACCATAACCGCGTGCAAAGCCAGCTCTACCGTAGCGACGAAGCCCGACAGGGTGTGCTGGAGCTCGAACGCGCTCTTCTGGGGGAAAATCGCAGCATGAAACGCGGCGAGGTAGCAGATGAGGCCGGGGTGCCTCTGCTCACCGCCCGTAAAATCTGGCGCTCCCTGGGGCTGCCCAACCTCACCGACGACGACGCCTACTTTACCCATGCAGACAGCAAGGCTCTGGCTACGGTTACCTCCCTTATTAAAGAGGGCAAACTGACCGAAGAAGCTGCCCTGTCCCTCACCCGCTCGGTGGGGCAGATGATGGACCGCATGGTGGTCTGGCAGGTCGAAGCCCTGGTAGAAGATATGGTCATTAACGGTGGGCTGACCGATACCGAAGCCCGCGGTGAGCTTCTGAGCCTCCTCCCGCGTCTGATTGAAGACCTAGAAGACATCACCGTTTACGGCTACCGCCGCATGCTTAACTCGGCTATCTTGCGCCTGGCCCTGCGCGACGAAGAGGGAGGTGAGGACTTAGCTGACAGCGACCTGCCCCTAGCCCGCGGCGTAGGTTTTGTTGACCTGGTCTCCTACACCTCGCTCTCACGCGAAATGAACGAGCGGAACCTAGCCCGCCTGGTCAAGAACTTTGAGCAGCGCTGCGCGGAAGTCATTGCGGTAGGTGGCGGGCGCATCATCAAAACGGTAGGGGACGAGGTCATGTACCTGGTCGAATCCCCCGAAGACGGTGCCCGTATTGCCCTGACCCTCTCAAAACTGATCAGCGAAGACCCCCAGCTTCCCGAAGCCCGCGTATCCTTCGTCTGGGGCAGGGTGCTACCGCGTCTGGGGGACATCTACGGCCCCACCGTCAACCTGGCATCCCGCCTGGTCGCGCTGACCGAACCCGGGGTCGTCCTCACCGACGCCTCGACCGCTGAAGCCCTAGAAGACGACAAGCGTTTTGTGCTCATCCCCCAAGGCGTGCGCAACGTGCGTGGCTTTGGCAACGTTAGGCCCGTGGCAATTACCCCGGGCATCGGTAATGAACTGGAGATCGATTTCGAATGACCACCGCCCCCAACCTCACTATCTACGCGGGCAAGTCAACCGACGTAGGCCAGTACCGCGATAACAACGAAGACTCCATGGTCGTTGCCGGCACCCTCTGTGTGGTCGCCGACGGCATGGGTGGGCACGAAAAGGGTGAAGTTGCCTCGCGCCTGTGCACCCGCACCCTGGCCTACGCCCAGATGTTTACCCGCCCCGGTGGCATGACCGAAGAAGAAGAGGCAGCTTTCCGTCAGGAAGTGGCTAGCGAAGCGCTCAGTGACGAACCGGGCGGACGCCGCCTGCGCAAGCGTCGCAAAGAAACCTCCGCCCTCAACCGCCAGATTCTCAAAACCCTCGATAAAATCAAGGAAATCATTGGTGAAGCCGATGAGGCCATCAAAAACGCCCTTGACCTACGAGCAGGAACAACCGTTACCGGTGCCTGGCTCACCCACATCGGGGAACAGCAGATGTGGTTTATCTTCAACGTGGGCGACTCCCGCACCTACCGCCTGGTCCGGGCCGAAGAAGCCCAGACCGAAGAGGCCCTTTCTATCTCTAACGGGCCGGTTGAGGGGCTAGAGCTGGAACAGATTACCGTAGACCACTCTGAGGTTCAGTACCTGGTCGACACCGGTCAGATCACCGCTATGGAGGCCCTGACCCACCCCCGCCGCAACGTCATTACCCGAGCCCTGGGCACCGGTAACTACTGGGAACCCGACTTCTGGGTTATCCCCGCCCGCGAGGGTGACCGCCTGATGATGTGCTCCGACGGCCTTTCTGGCGAACTCTCCCACAACTACATGGCCCGGGTACTTGCTACCGTCGAGCACCCCCAGGACGCGGCGGACGTGCTCCAGATGGCTGCCCTGCGAGCCGGTGGGCGCGATAACATCACCGTTATCGTGGCTGATGCCATTACCCTTGAGGACGCCGAAGCCCGCGCAGCCGAGCTCAAGGCCCTCACAGAGACTGACGCCCACGAAATCGTAGCCAACATCGACGGCTATGACTACCCCCATACCGCCACTACCGAAGAAGAACAGTTCCACTCTGAAAAAGAACTGCACCGGGGTATCAACGGCTAGAGTTCAGCCAGTGAGGTTATAGGGCAGAATAGATAGGGTGAGTGAAAACAAAGACCTTCCCGGTGTAGAAGAAGAAACCGTCCACGGCGTTGACCGCGACCTGGTCGAAGGCCAGGGCGTAGCCGCTGATATCAAGGAGCGCTACGCCCAGCTCGTTGACCGAGTGCGAGCAGCCCGCCAGAACTACTACGTCAAGGACGCCCCCACCATCTCGGATGCCGAGTACGATACCCTCTACCGTGAGCTCGAAAAGCTAGAAGCCCAGCACCCCGAACTGGTCGCTAACGACTCACCCACCCAGGAAGTCGGCGGCGAAGCCTCCGCGGCCTTTGCCCCCGTTACCCACCTGGCCCGCATGTACTCGCTGGAAGACGTCTTCTCCCTCGAAGAGCTCGGCGCCTGGCTAGACCGCGCCGAAACCAACGCCCAGGAGATGACGGGCGCTCGCCCCGCCTGGCTCACCGAACTCAAGATTGACGGCCTGGCGGTCAACCTGCTCTACCGCAAAGGCAAGCTGGTACGCGCCGCCACCCGCGGTGACGGAACCACCGGCGAAGACGTGACCCACAACGTCCTGACTATCGCCTCAATCCCTACCCAGCTCGCCGGTAGCAACCACCCCGAAGAAATCGAAATTCGCGGTGAAGTTTTTATCTCATCGGCTGACTTCAAGGCCCTCAACGAGCAGATGGTTGAACAGGGTAAGGCCCCCTTCGCCAACCCGCGAAATGCGGCAGCAGGCTCCCTGCGGCAGAAGGACGCCGCCCTGACCGCCGAGCGCCCCCTGAGCATGTTTGTGCACGGCATTGGCTCCCGCACCGGCCTGGATATCAGCACCCAGTTCGAAACCTACACTCAACTTCAGGAGTGGGGTCTGCCCGTCAGCCCCTACTCCCAGCTGCTTACTAGCCGCTCAGAGATTCTTGAATTCATTGCAACCTACGGCGAAAAACGCCACTCCCTGGTGCACGAAATCGACGGCATCGTCATTAAGGTCAACGATTTTTCCACCCAGGAGCGCCTGGGCTACACCTCCCGCGTGCCCCGCTGGGCCGTGGCCTACAAGTATCCGCCCGAAGAGGTCAACACCAAGCTGCTCGATATCCGGGTGGGGGTTGGCCGTACCGGCCGCGTGACCCCCTTTGGTGTGATGGAACCGGTCAAGGTGGCTGGCTCAACGGTTGAGATGGCGACCCTGCACAACCAGGACGTGGTCAAGGCCAAGGGCGTGCTCATCGGCGATACCGTGGTGTTGCGCAAGGCCGGGGACGTCATCCCTGAAATTGTGGGGCCTGTGGTGGCCCTGCGCGATGGGAGTGAACGGGAATTCGTAATGCCCACCGACTGCCCCTCCTGCGGCCAGTCCCTGGCGCCCGCTAAGGATGGGGACGTAGACATCCGCTGCCTCAACGCCCGCTCCTGCCCCGCCCAGCTCACCGAGCGCGTCAACCATCTGGCTGGTCGCGGTGCCTTCGATATCGAGGCTCTAGGCTATGAGGCCGCTAAGGCCCTGACTAACCCGGCTGCCCCTGAACAGGCCCCGCTTATCTCTGAGGCCTTCCTCTTTGACCTCACCGCTGAGGACCTGGCAGATGTGCGCATTGAGCGCGAGAAAAAGGTCAAGGGGGAGCCCACCGGCAAAACTGAGCTGGTTCCCTACTTCTATACGCGGGGTACCGCAAAGAAGCCGAGTGCTCCTACCCGCAATACCGAAAAACTCTTTGAACAGCTAGAGAAGGCAAAGAGCCAGCCCCTGTGGCGGGTGCTGGTTGCCCTCTCTATTCGGCACGTGGGGCCCACTGCGGCCCGGGCCCTGGCGACCGAGTTCGGGTCGATGGACGCAATTCGCGAAGCAAGCGAGGAACGCTTAGCAGGCGTTGACGGCGTGGGGTCCATCATTGCTAGCTCCCTCAAGGAGTGGTTTGCTGAAGACTGGCACCGCGAAATCGTAGACCGCTGGGCAGCAGCCGGCGTGCGGATGGAGGACGAACGGGATGCTTCAATCGAACGCACTCTTGAAGGCCTCACCATCGTGGTGACTGGAACTCTGGCTCGTTTTACCCGCGATAGCGCGAAAGAAGCCATTATTGTGCGCGGTGGAAAGGCCTCGGGTTCGGTGTCGAAGAAGACCAGCTATCTGGTTGCCGGTGAATCTGCTGGTTCTAAGCTCGATAAAGCTGAACAGCTGGGTGTGACGGTGCTGGATGAAGAAGGTTTTGAGGCGCTTTTGGCGCAGGGGCCGGACGCCCTCACCTAGCGGCTAGGTCACAGGATTTTTTGCTTCTGTGACCTAAATGTGACCTATACCCCTGTTCGCCACGGGGTGAGTGGCAGAAAATTTAAGAAATTTTTAAGGGCCTAGCAACCTGACTTAAAAACAGACAAGTCTCTGGCGGGTTAAAAATTTGTCCCCCTTTTAACCCGCAGAAATCCGCCCTTTTCCCCGGCGTTAAGGGTGATACAAGCCTGTCTTTAAAGACAGCCACCCTGGAGGGTGACGGGGGTCTCACTGGGTGGGGTGGGGAGTGTTCTGTCTCAAAAATGGGTTGGCAAAGCCGAAATCGTTACGTTATCGTTATCAACGAATCAAAAACGACCGCCAAACCAAAGGTGCGACGGTCTATAGCTCACAGTGGAAGCTGTGGGCGCATGCTGGGCTCTACCGCACACCTGATGCCGTCTACAGGGTAAAGCCTCAAACAATCCACTCAACGATTACGGGTAGACGGCAATGCGATGAAGCCCAGGGATGGGAAGAGCATAAGGTGGCCTTACGGAGCATTTCATGACTTCCAACATTCGTCGTTCAGCAGCAGTACTTGCAATCGGTGGCGCAGCAGCAGCAAGCCTGGCCGCTACCCCCGCAGCCAACGCCGCTCCCCTCGAAGCTTGGGACGCCCTCGCACAGTGCGAGTCAGGTGGCAACTGGGCCATCAACACCGGCAACGGCTACTACGGTGGCCTGCAGTTCTCACTGTCCTCTTGGGCAGCAGCAGGCGGCACCGGCAACCCCGCAGCTGCCTCAAAGGCAGAGCAGATCCGCGTTGCTGAAAACCTCCTTCAGATGCAGGGCTGGGGCGCCTGGCCCTCATGCGCTGCCAAGCTGAACCTCTACGCTTACGGCACCTCAGGTGCAGCAGCAACCGTCGCTGAGGCCCCCGCTGCAACCACCACCGTTGCTCCTCAGGCAACCCAGGTAACCGAAGTTGCTGCAGCTCCCGCAGTTGTTGAAACTCCTGCCGTTGTTGAAGCTCCCGCCGCTGAAACTGCACCCGCAGCAGAGGTAGTTGCCGAAGCAGCACCCGCAGCTAACACCTACACCGTCAAGGCTGGCGACACTCTGTCAGAAATTGCTTACGCTCACGGCTTCAACGGCTGGGACGAAGTACTGGCAGCTAACGCTGACCTGATCCAGGACGCCGACATCATCGAAATCGGTTGGGTTCTGACCATCCCCGCTAAGTAAGGGCCACCGGGTTCTTAGACCTTGAGCGGATTTCTGATCTCACACTGTCGCCCCCTAGCCTGCATAGGCTAGGGGGCGATTCTTTTTTAAATCGTGTTATGACCGTCGGCGGGCTAAGATAGAGACTGAAAACCTATGTCTAACTCGTGGAAGTGATTATGTCTGCTATTACGAGTGAGCAGGTGGCACACCTTGCCATGCTGGCTCATATCGAGATGACTGATGAAGAGCTGGCCGCTATGGCCGCTGAGCTCGACGTCATCGTAGAATCCGTCAAGTCAGTCTCAGACGCCGTCTCAGACGATATTCCGGCAACCAGCCACCCCATCCCGCTCAGGAACGTCTTCCGTGACGACGTGGTGGGCGAAACCCTGACGGCTGAAGAAGCTCTCTCGGGTGCTCCTGACGCCGAAGACGGTAAGTTCAAGGTTCCGGCAATTCTGGACGAAGACTAAGGAGCGGGCATGAACGACATCATCAAACTTTCCGCAGCAGAACTTGCTGACAAGCTGGCCGCAGGGGAACTGACCTCTGTTGAGGCAACCCAGGCCTACATCGACCATATCATCGCCACCGACGGCGAACCCCTAGACGCAGATAACCGCGCAGCCGGTAAGAGCGGTCTCAACGCCTTCCTGCACCTCAACGCTGAAGAGGCCCTGGAAGTTGCTGCCGCTGTAGACGCAGACCGCGCCGCCGGCAAGGAACTCCCTGCCCTGGCAGGCGTCCCCATCGCCGTTAAAGACCTCATTGTCACCAAGGGCCAGCCCACCACCGCCGCCTCCCGTATGCTTGAGGGCTGGATGAGCCCCTACGACGGCACCGTCACCCAGAAGATCCGCGAGGCCCGCATGCCCATTCTGGGTAAGACCAACCTCGACGAGTTCGCCATGGGCTCCACCACCGAGCACTCAGCGTTCGGCGTCACTCGCAACCCCTGGGCCCTGGACCGCATTCCCGGTGGCTCCGGCGGCGGCTCCGCTGTAGCTGTTGCTGCCTTCCAGGCCCCCTTGGCCCTGGGCACCGATACCGGTGGCTCTATCCGTCAGCCGGCAGCCGTCACTGGCTCCGTTGGCGTTAAGCCCACCTACGGCTCGGTCTCCCGCTACGGCGTCATCGCCATGGCTTCCTCTCTCGACCAGGTCGGCCCCTGTGCCCGCACCGTCCTCGACACCGCCCTGCTGCACGAGGTTATTGGCGGTCACGACCCCAAGGACTCCACCTCCCTGAACGAGCCCGTGCCCGCCTACGCGGACGCCGCCCGCGCCGGTGCCGCTGAAGGTGGCCTCAAGGGCCTGTGCGTCGGCGTCATCAAGGAGCTGACCGGCGAGGGCTTCCAGCCCGGCGTTATGGCCCGCTTCAACGAGTCCCTGGAGCTGCTCAAGGAAGCTGGCGCAGAAATCGTTGAGGTCTCTCTGCCCTCCGTCAAGGAAGCAATCGGGGCTTACTACCTGATTATGTCCTCCGAGGTCTCATCCAACCTGGCCAAGTACGACGGCGTCCGCTTCGGTCTGCGTAAGCTGCCCGAAGAAGGCCACGTCACCATCGAGCGTGTCATGGCGGCCTCCCGCGCCGCAGGCTTCGGCTCAGAAGCCAAGCGCCGCATCATCCTGGGTACCTACGCCCTGTCCGCCGGCTACTACGACGCCTACTACGGCTCAGCCCAGAAGGTACGCACCCTGATTCAGCGCGACTACGCCAAGGCATTTGAGGTCGCAGACGTGCTGATCAGCCCCACCGCGCCCACCACCGCCTACAAGCTGGGGGAGAAGACCAAGGGCGACCCTATGGCCATGTACAAGGGCGATATTGCCACCGTACCCACCAACCTGGCCGGTGTACCCTCCCTGTCCCTGCCCGGTGGTCTGGCAGATGAGGACGGCCTGCCCGTCGGCATCCAGTTCACTGCACCCGCGCACGAGGATGCCCGCCTCTACCGCGCCGGTGCTGGCCTGGAAGCCCTGCTGACCGCTAAGTGGGGTGGCTACCTGCACGAGCAGCTGCCCGACACCGCCGCCCTGATCCGTGACTTTGACTTCGAGGGAGCTAAGTAAATGTCTGACGAAATCCTGTCGTTTGAAGAAGCCATGGAGAAGTACGACCCCGTACTCGGCTTCGAGGTTCACGTAGAACTCAACACCAAGACCAAGATGTTCGACGCCGCTCCCAACGAGTTTGGCGATACCCCGAACACCAACGTCACCCCCGTCTCGCTGGGCCTGCCCGGTGTGCTGCCGGTGGTCAACGGTAAGGCTGTTGAATCAGCTATCAAGCTGGGTCTGGCTCTGGGCTGCGAGATTGCGCCCGTTAGCCACTTTGCCCGCAAGAACTACTTCTACCCCGATACCCCCAAGAACTTCCAGACCTCCCAGTACGACGAGCCCATCGCCGCCAACGGGTCCCTGGACGTTGAGCTGGAGGACGGCACCGTCTTCACCATCGACATCGAGCGTGCCCACATGGAAGAAGACGCTGGCAAGCTGACCCACAAGGGCGGCACCGCTGGCCGTATTCAGGGTGCAGACTTCTCTCTGGTCGACTACAACCGCGCCGGTGTTCCCCTGATTGAAATCGTGACCCGCCCCATCGTGGGTGCGGGCGATAAGGCCCCTGAGCTGGCCCGCGCCTACGTGGCCGCTATCCGCGAAATCGTCAAGAACCTGGGTATCTCCGACGCCCGCATGGAACGCGGTAACGTCCGCTGCGACGCCAACGTCTCGCTCATGCCCAAGGGCTCCACCGAGTTCGGTACCCGCTCAGAAACCAAGAACGTCAACTCCCTGCGTTCGGTCGAGCGTGCAGTACGCTACGAGATTCAGCGTCACGCGGCCGTCCTCGAAGCTGGCGAGAAGGTTGTTCAGGAAACCCGCCACTGGCACGAAGACACCCGCGAGACCACCAGCGGCCGCCCCAAGTCTGACGCCGACGACTACCGCTACTTCCCCGAGCCCGACCTGGTTCCGGTCGTCACCGACGAAGAGTGGATTGAGCGCCTGCGCGCCGAGCTGCCCGAGCCTCCCGCCGAGCGCCGCCGCCGTCTGAAGGCCGACTGGGGCTTCTCGGACGAAGAGTTCCGCGACGTGGTCAATGCCGGTGCTATGGACGCTATCGAAGAGACCGTTGCCGCCGGTGCTCCCGCCTCAGTTGCTCGTAAGTGGTGGATGGGCGAAATCGCCCGTATCGCTAAGGAGCGCGAGGTTGAGCTGACCGAAACCGGTGCAACCGCCGCTACCATCGTTGAGCTCAATCAGCTGATTGAGGGTAAGAAGATCAACGATAAGATTGCCCGTCAGGTACTGGGCTTCGTCATTGAGGGCGAGGGTACCCCGGCTGAAATCGTTGAGAAGCGCGGCCTGGCCGTTGTTTCTGACGATTCGGCTCTGACTGCCGCTATCGACGAGGCTCTGGCCGCTATGCCCGATGTTGCCGACAAGATTCGCGCCGGTAAGGTGCAGGCCGCTGGCGCCGTCGTCGGCCAGGTTATGAAGGCTACCCGCGGTCAGGCAGATGCCGGACGCGTGCGCGAGCTGATTCTCGAAAAGCTGGGTGTTGAGGGCTAAGGTTACCTGACCTACTGAGCTATGTGCCGGGCGTTCTCCCCTGTGGGAGGGCGCCCGGTTTTTCTTGCCCTGGAGGGGAAAGGGTACAAAGAAGGCGCCCGCTCTGGGAAAGAGGGGCGCCTTATTACTTTGCACCGCGGGTAGGGCTCTGGGGTAAAGAGCTCTACCCGGTGAACGGTCGGCGCACTAGGGAAAACTAACCGACCGCTAGGTTAGGTAGCAAAAATCGCACTGAAGCTACCTAGGGTCTCGATTTATCACGGTGAGAGACCCTCACACTAGTACAGAGGGGGGAAACTAGGAGCGAAAAACATGCACCAGGGGCGGGATGTTCTTTTCAGAAGCTCTGAGTCTCGAACACCGGTTAGATCATCGAGTGTAAGGAAAGATGGTTACCACATCCACCAAACCTTACACCTTTAGGTTATGTTCTCCCACGTCTCGCTTATATCGCAGTTTTATTGTGCGGCAAAAATTTTTGGGTGAAAACAAAGGGCCTTAGGTAGCGGGGGCCCAGTTGAGGGCAAGAGTGGTGTCTTTGAGGCTGGGGTAGAAGTGGGAGAGGTAGTCGGTGACGGTTTCAGCACAGCTGGTGGTGATAGGGGAGTTCCCGGCAGAGGCCTGCTCGGTGAAGCTCACAGCTAGGGGGCTGCCTGCTGTGGTGAGTTTGATGGCTGCGGAGTAGCTGCGGTGGGTGAAGGGTAAAAGGAGCTGGTAGCTGCCGTCCGCCTGGGGGTGGACGGTGCCGCGGACGCTGAAACGCAGCATGAAGGTTTGTAGGGGCGGGATGAAGCTGGTGGGGGTGAAGACCCAGTCCTGGTCTTCACTCACGCGTGATACCGAAAAATGGCGGTTGGTGCAGATGAGCTCTTGCCCCTGGGGCAGGGCAAAGACGAAGGCGGAGCAGCCTGATTCGAGGCTGAGCAGGGTGTAGGTGGCGTTGAGGGTAAAAGCACCGGGATTAGTCGGGTCAAGCTGAATGTCGAGGTAGCAGCTTGAGGTGAGCACCTGGGGGTTGGTGCGGAGGAACTGGACGGTTTCTGAGTCGTCGAAACCTTGAGTGGCTGCCTTGTGGAGGGCTTTTTGGGTGCGTTCGTCGAAGCCGAAGGTTTCGCTGAATAGGTCGATGGTTTCGCTGCTGATGTGTTCACCGGTAATAGCGCGGCGTACCCGGTCTTTGTACTTGTGGGGCGGGATTTCTAGGCCGTAGACGGTGTGCTGGTGGGCGCTGATGGTGCGGGCGATAGCCCTGATAGAGAAGGGGTTGGCTTCGCCCAGTTTTTCGTGGTGGATGTAGCGTTCCCAGGTGTCGCGCACATAGGGTTCCAAGAGCTCTGAGCGGAGTAGGGCGCTGACTAGCTGGGTGGTTGAGTCTGAGTGGGGTGTAGTAGACATGCTATGAGGTGGGGTCGGCGGGGGTGAGGCGGGAGAGCCAGGCGGGGTCATCCCCGTGGTAGTGGCGGATGGCGCCCTCGTAGTCGGCGTCCCAGAAGTAGGCGAAAACGGTATCCTCGGCGATGGGGAAGCTCATGGAGTAGCGCTGCTGGGAGGGGAGCTCAACGACTTCTAGCAGGCTTTCGTCCTTCATGGTGTGGGACCAAATTTTTTGAACCATATTCGAGGGCTCCGCATCGAAAGTGAGCGCTAGGGAGACGTTGAACCGTGCCGGGGTGAAGGGCCCCAAGGAAGCGTAGTTGCGGTCTTCTGGTTCTAGCAGCATGCGGTCGATGTTGAGGTCGATGCGGTAGCGAATCTGGTGAACCTGGCCGTAACGGATTGGAACAGGCGGTTTGATGGCTAGCTGCCACATGGTGTTTTCCTCGTGATGGATATGGGCGCGTTCATGCTCGTTCATAGAGATGAGTTCGCCACCTTCAACAAGGGTGGCGGTAGAATCCGTGGACTCGAAGCGCGGAGAGATGAGGGTGAGCTCATCAACCTCAGAGCGGATAATCTCGGTGACGACGAAGTGGCGCATGAACCCGAAACGGTCGACGTGGCCGTCCATCAGGGTGGAGAGGGAGGTGTAGTTGCGGGTGTCGATGGTGCGTTCGGCGCTGGTGAGGGTCTCTGCCCGCTGGGCGAGCTTGCGGCTGAGGCTGTGGGCTGAGAGGGCCCGCTGCAGTTCTCTGGCTTCGGCTGAGGTGAACTCGAAGGCCGTGATGAACATGTGGGCGGTGGCGTCCGAAATCGCTTCACCGTTCAGGGCGCGCGAGACCCGGTCTTTGATGGTGGCCGGGTCGATGTCCTGGTCCAGGTAGTCAGAAAGCTCGTAGGCGATGAAGGTGGCTACGGCTCGTTGGTTGATGGAGTTACCCCGGCGTCGTTGCACGTGCCGCATCCACTTTTCCCGGTAGGGCGGCTTATTCAGCAGGGAGAGCAAGATTTCGTGGGGGACGCGCGGGGTGAGATCTACTAGATCAGCGGACGGGGGCATGAGCGGGTTTACTCCGTGACGCTAGTGGCACCCAGGTGGGTGAGCAGGAAGGAGTAGTCCCAGGCAATTTCACGCCAGGCGGTGTAACGGCCTGATCCGCCGCCGTGGCCGCCGTCCATCTCAATTTTGAGCAGGGGAGTGGGGGAGGCCGGGTCGATGGTTTCGCGCAGGGCTGCTACCCACTTGGCGGGCTCGACGTAGAAGACGCGGGTGTCGTTGAGGGAGGTAACAGCTGCGATGGCCGGGTACTTGACGGGGCGGATGTTTTCGTAGGGGGTGTAGGACTTCATGTAGTCGTAGACCTCCTTGTCGGTGATGGGGTTGCCCCATTCTTCCCATTCCAGGGCTGAGAGGGGCAGGTTGGGGTCGAGAATGGTGGTGAGGGCGTCCACGAAGGGGACCTGGGCCAGGCAGGCCGCGTATTTTTCGGGGGCCATGTTGACGACGGCGCCCATGAGCAGGCCGCCGGCTGATCCACCCATGATACCGATACGGGCAGCGTCCACCCATGCCTGGGAGGCTAGGAAGTCGGTGGCGTCGATGAAGTCGGTGAAGGTGTTTTTCTTGGCTAGCTTCTTGCCCTCGGTGTACCAGGCGCGGCCCATTTCGCCGCCACCGCGGATGTGGGCAACGACGAAGATAACGCCGCGGTCCAGCACGCTGAGGCGGGCGGTGGAGAAATAGGGGTCCATGGAGGACTCATAGGACCCGTAGCCGTACTGAATCAGGGGGTTTTCCCGCGACTTATCGAGGTCGGCGCGGTGCATGACGGAGAGCGGAATCATGGCTCCGTCCGCTGCCGGTGCCCACATGCGGTAGGCGGTGTAGTTCTCGGGCTCGTAGCCGATGACGGGGGTGCGGCGGCGTAGCACGAGGTCGTCGGTATCGGGGAAGTAGTCGTAGACGCTGCTGGGGGTGAGGTAGGAGGTGTAGTTTAGGCGGATAACCGGGGACATGATGTTCACACCGGAGAAGGCTGACGTGTAGAGCTCTTCGGTGAAGCCGCCGGGCTCGTAGAGGTCAATACCCTGGGGGTGGGCAGAAGCTACCTGCTCAGCGAGAGCGGTACGCGGGGCCACGAATACCTTGACGGTGGTGTTCTCGCGGGCCATGAGCACCAGATGGTTGCGGGAGAACTTGAAACCCTCTAGGCGGACGTCCTCGCGGTGGGGCACCAGGGGAATCCAGCTGGCCTTGAAGTCGGCAAAGGGTACATATTCTTCCCGCAGGGGGGCCAGCACGATTTCACCGTTGGGAGCCTCATAGTTATGGCCGATGACCAGATAGCCGGTGCCTTCCACGTCGATGATATCGGTGGAGTATTCGATACCGGCGTCCCGCTTCATAATGAGGGTGGGTTCTAGCTGACCAAGCTCATGAATGTTGATAATGCGGGTCTCTGAGTACTCAGAGTTGGATGAGGTAATGACCACGTGGGTACGAGAGGACGACATACCAGCACCCAACCAGAGGCCGTTATCGTCTTCGCGGTAGAGGGCAAAATCTTCAGAGGCATTGGTGCCGATAGCGTGGGCGCGCACCTCATAGGGGCGCCAGGACTCGTCAGCTACCGAGTAGATCAGGTGCTTAGCGCCGGAGGCAAAGAAGGCGCCAGCGAAGACGTCCTCAATCTTTTCCTCCAGAATCTCGCCGGTGTCGAGGTTCTTGAAGTACTGGGTGTAGCGCTCATCGCCCGAGTCATCAACACCGAAGGTCAGCAGGGAGCCGTCGCGGGTGACCTGGAAGGAACCCAGGGAGAAAAAGGCCATGTCGCGGGCAAACTCGTTGCAGTCCAGCACGACCTGCTCGCCGTCAAGCGGCTCACCGGGGCGGACGACCGGCGGCTGGTAGCGCTCTTCAACGCTGCCCTCTGTAAGGGCGGGGACGCGGCACATGACCGGGTACTGTTCACCGGCAACCGTGCGGTTAAAGTACCACCAGGCCCCGCGGCGCGAGGGCACCGACATATCGGTGAGCTGGGTGCGCCCCTTAATCTCTTCAAAAATAGCGTCCCGCAGGGGCTGCTGGTCTTCTGTGACCGCCTCGGTAAAGGCGTTCTCAGCGCGTAGATGCTCTAGAACCTCGGCGCTTTCCTTATCGCGCAACCACTCATAGTGATCAACAAAAGTATCACCGTGATGGGTGCGCTCAACGGGTACACGCTTGGCAAGAGGAGGAGTCAGAGACATCATCAGCCCTTTCGTAAAAACTCGCTTCCCACCATTCTAAATGACGCTCACAGAACGTAACGTACGCAATACAAGGACACATGCTGAAACTTTAGAGCTCTTTCTTGACGCTCCCCGGGTGAGCCAGCCAGACTAGAGGCAGGTCAAGAGAACCAGCGCTAAGCCCCAGCTAGCTGGTCGGCAACCCTCCACTCGCGGTGGGGTGCCCTGGGTGAAGACCTGGCGTACCTACCGAGAACCAGGTACGCAAGCGCGGGACCGATGTGCCTCTATCTTCTGTGAGGGCATCAGATTTTTTTCCTCCTTACCCGGGCGGAAGATACGGCATGCGGCCCGTTTCAACTGAACACTGAGACAAACCTTCATTAAGGAGTAGCCGCATGACCACCGAGAACACCGTTCCCACCCCCTCCAACCCCACCGGCTGGAAGTTCGAAACCCAGCAGATTCACGCAGGCCAGGAACCCGACCCGGCAACCGGCGCCCGCGCCCTACCCATCTACCAGACCACGTCCTTTGTCTTCAAGGACTCCGCCCAGGCAGCAGGCCGCTTCGCCCTCTCAGAGCTTGGCCCCATCTACTCCCGCATCAACAACCCCACCCAGGAAGCCGTTGAAAACCGTATCGCTGCCCTCGAAGGCGGTGTCGGTGCCCTGCTGCTTGCCAGCGGCCAGGCAGCCTCAACCTTCGCCATCCTGAACATCGCCGGGGCCGGGGACCACATCGTTGCCTCCCCCTCCCTCTACGGCGGCAGCTTCAACCTGCTCAAGTACACCCTCAAGAACCTCGGCATCGAAACCACCTTCGTTGACGACCCCGCCGACCCCGAGTCCTGGCGGGCAGCAGCCCGCGAGAACACCAAGGCCTTCTACGCAGAAACCCTGCCCAACCCCCGCGGCGACGTCCTCGATATCGAAGCTATCTCGGGCGTAGCCCATGAGATCGGTGTGCCCCTCATCGTCGATAACACCATCGCCACCCCCTACCTGCTCAACCCCATCAAGCACGGCGCTGACGTGGTCATCCACTCAGCCACCAAATACCTGGGCGGCCACGGCACCTCGGTCGGCGGCGTCATCGTAGACTCCGGTAACTTCGACTACGGCGCCTACCCCGACAAGTACCCCCTCTTCAACCAGCCCGACGAAAGCTACCACGGCCTGGTCTACGCCCGCGACCTCGGCGCGGACGGTGCCTTCGGAGTCAACCTCTCCTACATCCTCAAAGCCCGCGTCTCCCTCCTGCGCGACCTGGGCTCATCCATCTCACCGACCAACGCCTTCAACATCGCCATCGGCCTTGAAACCCTCTCCCTGCGCGTAGAACGCCACGTAGAGAACGCCCTCAAAGTCGCCCAGTTCCTCAAAGACCACCCCCAGGTCGAATCGGTCACCTACTCCGGCCTGCCCGATTCCCCCTACTACGAACTGGCCCAAAAGTACCTGCCCAAGGGTGCTGGTGCCGTCCTCGGCTTCACCCTTAAGGACGCCGACGCCGAAACCGCCCAGAAATTCGTGGACTCCCTCTCCCTCCACTCCCTGCTGGTCAACATCGGTGACGTGCGCTCGCTGGCCGTACACCCGGCGTCCACCACCCACAGCCAGTCCACCACCGAAGAGCTTGAAGCCATCGGCATCAACCCCGCCTTCATCCGCCTCTCGGTAGGTATCGAACACATCGACGACATCCTCGCCGACCTCGAACTCGGCTTCACCGCCATCCGCTAAGGAAAGGTAGCTCAATGACGACCGCCCGCCCCGCTGAGACCACCCCCACCCGTACCGACGGCGTCCTCACCTACGCCAAAGTCGGTGATCTGACCCTCGAATCAGGGGCAGTATTGCCCGATGTCACCATCGGATACGAAACCTGGGGAACCCTCAACGAGGCGGGCGACAACGCCGTTTTGATCCTGCACGCCCTGACCGGTGACACCCACGTCTCGGCAGGGCGAGTAGGGGCGGACGCCAGCGAGCAAGACCGCGCCTACGCGGAAGCCGCCGGGTGGTGGCCCACCGCCGTCGGCCCCGGCCGCGTGATCGACACCGACAAATACTTCGTCATCTCACCCAACATGCTCGGCGGCTGCTACGGCACCACCGGCCCAGCCTCACCCGCCCCGGCCAGTATCGACCCCGAACAAAAACCCTGGGGCTCCCGCTTCCCCCTCGTTACCATCCGCGACGGCGTCCGCGCCGAAAAACGCCTGCTCGACCAGCTCGGCGTTACCTCCCTCCACCACGTCATCGGCGGCTCCCTCGGCGGTGCCCGCGCCGCCGAATGGGCCGTCACCTACCCCGAGCTCGTCCGCTCCTGCGCTGTCATCGCCTCCGGCCCCGCCGCCACCGCCGAACAGATTGCCTGGGGCCACATGCAAAACCTGGCGATCCGCCAAGACCCCGCCTTCGCCGGCGGCGACTACTACCCCGGCCCCGGCCCCGTCACCGGCCTGGCCCTGGCCCGCCGCATCGCCCACACCACCTACCGCTCCGCCGCTGAACTCCACTTCCGCTTCGGCCGCGACGCCCAAGACGGCCACAACGTCCTGCACCCCGTTTCCACAGAACGCGGCCGCTACCAGGTCGAAAACTACCTCGACCACCACGGCACCAAACTCACCAACCGCTTCGACGCAGGCTCCTACCTCGCTATCAACGAAGCCCTACTCTCCCACGACCTCGGCCGCGACCGCGGCGGCCTCGAAAAAGCCCTCGCCCGCACCACCTGCAACTGGACCATCGCCTACGTCGACTCCGACCGCCTCTTCTTCCCCTCCGACTCCCACATCCTGGCAGCCTCCCTGCCCAACCCCGTAGAGCCAGCCGTCATCCACTCACCCTGCGGCCACGACGGCTTCCTCATCGAACACGAACAGCTCGAAAGAATCCTCGCCACCAGCATCGAAACCCAGGACGCCGCCGACGAAGCAAAATTGAGGGGGCGCAAGCACCTGTGGGCAGTGGCCTAAGGCTGGCTCTGCCGGTGGTAAGTTGGGGGTTATGAACCAGTACACTGTTGAATATTCAAAGGCAGAACCCTTTCGCCGGGGTACCCACCTGGTTGTCCTTCTGCACGGCTACGGCTCCCATGAACGCGACCTGCTGGGGCTCACCCCCTATCTGCCCAGCGAAAAGGTGACCTACGCGTCCGTCCGCGCACCCCAACCCGTCGGCTACCCGCTACCCGCCGACGCCGACTCCGCCTACGTCGAGGGACCCGCCATGGGCTACCAGTGGTGGCCCCTCAACCAGCAACTAGAAACCGTCGGCTTTACCGCCATCGAACTGGCCGTTGACTATCTGCTGGGTTGGCTCGAACCCATCGCCGCCGACTACAACAGCGTGACCCTGCTGGGCTTCTCCCAGGGCATGGCCCTTGCCACCTCGGTAGCCCGCGCCCGCCCCGACCTCATTAAGGCCGTGGTGGGGCTCTCCGGCTACGCCGTGGCCGGGGGAGAGCACTACTTCAAGGACGCCCAGCTAGCGGACGAGCCCCTACCCCTCTTCTGGGGCCGCGACGAAGCCGACCTCATCATCACCGCCGACAAAATCGCCTACACCCGCGAATGGGTAGCCGGGCACACCGACCTCACCGCCCACACCTACACCGGCATCGGGCACGGAGTCGCCGCCGCAGAACTCACCCACATCACAGCCTTCCTCAATGAGAAAGTGCTTGCCGAATAATGATGTGTAAGGACTGCGGGCTCGCCTTTAACGGGCTAGGGGAGCCCGCAGATCAAACGCGAAAATAATTGCCTGGGCTAGCTGTTTTTCCTGAGGCTCCGTGAGGTAACCAATCGTCCGCCCTAGGGCGTCCTGACGGACCGTCAGAATGTTATCCACAGAAATAGCGCACTCACGGTCAAGACCGTTAGCAGGCCCTAGCAAGACCTCGCTCGATAACCCCTTGATCGTTGAGGTGATAGGAGCGATGGTCACCTTAGTCATCGCAAACCGCGTAGGCTCACGGGTCAAAACAACTGCCGGCCTTGTCTTATCGAGATGCACTAAACAAATTTCGCGCACGGTTCAACACCTACTGCTGAGACGAAGGTGTGCCGCTGGCCCAGTCCACTAACTCATCCAGGTCATCCTCTGGGCCCAGAGAAGCCAGAATAGCTGCATCAACTAAAGCCGCCCGGCGTCGCCTCTCATGCTCAAGAGCCTCAGCAACAATCTCAGCGCGGCTTCTAGCCTGGCCTTCCTCAACCTCGTGATCAAGAAAGGCCACTAAATCATCGGGTAAACGGACTGCAATCTGAACTGTCATAACCCGAGAATACCAATATGGGATTCACTTGGCTAGAGGTTATTCAACCTCCACCTGCACGGTCACGCCGTTCAGCTCAACGATATCGCCAGCGTGCAGCTGACGCCCGCGCTGCTCACAAATATCACCGTTCACCTTCACCAGGCCGTCCTGAATCACCTCACGGGCATGCACCCCGTTCTCCACCAGATTCGCCAACTTCAAAAACTGGCCCAAGCGAATCATCTCATCACGAATAAAAACAGACTCAATACTCATACCCACCACTCTACCCGCGCCAACACTCGCACCCCTACGTACGGTAGGCTTAAAGACGAGTGCGCCACCCGGCCCACTTTCTTTTTACATCCAAGCACGCCACAACCGGTGGCGCAGGCTCATAGGAGAAACCAAAAACCATGGCACCGAAGTCCAAACTCGACAACGTTATTTCACTGGCCAAGCGCCGCGGATTCGTCTTCCAGGCAGGTGAAATCTACGGAGGATCCCGCTCAGCATGGGACTACGGCCCGCTCGGTGCCGAACTCAAAGAAAACATCCGCCAGCAGTGGTGGCAGACCTTCGTGCGCGGCCGCGAAGACATGGTCGGCCTCGACTCCTCCATCATCCTGCCCAAGGCCGTCTGGGAAGCATCAGGTCACGTCGCCACCTTCACCGACCCTCTCGTCGAATGCCTCTCCTGCCACTCCCGCCACCGCCAGGACCACCTGATTGAAGCCTTCGAGGCCAAGAAGGGCCGCGCCCCCGAAAACGGCATGGGCGACATTGTCTGCCCCAAGTGCGGCACTAAGGGCCAGTGGACCGAACCCCAGAACTTCTCCGGCCTCATGAAGACCTACCTGGGCCCCGTCGACAACGAAGAGGGCTTGCACTACATGCGCCCCGAAACCGCCCAGGGCATCTTCGTCAACTTCAACAACGTCGTCACCGCCGCCCGCAAGCGTCCGCCCTTCGGCATCGGCCAGATCGGCAAGGCCTTCCGCAACGAAATCACCCCCGGCAACTTCATCTTCCGAACCCGCGAGTTCGAACAGATGGAAATCGAATACTTCGTGCACCCCGATGACGCCCCCAAGTACTACGACCAGTGGATCGAAGACTGCTGGAACTGGTTCGTAGACCTCGGCATCAACCCCGACAATATGCGCAAGTTCGACGTGCCCGAAGACGACCGTGCCCACTACTCAGCCGGCACCATGGACCTCGAATACCGCTTCGGCTTTACCGGCTCAGAGTGGGGCGAACTCATGGGCGTTGCCAACCGCACCAACTACGACCTCGGCGTGCACAACGAACACTCCAACGCCAAGCTCGAATACTTCGACCAGGGCACCGGCGAACGCTACGTACCCTACGTCATCGAGCCCTCCTTCGGCCTAACCCGCTCCATGATGGCCTTCCTCGTCGACTCCTACGTCGAAGATGAAGCCCCCAACACCAAGGGCGGCGTTGACAAGCGCACCGTGCTCAAGCTCGACCCCCGCCTGGCTCCCGTCAAGGCAGCCGTCCTGCCCCTGTCGAAGAAGGAAGACCTCGTCCCCACCGCCAAGAACCTGGCCGACGAACTCCGCCGCAACTGGAACATCGACTACGACGACGCCGGCGCCATCGGCCGCCGCTACCGCCGCCAGGACGAAATCGGCACCCCCTTCTGCATCACCGTCGACTTTGACACTCTCGAAGACCAGGCAGTCACCATCCGCGAACGCGACACCATGACCCAGGAACGCGTCTCCCTGGACCAGGTCACCGCCTACCTGGCAGCTAAGCTGACCAAGTAGGGTGCACCTAGTCTAAGGATGTAAAAGGACGGACGTGCGTTCGCCTGCTGACCCTCTTGGGACTCGCGCTGGGGCGCTCACCCCAATTCACGCCAGCCCCGAGCCAGCAGGCTCTCCGCACGTCCGTCCTTTTCCTATACCTCCAGCACCTTCGGCGCTAGATTTCTACCCGCTTCAAGTCGAGGGTCAGGTGGCCTGCCACTGAACGGGCGGCCTCCCAGTCGCTGCGCAGCACAGCTTTCAGTACCGCGTCGTGGTACTCGCCGTCGATCAGGAAGGCCTCGCGGCGGCGTCCTTCGGGCACAAAGCCGCAGGAGGTATAGACGTGCTTGGCTCGCTCGTTGAAGTCCAGCACCTCTAGCTCAATGCGGTGCAGATCCAGCTTCTCAAAGCCGTAATCCACCATGAGCTTGGTCGCCTCGGTTCCGTAGCCCTTGTTCTGGCCTGCCTGACCAATGGCGATACGGTAGTTGACCGACCCGTTGTCGGGGTCGTACTCGTTGAAGGCTACCTCGCCCACATACTTCTGCTGGTCGAGCGCAAAAATAGCCAGATCAAGGCGGTTCTTCTTATCGTTGCGGCGGGAGTACCACTCGCGGGTCTTGGCCTCATTGAAGGGGTGGGTTTCCGTTGAGCGGGAGTGCACGGTGCCGGTCTTAACCAGTACCTCCGGCTCCTGCAAAATCTCAATCATGGCGTCGATGGCTTCAGCATCAAAGGGGCGTAGCTCAATGCGGGAACCGGTCAGAGTGGGCTTGTGGGCAAGGGGGGAAGTCATAACACCACGCTAAATAATAGAGTCAAACAAACTTTAAGCCCTTAAAGTCTAGCCGGTAACGGGCCGGTGAAATCAAGGTGCCGCCTACCCGGTTCACGCTCAGCGTGCAGGCTTTCTGCCGCACGGACGCCCGCAGGTAGGGTAGGGGCGCTAAAGTAGATGGGTACACCCCGGCCGGCTACCCGAAAGGCACCACCATGAGCACCGCCAAGAACACCTATACCCTGCGCCCCTGGCGCGAGGGCGACACCCTAGCCCTGCTCGAATACTGGCACGATGCCGAAAACCGGCAGGTAGCCGCCTTCCGCTCGTCCTTTGGTCCCGATTCCGACACCCGTTTCTCCCGCACCCTCATTGCCGAGCACCAGGGAGTTCCTGTAGCCGCAGGTACCGTGTACGAGACCGACCTGCACCCCAACCGCCTCTGGTCCTACATCGAAGTAGCCCCCGAGCACCGCCGGGCAGGCCTGGGCAGCCTGCTCCTAGAGACCCTGAAGGACGCCGCCGCCTCATCTTCTCGCGGCGTTTCGGCTTTCCGCGCCACCGTGGAGCCAGAATCCACTGGCCTTAACTTCGCCTTAGCCCGTGGTTTCAAGGCTGCCCAGCGCTCACGCATGGTGCGTATTGAGGCCGGGGCAGTGCCGTCCGTACCCCTGCGCCAGGACGACTTCGAACGCATCACCCAGGCCATCGAAGACCTAGCCACCGGGTCAGTGGAACTTACCCAGCGCTTCTGGGACTTCTACCGGGCCGTGCACACCTGGGATGAACCCGCCGACCTCCCCATAGGCCGCATTAACCGTCTCTTCCTCTCCGACGAAGCTGAAGCCCTGGGTGCCGTCGTGCTGCGCGACGATGTGCTGCGTGCCCAGGCCAACGGGAAGAAGGGGGACATTATCGCCTTTGCTGTGAGCTACCGCCCCATCGAGGTAGATGCTGGCCAGATGCCCGTCTCTGAAGATGATGCCACCGAAATTACCATCGGCTACCGGGTGGGCCACCCCGGCGCCCGAGAGGCTATCATGCAGCTGCTCTCGGTACTGACCGGCTCCTACGCTGTGCAGATCGAGGTCGATGACTTTATGGAGGATCTAGCCGTGCTGATTGACCAGTTGCTGAAGATGGGGGCTGCCACCGTGACCAGCGAGTCCCTGGTGCTGGTTGACGGCTAAGCAACCATGGACGATACACGTGTAGAGAGAATCTTGCGCGTGGTTGAGTGCGTGCCTGCCGGGCAGGTTGCTACCTACGGGGACGTCGGTGCGGTCGTCGGTGAGTCTCCCCGGCTGGTGGGGCGCGTGTTGGCGACCTGGGGATCGAATGTTCCCTGGTGGCGGGTCTGTAACGCCCGCGGTGAGATACCGGGGCACCTAGAGCAGGCGTACTCCCATTGGCAGGACGAGGGCACCCCGCTACGAGTGGACGGCCGAGTCGCTCTGGGCGCTGCCCGTATGGACGCGGACGCCCTGGCTCGTCTCTCTGCCCAGCGGTTAGCTGAGCTGGGGGAGGGCTAGGCAGGAGCTAGACACCGATGTCGCGGGCTTTGCGCCTCTGAGCTGAAGCCTCCCGGGCGCTACTGCTTGAACCGATGTACCCGATCAACGGCCAGATTGCAGCGTTCTGAGCTTGCATATCCCAAAAGATATTGAGAATTGCCCAGAGAACCCAGGTAATAGTAAGCGCCCAGGCAAAGAGTCCCGGTCGCCATACCATCGTGCGGCTTCCCCTGGGGCGCAGGAACCACTGAGTGAGCACCGTACCAACAGCCACGAGGCCAATCGCCCACAAGGTGATAGCTAGTTCTCGGCTGAGGTACCAGGTGATACAACCGTGGAGACCCCACAGTCCCACCATGATGAGGGGTGCGTAGATGCTGTTACCAGGGGAGGGGCGTCGAGTCGTCATTGAAGATCACCAATCCTGTGACTTTGCGGGCTGAGTTGAAAGAGAGTTGGCCGACCGGCTCTCCACGTTCGTGGCGCAGCCGGTAGGTGAGAGTAAAGCCGGAGCCTGCCTGCTCCACTACCGTTTTCTTGACTTCGACAAAGGGGCCATTTGCCTCAAGCACCTGCTGCCAGGTTTTCAGAATCTTGCGTTTAGACAGTAACCGGGTTGTGGTATAGGTCATGTGGCTGTGTATATGCTCAATGTCTTCGTGGGCAAGTGCGGCGAAGAGGGCCTCGGTGACTTGTTCCAGTTCCACCTGAATCTGCGAGAGAGACCGGGCGTTGTAGACAGTCTCTGAAAAGCGCTGGGCAGCAGCCTGCTTGGTCACTCCGATAGCCGAGCCGATGAGCTGCCAGGTGGCACCGCCTGCGCGAGCTGCCTGCACGGCGTCCTCAAGCGCACGGGTTGCCTGGCTAACCTGCTCATTAGCGGTGCGGACGGCGGTAATGCGCGGGTCGTTGGACTGCACGGGGCCTCCTTTCTTAGGCGCTTTCTTAGGTGCGTCAATCAATCTTGACGTATCACAAGTATGTGATTATTCTTGGGTGCCTGTCAAGAGATTTTGACGATTCACCGATTGGGTCTGAGGTGCTGCCTATACTGAGGGCGTGCATGTGGAAAATGTTTACTTTAAAACTAACCCCTGTTACTTCTTTTGCTGCATCTGTCAAAAATGACATGACTAGGCATGTCATCGATTGACATAATCATGCTTTATTGTTCATCTCAGAGTGAAATATTGTCTTTTTTTCTTAAAAAGTTCGCTTAGTAGTTGCTCAGCCTACTGAAAGTGTGTAAGGTTATTACCAGTTGCTCAGCCTGCTGATAGCACTCATCGGGAGAGCTTGGCAGGCGCAACACCTCGTACTGAGAGTCGCAAAGAAAGGCAATAGCTCATGGCTACCAACGAAACCATCGAAACCCTGCGCAACAGCACCGTGTTCGGCACCGACGGCGAAAAGATTGGCAAGGTAGGCGAGCTCTACCTCGACGCCCAGACCGGCGAACCCACCTTCGTCACCGTCAACACCGGTTTCTTCGGCACTAACGAATCCTTCATCCCCGTGGACAAGGCCCGCTATGCAGGCGAAGAAATCCACGTTCCCTATACCAAGGAATTTGTCAAGGACGCCCCCAGCATCGCAGAAGACGGCGAACTCTCACCCGCTGAAGAGCAGCGCCTCTACGAGTACTACTCACTCACCGCAGGTACCGCAACTGCCGGTGTAGCTAACACCGAGCGTCCTGCCACCGACGCCCACGCAGCCCAGGCCACTGCAACCGCCGAGAACGGCGACGTTGTCGCTCACGAAGAGCGTCTGAATGTTGGCACTGCCACCAGCGCAACCCAGACCGGCCAGGTCCGCCTGCGCAAGGTCGTCCGCACCGAAACCGAAACCGTCGAGGTGCCCGTCCGCAAGGAAGAAATCGTTGTTGAGCGCACCAACCTCAAGGACGGCGAAGTTGTAGAAAACTACGACTTCGACTCCGCCGAGGCACAGGCAGATGTTACCGTCACCGCCCACGAAGAGCGCCCCGTTGTCTCCACCGAAACCGTAGCCACCGAGCGCGTCTCAGTTGGCAAGGAAGTACGCACCGACACCGAGCGCGTCTCAGCAGACGTCCGCAAGGAAGAAATCGTTGTAGAAGGCGACAACAAGTAAGCCTCGCTCTAAGCCTCTAGCGCTGAACCACAGCCTCATGAAGGGCCCCGGGAATGAACCACCCGGGGCCCTCTTGTGTTGCTCTAGCTAACAGCGTCCCCGCGGGGTTTGTGCCAGAATTGGAAGGTTATGACAGAAGAGACTTTAGAGACCAGCCAGACCCCGGCACGCGCCAAGCAACTAAAATTGCCTCCCCTGCACCTGGGCAAGCACACCATTGACACCCCGGTGGTGCTGGCACCCATGGCTGGCGTTACTAACAAGGCCTTCCGCCGGCTCTGCCGCGACTACGGTGGCGGGCTGTACGTGACCGAGATGGTCACCGCGCGGTCCCTGGTGGAGCGCAACCCCGAGTCCCTGCGCATTATTGACCATGACGGCGACGAAAAAATCCGCTCCATCCAGATTTACGGGGTGGACGCCGTCAACGTGGGTAAGGCAATCCGCATGGTAGTCGAAGAAGACCGCGCCGACCATATTGACCTGAACTTCGGCTGCCCCGTGCCCAAGGTGACCAAGCTGGGTGGCGGCTCAGCCCTACCCTGGAAGACCGACCTCTTTACCGCTATCGTCCAGACCGCCGTGCGCGAGGCTTCTCGAGGGGATGTGCCCCTGACTATCAAGATGCGTAAGGGCATCGACGAGGACCACCTGACCTACCTGGAATCAGCCAAAATCGCCCGCGACGCCGGGGTTGCAGCTATCGCCCTGCACGGCCGCACCGCCGCTCAGCACTACTCGGGTAAGGCTGACTGGGGCTCCATTGCCCGCCTGTGCGAAGCTATCCCCGACGTGCCAATTCTGGGTAACGGCGATATTTTCTCAGCCGAGGACGCCATCGCCATGGTTGAACAGACCGGGGTGGATGGCATTGTGGTCGGCCGTGGCTGCCAGGGCCGCCCCTGGCTCTTTGGCGACCTTCAGAACGCCTTTGAGGGCTCGGAAGAGCGCCACCGCCCCTCTGTTTCTGAGGTAGCGGATATGATTTATCGCCACGCGGAACTGCTAGTTGAGACCTTTGGGGATGAGACCCGCGGCCTGCGAGAGATCCGCAAGCACGTGGCCTGGTACTTCCACGGCTACCCGGTGGGCGGCAAACTGCGCGCCAAGATGTCTACCGTGCCCACCCTGGAAGCCTTCCGCGAGTACCTAGCGGAGCTGGATCACTCCATCGGCTACCCCGGTGCCGCCGTCGAGGGACCCCGTGGCCGAGCTGGCAACCCCAAGAAGCCCCACCTACCCGACGGCTGGCTGAACTCCCGCGTCCTGGGAGACGCCGAGCGTCTGGGCCTGGTGGATGCTGAACTGGATATCAGCGGCGGCTAAAGGTGCGGACGGCCGGGCCCGCCTAGTCCATATCGGGCGGCGGTGGGTCGGTGGGAGTTTTACCCTTCCAGAGGTTGATATCCCACATGATAGAGAAGGAGCTCACCATGTGGAGGCTGTGAAAGAAAGGTCCGCACTCTTCACCGTAGATGTCGCTGCTTGGGTCTGATGCGGCAATGGCCCGCACCGCCGTGATGTTGAGGCCGATGACGAGAATCAGTAGGAGAAGCCCGAGTATCCACTCGTAGACGAGCAGGGAAGCTGTTGCCATGGTGAGCAGGAGCGTGGCCCAACCTCTGAGGTTATTGCCCAGGAAGAACTCGTGGGTGCCGAGGTAGCCCTGCCAGCAGGCCATCTGGTAGGCCCTGGATTTGGTGCGGATCAGCCTTTCATAGCGAAAACGCTCCAGATCGCCGTAATTGGGTACGTACTTCTCGCTCATAGAAGACGACTGTACCTTCCAGTAGGGGGGCGCAAACCATAGGTTACATTTGAGTGCTTACCAGAATCGCGCAGTGTCCACGCCGTGTGTGGACGCTGCGCGATTCTTGTAGACGGTGGTGACGAGCTGGTTATTAACTTTGATTGCACTCAGGGTACCGAAGCAATTCCGGGGTGGGCGGCCGAGAACGGCTATGGAACCAAAGACTTTGTGAAACGTGGTCCTGCCGAGTGGAGCATCACGGTCATCAAGGCGTAACTGAGCTGACCTAGTTCTCGGAAGATATGAGCTTGCGGTTAAGAAGCCCTAATCCGGCGATTCATTAAATTTTCTTGTAGGTAACTAAAAGCTTCATATGCGTGTTCTTTGCACACGCATATGAAGCTTTCACTTACCTACAGTCGTTTGGAAGAGATCGTCATAGACCCCAAAACGCCCTGGGTATAGAATTACGGTATGCAGATTGAACTGACCCGGTTTCGGGTTAAACCTGGCAAACGGCGCAAGGTTGATGAGTGGATGGTTTTCCTCAACGAGAACATGGAGACTGTCAAAGAGACACTAGAGTCTGAACACATGTACGTTGAGACAATCTTTGCTGAAACGATTGACGGCGATGATTACCTTTACTGGTACTCGGTGCGCGGTGAGGCAGGCTTGGAACAGAAAGTTACTGAGTCTGAGCACTGGTTAGATGAAAAGCACGTCGAGTACTGGCGTGAATGCATCGATTCTACTTACCCACCGCAAGACCTGTCGCCGCGTGTGCACATGCTGCCTGACCGCGTCCTTGCATCCATGAAGCCTCTACCCCAGTAAACAAGTGCTTACCAGAATCGCGCAGTGCCCACGCCATGTGTGGACGCTGCGCGATTCTTGTAGACACTGGGTTCGCGGCGCACGCGCGGACGGACGCGACCGCCTTCCCGCCGCAAGTCAGGGAGGTAAGGCGAGGGGCACCCCGCCTCAGCTTGGGCCTAGCCTCTAGACTTAAAGGCATGAGAACCCACACTATCAGCCCCGAAGCCCCGGCCGATACCGCAGAGATCCGCGATCTGCTCCTGGCAGCCTTTGATACCAGCTATGAGGCTGATCTGGTGGAAGCCCTGCGCGGCAACCCTAATGCCTGGGAGCTGGGAATCTCCCTCACCGCCCGTGACGCCACCACCGGTGCCCTCATCGGCTATGTTCTCATCAGTCGTTGCTGGGTAGGCTCCTGGACCGCCTATGCTCTAGCGCCGCTGGCCGTCCACCCCGACTACCAGGGCAGGGGAGTGGGCACCGCCCTTACCCTTGAAGCGCTGGCGCGCGCACGTGCGTCCGCCCAGATCAGCAATGCACCCACCAGCCTGATGGTGTTCGGAGAACCTACCTACTACAGCCGCTTCGATTTCGTGCCGGCAGCCCGCCACGGGGTGCGTGCCATCATCGACGGTATCGAGCCCGCGGCCCTAGCTGAAGCCCTGCAACTGATCAACCTCACCCCTGACTTCCCACCTATCTCAGGCGAAGTCACCTGGCCCGCCGAATACGGCCTTGACCAGGGAGATGACCTCTAAACTAGGACCCCAGGCGTACACCTACCCGGCAGAGAAAAGACGAGAAACATGAGCAGCACCTTCACCCCCGAACAGGCCCCCACCCCCGGCTACAGCGCAGCGGACGCCGAACGCTGGGTTCCCGAACACCACAAGTTCGTCTACCGCTCACCCTTTGAGCGCGACCGCGCTCGCGTGCTGCACTCCTCGGCCCTGCGCCGCCTGGGCGCTAAAACCCAGGTGGTTGACCCCGACACCGACGACTTTGTGCGCACCCGCCTGACCCATTCTCTCGAAGTAGCCCAGATTGGCCGGGAGCTAGGCCGTATGCTGGGGTGCGACCCCGACGTGGTCGATACCGCCTGCCTCTCCCACGATCTAGGCCACCCGCCCTTTGGCCATAACGGTGAAACAGCTCTCGACCGACTAGCAGCGGATGCCGGTGGTTTTGAAGGCAACGCCCAGACCCTGCGCCTGCTCACCCGGCTAGAACCCAAGGTGATTAGACACGACGGCGGGTCGGCGGGGCTGAACCTCACCCGGGCGTCCCTGGATGCAACCTGCAAGTACCCCTGGACTCGCGCTCAGGCCCCCGTCCGCACCGATGGTAAACCTAACCGTAAATTTGGTGTCTATGCCGATGACCTACCCGTCTTCGAATGGCTCCGCGCCGGGGCCGCTGAAGCCGGGGCCGCACCGACTCAAAAGTGCATCGAAGCCCAGGTCATGGATCTTGCCGACGATATCTCCTACTCCGTGCACGACGTCGAGGACGCCGTCTTCGGCGGGCACGTGCAGCTCGACGAACTAAAAAATGCGGACGCCCGCCAGCAGGTTTTCGACAAAACCCGCCTCTGGTACCTGCCAGGGGTCGAGGACGCAACCCTCGATCAGGCCCTGACCCGGTTAGAGAACCTCAACCGCTGGGTTCCCTACATGAGAGGCACCCGCTCCTCGATGGCGTCCTTCAAGGCCCTGACCTCTAAACTCATAGGGCGCTTCGCTGCCAGCGCCATGCTGGCAACCCGTGATGTGTACGGGGATGAACCGCTGACCCGCTACCGGGCCCAGCTGGTCGTACCCGAAGAAACCGAACATGAAATCGCCGTGCTCAAGGGCATCGCTGCCGCTTTCGTCATGGCTCCTCGCGACGCAGCAGCCGCCCAGACAACCGATGGGAACCAACAGGAAATCCTCGAATTTCTAGTCCACGCCCTCTTCGATAACCCCGGCTACCTCGACCCGGTTTTTGCCGCAGACCTGCAAGAACTTGGCCGTAACGATGCCGCCGCCCGCCTGCGCCTGGTCATTGATCAGGTCGCCTGCCTGACCGACCGCTCCGCCCTGGCCCTCTTCAAACGCATCACCGGAACCCACTGGGCAGTGGGGGACAAACCTCTCTGGTAAGCAAAATCCACAGGCTTGACGCCCCCGACTAGAATTGAACCCGTGGCAGGCTTAATCAAACGAGAAGACATTGACGAGGTGCGCTCGCGCACCGACATTCGCGAAATCATCGAAGGGTACGTGACCCTCAAATCCGCCGGTATCGGCTCTTTCAAGGGCCTGTGCCCTTTCCACGATGAGCGCACCCCGAGCTTCCATGTGCGACCCCAGATGGGCACCTACCACTGCTTCGGCTGCGGTGAATCGGGCGATGTGATCAGCTTCCTCATGGAAATGGACCACACCTCCTTCACCGAAACCGTCGAAAAACTAGCCGCCCGCATTGGCTACGAGCTTCACTACGAGCAAGGAAGCGGCATGAGCCGCGAAGAGGTAGGACGCCGCCAACGCCTGCTCGATGCCCACAAAATCGCCGCAGAGTTCTTCCAAAAAAACCTCTACACTCCCGCCGCCGTTGAAGCCCAAAAATTCCTCGGCGCCCGCGGCTTCGACCCCGCAGCCACCCAAAAATTCGGGGTCGGCTACGCCCCCCGCGGCTGGGATAACCTGCTCAAATACCTCATGAACAAAGGCTTTACCACCGAAGAACTCCGCGAAACCGGCATGTTCTCAGAAGGGCAGCGGGGCCTCTACGACCGTTTCCGCGGGCGCATCATCTGGCCCATCCGCAACATCACCGGCGAAACCATCGGCTTTGGCGCTCGCCGCCTCTTCGAGGACGACCAGGGCCCCAAATACCTCAACACCCCCGAAACCCCCCTCTATAAAAAATCACAGGTGCTCTACGGGCTAGATCTGGCCAAGCGCCCCATCGCCAAGAAGAAGCAGATTGTGGTGGTCGAGGGCTACACCGACGTCATGGCCGCCCAGCTAGCCGGAATCGATACCGCCGTAGCCACCTGCGGCACCGCCTTCGGTACCGACCACATCAAAATCGTGCGTCGCCTGATCTCCGATGACGGCACCGGCGGCGAAGTTATCTTCACCTTCGACGGGGATGCCGCCGGCCAGAAAGCAGCCCTGGCTGCTTTCTCAGAAGACCAGAGGTTCGTCGCCCAAACCTTCGTCGCCGTCGCAAAAGACGGCATGGACCCCTGCGACCTGCGCCTAGCCCGCGGGGACGCCGCCGTGCGCTCCCTCATCGCCTCCCGGCGTCCGCTCTTCGAATTCGCCATCAACGCCACCCTCGCCAACTACGACCTCGGCACCCTTGAAGGGCGCGTGCGCGGCATGCGCGCCATCGCCCCCATCATCGCCGGAATCAAGGACGCCGCCCTGCGCCCCGCCTACGTACGGCAAGTATCCGGGCAGTTAGGGCTCGACGCCGCCGAAGTCCAACGAGCCGTGAGCGCTGCAGCAGCCAATCCGCAAGTGTCCGCCAGCCAAAGGGCAGAGGCTGCAGAAGCCGAACGAGCCGCCCGCGCCGCCACAGAAGAGACCCCCGCCCCCGCTGAGGATCCCTACGAGCTACCCGACCTGCGTGACCCCGCAGCCCGTACTGAGCGCGAAGCCCTCGAAATCGTGCTGCAATACCCCCAATACCTCTCCCTCGAACAGTGGCAGGAACTTGCCACCGTACACTACCGCTACCGAGCCCACAGCGGCATCGCCCAGGGCATCATTGGAGCTGCCTCCACCATCGCCCCCGAACCCGGCGCAACCTGGGTCAATACTGTGCGAGCTCACGCACCCGAGCCCGTCCACCCCCTTATCGCAGAACTCACCGTCGCCCCCATTCCAGCCCGCACCGACGAGCAACTGGTGCGCTACTCACAGGACATCCTCAACCGACTCTTCGAACAAGAAATCACCCGACAAAAATCAGACCTACTCATGCAGCTCCAACGCCTCTCACCCCAGAGCGACGCCCAAGCCTACCGAGAAATTCAACAGCAACTCCTCACCCTCGAACTCCGCCGCCGCAGCAAAATGCAAGGCCAAGACTAATATGTGATTGAGGTAACTCATTCTCGATTTGCGCGCGGCAAAAACCCTGTGTAAAGTTATTACTCGTTGCAGCGATGGAAACAAAGCAAACAACATTCCCCCGTAGCTCAATTGGCAGAGCATTCGACTGTTAATCGAAGGGTTACTGGTTCGAGTCCAGTCGGGGGAGCAAACAAACAGCCCGGTCTTATGGCCGGGCTTTTTTGTATGCTTAGGCTCTCCATTCACTAAGAGTGGTGGCTTTGCCTGAAGGGGCGTAGCATGTGAACTGTTCCATAGTTCATAGATGAAAGAATAGAAAATGTCTGACCAGCACCTTCTCAACGACCTCTACGCCACCGCCGCTCGAAACGAAAAAGACGTCATCACCTGGCGTCACCACCTTCACCAGCACCCAGAGCTTTCAAACCGCGAGACCAAAACAGCGGCTTACATTGTTGAACGCCTCAAGGATATGGGCTTCGCAGATACTGACATACAGCAGAACATCGGCGGAACCGGAATCATCGCCACCCTGCGAGGGGGCATCTCCTCAGAAAAGGCCGTTCTATTACGCGCGGACATGGACGGCCTGCCCGTCAAAGAAGAAACCGATCTGCCCTATGCCTCTGAAGCAGTAGATGAAAAATACCCCGGTGGTCCCTTCCCCGTTGCCCATGCCTGCGGTCACGACTGCCACGTCGCCATGCTGTTGGGCGCAGCGCGTGCCTTCACAGCGCATCGGGAGGAACTCGCCGGAACCATCTACTTCGTTTTCCAGCCAGCTGAAGAGGGTGCCCCCGTGGAAGAAGAGGGCGGCGCTGCCTACATGCTAGCTGATGAGGCTTTTGACTCACTCGACCCCCAGCCAACTCTGGCCTTTGGTATGCATGTGATTCCTGCACCAAGTGGCTATGTGGGATGGGCCTCGGGTGTGCAGCACGCTTCATCTGAAATGGTCAAGATAACTGTGTGCGGTGAGCAGGTGCACGGTTCATCGCCGTGGGCGGGACGAGATCCGATGCCAGCGGCTGCGGACATCATCAGCGCCATGGGGCAAATCTACCGCCAGATAGATGCTAAAGACGCGTTTACTATTTCTATTGGACATGTTGAAGATCAGGGGCGTTTCAACATCATCGGCGAAAAAGTAACCCTCTGGGGCACCGTGCGCTGTCTAAAAGACGGGCTGATGGACGCCGTCAACACTAAGATTTCCCGTACAGCTACCCACATTGCAGAAGCCTATGACTGTACAGCTACCGTTGAGTTCTTGCAGCAAATTCCGGCTGTGGTTAACGCGCCCGAAACGGTCGAAGTCTTGCGCCCTGCTTTGGAAAGCGCAGCAGCAGACCCGGATCAGGTCTTTGCAGCGCCAGCGTCACTGGGGTACGACGACGTCTCTGAGTTCATTAACCGGTACACCGGTATGTATGCCCTGCTCGGTGTGCAGGACGTGAAGTTCGGCTCGGGTGCTATGCCAGAACCTGTTGATGGCGGGCGCGGTTTTGCTCCCAATCACTCACCGCGTTTCTACGCGAATGATGAAGCCCTCATCACGGGCGTCCGAATGCATCTTGCGGTTGCACTGGCCCATCTCGAAGCAGCGCAAGACTAAGAGCCAATAATCGCATCACAAATCGGGGCGCAGTCGCCACAAGCCCTTAAAAGCCGGTAAACTTACTATTTGGTACACGTAATACGCAAGCACGCTTATCGACATATAGAGAGGTGGCACATGACCACTCCCAACGACCTGAACGGCTCACGCCGAGCCCAGGGTCTGCGCGCTGGCTTCAACAACATCAAAGCTAGCGTTACGAACGTGGCTGACGCAGGCAAGGTGCTCACCAACCTGGCCCCTAAGCAGCTCAAAGACGAAATCCAGATTGCTAAGATTGAGGTCAAGGAGAAGGGCATCGCCCTGGGTAAGGGCGCCGCTGTTGCAGCAGTAGCCCTGGTCTTTGCCCTCTTCATGGCAATCGCCCTGGTTATCCTGGCCTACGTTGGCCTGGCAGCTATCATGCCCAACTGGGCGGCAGCCCTGGTTCTGTTCGTCCTCTTCCTGCTCCTGGCCGCTATTGCTGGCTTCGTGGGCTTCAAGATGATTAAGGCTCAGCTGCCCTTCAAGCCTGAATCAGCCATTTTCGGTCTGCTCTACGACCTGGGTGTTCTGAAGGAAGGCTCCGCCATGACCTCAAAGCGTCTCAAGCGCGAGCAGGCAGAGAAGGCAGAGGCCAAGAAGACCGAGCAGAAGACCGACGACAAGAAGGACAGCGGCGAGCAGCAGACCCCCGCTACCCCTGCCCCCAGCAAGGAACAGCTCTTGCAGCGCACCAAACAGCGTCGAGAGCACCTCAAGACCCTGCGCGACGACATCGAGACCTACTCACGCGACGTGCAGGCAGGCGCCCAGGGCCTGGTGCAGAACGCCAAGACCTCCGCAAAGAACGCTCCTGCTACCGCCGTTGACGGCGGTAAGAAGCTGGCCGCAAACGCCTCGAACCCCGAGACCCTGCAGGCCCACTGGAAGTCCTTTGCAACCCTGGCAGCTTCCCTGGGAGCCTTCTTCGTCTTCCTCGGCAAGCTCATTAGCCGCCGCAAGTAAGACCCGCCCTGCCTCAGATGAGGCGGCACAAGCGTCCTTGCGCTCACGCCCGCCCCGGCACCACTTGCCGGGGCGGGCTTTTTACTGCCCAGAGAAAGAGCGGACGCCGGGGGGGTGGGGGGAGAGGTCTGCCGGTGAACTGACGATTTTCTTTGCCGGGCGCCTGGCCGTTGAGAAGAATATCGATGTGCTCATTGAGGGTTTTTCGCTTCTTCCTGCTGAGCTGCGGCA
>NZ_CAKMSR010000014.1 GCF_928381705.1 Rothia nasimurium | reverse complement strand
ACAGGACGCCCAGCCCTCTACGACAACGCTATCGACACCGACTACACCCACTCAATCGGCATTCAAAAAGGCCAAATCTAACCCCCGCGACACGCCGAGCCAGACACACATTTTGACCCTTAACCCGCAATTGCTGACTCCGGCGTAGCTCGCGAGGATGTCTTCCTCACCACCAAGATCTGGAACGACGACCAGGGCTACGAGCAGACCCTCAAGGCAGCGGACGAGTCCCTGGCCCGCCTGGGCACCGACTACGTCGACCTGCTCCTGGTTCATTGGGCTAAGCCCTCCCAGGGTCTCTACACCGAGACCTGGAAGGCCCTCATCGAACTGCAGAAGCAGGGCAAAGCCAAGTCCATCGGCGTCTCTAACTTCCCCGAAGAGCAGCTGCGTGAAATCGTCGCCGAAACCGGTGTCGTCCCCGCTATCCATCAGATTGAGCTGCACCCCTACTTCGCCCAGGAAAACCTGCGCGAGGTCCACGCAGAACTTGGCATTGTCACCCAGGCATGGAGCCCCCTGGGCAACCGCTCCGATCTGCTGGATAACCCCGTGATTGGCGAAATTGCCAAGGCGCATGACGCCACCCCCGCCCAGGTTGTGCTGGCCTGGCACCGAGCCCACGGCATCGTTGCCATCCCCAAGTCAGTAACCCCCGAGCGTATCGTCTCTAACTTCGAGTCCCTGAACGTTGCCCTGACCGGCGACGAGGTTTCAAAGATTGACGCGCTCTCATCAGCTGAGGGCCGCATCGGCCCTGACCCGGCAGATATCGACTTCTAGTAAGGGCTACCCAAGGGGCAGAGCAGGGTCACAGCGAAGCTGCTGGCTCGGATGAAGTGAGCGGGTGCGAGCGCGCGAGCACGCAAGAGCGAACGAAATCCGCCGTCAGGCGGGGCGTGAATCGCTTGTGAGCGCTAGCGAACCAGCGAGAGGGTCGGCAGCGAGCGTGACCCTGCTAGCCCCTGACTAGCGCGACTTCTAGGAGTCAACGATAGGCTGCTGCCGTGTTTCGGGGATAGGCTCCGGTACATAGCGCCAGAGGGCGGGTGCCGCCAGCGTCGCTAGGGCGATGGTGACCATCACCAGGGTTCCGCCGATGACCGCAGCTAAGGGGGAGCCCACCAGCTCGGCGGCCCCACCCACAAAGGCCATGCCCAGGTTGGGCCCGCCCGCAACCGTGATGATGAAGAGCCCCTGTAGGCGTCCGCGCAGGGCGTCGGGGGTCGCTACCTGAATGATGGTGGAGCGGTAGACCGACCCCAGGGCGTCCGCCCAGCCCATAAAGGCCAGGGACGCAAAGGCCAGGCCCAGGGGTAGCAGGTTCTCGGTCAGCGAGGCGCTGGGGATACGCCCCTCATAAGCCCAGGCGATGAGCCCGAAGGCGATAAACCCCAGCCCCCACCCCGTGTAGCTGAGGGTGAGGAAGCGGCCCTGGCGGCGGACGTCCTTGAGGAAGCCCGAGAAAGACACCCCGATCAGGGCACCCACGGGGCCGGCAGCTAGCAGCAGGCCGGCTCCGGCTTCACCGCCGCCGAAGGTCAGGGTGGCCAGCGCCGGGATGAGCGGGCGGGCCTGGGCGAAGAACATGCCGAGTAGGTCTACCACAAAGGTCATGCCCACGACCGTGTTGCGCCGCACGAACCCCAGCCCCTCGCGGATTGAGGTCAGGACGGACGGACGCGCCGCCCCGCTCTGCTCCGGGAGCATGGCTGGGAGCCGGTAAAGGGCCCAGATGCCAACGGTCATCGCGAAAACGTTGATGGAGTAGGTGAGTTGGTAGCCGACGGAGGCTACGAGCAGGCCGCCAATCAGGGGCCCGGCGCTCATGCCCAGGGTGCCTACCGACATCATGAGGGTGTTAGCTGCCGGGAGCAGACGGGGTTTGATGAGGCGGGGAATAATGGCCCCGCGGGCTGACTGGTTGATGGGCTGGAGCAGGGATTCTGCGGCGATGAGGGCGTAGAGTACCGCCACACTGTGGATGTTGAGCCAGGCGTGCAGGGCAATAAGCAGGGTAACGCCCCACATACCCAGGGTTGCGGCTAAGGCGACCTTGCGTCGGTCGTAGCGGTCGGCAATCACGCCACCGTAGAGGCCGCCGATGATTAGCGGCACCACAGAGACCAGACCCACCAGGCCCACCGCCCCGGATGAACCTGTCAGGGCGTAAATTTCCAGAGCAATAGCCACCGAGGTGATCGCAAAACCTATGGTGGAAAAGAGCCCGCCCAGCCAGATGCGTCTGAAGTCGGGGGAGTAGGTGAGCGGGGTGAAGTCCATGAGAATTTTGCCCACGGTTAATCTCCTGTCTTCTCTGAGGCGGCACCCTGACCGGCGTCCGGTTCTGGGGCAGCCAGCAGGTCGCGTATCTGGGCGGCGGTGAGCTGGGAGGCAAAGAAGGCCCCCTCATCGACCACCGCGTCGAAGAGGGCCGCCTTGGATTCTTTGAGTTCCATGACCTTCTCTTCGATAGTGCCCGCTGAGACCAGTCGGTAGACCATGACGTTCTTGGTCTGCCCGATGCGGTGCACACGGTCAACGGCCTGCTGTTCGGCAGCCGGGTTCCACCAGGGGTCCATGATGAAGCAGTAGTCGGCGCTGGTCAGGTTCAGACCGAAGCCGCCTGCCTTGAGGGAGATCAGGAAGACGGGGACGGTGCCCGACTCGAACTCTTCGAGTAGCTCCCCGCGGTTGCGGGTGGAGCCGTCCAGGTAGAGGAAGGGGATGCCCATGTCAGAGAGCCTGCCCGCGACCTTCTTGAGGTAGCCGGTGAACTGGCTGAAAATCAGGGCCCGGTGGCCGTCGTGGATAATTTCGGGCAGGTTCTGCTCCAGGTAGTCCAGCTTGGACGACTCCACCCCGGCGTAACGCTCGGCGTCAATCAGGGTGGCATCCAGCGCCAGGCGGCGCAGGGTTGTGAGGGACTGGAAGATGGTGAAGCGGTTCTTGTCGATGTCTTCCAGTAGGCCCAGGATCTTCTGGCGCTCGCGCTGCAGGTGGGTGTCGTAGGCCCGGCGGTGGGCCGGGGCCAGGGGCACATCGATGCGCATATCGGTTTTCTCGGGCAGGTCGGCGGCCACCAGTTCCTTGGTGCGGCGCTTCATGAGCGGACGGATGCGGCGGCGCAGTCTGCCCAGGGCCTTGGTTTCTTCACCGGATTCGATGGGGGTGGCGTAGACGTCCTTGAAGGCGCGGGCGGAGGGGAAGAGGCCGGGGGCGGCGATGGAGAACATGGACCACAGTTCCATGAGGTTGTTCTCCATGGGGGTGCCGGTCACCGCAATCTTGACGCGGGCGGGCAGGTCGCGGGCGGCCTGGTGGGCCTTGGTCTTAGCGTTTTTGACGAACTGGGCTTCATCGAGCACCAGCCCCTCGAAGGGCTGCTGGCTGCCCAGGTCAAAGTAGTGTTCTTCGTCGATGCGGAAGAGGGCGTAGCTGGTCACTACCACGTCGGCCGAGGCGACGGTATCGGCCAGGCGCTGCTTAGATTTCCGTACCGACTCTTCAACACCGACCACCCGTAAGGAGGGGGCAAATCGTTTGATTTCCCGCACCCAGTTGGGCACCACCGAGGTGGGGGCGACCACCAGGAAGGGGGCGGACGCGTCCGCCCCGGCTTCCGCCCCACCCAGCTGCCCGGCGGCGTCCTGCCCCTTTTCCTGGGCGTGCAGGAAGAGGGCGATGGTTTGCAGGGTCTTGCCCAGGCCCATGTCGTCGGCCAGTACGCCGCCTAAGCTGTGTTCCCAGAGGAAGGCTAGCCACTGGTAGCCCTCCACCTGGTAGGGGCGCAGGGTGGCCTGCAGGCCGGTGGGCACCTCGGCGGGGGAGTGGTCATCGAGGTTGAGCAGGGCCGAAACCTGCTCGTCCCAGGCGGCTACGGTCTGGGTTTCAGCGGCGAGCTCTTCGAGTTCCTCCCACAGGCCCACCTGGTGGCGGTTGATTTCAAGCGGCCCGGTTTTATCGGTGAGCTGAGCGGCTTCACGCAACAGCTCTTGTAATTTCATGAATTCGGGCCGGTCAAGGGCAAAGTATTGGCCATTGCCCAGGAGCAGGTGGGTTTGGCCCTTGGCCAGGGCAGCAACGACCTCTGAGAAGGCCACATGCCAGTCCCCGACCTTGATAGCGACGCCCAGCCCGAACCAGTCGCGGCGGCGGGTGTCGTCCACCGTGACGATGATTTCGGGGGCTTCATCGAGCTCGCGGAATTCGGGGCGGGGCCCGGTCACATCAACGCGCACACCCTCAATCTGCTCGTAGTCGGGCACATAGGTTTCGAGCAGAGTGCGGGTGCCCCAGTTCTCGGTGTAGTGGCGGGTGAAGGGCACGCCGGGGCGAATCTTCTTAACCTCTTTGAGCACCCGGTACTCGTGGGCGGTATCGCGCACATCGGCCCGGTCTTCGCCGGGGTAGCCCAGGGCATCGAGCCTGAGAAAGTCGCTGTCGTCGCCGGTGGGGTTGACCGGGTACTCCCAGTGCCAGGCGGTGTGGGCGGTGAAGGGCGGGCCCGGCTCGTCAAAGGCAATGCTCAGCACCAGGGTGGGCATACGGACGGCAGGCAGCTCAAGATCTTCGCTGCTCGTTGAGATGGGCAGCGCCCGGGTGAGGGCAGGGTAGTAGTCGGCAAAGAAGGCGGGGACGTCGGCAGCCGGCACGGTGACCGGCTCACCGGATATCAGGGACTCGGCAACCGCATCCAGCGGCTCAGCTAGGGGAATGAGCACCAGCTCGGAGTCGGCGGTGAGCCAGGAGGGGCGGTCCGCGGGCGCTACGTCCTCAGCCTGGGCCAGAGCGGAGGGCAGGGTGGACTCCCAGCGGGCAGCGGCCGCAGCCTTCACATAGGTCTCCTGGGCCGCCCCGCCCAGGGCGATAAAGCCCTGCCGGTTATTGCCCAGCTTGTGGGTAAAACTAGCGGGCAGGGTGTAGGCCCCCCAGCGGAGCAGGGGAGTCAGGCGCAGGGCATCGGCGGACGACCCCCGCTCGGGTACCGGTTCAAGGGCCAGTTCAACCTGGGGAGCGCTCGCGATAGTCAGACCGGTTTCTTTGCCGTCTAAGAGGATAGACAGGCCCACCTCGCTAGCAGATTCCAGCATCTGCCAGAGCAGGGAAGAATCCACATTTGAGATAGAAGCCCAGTCGCGGTGGGAGGAATAGATGGACTGGGAGCCCCGAATCACCGCGTAAAACTCATTGAACCAGGCCGCGTGCTCGGGGAGCAGGCCGGTTCCCGCCGACCCGGCGGCAGAACCCGAAAACTTCTCCCAGCTCAAACCGCCCTTAATCCACTTGCCGCGGGCACCCATCATCAGGGGCCGGGCTTCAAGCGATACGCGGGGCGCCCCGATGTTCTTGGTCCACCCGTACTTACCGGGCACCACCAGGCGTAAATCAAGGGCACCGGCCACCCGGTGATTGCGGCTATCGTAGCTGGGGCGGGCAGCAAGAGAATGGGCCAGGGACCGCCGCCAAGCCGGTAGGGACTGCCCAGCCCGAGCACCGGCGTCCGCCTGCTCCTCGGTACCGGCACTCGCCTGCTCGCCCCGGTGTTCCCTCAGCAGATCTGCAGCCCGCTGCAGGCCCACCGTATCGGCCATCTCCAGGATTTCCTGCACCTTCTCGTCGGTGCTCGCTGTGCTCTTCCAGGTACTTGAGGACGCCGTCATAGCCCGCTTGGCCTTGGCCGTACGGTCGATTGCGGTCAGCATCAGCGCCACCGCATGCTTGCAGTTATGGGCCACCGGGCAGGAACAGGTCGCCGAAAAAGCATAGGAGCCCGCGGTGACCTCCGCAGGGAAAGCCACCCGCGCGGTGTAGGGGGCAGAACCAGAGCCAGCCACCTGCCCCTCCAGCACCCGCGCCTGCTCGTCATAGGTGTAACGAATGACATTACCCTCCCGCATATACCGCTGCCCCCGCGTGTAGGCACCAGAGCCCACCTGCCGAATAATGGCGGGGGCTGTCACCGGGATTTCAGGGAAAGAAGTAGACACAGGCACACCTTCACAACAGAGCAAATACCTAGTCTTCTAGCGTATCGCACCGCCTTACCCACAGCGCCCACGGGCAGGTTCGTCACAGTAAGAAAAATTTCTGAGACCGGTGTTTACAGAAGCGCCAACAGCGAGTTATGCTTTTACCAGCTTCAAGAGATTCAACTGTCAAGCTCCGACTTTGGTTGAACGCCAACCCCATGTTCACGGGTGGCTCGGATGACGAAGCGGTCTGCATCGCGCATTTCGGCGCTGTTTGGTGCAGGCAAGAGCAAGTTTCGAAAGGAATGCGCACTTTACGCGCAACGACGGCATGTCAAACGCTCGACCTTACGCCCACCGTCCTCACATCACCGTTCAGAAGAACATTTCTGCTGCCTCTGTACCCGCCCGCGGCGGCTACACCGCAATGAGCATCCAGGACTACACCCGCATCTCCAACGAGCGCAGCGAATTCCTCAACTTCCTGCTGGCCCCCAACCCCAGCGGTATCCCTGCAACTGAGTACGGTGTTCTGAAAGCTGCATGAGCCAGGTAGGTCTGCTTCTCGATTCCGATGTCCTTGCCGAAATCCGCAAGGCCACCCCGCACCCGCAGGTAGTGAAATGCCTGCGCCGCCGCTCCTACCGCACCATGTACATCTCGGTGCTCAGCCTCGGTGAACTCAAGGGGCTTTACCCCTACCCAGAAACCGAACGCTGGCTCGCTGAGCTCATGGACCGCTTCGACTCTCACGTACTAGAAGTCGACGCGAAGGTATCACTGGAGTGGGCCGGACGCCACGCCGAGAAGCACCTCCACCTGGTGGGTGGGCAGCGCCCCGCCCCCCTCGCCACAGCAGCCCTTGAGGGCCTGATGGCTGCCACCGCGACCGTCCACCAGCTTGAGATTATTTCGAGCAAGGCCGAGATTTATAAGTCCTGGGGCGTCCCGGCGGTGGATCCCTGGGAAGACTAGAGCCCGCAACATAGGTTCCACAGGCTCACAGCGAGCGTGAGCCTGCAAAACCTTTAGTAATCTCGCGTCCGCGCTATCGCAGCTGCCACCAGCCGGCGGGGTAGTGCCCGTGAGGCTGTAACCGCCAGCTTGTAGGGTAAGGACGGCACACAGATCGGCTTCCCTGCCGTCACCGCAGCGATGCCTTCGGCGACAACCCGTTGGGGGTCCAACCATAAAAAGTTCGGTAGGCTGGGCTCACCCTGGCCCATAGCGTCGTGGAACTCCGAGCGGGTTAGCCCCGGGCAGAGGGCCGTCACATGGATACCCCGGCCCGAATATTGCAGGTGGGCCGATTCTGAGGCCACCACCAGAAAACGTTTAACCGCCGAGTAAGTACCACCGGGGGTAAAGGCTGCCACCGAGGCGACGTTAATAATGCGGCCCCGCCCGCGAGGCAGCATAGCAACAATTGCGGTGTGCATGAGCTGGAGCGGGACCCTAGCCAGCACATCGACCTGGTCTAGGTGGCGCTCTACCGGCGCGGCATCAAAGCTCTTGCCAAGCCCGAAACCCGCATTATTGACCAGTATCTCAACGGGGCACTCAACCTGCTGCAGGCGCTCAACCAGGCGGGCGACGTCCTGCTCCACCAGCAAATCGGCGGGGATTACCTCAACATCTACCGCGAACCTGCCGCGTAGCTGGCCTGCTAGGTCTTCTAGAGCCTCGGCCCGCCGGGCGGTAAGCACCAGGTTGTACCCGGCTGCTGCATACTGGCGGGCAAACTCGGCCCCGATACCTGCCGAAGCACCGGTAATCATCACATACGAAGTTTCGCTACTCATGGCTCCCACTCTACCGCCGGGGTGAGCTGGGCCGGTTATTTTCACCGCACTCTTACCCCGTTTACCGGCATCATCAGGCACACAGCAGAGAAACATGACATGATGAAAGACGATGAATACCACCGCTCACCCCAAACGTTCCCTCCCTATGCCTCTGTGGCTGCAGGGCTCAGTTGAGCTTGCCCTCGTGGCGCTGGCCTCTTACCTCACCGTCGTCCTGCTCCTGGTGGCGGTCTGGTACACCAACGGCTTCAACAGCAGCGGTACCCTAGCCGGTGCTGTCTCTGTGGCCGGGCACTTGTGGCTGCTGGTTCACGGCGTGCCCCTGAACATGAATATCCCCGAGCAGGGGGTCTTCTCAGCGGTGACCGGAACCATGAGCCTGGTACCCCTGGGCCTCACTCTGATCCCCCTAGCCCTCTGCTACCGCTCCGGCCGCCGCCTGGCCCGCGCCAGCTACGAGGGCCAGTTCTGGCAGCCCCTGGCCGGTGGTCTTCTCGCCTACGCCGTGGTGGGCGCAGGGGTGAGCCTGCTGTCCACTAACGATTTCTTCTCCACCTCACCCGTCCTTGCTGCCCTGGTACCCCTCTGGGTAGCTGCCCTGGGCATTATCTTGGGCGGGTACGCCGAATCGCGCTCGCTAGCCGCCATGATCGGTGTGAACGCGGCCGACTGGGTGAAGAAATTCAGCCAGTATTCCCGCTGGGCAGGCTCCTACGTCTGGGCCCTGCTGAGGGCGGCCCTGGTGAGCGTACTGGCTTTTGTGGCCGGTGGCGCCCTGCTGCTGGTGGTCACCCTCTTCTGGCACTGGGACGACGTCGTCTCCCTTTATCAGACCCTGCACGCTGGCGCCGTCGGCGGCCTAGCCCTAACCCTGCTGCAGCTGGGTCTGCTCGTGAACTTGGTGGTCTACTCCATGGCGTGGAGCTCCGGCGCAGGCTTTGCCCTGGGCACCGGCACCTCCGTTGACCTGACCGGCACCAACGTGGGGGTCATGCCCTCCCTGCCGGTGCTGGGGGCGCTGCCGCACGCGTCCGAACCCTGGGGCTACCTGGCCCTTGCCGTGCCCCTAGCCGCCGGTGCCCTGGGCGGCTGGTGGTTCTTCCGCGAAGGCGAAAACCACTTTGACGAGTGGCTTTCCCTCAAGATTCGCTTCCGCTGGCTGTCCTGGCCCCTTTCTACCCTGGGGCTTGCCGTCCTGACCCTGCTGCCGACCTTCCTGCTGACCACCCTGCTGGGCTGGGCCGCTAACGGGTCGCTGGGGCTGGGCCGCTTCACGGCTATCGGCCCGCGCCCCCTCATCTTTGGAGCTTTCTCTGCCGTGCTGCTGGCGGCCGGTACCATGCTGGGGCTGGGCCTTGCCCACCTGCTGGTGCGCGACACCTCCGGTGAACTGGAGCGATTTGCCCAGGTCAAGCCCACCCGCGAGCAGAAGCGCGCAGCCCGCGCCGAGGCCAAGGCCCAGAAGGCAGCGGCCCGCGCCGAGCGTAAGGCAGAAAAGGCTGGGCCTGACCAACTGGACGTTGCCCAGCCGGACGCTGCCGAGCAGGCAGACGCAGAGTCGGGCGATCTAGAGAGTCAGGACGCCGGTGGCAAGACCCTCGCTGAGGGCGGGTCGGTTGCGGCCTCTAGCGAGAAGGGCGCCGCTGCGCTGGCGCTGGCTCGCATTATGGCTGACCGTGAGCAGACCCAGCCTGCCGAAAGTGAGGAGCCCGCCGAGAGCGATGAAGCTGCTACTGACGCTGAGGAAGTAGCGCCTGAAAACGAAGCTGAAGATACCGCATCTGGCGAAGCAGAAGCAGAGGCTGCACCCGAGGCTGAAGCTGAAGAGCCCGCTGTGCCCTTCCGGCCCGTGGTGAAGCGTCCTAAGTCCCTGCGTGCCCGCCGACAAAAACGCCTTGAAGAGCTGGCAGAAGGTACAGGCAAGGAAACTGAAGCTCAGTAAAAGATAGATAAAGGTATACCAGGCTCACGCTGGATGGAGCCCTGCAGATTCCGAGCGCGCGAGGAAAATAATCTGCGGGCGGAATAGGCGCAAGCCTGACCCTCATGCCCCGCCTGACGGCGGATTCCGTTCGCTCTTGTGTGCTCGCGCGCTCGCACTCGCTCACTTCATCGAGCCAGCAGCTTCGCCGCGAGCCTGGTATACCTCTACTCGAATTAAGACTTAGAAACCTACTGCCCCATGAGCTGCTGCAGCAGGCCGTCGCTCATCTGCGAGGTGCACTGCTGCTGGCGGCTCAGGGTGACAGCCTGCTGCAGGCACTCGGCGTAGCCAACCGTGGCGTCCACAAAAATTAGCTGGACCAGTGCAGCGAAACCCAAGAAGAGTGACCACAGCATCACCATAACCATGAGCACCACCGAAAAAGCGGGAAACTTAGCCCCCACCATTTTCACCAGGGTCACCGTGGCAAGAGTGAAAGTCAGCACCGCCAGCGCCGCTGTTGCCGCGGCGAACCAGCCCGGGTATGAGGTGCTAGCTACCGTAGCAACCATCGCCAAAAACGACAGGCGGGACCACACCTTGATATTCTCAAGCACACGGTCAGAGGGCAGCTGGGTGGAAGGACGCACGGAGTCAGACATACCTACCACCTTACCGCGCCACAGCACTCACCCCACACAGCGTAAGACCCCGGCATCTCAGCATAAAAACTCAGCGGTGTGTTAGCGCTCGCATACGATAAACTTTTCTGTATGCGCATTGTGGTGATGGTGTCCGGCTCGGGCACAAATTTGCAGTCCATCCTTGACTCCGTCGCAGTCGGCGACCTAGACGTCACTGTTGTGGCGGTGGGTGCCGATAAGCCCTGCCTGGGGCTTGAACGAGCAGAAGCAGCCGGAATTGAGACCTTCCGTATCGAGCCTCAGTCCTATGACAGTCGCGAAGCCTGGAACCGCGCTCTCGAAGAAAAAATTGCCAGCTACGGGGCTGACTACATCATCTTCGCCGGCTTCATGCGTATCGTCGATGCCCAGCTCGTTGACCGTTTCGCCAACCGCATCATCAACACCCACCCCGCCTTGTTGCCCTCCTTCCCAGGAGCCCACGGCGTGCGCGACGCTCTGGCCCACGGGGTCAAAGTCACCGGGCTCACCGTGCACCTGGTCGACTCCGGCGTCGACACCGGCCCCATCCTGGCCCAAGCCGCCGTCGACGTCCTCGATGACGACACCGAAGAAACCCTGCACGAGCGCATCAAGGTCAAAGAGCGAGTGCTCCTGGTAGAAACTATCGCCCGCCTAGCCCAAGACCTCAACGGCGAAACCGCCTAACCCACAAGTTTAGCCCCGCACCACGGGGCTGGGCCTAGGGTCGGGGCTCCTTACCAAAACGACTCACACCCACGTAACCACCTGCTGACCCGGCCCAACCCGGCAGCAAAAGAAACGGAGTTAATCTGTGAGTCTCATTGAGCTCGACCGCGTACCGCTCAAGCGTGCCCTCATCTCTGTCTACGACAAGACCGGCCTCGAAGACCTAGCAAAGGGCCTGCACGAAGCCGGCGTCGCTATCGTCTCCACCGGTTCAACCGCCTCCACCATCGCCGCAGCCGGTGTGCCCGTCACCGAAGTCTCCGACATCACCGGCTTCCCCGAATGCCTCGAAGGCCGCGTCAAAACCCTACACCCGCGCGTCCACGCCGGTATTCTGGCAGACCGCCGCAAGCAGGAGCACATCGACACCCTCAAAGACATGGAAATCGAAGCCTTCGACCTGGTCGTCGTCAACCTCTACCCCTTCGTTGAGACCGTAGCCTCCGGCGCCGACCAGGACGCCATCATCGAAAAAATCGACATCGGCGGCCCCTCCATGGTTCGTGCCGCCGCCAAGAACCACGACGCCGTAGCCATCGTCGTCGACCCCGCCAAATACGGCCAGGTCGTTGAAGCCGCCAAGGCCGGCGGCTTCAACCTGGCAGAACGCCGCCGCCTCGCGTCCGCCGCCTTCGCCCACACCGCCGCCTACGACACCGCCGTCGCCACCTGGACCGCAGCCCAGTTCGAACAGGACGAAGACGCCAACTACTGGCCCCCCTTCGCCGGACTCGCCTTCGAACGCTCCGAATCCCTGCGCTACGGCGAAAACCCCCACCAGGCAGGCGCCCTCTACGTCGACCCCGCCGCAACCCCCGGCATCGCCCAGGCAGAACTGCTCGGCGGCAAGGCCATGAGCTACAACAACTACGTCGACGGCGACGCCGCCCTGCGCGCCGCCTACGACTTCGACGAACCTGCCGTTGCCATCATCAAGCACAATAACCCCTGCGGCATCGCCGTCGGCGCCGCAGATGCAGCCGACCCCATCGCCGATGCCCACGCCAAGGCCCACGCCTGCGACCCCCTCTCCGCCTACGGCGGCGTCATCGCAGCCAACCGCGAAGTCACCGCAGCCATGGCAGAAACCGTCAAGGGTATCTTCACCGAGGTCATCATTGCCCCCTCCTACGCCCCCGAAGCCCTGGAGATTCTGCAGACCAAGAAGAACCTGCGTATTCTCCAGCTCCCCGAAGGCTTCGCCCGCGACACCATCGAATACCGCCAGGTCTCCGGCGGCGCCCTCTTCCAGGACGCCGACCGCCTACACGCCGACGGTGACAAGGTCGAAAACTGGCAGCTCGTCGCCGGTGACGCCGCCGACGAAGCAACCCTCGCCGACCTCGAATTCGCCTGGAAGGCCCTCCGCGCCGCCAAATCCAACGCCATCCTGCTCGCCAACGACGGAGCCGCCGTCGGCATCGGCATGGGCCAGGTCAACCGCGTAGACTCCTGCCGCCTCTCCGTCGAACGCGCCAACACCCTGGCCGAGGGCGCCGAGCGGGCCCGCGGCTCCGTGGCAGCCTCCGACGCCTTCTTCCCCTTCGCCGACGGCCTCCAGGTACTCCTGGACGCCGGCGTCCGCGCAGTCGTGCAGCCTGGCGGCTCCATCCGCGATGAAGAAGTTATCGCTGCAGCCAAGGAAGCGGGAGTGACTATGTACTTCACCGGAGCTCGTCACTTCTTCCACTAGGCTCATCAGCGCGGCGGAGCGAATATACCTTCGCCAGCTGACCCTCTTGGGCTCGCGCTGGGCGCTCGCCCAGCCTCGTAAACTCGGCTGATTCCGTGCTCTCTTATGTGCTCGCTTGCTCGCACCCGAGCACTTCATCACGCCAGCCCCAGCCAGCTGGCTCCGGTATATTCGCTCCGCCTCTGATAGAACTAGTAATCCGCGGTAAAAAGTCCGCCCCTCCACATACGGAGGGGCAGACTTTTATCGTGTTATGTGAAGAACCCTACTGCTGCGCAGCTGCGTCCGAGATGCCGGTGAGGGCTTCTGCGAAGATGCGCTGGACGTCGGTGGGGGAGGACGCCATGTGGGCCTCGCCGCCAACGCTCTGGGCGATGGTGGTCAGAGCGTTCATATCGGCGTCTTCAGAAACACCAATCATGATGATGAAGACCGGGTTAGCCGGGTCCTGCTCCGCCTGAATGGTAGAAATCAGTTCTTCCTGGCTAATTGAACCATCATCAAAGTTTTCACCGTCGGTCAGTACAATCACGGCATTTACCGAACCGTAGGCGTAGTTCTCCTTAGCGGAGCGGAAGGCAGCCAGGGTGGTGTCATAGAGGGCGGTGAAGCCGTTGGGGTCAATGGTCGCGGCAATACCCGAGCCAGCCTCCTGTAGGAGCACCCGCTGGGTCTTACCGTCTACGGTTTCTTCAAAGCCACGCACGGGCACCAGCTCCTGGTAGTCAGAAACAGAACCGTCGGGCAGAGTGAGGTCACGAGAGAACTTCCACAGGCCCATAGAGTCACGGGCAGGGAAGAGCTGGGAGCCAGCTAGCACAGATTCAACGGTGATATCCATGCGGGACTTATCGGTACCTTCTACCGGCAGCAGCATAGAACCTGACGCATCGAGCACCACCAGAGCGTTCAGCGGCGCAGACTGCAGAGAGTAAGAGGTCCAAACCTGGGTGAGTACATCCTGGTTGCTGGGAGTCAGCTCCGCAAAGCTACCGACGCTGTATTCGCCTTCTAGCTCCTGGCCGTCCGCTGCGCGCAAGCCAGCAGCTGCCAGGGCCTGCTTGCCGTCCTCGCTACCCATGAAGTCGATGATCTGCTGGGCAGCCTCATCGATAGTGGTGTTATTGCTGGAGGACGCCTGGTAGAGGGGGTAGTTGAGGGCAAAGGAGCCGTCGCCGGGCACAGTCGCGGTCAGCCCGGAATCTGAATGAGCTGAGGCATAGGCTGCGTAGTCAGCCTCGGTGACGATTGCGGCGTCCTTGGTACCGTTATCCACATCGGTCAGCAGCTCGGTGGCGCTCTGGGCAGCCTCAGTTACACCGATGCTCTGGGCACGCAGGGCGGTGCCGCCGGTGAGGTCCTCGACGCTGACGGTACCCGCTGACGCCTCAGAGATACCGCCGAGCAGGGCAGCGAAAGCTCCGGGGTCTTCCTTGGGGTCACCCATGCTGACGGTGTTTTCAGCCTTGAGGGCTTCGAGCCAGGTGCCGTAGCTGGTGTTATCTTCTGACACGATGACGCCGGGGGTCTGGGCAAGGGACTCCGCGAGGGGAGTCAGACCGGTGTTAGCTTCGCTCATGGCCAGCTCGGCGCGGGTGGTGGAGTCAGGAATCCAGAGGTTGGTGGTTGCCGTACCGCTGGTTGACTCGGTGAGCACATCACTGGCGGTCTTATCGGTGGTGATGTCGAGGGTGATGCAGGTGTCCTCGTCCACGGGCATAGCCTTCAGCGCTGCTGCCATAGGCTCGGTGGTGGCTACGGTGACGGCCTGGGTGGTTGAGCAGGCCGCCGGAACGGTCTGGCCGCTGGTGGTGGAGGGCTGCTTATCACCGGTGATATTGGTGTACGCAATAGCGCCGCCGCAGAGCAAAATCACGGCTGCAGCGCCGGTTGCAATCCACTTACGGCTGTTCTTCTTCTGCTTTTCAATACGCTCTTGACGGCGTGACTTGGCGTTATTCGCCATGTGACGGTGCCTCTTCCCTAATGCTGTGCGGTGGTGTGGGCGAGTGGGGGTTCCCCGTGAGCAGGTGCGGCTGCAGGGGCGCTCGCTGGGCAGCTACGGTGGGTGGGGTAGTGCCGCTGGTTCGCCCTTTAGTGTAGCAAGAAAGGGCACCTATGGCGGGGTTTGCCGGGGTGGGCGGCGGGCCGCTGTGCTTTAAAATGGGAGGGTGCCGAAAGTCAGTGAAGAGTATATGCGTTCCCGTCGCGCCGAGCTTGTTGCGGCTGCCCGCGCTGTGTTTATGCAGAAGGGGTATCAGCAGGCGTCGATGAGCGAGGTGATTGCTGCCTCGGGCTTATCTGCAGGGGCGATTTATAACCATTTCTCGGGGAAAACAGAGATTATGGCTGCGGCTGCCCGGGTAGACCTCTCTCAGTTTGAGGCGCGCAGCGATGAGCTGCCATGGGAGTTTGTGGAGCGCTGTCTGGCGACCTTACAGGCCGATGAGCAGCTGACTCGGTTTTTGGCGATTACCTGGGGTGAGGCCGTGACGGTACCTGAGGTCGCTGAGGTCGTGGACGAACAGCTGGGCCTCTTGCGCTCCCGCGTAGTGGCGAGCTACCGGGCCTGGGCTGAGGCCGAACTCGATTTTTCCCCCTCGGAGCTAGAAACCTGGTTGCAGATGCTGGGCTCGGCAGTCCTGTCTGTGCTGACCGGCTTTGTGGTTCAGGCCAGCACCGTGCGCGACTTTGACGCCCAAAGCTACTTTGAATTTGCCCGCACCATTTTGCGGCAGGCCTAGCCTCCCTTTTTCCTGCGCGGACGCCGGTGAGCTGCTCACCGGCGTCCGCGCAGCTTAAAAGCGGAGAGGGCAAAAACCTGAAAATTATCTCAAATCTGCCGGGGCAGCGGGCTCTCGCTAGCTAGGTCACATACACTTAAAAGTAGAGTGCGCTCACACGCGCCGCTCGGTTAAAGCATCACGTGATCTTCTGTATCCCCTCGTACAGATAAGCAGAAGAAACTGATCCACCATACTCAAGGAAGTGGCATGACCAACCTTTCACCCAACGTCACCAACCTGCCCCTGGCTGAGGTAGACCCCGAGGTCGCTGAAGCTATTCAGCACGAGCAGGAACGCCAGCAGAACACCCTCGAAATGATCGCTTCAGAGAACTTCGCCCCCCGCGCTGTACTTGAAGCTCAGGGCTCTGTTCTGACCAACAAGTACGCCGAAGGCTACCCCGGCCGCCGCTACTACGGCGGCTGTGAATTTGTTGACGTGGTGGAGCAGCTTGCTATCGACCGCGCCAAGGCCCTCTTCGGTGCTGACCACGCCAACGTGCAGCCCCACTCTGGCGCCCAGGCCAACAACGCCGTCATGCACGCCCTGCTGACTCCCGGTGACAAGATTATGGGCCTGTCCCTGGCCCACGGTGGTCACCTGACCCACGGTATGAAGCTCAACGTCTCGGGCAAGCTCTACGAGGTTGTTGCCTACGGCGTGGACGAAGAAACCGGCCGCGTGAACATGGACGAGGTCCGCGAACTGGCCCTGGCTGAGAAGCCCAAGGTCATTATTGCCGGCTGGTCGGCCTATACCCGTCAGCTGGATTTCGCAGCCTTCCGCGCTATCGCCGACGAAATCGGTGCCTACCTCTGGGTCGATATGGCCCACTTCGCCGGCCTGGTAGCAGCTGGCCTGCACCCCAACCCCGTCCCCCACGCCCACGTGGTGTCCTCCACCGTCCACAAGACCCTGGCAGGCCCCCGCTCCGGCTTCATCATGTGTGTTGAAGACCTGAAGAAGAAGATCGACTCGGCGGTCTTCCCCGGCCAGCAGGGCGGCCCCCTCATGCACGCTATCGCCGGTAAGGCCACCGCCTTCAAGATTGCTGCTTCCGACATGTTCAAGGACCGCCAGGCCCGCACCCTCGAAGGCGCCAAGATTCTGGCTGACCGTCTGAACCAGGCCGACATGGCAGAGGCCGGCGTTAAGGTCATCTCCGGTGGCACCGACGTTCACCTGGTCCTGGTCGACCTGCGCGACGCCGAAATCAACGGCCGCGAGGCAGAAGACCTGCTGCACGAAGCCGGTATCACCGTCAACCGTAACGCAGTGCCCAACGACCCCCGTCCGCCCATGGTTACCTCCGGCCTGCGCATCGGCACCCCCGCACTGGCAACCCGCGGCTTCGATGCTGAAGCCTTCACCGAGGTCGCCGATATCATCGCCGAAACCCTCAAGCCCGGCGTCGACGTCGCAGCCCAGCGTGAGCGCGTCACCGCCCTGTGCGAGAAGTTCCCCCTCTACTCCGGTATCGAGGAGTGGTAAACATGCCGCAGATTCTTGACGGCACCGCTACCGCCGCCCAGATTAAGAGCGAGCTCGCCGAGCGCGTAGCTACCCTGAAAGAAAAGGGCGTTACCCCCGGCCTGGCGACCGTGCTGGTGGGCGATGACCCCGCCTCCCGCTCCTACGTGGGCGGTAAGCACCGCGACTGCGCCGAGGTTGGCATTGCCTCCATCAAGGTGGAGCTGCCCGAGACCATCAGCCAGGAAGAGCTAGAAGCTGAGCTCGAAAAGCTGAACAACGACCCGGCCTGCACCGGCTACATCGTTCAGCTGCCCCTGCCCAAGCACATCGATACCAATCGAGTTCTTGAGAAGATTGCCCCCGAGAAGGACGCCGACGGCCTGCACCCCATGAACCTGGGTCGCCTCGTCCTCAACGTGGGTGAACCCCTGCACTCGCCCCTGCCTTGCACCCCTAACGGTGTGATTGAGCTGGTGGAACGCCACGGTATTTCGTGGAAGGGTAAGAAGGTCGCTGTGTTGGGCCGCGGTATTACCGTAGGCCGCCCCCTGGGCCTGCTGCTGACCCGCAAGGACGTCAACTCCACCGCCACCCTGGTGCACACCGGCACCGAGGACATCAGCGCAGCCCTGCGCGATGCCGATATCATCGTGGCCGCTGTGGGCGTTGCCCACGCCGTGAAGGCTGATCAGGTCAAGGACGGCGCTATCCTGCTCGATGTTGGTGTCTCCCGTATCGAGGACCCCGAGACCGGTAAGAAGAAGCTGACCGGCGATATCTCACCTGAGGCCGCCGCTAAGGCTAGCTGGTACTCACCCAACCCCGGTGGCGTGGGCCCCATGACCCGCGCTATGCTGCTGGTCAACGTGGTAGAAACCGCAGAACGCCAGGCTGCCTAAGTCTAAGTGTCCACGAGAATCGCCCAGTGCATACCCACAGCGTATGCACTCGGCGATTCTCGTATGCACTCACGGAAAAAGAACTACCTCTTGACCTCTAGCTCGAAGTCGTAGCGGTCGCCCCGGTAAAGGGTTTGGGTGCTTTCCACGGGCAGGCCGCGCACGGTGTAGCCCACTTTTTCAACGCGTAAGGCGGCTGCTCCGAGGGGAACCCCCAGCTGGGCTGCTTCTGCCTGGGTCAGGTTGGTCGCTACCACCCGCACGGTTGCGGTTTCCACCTGGAAGCCGGACGCCCGCATCTGGGCATCGAGCGAGGCAGACAGCTCGGGCTCCACATGGGAAAAGGCCTGGGGCAGGAAATGGGCGGTTTCAAGAGCGATAGGGGAGCCGTCTGCCTGCCGTAGCCGCTGAATCTGGATCACCTTGGCACCGGCGTCCAGATTCAAATCGCGCTGAACCGCCAGCGGCGCCTCGATGAGGTGGCAGGTGAGGGTGAGGGAGTGGGGGCGGTGGCCGCGCGCGGCCATGTCGTCTGTGAAAGAGCGCAAGGACGGCGCCCGCATCGGGTGCTTGCGCGGGGCAACGTAGGTGCCTGACCCCTGCACATGGTAGATAAGACCGGCGTCAGCTAGTTCCCGTAGGGCCCGGCGGACGGTGTCGCGTGAGACGGAGAAGATATCCTGCAGCTGCCGTTCTGTGGGCAGGGGCATGTTCTCATCGGCCGGGCAGATATAGCGCTCTTCGATGAGCCTGGCGACCTGCTGGTACTTCGTTTCACGTGATGAGGGCATCATGTACCCCACTTTACGCTTAAGTTGGGCCTGCGATTCAGCGCGGCCTGGCTTCCTTTGACATAATAGAGGTCATGCAGTCGAACGGTTCAGAAAAAACAGCGCAAGAGCAAAACACTAAGGTCGTCCTGATGGGGGCGGGCATCGGCATGGCAATTCTCGTTGCCCTGCTGGCCTGGGCTATCGTCCAGTCAGCCCGCGAAGAGTCGGTGCTGGGTTGGATTCTGGCCGGTATTATCGCAGCCTGGCTGGGTATCGCAGCCTACCTCCTGGTGAACGTCAACCGTACCCTGGTCGCCCAGCGCAAGGCCTACGAGGAGCACGCCGTGAAGCGCGCTGAGTACGAGTCTGATGTGCACACCGAGAAGCTCGCTCACTCTTTCCAGATTTGCCTGGTGCAGTCAAAGGTGATTGCCGAGCAGCTTGAGGTCAACGACGAAAACTCCCGCGACATGATTGATCGCGCTATCGACACCATTAACTTCACCGCTAAGAACGGTATGGAACTGGCCCGTGAAGGGGCCTAAACACAGCGAAGGACGCCCCGTGAGCAAGTCACAGCAGACCACCCCCGAAGAAAACATCAAGGCTAAGATTCCCAACGCGGCAACCGGTGCGCCGCGTGCTTTCTCGGGCGCCCAGCCGTCCGCGGATTCCATGCACCTGGGTAACTACATCGGTGCGGTCAATAACTGGGTTGACCTGCAGAAAGACCACGAGTGCCTCTACTTCATTCCCGATATGCACTCGATTACCGTGCCCCAGGACCCTGCGGTTCTGCTGGAGCGCACCCGCAAGACCGCGGCCCAGTACATTGCAGCCGGTATCGACCCCGAGAAGACCCCGCTCTTCGTGCAATCGCATGTTCCCGAGCATGCCCAGCTAGCCTGGGTACTCAACTGCATTACCGGCTACGGTGAAGCTGCCCGCATGACCCAGTTCAAGGACAAGGCCGCCAAGCAGGGCACCGATAACGCCTCGGTGGGGCTTTTCACCTACCCCGTCCTCATGGCCGCTGATATCCTGCTCTACCAGGCCGATGTGGTGCCGGTAGGTGAAGACCAGCGCCAGCACCTGGAGCTGACCCGCAACCTGGCCCAGCGCTTCAACTCCCGCTTTGGCGACACCTTTGTGGTGCCTGAGCCGGTCATTCTCAAAGAGACTGCCAAGATTTACGATCTGCAGACTCCGGACTCCAAGATGAGCAAGTCAGCGACCACCGATAAGGGCATTATCTGGCTGCTGGACGACCCCAAGAAGACTGCCAAGAAGATTAAGGGCGCAGTCACCGACGCCGGTAGCGAGATCACCTATGACCGTGAGAATAAGCCCGGTGTCTCCAACCTGCTCTCCATCTACTCGGCGGTGACAGGTAAGGCTATTGACGACATCGTCGCCGACTACGAGGGCAAGATGTACGGCCACCTCAAGGTAGACCTAGCTGAGATCGTGGTTGAGGAGCTGACCCCCATTCGGGAACGCGCCCTGGAACTCATGGATGACCCCGCTGAGCTGGACCGCCTGCTGGCTATCGGTGCCGGTAAGGCCCGTGAGATTGCCTCTGTGACCGTGAAGAACGTGTATGACGCGGTAGGCTTCCTGCCCGCCCTCTAAGAGTTAGACGCCCTCACCTGGTGGCTTCTTCACCGACCATAGACCCCGACCGCAGGTACCTCAGCATTGTTGCCGAGGTACCTGCGGTGGTGTCTGCGCGCCTGGTCAGCTGGCGGGCGAGCCAGGGCCTCGTAGGCCCCGTCGCAGAAAGCTGCCACATTACGATTTTGATTAGTGAGGACGCCGGCGGCGCCCCCCTGCGCTCCATTGAGCAGGTGGTGGCCGGCATCGGCCCCGTGCAGGTGGATCTGGGCCCGGCCGCAACCTTTGAGCCGGTTACCCCCGTAACCTATCTCCCCGTTGTCGCCGGGGCAGATAGGCTCACCCTGATTCATGTAGCCTGCCAGAAGGCGGTAGGGGAGTCGGTGTCACCTTTTCCCTACGAGCCGCACCTCACCCTAGCCAACCATGCTCCGGCCCCTGCCCTGGCAGCGTCCTTACGCGATTTTGCGACCCTACCACCCGCTCTTGCCCATTTCACCGTGAACCAGCTGACGGTCTACCGATTCAGCGCAGGCAGCTGGCAGCAGCTAGGAACAGTAAATCTATAGCAAAAGGCCCTGCTTCTTCGTGTCGTTGAACTAGCCTCCGATCCCACCACTGCGTCGAAGCATTTGCCCATGGGGAGGGAAGGGGTACCAAGTGCATACACCTCCCTTATGGTAGCGACAGTAAAAGAAAACGAACCCGGACGAGACCACCTCAGATTGTTCAACAATTGTTGCAGGTATGGCAGCGAACATACAAATGCATGAACTATCGTCTACCCCAGAACTGTACGAAAGTATATGTGGCAAGCTCTAACGCCTCACTAGAGTTTTTAGTGAAGGCGCAAGAGAAAGAAAAGCGAGGTGCGCAATGAACGGTCTCAAACTCCACGGGATTAGCCGCAGCTTCGGTGACCACAAGGTGCTGCAGGATGTAGATTTCGGCGTCCGTCGCGGTGAAATTGTTGGTTTCATCGGTGGTAACGGTGCAGGTAAAACCACCACCATGCGACTCATTCTAGGAATGCTTAACCCCACCGGCGGGCATATCACCTGGGACGGGAAGCCCATCTCAACCGAGAACCGCAGGTCAATCGGTTATATGCCGGAAGAGCGGGGCCTGTACCCCCAGATGAGTGTCAAAGATCAGATTGTTCACTTTGCTCTACTCGAAGGGAAAACCCTGGGGCAGGCGAAGGAAAAAGCTGACGAACTTATCGCTACACTGGGCCTATCGGGTCGAGAGAAAACCCTCGTCCAAGATTTGTCGCTAGGTAACCAGCAGCGAGTTCAGCTAGCTGTTTCCCTGGTTGGTAACCCAGAACTACTGGTACTTGATGAACCCTTCTCGGGGCTTGACCCCCTAGCTGTAGATACAATGGCTGGTCTTATCCAACAACAGGCAGCCCAGGGCGTGGGCATCCTGTTTTCATCGCATCAGTTGGAGCTTGTTGAGCGCCTATGCGACCGTGTCTGCGTACTTGATCGAGGCAGAGTGATGGCAGATGGTGCTGTCTCTGAGCTGCAAGATACTGATCAGACCCGGTGGGAACTAAAGTTTGATCGTCCGGCCGGAGAATTCGTTGCCGAACTATCGTTGGTCGCTTCCTTCCATATCGAATTCAAGATGAGCAACCAATCATCAGTTTTCATCACAGTTGATGGACGGGATGCAACCGTTCCCCAGGGCGTACTAGAAACTGCCACACGATTTGGAGGGCTGCGCAGTATTGAGCCTGTGCAACAGTCCTTGGGTGCACTCCTATCGCAGGATTATATTTCGTCGGGCCGCGGTATCACCCCTGCCCGTGAGGCAGAGCTTGAATCGGCAGGTCAGACACGATGAAAGCTAAAGGCATGACCCAGCAGACTACCCAGCATGAAGTAGGTGAAAAATCAGTGAGCACTGCTTACCGTGAAATGTTAATCGTCATTCGACGTGAGGTTCTTACCCGCACCAAGAATAAGACCATCCTGCTAGCCACCGGGCTGCTTGCCCTGACTGTGGGTATTGGAGCAGGTGTTGGCGGTTGGTTCTTGCGGGAGAAAATGGGGGATGCTAGCTTCCAGCTGGATACCCGCCTGCTCTTTGCTACAGCGATGGTGAGTGCTTTGCTCAGCTCTCTTGTGTACTCATCCCAGAGCCTGACCTCTGGTGTTGTTGAAGAGAAGTCATCGAGGGTTGTCGAAATCCTCCTCACCAAAATCGGTGTTGTACCTCTGTTGGCAGGAAAGATGATTGGTATCGGCGCGATAACGCTGGTTCAGCTACTTCTTATTGGCGGCACTGGTCTGCTGGGTTTCACCCTCGTGGACGGGTGGTCACTGCTGGAGCTTGAAGTAGGCGCAGCCCTCTTGTGGTTCCTTGTATGGTTCTTGCTGGGCTACATCATCTTCGCAACCATGAACACGATTCTGGCGTCAACGGTCTCCCGGCAGGAGGACCTGAGTGCCGCAGTGATGCCGCTGTCGGTTTTGCAGATGGTTCTGCTGGTGGTCACCCTGTACCTGACACCCACCTATCTTGAAGAGGCTTGGCTTAGGGGGCTGTCATTCGTCCCGCTTTTCTCTTCCTACCTGATGCCTATTCGCTTTGGTCTGGACGGCGTGCAGACCTGGGAAATGGTGACCGCTGCCAGTATCGCTGGGGTAACTATTCCGCTGCTGTTCTGGGTGGCAACCCGTGTATACAGCAACAACGCTTTACGAACCGGCTCTAAGGTTTCGCTGCAACAATCATTTGCCTCAGACAACGGGGCTTAAAGCCGGGCTTTTGTCCGATTCATCTTCTGGGATTACTTGCCCATCACCATTGAAAGGAAAAATAACATGACTGCTTACAAGAACGAGACTACCTACCCCACTACCTCAAAGGGTGCCTCAGCGGTTGGCCGCTGGACTCGTAGCCTGGCGCTGGCCTTGGTTGGCGGCGGCGTAGGCTATGCGGTAGTAACCCTCTTTTTCTAAGTCGATAGAACTTTACTTGTAGTGGAGAAAATAGCGAAAGCGGAGAGATATTAGAAGTTCTAGAGAACGTAGCAAGGGCAGTTATTAGTATCCCTGAAACTTATAGTAGGACCGAATTTGAGCAGGTTAAACAGTTTGCTCTCAGTAATCTCAGCCGACCGCGTCTGGCACCCGATAATTTAGCAAGGTTTTTGACGCAGTACAGCGTGACGGGTTGGGGCGTTGATGCTTTACTAGATACACACCGCATCGACAGCCTTAGCCTGGAAAATCTTGCTCCAGCTTTCGCTGAGTTGGCCTACCCGATTGGAGCTGTTCTAGGGATTGACCTTGTTAAAAATAGTAAGTTTATGGATTTACCAGGTTCTTAGGTTAATGAGGTTGTGCTCAATAGCCTTAACCAGAATCTGAACTCTGTCGCGAACCTGCATTTTTTCCATAATTTTCACAAAACGCGCTTTAATCGTTGATTCAGAAACAAAAAGTTCTGCAGCCATCTCTTTATTATTCAAACCGCGTGCGAGAAGCTCAATAACCTCTATCTCTTTAGCGGTAAGAACAGACATGAGTTCCTCATCGGGGGAAATCTCAGTAGGAACCGACTGTTCAAGCCCCTGTACCACATAACGGGTTACCTCAGGGGATAGCACGGAGTCACCGGCGTGAACGGTATGAATTGCGCTGGTGACCTCTTCAGGGAGGGAATCCTTCACCAGATAACCTGAAGCACCGGCTCGTAAGAGATCAACAACATAGCGATCAGTGGCAAAGGTGCTCAGCCCCAATATTTTTATGTCAGGAAAAGAATGGTGAATATACTGGGTTGCCTCAACACCGTCCATCAGAGGCATCTGCATATCCATCAAAATCACATCTGGTTGCAAAGCCCTTGCCTGTGAAATCGCCAACTTGCCATTTGAGGCTTCCCCCACTACTTCCAGGCTTTCATCAGAGGAAAGATAATCCTTCAAAATATTACGAATGAGGGATTCATCATCTACAATGAGAACTTTAACCATGAATGTACCTTCGCTACGTGCAACAAGCTAAAGCGTCAACTAAACCCTGGACATAGTTTTAGGCAGGGGGAGGCTCACCTGGATTCTCCACACGCCGCCATCATCTTGATAAGACAATGTTCCGCCCAAGTCATGAAACCTAGTCTTCATTGATTCTAACCCAGTCAAAGATGAAGCGACGGGTTCGTTATGAGAGATAACGTTCTCTGAGGATAGCATGACGTTACGCTGCCCCACCGTAAGGTCAATTTTTACAGGCCCATCAGAGGAGCCATGCTTGAGAATGTTTGTTCCAATCTCGCGAGCCGTACGTCTTAGTGCTTGGCGTGATGCCAAAGGAAGAAGGCTTACATCCCCAATAACGGTCAAGGTAACAGGAAAGCCTGCACTGTCTAGAGCATCAGATATTTTATGTAAATCGTGGGTGAGGGCCAGCGCAGAGGTGGTTTCCCCTGAAAGACGGGTGCTGCCCAGCAGTAGATTCTCTTCTGTCTGAGGAGCACTGGGCAGCTCGCCTTCAGGCGAGTCATTTTTCTCAGCTCTAAGGACAGTCACCAGCTTGCGAAGATCTTCGAGCGCTTGACTAGCAGAATCCCCAATTCCAGTCAGAATAGCGGCTGTGCTTTCTGGGTTCTTTGCGAACTGTGCGCGTCGTGCCTGCATAGCGATAATAGTGACTTCATGCGCAACAATATCGTGTAACTCGTAGGCAAGACGAGTGCGCTCATCATTCCGTGCCTGGAGCTGGGCTTCCTGAATAGAGATAATCTTTTGCTGGTCTTTTTCCCGCTGAAGCCGGAACCTTCTGAGTACTAGCCCTGTGATGTATGAAAAAACTGCTAATGACGTTGTTATGAACTGAGTATCCAATGTATTTGAACCCCAACCCGGATACACAACAAAAACACACAGGACAATACCGAATGCCACGACCTGACGTTTTGTAGCCAGGTAAGCGCAATACACAGGCACCAGAATTGACGCAGATGAGAACCCAGCCCAGACGAAACTGGAATCGTTATAAAGCACCGTGATGTTGGCAAGAGAAAAATACCAGCCATAAATTCCGGGCATGAGCCCAAAGCCCATCATAAAAACGGGTAGATAGGCAATCGCAACAGCCCATACACGATTCTGGGTATGTGTATTTTCGTAGACCCCCAAAGATAAATCGACCGCAATAAAGATACATACCAGGCAGATAAACAGTGCTCTCATGAACGGTCCAAGGGGAAACCACTTCTTGCTGGAAGCACTATGGGGGCTTGTCGTCATAGGTTTATGCTACCAAACCCTTTGTGATGCCCCGAAGCATATGAGTGTTAGTCACATATCCCTGTTCTGCAAAGCCAGCCGAAGAAGGTAGGGGATGCGCTAGCTGCTGAAGTAGATGAGATATGAGCATCAATATCCCACGGCAAAGAAGCAGCCCGCGCAGGTGAAAAACTGAGGGTGAGAGCAACGGCGATGGAGATAATTGCCAGTGCTTTGCTGATGTTCTTCATGGCTCGGAGTCCTTAGTGTTGTGAGTTGAGTTAGACTGTTGTCCTGCTATCTATTGTGGAGTATTAGGCTCACGTAAGGGTATATACAAAAGTTCAGAAGTGGATTACCTATTGTTGTACTTAAGTTCAAGGTCTAGAGATTTTGTCTTCTGAACTAGCCTCCGAAAATTGGGCTGAGTTAAATTCTAGACAACCAGGACCCCAAAGGCTTACTCCGATACCTCACCGGAGTCCAGGCCCTTCAGCCGCTCCTGAAAACGATTATTGTTACACCCAAAAAACATACTCATCAACAGCCGTGAAGAACTCCTCAACACTCGCAAAACGCCCCCCGTAATACATCTCAGCCTTCAAATGCCCAAAAAGTTCTCCATCACAGCATTGTCATAGCAATTACCCTTGCGTGACATGGACTGAACACCACCGACCGACTTAATCAGTTTCCGCCAGCTAGAATGCTGATACTGGAAACCCGATCAGTACGAACCACCAACCCCATACCAGGTTCATGCCACATCAAAGCCTCCTTCAACGAAGCAGATGTGAACTTTGTCGACGGCGAAGTCGATAACTCGTGCGCCAGAATACTACAATCATGCAAATCCATAAGGGGTGCCAATAAACCTTGGTACCGCAGACTCAAAACTCAGTGGCATCACTGACCCACACAGCATTAGGCTCCTTGGGAGTGAAGTTACGGTTCAAAAGATTTTCAGCGATACAACTAACCTGCCCCTGATAAGAGCTGTACTTTTTACCTGCCCTGACCTTGTACTTCAGCCCTATCTGGTCCATGAGATTGTAGACGAGCTTGTGATTGACTTTCCACCCTAGGTGGCATAGTTCGGCAAGGACACGGCGGTAACTATACCGCCGTTTCGTTTTCTTAAAGATAGCTATAATGGCTTTCTTCAGCTGAGTATGCACATCAGGATGATTTAGCCGTAACTGGTGGTAGAAGTATGTTGATCAGGCCAAACCTGCTGCTTGAAGTAAATTACTCAGGTGGTGTTCTGACTTGAGGACGGCGATGATTTTGGCCTTTAGCCTTGCCGTTGGTTCCTCAAGTCCCGCAATTTTTTAGGCAGATGTTTTCTGCCTCTAGTTGCTCAATCCTACGGCGTAGCTTCTCTTCCTCTGTGAGCGTCTTTGGTTTGTTTACTCCCTTGGGGCGTCCTTACGCTATTTTGCGACCCTACCACCCGCTCTTGCCCATTTCACCGTGAACCGGCTGACGGTCTACCGATTCAGCGCAGGCAGCTGGCAGCAGCTGGGGACAGTGCGCCTTTAAACAATAGAAGCTTATTCATAAAGGTCGGTGGAGCAGGCTCGCAGCGAAGCTGCTGGCTCGATGAAGTGAGCGGGTGCGAGCGCGCGAGCACGCAAGAGCGAACGGAATCCGCCGTTAGGCGGGGCGTGAGGGTCAGGCTTGCGCCTATTCCGCCCGCAGATTTATTTCCTCGCGCGCTCGGAATCTGCTGGGCTCCATCCAGCGCGAGCCTGCGGAACCGCTTATGAATAAGCTTTATCGATAAAACGCTAGTGGTCAGAGTCCACTTCGGTGGTGGTGACCAGTTCAGCGGTGCGGGAGATACCGTTAATCTCGTTGGGTACCTCGGGCAGGTCGATGCTGGCAAATACCTCGGCGGTGCCGTCCGCAATCTTCGCCAGAGAAACAACGTGCAGCTTCTTGGTGGCGGGGTCGGTGACGTAGGCGGTTTCACCGTCTACCCAGATGGCGGGGCGGGGGTCCTGCCAAACCTCGGACTCGGTCCAGGAATCCATGATGTCAACGGAGCCCAGCTCGGTGCCGTCCTCAGCCCAGAAGCGCAACTTACCGTCGGTTGTCAGCAGCAGGTGGGAGCCTTCGGGGCCGCGGGCCAGTGAACGGAAGGTGTAGGAGACGCCTTCGGGTAGGGCAATCTTAGCGCGTTCCTTGGTGATGGTGTTGATCAGGGCGAACTGTTCGGGGCGTTCGAGCTCGGCGTCCTGGTCGGTTTTGTAGTCGGCAAGCACGATAGCTGAATCAGCTGAGCCGGCCTGGTTGCCGGAACGGGAGTAGGGGTCTTCGGGGTTGGTGACCTTGGTGAAAGTGCCGTTTGCGTAGATGAGGGCGCCGTCCTGGCAGCCGACGGTGAAGGTGTCGTTAGCGGCGATCGCTTCGCCGTGGATGCCGGGGCAGTCGAGGTTTTCGGTGACAACCGAGCCGTCTGCGTTGATGACGGCTGCGCCGGTGCGGGCGTCCTCGGTGCCTACCGAAACCAGGTACTGGTTGTTCTCGAGGGGGATGGCCAGGCCGTGGTGGGCATCGGGCAGGGTAATGGTTTCAGTGCTGACGCTGGTGGCGGTGTACTGGTCAGCACCTGTCAGGTCGGCGGGGGAGTAGACCTCGATGGTGCCGGTGTTGTCGGCGAACATGGCTGAGCGGCCGTAGTCGGTGATGACGTGGCCGGTGCCGTCCGCTGCGAAGGACAGGGAGGTGAGGGTGGGGGTGGTGGTGTAGTAGTGGTCGTGGTCGCCGTGGGCCTGGGTCCAGGCGCCCATGTCGAGCATGGTATAGGAGGAGCCGTCGGCTACGACCAGGTGGCGGTTGTCGCCTGCGGGCTGCAGGCGTAGGAAGCCTTCTTTTTCAATGGTTTCGATGACTTCAAAGGTCTTGCCGTCCACAATCATGATTCCGCCGTCGTAGGTTAGGGCGATGCGGGCTGAGGGGGTGGAGGCTTCGGTGATGGCCGCGCGTTCTGCGGTTGCGGTGGCGCTGGCCTGGTCGCTGCTTGAGGTGGCGGAGGGGGCGGACGCTGCCCCGCAGCCTGCCAGGGTTAGGGCGAGGGTAGCGCTGATGAGGGTGAAAAGAGGACGAGAGGTGTTGTGCATGCCCACCAGTCTAAACTAAATGAGAATCATTTGCATAATGTGGGTGTCAAAAAGGCCCGCACCGAGAAAACGGTGCGGGCCTTTGTGTAACTCTGATGGGCTAGAGCAGGTTGTCCTGGCCCAGTTCTTTCAGGGTATTGACGGTGTTCTTCACGCTCTGGGCGTCGTCGCGCACGGTGACAAGCAGGGCATCTGCGGTGTCAACGATAACAACATCTTCGATACCGATGACCGAAATCTTACGGCCGGTGTTGTTGACGACGATACCGGTGGATTCTTCGCTGATGACGCTGGACTTGTCGCCCAGTACGAAGAGGTCGTCACCGCTCTTTTCGATGTTGAGGCGGGCTACGGCGTCAAAGTCACCTACGTCGTCCCAGCTGAAACGACCGGGAACCATGGCTACGTCACCGGCTGCCGCGGCAGGCTCAGCTACTGCATAGTCGATGGCGGTCTTGGGTAGGGTCTCCCAGAGACGGTTCATGCAGGCTTCACGTGCGGGGGTGTCCCAGGCGCGGGCGATTTCCATGATGCCGGCGTAGAGCTCGGGCTCATTAGCTTCGAGATGCTGCAGCATGAGGGCAGCAGGGGCCACGAACATGCCGGCGTTCCAGGTGTAGTCGCCGCTGGCTACGTACTCGGTTGCGGTGGCCTCGTTGGGCTTTTCGACGAACTGCTCAACGGCAAGGACGCTGGGGGCGTCTTCCAGCCCCAGATTCTGGGTGGCCTTAATGTAGCCGAAGGCGGTGGAAGGTTCGGTGGGCTCGATGCCGATGGTGACGATCTTGCCGGAGGCCGCAGCGTGTACGGCCTCGCGTACTACAGCCTGGAATTCTTCGACCGGGCTGATGATGTGGTCAGCGGCGAAGGAGCCAATGATGGCCTCGGGGTCACGCTCGTGCAGAATAGCGCAGGCAAGGCCAATGGCTGCTGCGGAGTCGCGAGGTGAGGGTTCGAGTACCAGATCGGACCCGCGCAGCTCTGAGAGCTGCTGGGTGACGGCATTGGCGTGGGCCTGGCCGGTGACGACAAGGACGCCATCAGCCGCGAGGTCAACCAAGCGATCGTAGGTAGCACGGAGGAGGGAAGAACCTGTCCCGGTCAGGTCAAGCAGAAATTTAGGTTCTACGGCGCGAGAGAGGGGCCATAGGCGGGACCCTACGCCGCCGGCCGGAATGAGGGGGTAGAACCGTTCAAGTGGTGTTCTCATTGTTTCTACAGTGTACCCAGAATTGAAGTCATAATGATGAAATCTTTTCCTTAAACTGTACGGCGCCGGTCGCTTTTGACGGAAAACCTCACGGCGGCTTCCGCATAATAACGCCGATAGCTGGCTTAAGGGCATTAAAACCTTGCCTATTTCCCGGAAATACGGGGGTAAGAGATGGTGACACGGTGTAAGTAAGCGGCCCTAAAACCTGCTAATCTTGCTGTTGAGTAGAACACACAATACGTATGTTGCGTGGGCGCACAGATGGGCTCAACCTATCGGTGTGTCGTCTCGCATCACACAGGAGGTTATTCAGTGCCGAATACATCCAAGGGCACGCTGTACCGCGGCCGTGAAGGTATGTGGTCGTGGGTTGCCCACCGCATTACCGGTATCGCCATTTTCTTCTTCTTGCTGGTTCACGTGCTTGATACCGCCGTTGTCCGCGTCTCTCCTGAGGCCTACAACGCCGTCATGCACATCTACAAGAACCCCATCATGGGTCTGGGTGAAGCTGTTCTGGTAGCAGCTATTGTCTACCACGCTTTTAACGGTATCCGCATTATCCTGGTGGACTTCTGGAAGAACGGCGCCAAGAACCAGAAGGCTATGCTCTGGGGCGTCCTGGTGCTCTGGGCCGTCGTCATGGTTCCCTTCCTCGTCCGTCATCTCATGCTCGTCTTTGGGGGTCACTAAGACATGGCAACTCCTCTGAAAACCAAGATTTCGGTTCCCCGTAGCCGCGACAACACCGTATCGGGTGTCAAATACAACCGCGCCTCGTCCAAGCGCAACAACTTCGAGATGTTCGCCTGGCTTTACATGCGTGTCTCCGGTGTTCTGCTGGTCATCCTGATTTTCGGTCACCTCTTCGTCAACCTCATGATGGGCGAAGGCGTACACCGCATCGACTTCGGTTTCGTCGGCGGTAAGCTGGCTAACCCCTTCTGGCAGGTCTGGGATCTTCTGCTCCTGTGGCTGGCTATGCTGCACGGCGCTAACGGCATCCGCGTCATCATCGACGATTACGCAGAAAAGGACGGCGTGCGCTTCGCCCTGAAGGTAGCCCTCTTCCTTGCCACCGCTTTCGTGATTCTTCTGGGCACCCTGGTCATCTTCACCTTTGAGCCCTGCCCCGCCGGTGCAGCCGCAGACCTTCTGCCGTCCTTCTGCACCGCCCCGTAAGCTATTGGCGCTCTAGATTTTAGAAAGAAGCATTCACACAATGCAGGTACATAAGTACGACGTCGTTATCATCGGCGCAGGCGGCGCAGGTATGCGAGCCGCTATCGAAGCTGGCCAGCGCGTCCGCACCGCTGTGCTCACCAAGCTCTACCCCACCCGCTCCCACACCGGTGCTGCCCAGGGCGGCATGTGTGCGGCTCTGGCTAACGTTGAAGAGGACAACTGGGAGTGGCATACCTTTGACACCATCAAGGGCGGTGACTACCTGGTAGACCAGGACTCAGCTGAGGTCATGGCTAAGGAAGCCATCGATGCCGTTCTCGATCTCGAGAAGATGGGTCTTCCCTTTAACCGCACCCCCGAGGGTCGTATTGACCAGCGCCGCTTCGGTGGTCACACCCGCGACCACGGTAAGGCTCCTGTGCGTCGCGCCTGCTACGCAGCAGACCGCACCGGTCACATGATTCTGCAGACCCTCTACCAGAACTGCGTCAAGCACAACGTAGAGTTCTACAACGAGTACTACGTTCTTGATCTGGTTATGGTTGAGGACGAGGACGGCGTCCGCCGCCCCGCAGGCGTTGTCTCCTACGACCTGGCCACCGGCGACGTCCACGTCTTCCAGGCCAAGAGCGTCATTTTCGCCTCCGGTGGCTGTGGCAAGATTTTCAAGACCACCTCCAACGCCCACACCCTGACCGGCGACGGTATGGCTATTGCTCTGCGCAACGGTATTCCGCTGGAAGACATGGAGTTCGTGCAGTTCCACCCCACCGGTCTTGCTGGCCTGGGTATCTTGGTCTCTGAAGCCGCCCGCGGTGAAGGCGGTATTCTGCGTAACTCCGACGGCGAACGCTTCATGGAGCGTTACGCCCCCACCATCAAGGACCTGGCACCTCGCGATATCGTGGCCCGTTCCATGGCGAACGAGGTACGTGAGGGTCGAGGCTGCGGCCCCAACAAGGACTACGTCCTGCTGGACCTGACTCACCTTGAGCCCTCCCATATCGACGAGAAGCTCCCGGACATCACAGAGTTCGCTCGTACCTACCTGGGCGTTGAACCCTACACCGAGCCCGTCCCGGTCTTCCCCACCGCTCACTACGCCATGGGCGGTATTCCCACCAACATCAAGGCAGAGGTGCACTCAAACTCCGAGGACATCATCCCCGGTCTCTACGCTGCCGGTGAGGTCGCCTGCGTATCGGTCCACGGTTCTAACCGCCTGGGCACCAACTCCCTGCTTGACATCAACGTCTTTGGTAAGCGCGCTGGTATCTACGCAGCAGAATACGCAGCATCAGCTGACTTCCTCCCCGTCCCCGACGACGCAGCCGATGCCACCCTGGAACTGCTCAACCAGATCCGCAACGGCGAAGGTACCGAAAAGGTCGGCCAGCTGCGTAAGGAACTGCAGGATGTCATGGACGCCGACATGCAGGTTTTCCGCACCGAGGCAACCATCCACAACGCCGTCAACAAGATCGTTGAGCTTGAAGAGCGCTACAAGAACATCCAGATTCAGGACAAGGGCAAGCGCTTCAACCTCGACCTGCTTGAAGCAGTTGAACTGGGCTTCCTGCTGGAACTGGCCAAGGTCATGTCCGTTGCTGCCCTGCACCGCAAGGAATCCCGCGGCGGTCACTTCCGCGAGGACTACCCCGACCGCGACGACGCCAACTTCATGAAGCACTCAATGGTCTACCTCGATGAGAACGCCGAGATGGAAGGCATTAAGGGCCTGCGTTTTGACACCAAGCCCGTGACCTTCACCCGCTACGAACCGATGGAGCGTAAGTACTAAAATGGCTGATTTTGAAGCACGTGAACCCGAATCCAAGGTTGAGCTGAAGTCTGAGTCAGGCGAAGCGGGCGCTATTCCCACCTTCGACGTGACTGTGCAGGTTCGCCGTTACAACCCCGAAGAGTCAGCAGAAGCCCACTGGGACGAATTCAAGCTGACTATGTACGGCACCGACCGTGTGCTCGATGCCCTGCACAAGATTAAGTGGGAGATCGACGGCTCGCTGTCCTTCCGCCGCTCCTGTGCTCACGGTATCTGCGGCTCCGACGCTATGCGCATCAACGGCCGTAACCGTCTGGCCTGCAAGACCCTGCTCAAGGACCTTGACCTGTCCAAGCCGATTACCGTTGAGCCCATCAAGGGTCTGCCCTGCGAGAAGGACCTCATCGTAGATATGGAACCCTTCTTCCAGGCCTACCGTGAGATTATGCCCTTCCTGGTCAACGATACCCACGAGCCGGAGCGCGAGCGTTACCAGTCCCAGGAGGATCGCGCCCGCTTTGACGACACCACCAAATGCATCCTCTGCGCTGCGTGTACCTCGTCCTGCCCCGTCTTCTGGACCGACGGCCAGTACTTCGGCCCCGCAGCTATCGTTAACGCCCACCGCTTCATCTTCGACTCTCGCGATGATGCTGGCGATATGCGTCTTGAGATTCTCAACGACAAGGAAGGCGTCTGGCGTTGCCGCACCACCTTCAACTGCACCGAGGCCTGCCCTCGCGGTATTGAAATTACCAAGGCGATTGCCGAGGTCAAGCAGGCTATCCTGGCCCGCTCCCTCTAAAGGCCGGCAGAAAGTCGCGCTCCACATCCCCTGTGGAGCGCGACTTTTTGTATGAGGGGCTACTCTATATACATGTCGTCCTATTCTTTTGCTGCAAGCTCCTTGGATCTGAGCTCACCCTTGTTTGCCCAGCGTCTGCGTACCCTGGTGCCGGAACTGATTGCTTTTCGCCGCGAGGTGCATCAGAACCCTGAGCTGTCCTACCTTGAGAACAAGACGACCGAGCGTATTTTCCGTACCCTCACCGAAGCGGGGCTGGCGCCCAAGCATTTGAAGGGTACCGGCTGCTACGTGGATGTGGGTTCTGGCCCGATGGCCGCTGCCCTGCGCGCCGATATCGATGCCCTGCCTATTCAGGAGGAAACCGACCTGCCCTACGCCTCGCAGGTCGATGGCGTCATGCACGCCTGCGGTCACGATATTCACCAGACCGTCATGCTGGGGGTGGCTATTGCCCTGCACCGCCTTCACCAGGAGCATCCCCTGGGCGGCACCGTGCGCATTATTTTCCAGCCCGCTGAGGAGCAGCTGCCCGGCGGGGCCGTGGACGTCATTGCCCAGGGCATCCTCGAGGGCGTGCCCCGGGCCTTCGCCCTACACTGTGAACCCAAGGTCGACGTGGGCAAAATTGGCACCCGCATCGGCGCCATTACTAGCGCCTCCGATACCATCAAAATCACTCTCAAGGGCCGCGGCGGCCACACCTCCCGCCCGCACCTGACCGAGGACGTCATTTACGCCCTCTCCCAAATCGCGATCAACGTGCCTGCTGTGCTCTCGCGCAAGACGGACGTCCGCTCCGGCGTGCTGGTTGCCTGGGGACAGATTGAGGCGGGGGTGGCTCCCAACGCTATCCCGTCCACCGCTTTCTTAGCGGGTACCATGCGCTGCCTGGATGCGGACGTCTGGAAGCAGGCTGGTGCCATGCTCGATGAGGTGGTCGATCAGATTGCTGCCCCCTACAACGTAGAGGTTGAGCTTGAGCACTACCGGGGGGTGCCGCCGTCCGTCAATACCGAAGATGAGGTTGCCATGATTGAGGCGGCCTCCCGCGCGGAACTGGGGGAGGACTCCGTGGTGCTGGTGGAGCAGTCCATGGGTGGGGAAGACTTCGCCTGGATGCTTCAGGAGGTTCCCGGCGCCCTGATTCGTCTGGGCACCCGCGTGCCCGGTGGAGTGACCTACGATCTGCACCGGGGGGACTACGCGCCGGACGAACGCGCGATTGAGTACGGAGTGCAGGTTATGGCCGCGACCGCGCTGCGGGCTATCCGCTCGGAGCTGTCTCGCAGCTAACCTCCGGGAAGTTACCGGCTGGTAACTTTTTTCAGAAAATTTTTTGAGAGGGCAGGACGCCCGCCCCGCTCCCGGGGGCGGCCTCCTGCCCTCTGTGATTAGCTCAAATACATATTCTGTGTGATTAAACAGCAGGAGCCTGTTGCGCGGTTCACGCTTTTTGAAGTAAATAGGGGGTGAATGGGAAGCTGAATCACACTAAGATGTGTTGTGTTACGCAAAATTTTCTCTGAAAGCACCACTCACACACAGTTGGCGTAGACTATGCGCCGCCCGCTTTCAGGGCCGTACGAAAAGGACCTTCATGGCTTTCTCACGTAAGCACGTTGCATCCACCGGTTCCATCCTGGGTATCTCAGCCCTGCTGCTGTCAGCATGTGGCGCTGCCCCCGAAGAATCATCCTCAGCCTCCGGCGAGAGCAGCGACTACCTGGGCTGCATCGTTTCTGATTTCGGTGGCTTCCAGGACAAGTCCTTCAACCAGAACTCCTACAAGGGCCTGAAGGATGCTGTTGACGAATACGGCATCGAGTACAAGGAAGCTGAATCCACCACCGAAACCGAGTACGGCCCCAACCTCGACCAGATGGTTCAGTCAGGCTGCAACCTGACCGTTACCGTTGGCTTCGGTCTGGCAGATGCTACCAAGGAAGTAGCAGAAGCTAACCCCGATATGCACTTCACCATCGTTGACGATAACTCCATCGAGCTCGACAACGTGCGCCCCATCGTCTTCGACACCGCCCAGGCTGCCTTCCAGGCAGGCTACCTGGCCGCTGCCCAGACCAAGACCGGTAAGGTTGCAACCTACGGCGGCATGGAATTCCCCACCGTTACCATCTTCATGGACGGCTTTGCCCAGGGCGTTGCCTACTACAACGAGCAGAAGGGCGCCAATGTTGAGGTACTCGGCTGGAACACTGAGGCCCAGTCAGGCACCTTCACCGGTGACTTCGAAGACGCCACCAAGGGCAAGACCAACACCCAGAACTTCCTGGACCAGGGCGCAGACATCATTCTGCCCGTAGCTGGCCCCGTAGGTTCCGGCACCCTCGAAGCTGTCAAGGAATACAACGCCACCAGCCCCGAGAACCCCGCTTCTGTCATCTGGGTTGACGCTGACGGTGTTGAAACCAACCCCGAATTCCAGGACATCATCCTGACCTCCATCATGAAGAAGATGGACGCTGCTATCACCGAAACCATCAAGTCAGACATGGACGGTAACTTCACCTCCGACGCCTACATCGGCACTCTGGAGAACGACGGCGTTGGCCTGGCTCCCTTCCACAACTTCGAATCAGCAGTCTCAGACGAGACCAAGGCTGAGCTCGACAAGATCAAGGAAGACATCATCTCAGGTACCATCAAGGTCGAAACCGCAGGTACCCCCACCGCCTAAGCAGGTAGGTTAGCCTCGGGCTACTCACAACGGCTCACACCCTCAGCAACGAGAGGTGTGAGCCGTTTGTCTGGCCAGCGGTCCTGCTCTTGCAGACAGCCTTTAGGGTAGGAGCCTAAACCGCTAAACTAGGCACAAACACTCCTTCACTCTGCAGCCTGCACCAGGCCGTAGTGTGCGTCCGGTTCTCACACAGAAAGCCACCCCATGAAACTCGAACTGCGCAAGGTCACTAAACGCTTCGGTGACTTTACCGCGAACGATAGCATCGACCTTGTGGTCCGCCCCGGCACAGTACACTGCTTGCTGGGTGAAAACGGCGCGGGTAAGTCCACCCTCATGAACGTCATCTTCGGTCTCTATCAGCCCACCGAAGGCCAGCTGTTCATCGACGATCAGCCGGTTGAGTTCTCAGGCCCCTCAGACGCCATGGCAGCAGGTATCGGCATGGTGCACCAGCACTTTATGCTGGTCCCCGTCTTCACCGTTGCCGAGAACGTGGCCCTGGGCTCCGAATCCCTCAAGGGTGGAACCCTCGATCTTGAGACCACCCGCCGTAAAATCCGTGAGATTTCAGACCGCTACGGCTTTGCTGTCGATCCCGACGCCATCGTTGAAGACCTGCCCGTTGGCGTGCAGCAGCGCGTTGAAATTATCAAGGCCCTGGTGCGCGACGCAGAGATTCTGATTCTTGACGAGCCCACCGCCGTGCTCACCCCGGCAGAAACCGACCAGCTACTGGGCATCATGGACCAGCTCCGCAAGGACGGCAAGTCCCTGCTCTTCATCTCCCACAAGCTCCGCGAAGTCCGCGAAATTTCGGACGACATCACCGTCATCCGCCGCGGCAAGGTCGTGGGCCACGCTGACCCCTCCATGTCGACCACCGAACTGGCCTCCCTCATGGTCGGTAAGGCCGTGCAGCTGACCGTCGATAAGTCTGAGGCCCAGACCAACGACCAGACCTTCGCCGTCGAAAACCTCACCCTGGTTGCAGAGAACGGCGTGCCCCTGCTCAAGGACGTCACCTTCACCGTGCACGGCGGCGAAATTCTCGCCGTTGCCGGTGTGCAGGGCAACGGCCAGACCGAATTGGCAGAATCCATCATCGGTCTGCACCCCAAGGCCACCGGCTCCATGAAGCTCAACGGCACCGAGCTGCTGGGTATGACCACCAAGCAGGTCCTGCGCACCGGCGTCGGCTTCGTGCCCGAAGACCGTAGCAAGGACGGCCTCGTCGGCTCCTTCTCTATTTCAGAGAACCTGATCCTCGACCTTTTCGACACCAAAGATTTCTCATCGGCAGGCACCCTCAACCGTGCCAAGATTTCTGAAAACGCCGACCGGGCAGGTGCTGAGTTCGACATCCGCATGGGCTCCAAGGAGCACACCGCCTCCACCCTTTCCGGCGGTAACCAGCAGAAAATCGTCGTAGCCCGCGAACTCTCCCGCCCGCTAGAACTCTTTGTCGCATCCCAGCCCACCCGCGGCGTCGACGTCGGCTCCATCGAGTTCATCCACAAGCGCATCGTTGAAGAACGCGACAAGGGCGTGCCCGTCATCATCGTCTCCACCGAACTCGACGAGGTTTACGGTCTAGCCGACCGCATCGCCGTCTTCTTCCACGGCGAACTCATGGGCATCGTCCCGCCCAGCACACCCCGCTCCGTGCTCGGTCAGATGATGGCAGGAGCCACCTACGAAGAAGCCCTCGCAGCAGCCGCAGAACACGAAGAAGAAGCCCCCAGCGCTTCCCACGCCAAGCACATGGCCACCACCCCCGAGACCCCCTGGGCAGAAGGAGAAGAGAATGAGCGAGCATAAGCCCGCAACCCCGCAGGTAGACCCTGCCCTTGCTGCCGATACAGCAGTTAAAACCCCGCCCCAGGACGTCCCCTCCCAGCTGGTGGCAACCGAGAAGCCCTCAACCTTCGCCCGCATCGCAGGCGGCAACGTCGGCCTCTCCATCGGCGCAGCCCTGGCAGCCTTCATCGTCGGTGGCCTGCTGATTGCAGCAACCGACCCCGCCACCCAGAAAGCGGCCTCCTACTTCTTCGCCCGCCCCATGGACACCATCAGCGCGGGCTGGACTGCTGCCTACGAGTCCTACCTGGCCCTGCTGCAAGGCGCTATCTACAACCCCAACGGTAAGAGCTTTGTCCAGCAGATTCGCCCCATCACCGAAACCCTGACCGTAGCCACCCCGCTCATCTTCGCGGGCCTGGCCGTAGCCCTCTCCTTCCGAGCAGGTCTCTTCAACATCGGTGCCCAGGGCCAGATTATCCTCGGTGCTATCGTCTCCGGCTGGGTGGGCCTCAATGCCGGCCTTCCCGCCGTCATCACCATCCCCCTGGTAGTCCTCGGCGGCATCCTCGGCGGCGCAATCTGGGGCGGTATCATCGGCGTCCTCAAGGCCAAGACCGGTGCCCACGAAGTCATCCTGTCCATCATGATGAACTACATCGCGGCCAACCTGCTGGTCTACCTGCTCAAGACCCCCCTGCTCCAGCGCGAAGGTAGCTCCAACCCCATCTCCGAAAAGCTACCCGAAAGCTCAGTCTTCCCCCAGATCCTAGGCCCCTCCTTCCGCCTCCACCTGGGCTTCATCCTTGCCATCCTGGCCGTCCTCTTCATCAGCTGGCTCCTGAACCGATCCACCATCGGCTTCCGCCTGCGCGCAGTCGGCGCTAACCCCAACGCCGCTCGCACCGCAGGTATCTCGGTTGCCTCCGGCTACATCATCGTCATGGCCATCTCCGGCGCCCTGGCAGGCCTCGGCGGCACCGCCCAGGTCGCAGGTACCGAAAAGGTGCTCACCACCGGCATCGCAGGTACCCTCGGCTTCGACGCCATCACCGTAGCCCTGCTCGGACGCTCCACCCCCTGGGGTACCTTCTTCGCCGCCCTCCTCTTCGGTGCCTTCCGCGCAGGCGGCGTCTCCATGCAGGTCGCCACCGGCACCTCCATCGACATCGTCCTCGTGCTCCAGGCCCTCATCGTCCTCTTCATCGCCGCACCCCCGCTGGTCCGCGCCATGTTCCGCCTGCCCGACCCCACCGGCAAGCCCAAGAAAAAGAAGTCAGCTAAGAAGAAGGCCGTGGAGGCATAACCATGAGCGTCACCGCAACTCCCGAAACCACCGCCAGCACTTCAGAAGAAAAGCTGGTTGTCAAAAACTGGAAGAACCCCATTATCTACGGTGTACTCGCCGTCATCGGCACCCTGCTCATCGCCCTGCGCGCCCCCAAGAGCACCATCAGCATGAGCATCAGCGACGGCGTCAGCTGGTTCTCCGCCGAACCCCTGAACATTAACCCCCAGGTCTACGGTTGGGTAGCCTCCATCGTTATGCTGGCCCTCGCAGGCTACGCCCTGGTGACCACCAACGCCGGCAAGACCCTGGGCCGCTGGGTAGCCCCCCTCTTCTGGTTCTCCTTTGCCTCCGGCCTACTCATCTGGGCCATTGGCTCTACCGCCAAGCCAGAACTCTCCCTGGTCTCCCTGCTCAACGGCGCCGTGCTGCTCTCCATCCCCATGATCTTCGGCTCCATGGGCGGCCTGCTCTGCGAGCGCTCCGGCATCGTCAACATCGCCATCGAAGGCCAGCTCCTGCTGGGCGCCTTCTCAGCTGTCCTGGTAGGTTCCATCACGAAGAACGCCTGGGCAGGCCTTCTCGCAGCCATGATCGGCGGCATGCTGGTCTCAGCCCTGCTGGCCCTCTTCTCCATCAAGTACCTGGTCGACCAGGTCATCGTGGGTGTCGTGGTCAACGTCCTGGTCTCAGGTCTCACCGGCTTCCTCTTCAGTCGCGTCCTCGAACCCAACGCCTCCACCCTCAACTCAGCCCCCAAGCTGCCGGCCTTCGCCATCCCCGGCCTCTCCGAAATCCCTGTTCTGGGCCCCGTCCTCTTCAACCAGAACGTGCTGGTCTACCTCATGTACATCGTGGTAGCCGTCATCTGGTTCGCCCTCAACAAGACCCGCTGGGGCCTGCGTACCCGTGCTGTCGGTGAGCATCCTAAGGCGGCCGATACCCTGGGCGTTAACGTCAACCGCCTACGCGCCACCAACGTCCTGCTCGCAGGTGCTGTAGCCGGTATGGGCGGAGCCTTCTTCACCCTGGTCTCCGTATCCTCCTTCAACTCCGATATGACCGCCGGTCAGGGCTACATCGCCCTCGCCGCCCTCATCTTCGGCCGCTGGACTCCCATCGGAGCCCTCTCCGCCGCCCTCCTCTTCGGCTTCTCCCTCAACCTGCAGTTCGTCCTTTCCATCCTGGGTACTAGCGTGCCTACCGAACTGCTGGCCATGCTGCCCTACCTGGTTACCATCTTCGCGGTAGCTGGTCTGGTCGGGCGCTCCCGCGGCCCCGCCGCAGTGGGCAAGCCCTACATCAAGGAGTAGGCCCGGACGGACGCAGGGAGATAAGTAGCGCCATCCGGGTTATACAGCCTCGCAGGCTCGGCTGATTCCGCAAACTTTTTCTTTCCTCGCGCGCTCGGAAAAGTTTGCTCCATCCGATCCACGCGCTGGCAGGCGGCATACCCTACCGGCGCTTGAGCTTCTTCTCCCTCTAAACCGGGTGGCCGCTACCTTCATGTAGGGTAGCGGCCACTGCCGTCTTAACGTTCTTGAGGCTGGGCTAGGGTGGAGGCGGACGCCCCGGCAGCCGACTGGCTGGGGCTGGCATGAATCGCGTGCGAGCTCTGCGAGCCTGCGAGAAGGTTAGTCGGCAAAGGGGCGTCCGCCTCCGCCTCCCCATACCTGTAGAAAAACAAAGAAAGATACCAATGACTACGCAAGACATTGACTGGGACCAGCTCACCGCTGCCGCCACCGCAGCCCTGGCGAACTCCTACTCGCCCTACTCCAACTTCGCGGTGGGGGCCGCAGCCCTGACCACCGACGGGCGCCTGATTACCGGCGCGAACATCGAAAACGCCTCCTACGGGATCACCCTCTGCGCCGAATGCTCGCTGATTTCCGAGCTCTTCCGCACCGGCGGCGGCAAGCTTGCCGCATTTGCCTGCGTTGATAAGGACGGCAATGCGCTTATGCCCTGTGGTCGCTGCCGTCAGCTGCTCTACGAACACAGCACCCCCGGCATGCTCCTGCGCTCCACCAGCGGGGTGCTCACCATTGAGCAGATGCTGCCCGACGCCTTCGGCCCCGACCGCCTAGCTGCCCCCTAACGTCCCTATCTTTCCCGTTCACTGACCGCTTTGCTCAGGCCAAGCCCCGGCGCAAACTGGCATACTGGAAGAGACGCCCGAACAACACGACACAACAGGGCAGGGGAGCGAAGCTGCACCCTGCCGGGAAGGTGAGCGCTTGAGCACCGAAGCTTTCGACGCCGTAGACATTATCCGCACCAAACGCGACCACGGAACCCTCACCAACGACCAGATCGACTGGGTTATCGACGCCTATACCCGCGGCGTCGTAGCCGACGAGCAGATGAGCGCCCTGGCCATGGCCATCTTTCTCAACGGCATGAACCGCGAAGAGATCGCCCGCTGGACTGACGCCATGATCCGCTCCGGCGAGCGCATGGATTTCTCATCCATCATCGGTCCCGGCAAAAAACTTGCCACCGCAGATAAGCACTCCACCGGCGGCGTTGGTGACAAAATCACCCTGCCTCTGGCCCCGCTGGTCGCCGTCTATAACGTGGCAGTACCCCAGCTCTCAGGCCGCGGCCTGGGCCACACCGGCGGCACCCTTGACAAACTCGAAGCTATCCCCGGCTGGCAGGCCAACATTTCCAACGAAAAGACCCTGGACATTCTCGGTACCGTCGGCGCTGTTATCTCAGCTGCAGGTACCGGCCTGGCCCCCGCCGACAAGAAGCTCTACGCCCTGCGCGACACCACCTCCACTGTCGAGGCAATCCCACTCATTGCATCGTCCATCATGAGCAAGAAAATCGCCGAAGGTACCGACTCCCTGGTGCTCGACGTCAAGGTCGGCTCCGGTGCCTTTATGAAGGACGCCGCGCGCGCCCGCGAGCTGGCAGAGGTCATGGTTGAGCTGGGCCAGGGCGCCGGCGTTAAAACCAGTGCCCTGCTCACCAACATGGACACCCCCCTGGGCCTGGCCGTTGGCAACGCCAATGAGGTGGCAGAATCTGTTGAGGTGCTCGCCGGCGGTGGGCCCGCCGATATTGTCGAACTAACCGTCGAGCTGGCCCGGGTCATGCTCAAAAACTCCGGCATCGATGCCGACCCCGCCGAGGCTCTTGCGGACGGCCGCGCCATGGACAAGTGGCGCGAAATGATTTCCGCCCAGGGCGGCGACCCCGATGTAGCCCTGCCCCAGGCCCGCGAAACCCACACCGTCTACGCTGACGCAAGCGGCACCCTCACCCGCCTGGACGCCCTGGCCGTGGGCGTGGCGTCCTGGCGCCTGGGCGCAGGCCGAGCCCGCAAGGAAGACGCCGTGCAGCTGGCAGCGGGTATCAACCTGCACGCCAAGCCCGGCGACACCGTCACCGCCGGCCAGCCCCTGATGACGCTGATGACCGACACCCCCGAACGCTTTGAACGAGCCCTGGAATCCCTCAAGGACGCCTGGACTATCGGAGGCGATTACACCCCCACCGACCTGATTCTGGATAGAATCAACGCTTAAAACCTCCCTTCGACCCTGCAAGAAAAGAGAAGAACCGTGGGCCTATTTAGCCGCAAAAAAACTCAGGCACCTGCCCCCGCACAGAACACCGCCCAGCCCGCCTCTAGCGACACCGCCCAGCGGGATGTTCTGGCAACCGGTATCGACGCCGAACAGGCGCATACCCCCAAGACCGCTGAGACTGCCCCTGCCCCCACCCGCCTGGGCGCAGGCGAGGGCCTCAAAGCCGTCGTCAAGCTCATGCGTGCTAAGGCAGAGGGCCAGGTGACCCTGAACCTGACCCAGAACGCCAACGACATGAAGTACACCCTCTACCAGCGCGGCCAGGAAGTTGAGTCTGGTCTGGTCACCCCCGGTAGCGAGTGGTTCCAGGCCGTGGCTGACCTTTACGTTGAGGAAGAGAAGAGCGAGCGCGGCGCCTGGAACCGCGCCCTGATTGTGGTTAACCCCGCCATTGGCAGCGATGCGGCTGTGCACGCTTCTTTCATGAACACCGCCACCAGCAAGACCCACAACCTCAACTACGCCCTGGATATGGGCGCTGCCCAGGCTCAGCAGGTTGCTGAGGCTGAGCAGGGTAAGGATGCCGCCCCCGCCCCGGTTGCCGCAGGGCAGGGGGAAACCGCCGCCCAGGCTGAGGATCGCATGAGCCGGATCTCAGCCCGTCTGGCTCAGGAGAAGGCAGCGCAAGAGAAAGCAGCACAGGAGAATACTGACCAGAGCGAAGCAGAGAAGGCTGAAAGCCCCGCTGAGGAAGCCTCAGATACCGCTGAAGAAGCGGCTGTAGAGCCTGCGCAGGAAGAGGCCCCCGCGGCAGAAGCAGGTAACGATGAAGAAGCTGCTGCGGAAGACGCTGCCGCTGAGGAGGCTCCCGAAACAGATACCGCTTACCAGCAGGGTGCCGTAACCGCCGCTGCCGCTGAGAACTACCCGGCGACTGCGAGCGTCCGCTCTGCAACTCCGGCAGAAGAAGCAGCGCCCGCCGAAGACGCCGCCCCGGCAGAAGAAACTACCGCAGCCGACGAGAATGACGCCCACCAGCTGCCCACCCACCTGGATGACAGCGAATTCGAGACCGAAGACCAGCCCCAGGCGTCCGCTGCACCGGCCCAGGCCAGCAGCCTGCCCGCGTCCGCACCGACCCTGGATGCTCCCATGACCAGCACTAGCGTGGACATCGCCCCCTCCTACGCCGAGCACAGCCAGCCCAAGCCCTCTGCCACCGAGAAGGCCAGCGGCAACCTGGTGCTCACCGAAGCTGAGGTTGTCTCCCGCTTCGCTCCGGCCTACGAGGCCCTGTTCGGGGCAGACGGTACCGCCCGCGATGTGTCTACCGTGCTCATTCGTGTGCGTACCCTGGGCTCCTACTACGACGCCCTGACCCACGTGCGCCGCAATGGCTTCTGGGAGCAGGTGCGCACCTTCGACCTGATCCCCGAAGAGACCCTGGCGATTCTGCAGCTCAAGGCCGACTCCTACAAGGAAGGCCACGGCTCACCCCTGGCCATCAATATCCGCTTCACCCCCGGCACCCCGGTCGAGGCCTCCTTCGATTACACCGATGAAGAAGCCTTCGTGCGCTACCCCGAGCACCTGCCCGCCCAGCAGTACGTTGAAGAGCTGCGCATGTTCCCCCGCACCGGCGAGAACATCCCGGCCCACATGAGTGAGGCCCTAGCCTCCTGGACCTTCTAGGCCCGCTCACCCCTCACCTGACGCACCCGCCCCGAAAGAGCCCCGGCCTTTTCGGGGCGGGCCACTACTGAAAGAACCTTTCCCGCATGACTGCACCCGCGCCCACCACAACCTGGCTCCAGAAACTCCCCAAAGTCTGCCTGCACGACCACCTCGATGGTGGCCTGCTGCCCGAGACCCTCATCGAGCTAGCTGACCAGGTGGGCCACACCCTGCCCGCAACCGACCCGCAGGAGCTGGGGGAGTGGTTCAAACAGGCAGCAGACTCTCGCTCCCTGGCCCGCTACCTAGAAACCTTCGAGCACACCGTAGCCGTCATGCAAACCGCAGAGAACCTGCGCCGGGTTGCCCGCGAGCACGTTCTGACCCTGGCCGCCGACGGCGTTATCTACGGCGAGGTGCGCTGGGCCCCCGAGCTGCACCTGCGCGGTGGGCTGACCATGGCCCAGGCTGTTGAAGCGGTCGCCGACGGGCTCATGGACGGCATGGAGCAGGTAGGTCGGGCCGGCGGACGCATCCTGGTCAACCAGATTCTGTGCGCCATGCGCCACCAAAACAACTCCCTGGAGGTCGTCAAAACCGCCCTGGCCTACCGGGCCCTGGGCGTGGTGGGCTTCGACCTGGCCGGGCCCGAGGACGGCCACCCCACCTCATCTCACGCAGAAGCCCTGAACCTTGCCGCCGAGCACTTCCTGCCCGTCACCCTCCACGCCGGTGAAGCCTTCGGTCTGGCCTCTATCCGCGAAGCCCTGGTCACCGGCCGGGCCCTGCGACTGGGCCACGGCGTCCGTATCACCGAAGACATTACCGCCCGCACCCTGGCAGAGATCGACCCCGATGGCACCCTCATGCCCGGGGCTGACCCCGCCCAGACCATCCTGCAACTGGGGGAGGTGGCCGAAGCAGTCAAAAACCGCCGTATCGTGCTCGAAACCTGCCCCTGCTCCAACCTGCAAACCGATGCCGCTGAAAAGGCCAGCAACGTGGGGCGAAAGAAAGACTTTGAACCGGCGCTCCGCCACGACGAGCACCCGGCAGCCCTGCTCCTGCAGGCAGGGTTCGCCGTGACCATCAACCCCGATAACCGCCTGATGAGCGCCACCAGCATGACCCGGGAATTCGCCGAACTCGCCACCCACCAGGGCTTTGGCCTGCCTGAATTCTTTGAAGTCACCTACAACGCCATCAACGGAGCCTTCTGCTCCTTCGACGAAAAACAGGCCCTGCTCACCAGCATCCAGAGCGCCTACGGGCAGCTGGCCCTCGAAGAGCCCGGCCAGGCAGGCACCGGCCAGGAAGAGCAGCGCGGCGCATGACCCGGCCCAGACAAGAGCACCCCGCACCCGTACCAGAACCCGGTGATCTCGGGGGCAGCTTCGAGCACCTGATGGGGCTCATGCAGACCCTCCGCAGCCCCGACGGCTGCGCCTGGACGTCCGCCCAAACCCACGCGTCCATCATGCACTACCTCATCGAAGAAACCTACGAGGTAGCCGAAGCCGTTGAAGCCCCCGGCGGAGTCAACCTGCCCCTGCTGCGCGAAGAACTCGGGGATGTGCTGCTCAACGTCATCTTCCACGCCACCATGGCCGCCGAAACCCCCGCCGCGCAGGGCGGCTTCACCATGCAGGACGTTATCGACGGGATCGCCGCCAAACTGGTGCGCCGCAACCCCCACGTCTTCGCGTCCACCGACCAGGGCCGCGAAAAGCTCAGCGCCGCCGACATCTACGACACCTGGGACCAGCTCAAAAAAGCCGAAAAACCCGAACGCACCGGCCCCTTCGACGGGCTTCCACCGGCCCTGCCCGCGCTCGCCCTCGCCGCCAAGGTCGTGGAGAGAGCCGAGGCCGCCGGGCTTAACCTCACCGGTGCGGACGCCGGTGGGCAGCCCCCTGCCTTCGCCAACGAGCAGGAGCTGGGTGCCTACCTCTATGAGCTGGTAGTTTCTGCCCGCGTTGCCGGGCTTGACGCGGAACGGGCCCTGCGGATGTATGTGCAAGGGTTGATACGCGACTGAGGCGGTGGGGTGGCGGTGCTCTGGCAGCCCGCTGGCTGGATGTAGCGAGCGGGTGCGTCAGTACATAAGAGCGAGTGGAATCCGCCGTTAGGCGGGGCGTGAATCATGACGAGCCGCCAGGCGAGGAATGAGAGGGTCGGCGGGCAGAAGAGCACCGCCACCCCACCAGCACCGCCATAAGGTAGTTGTGACCCGTTGGTCAGAATCCCACAAAACCTCAGAAGTGCTGAAGAAAACCGTTGGAAATGTTGAATTCCTGTGTGCTTATGTGGGTTTTTTGGTAGACTGGGGGCATAAACGCGCGCGGGCTCCACGGCCCGATCAGCAACCGGCTGTAGCGCTATATAGCCATTTTCATTTCTCATCCTTCAAGGAGCATTTTCATGGCTTTGATTACCGCAGTTCACGCTCGTCAGATTCTTGACTCACGCGGCAACCCCACCGTTGAGGTTGAGGTTCTGCTCGAAGACGGCGCTTTTGGCCGTGCAGCAGTTCCCTCAGGCGCATCCACTGGTGAGTGGGAGGCCGTGGAGCGCCGCGACGGCGACAAGGCTGTTTACCTGGGCAAGGGCGTCCTCGGCGCTGTCTCTGCAGTGATTGAAGAAATCGCTGAAGAGGTTATCGGCATCGACGCCACCGACCAGCGCGCTGTTGACGCAGCCATGATCGCCCTGGACGGCACCAACAACAAGGGCAAGCTCGGCGCAAACGCTATCCTCGGCGTTTCCATGGCCGTTGCTAAGGCAGCAGCTGAGTCTTCAGACCTGCCCCTCTACAAGTACCTGGGTGGCCCCAACGCTCACGTTCTGCCCGTTCCCATGATGAACATCCTCAACGGTGGCTCACACGCTGACTCCAACGTTGACATCCAGGAATTCATGATCGCCCCCATCGGCTTCGACACCTTCTCCGCTGCCCTGCAGGCTGGCGTTGAGGTGTACCACGCTCTCAAGAGCGTTCTGCACGACCGTGGCCTGTCCACCGGTCTGGGCGATGAGGGTGGCTTCGCTCCCAACCTCGACTCCAACGCTGCAGCTCTTGACCTGATCATCGAGGCCATCGAGAAGGCCGGCTACAAGCCCGGTGAAGAGATTGCCCTGGCTCTGGACGTTGCTTCTTCCGAGTTCTACAACGACGGTGCCTACGACTTCGAAGGCCAGAAGAAGTCAGCAGCTGAAATGTCTGCTTACTACGCTGACCTGGTTGCTAAGTACCCCCTCGTTTCCATCGAGGACCCCCTGGACGAGAACGACTGGGACGGCTACAAGACCCTCACCGCCGAAATTGGCGACAAGGTTCAGATCGTTGGCGACGACCTCTTCGTGACCAACCCCGAGCGTCTGGCTCAGGGCATCGAGGGTGGAGCTGCTAACGCCCTGCTCGTAAAGGTAAACCAGATTGGTTCACTGACCGAGACCTTCGACGCTATGAGCATGGCTCAGCGCAACGAGTACCGCTGCATGGTTTCACACCGTTCCGGTGAGACCGAAGACGTCACCATCGCTGACCTGGCTGTTGCTACCAACGCCGGCCAGATCAAGACCGGTGCTCCCGCCCGCTCCGAGCGCGTTGCTAAGTACAACCAGCTGCTGCGCATCGAGGAAGAGCTCGGCGATCAGGCTGTTTACGCAGGCAAGGGTGCTTTCCCCCGCTTCGCAAAGTAGTCTGCCCACTCTCTAAGGTAAGAGAGTAAGGACGCCCGTGCCCCGGCCAGGTTGCCCCTGGTCGGGGCACTGCCCTTTAAGGGCGAAGGCAGGACCGTTCAGCGGGTGCCCAGTTCAGGCGGTAAAATAGGAAGCTCACGGACGAGAGGGCAGGAAGAGCACATTATGGCACGCACACCGGGTAAGAAACCCAACCCCATCGCAGCCTTTTTCGGCTTCGGCCTGGGCAAGCCAGCGTCCGCCCCCTCCCGGGAAAAGCAGGCTAAATCCCGCCGCGCCCGGGCAGCTAAGCCCCTGCGTGCTGAGACCGCAGAAACCCCCGCACAGGAGCTGGCCACCCCGGTAGCCGCCCACTCCTTTAGCGGGCACTTCATCACTTTCGCCATCGTGCTGGTGATCATCGCCCTGTCGGTCTACAACCCCCTGACCTCCTTTATCCGTCAGAACAACGAAATCAACGACGCCAAAGCCAGCATCGCTGCCCTGCAAGCCGAGCAGGACTCACTAAACGCCCAGGTCAGCTGGTGGCAGGACGACAACTACGTCAAACAACAGGCTAAAAGCCGTCTCTTCTACGTACAGCCGGGGGAGACCCCCTACCTGGTCGTGGGTCTGGACTCCACCAGCGAACTAGCGGATGACACCAGCGCATCGGCTAAAACCGCCCCCGAAGACTCCTGGACCACCAAACTCTGGGGCTCCCTGCAACTAGCTGCTGAAGACACCTCCGTCAGCAGCCCCGCCCCCGGCACCTCAAGCAGCCCCAGCGCCAGCCCCTCAGCTAGCTCTAGCGCTACCGCCACCAACCGCTAGCGCCGGTAGACTAGAGAAACCAGCACCATCTTCTAAGGACACCATGACCACACCCGCGAGCACCGACCACCAGCCCCACGGCTTCGGCGTCACTGCCGAAACCCTCACCCCCACCGAGCTTGACCTGAAAGTGCTCTCAGCCCAGCTAGGTCGCACCGTGCGCGATGTCGTGGAAATCCCGGCCCGCTGCGTCTGCGGCAATCCCCTGGTAGCCGCCACCGCCCCGCGCCTGGCCAACGGCTCACCCTTCCCCACCACCTTCTACCTGGCCCACCCCGTCATCACCGCCGCAGCCTCCCGCCTCGAAGCGGAGGGCGCCATGTACGAGATGACCGATGAAGTCACCGATGACGAGAGTAAGGCAGCCGCCTACCGGGGCGCCCACGAGAACTACCTGGCAGAGCGCGAACGTATTCGCGTCAAGGCCGGTCTAGAAGAAGTACCCGAAATTGAGGGCGTTTCAGCCGGTGGCATGCCCACTCGCGTCAAGTGCCTGCACGCCGTGCTCGGCCACACCCTGGCCGTAGGCCGCGGCATCAACCCCTACGGCGACGCAACCCTCGACCTTATCGCTGAGTGGTGGACCCCCGAAACCTGCCACTGCGACCCCGCCTGGCGCAACTAGCCGCCCACCGGCGTCCGCCCCCATACATCACCTATACCTGCCCTACGAGTCACCGGGAGTAACCATGCGCGTTGGCGCTATCGACTGCGGAACCAACTCAATTCGCCTGCTCATCGCCGAGGCCGAAGCCACCGAACACGGCTTTGTGCTCACCGACCTTGAGCGTCACATGAAGATCGTGCGCCTGGGCAAGGGCGTGGACGCCACCGGCTGGCTAGCCAAAGAATCCCTGGAACGCACCTTCGCCGCGGCCCGCGAATACGCCGACCTGCTGCGCGAGTACGGGGTAGAGCAGGTGCGCTTTGCCGCCACCAGTGCCACCCGGGACGCGGGCAACCGCCAAATCTTTATCGACGGAATCCGCGAGATTCTTGGGGTAGAACCCGAGGTCATTACCGGCCGTGAAGAGGCCGAGCTTTCCTTTGCCGGGGCTGTCTCGTCCGTGGGCAATACCGAGGAGATGACTCTGGTAATTGACCTGGGGGGTGGCTCCACCGAGTTCGTGCTGGGAAACAAGGACGGCCTGGTCGCAGCTCGCTCGGTTGATATCGGCTGCGTGCGCATGACCGAACGCCATATCAGCTCTGACCCCGCTAACGTCACCCAGGTTGCCCGCGTCATTGCAGATACCGACCGGGCCATCGCAACCGCCAGCGCCTCTGTCGATTTGTCTGCTGCCCGCCGCGTCGTGGGTGTGGCCGGAACCGTCACTACCGTAGCTGCCCACGCGATGGGTCTTGACTCCTACGACCCCGAAAAGATTGACCGGGCCGAGATCGCGATCAAGGACATCTCCCGCACCGCAGCCGACATGGTAGCGATGACTAGCGCCGACCGCGCCACCCTACCCTACATGCACGAGGGCCGCGTAGACGTCATTCCGGCAGGCTCCGTCGTCTGGGCCCGCATCGTTGAACGCATCAGCACCCTGACCGGGGGAGCGGTTACCAGCGCCATTGCCTCAGAAAAAGATATTCTCGACGGCCTGGCCCTCTCGGTAGCCGAACGCGCCAGCCGCTAGGAGCCGCCCATGGCCTTTCGGCGACTCTCCACCGGCACCGCCCTGCTCACCAGCGGACTTGCCCTCACAACGGCCCTGGCCCTAGGCGTCCTACCGGCTCGTGCCACCACCGCTAGCCCCTCTGCCAGTGCTAGTCCCACAGCCAGTGCTTCAGCTACGGCGACGTCTAAGGCTAGTGCCAGCCCCAGTGCCCTGGCCTCGGTGCCCACCATCGCTACCCCCAAGGGCGACTCTATCCGTGCCCGTCAGTACTGGCTGACCCAGTACGGCTTTACCGACCTGTGGAAGCAGACCACGGGTAAGGGGGTGACGGTGGCTGTGATCGATACCGGTGTGGACGGCACCCACCAGGACCTGGCCGGTAACGTAGAAAGCGGCTATGACGCCTCGACCGGAACGACCAAGAATAAGGGCTGGAAGGGCCTGGGTATTGAACCCGAGCACGGTACCCTGGTTGCCTCGGTCATCGCAGGGCACGGCCACGATGACGGAACCACCCCAGCTAACTCCGGTGAACCCGGGGACTCAGCCGGCATGATCGGCGTAGCCCCAGACGCCACAATCCTGCCCATTGCCCTAGAACTCGGTACCACCGGTTCCACTACCCGCTCGGTCGATGAGCAGATTCCCGACGCCGTGCGCTACGCCGTCGACCAGGGAGCAGATATCATCAATCTGTCTGTTGGATCCGATAAAACCAGCTGGCCCCAGTCCTGGGACTCAGCCTTTGCTTACGCCGAAGAAAAAGGCGTCATTATCATCGCTTCTGCCGGCAACCGCGGTGCCGGCCTCACCCAAGTGGGCGCCCCCGCTACCATGCCCGGGGTGCTGACCGTCGGCGGTGTAGATAAGAACAAGCAGGATTCCTGGTCCTCATCCTCCCAAGGCATCTCTATAGCGGTATCTGCTCCCAGTGAGTCCATGATCGGCGCTATCCCCAACAACAAGTACGCCACCTGGTCAGGCACCTCAGCGGCCGCTCCCATCGTCGCCGGTCTTGCTGCCCTCATCATGGAGGAATACCCCGACCTGACCGGCAACCAGGTGATCCAGCGCATCATCGCTTCCAGCGACGATGCAGGGGTGGACGGACGCGACGCCCTCTACGGCTACGGCATCATCAACCCCAAGGCTGCCCTCGCCGAATCGACTCCAGATGACACCGATACCAACCCGTTGGGCTCCATGAGCGACTGGATTAACGTCCACCGCAAAACCACCGCTTCAGCTGCCCCCAGCATCAGTGAAACCCCCGTCCACCAGGCCGGTGAAACCATCACCGAGGCAGCCGCCCCCGCACCCGTCCGCCCCGTTGAAGACTCCGGCATCCTGCCCTTCATCGTGCTGGCATCCTTCACCCTGTGGGTTGGCATCATCACCTTCGGCTCCATCCACCAGCTCACCAACATCATCAAACGCAGCCGTCGCCGCTAGCCCGCGCCCACCTCATCTAGTCTTCATCAAATCTTCACCCCGCTCTGAAAGGCTAGACACCGGCAGGGCAAGAAACGCTCACAGCAAATACACCGCCCAAAACTATGCTTAAACCCCGCAAAAGTGGCAATATAAGCATGGAGACTTTTTGCCGGAACACCGGCACTACACCAACAGGAAGTTAACTCGCATGGCATTCAACAAGATTGCACAGGACCGCCCCCGCGTCCTTATCGTCGGCGGCGGCTACGTCGGCTTCACCGTCGCAAAGAAGATCCAGAAGGTCATCAAGGAGTCCGGCGGCGTCGTCACCGTTGTCGACCCCAACCCCTACATGACCTACCAGCCCTTCCTCCCCGAAGTTGCAGCAGGCTCCATGGAAGGCCGTAACGCCACCGTACCCCTGCGCCAGCACCTGCGCGACTCAGAAATCATCGGCGGCCGCGTCGTAGCCATCAACCACGCTACCAAGACCGCGACCATCGAACCCATCAACGCCGGTGAAACCTTCGAACTGACCTACGACGAAATCGTCCTGGGCGCAGGCGCTGTTACCCGTGCCTTCCCCATCCCCGGCCTGGCCGAGGTTGCCATCGGCATGAAGACCGTTGAAGAAGCAGTCTCTGTTCGCAACTGGGTTCTCGAGCGCATCGAAATCGCCTCCCTGACCACCGACGAGGACGAGCGCCGTCGCGCCCTCACCTTCGTCATCGTCGGCGGCGGTTTCGCGGGTGTTGAAACCATTTCCGAACTTGAAGACATGGCCCGTGAAGCTGTTAACCGCAACGACCGCCTGCGCATCTCAGACCTGCGCTTCGTCATGGTTGAAGCAGCCCCCCGCATCATGCCCGAGGTCCCCGCAGACCGCGCCGAAAAGGTTGTCGCTGAACTGCGCGCCCGCGGCATCGAGGTCCTGCTTAACACCTCACTCTCCGACGCTACCGACGGTCACCTGCAGCTCATCAACATGGGCGACAAGTCACCCGCCGGTGAACTCGATACCGACACCCTAATCTGGACTGCCGGCGTAGCAGCGTCCCCCATGCTCAAGGACACCGACTTCCCCATCGACGAGCGCGGCCGCGTGCGTGTGCAGGCTGACCTGCGCGTTGCTGGCGATGAGGGCATCATCGAGGACGCCTGGGCAGCAGGCGACAACGCAGCTGTACCCGACCTCTCCGGTGGCGGCGTCGGCGGCTTCTGCGTACCTAACGCCCAGCACGCCTCCCGCCAGGCTCTCAAACTGGCAGAAAACCTGCTGGCCAAGCGCCGCGGCGAAGCTCTGACCGACTACTACCACGAGACCATCGGCGTTGTCGCCGGCCTGGGTCTGTGGAAGGGTGTAGCTAACTTCAAGGGCAAGACTATTGGCGGCCCCCTGGCCTGGCTCATGCACCGTGGCTACCACGGTACCGCTATCCCCACCACCGAGCGTACCGCCCGTGTTATGGCCACCTGGGCCCTGAACCAGATCTTCGGCCGTGACACCTCATCGATCCGTCACCAGCGTTCACCCCGCCGTGCCTTCCAGCAGGCTACCGGCACCGCACCCGAGAAGACCAAGGCAAAGCTCTAGGAACTTTTCTGGTATAAATGTATAAGCGATAGCGCTCGCTGGGGTTCACCCGGCGGGCGCCCGCTCAAGGCCCTATAGCCCAATTGGCAGAGGCAGAGGACTTAAAATCCTTGTGTTCCGGGTTCGAGTCCCGGTGGGGCTACACAAAAGAGAGTACGCCATAATGCGCGAAGCGCAGGCGTACTCTCTTTTTTGTAGCCTGGCGTTAAGCGTGCGGGTAACACTTGCATTGCATATCGTTAAACGATAATATCGATAAACAATAGTATTGAAAAACAATATGTGGTTGGTGTTGAGGTTGACAGGAGCAATCGCCGTCCGACCTGGAAGGAAGCAAGCATGTCTACTGGTCTCCCCAGAAAGAAAAGTTTTTGGTCGATGGATGTAACTGCACTAGCTCTGCTCTGCAGCCTGTTTCTCGTCACCTACATCCTGAATGTATTTATCGATCAGAAGTTTCATACCTTCCTCAGCCCGGCCATCGAAGGCGGAATCAGCTTTGACCTGGCAGCCGGAGGTCCCTTTGCATATCTTATGGCAGGCTTTGTGCTTAAATCGGTGAGCCTGTTTGTTGCTATCTGGGGTATGTGGTTCATATTGAATCGCATTAAGAGGGGGCAGTTATACTCCCAAAAGACGTCACAAGGTGCTGCTCTTGTAGCTTATGCAGTGCTTGGCTGGCTAGCTGGCAGCGGAGTTGAAGATATGGGTAATAACTTCCTGGCACACCGCCTTGGCTTGGACGAGCAGTGGAGTGGCGGCTTGCTCACCAATACTTCAGTCATGGTTCTTGTCTTCCTGTTGCTTGCAATGCTCTACGTGCTGCAACGGTCGATTCGTCAGGCTGTTGAGCTTCAGAAAGAGATCGATGACCTTGTCTGATTCGATTGAAAGTAGCGGTAAGTATATCCATTGCAATCTGGGTGTTTTGCTGGAGCAACGTTCTATGACGCTGCTTGAGCTATCAGACCGGGTTGGGGTGACAGTTGCTAATCTTTCTAAACTCAAAAACAATCGTGCGAAAGCTATACGGTTTAGTACGCTCCTTGCTATTTGTGATGTTCTAGAATGCTCGCCGGGCGACCTTTTGAGTATTGAATAGGGAAATAACCGCGACTGTCACTCAGCCCCCTCCGGGGGAGGAGGATGTGGATCATAAGTAAGACATTGTTTTGTTCACCCTATTCGTTTTCTCTTGACCCCGAGATAATCTATAGGGTCAAGAGAGAACGAGTAGGGTGAAGTTCTGGGTTCGGGAAAAGGACGCTGCGGCAGTAGTAGCTGCGGCTCCTAGGGTTTTCGATAGAGTAGAAGCTATGAAGACACCTCATCTCTACGCTGTTGACCTCGATGGAACCCTGCTCACCGACCACAAGACCTATAAGCACGAGCAGCTGGATCACGTCCTGACCCTGCTAGCTGAGCAGGGATCCTCCCTGGCGGTAGCAACGGGTAATCAGATGCCGAAAATTGAGCAGTACCTGGCCGGTCACGAGCACCACGAGAACCTCTACTACATTGCAGAGAACGGTGCCGTTATCCATAACCAGGGCACTGATTTAGCCCTGTGGGGTTTTACCCCCGAATTGGTTCAACAGTGTCTGGCAGCCCTGGAAGGCTTCCCGGCCCTGGGTATTATTTTGTCCTGCCGCCATCACTCCTTTGTGCCCAGCGACAGCCTGGCAACCATCGCAGGGCGAGTATATGAACAGGTGACTAAGGTGGGAATCGATTTACCCGGGTGGGACCCGCAGGATCCCATTACGGCCATCCGTCCTTTCTACCCCAATGTGGAAGCCATCGATGACCCGAGCACTATCACCGAAACCGTGGTGAAGATTGCCCTGAACGCTGACCCCGGTGAAGGTATCTATGAGACCATTGAGAAACTTCATGCCGCCCTGCCGGCAGGGGTTGCGGCAACTTCCAGCGGGTTTGGTGCTATCGACCTGATTATCGAGGGCAACCACAAGGGGCACGGCCTGGCCTGGTTGGCTGACCACCTGGGGCTGAGCGCCGAACAGACCACGGCCTTTGGCGACTCTGGCAACGACCTTGAAATGTTCCGCTACGCCGGGCGCGCTATCGCCATGGAGCACTCCGACCCGGCCCTCGCCCCGGTCACAGACCTAACCATTGGCTCCAACAACGACGGAGCCGTCCTCGACTTCCTCGAAGCCGAACTCACCACCTAACCCCAGCCGCTCACGCCCTGAGAAAAACGGGCAGAAATACCGGCCAAGATTCGGTAGGGTAGAAGACAAGACATTTACCACGACTACTTATTACCACTAGGAGACAACAGCCGTGGCAGGTAACCCCCTGATTAACAACATGACTAAGCCCGCTGGCGATCCCCGCTTCGGGCAGTTCGGTGCTGGCGGCACCACTACCGCCAACCCCTATGGCCAGCAGGCTCAGAGCCCCTACGGCACCTACCAGCAGGGTAGCTACACCCAACAGGCTCCCTATGGCTACGAGAACCAGCAGGTGTCGGCTGGCCAGCTCAACGACATGTACAACGCCGGTACCGCTGGTCCGGTTGATACCAACCGCATCACTATCAACGACATCATCATGAAGACCGGCCTGAACCTGGGTCTGGTTGTCGTGGGTGCTGTCCTTGCCTGGTACATGCCCGTCCTCATGTTCGTCGGTTTCATTGGCGGCCTGGTGCTGGGCTTCGTCAACGCCCTGAAGAAGAAGGTCTCACCTGCCCTAGTGATGACCTACTCGGTCATGGAAGGTCTGCTGGTTGGCGGTATCTCTCGGAAGTTCGAGGCTTCCTACCCCGGTATCGTGGTTCAGGCTGTTCTGGCAACCGTCATCGTATTTGCAACCATCCTGGCGCTCTACAGCTCCGGTAAGGTGCGGGCAACTCCCAAACTGACCCGCTTCTTTATGATTGCAACGATTTCCTACGCCGTCTTCTGCCTAGTCAACCTCGTTGCCTCCTTCTTCTTCGACTTCAACGCCCGCGGTGTTGAGGTAATGGGTATTCCCCTGGGTCTCATCATCGGTCTCTTCGCCGTGCTGCTGGCTACCTACTCCCTGCTGCTGGACTTCACCCACGCTTCTGACGCCATCAAGATGGGCGCCCCCGAGCGGGAATCCTGGCGCATTGCCTTCGGCCTGATCGTGTCACTGGTCTGGCTCTACATCGAGATCCTGCGCGTTCTCTACTACGTACGCTCTATGGCAGATGACTAAAATTTAGGCTCTCTCCTAGCCTGCTAGGAAAGAAGCGCAGCCCGGGGTAGAAGCACCTCTGCTTCTGCCCCGGGCTTTTCTGTGTCGTGCCCCAGCAGCGGGGGAGGGGCTGGAGATTCCGGCAGGACGCACCCGCCCGGCTTCATGGGGCGAGTTTGGTCACGCTTGTGCCCGGGATACGGGCAGGCAAGGGACAGATAGTAAGGAAACGTGGGAAGATAGAAAGTATGAGTGTCATTATTCCTGAACCCCCTGCTCGGCAGAGTGAATCTGACCGTCAGGTGCCTTTTGCCTTGCAGACGGCAGCAGCCTGGTCTTGGCGACTGATGATTGTAGGTATCGTTGCTGCAGCCCTCTACTGGATGCTGGCCAAGATCTCCCTCATCGTCATTTCAATCATGATTGCGGCCCTGCTGGCCGGTCTCATGTCGCCGGTTGTTTACTTCCTCCGTCGCAACCGAATCCACGCCGGTATCGCTACCGCAATCACTGAACTGGGCCTTATCGCCGGTGTCATTGGTCTGCTAGCACTGGTAGGCCAGCAGCTGACCGCTGGTTTCTCCTCCCTGTCTGACCAGGTTGTCGAAGGTTGGAACCAGATTGTTGCCATGCTCAACAACCTGCCTATCGACCTGGGGGCAGACAAGATTGACCAGTACATCAGCCAGCTGGTCACCACCTTGCAGGACAACACCTCCAGCATCCTCAACGGGGTAGCCAGCGTAGGTTCTACCGCAGCTGATATCGGTACCGGCATGGTAATTGTTCTCTTCACCCTCATCTTCTTCCTCATGGAAGGTGAACGGATTTGGCTCTTTATCGTCAAGCTCTTCCCCCGCAATGCCCGTCGTGCTGTCAACGGTGCTGGCCGTCGCGGCTGGACCTCACTGGTTTCCTATGTGCGTGTGCAGGTCTTCGTGGCTGCCGTTGATGCTATCGGTATTGGCCTCTCAGCCTTCTTCCTGGGCGTCCCCCTGGCGCTGCCCCTGGGCGTCCTGGTCTTCCTGGGCTCCTTCATTCCCGTCGTCGGTGCGCTGCTGACCGGTGTTATCGCCGTCCTGCTAGCCCTGGTCGCTAACGGCCTGGTCAACGCCCTTATCATGCTGGCCATGGTGCTGATTGTGCAGCAGATTGAATCCAACATTCTTCAGCCCCTGGTGATGGGTAAGGCAGTTGCTCTGCACCCCCTGGCTGTCGTTATCGTTGTGGTCGCAGGCTCTATGCTCTACGGCATCGTCGGTGCCCTCTTCGCCGTGCCCGTCCTGGCCGTGGTCAACACTGTGATCCGCTACCTGTCTGGCCACGAATGGGAGCACGACCCCCATATTCGCGAGGAGGAGTTCCTCTACCCCCACGAGATTAAACGCCGCGAGAAAAAGGCAATCGCAGAGAAGGTCAAGGAACGTCTCAACCGCATTAAGGAAGCCGAAAAGGCCGATGAAGATGCTCTAGAGGCCATTAACAACGGCGCCCAGAAATAAGAGACAAGACGAGGTAACGATGCAAGAAGCACCCGCCCCGGTAGAGCTCCCCGTGAGCCTAAGTCAAATTGAAGACGCAGCCCGCCTACTCGACGGCGTCATTGAGCGCACCCCCGTGGCCCACTCACGCGCCCTGAGCGAGCAGATTGGCTCCGAGGTCTTCCTCAAATGTGAGAACCTGCAGCGCTCAGGCTCCTTCAAGGTACGCGGCGCCTACGTGCGCATGGCTAAGCTCACCGAGGCTGAAAAGGCCGTGGGCGTGGTGGCAGCATCGGCAGGTAACCACGCCCAGGGCGTGGCGCTGGCAGCCTCCCGCCTGGGCATCGCCGCCCGCATCTACATGCCCCAGGGTGCGGCCCTGCCCAAGATTGCAGCGACCCGCAGCCACGGGGCCGAGGTCGTGCTACACGGCGTGAACGTGGACGAAGCCCTGGCAGAAGCCAAACGCTACGCCGAAGAAACCGGTGCTGTCTTTGTGCACCCCTTCGACAACGAAGACATCATCGCAGGCCAGGGCACCCTGGGCCTAGAAATCCTGGAACAGGTTCCGGACGTCGACACCATCTTGGTGGGTGTCGGCGGCGGCGGCCTGCTGGCTGGGCTCTCCATCGCGGTGCGCTCGCTGGAAGAAAAGCTGGGTAAGAAAATCCGCATCATCGGCCTCCAGGCTGAGCACGCGGCAGCCTACCCGCCCTCTCTCGCGGCAGACGCCCTGGTGCCCCTGAAAAAGGTCTCCACCATCGCCGACGGCATCGCGGTGGGCCGCCCCGGCCAGCTCCCCTTCACCATCATCAAGAACCTGGTGGACGACGTGCACACCGTCTCTGAAGACGAAATTGCCCGCGCCCTCATCTTCCTGATGGAACGCAACAAGCTGGTCGTTGAACCGGCAGGCTCGGTCTCTGTAGCGGCACTGATGAGCGGCTCTCTCAAAGAAAAGTACGGCGACCTAGGCACCACGGTCTGCCTGCTCTCGGGAGGCAACATCGACCCCATGCTCATGCTCAAGGTGATTCAGCGAGGCCTGTCGGCTGCGGGTCGCTACATGACCATCAAGCTCATGCTCAACGACCGCCCCGGCGAGCTCACCACCATCTCCCGCATTATCTCGGAGCACGACGCCAACGTCACCGGTGTGGACCACACCCGCCTGGGTGGCGCCCTCTCCATGGGCGATGTCTCCATCACCATCGACATGGAAACCAAGGGTGTAGAGCACTGCCAGGAAGTCATCGCGGCCCTAGAAGCTGAGGGCTACAAGCCGATTGTGGTTTACTAAAAGATTTCTGAGACGCAGAATATTTGCCTTTGCCTGCGACCCTCTCACCGGTTCGCTGCGCTCACAAGTGATTCACGCCAGCCCCGAAAGCCAGCAGGCTGACGGCAAATATCCTGCGCCTGAATCTTTGCCCCTCAACGCAAACTGAAGCCCGGGCGTCCGCCCCTGTAGAAAGGGGAAGGACGCCCGGGCTTCGGTTTATCTACCGGCGGGCAGGTTTAGCCCTGGAAAGGCTTAGCAGAGACAATCTTGACGGGGATCTGCTTGCCGTTGGGGGCCTCGTAAGAAAGCTCGTCGCCTACCTTGTGGCCGTTGATAGCGGCGCCCATGGGGGACTTCTCCGAGAAGACCTGCAGGTCGGAGCCACCGACCAGGGTGTCGGCTACTTCGCGGGAACCGAGCAGGAAGGTCATGGTCTTGCCGGCGATATCGGCTTCAACGACCATACCGGGCTCAACTACGCCGTCATCGGCTGCGGGCTTGTCTGATACCTGGGCGGTTTCGAGCAGGTGCTGCAGCTGCTTGATACGGCCCTCGTTCTTGCCCTGCTCTTCGCGGGCTGCGTGGTAGCCGCCATTTTCCTTGAGGTCTCCCTCGTCGCGGGCCGCTGAGATACGGTCGATGATTTCCTGGCGGTAGGGGCCGGAGAGGTGCTCAAGCTCAGCCTTGAGCTTGTCGTAGGCTTCCTGAGTGAGCCAAGCGCCTTCGTTTTCTGCCATGTGTTTACTCCTTGTCAGCAAGGCCCCGAAACCATTGTGGCTGGGGACCCTGTATGCGGACGGGGCTAGTGAGGGCCCCGCGTAAAAGGTCAGTCGTGAGCCTAGTCTACCCATAGGCGGGGTAAGCTCCCTAACTTTACCCCTAGAGAGAAAGGGAGTTAGTCAACCTTCCAGCAGCTATCGACGGTGGCTGTGGTTGCTTCGCCCAGTACCCTGAACTGAACGGTCTGCACCGAAATGCCGTTGCCGTTTTCATCGGCGTAGGGGCCAATCGCGACTTCTTTCCAGCCGACGGGGGCACCCGAGGTATTGAGGGCCTTGACCGCACAGACCGCGGTATCTTCGGCCCGTTTGCTGACCTCAAAGGTTACTGAGACTTCGTCGGCACTGGTCAGGGTAAAGCCAACGTCGCGGCCGGTGGGCTCGTCGCTGGAGTCAGCCTGCACCCAGAACACAAAAGCGCCCCCCACAAGTACCGCTACCAGGGCCAGCGCATACCAGAACCACTGGGGCAGGGCTCGGTGCTGGCGGACGGTGCCGTAACGGGCAGATAGGTCAGGGGCGGTCATCAAGCCCACACCTTTCATACGGGGTAACAGAGAAGGAGGGCGGCTCCGCTAAGACGGGTAGAATTGACCAGTGTCTTTGAATGCGGGCCTTCCTCATTTACGATACCCCAAACATTACTCGAGCCACCTTCGCACAAATGGAGTTTTGCATGAGCAGCACTGAATCACCTGCACCCGGTTTTGACCCGTCCCTGCTGGCCCCCCTGAAAGAGGACTACACCGGCCTGCGCATTCTGGCCGTTCATGCCCACCCCGACGACGAATCCTCCAAGGGTGCCGCCACCATGGCTGCCTATGTAGCCCGAGGTGCCCGCGTGATGGTGGCGTCCATGACCGGTGGCGAACGGGGAGACATCCTCAACGAAGCGGTCAAGAGCAACCCGGCTGCCCACCGCGATTTGGCGGGCGTCCGCCGTCTTGAGATGAAGCGGGCCGCCGCCGTGCTGGGTATTGAGCACCGCTGGATCGGTTTTGTTGATTCGGGCCTGCCCGAGGGCGACCCCCTGCCCCCGCTGCCCTACGGCTCTTTTGCCAGCCTACCCCTGGAGCAGGCGTCCGCCCCGCTGGTGCGCCTGGTACGGGACTTTAAGCCCCACGTCATCCTCACCTACGACGAAATCGGCGGCTACCCCCACCCCGACCACATTATGACCCACCGGGTCTCCATGGAAGCCTTCGAGAGGGCGGGGGACGCGGACGCCTACCCCGGTACCGGTGAGCCCTGGCAGGTTTCCAAAATCTACTACGACCGGGCCTTCAACTACGACCGCATGCTGGCCTTCCACCACTATCTCGAAGAAGCAGGCCTGGAGTCACCCTTCGCGCAGTGGATCGCTATGTCAATGGAAGAAGACATTGAGGGGCACCGCCCGCCGGTCTCCCGCCACCAGACCACCACCCGGATCTCATCGGCAGACTTCTTTGAGAAACGAGATGAGGCCCTGCACGCCCACCAGTCCCAGGTCGCCCCGGACTCAGCCTTCTTTGCCGTCTCTCCCGAGATGCAGCGTAAAATCTGGCCCTTCGAAGACTACGTGCTGGCCCACAGCCGAGTGAAGAGCGAGGTACCGGAAACCTGCTTCTCAACCGGTATCGACTACCGCTCCTAAAGACAGGAAAGGCCCAGCCCCACCGCGTAGAATAGGGGTGACCGCCTAAAGGCGGCCCCTGCGCCCCAGACCCAGACCAGAGGAAACCTTGACAGTGTCAGCCCTGATCCCTCCAACACTTACGATTCTTGCAGCCGAAGCGACCCCCACCGTCATTACCACGGTCAACCCCGACGGGTCCTTCCGCGGCTCACCCGGTATCGTGGGCTTCATCGTCACCTTCTGCCTGGCCCTGGCTATCGTACTGCTGGGGCTCGACTTGACCCGGCGCGCTCGCCGTCTGCGCTACCGTAGCGAATACGCTATTGCCCGTGAGGCTGAGGAGCGGGCGGCTGCTGAGGCTGCGGCCCAGGGGAAAACCGAGGAGCCCGTACACGCCACCGTGCGCGATGAGGCTGTGGTAGCTCAGGATCATCTGCGCCGCCCCCACTAGGTTCTTGAGGGAAGAGAAAATAAGGACGCCGCACCCCGGCCGGGTGCGGCGTCCTTGAGGTATAGGGGCTGTTTGCTCGGTCTAGAGGAAGATGCAGAACATCACGGCGATGTAGTGCTGGATAAAGCCGAGCACGGTAAAGACGTGGAAGAGCTCGTGGAAGCCGAAGATCTGCGGGGCCATGGCGGGGCGTTTGGTGCCGTAGAAGATGGCTCCGATGATGTAGCTGGCTCCGCCGGTGGCGATGAGAACGGTAGCGACGGGGGAGACCTGCCAGAAGTCGCCCAGGTAGAAGACCGCCATCAGGCCCATGACAACGTAGATGGGGGTGTAGAGCCAGCGGGGGGCTCCGGTCCAGAAGACCCTGAAGAGGGTGACGGAGAGGGCACAGCCCCAGATGCTCCAGAGCAGGATGGCCTGCTGGGTGCCCTCAAGGAGGGTCAGAGCTACCGGGGTATAGGTGCCCGCGATGAGCAGGGTGATATTGGCGTGGTCGAGCCGCTTGAGGAGCATGCGAACCCTGGCTGACCAGAAACCGCGGTGGTAGATACCCGAGATACCAAAGAGCAGGACGCCGGTGAGGGCAAAAATAGCGCAGCCGACGCCGACGATTCCGCCGCCGGAGAGAGCAATGAGCACGATGCCGGCGATAAAGGCTACGGGCGCAAAGCCTGCATGAATCCAGCCACGGAGTAGGGGTTTGCCGTTCTCATTGTAGAAATCGATGATTTCGCGTTGCACATCGGTCAGTCGGTCAAGCATGCCCTGGTGGGGTGCGGCTGATGAACCGGAGGTCTGGGAGCGGTGAACACGTGAAGCCATATATTTAGTATGGCAGGTCAAAATAAGCGCGGTCTAGGGGGTAGCTAGAAGCTGAAATAACAGGCAGGGAGCCGGGGCACGGTGTCCGCCCACCTGCGCAGAGGAGGGCAGGGGCCTGCCCGAGCCCGCCTTGCAGGTAGAATGAGCAGGGTAAAGACAACCTGCCACCCCACAACCAGGAGCAGCACATGAAGCTACCGCAGCCACTGTACACGGTGTATGAGCGGTCCCTGATTTCTGCGATTCCAGCGGAGAAACTGCCCCAGCACATCGGTGTGCTGGTCGATGGTAACCGCCGCTGGGCTGCCCTTTTGGGGGAGAGCACCAAGCACGGCCACGAGGCCGGTGCTGCCCGCATCATCGAGTTTCTCGGCTGGTGCACGGAATTAAAGATTCCGATGGTGACCCTCTATATGCTGTCTACCGAGAACCTGAAGCGCAGTAGCGATGAGCTGAATGACCTGGTTGAGGTAATTGAGGGGTTCGTGGGGCGTCTGACCGCCAGCGGCCTGGCTCGGGTTCGCCCGGTGGGTCAGCTGGAATCCCTGCCAGCGAGTTTGCGGTCTGCCTTTGAGGTGGCTGTTGAAGAAACGGCGGCGGTCAGCGGGCTGCAGGTGAATATCGCTGTTGGGTATGGCGGGCGCCAGGAGATTACGGACGCTGTGCGCGGCCTCCTGCGTGAGGCGGCAGCTTCCGGCCGGAGCCTTGAAGAACTCGCTTCAAGTCTGACCAGCGACGATATTTCCCGCCATCTCTACACCAGCGGTATGCCCGATCCGGACCTGCTGATCCGGACCTCGGGAGAACAGCGCCTTTCTGGTTTTATGACCTGGCAGTCGGCCTACTCCGAGTTTTATTTCTGCGAGGCCCTGTGGCCTGACTTCCGCCGGGTTGATTTCTTGCGGGCCCTGCGCGATTACGCCCAGCGTCAGCGCCGGTTCGGTTCCTAAGGCTGGCCGGGGCGGCTATGCTCGAACAGATATATAGCCTAGCGGCAGAAGGGCTGGGCGGACGCTGGCAGGCGGCCTTGGCTGCCCTGCTTTTGGCCTGGGTGCTGGTGTGCTACCTGGTGGCAGCGGCCCGGCTGTGGGTTATTGATGTGCGCGAACACCGCCTGCCCGACCGTATCGTGCTACCCCTCTATGCCCTGGTGGGCCTACCTCTTTTCGGGGCCATCGTGCTGGTGGCACCCGGTCCTTTTACCCAGGCGCGGCAGACTGCCTACGGGGCAGCGGTGATGTTTGGCTTGTATGCGCTCATGCGCCTGGCATCCCGCGGGGCGCTAGGCCTGGGGGACGTAAAACTGGCCGGAGTTCTAGGTCTTCTGCTCGCCTATTTCTCGCCCCTGAACCTGCTCTGGGGCAACCTGCTCATTTTTCTGACCGGCGGCCTATATTCCCTCGTACTCATACTGGCTCGTCGGGCTACAGGCCGCACCCACATAGCTTTTGGGCCCTTCATGCTTCTTGGCACCACTGTTGCCCTGCTCTTTCCCGCAACCTAGCTGACCTTGAGTGCCTGCTGCCTTGGGGCGTCCGCACCGGGTGCCTGCCCACGAAAGGAAAATATGCCTACCCCACAATTTATTACCGATCTGCGAGCCAAGATTGGCTCCGACATGCTCTGGCTTTCGGGCGCTACTGCCGTAATCCAGCGGGATAACGGCGACATTTTGCTGGTGCGCCGCAGCGATACCGGGGCGTGGACGCCGGTGACCGGCATCGTCGACCCCGGCGAGAACCCCGCCCTGACCTGCCTGCGCGAAGCTGAAGAAGAAGCGGGCGTCATCATCGAGGTGGTGGGTTTTGCCCAGCTGAAAGCCGACCCGCCCATGACCTTCGACAACGGGGACCGCTGCCAGTTTCTGGATCACACCTTCTACTGCCGCTATGTCTCGGGGCAGGCCCGGGTCAACGACGAGGAATCGAGCCAGGTGCGCTGGGTGCCGGTGGACCAGCTGCCTGACTACTGCAGTGAGCGCATGCTCGATAGAATCGACGCCGCCCTGCACTGGCAGAACGGCGCCCGATTCGATCTAGAAGCCAGATAATTAGGCCTCGGCTGAGAGCTTACGCAGGAGCTCCACCAGCACAGTGCGTTCAACCGGTGTGAGCTTCTCAGCCCACCGAGCTTCTACCGCATTCTGCTGGCTAAATATACTTTCGATAAAGCTGGTGCCTCGGTCCGTGAGTTCTAAGAGGGTGCCACGCCCGTCATCGGGGTCTTTGGCCTTAGTGATCAATCCTTTTGTTTCTAGGGGCTTACTGATATTAGAGACAGCAGCCCTGGTCATGCCGGTGATATTAGCCAGGGAGCTAGCGGACGTCGCCCCCGAGTTCCAGAGGGCAAAAAGCACCCGGTAGGCAGCCCAGGAGCTACCGGCAGGGCGGTGCACTTTCGACTCAAAATCGTGGGTGATGGCCACAGACGCGCGGTTCAGCGACATGGCAAGCAGGGTAGCGTCAACATTGACGGGTTCCTCTAAACCACCGAGGTTCTCGGTGACCTGGTCGATGAAAGACCAGTAAGTGTGGTTACGGGGTGATGGTTCCATTCCTTAAGCCTACTCACTGGGCGGCTGTGAGAGAAAAATAAGCCGCCTATTACAGGCTAAAGCATGCGAGCAGCACCTTTCACCGGTCTAGTCTTGACCGACATGGCGCCGGGGGCTAGTCTCTAAGAAAATCATGAGATAGCCGGTGCAGCGACGCTGCTGCAGAAGGAAGAAACATGCAGACCCACAACAAGGACGTTGTCATTATCGGTGCTGCCCGCACCCCCCAGGGCAAGATTATGGGGGCCCTTTCATCGTTGAGCGCCGTTGAACTGGGCACCCGGGCTCTGGCTCAGGCGCTCAAGGCCAGCACTCTAGCCCCTGAACAGGTTGAAGCTGTGATTTTTGGCCAGGTGGTTCAGGCCGGTGCGGGGCAGAACCCCGCCAAACAGACCGCAAGTGCTGCCGGTATCCCCGTGGCTACCCCTGCGGTGACGGTCAATAGCGTTTGCCTCTCGGGTCTACGCGCGGTGATAGATGCCGCCCGGCTGATTCGCTCGGGCGAGGTTCAGGTCGCTGTGGCGGGCGGCCAGGAGTCCATGTCTCGTGCCCCGTTCTTACTGCCGGATTTCCGTGCGGGCAGGGTCTTCGGTGCTACCAGCGTGCTCGATGCCGTTGAGCGTGATGCCCTCACCGATGCCCAGAGCGGGGAGTCGATGGGCGTGCTGACCGAGGGGTCTAACGCCCGTTTTGAGGTGACCCGCCAGGAGCAGGACGCCATCGCGGCCGCTTCCCACCAGCGGGCCCACGCCGCGGCGTCCGCCGGGCTTTTTGATGCCGAAATTGCCCCGGTGCAGGTGAAAGGACGCAAGGGGCAAGTCACAGAGGTCAGGGCGGATGAAGGAGTGCGCGAGGGAACCACGGTCGAGGTACTCGCTCAACTGCCGCCTGCTTTTGAGCAGGGCGGCACGATTACCGCGGGGAATGCTTCCCCGCTCTCTGACGGGGCAGCGGCCCTGGTGCTCTCAAGCCGCGAATTTGCTGAAGCGAACGGAATCAAGCCGCTGGCCACCGTCCTCGCCTGGGCTAATACCGCTGGCCCCGAGAACGTGCTGCACTATCAGCCCTCCCGCGCTATCGCCGCCGCTCTTGACAAGGCTGGGCTAACCGCGGCCGACCTAGACCATGTGGAAATCAACGAGGCTTTTGCTGCGGTTTCTGCGGTCTCTGCCCGTGAACTCGGTCTTGACCTGCAGAAGGTCAACCCCCATGGTGGTGCTATCGCTCTGGGGCATCCGGTGGGAGCGTCCGGTGCCCGCCTGGTGGTTCATGCCGCCCATACGCTTGCTGGCGGAGGGCATGGGGAGCACGCGGCTGTTGCCCTCTGCGGCGGGGGAGGGCAGGGCGACGCGCTCATTCTGAGGGCAGTCTAGGGGGAGAAAGGGCAGGCTCCTGGGTCTCTTTAATCTTTTTCTCCAAAGAATCATGCTCTTCTCGGGCATCCTGGAGAGCCTGCTCTAGAACTGCACGCCTAAAGTCCTTCCCCATATCTCCTGTTTGCAGATATTTTCTGTATTTTTTGTAGATGTAAGACGCGGTGCGGTGATTTGCTACAATAAGAATAGGTGGAATGATAAGAGCGGTGATAATAAAAATATTTGGATTGTCTCCCCTGATTACCATTTCGGTAAATGCTAGATGTATAAAAATATTTATTGTAAATAATATTGCACCGAAGAGTGTGGTTGGCCTGTAGTATGCTTTTTGTTCCCTTTTCTCCAGTATGTCTTCCCTGGTTTCTCTGGTTGCCTTTTCGTATAAATCTCCCAGGTAGAATATTTGAAGGGAAAAAATAAATATTACAATAATGATGTTTTCTGCGGATAAATTTCTTATGGTTTCAATCGGGTTATATTTATTGAATAGGGTCGCAATAAGTATTATAAATAATGAGGATGTTACTAGGGGAATGCTTGTGAAGAGAAGGAAGAGATGAGAAGCCCACCTGCTTTTCGCGTATCTAAGGTAGGCCCTGATTCTGTGGAATTCTTTGGCTCCTGCTAGACTTGCTACCTCTTGTGAATTGGTCTTGTTGTCACTAACTTCTTCGAGTTGACCCTCCAGATTTCTTATATTTTCTTGATTTTTAGCCTTTCGTTCGCTGAGCTTAGATGTATCAATTGGCGGGTAGGCTGAGATGAGATAGAATATATAGGCGGATGCTAGATAGAAGATGAATTCACCAAAGCTTAGTTGACCTCTATCTTCTTGGAAAAAGTAGAAGTTCATGCAAATTAAGGAGTATATGCATAAAACTGAAGATAGGTTAGACACTCTATTTTCGATGAAGCTTCTTGTTTTTTCATCTTTTTTGTTTAGCTGAATCCTATTGGCAAGGGTTGTTGCAATGTAGAGGGTGGCGAGCACGCCGGCGGCTGCTAGGAAATCAACTGGCTTGATGACAATTCCTGAGATAAACCTTGTGGTATTTAAGATATCTTCTGGAGATGCATTTTCCTGTCCTTCAATGAGTCCTTTATCTATTAATAGGTGCGGTCTAAGTGAAATCAATACAGTGCATCCGCTGAGTATTATAGATAAAAATATTTTTTGTAGGAACCTGTTTTCTATAACTTTTTGAATCATATTAAAATATTTTCTGTGAGAGTGCCCGGCACCCCAATATCGGAGTGCCGGGCACTGTCCTATGAGAACTCCCTAGATAGGGGAGCGGGGCTGGGGCTTAGAAGTTACCCAGCATCTTAGTGACGTCTAGGGCCTCGTCGAGCTGGGCCTCGGTGACCTCGCCGCGCTCAACATAACCCAGGGCGATGACGGCCTCGCGCACGGTGGTCTTGTTAGCCACCGAGTACTTGGCGATCTTGGCTGCTGCCTCGTAGCCGATCAGCTTGTTCATGGGGGTGACGGTTGAGGGGGATGCCTCAGCCAGGAATCGAGCCCGCTCCACGTTGGCTTCCAGGCCGTCAATCATCTTGTCTGCCATCACGCGGGAGGTGTTGGCCAGCAGGCGGATGGACTGGAGCAGGTTGGCAGCCATGACGGGGATACCCACGTTCAGCTCGAAGGCGCCGTTGGTGGAAGATAGGGCGATGGTGGTGTCGTTACCGATCACCTGGGCACAGACCATAATGGCTGCTTCACAGATCACGGGATTGACCTTGCCAGGCATGATGGAGGAACCGGGCTGCAGGTCGGGGATGTGCAGCTCGCCCAGGCCGGTGTTGGGGCCTGAGCCCATCCAGCGAATATCGTTGTTGATCTTCATGAAGGAGTAGGCGATATTGCGCAGCTGGCCGGAGGCCTCAATCAGGCCGTCACGGTTGGCCTGGGCCTCAAAGTGGTTGCGGGCCTCGGTCAGGGGCAGGCCGGTTTCTTCAGCCAGCAGTTCAATGACGCGGGCGGAGAAGCCGTCGGGGGTGTTGATGCCGGTGCCCACAGCGGTACCGCCCAGGGGGACCTCGGCGACGCGGGGGAGGGAAGCGTGGATGCGCTCAACCCCGTAGCGGACCTGGGCTGCGTAACCGGAGAACTCCTGGCCCAGGGTCACAGGGGTGGCATCCATCAGGTGGGTGCGGCCGGACTTGACGACGTCCTTGAACTCCACAGCCTTACGCTCCAGGGACTCAGCCAGGTATTCCAGGGCCGGAACCAGGTCCTTGAGCAGGGCCTCGGTGGCAGCTACGTGCACGGAGGTGGGGAATACGTCGTTGGAAGACTGGGAAGCGTTGACGTGATCGTTGGGGTGGACCTCGACGTCCTGGCCCTCCAGAGCCTGGTTAGCCAGGGTCGCCAGCACCTCGTTGGTGTTCATGTTGGAGGAGGTACCAGAGCCGGTCTGGAAGACGTCGATGGGGAAGTGCTCATCGTAGTCACCGGCAGCAACCTTATCTGCAGCATCGCGGATAGCGGCGGCGCGGGTGGCGTCAAGAACACCCAGCTCTTCGTTGGCGCTTGCTGCTGCCTTCTTAATGAGGGCTAGGGCGCGGATGTGGGCAGACTCCAGTGTCTGGCCAGAGATGGGGAAGTTTTCAACGGCACGCTGGGTCTGGGCACGGTAGAGGGCATCTACGGGTACGCGGACCTCACCCATGGTGTCGTGTTCAATGCGGTATTCAGTGTTTTCAGCCATACTGCCTAGTCTAATACGCCACCGTGACGGCTGTCGCATTGGAGCCAGAAGATGACGGCCTACCAGATATCGTGTGTGGTAGGCGTTCAAATGATGGAGGTTAGCTGTGGGCTACAGTAATGTTTCATGTGAATATGAAACTTTTGAGTTTATGGAGGCTTAACTTGACCTTTCGCTTCAATCTAAAAATAATCGCAGCGGCTACAGCCCTTTCCTTGTGTGCCACCACCTTAAATGGGGTTACTGCTCAGGCCGGTACTTTTGAGGGGCGCATGCTAGAAGACCGTGCTACTCAAAACGTAGATTTATCATCTTTTGGGGGTGAGGATCCTGGTGATGTTCTCGTTGAAGATTCAGGTAACACTATTAACTACGTAGTTGATGAAGAAGGGCTTAGCGCGAACGTGGTGACTCGTTTGCTGGATGATGGTTCACTTACTGTTGAAGTGCATGGCGAGTGGGATGGGCAGGAAGTTTTTGAGGTCTTTGATGTTGAAAGTTTGACCTTTACAGGCAATTCGGATGAGGACTTCGTGGTGACCCTCGAGGGGCAACATACCCATCAAGAGATAGTTTTAGATAGTGAGGCTGCAACGACGCAGGCTATTCCAGCGATTGTTGTATTGGGATTTCTTGCTAGAGTGGGGCTTCGTGTTGCTCTCAACAAATTTGGTAAATCTCAGATAAAGAAAGCAGCGAAGTCTTATATCTTAAAACAGAATGCCAATAAGTGGAGTCATATCATGGCTCCGAAGCATTGCTGGGGTAAGGTTGGAGCCCGCTCTAAGGAGCAAGTTGCAGACTTGATGGGAAGGGCTATGGCTGAGGGGAATCATATGCCGTACAAACGTGGATCAAAAAAAGCTGTTCTAGCTTATAAGGGTAGGCAGGTTGTTGTAACCTATGCTGAAAATGGTGGATATATAAGTGATGGCTGGGTTGAACAAATTAGGGGGAAGTGCTGATGAAAATTAGTGAATTGAGATCTGTGATTGATTCTCTAGAGCATGGTGAGGAAGAACTGGCTATAACATTATTTTCTCAATTTTCTGGGCCTGAGTGGCTTGGGGAGCCTTATGAATGGAAGCAGGATAATGCTTTGAGGATGAGTGATTTTATCCAGAATATTGTTAAAATTTTACCAAAAGATACACCATCAATTAAGGTTGAGTACCTTGTGGAGAATTATCTTCTTGCCCTTGTTGATTTACCCAATTCAATAGATCTCGCAGCGACTGCTCTTGTTAATTTCTGGAATTCTCACAAGAGCATGGATATTGATTCTTTGATAAATTTCTTAAAACTGTTGTCTGAGCATCCGGATGGTGAAAATGTTCCCTCTATTGCTGCTGAAGCAGAAGGTCTTGGTTTTAACCTCGAATAGAAAGGGGGTGGAGCGCATTGGGGTGGGGAAAGGTGCTTGTATCATATTCTCCATTATAGTTATTGCTGTTATATTTGTTGGACCATGGAAAGTTAATCTGAGATTTTTGGGTATTGACCGCAGTGAGGGTGGTCAACACCAGGTCACGGTTTTTATTGACGATGGCTTGTCGGAATCTGATGGTGTAGAAGTAATCACACTTAATTCGGGAGGTTCCCCCGGGGAGCATTTTGATATATTGTGGAGGAGGTACAGCGCCAATGTGGGAGAACCTGAAGACGTCTTTGTGATTGATGTGGTTGGTGAAAACAAAATTGCTAACCCTGAGGATATTGCTAGGGCTATTAATCTTGCTATTGAAAAAAAGGCAAAAATAATAAATATTAGCCTGTCGACAATAAATTCTGATGTTTATCTTGAGCAGGCGGTGGAAAGAGCTGTTGATGAAGGGATAATAATAGTTTCATCGACAGCTAGTGGTCTAGAAAAAATACCTTCATACCCCGCGTCCCTTCCTGGTGTTATTGGTGTATACCCTAAGGCCTCTAATAATAAAAACTATTGGTTTTCAAATACCTATGGTGCAGATCTTGGAGTTGTGGTTGAACCTGAAGGGGGGTCATCTCTGGCAGCGGTACTTGTGACAGCGAAAATTAATCAGTGCGTTGATAATGAATTTCGCACTGAGCGTCAGGTGATTCAAGGCTTACTTGCATGTAGGGCGGGAGTTGCTGTAAGTCAGTAGAAATACAGGAATCTGTGAGGGGGATGTGTTTAAGTTGAGCTTAATGAGTAGGTGAGGCTTATTCAAAAGTCCCACCCGCAGCCAAAAACACCAACCCCCGCACCACCGCAAACACCCGCCCATACAACCCCAACGGCCGCCTAAACCCCGTATGAAGAATCCGCCAAGTCTTGATGTG
>NZ_CAKMSR010000013.1 GCF_928381705.1 Rothia nasimurium | reverse complement strand
GCAACGGTCTTGTCCGGTATGGCTTGAGGTTATTTGTAGAGATTTAACGCTCATATTTTTGCCGCGGGTGGGGCCGTTGTCTAGTTGGTGGGTGTGGGGTGCGTGTCTACTTTTGAATAAGCCTCATTGGCTGAGGTGATTGCTATTCGTGAGCATAAGCCCGTATGGAATGCTGAGCTGGATGGTTTTGGTAACCATGCCCCCGGCAGTGGTCGAGCGAACATGCAAAGACCTAAATGGGATACTCTTCACCCTGGGCGTCCGTGGGCAACTGATCTTACTGCGCGTGATGAGACTCAAAATTATCTAGAAGTTGTTGTGCAGGAGTATCTTCGTCGTTATCTGCCCTAGGGATTTCTGGTAGCCCATCTAGCGTTTGCACAAATACGCAAACAAAAGATAGTGTTATTCTTGGCTTAGGGTCGCCTAAGCAGTTCTATAGATAGCCCTATAGAACGGAACACCCTTCCCAGGAGAACACAAGACCATGGTCGCCATCACTCGTAGCGCCTTCCTCAAGGCCACCGCAGCTACCGCCCTCACCGGCCTGCTCGCAGCATGCACCACCGGCTCCAACGACACCTCAAGCAGCAGCACCAGCTCAGCAGCCTCAGGTGAGAGCTACACCGTCAAGCACGCCTTCGGCGAGACCACCTTCACCGCGGTACCCCAGAAAATTGCTGTCGTGAACTTCTGGAAGAACCCCGACGTCCTCCTGGCCCTCGGCGTAGTACCCGCCGGTACCCCCGTGGTCACCTACGGCGCCAACGCCAACGGCTCCACCGACTGGTTCGACGCCAAGCTGGCCGAACTCGGCGGCACCGCCCCCGTGACCTACGACGAAACCGACGGCCCCGACTACGAAGCCCTCGCCACCCTGGCCCCCGACGCTATCTTCTCCGTCTACGGCGACATGACCCAGGAAGTCTACGACAAGCTCACCGCCATCGCCCCCGTCGTTGCTATGCCCGAGGACGTGGGCGCTTACGCCGCTTCATGGGAGGACGTCATCAATCAGGCCGCCGCCATGCTCCAGAAGGACGACGAGGGCGCCGCCCTCATCGAGTCCACCAACAAGGCCATCGACGACGCCGCAGCCAAGTACTCCAACCTGGCAGGTAAGACCTTCGTCGCCGGCATGTTCGACCTCGAAGCACAGACCCTCTCAGCCTACGTAGCGAGCGACTCCCGCTCCCAGTTCCTCACCTCCCTGGGCATGAACATCGCCCCCTACATCGAGCAGAACGCTACCGAAGCCGACGCCTTCTTCATGACCATCTCAGGTGAGGTGCTGCCCGAAGTACAGTCAGACCTGGTCTGGGCCTGGGGCACCAGCGACTCCGACGAAGAAGCCATCAAGAGCAACACCCTCTTCTCCCAGATGCCCGCCGTAGCGAACGGCGGCCTGGTTGTTGAAACCGACGCCGCTATCTCCCTGGCCCTTTCGGCAGCGTCCCCGCTCTCCCTGGACTGGGCTATCAACCAGACCGAAACCCTAGCCAAGCTCTCAGCCGCTATCGACGCAAGCCAGGCGTCCTAACCGGTGACCTCCGTGCCCGTCCGGCATCCCTCTAGCCGCCGTGCTACCCCCACCGGGGGAGCGCGGCGGCTACTGGCGCTGTCCCTCATGCTGGGCCTGCTCCTTGCGGGGGCAGCCCTCGCCAGCTTTGCCCTGGGCGCCCGCCCCATCAGCTCAGGCACCCTGCTGGACTACCTGGCCGGCGGGCAGGTTGCAGGAGCGGACGCAGCAGTGCTCACCCAGCGGGCGGTGCGGACGCTGACCGCCGGGGTCGTGGGCGCAGGCCTGGGGCTTGCCGGGGCAGGGCTCCAGGGCATCACCCGCAACCCCCTGGGGGACCCCGGAATCCTCGGTATCAACGCGGGGGCAGCCTGCGCGGTGGTAGCCGGTATCACCTTCTTTGCCGCCGACTCCACAGCGGCCTTTGCCCTCTGGGCTTTTATCGGTGCGGTTGCTTCAGCCCTTGCCGTCTACGCCCTGGCCTCACTCGGTACCGGGGGAGCAACCCCCATCAAACTAGCCCTGATGGGCGCAGCCCTCACCGCCGGTCTAGGAGCGGTCACCAGCGCCCTGATTCTAACCAACCAGGCCACCCTCGATAACCTGCGCCGCTGGCAGATTGGAACCGTCGCCGGGGCCGACCTCTCTGACCTGGCGGTAGCGGTCCCGCTACTGGCTATCGGGGCCGTCATCGTTCTTACCGGAGCCAAAACCATCAACAGCTTTGCCCTGGGCGATGACATGGCAGCCTCCCTGGGCGAAAACGTTGCTGCCCGCCGCCTCGTCATCACCGGCGGCATCACCCTGCTGGTCGGCACCGCCCTTGCCCTCACCGGCCCCATCGCCTTCCTCGGCCTGCTCGCCCCGCACGCCATGCGTGCGCTCGCAGGCGCCGACTATCGGGCGCTTCTGCCCCTCTCCGCCCTGTTCGGGGCAGCCCTGCTCATCCTGGCGGATACAGCCGGACGCGTCATCGCCCCACCCCAGGAAATCCAGGTGGGCGTCATGATGGTAGCCCTGGGGGTACCCGTCTTTATCTACCTGGTACGACGCGGTAAGGCGGTTAACCTCTAATGCCGACCCTACCTAGCCCCCAGCCTCGGGGCGCTGCCCAAAGTGCCACCCAAACAGTGGCCAGCGTCCGCGCCCGTGCCCGCCGCCGCCCAGCCCTCGCCATCGTCGGTCTTGCACTGACCCTGATTGCGGTGTGCGCGGTGCGCGTACTGTTGGGCTCCTACACCGTGACTATCCCCGATTTCTTCACCATCCTTGGCGGCGGAACTATCGAGAGCGCCAAGGGGGCTCGCTACATCGTCATGGAAGAAAAACTACCCCGCGCCGTCCTCGGTGCCCTGGCCGGGGCAGCTTTCGGCCTGGGCGGGGCTATCTTCCAGCTGCTCCTGCGCAACCCGATTGCCAGCCCCGACATCATCGGCGTATCTAACGGGGCTGCCCTGGGGGCCGTCATCGGTATTGTCTTTCTGGGCCTGGGCGGGCTGCCACTCACCCTGCTCGCTATCGCCGTTGCCCTGGCTGTCGTCCTAGTCATTATGGCCCTCTCAGCAGGGGACGGGAGCGCGGGCAACCGCTTTATCCTGGTCGGTTTGGGCATCTCGGCCCTGGGATCAGCCTTTATCCAGTACCTGCTCTCGCGCACCTCAACCACCAGCGCCCAGACCCTGACCCACTGGCTGGCAGGTTCCCTCTCTACCGCTAACTGGGACCGTATCAGCCTGCTGGCCCTTCTCCTGCTACCCCTCCTGCTGCCCCTCATCCTGTTCGCCCGCCCCCTGCATGCCACCGCGGTAGGGGAAGAACTGGCCCTGGGGCTGGGCGTGCCGACCCGCGCCGTCCGCCCCGGCTTCATCGCCCTGGGCGTACTCCTGGTGGCCGTTGCCACCGCCGCAACCGGCCCCCTGGCCTTCGTTGCCTTTATGGCCGGGCCTATCGCCCGGGCCCTGACCGGCGGACGCCACAACCTCACCGCCGCTGCCCTAGTTGGGGCCAGTCTGGTCGTGCTCGCCGACTTTATCGGCTCCAACCTCATGCCCGGCGGTATCAACCTGCCCGCCGGCGTCCTCACCGGTGCCTTCGGCGCCCCCGCCCTCATTTGGCTGCTGACCCGCTCACCCGAAAGAAGCTAAGCTCGTGAAAACCGTAACGCCTCGCGACCTCACCGTCACCCACGTGCGCCTGGGCTATGGCGACCGCACCATCGTGCCAGACCTCTCGCTGAGCATCCCCGCAGGAAAAATTACCGCCATCATCGGCCCCAACGGCTGCGGTAAATCCACCCTGCTGCGCGGTATCTCCCGCCTGCTCAAACCCAGCAGCGGCGAGATTACCCTGGACGGCAAACCGGTCGCCTCCTACGGCGGCAAGGAATTTGCTCGCATGGTCGGCCTGCTGCCGCAGAGCCCCATCGCCCCCGAAGGTATCACCGTGGCTGACCTGGTCTCCCGCGGCCGCTACCCCTACCAGGGGCTCTTTCGCGGCAACACTAGGGAGGACGACGCCGCAGTCGCCTGGGCCCTGGAGGCCACCAACACCCTGGAGCTGGCTGACCGGCAGGTCACCGAACTCTCCGGAGGCCAGCGCCAGCGCGTCTGGATCGCCATGGCCCTGGCCCAAGACACCGACATCCTGCTGCTGGATGAACCCACCACCTACCTAGACCTGGCCCACCAGGTTGAACTCCTTGACCTTTTGGCCGACATCAACGAGCGCCGCGGAACCACCATGGTTATGGTGCTGCACGAACTTAACCTGGCCGCCCGCATAGCCCACCACCTGGTTGCCATGAAGGGCGGGGAAATCGCCGCAGCCGGGACCGCTACCGAGGTCATGACGGGGGAGAACCTACACCGAATCTTCGGTCTTCGGGCCTCGGTCGCCGACCCCCTGGGCGACGGCTCCACCGTCGTGGTTCCCCACGCCCGCCCCGCAAACCAAGAGGCAGAAAACCTGGCAGGGCAGAATCGTGCCTAAGCCCCGCTCGTCCGCACCTCGCCCTTCTACCCGCCGTGAAGTCAAACGCTCCATCAACCAGTACGGGGTCTTCCCCGTTACCGTCTCCCGTGCTGAGCAGCTGACGGACTCCTTTGTTCGGGTCTCCCTGACCGGCCGGTCTCTGCTGCACGCTGCCGCCCCTATCTCTGACGGCACGGGTCAGGTCTACGACGCCTACATCAAACTCTTAATCCCGCCCACCGGAGCAAGCGGCCCCACCATGATTGAGCTCGATACCTCCTGGCGGACCCGGTGGCTCTCGGCCCCCGAAACAGAGCGGGGGTACATGCGCACCTACACCGTGAGCAATTCCCGGCTGGTACCCTCGGTCGGGCTGGACGAGACACCCCTGCTGGGCATGTTCCCGGCTGCTGAGGCCGACCTAGAACCCCTGGCTCGTGACCTACCCGCCGGCCTGCAGCCTGAAATCGACGTGGACTTCGTCCTGCACACCGACGCCCAGGGAACCAGCGGGCCCGGCTCAGCCTGGGCTGAACAGGCACAGGTGGGGCAGCAGGTTTCTATCTTGGCACCCCTGCGTGGCTCTACCCTCTGGTCCTCCTATAACCCCGGTGCGGCGTCCTCCCTGCTCCTGCTCGGCGACGAAACCGCAGCGCCCGCCCTGCTCTCCATTCTGCGTTCCCTACCTACTGAAGCTACCGGGGCGGTGTTCCTTGAGGTGCCCGGCGCCGAGGACGCCCTCGACCGCCTCCCCGAGGTGCGGCAGGCAACCCAGCGGGTGCCGGGCGTCCGCCTGCACGTGCTGGCCCGGACCCCCGGCCAGATGCGCGGGCACCAGCTAACCCGCGCCCTGCGTACGACTTGCTCCCTCGAACCTACTCCAGCCGCTGCCCCCTCCGATGATTGGGAGACGGATGGCCCCCTCTGGCACCTGGCAGAAAACCCCACCGGCACCTACGTGCTAATCGCCGGTGAATCAACGGTGGTGAAAACCCTGCGCCGTATCTGCGTGAACGAAGCCGGGTTGCCCAAAGAAAGCATCTCTTTTATGGGGTACTGGAAGGCGGGGCAGGCCGAGGGGTAGAGTGGCCTGGTACCCACCTGCTAGAGAAAGGCCTAGTCTGCATGATATCGATTCTTGGAAAAGATGAATCTATCCGTTACGTCGCCCTGGGAGATTCCTTCAGCGAGGGGGTGGGGGACGACGCCCCCGACCGCCCCAACGGGGTGCGCGGCTGGACCGACAGGGTGGCCGAGCAGTTCATGCTGGCAGACCCCCAAGCCGCCTACGCCAATCTGGCCATTCGCGGGCGCCTGCTCGTGCCTATTATCGAAGAGCAGCTAGAACCTGCCCTGGAGCTCAAACCCAACCTGGTTTCTCTCGTGGGCGGCGGTAACGACTCCCTGCGCCCGGGCTTCGACGTTGATGCCCTGATGGTGCGCTATGACGAGGCCTTTAAGACCCTACGCGATGAGGGCATTGAAGTCTTTACCATGACCGGTTTTGACCCCGGCCCCAAGGGATTCTTCAGCGGTAACCGCGCCCGGGTTGCCCTCTTCAACGAGCTGCTGCGCGAGGTGGCAGATGACCGCGGCGTCACCGTCGTGGACTACTGGCGCATGCACGAGCTTTTAGACCTGCGCTACTGGGCTCCTGACCGCCTGCACATGAACGCCGCCGGCCATACCCTGACCGCCCGCCGGGTGCTGGAAACCCTGAGCGCCGAAAACATTCGTATCGGCGACCCCGTCATCCCCGCGCCCCTGCACAAAACCCGGGTGCAAGAGGCCCTAGATAACGCTAAATGGGCCCGGGAATTTGTGGTCCCCTGGATTGGCCGCCGCCTGCGCGGTACCAGCTCCGGAGACAATATCAGCCCCAAGTACCCCACCTGGACCCGCTTTGACGTGCTGTCGGAAGAAGCTGACTCCGCCCTTTAACAGGTGGGCGCCGGGATTAAAAGACTTAAGCTGTTAACATCACACTTAAGATTACACGCGTGTAATTTACCCGGTTGGCAGGGGCGGACGCCGGCGCCCAGGTTCGCGTGGCAGGGGCGGAAAACCGCGGATTAAAGCCTGAGATGACTTGCGAAAAGTTAAAAGCCCGGTAGAATTGATAGAGGTTCAAACGCACCAATGAGTCTATGAAAAGCAGCTTGCGCACACCGGAGCAGGTAGCACCAGCACCGGCTGACGCAAGCTTTTTATTGGCCTCATAGGTTGCGTGGTATCCCGTAATTACCTAGACTTTAAGGCTGTTCGTAGTGGTGGCAACACCTCTCGTACACCTAAGCTTCACCGTTTTTCCCGCGGCGGGGATTCCCATCGGCCTCTCACCCGATGTGGAGTCTCAAACACTCTAGCCTTGGAGAATAACCCGGTGCTCTACCTATAGGTGACGGGACGCCCATTGCTGATCGCCAGAAAACTGGCGAACGCCAACTGCGTACCGTCATTTCGTCAACATTTGGAGGAGAAAACTATGGCAGCTGTCTGCCAGGTGACCGGAGCTGTTCCCGGCTTTGGACACAGCATTTCGCACTCGCATCGCCGCAACAAGCGTCGTTTCGATCCGAACGTACAGAAGAAGAAGTACTACGTACCCTCACTTCGTCGCAACGTAACCCTGAACGTCTCTGCAAAGGGCATCAAGGTTATCGACGCACGTGGTATCGACGCAGTAGTTGCTGACATCCTTGCACGCGGAGAGAAGATCTAAACATGGCATCAAAGGCTAAGGACGTACGTCCTATCATCAAACTTAAGTCCACTGCGGGCACCGGCTTCACTTACGTTACCCGTAAGAACCGCCGCAACAACCCCGATCGTATGGTTCTCAAGAAGTACGATCCCGTTGTCCGCAAGCACGTTGACTTCCGAGAGGAGCGCTAAACAATGGCGAAGAAGTCCAAGATTGCTCGCAACGAGCAGCGCAAGGTCATCGTTGCACGCTACGCTGAAAAGCGCCTGGAACTGAAGAAGACCCTGGTTGACGAAAACGCAACCCCCGAAGAGCGCGAAGCAGCCCGCGTAGGCCTGCAGAAGCTGCCCCGCAACGCTTCACCCGTTCGCGTTCGCAACCGCGACCAGATCGACGGCCGCCCCCGCGGTACCTTCCAGAAGTTTGGTATCTCCCGCGTGCGCTTCCGCGAGATGGCACACCGTGGCGAGCTGCCCGGTGTTACCAAGTCAAGCTGGTAATCTGTAGCTGATACGGTTAGCCTTGTGGACAGGGCTAACCCAGCCACTCACTTTTTGAAAGTCTCAGGAGGAGCATTCAATGGCTAAGAACCGTAGCGAACTCGTTGCAGAGGTTGCAGAGAAGGCTGGCACCAGCCAGGCAGCAGTGAACGGTGTGCTCGACGCACTGTTCCAGGTCTTCGAAGCATCTGTTGCTAAGGGCGAGAAGATCACCATCCCCGGCTGGATGGCAATTGAGCGCACCGACCGTGCAGCTCGTACCGGTCGCAACCCGCAGACCGGCGAAACCATTCAGATTCCCGCAGGTCACGGTGTTAAGCTGACCGCAGGTTCAAAGCTGAAGGCAGCAGTCTCCACCAAGAAGTAAATTCTTGAACAGACTTTAAAAGGGTCATCCCGCTTACGGGGTGGCCCTTTTGCTATACCAGCAGAGCCAAAACAGCCCGGCTGTGAGATAATAGGCAGGCAAGACACAAGCCGCACACATGCAGGGGAGGAACCATGCGCCGAGGGCACCAGGTAGCCCGCTCCTGGCTCATCGCCAGCAGCGCCACCGGCCTAGGCGCCACCTCCCACCTGCTAGCCGGTGGGCACCTGCCCCACCCGCTCGTCCTGGCCCTTGCAACTTCACTAGCAGCCCTGCTGACCCTCGGCGTGACGAGACTCAAACTACCCCGCACCAGCCTGGCCCTCGGCGTCCTGGCAGGTCAGGGGATCCTGCACGCCCTCTACAGCCACGGCCAGCCTATGGCTCCTGTATCGACCGGCCATAACCATCACGGGTCTGAGCTCCTGATGGGAGCTACCTATCTAGAACCACTGGCTCACGCCGGGCCTGCCATGTGGGCCGGGCATACCCTGGCGGCAGCTATTACCTTTGCTCTGCTCGCCTACGGGGAGCATCTACTTCTAGCTCTGCGTGCCCTGCTGGGCTATGTGCGGGCCCGTCTAGAACCTGTGCGGGTACGTCCGCTCCTGGGAGTACCCACCCTGCCGGTCGCCGCTACTGCCACCCACCTGGTCAGCCTGCTCGCCAGAACCTGCCGCGCCCCCCGCGGCCCGCCCGTCCTTGCCTAACTCCGAAACACCACCTACATTTTCGACAAGCAAGGACACTCCTATGTTTAAGGCTCGTACAGCCTCACCCATAACCCGTACCCTGGTGGCCACAGCGGCCCTCGCCGCAGGTAGCTTGCTGGGCATAAACCCGGCTGCCGCCCACGACGAACTGGTCTCCACCAACCCCACTGACGGGGCAACCCTCACCGAAGCACCCGCCAGCCTAGAACTCACCTACAGCGGCGACATCATGGACGTGGACGGGGCCAACCAGGTGCGCGTGACCAACGCCGCCGGTGAAAGCGTCACCGATGGAGACCCCGAGGTGGACGGCACCGTGGTCACCCAGGACCTGGCCACCGCCGCTGCCGATGACACCTACACCGTCACCTGGCGGGTTGTCTCATCAGACGGCCACCCCATCCAGGGAACCTTCACCTACACCGTGGGCCAGGGCAGCAACGCAACGAGCGCTACCACCCAGGCTGCAACCACCGGTGCGGCTGAACCCTCAGCAGAAAACACCGGCACTAGCGCCCCTGCAGCTAGTGACCCTGTAAGCCAGGCAGGCCAGGGGCTTTCAACCCCCCTCAAGGTCGTGCTGGCCCTTGTGGCAGTAGCAGCCCTGGGCTCAGCCCTCGTCGTCGTGCTGGCTAAGACCAAGCGCAAGTAAGCCGTCCACCCCTCGCATTCGAAGAAGAAGCACCATGTCATCACAGAAATTTTTACCTGCCCTCGCCCTGCCCGCTATCGCCCTGCTGGTCCTGACCGGCTGCAGCAGCGCCGACACCTCAGCAACCAGCACCGCAAGTGCAAGCACCGGCGCTACCGCTAGCGCCTCTGCAAGCGAGGGTAGCGCCCCGCTGACCGTCGAGGAAGCCTGGATTAAGGCCAACAGCGGCGATATGACCGCAGCCTTTGCCACCCTCACCAACACCGGGGACACCCCCATCACCATCGAGGGCGCTAGCAACGCAACCGCCAGCATGGTTGAGCTGCACACCACCGTCATCGACCCAACGAGCGGAACCAGCACCATGAAGGCCGTAGAGGGTGGCTTCACCATCGAGCCCGGTGCTACCCTCGAACTGGCCCCCGGCGGGGACCACATCATGCTCATGGGTATGAACTGTGCCCTCGCCGCAGGTACCAGCAGCATGATCACCCTGCAGACCTCAGCGGGCGAGGTCAGCTTTGAAGCTACCGTGCGCGACTACGCCGGTGCCCAGGAAGAATACGCCCCCGGTGACGCCGCGAGCACCGCAGCTGATGCAGCAGCAAGTGAGTCCACCGACCACTCCATGCACTCAGACCACGCCAGCGCCAGCGAATCAGCCGCCGCTGTGCTGCCCCAGTGCAACTAAGGCACCAGCTACCTCACCCACCCTTAGCTACCGGTAGGTAGCAACCGGCGTGCTCCGTCGTCCGCCCCCTACAAGAGACGGGCGGTGGAGCTCGCCACCCAAGGAAGACATGACCAGCTCATTTGACGAAGACCTCACCCGGGCCCTGAGCGGTGCAGAGGATGCCCCTCAGCAAGAAGAAAAAATGAACGGGAGCCAAAAGACGGCACACCCCCGCGGTACCAGCCGGCGTGTAGCTCTTGCCGGGGCCTTGGGGGTAGGAACCGGCGTTGCTGCCACCCTGGCAAGCCAATATGCCGCATCAGCTATGAACGACGAGGGGGAACAAGAGCCCACCAGCCCGCCCCTACAGGACGCCGTCGTCCCCTTCTACGGCCCCCGCCAGGCGGGCATCGACACCCCCGCCCCCAGCTACGGCGTTTTTATCGCCCTGACCCTCAACACGGGACTCGACCGCGACGGCGTCCGCCGCCTGCTCACCGTGCTCACCGACGACGCCGCCCGCCTCACCGCAGGGCGGGCACCCATCACCGACCAAGAACCGGAACTCGCAACCGTACCGGCTAACCTCACCATCACCTTTGGTTTTGGGGAGCGTATCTTCGATATCGTAGCCCCCGAGAAGAAACCCTCCTGGCTGCGCCCCCTGCCCGCCTTCGAACAGATTGACCAGCTCCAAGACCAGTGGAACGACGGCGATATGCTCCTCCAAATCTGCTGCTCGGACCGTTTCACCCTGGCCCACGCCCAACGCGTCCTGCTCAAAAACACCCGGAGCTTCGCCTCGGTACGCTGGGTGCAAGAAGGCTTCCGCCGTGCCTACGGTAGTGAGCCGGACGGCATGACCATGCGCAACCTCTTCGGCCAGGTCGATGGAACCATCAACCCTTCCACCGGTGACGGAACCATGGAATCCTATGTCTGGGGCAATCACGAGGAACTGACCCCCTGGGAAGCGGGTGGAACCTCCCTGGTGATTCGCCGCATCCACATGAACCTCGATACCTGGGACCAGGCCGACCGCCCCGCCCGTGAGGACGCCGTGGGGCGCAACCTCACGAACGGTGCCCCGCTCACCGGCACCGAAGAGCGCGACCCCGCTGACCTTTCTGCAACGAACGAGCTGGGCTTTACCGTCATCGCCCCCTACGCCCATATCCGCCGCGCCGCCGCCCAAAACCGGGTAGAGCAAATCCTGCGCCGGGGCTACAACTACGACCTGCCGGTGCAGAACGCGTCGGGCTTCTCAGAACACCAGCAGGTCAGCGGGGGAGTGAGCTCTACCGGCCTGATTTTCTGCTCCTACCAGGCAGACCCCGTCAAGCAGTTCCTCCCCATCCAGCAGCGCCTGGCCGAGCTCGATATGCTCAACACCTGGACGGTACCCATCGGCTCAGCGGTCTTTGCCCTACCCGCCGGCGCTCGCGAAGGCGGCTTCGTGGGCGAAGGACTTTTTAGCTAAACCATCATCGACAGGAATCAGGTATAGACATGGCGGCACATAAGACGGAGCGCGGGCTCAAGGGCGGCTGGATTTGGGCTTTCCCGGTGGCCTCCCTGCTGGCTCTCGTTCTGAGCCTGCTGGTGACCGGCTCAAACGCCGGTACCGACCTAGCGGACGCCGGTGCCCTGGTGCGCTGGGGCCTGCCGGTGGCTGAGAGTCTACAGAACTTCTCCATGGCAGCCACCATGGGCTCCCTTGTCTTCGCCCTGGGGCTGGTGCCCCGTTTCGTGGATGCTGCTCGCGGCCGTGTGAGCGTGAATATGGCTCATGTCACCGACGCGACCCAGCGGCAGAAAAACCTGCACCGCACCGAGCACCCGGCCTTTACCCGCACCCTGACGCTGGCGTCCGCTGCCGCTATTACCTGGACTATCGCCGCCATCGCGGTGCTCATTTTCAGCTATGCAGATATTTCCGGTCGCTCACCGTCGGGCGGAGCTGACTACACCTCGGAACTCATCAGCTACATCACCACCATCGACTCGGGTAAGCAGGAGGCAACCAGCATTATCGTGGCTGCCACCGTAGCTACCCTGGTCTTTGCGGTGCGCTCACTCACCGGTCTGCTGCTGACCCTGGGCCTGTCGCTGGTCGGCATCGTGGCTATGGCCCTGGGCGGCCACTCATCGGGCGGTGATGACCACATGGGCGCGGTGAACTCCCTGGGCCTGCACCTGCTCGGTGTGGTGCTCTGGTGCGGTGGGCTCATGGTGCTGGCTTTTATCTCCCGCGACATTACCGGCGAGGACGCGGGCACCGGCACTCTGGCTGAGGGGCAGCGGGGTGCGGCATCGGCGTCCGCCCGTCGTGTGCCCCTGGCTGTAGCGGTGCTGCGCCGCTATTCCGTGCTGGCCCTTTTCGGGTTCGTGCTGGTGGTGCTCTCAGGCGTGGTCAACGCCCTGGTACGGATGAACAGCCTGGGGGATCTTTTTACGACCACCTACGGGGCGCTGGTACTGGCCAAGCTAATGCTCACCCTGGTGCTGGGTGCCTTCGGCGTGGTGTATCGCCTGCGTCTGATACCCATGATGCAGTCCGGGCTTACCAGCGCCGCCCGGGGCCTCTGGTATGCCATTGCCTGCGAGCTGGTGCTGATGGGCGCAACCAGTGGCCTAGCTGTTTCCCTTTCTCGAACCCCGCCTCCCGCCCCCGAAACCCTGGATGCCGGTGCCGAGCCCGTCCGCATCATCACCCTCTACGACATGCCGCCAGAACCGCATGTTGCCGAGTGGTTTACCCAGTGGCGTTTTGACTGGTTCTGGGTGGCCTTCATCAGCTTCGCCGCCTTCGCCTACCTCTGGGCGCTGATTAAGGTGCGGCGTGCAGGCGGCCACTGGCCCCTTGCCCGTGCCCTTTCCTGGTTCCTGGGTCTCTTCGTGCTGCTCTACATCACCTGCGGGGCTCTGGCTGTCTACTCCATGGTGCTTTTCTCGGTGCACATGGTAGAACACATGCTCCTGACCATGGTCTGCCCCATCTTCCTGGTACTCGGTGCCCCCGTCACCCTGCTACTGCGAGCCCTTGAACCCCGCCAGGACGGCACCCGCGGGCCCCGCGAATGGATTCTGCGCCTGGTGCACTCGGGCTGGTCCAAGGTGATTACCAACCCCATCTTCGCGGCCGTCAACTTCGCCGGGTCGATCGTGATTGTCTACTTCACCCCCCTCTTCGGGGTGATGCTGCGCTACCACGTGGGCCACGAGTTCATGCTGATTCACTTTTTAATAACCGGCTATATCTTCAGCCTAGTACTCATCGGCATCGACCCCATTCCCAACCGCCCCACCTACCCCATGCGCCTTATCATGATTATCGCGACCCTGGGCTATCACGCCTTTGTGGGTATCTCGATTATGCAGATGGACACCCTGCTACAGGCCTCCTGGTTCGGTAACCTGGGCCGCCCCTGGGGCCTACCTGCCATTGATGACCAGAAGCTGGGTGGCTCGCTCATGTGGGCGATCGGCGAGATACCCACCATGATTATTGCCGTTGCGGTGGCGGTGCAGTGGTCCATGAACGATAAGAAGATACAAAAGCGCATCGACCGCCAGGCTGACCGCGATGGGGACGCCGAGCTCAACGCCTATAACGACATGTTTGCGCAGCTGGCAGAAAAGGACGCCCGCCGCTAGATCTCTGCGAGGGGTAGGGCGCATCTGACTAGACGAAAGCCCGGGCAGGTACCTGCCCGGGCTTTCGTCTGTCTTTATCCCCTATGAGGTTTTGCGCTAGGAGGCCTGGCTCCAGGGCTGAACGGGCTGGGTGTCTGCCTCAGCGGGCTCAGCAAAACGGGTGCCGCCGGAGGCCACCTGGCTGCTTACCGACGGGACGGTGGGAATCGGACCACTCAGCGGGCTGACCTGCTCTAGGCGGGCAGAAATCTGAGAGATTTTCTCAAACAGGGGCGATGACGAGGGAGCTGCAGTGTGCTGGGTCATCAGAAGCCTCCAAACATCGTAAAGGTGGGGTTAGATTGGGTCGGGGCAGAGCGGGAAAACTCTGGTGCCGAACCGAAGGTCTCTTTAATCTAACCACCCTAAGACAGGCGTTTTCTTTCGTTTACCTGGGAGAACCCTTGAAAAAAGACCGCTTGGGGGACAAGCTGGGGCGGGTACCCCCGGTTTCTGGGCTGCTCTTAGAGTGCCGCTGGCCCGGGGTGTCCCCTAAAAATCTTAGCGATGTGATGAAACAGTCGTACTATGACGATGGGTGAAGGCACCCAGGGCGGCAAGTACCACAGCAACCGTGACCGATATGAGCACCTCTAGGCGATGGGCTTCGGTAATACCCATGTACACCAGCAGGGCTAACAGACCCACGATGAGGATGTAGTTGATGACGCCGCTTCCCCCTTCACCATCTAGCCTACGGCTCCGCAGATGGGAGACCGCCACAATCAGCCAGACAAAGATGCCAACCCCGCCAGTGGAGTTCACCAGCAGGGAGAAGACCTGCTCGGGCATGAAATAGTTGAGGGCCACCGACACCACCCCGATAAGAGACGAGAGCACAATGGCGTTGCGGGGCGCCCGGGTACTAGAAACGCGGGAAAAGGCGCGCGGGGCGTCCCCCTGTTCTGCCAGGGCAAAGACCATGCGCGAGGCAGCATAAAGACTAGCGTTCAAGCACGACAGCAGGGCCGTGAGCACCACAATATTCATGGCCAACCCGGCATAGGGAATACCCAAGGCCTCGAACATGGTGACAAAGGGGGAGGAGCCAGCCGTCACCATGGTCCAGGGAATCACCAGTAGGGTCACCGCAATAGACCCCACATAGAAGAAGAGCACCCGGAAAATCACCGACCGTACCGCTTTGGCCACAGCAACCGCAGGGTTACTAGACTCACCGGCTGCTACCGTGGCAATCTCAGCCCCAAACATCGAAAAAATCACCGCTAACAGGGCGGTAAAAATCGCGCCCACACCGTTAGCAAAGAAGCCGCCCCCCGCCGTGTAGTTAGCAAAGGACGCCGTGGAGTTAGGGATCAGCCCCAGCACAGCCAGCAGACCCACCACAATAATCACGGCAATCGCCCCAATCTTGATGGAGGAAAACCAGAACTCCGCCTCACCGTAAGAGCGCACCGACAGCAGATTCAAACCCATAAAAGCCAGAACCAACACCAGAGCCACCAGCCACTGAGGAGCCGCCGGCCACCAGCCACTCACAATAGTGGCGGCCGCTGTAGCCTCAATCGCCACCGTTACCGACCAAAACCACCAGTACAACCAGCCCACCGAGAACCCAGCCCACCGGCCAATATAGCGACGGGCATAGACAGAAAAAGACCCCGTCTCAGGAGTCCGGGCAGCCATCTCACCCAGCATCCGCATCACCAGCACTAACACCGTGCCAGCCAGCAGATAGGTCACAATAACGGCAGGGCCCGCCGTCACAATAGCCGTCGACGAAGCCACCAACAGGCCAGCACCAATCGCCCCGCCCATAGCAATCATCGACAGATGCCGCGGCTGCAAAGACCGGGCCAAACGGGTATCAGATACCGGCTGCTTTATCTCGCGTGTAAGCGTCACACATACCTTCTTGAGCTACAGCGCACCCACATGTGCGCACCTGCTTTAACCACCGGCGTCCGCAAAAACTTCCCGCCCGCGCACCCGGTGGCAGCTGCAGATAATCCTAACCGTTACGCAAGTGTTACGCACAGTTGAGTACTATGACGCCAGCCCCTACACAGAACGCAACAAATGCCCCCGCACCCAGCAGCCCACTAGGCTGGTGGGTAACTGAATCTTGCGCCTGAGCCGCGCACCACAGAAGGAGAACCATGGCAGAGAATGCAGCCGCACGCCAGACCAAAGTCCGCGCCTCAGAACTTGTCGGCCGAGGCTGGCTCAACACCGGCGACAAACAGCTTTCCCTCGAAAGCCTGCGCGGAAAAATCGTCATCCTCGACTTCTGGACCTTCTGCTGCATGAACTGCCTGCATGTGCTCGATGAGCTGCGCCCCCTCGAAGAAGAATTCGCAGACGTCCTCGTTACCGTCGGCGTGCACTCACCCAAGTTCGAACACGAAGCCGACCCGGTGGCGCTCGCCGCCGCCGTCGACCGCTACGACATCACCCACCCCGTGCTCGACGACCCCAACCTGGACACCTGGAACGCCTACACCGCCCGTGCCTGGCCTACCCTGGTCGTCGTTGACCCCGAAGGCTACATCGTCGCCCACCTCTCCGGTGAGGGCCACGTTAAGGGCCTCACCTCCCTGGTGCGCGAACTCGTTGAAGAGCACGAAGCCAAGGGTACCCTGCACCGCGGCGACGGCCCCTACGTGCCCCGCCCCAAGCCCCAGGGCACCTTTGCCTTCCCCGGCAAGGCGCTGGCCCTACCCGAAGACCTGGCCGGACGTCCCGGCACCTACCTGGTCACCGACACCGCCCGCCACCGCCTGGTGCAGGTCGAGGGTGACCTTGAAACCCCCCTGGCCAGCTTCGGCGGCCCCGAGAAGGGCTACGCGGACGGCGACGCCACCACCGCCCGCTTCAACGAACCCCAGGGCCTGGCCCTGGTACCTGCCGAACTGCGCGAGACCCTGGGTGCGGACGTCCTCATCGCCGACTCCGTCAACCACCGGGTACGCGGCCTGCGCCTAGCCGATGGAACCGTCACCACCCTGGCAGGCTCCGGCGCCCAGCGCCTGATTGATGGCGACACCGCCCGCACCGACCCCAACGTCATTGCAGAGGGTGCTGATCCCCGCTCTGTCGCCCTGTCGTCTCCCTGGGACCTGGTCTACTCCCGTGAGGCGTCCGCCTTCCTGATTGCTATGGCAGGCACCCACCAGATCTTCAGCTTCGACCCCGTAACCGGCCAGCTGGCTGTTTTCGCGGGTACCGGCGCTGAGGGGCTCAAGGACGGCGCGGCCGCCGACTCCTGGTTCGCCCAGTCCTCCGGCATTATCGAAGCCCGCGACGGCTCCATCTGGGTTGCCGACTCCGAAACCTCCGCCCTGCGCCACATCACCTTTGACAAGGGCGCAGCGACCGTTAGCTCCGCCGTGGGCATCGGCCTCTTCGACTTCGGCTTTGTCGATGGCCCCTGCGAGGACGCCCGCATGCAGCACTGCCTGGGACTCACCGAACTGCCCGACGGCTCCATCGCCATCGCCGACACCTACAACGGCGCTATCCGCCGCTTCGACCCGGCCACCGGCGCCCTCGGCACCCTAGACCGCGGCTTCGCTGAGCCCTCCGACCTGCTGGTCGAAGAGACCGAGGACGGCGGCGCCCGCCTCATCGTCGTGGAAGCCAACGCCCACCAGCTGGTGCGCGCGGCTATTCCCGAGGCCATGCAACACGTGGATGAGGGGGCCTCCCAGGTTACCCGTAAATCCACCCAGCTGACCGGTGGAACCCTGGACTTCACCGCCCGCTTCACCGCTCCCACCGGCCAGAAGCTCGATACCCGCTGGGGCGACCCCACCCAGCTTAAGATTTCATCCACCCCCGAGAACTTCATCCTCGAAGGTGCTGGAACCTCCCAGGGCCTGACCCGCCACCTGGTACTCAACCCCGAGATTACCGAAGCCGTCCTGCATATCACCGCTCGTGCCGCTGCCTGCGACGGTGAGCCCGGCGGGGAAATCCCCGACCACGCTGCCTGCCACCTCTACCAGCAGGACTGGGGCCTGCCCGTCATCGTCACCGGTGACGATGCAGACGAGGCCCACCTGGTGCTCGATTTGCGCGGGGTGAACTAGGCAAAAGTGACGTTTAGTCAGCGGGGGGTAAAGGTGAGAGTCTCCCCGCTGGCAGAGAGCGAACCAGCCAGGGTAAAAGGAACTGTCTCGGTGACCTGCTGGGTCTTGCCCGTATAGAGGTCAAGCTCGGTAAAGGAAATCTCTGCCTCACCGCTGCTCTTGCCCAGGGCCCACTTGCCCCCGGCCAAAGTCACCTCTGGCTGGGGGTACTTCGTGACAAGCCAGGTCACATCGCCGTCCACTCGACCTGAAAAGTCGTACTCAAAGGGACAGCCGGTGGGGTAGAGGGAGCTCTGCGCGGCACAGGTATCAAGATAGGTCTTAATCTGCTGCTGAACCGAGGTCACCGCAGTTTCAGAAGGGGTGAGGTCTACAGCAAGGGTGGACGGCTCACTACTGGGGGCCGTCACATCGACCGTCTGCGACCCAGCGGTATACAGTGCTGACTCATAGGTGACCGTATAAGAGCCGGGGTAGAGCACCGCAAACTCGCGGGAGCCACCCTCAACCGCCACCTTAGTGTTATTGAGGGTAGCTGCCTCTACCGAATTCGAGGTAATTTCCACGGTCGGCAGTTCACCGGCGTCAATCTGCCACTGGTCAAAAACTCCCCAGTGGGAGCCCACCTTATGCAGCTGGAAATCTGTGCTGCCTGCCTGCCCATCGAGGGTGTAGGTAACGGTCACGGTGGCCCGCTCCCCGCCGTCCGTCACAGTGACAGTTTCGGTCGAAAGATCTTTGAGACCGGCAAAGGAGGCCTGCAGTGCATCCCCATCGAGCATAGCGGCGCTGGCATCAGGAACCTGGGCACCCAAGATACCCAGGGCCTTAGAACCGTCGCCCTCCCGCGCCGCAGCGAAGTAGGCGCGCACCTGCCCCTGCGGCCCGTAGACCAGACGGTTAATGAGGGCTAAAGAAACAAGAGCGATAAAAAGCGCGGCAAGGACGCCCAACAACCACCAGGCTAAAACACGGTCTACTGAAGATCTAAAATGCACCCTTTAAATGTAGCTCACATGCGCTTACGCCCCGTTTGGGCGGTACTGCCGATAGAGTAGAGCCATGGCAGAACACGCTCACCAGGTACCCGATAAATACGGGGCCGTCACGAAGATCTTTCACCCCCGAATCAACTCCTACCACCGCCGCCTCATCGCGGGTGTACCCGCGGGTGTGCTGGCTTTAGCCTGCATCTGGTTCATGGTGGCCAAGCGCCCCACCCCGGTCTTTATGGTGCTTCTGGGCCTGATTACCCTGGGTGCCCTCTTTGCTATCTACTCCACCCTGCGCCCTCAGATTGTGGTTAAGACCGAAACCCACGTGCTGAGCGGACGCCTGTTCGGATGGCAGGCTGCCGAGCTCAGCTCGATTTCTCAGACAGTCTTCGCTGAGCGTCTCACCCCCCGCCAGGCAGCGGGCAAGGAGCTAACCGGCATGGCAGCTTTGCGCTACAAGGGGGTGCCTGCCCTCTGGGCCGTGAACGCCAAGGGCAAGCGTGTTTTCCGCCTTGACGGGCGTATCTGGGACGCCAAAACCCTGCGCTCCATCGCCACCGCAATTGCCCCCCAGACCACCGTCTACCAGGTTATCAACGTGACCCAGATGAACAAGCAGCACCCCGGCCTGGTGACCTTCAACGAGCTGCACCCCGGCTGGAAGTCCACCACCGTGGGCGTCATCTCCCTGCTCTTCCTGCTGGCCCTGGCTGTTGCCGCAGTGCTCCCAGAAGAGACCCTGCAGCAGTTCAATATCCTGTAGCCAGGCGCTCACAGGCTAAAGAAAGGCCCGGGGTTCCCCTGATATCAGGGGAACCCCGGGCCTTGGCCTATCTGCTGGGAACAGGCCCTAGAAACTACTGGCGGTCATCCGCGACGATTTCGTAGTCTGAGGTGAGCTGGCTGTCGTCCTCATCAGCATCTGCCTCTACATGGTTCTCGTAGTCAGCGTTAATCTCAGCAATGATGTCTTCGACGAAGCTCATGACCCTGCCACCACCGAAGACCGGCCCGCCTGCCAGAAGGCCGTCCGCACCGAGCGCGACAGCGCTGGGGGTGCCGTTGCCGAAAATGCGCTGGGTTTTAAAGCCGGGGTCAACAAAGGCCTGGATATCGCCGGTGAAACTGAAGCGGTCGATATCGGAGTCGTTTGATACGACCGGGTGAATGCCAAGCATGGGTAGCTGCTGCTGCCATTCGTCAATCTTGCCGATGACCTGGTGGCAGTGACCGCAACCGGGGGAGACGAAGAAAAGCACACGGGCCTGCTGCAGGGCCAGGTCACGCAGGCTGGTTTGTTCGCCTGAACCGGCAGGCAGGGAGCGGTCCTCGTGGGGGTAGTAGAGGGGTGCGAAGGGGACAGGGGTACGGACGTACTCGCCCTCCTCATCCACGGGCGATTCAAGGGCCGGTGCGGGCTTCTCTTCCTCGGCAGCAGGAACCAGCTCAGAGCGGTAAATCGCCCAGAGGGTCAGCGAGGCCAGGCCGGCACCAATCACCCAGAGCCAACCGTTGGCGTCGAGGGCCAGGAGCATGGTCAGGGCTGAACCGCCGGTGGCCAGGGCCCCGATGAGGGCGCCGCAGGCAGCCAACAGGAGGGCCGTGTTACGAACCAGGGTGTAGACCGAGACGGGGGCGGTAGAAGCCGACCCGAAACAGTTACAGCTGGCGGTATTACCCTGAACCACAGCCCGTGCGATAACGGCCCAGTAACCAATAAAGAGCAGCAGGGCGGCTATAGCCGCAAGAATCTGGATAATGCCGGGGGCAAAGAAAAGGACGGCCGCCAGGGCCAGCTCTGCCCAGGGCAAGACCCTGGCAATCGGCTTAACCGGCAGCCACTGATCTAGCTTGAGATTGACGATAGCGGTAACCGTGCTGGAAGGCTCTTTCGCCTTGGCGTAACCGCTCACAGCCAGCGTCACAATAATGGTGAGCGTGCATAGCACTAGGGGAGTCATAGTCTGCTTTCATGCGAGTGAGGGAAGATTCTTTGATTTTAAGAGTACGTCTCTTTCCCACAGAATAGAGGGTGGACTACGCCACGCTGTATATAGGGCATCAGCCTGGTGCTGTTGAAGTGCGGTATTTTTGAAGTGTGCTATTTTCTGATCAGGATATCCGCAAAGAAATTGATGCCGGGCGAATTGCCCTAGAGCCCTACGACCCGTCAATGATTCAGCCCGCCTCGGTTGACGTGCGCATTGACCGCTTTTTCAGGCTCTTCGACAACCACAAGTACCCCTACATCGACCCCTCCCAGGCCCAGGAAGACCTCACCCGCCTGGTAAAGGTGGCACCCGATGAGCCCTTCATCCTGCACCCTGGCGAATTCGTGCTGGGTGCAACCTACGAGAAGGTGACCCTGCCCGATAATATTGCTGCCCGACTTGAGGGCAAGTCCTCCCTGGGGCGTCTGGGCCTGCTCACCCACTCCACCGCCGGTTTTATCGACCCCGGCTTCTCGGGCCATGTGACCCTGGAGCTGTCGAATATGGCGACCCTGCCGATTATGCTCTGGCCGGGCTCTAAGGTCGGCCAGCTTTGCTTCTTCCAGCTCACCAGCGCAACCGAGCACCCCTACGGGTCAGGAGCCTACGGCAACCGCTACCAGGGCCAGCGCGGCCCCACCGCCTCGCGCAGCTACCTGAACTTCCATAAGACCCTCATCCCTACCGATACCCCGACCAGCTAAAGGAGCCCCATGCGCGGCCTGTTGCTTCACCCCGCAGACGTTCCGGTGCTGGTGGTCTTTGAGGACGCGTCGGACCGGCTCTGGGAGGACTCCCTGCGTGCCTGGGGGTCCCTAACCCCACAGATTATTGACCCCCTCACGGAGGCCCATGCGGAGGACGTCCGCCTGGTCGTGCTGACCCGGCGGTCAGCTGCCGACGTGGTAGCTGCCTACCCCAAGGGCCTTGAAACTACCACTATTGATAGCTCTGATGAGGGGCTTGCAGCCGAGCGCCTTACGGTGCACGTCACCATGCACCTGCTCAAAGCCCATGCGGGGAACAAGCACCTCTTGCACGCCGCTGTATTAGGCGACGCCGAGAGCGGGCAAGCCGTGGGCCTGGTGGCAGCTTCTGGCACCGGTAAAACTACCGCTGCCAGCGTGCTGGGGGCCTCTTTTGCCTACCTCAGTGACGAGACGGCCGTGGTCAACGTCGATGACCTGAGCATCATGCCCTACCCCAAGCCCCTTTCGGTGATTGAAGAGGAAAATGCGCCAAAGGTTCAGTACGACCCCGCTCAGCGGGGGCTCAAAGTCGCTGCGCCTGGCAGCACCTACACCCTCTCGCACCTGGTAATTCTTGACCGGGATAAGACCGGGCAGGCACCGGTGAGCTGGGAACGCCTGCCGCTCGATGACGCCCTCTTTACGATTGTTCTGCAGTCCTCTGGGGTGCAGCAGATGCCCCAGGGGCTAGGGGAACTAGCCCGACTTCTGAACCGGGTGGGCGGGGCTATCAAGCTGACCTACAGCGAGATTACTGAGACGCTCCCTTTCTTCCGTGACCTGCTTGCGGGGCGACTAGGTATTCCGCCGCTCACCCCAGATTTTGAATACCTGTGTGCCCCCGAGCCCGTAACGGGTGGGACAAGTGGCGACAAGCTCTACCAGCGGGCCCCCGGCACTGAGGGCTTGGCAATTGGGGATAGCTTCTTACTGACTACATCAGGAAGGCTCTCACGTATCTCTATCATCGGTTGGGATATTTGGTCTTTCTTAGAGACCCCCCAGCGTGCAGACGATATTTACGAGGCCATGATTGAGCTCTACGGGGACATCGCCCGCCTTGACTTTGACACGGCCCTGCGGGGCATGGTCGACGGGCAGATGCTCAAAGTTATCCGCCAACCTGATGCCCCTGAGGACGCCCCGCTCCCCGATACCCGAACCTAGGCCGGTCAGGGCTTACTTCCCTGCGGCCACCTGCGGGTCCTTAATGGGAATCATCAGGAGCAGGCCGGCCAGGAGCACGATGATGATGCCGACGATGCCCCAAATCTGGCTGCCCATGAGGGTGACGAAGATGCCGAAGAGGGCCGGGGCCAGGAAGCTGGCTGCGCGGCCGGTGGTGGAGTAGAGTCCGTAAATTTCACCTTCCTGGCCTTCTTCAACCAGGCGACCCAGGTAGGAGCGGGCCGCTGACTGAGCCGGGCCGACAAAGGCGCACAGGGCGAGGCCGCAGACCCAGAACATGGTGGTGGACGGCCAGACCAGCAGGGGGACGGCTACCGCGATGAGGGCTACCAGCGAGAAGATAATGACGCGTTTGGGGCCAAAACGGTCGTCGAAGAAACCGCCCAGCATGGCCCCTGCCCCTGCCACGATGTTGCCGAAGATGGCAAAGATAATCACCTGGTTGGTACTAAAGCCAAAGGAACCCGCCGCGAGGATGCCGCCGAAGGTAAAGATACCGTTGAGGCCGTCGCGGAAAACAGCGGACGACACCAGGAAGTAGAGGGTCGTGGGGGCCTGCCGGTAGAGCCTGACGACGGTGGCAAAAAGCTGTTTGTAGGAGGTGAGAATGCCGGTGCGGGGGGCGTCCGGACGCACCGCCTGCGGCAGGGAGCGCACCTTGAGAATCAGGGGCAGGGAGAAGACTAGAGCCCAGGCCGCCGAGAAGAGGGCCACGGCACGGATGTTGAGGGCGCCGTCCTCCGTAATACCTAGCAGGCCGGGGGAGATGAACCCCACGAGCACAAGGAGCAGGGCTACAATGCCGCCAAAGTAGCCAGCTGCCCAGCCGGTTCCGCTCATTTTGCCGATGGTATCTCGGGTAGAGATAGTGGGCAGGATAGCGTTGTAGTTGACCACGGCGAACTCATTGACCAGGTTGCCCAGGGCCAGCAGGGCCACACCCCAGATAAGGTAGTCGGGGGAGGGGGCTACGAAGAAGCACAGGGCCATCAGAAGCACCAGGAGCAGGCTGTTGACGGTCAGCCAGAGGCCGCGGCGGCCGGTCACATCGGCCCGCTGGCCCGAGAGTGGGGCAAGTAGGGCGATGAAGAAACCTGCGATGGTGAGACCGGCGGAGAGGACGGCCGAGGTGTGCTCGGTGCTGCCAAAGCTGGAGCTGGTGAGGTAGACCGTGAAGACGAAGGTCGTCATGATCGCGTTGAAGCTGGCGTTGCCCACATCCCACAGGGTCCAGGCGAAGAAGGTGGAGCGGGAGGCAGGGGCGGTAGCAGTGGCGCTGCCGGGTGCTGGTGTGGTCATGGCTATATGCTATCGGCCCGGTTGCTACTTGTGGCCTGTGAAACGGTTAAATGACGGTAAAAGTAAAGGCTGGCCCCGCTCTCCACTGAGCGGGGCCAGCCTTGCAGGCGGGACTACCGGCCGGGCTTAGACCTCAGCCTGGTTGCCTGATCCGGCCTTTGCTTCAATCTTGTGCTGGGCACGGGTGATGCTGACCTTGATGACGGTTCCGACCAGGCCGGTAATGAGGGACCAGAGGATGATGTCGCGCCAGCGCTCATCGTCGTCGGGGTTATTGGCGGGGGGCTCGTTGCCGGTGATCTTGGTCCAGGTTGCACCCAGGACCTTGTTGGCCAGGGCAACGCCGCCGAGTGAGGCAGCGGTTCCTGCGATCTTGATGAGGGGGTTCATGAGGTTCCCTTTCGGTAGCTGATGGAGGCTCTACAGAGAGCTACTGGCACTAACACTATCAGTACTGTGTAAATGTGGGCAGCTGGCAGCGGCTTCTGTCATAAAAGTTTGTATCTTTTCTTTGCCCGGCTGACCTGCCTATACTACAAAGGCGTTCAGAAGGAACGTCCGCCCACGGCGGAAACGACAGGGGAGCGCCCACACGGGGCGCTGAGAGTGCACATGCAGACCCTCGAACCTGATCCGGTTAGTACCGGCGCTAGGGAGTCGAACAGAACGGCTGGTTTTTTGCCTGCCGGTGCATGCCCCCTTTGCTGTACCACACCAAAGGAAGGCTTATGTCTAAGAAAGCTGCGCTGACATGGCGCGTTAACGATATCGTAGTAGCCTCTGTGCTGGCTGTTGCCTGCGCTGTGCTCTTCTGGGCCTGGAATAACGGCGGCTACAACATGGCCCAAACCGCCTTGGCTCTGGCCCCCGAGTACGCCTCGTTGGTGGGCGGCACCTGGCTGATTGCGGGCGTCCTTGGCGGCTATATCATCCGTAAGCCCGGCGCTGCTCTCTACACCGAGCTGCTGGCTGCGGTGATTTCTATGCTGCTGGGCAGTAGCTACTCTGTAGCGATTATTATCTCCGGCATTATCCAGGGCCTGGGCACCGAGCTGGTCTTCCTGCTCTTTGCCTACCGCGTCTGGAACCTGGGCACCGCCCTGCTAGCGGGTGCTTCTGCCGGTGCCTTTATGAGTATTTCTGAGCTCTTTATCTACTACGCGGGCGTCTTTGAGGGCTCCAAGGCTGTCACCTACGCGGTGTGCGGCGTTATCTCCGGCACCCTGCTGGCTGGTCTGGTGTCGTGGCTTCTCACCCGCGCCCTGGTGACGACCGGTGTGCTCGATTCTTTGGCCGCTGGCCGTGCCCGCCGCCGGGCTGGCACCTCACCCCGCTCCCAGGCCTAGACCAGGGGCAGGCGCGTGCACGTAGAGCAGGGGGCCCGCTTTGTGGCCCGTAATTTCGGCTGGCATCACCCCGGGCGGGCTACCCCTGCCTTTTCGGGGCTGAACTTTGAGATTGCCCCGGGGCAGAAGGTACTCCTGGTGGGCCCTTCTGGCGCGGGCAAATCGACTCTGCTGCACGCCATGGCGGGCCTGCTTGTTGACGAGGACGACCAAACCCAGCTAGGTGAGCTGACCGTCAACGGGCAGACTCCCACCGAGGCCCGCGGGGTCTGCGGGCTTATGCAGCAGGACCCCGAAAGCTCGGTGGTGCTGGCGCGGGTAGGCGATGACGTGGCCTTCGGACCCGAGAACCTGGGGGTGCCCCGCGAGGATATCTGGGACCGGGTGGCCTGGGCCCTGGAGGCCGTCGGTCTGGGCTCCCTGCCCCTTGACCGCTCTACGTCCGCTTTGTCTGGTGGTCAGAAACAGCGACTGGGGCTGGCCGGAATTTTGGCCATGCACCCCGGTGCCCTGCTGCTCGATGAACCCACCGCCAACCTCGACCCTGCCGGCGTGCTGGAGGTACGCGACGCCGTCCTTGCTGCCGCCGCAGCATCGGGAGCAACCCTGCTGGTGATTGAGCACCGGGTGGGAATCTGGGCTGAGCACGTAGACCGCATCCTGGTATTGGACGCCCAGGGCGGAATCAGCCATGATGGGCCCCCGCAGCAGGTACTTGACCAGGCCCGCGAGCAGCTCATTGCTGGTGGGGTCTGGGTGCCCGGCTACCTGCCCCACCCGCCTCGTCAGGAGCAGGGAGCGGACGCCCGCCCCGGGAACGCTCGTAAGAGCCTGCTCCTTGAGGCCCGCGACCTCAGCGTCACCCGCCAGTTGCCAACCCGCCGTCAGCGGAAGGAGCGCTCCCGCGCTATCGCCGCGGGGCAGGTGCCTACCCTCGATCTGCCCACCCTGGCTAGTGGAATCAACCTGACCCTTTCGTCCGGGGAGCACCTGGCTCTTTTGGGACCCAACGGTGCCGGGAAATCGACCCTGGCGCTGACCCTTGCCGGGCTAATCTACCCGGCTGCTGGGCAGGTCTACGCCCATGAGGCGCTCACCGCGGGCCTACCCGCCCGGCACCGTAGCTCCGATCCGGCTAGCTGGCCCGCTGCCGAGCTGGCCGACCGTATCGGTCTGGTCTTCCAGGAGCCGGAGCAACAGTTCCTCGCCCCCACCGTGCGCGCAGAACTAGAGTTTGGCCCCCGGCACCTAGCCCGGGTGCGCAAGGAGAAGATTGATGAAGACCGGCTGGCTGCCCGCACCGATGAGCTCCTTGCCCGCTTGCGTCTTACCGACCTGGCAGATGCCAACCCCTTTACCCTCTCGGGTGGTGAAAAACGACGGCTGTCGGTAGCTACAGCCCTGGCCACCGAACCGGCGGTCCTGGTGCTTGATGAACCTACCTTTGGGCAGGACGCCACTACCTGGGCCGAGCTCGTCACCCTTATCAAAGAACTGCTCGACCGGGGGCTGGCCGTTATTTCGGTAACCCACGATACAGACTATGTAGCTGCCCTCGGCGGTACGCGCCTGACCCTGCAGAAAGCGGAACCTACCCATGGCTCTTGACCTTTTCGCGCTAGGCCCTGCCCACCGTAGCCGCGCCGGAAAGCTCAACGCGGGCACCAAACTGCTGGCTACCTTCCTGCTATCGATAGGGCTGCTGCTCATCAAAGACTGGGGCACCGCCCTGGTGGTATTTGCCCTTGAACTGGCCCTGCTCAAAGCCTGGGGTGTGCAGCCGTTCGCCCTGCTGGCCCGTTTCTGGCCCCTGCTGATTGGCACCCTGCTCACCGGCTGGTCCACCTCGCTGATTGCCGATAAAACGGGGGAGACGGTGCTCCAGGTGGGGTTTATCTGGATTACCACCGACTCCCTTGCCATGGGTATCTCCCTGATGGTTCGTGGCCTGGCCCTGATTCTGCCCAGCCTCCTGCTCATCACCACCACTGACCCCACCCACCTGGGCGACTCCCTAGCGCAGACGGCTAAACTGCCGGCCCGCTTCGTCCTGGCCGCCCTGGCCGCCCTGCGCCTGCTGGGGCTCATGTTCAGTGAATGGCACACCCTGGGGCAGGCACGGCGGGCGCGGGGACTGGGGGCAAGCGACTCCCTGCTCCGCCGCGTCCGCACCCTGGCCGGGCAGACCTTCGCCCTGCTGGTGCAGGCTATCCGACGGGGCACCCGCCTGGCTGTCACCATGGAAGCTCGCGGTTTCGGTGCCGGGCCCCGCACCTGGGCCCGCGTTCCCGTCTACAGCAGGGACGATTCAACCTTCCTGCTGTGCTGTCTGGGAACGCTCATCATCGGCTACGTGACATCGGGCCTTGCTGGCACCCTCACCTGGGTGTGGCAGTAAAAATATGACCTAAAAAGTCCAAAAATCTTTGAGAAAGCCCCACCGACCGCGTTAGAGTGAAAGCGTGTACCCGGTCACCAGGCCCCACGCTGGATGACCTCGGGCCAACGACTCCGAGCCTCCGACCAGAGGGCTCGAAGAACGCTCGCATCGTACGCGGTGCTCGCATCAGGTGCTCCCGCCCCGCAGCCCCTAACGCCAGGTTGCCGCGGGAGCATCAGCGTTAAGGGTTAGGCTTGGAAGTATGACTACAACCGTTGTGATGCTAACCCAAGAAAACCCTACCGGTGAGCTGGTTGACGCCACCGCACCCCTCATCAACATCGAAGACCAGGGGCTGACCCGCGGCGACGGCGTCTTTGAAACCATGCTGGCCGCTAACCGCCGCGTCCGTAAATTTGAAGCCCACCTGACTCGCCTGGCCGGTTCTGCCCGCCTACTCGACCTGCCCTTGCCCGCTGAAGATAACCTGCGGGCTGCCGTGCAGCTGGCCGTCGACGCCGCTGCCCAGGGGCCCCAGACCGTGCTGGGTGAAGAGCACACCGTCAAAATCATCATCTCCCGCGGTACCGTTGAAGCCGGCCCCCACGCATGGGTGACCGTGGCTCCGTCCTCACCCACGATTCTGCGTCAGCGCGAGCAGGGGGTGCGGGCTATGCTCCTACCGCGCGGCCACGACCCCGCCGAAGATTCCGCCTACCCCTGGCTCCTGGCCGGAGCCAAGACCCTCTCCTACGCCATCAACATGTCGGTGCTGCGCTATGTGGGCAAACACGGTGCGGACGACGCCATCTGGGTGACCGACGACCGTCGCATTCTTGAGGGGGCAACCTCATCGGTAATCGTTGCCAAGACCGAGGAGCAGAAGAAGGTGCTCTACACCCCCGAACCGGCCCACGGCATTCTGCCTGGCACCACCCAGGGCGCTATCTTTGCGGGCGCTCGCGCCGCCGGATGGGAGCTCGGCTACGGGCCCCTCTACCCCCAGGACCTGCTGGAGGCGGACGCCGTGTGGCTGACGTCCTCGGTGCGCCTGCTGGCACCGGTCACCCACCTCAACGGAACCCCCGTGGCCACCGATAAGGAACTAACCGAAGAACTGCTGGGCTACCTGGCGCGCGGCTAGCGGTGGGAGCCGGACGCTAGGGCTTGGCCCGGTCGGTCGCGTAGTCGCTTTCTGCCTTAGGGGTTGTGACCAGGCTAAGGCAGGCCAGGGTAGCGAAGCCCAGCATGGCCAAGGCCATAGGCATGTAGGCCTGCGGCCCCGCCAGCGATACGAGCGGGGCAGCAAGGCCACCCATGAGGGACTGGACGGTGCCCATGAGGGCAGATGCTGACCCCGCGATGTGGCGGGCCTCGCCCATGGCCAGGGCAGAGGCGTTGCCAAACATCAGACCCACCGAGGTGGTGAAGGCAAAGAGCAGGGCCAGGGTGGGGATAAGGCTGGGTCCCAGGGCAAAGTGCAGGGTCAGCAGGGCCGAGATGGTTACGATAGCAAAAGCCCCGAAGGTCAGCACCGTGCGCTGGGCAACGCGGCCAATCAGCGAGGCGTTCAGGAAGGAAGCCAGCACCACGCCCATGGAGTTGAACCCAAAAGCGTAGGTAAAGTGCACCTCTGAGAGCCCCATGACATTCTGGAGCAAGTAGGGGGAGCCTGAAATATAGCTAAAGAGGGCGCCAAAGCCCAGTACCAGGGTCAGGCTGAATCCCCGGTAGCGGCGGTTGCGAGCGACCTCAATCATGCCCGTATAGACCGAGATCAGGCTGCCGGTGCGGCGGCGCTCTACCGGTAGGGACTCCTTGATGAAGAGCACCACCAGCAGCATAGAAAGAGCAACGAGAACCGCAATTACCCTAAAAATATCGCGCCAGGTGCCGAAGGAGAGCACTAGACCACCCAGAAGGGGCGCGATCACGGGAGCGAAACCGTTGATCATCATCATGACGCTCATGAGGCGGGCTGTCTGCAGACCGCTGGTGGAATCGGTGATAACAGCGCGGGAGAGCACCAGCCCAATGGACCCGGTAAAGCCCATGACAAAGCGGGCGGCAATCAGCAGCTCAATGGTGGGGGCAAAGGCGCAGGCCAGGGTCGCTAGGGCGCAGAGAACCACCCCAATGAGGAGGGGAAGGCGCCGACCGGTCTTATCGGAGAGGGGCCCCACAATAAACTGGCCCGCCCCCATGCCTGCTAGGAAGGCGGTGAGGGTCAGCTGGACGGTGGGGGCTGTTGTGCCCAGGTCGGACGCAATTGCGGGCAGAGCCGCCAGGTACATATCGATGGCCAGGGGCCCCACAGCGGTCAGAGAGGCAAGAGTGAAAATGGCTATCAGGGGAAGGCCTGGCCCGGTTTCTGGCGCGTGTGAATCTGCGGTATTCATGTCTCTCGTCTCTGCGGCTTATATGTGGTGATGAGGTGGCCTAGAAAGCCCCTTGTATTCTACGCCCGCCTCTTTCGTGTGTGACAGGGAAAATCATGTGACCTTGCAGTAATGAAAAAAGTGACTTACCGCTGAAAACATCAACGCGTGCTCTAGGATTAATTTCAGAGACTTTTTACTGCAAGAAAGATTGAGGGTTGATGGGGGAAAACACGGGCCGGTATCTGCTTTCTTTTAGTGCCGGGGCCTTGATGCTTAATGAGTCCTTGGCGGTGGCCAGGGTCTATTGCGATTTTCGCGATTGGGAAGCCACTCGGCAGTACGTGTTAGAGAATAATTCGATTCAGGCAGCGGCTGGGTCGAGTCTCAAAAGGTACACGGCTGAGGTTGTTGGCCGGCTGAAAGTGCTGACTGATGACCAGTTAGGGTTCCTTGCAGATGCCTCAGCGACTGACCAAAAGCTCGCTATCTGGGTTGCAATCTGCCGCCGCTATACCTTTATCGGGGAGTTTGCTGAGGACGTTGTCCGGCAGAAGTTCCTGCTTCACGATTATGCACTGACTTACGAAGACTACGACCGGTTTGTAGCCCAGAAAATATTTTGGCATGAGGAACTAGAAGAGCTGACGGAGCTAACCCAGAAGAAATTGCGGTCGGTCATTTTTAAGATGCTGGCGGGGGCTGATGTGGTCAATGACGCTGGACTGATCTCGATGGTTTTTCCGTCTGCTGAGCTGATTAGGCTGTTTGACGGAGCGGAGCCAGGGTCTACGGTCCGTTATTTACCTACGTTTGAAAGCGGTGCATAGCATGGCAACTGACCAGGAGCTGATAACTCTTTTGGGGAGTGAAAATTTTCTTAAGATGAGGGGGCTGAATAATGAGGTTCCTTTTTTCATTTACCCCTTTGATCCTGCAGACGCTCTGAACGCTGAAAAGTCCTTGTATCTTGTGAGTGGGCACCTGCGTCAAGACGGTATTGACCTCGTGACGATAAATCTCTTTGACCTGTGTCTTGAACTCTTGGAAGAAAGAGGTCTGCTGAATCCTGTGCTGAAAGCAGAACCTCGGCAGAAGACTAAGTCAAAGTTTGCTGCTGGTTTGCAGAGCATTCTGGATGTGGAGACGTTGATCGCCCCAAAGATAGCTGCGAAGTCGAGTGATCACAAGCTTGTGATTGTGCACGGTATTGGGGCTGTCTTCCCCTTTATCCGTACTCATGCTCTTCTGGAGGCCCTACAGATTCATATGCCGCCGGTACCTTTGGTGCTGTGGTTCCCTGGTCAGTACACCAAGAATGAGGCTCGTGGGTATGAGCTGAAGGTGTTGAATATAGCTGCTAGCGATAGTTATTACCGGGCTAAGAATATTGAGGAAATGGTAAGGGCAGGTCTGTAATGCAGATTAATAATCTTTTTGCGAAGGATATTCAGCGTTCTATTGAGGGTGTGATCAAGGCTGATGACGCGAAGCAGCTGGGTACTGAAGTTGAAGAGTACGTTTTAACGGCGGAAGCCGCACATGCTGTTGAGAACCTACTCGATAGCTATAACAACAACGACGGTAGCAACGGCGTGTGGATTTCTGGTTTCTTTGGGTCTGGTAAATCCCACCTGCTGAAGATGCTAGCGCACCTACTGGGTACTGTTCCACAGCATGAGTTTGATCGAGCTGTGGCTGTTGATGCTTTTTGTCAGAAAGCTCGTGAAGCTGATGAGTTAACCTTGGAGGGGGCTATTAGCCGTTCGGCTGGGATTCCGGCAACGAGTATTCTCTTCAATATTGACCAGAAGGCCAGTAACTCGGTGGAGAAGGGCGATGATGCCCTGCTGGCTGTTTTTGTGAGGGTATTTGACGAGGCCTGTGGGTATTTTGGGCGTATGCCCCATGTGGCCCAGTTTGAGAGGGACCTGGACGCGCGGGGGGAGCTTGGCCGGTTCAAGGATATTTATGCCGAAGTTGCAGGGTTGCCTTGGGATGAGGGGCGTAGCCATAGTTTCTTGGAGGAACACAATGCGGCTATTGCTTACGCCCGGTTGAAGGGAGCATCAGAAACTGATCCTGTTCAGATTCTGACCCAGTACAGCGATAACTACAGCGTTACTGTTGAAGATTTTGCCCAGAACGTCAAGGACTGGCTAGACCGCCGTGAGGATTCCCGCTACCGGATTAACTTCTTTGCTGATGAAGTGGGGCAGTTTATTGCCAATAATGTGAAGCTGATGTTGAAGCTCCAGACGGTTGCTGAGACCCTGATGACGGTCTGTGAGGGGCGTTCTTGGGTTTTTGTCACGTCGCAGGAGAGCATGGATGCGGTTCTGGGCGACCAGACGAAGCAGCAAACGAATGATTTCTCTAAGATTCAGGCCCGTTTTAAGGCCCGTTTGAAGCTTTCTAGCCAGGACGTTGAAGAGGTCATCAGTAAGCGTCTGCTGCGTAAGAACGACGAGGGTGCAGCTGAGGTGAGGGCCCTTTATGCCCAGCAGCATCAGAACCTGAAGACTTTGTTTGATTTTCATGATGGGTCACGGGCGTTTGGCTATTTCAAGGATGAGAGCCATTTTGTAGATATCTATCCCTTTGTGGGTTATCAGTTCCGTCTGTTCCAGAATGCCATTGAGGGGCTTTCCCAGCAGAATGCCTTTGAAGGCCGGTATTCGTCGGTGGGTGAGCGGTCTATGCTGGGGGTTGTTCAGGACGTTGCCCGGCAGATTGCTGAGGAGAAGGTCGGTACGACCGTTAGTTTTGACCGTATGTTTGAAGGGATTAAGAATTCCCTGCAGTCATTGATTGTGCGGCAGATTGTTGCTGCGGAAGTTGAGCTTGACTCTTTTGCTGCTCGGGTGCTTAAGGCCCTTTTCTTGGTTAAGTATGTTGATGAGTTTAAGGCTTCTGAGCATAACCTGGTGGTCCTTATGTACGAGGGCTTCAATTCTGATCTTTCGGCTGTGCAGGCCCGGGTAAAACATGCTTTGCAGGATTTGGAGCAGCGTAGTTTCATCCAGCGTAAGGGGGAGCTCTTCGAGTATCTGACCGATGCTGAGAAGGACATTGAGCAGAAGATTAAGAATGTTGAGCTGGATCCGGGCGAGGAGCTGAAGGAGTATCAGCAGAACATCGCGTCGATTCTGGCCGGTACAAAAATTCGTGATGCTGCCACGGGACGGGATTTTGCCTATACTCTCAAGATTGATAACACGTCTGCTGGCCGGGCACAGGATCTCAGCATTAACTTTTTGACCCCGCTCTATGAGTTCCATGAGAATCTTGATGCTCTGCGCGGGCACAGCATCGGTAAAAAAGAGCTGGTAGTGATGCTGAGGCCTGATGATTTGCTGGTACACGATATTCGTCTGTTTGTTCAGACCAATAAATATGTGAAACGCACCCAGGGTAGCTCACTCACTGAAGATGCAACCAGGGCCTTGAACATGAAGGTTCAGGTTAATCAGGTTCGGGGCCGGGAACTGAAGGGGCGGATTGAGAAAGCTATTCTTGAATCTGCTCTGTTCGATAATGGTTCTGAGCTGATGGATATTTCTGCTTCAACAGCTAAGGGCCGGGTAGAGCTTGCCTTCTCTCGTTTGGTAGGACGGGTGTACTCGCAGTTGGGTCAGTTGGGGAGCACCCGGGCGACTGAGGCAACGATTCGGTCCATCTTGAGTTCTGAAGAGACACTTGAAGGTATTGAGACCCAGCGTTCTATGGCGGTGGCCGCCGAGACAATGCTGGGGGCGATAACCCGTAAACAGAATGAGAGTCTCAATGTTGCCTGGTTGATTGGTCATTTTGAGGGTAGCCCTTATGGTTGGGATTCCCTTTCGTCCCGTGCTGTTCTTGCCCTTCTGGTGTCTGAGGGTAAGGTGACGGTGAGTAAGGATAGCCGCCCCCTGAAGCGAACCCAGGTGTCTGAAGCCCTGACGAAGGCTACAGGGTTTGATGTGCTGTGGTTGAAGGTGACTCGCCTGATTCCAGAGGAGCAGATTCGGTCTCTGCAGGATTTTTTGCATGATTTTGAGCCGCATGAGAGTCTGCCCGTCTTTGAAGGTGGTGAAGAGCTGGCAGCCTATGCCCTGACGCGAATTCAGGCGGTGGCAGCTGAAGTAGCCCAGTTGGAGAAAGAACCCTACCCCTTTACACCGCTGCTTCGCCCCCTGTTGGAGAGGTTGGAGGGGTTCAAGCAGTATGCCTCTCATCCGGTGGTTCTTTTTGAACAGGAGGAAGAGCTGGAAAGCCTTTTGGATGAGGTTGAAAGCGTGCTAGCTCCTGTGAGGAGCTTTATGAGGGGGCAGCAGCGGAAGGACTATGACCGGGCTACCCAGCTGTTGGAACGTGAGAAGGTGAATCTTGCGTCTGTTCCTGCTTCGGCTGTTGCCCCGCTGAGGTCTGCCTTGGCAGCGGAAAGGTGCTTTGATAGTCGTGTTATTCAGAAGATCCGCCAGCTGACGGGAGACCTGATTGAGAAGCTTGACCTGGCCAAGCAGGGCGCGAGGAGTCAGGTTCTAGAAGATTTGGGTCTTGGGCGGCAGGAACTTGAGAATCTGCCGGAGTGGTCGCAGGCTACCGAGGCCCTGCGGGAACGGGTTGACCAGGAGTTCCAAGGAATCCAACAGCGTATTGTGGAAGAAGCCTTTATCCCCCTGATTCAGTCAGCGGCCCAAGAATTTAGGCAGACCAGGATTCCTGCTCTGGCACAGGAGTTGCTGGTTGCTTCAGCAAAGACTGCTCCTGCTGACTCTGGAGAGATTCAGCCGTCTCTGGGGGAGGTTGAACCTAGCGAGCCTTCCCAGAACCTTCCTGAACAGGCCGCCCAACAGGTGGCGGCTCCGGTTCAGATTGGTCAGCTGGTGAAGCCTGAGGGTGCCCCCCAGGTCTTGCGTTCGCAGTCTGATGTTGATTCCTACCTGAGCCTTCTGAGGCAGGATCTTGAGCGGGCTGTGGCTGAGGGCCGCTACATCATGCTCTTCTAGCCCTACCCGTGAAGCGACGGGCGCTGACACTGACCGCGTGTTCAGCGCCCGCGTTTGTTTTAATGAGAAGTAAGTTTTGATTCAGAGTAAAGGTGTATGTGTGGATACTTCAGTGTTGAAGAATTTTGCGGCTGAGACCCGTCGGGAGCTAGCTCAGGGGGTGGCTGCCCGACTTGATGCTGTGCTCATGCGGGGGTCGAATGAGCGTCTGGATTTCCCTGTTCTGGTGGGGAAGCTAGAGCAGGCGATTGCTGAGTCGTCGCGTGAGGCTGTGATTGAGCGGGTGACCTACCTGTGGTTTAACCGCCTGGTGGCGATGCGGTTTATGGACGCTAGGGGCTATTCTCCGGTGGGGGTGGTGTCACCGGCTGAGGGAGCTAATCCTATGCAGGCTCCTCCCCAGGTGGTTTCGGATGCCTTTGCCGGCATGATTGATGAAAACATCGTGAAGTCTTTTGGAGTGGCTGGAAAGATCCGGGATATTGTGAACGGGGTAGCTCGTTCTCAGGATCCTTATTCTGATGTTTTCGCCCTGCTGGTGGATGAGTACGCTCAGCATTTTCAGACCTGGGTTCCGGCGATGTTCCCGGAGGCTGATGACGTGAGTAATTTGCTTCTTCCGGCTAACCTGCTTGCTGCTCATTCTGTGGTGCGTAAGATTGCCCAGACCATGACGGTGGAGATGTGCCAGGACGTTGAGGTGATTGGCTGGCTGTACCAGTTCTATATTGCTGAGCGTAAGGACGAGGTCTTCGACGGCTTTAAGAAGGGGAAGAAGGCGGGGGCTGCTGAGATTCCTGCGGCGACCCAGCTGTTTACGCCGAACTGGATTGTGCGCTATCTGGTGCAGAATACGGTGGGGCGTACCTGGCTGTTGAATAACCCGGGTTCTGCCCTGCGGGGGCAGATGGAGTATTTTGTGGAGCCGGTGGGCGGCTTGGATTCTGTTCAGGATTTTGTGCGGATTAGTTCGCCGGAGGAGCTAACGGTTCTGGACCCGGCGGTGGGTTCTGGTCATATGCTGACCTATGCTTTTGATCTGCTCTATGAGATGTATTGTGAGGCTGGGTATGCTGAGGCTGAGATTCCGGGTTTGATTTTGGCTAAGAACCTGGTGGGTGTGGAGTTGGATGAGCGGGCGGGTGCTTTGGCTGCGTTTGCTTTGACGATGAAGGCTCGTGAGCGTTACCGCCGTTTCTTGCGTCCGAACCGGGTGGTGGCCCCGCAGATTTGTGTGCTGCAGAAGGTGTCTTTTACGGGTGAGGAGTTGAGGAGCCTGGGGGAGGGCTTTGATTTCGCTGCTGACCATGCGGTGGATAGTGGGCTGGTCCAGGTGGATGCTGATGTTTTTGCTGGGTTCTGGAACCAGTTTGAGAGCGCTGATGTGTTTGGCTCTTTGATTCGTCCGGATGCTGCTGTTCTGCAGGTGATGCGTGAGCATGTTGAGGCGTTTGTGGGGGAGGCGGACGCTGAGCCCGGGCTTTTGCTGGATGAGTTGGCTGAGCTGAGGGAGAAGGCACGTCTGGTGCTGCGCCAGGCTGAGCTGCTTTCGTCGACTTACGTAGCTGTGGTGGCTAACCCGCCCTATATGGGTTCCAAGAACATGTCGCCGATGATGACGGCTTGGTTGAAGGAAAACTACCCTGATACGGCGGCTGATTTGATGACTGCTTTTATGGAGCGGGCAGAAACTCTTGGCGAAAAATCTGCCTATTGGGGCATGATTGATCTACCTTCATGGATGTTCTTGAGTTCCTTCAAGAACTACCGTGCCCATCTGCTGAAAGACCTACGGGTGACCACTCTTGCACATTTGGGTCGGGGAATTTTCGGTTCTGACTTTGGCTCGGTTGCTTTCATTGTTCAAAACTCTGAGCCCTCTGAGGGTACTACCGGAATTTACCGTAAGCTCTATGACCAGCATGTTGAGGTGCGCTCGGTTGAGGTAATTCGCCAGAGGTTTTTTGCCGAGGCAGAAACTCAGTTCGTTGTGAAGCAGGTAGACCTTTTGAAGGTGCCGGACCAGGCGCTTTCCTATTGGCTACCTGGAACTATTCTTGAGAATTTTCAAAATAGCCCAGCAATTTCTTCGATTGCTGACGCAAAGCAAGGGATAATTACAGGAAATAATGAACGGTTTATTCGGTATTGGTACGAGGTTAATAATTCAAAAATAAAAAGAGATTCGTTAGATAGGGAAGACGCTTGCGTGAGCGGTGCTAAATGGTTCCCCCACCCAAAGGGTGGCAATTATAATAAATGGTCCGGAAATAATGATCTCGTAGTTAATTGGGAAAATGACGGTTTTGAAATAATTAACTTTAAGGATAAGGTAACTGGTAAACGTAAATCCAGGCCGCAAAATCTTGATTTTATTTTTAGAGAGGGTATAACCTGGGGTACTTTATCAAGCAGCTCCCCATCATTTAGGTATAGTCCTGCTGGTGCAATTGCAAATGCTAAAGGTTCGATACTTTTCCCAAGGGATAGTGAAAATACACTAGGTCTGCTTGGGTTTTTGAACTCATCTACGGCAAGCTATATTCTGGCATCTATTGCTCCAACTGTTGATTTCACTGAGGGGTCTATCTCTAAATTGCCTACATGTACAGAGGTTATCTCGAGCGGGCTTATAAAAGAATTGGTATCAGAATGTATAGAGATTTCTGACAAAGATTTGGCTAATATTGAATCTTCCCATACGTTTTCTGTCAATCCAATCGTTTCCCTGAGGGGGGGAACTATAGAGGGCTCGGTTGATAGGTTGAGAAAATATAACAGTGCCCAGATTGGGAAACTTAAGGAAAATGAGCAGGAGATAAATAAAATTGTTTCACGGTATTACTTTGGTGACCCTGAAGAAATTGATAATTCTGTAAGCAATAAATCAATCACGCTCAATTTCAATAGTGAATATTATTATGGTGATGGAAGCTCGACTAGGATGGTGAAAGACCTCATCTCCTACTTCGTCGGCGTCCTCTTCGGTCGCTACTCCCTCGACACCCCCGGCCTCATCATCGCTAACCAGGGCGAAACCCTGGCCGACTACCTGGCTAAGGCTGGCACCGACGCGCCCACCTTCATCCCCGACGAAGACAACGTCATCCCCGTCCTCGCCGACGACCGCTTCGACGACGACATCGTCGCCAAATTCCGGGCCTTCCTCAAAAAAGCCTTCGGCGAAGAAAACCTCGAGATCAACCTCACCTACATCGAAGCGACCCTCGGCAAGAGCGTGCGCAAATACTTCACCGACGACTTCTACAAGGACCACCTCAAGCGCTATTCCAAGCGGCCCATCTACTGGATGTTCTCATCCACCGGTAATGGCAAGGGCAGCTTCAAAGCCCTGGTCTACATGCACCGCTACACCCCGGCCACCGTCAGCACCGTCCTTAACGACTACCTCCGCCCCTACATGGACAAACTCACCGCCAACCGGGAACACCTCCAATACACCATCGCCCACGGCCAAGGCCGCGAAGCAACCCGGGCCCAAAAAGAGGACGACGCCCTTGCCAAAACCCTCAAAGAGCTCACCGACTACCAAGACAGCGTGCTCTACCCCCTAGCCGTCAAAAACATCCACATCGACCTGGATAACGGCGTCGCCCACAACTACTCCCTACTCGGCAAGGCCCTCCACTCCATCTAGAAAGGCCAAGACCCCGTGTTCGATGAGCTGACCACCGACAACACCGGCAAACTCACCCGCCCCGAAGGCAAAACGCTGGAATACAAGCGGGACCTCACCCACCCCGCCGGGCCCCTGCGCACCCTCGTGGCCTTCGCCAACTCCGCCGGTGGCCAGCTCATCGTAGGAATCAACGACGACCGCACCGTCAGCGGCTTGGATGACCCCCTCGCCGAAGAAGAACGGCTCACCTCCCTCATCAACGACACCATCACCCCGCAACTCCTGCCCAACATCATGGCAGCCACCGTAGCCGGGAAAACCGTGCTCATCGTCGATGTACCTGCCACCCGAAAACCCCACTACATACGCGCAGAAGGCCTCGACCACGGCGTATACGTCCGCTTAGGAAGCTCAACCCGCCGGGCAGACACCGCCATGGTCGCAGAACTAGAGCGGCTAGCCCGGGGGAGCTTCTTCGAAGACGAGCCCTGCCCTGCTGCCTCCATCGACGAGCTAGACCTAGAGACCCTCTCCCAGCTACGGAACACGCCAACCAGCCGGGAACACCTCACCCACCTAGGACTAGCCGTCGCCTATCTCGGCACCCTGGTCCCCACTAACGCCGGAATCCTGGCAGCCCACCCCCACCCCGACTCCTACCTCCCCACCGCCTACGTGCAACTAGCCCGCTTTCGCGGTACCGACCGGCTCCACATCAGCGACCACACCGATGTTCACACCAACATCCCAGCCGCTGTGGAACCCATCATGGACTTTATCCTTAAGCACGCCTACCGCAGGGCAATCTTCGGGGGAGTGAAACGTCAGGACGTCTACTCCGTGCCGGTCACAGCCCTCCGAGAACTCGTTGTCAACGCCCTAGCCCACGCCAACTACGGCGAAAGAGGCACCCCGATTCGCCTCGCCTTCTACGACGACCGGATCGAAATTGAGAACCCCGGCACCCTCATGCCGGGCATGACCATAGAGAGCATGCGCTACGTCTCCAAGCTCCGCAACCCCTCCCTGGCCAAAATTTTCAGAGAAGCCAACCTCATGGAACAGTGGGGTACAGGTTTAAAGCGAGCTTTCGCAGATATCGCAGAGGCCGGTTTACCCGAACCCCGTATCGAAGAGATTGTGGACAGGGTACGGGTCACCGTATACATCGAAGACCACTCCTCAACGCCCAGCACCTCAAGCGCATATGATGAACCGGATACCGCATATGATGAGCTTGAAACCGCATATGATGAACCGGATACCGCATATGATGAACCGGATACCGCATATGAGGGGCTCAAGCTTTCGGCAAACCACCTGACGCTCCTGAGATACCTGGCTGGGGGTAGCAAGACAAGACAAGAAATTCAGATGAGGCTCGGTATCAAATCAACCAGCCACCTGAGCAGCAGCTACCTTACCCCCCTGCTGAATGCCCACTTGATCGAGCGCACCCTCCCCGACAAACCTCAGAGTAAGAACCAGCAATACAGGCTCAGCTTTACCGGCCGGCAACTACTAAAAACAGGAAAATAAAAATGTCAGAAATTACACAGGCCATTAGCCGTAAACTTGACCAGCAGGGCATTGTAATCTGGCACGATCCTGACCAGGACTTCCTCGAAGACTTCAACCAGCTAGAACTACCGGATAACACCCAAAAACTGCACGTTGATAACAACGAATTCGGTATCAAACACACAGTGTTCACAGCCCCCGAAGGCCAGAAATTTCTCCTCTACCGCCCCGGGCCCGCCACCCAAGATACCGACAACTGGCTTCTCGACCTTGAGCTAGCCTACGGCACCTTCACCGCAGACCGGGCTTCCCTAGCCCTCAACGCAGCCGATATCAGATCCCCGCTCGCAGCCAGCCTCGCTGCCCACCACCCCGCTTTCTTCAGTGACAGTGCCCTGCTGGACCAACTCAAGACCCGCCTCACCGACCAAGAAGACGAAGCAACCTTTAAAGCAAAAATGACAGCCTGTATTCTGGGTTTGCCCGAAGACCAGCACTCCATGCAGGCAGTCCTCTCCGCCCTCCTGATGAGCTACGCTGATGGCAACCCAGAACCTGAAGACGTGCTCGCCCCATACGACCTCAAAGAATTCTTCTGGCAGGGAGCACGGGCAATCTACGCTTACCCAGAGGAAGCAACCGAAAACTTCGGCGCCTTCCTCATCTGGGCCTACCGCGATGAGGTGCTCAACAGCACCGCTCCCGAATACCGCAATATCCGAACAGACTACAAGGCCTTCCGCGACAGCTACCACACCCGCCAGAACGCTCTCACCATCGCCCGTATCGTTGCAGAGAACACCAACTATCGCCAAGCCCATCAGGACGATGCTCTGGACGACCTACTAGTCAGCACCCTCTTCGAGGAAACTGAACAGCTCATCCTCCTACACCTCGCTCAAGCTGTTTTCAACTCCCGCTACTCAGCGCAAGAAATCAGCGACATGGTGACCCAGCGCGAGCAAAACTCAGTGCTCTGGTACACGAAATACGAAAACTCCTACCGGGCCCTCCGCGCCGGGGCACAATTCCTCGAAACAATCAAGCGGTTCGAGCTGGGAAGCGGCAACCTCAGCGAAACCTTTCAAACCTACGTCACTACCTGGTACACCATCGACCAGCTCTACCGTACCTACCACCTGGCCCAGAAACGGAGCAACCAGGACCACGGAAACTCAATGTTCAAGGCCCTGACCCAGCAGATTAACCAGGCCTACACCAACAACTACCTCCTGCCCCTGGGAAACCGGTGGTCTGAACTCATCGACTCAACCCCCAAATGGAGGCAAACTTTCCCCACCAGCAACCTGCAAGAAAACTTCTATACCGAGCACGTCCAACGCGAAACCGAAAAAGCCCGCACCTGCGTCATCATCTCAGACGGCCTTCGATTCGAAGTAGCCCAAGAACTAGAACGAAAACTAGCCCACAATAAAAAATACGACACAACAATCAGCGCCATGCTCGGAGTTCTACCCAGCTACACCCAGCTAGGAATGGCCTCCCTGCTTCCACCTGCCCCGCTGACAATCAACCCTTCTAGCTCCACCGTTTCGGCGGGCGGCATCTTAACCAGCGGCACAGAAAACCGTGACAAAATCCTGCGGCACAATGAGGGTCTTGCTGTGCAGTATCAGAACATCGTCTCCCTGAGCCAAACTGAAATCCAGGAAAAATTCAAAGACCACAAATTTATCTACATCTACCACAACACCATCGACAATATCGGAGATAAACGAGCAACCGAGAACGAAACCTTCACCGCAGCAGAACAAGCAAAGAAGGAGATCAAGGCCCTCATCAAAAAGCTCCACCGGTCTGTGACCCGCATCCTCATCACAGCCGACCACGGCTTTATCTACCAAGACGAAGAAGACAACCAGGTAAGCTACCTCAGCGAAAAAGCCCACGGCGACTCACTGAGCTTTGTAGACCGTCGTTTTGTTCTGGGCACAGGTCTGAGCCGCAGCGACTCCTTCCACCACTTCACCTCAGAAGAATTAGGCCTGACCGGTGATACAGAGATTCTCATCCCCCGATCCATTCAACGGTTGAAAAAGCAGGGCTCTGGCTTCAAATACGTTCATGGCGGAGCCTCCCTCCAAGAACTGACAGTGCCTGTGATTAATGTCCGCGTCACCAAGAAGAAGAACACCGCCCAGACCGTCAGGGTAGGCTTCGCAGAGGTGCCCCAACGAATGACCACCAACCTGCTCACCATCAAACTCCTCCAACAAGAACCTATAGGAGAGCTTAAACCCCTCAAACTCAGAGCAGGAATCTACCACGCTGACAAGCTCATCTCAGACCAACCTGAAGCAACCTTTCACTTCACCTCTGAAATGCCCAGTGATAGACAAATCAAACTCACCCTGGAACTAACCCGCGCAGCTGACGGCCTCCCTGCAGGACCCGCAGACATCAGGCTAGAGAGCTACAACACTACTACCGATACCTGGCAGCACTACGACAAAACAAGTATCGAGATAAAACGCGGCAACACCGAGATCGACGACTTCTTCAACTAGGCCACAGCAAGGAAAGAACACACACCATGGCTTACACACCGCTAGATGAAAAAATTATTGCTGAATTCACCGGCAACGTGGTCCGCAAAGACCTCTCAGCCCACATTAAAAGCAATGCACCAGTACCCACCTACGTCCTTGAATACCTCCTGGGCCAATACGCTACCTCCCATGATGAAACTCAAATTGCTGAGGGTATTGAGCGAGTTAAGCTCATCATGCAGAACAACTTTGTTCAGCGAAACCAGGCAGAACTCATCAAATCTACCATCCGCGAAAAAGGCCCCAAACTCCTCATCGATCGTATCCACGTAACCTTTAACGACCAAGACGACCGCTACGAGGCAAGCTTTAACAATTTAGGAATATCAGAGGTCATCATCGACCCAGCTACCGTTCGCGCAAACCCAAAACTCCTGACCACCGGCGTCTGGTGTCTGCCCCGGGTGAGCTACAACGGGACTACCGAAAAGGGCGTCAGCCCCTGGAGCATTGATAGTCTCAAACCAGTACAACACTCAGGCTTCAACTTTGAAGAGTTCACCAAACACCGTGCAGAGTTCACGACCGAAGAATGGATTGACGTGCTAATGCAGTCCATTGGCCTCAACCCAGAATTCTTTGGAACCCGCCAGAAACTCTTCCAGCTCACCCGGCTCATCCCCTTCGTCGAGCGTAACTATAACCTGATAGAACTTGGCCCCAAAGGAACCGGCAAAACCCACGTCTACTCGGAGTTCTCCCCCCACGGCATCGTTATATCCGGCGGCGACGTTACCGTGCCAAAGCTCTTCATCAACAACACAACCGGCCGCATAGGCCTCGTGGGCTACTGGGATGTCGTAGCCTTTGACGAGTTCGCCGGGCGCACCAGACGCCCCCAGCGGGAACTCGTTGACATTATGAAGAACTACATGGCCAACAAGAGCTTCTCCCGAGGCAGCGACGTACAAAGTGCCGAGGCCTCTTTTGCCTTTGTAGGGAACACCGCCCATAACGTTCCCCATATGCTGAAGCACTCAGACCTCTTCTCGGAACTCCCAGCGAATTATCACGACCCCGCCTTTATCGATCGTTTCCACACTTACATCCCTGGCTGGGAAGTTGAAACCGTGCGCAACGAAATGTTCACCCAGGGGTTCGGTTTCGTGGTGGACTACCTGGCAGAAGGCCTGCGGTACATGCGAAATCTCGACTACTCCCAGCACGCCTCAACCTACTTTGAACTCGATAATAGTCTCTCCAAGCGTGACCGGGACGGAGTCAACAAGACCTTTTCAGGTCTGCTCAAGCTCATCTATCCCCACGAAATTTTTACGTCAGAACAGGCCGAAGAACTTTTCACCTTCGCTATCGAAGGCCGAAAGCGCGTCAAGGACCAGCTGTGCCGGATCGACTCCACTATGACCCAACCTCGCTTTGCCTACCGTGAAAAAGCAAGCGGAGAAGAGCGCACCGTCCAGATCCTTGAAGAGGTTGAATACCCAGATCTTTACTGGCGGGAAAGCGTACAGAACCAAGAGGGGCAGACGCTACCGAGCTTGGGGGAGACAGCAACTGACCACATACAGGTGGCCTCCACACCGTCACGTGCGCTCTCTGCAGGTACCTCTCCAGAAGGCAAGAGCGAACCTCAAGAAAAGCGTCTTGAAATCCGTGAAAATCAGACAGGAATTACCTACCAGGCACTTTTTGCTGACTACCTGCGGGGCGCTACCCTCATCCAGCTAGAAGATGCCTATATCCGCCGTTATCACCAGGGGCGCAACCTATTGGATCTTCTGGCCGTTGTTCACTCTGTTAAAGCCCCTGAAAGTGAAATTGTTTTTACACTGCGCTCGGGGTCTGATGAATACGGGGGTTTTACTCAAGAACAAGAAGATATGTTCGCAGAAATCAAAAAACAGGTTCAACCCCACGGAATCACCTTCATCTATACCTACGATCCCGACGCCCACGACCGATCCATCAAATGCAACAACGGATGGATTATCGATTTAGGTATCGGACTAGATATGTTCCAAAAACCTGCAATGGGATCGTTCTCCCTGGAATTGAACTACCAACAGTTTCGAAAAACCAAACGGCTAGTTCTGAACTACACGTTTGAAGCTGAAGGAAATACAGTTCCTCATGCCTAAAGCAACCGCAATTTTTATCTGCGATGTGAGAGTTAACCCAGAGCTCTTACCCCAGGCTAAATCCGGCTGGAAAGTAGGAACCTACTCTATACCCAGCGGAACACGTCGAGACGGAAGCCATCTCTACTCAGATGGCAGGTGGCGGGCAAACTACTTCCCCGCCACCATGTCTTCCTTCCTCTATGGAGACCTTGAGGGGTCTCAAAGCCTTACCGCTATGCCCGTCAGATTCCACAGCGTACAGCAGATTGACCTGATGCCCTACGTTGAGAGGAAAACCCGCCGAGTGGACGGGGAACTAGTACCTAACTTCCCTCAGGTAACAGAATTCTCCATCCGACGGCTAGAGATTCTGCTGGCTGACAGAGTAACGGATGACCTAGCGCTTGCCCAGGTAGCGCTTGTGTGCGATGTGGTAGCTGAGACTGAGAAACAAGTTAAAGATGTGATACGCAGTTTTGCCTCAGCCTACGGACGGGGCACACACAGAGGCGTTCGAGGGCGGTATCTTCACGAAGTCATCGAGCAAGAGGCGCCGGAACTCAACATCGAGTTTCCGACAGCGCAAACCTTACGAGATGATACTGAGGCGAATACCTACACAGCTATTCTGCTCCAAAAAACTCCTGAAGAAATTGAAGAGCTGAGCCAAGCCTACCCAGAAGAATTCAAAGAGTACGAACCTGTTCTGCCTTTGCTTGTTGAGTATTCAACTAACCTATCTCCTGAGCGTGTAGCCGAAGATATGGACCGCTTTGACCAGGAACAAGAAAGCCGGTTTATTACCTTCAACAGGATAGGCTACGGATACTTCGCCCGGTACTACGCCACGTTCATCGCGATCAAGGAGCAACAGAATAAGCGTCTCAACAACTTTATCGTGAGCTTCGAAGCTGAATACCTCGACGCACTCCTACTGGGCAGACTACAGGATCAGATGCTTCGCCGTTCTGAGCTGCGCCTCGTGGAGGCTATGGCAGGGGCTGCCCATTCAAATAATCTCGGGAAAACCTCAGATCAGGTTTTGGCTCTCTACCGAGAAATTGAAGTTGATTCTGTGCGCTACTGGATGGACGATGCATCGGCCAATACAGGTAAGACAATGGAGGTTCTCCGGGAATATAAGGAGGCTATTGAGTTTTACAAGCGGTACGGTGTGATGAAAGAACACGCGGCAACCATCATGAACATCGCAACTCGCGATCAGCAGGAAGCTGCCCTCGAAAGCCAAGACCGTATCGCGTTGATTCTTGCTATCGTCGGTGCCCTCGTTATTCCCCTGCCCCTCTTAAACGACGGTTTCGACTTTGTAGATAAAGTAGCTCAGCAGCAGATTTTTGTTTCCTGGCAGGTCTTTGTCTTCTGGTTCCTGCTATCAGGTATCTTGCTAGGCGCTATCGTAGGCCTAGCGAACTGGCTTCTAGCCAGGCGAAAAGGCCGCCTCCGAGGAATCTTTTCTATCCTGCGCCTGGGGAGGCCCCGCCGATAAATTTAAACACCTCAGTATTCTCGTACGCCCCGACATAGTCCTGTAAGAGAGTTACCTCCTGGGCCGCCCACATGTCCCAATAGGGGCGGTAGGTTTCCCCGTCGCGGGCGAGGGCCCGCTGCCTGCGGCGCGCGGTATCGAGCTCTACAAAAACCCCCACATCGTGGGCGCCGGTGAGAGCCCCAACTCCTTCGGCAATTAGCACCCCGCCTGCCGCCTGCTGGGCAGCGGTAAAAGGGTGTGGGCCGGTTGCCTGCGAGCTCACCCAATCCCAGCCAAGCCAGCGCGGGGCAGTGCCGGGGGAGCTGGCGCGTCCGCTCACTACCGCCTCTGCTAACTGCTGCCAGACCAGCGCCGCCTGTGCCAGACCGTTCCAGCCCTGATAGAGATCTTCAAGATGGAAGACCTCCGTAACCAGCCCCCGCCCCCGCAGACAGGCAGCCAGGTCACCTGCCAGAGTGGTCTTACCCGACCCGCTGCGGCCATCAACTGCCACGAGCAGGGGGCGCTCGCACTCCTTACCGTCTCGGGCTTGATCGATGAGCTCGCACAGGGGCTCTAATTCCCTATAGTCTGGCACCTTGGTCGGCTCCTTTTCAGCCTGTCAACTTCTCTGCCCTCAGGCTACCGCACGGCAGCCGCCCACTGGGTCATAATGAGAAACAGGCCAATCGGCCCCTAACCAGCACTTCGGGGGAATACATGAGCACCGACCTTACCCAGGGCCAAGCCCTACTTCACGCCAGCCAGCGCAGTCAGGCCACCTTAGCCGCCCTGGCTCAGCCAACAGCCCTGCGTTTTGACCTGCCCCAGGGCTACGCTGGCTCCCTCTACCGGTGCGCCCCGCTAGCTCCTGCCTCCATCGGAAATCTCTCAACCTGGCTCACTCAACAGTTCTGGCGTAACCAAAACCCCGCCCTCCACGATGACCTGCGCACCCTCGCCGCTGCCGGCGACAACCTGCCTGCCCTCCTGGCAGATATCCAGGCAGGGAGCGGTGGCCTGCTGGGCCGACTTTTCGGTGGCCAAAAGCGCCGGGCCGCAGAAGCTGCCAGCGCGGTGCTTGCTGAGCGGCTGGCGTCCGCCTCCGGTGCCCTGGCCCGCCTAGAACCTATCTTTGCCCAGGCTGACCAGCTCGCCACCCTCACCCCCGAGGCGGCCTTCGCCGCCAACACCTTAGGGCTTCAGGATGCCGCCGCCCCGGCCCTAGCCCGCTACGCCGGGGAAAGCTGGGCTGCCCCGCACTGGGAAGAAGTCCCCGCCGCAGAACACGCCGCCTTCCTTAATATCTGGGGCGCCCTCAACACCCCCGAACGTGCCCAGCTGCTAGCCGGCATGAGCGGCGACATGCAGGCCCTCAAGGCTGAACGTGCGACCCTGACCCTCTCCGGCGTACCGGTTGACAAGCTCCGCGAACTTACCAGCGGCACCGTCCGTACCGCACCCCTTGCCGGTGCGGGGCTGACCACCGTCGCTGACGTCCTGGCCCAGGGCAACGCCGCAGCCCTGACCCGCATACCCGGCATTGGCGACACCACCGCCAACCAAATCTACGCAGCAGCCACCCGCCTGCTCGATGAAGCCGCCGGGCAAGAAAAAGAAAACCTGGGCGAAACCCGCACCCCCGCCGCAGAACGAATCCTCATCGGCCTTGACCGTCTGCGCACCATCGACGCCACCCTCGGCGATACCGACCTGCTCGACCGTCTGGCCTCCTACGCGTCCCTGCTCACCCAGCCGACCCCGGCGTCCGGCCCCCTCTACGTAGCTGTCGGCGATGACCCCACCGACCTCAACCAGCTCCGCGCCGACCTGGCCCGTTGCCTAGCCCTTGCCCCCATCACCGTTCCCGCAGCCACCTGGCTCACCGCCGACGCCGCCTGGGCAGGCTACCTAGCCGACCCCGCCAGCCACCAGGCCCTACTGGCCCACTACCTGGGCAAAGAAACCCTGGGCGATGACTACCTATCGGCTGAAATCTTCGAGCGCATCCGCAAGTACCCCCTCAGCCTCACCGGCCTGTCCGCAACCCTGCGCGGCTACCAAACCTACGGTGCCAAATTTATGCTGGCCCAGAAAAAAGTCATCCTCGGCGACGAAATGGGCCTGGGCAAAACCATGCAAACCCTCGCCGCCCTCACCCACCTGAGCAACACCGGCAAAACCCACTTCATCGTGGTCTGCCCCGCCTCCCTCGTCATCAACTGGCAACGCGAAACCGAAAAATTCACCCAGCTCACCACCCACCTAGCCCACGGGGACGCCCGCGACGCCGCCCTCACCGCCTGGAAAGCCGACGGCGGCCTACTCATCACCACCTACGACGGAGCCCGCCTCTACGCCGACGCCACCTGGTGCGCCGACGCCGTCATCGCCGACGAAGCCCACCTCATCAAAAACAAGAGCGCCCAACGCTCCCAAAAAGTCGCCGACCTCGTGAGAGCCGCCGACTACGCCGTCCTACTCTCCGGCACCCCCATGGAAAACCGCGTCTCAGAATTCGTCACCCTCGTCGACTACCTACAACCCGACCTCGTCGCCGGCGGCGGGGCCGAAAACCTACTCGCCAGCGAATTCCGCGCCCGCATAGCCCCCGCCTACCTACGCCGCAACCAAAAAGACGTACTCTCCGAACTACCCGACATGACCGAACACCGCGACTGGCTCGAACTCACCCCAGCAGACGCAGACGCCTACCGGGCCGCCGTCGCCGAAGGCAACTTCGCCCTCATGCGCCGCGCCGCCTGGGCTGCAGACGACTCCGCCAAACTCACCCGCCTACTCGAAATCGTCGAAGAAGCCACCAACGCAGGCCGCCAAGTCCTCGTCTTCTCCTTCTTCCTCTCCGTCCTCACCCGCCTCGAAACCGCCCTCGGTACCAAAACCATCGGAACCATCACCGGCGCCATGCCCCCAGTCGAACGCCAAGCCGCCGTCGACAGGCTCAAAGATGCCGCCCCCGGCTCCGTCCTACTCGCCCAAATCACCGCAGCAGGCGCCGGACTCAACATCCAATCAGCCTCCGTCGTCATCCTCGCCGAACCCCAGTTCAAACCCACTATCGAAGCCCAAGCCATCGCCCGCGCCCACCGTATGGGCCAAACCCATGCCGTCGATGTCTACCGCCTCCTCGGCGCCAACACCGTCGACGAACGCATGATCGAACTCCTCGGCCTCAAATCCCAACTCTTCGACGAATACGCCCGCCTCTCCGCCTCCAAAGACGGCGCCGCCGAAGCCGTCGACATCTCCGACTCCAAGATGGCCGCCCAAATCATCGCGGACGAACGCGCCCGCCTCGGCCTGGACGCCGCCGCACCCGTGGCTGATAGTGAGGGGACGGCTGAGGGCTAGGGAACAGGAGGAAAGCGCACAGGGTTCGCGCTCGCTGGGCGGACGCGGCCAGGGCGCCCCTTGCGCTGACAACCGCTCTCGTTCGTCGCCCGGGGGCTCCTCACGATTCACCGCCAGCCCCGATCCACGTCAGCTCTCAGGGGCGCCCCTGCCCGCTTACCCGGCACAGGTTAACTGCTGTGGGTCTGGACCTGCTCGATGACTCCGGGCACGGCGTCCCGAATCATCTGGAAGGTCTCGTAGAAGTCGCTCATATCGCCGTACCAGGGGTCGTAGATGCCCAGCCGGTCAAGGGGCTGGTCTGCGACAGCCGGGTCGAACTCGCGCATGAGCCTAACCTTGGCCGCTGCCTCGTCGCTAGGGGCCATACGCTTAAGCGCCCGGTAATGGTTGGTGTCCATGGCTAGAAGCAGGTCGTAGCGGTCAAAATCGGTCCGGGTGAACTGCTGGGCTCGGTGGGAGCCGGTATTGATGTTGAGCTCATCGAGCACCTTCTTGGCTCGACGGTCGATGGGATTGCCCTCTTCCTCATTGGAAATGCCGCTGGAAGCGACCTCCACGGTGAGCCCGGCCTGGGCGGCAGCTTGTTTGATAAGGTACTCGCCCATGGGGGAGCGGCAGATATTTCCGGTGCATACAGTCATGATTCGATACATGCTCACTATGTTCCCATGAAGCTTTCGGGAAAAGGTGGGCGGGCAGAGAAGCTGAATAAAAAGTGGTAAAAAGTTCGCTCTAAGGCGGAAAAATTAGGGCAACCTGTGTATAGTCTTACAGGTACACACACTTGATGGTGGCTCTTAGGCAAGAAGGTTTGCCCGGTTCATACAGCAGTGAACTGAGAAGAGTAACACCAGACACTCAGTTTCTTGAGTTCTTTCGAGATGACAAAAGCCCCGCAGGCCACACACCTGCGGGGCTTTTGCGTACTGCCTACAATGGGTGACATGAGTACCAGCACAACAGTCAACGACGACCGCCCTGAGGAACAGACCCCTAAACCTCGCCGCAGCGGGGGTAACCGCCTAGCTCTTGCCGCTCTACCGCTCATTTTCATTCTTGCGCCCTGGGTTCTAGCGCTGACTGCGCCTGAGCAAGTGGTGATTACTTCGATTCTGGTCGGCACCCCACTCGTCCTTGCGATTCTTGCTGCCTACGATGCGGCAACCTACCGACCTAATCTCACTTTCTGCCTGTTGGCCGCAGCCTGTATGTGGCTGGCTTCCAGGCTTTTTTATCCGGACGGAGCGGGCTGGTACGTTTGGGCGGTAGTCATCATCTATATCGTGTCTGTCAGCCCCTGGCACAAAAAATTTGCGGACGAGTGGGGTACAAGTTCCGAGGGTAAAGAAGGCTCTGGAGGGAAAGAGTAATGCTCCGCTGGGAACTGCACCACCCTGTGGCAGGGCATCTGCTTCTGGAGCGTGGATCTGATGCCGAATTCATCGAGATCGACCCGGACTGGCCTATCAAAAAACCAGACGAGAAGTCACTGCACGCCCTTAACGAGTCTCCGGTAGGGGCAAAGATCCGTGAACGTATCGCCGAACGTATCGACCGGCCTAAGCAACGGGTGAGGGTGCTCGTTGACGGTGAAGTAGTGGGCCGGTATGACCATACTCCTACCAGCATTGCACTCAAGAAGAACCTTCTAGACGGAAAGTTCTCCCGGGCTAAGACCGCTGTTCCCACAGACCCCCAGCTTAAACTCACCACAAACTTTCTGGATGAGCTGCTGGTCGTGGCCTATAAACATGGGACAGCTAAGGAATATGTCGAGCTCGACGTGCCAGCCGGTAGCCGGTCAGAAGCCTACCGTGAGGCGCTTGAAAGAAGCCCCTCTCGACGGTTTGTTTTGCCCTTGCTGTTCGGTTTGGGCCGCTCTGCCTGGTTTCTCGCCATGCTGGTGCTTATGCCTGTGCTGGGTAGGGTAGTGCAGTGGCTAGTCGAACGTCTTCCCGATATAAATGCGCCCCAGATAGCCCTGCCTGTCCCAGAATTTACTCTTTCCCTGCCTGCCCCACCCCAGATAAGTCTGCCCGTTCCTTCCTGGCGCGTCCCCTGGCCTACTATTACTCCACCGGACTGGCTTATTTTTCTTATGGAATACTCCAAAGCCTGGGTTCCTCTCGTCATCGGAATAGTCGCTGCAATTCTGGCTGTACGTAATGGGAAAAAATCTAAGCGCAGGAGGGCCGAGCTCGAAACTGACGGCAAAGAAGTCCAGAGATAGTACAGGGAAAACGCAAACACCGCGCGAAATATAATCAAGCTGACCATTTTCGCCTGTAAAGTTAGCTAAGACACACACTATCTGTATGAAGGATGAGATTGCCATGACTCAGCAGCCTACAAACCCTGAGCCCAACCTCCCTGGTGCAGGTCAGGCGGCGTCCGCCCAGGGCGTCCCACAGCCTGCGCCCGGCACCCAGGCACCCGATACTCTTATCGGCGGCCCTATGCCCCAGCCTCCCGCTGACCCGAAAAAGAGAAACATGGGTCTGCTCATCGGCGGCCTGATGGCTATCGGTATTGCCATAGCTATTCTGGCTGGAATCTTCCTGACTGGCGCGTTTGGTGGGGCGAGTAAGGTCTCCAGCTACGACAAGTTTAAGGAAGGGATGCAGGAAGCCACAGCAGGCTCTGCCGCCTCTGTCTGTGCTGATAGCGGTGACACCATCTTGGAGTCAGCTCTTGAAGAGACTAAGCAACAGGGGGCTACCGATCTGGGTGTTGCCCCTGAAGATGTCAATATTTATATTTGCTCCCCGGCCGACTTGAGCAGCTTTGAAGGCATGATGGCTATTGACGATTCTTCGCCCCTCATTATGGGGTTCTATGTAAACGGTGCTTCAGTTGATGAGAATCAGGTTGCCGAATTTTCTCAGTCTGACTTTGAAGGCGGCTGGGTTACCTATGGAGAGAACTGGATGGCCGTAGGTATGAACGCTGAAGAGAGCCTTAAGGCCAGCCTGCTCGATACCTTCAACGGTAAGGAAGCTGAGCTCAACTAAGACGTAGAGTCTCCGAAGTATCAGATCTGTCGGCACCCCCTTGTTGTGGGGTGCCGACTTCTTTATGTTCACTTTCAGGGTTTTAAAAGGTGCGGACGCCGCCACCCGCCTTTGCCCTGCAAAGGCGGGGCGGGCGTCCGTCCGCTCCCCACTAGCTTAAACTTAATCTGCGCAAAAAAGTTGAGTCTTTTTGACTCAACTCTGTTGACTTCTGCTCAAAACGTGGCAAACTAGATATCAAGACAAGCGGGTTGAGCCTGCAAGACTCAACTTGCTTGAAAGATGTACAGATAACCAAACCATAAGGAGTAAACATGTCACGTGCAGTAGGTATTGACCTCGGTACTACCAACTCAGTTGTATCAGTCCTCGAAGGCGGCGAGCCCGTCGTCATTGCCAACGCAGAAGGCGCCCGCACCACCCCCTCCGTCGTCGCATTCTCAAAGGACGGCGAAGTTCTGGTCGGCGACGTCGCAAAGCGCCAGGCCGTTACCAACGTTGATCGCACCATCGCCTCCGTCAAGCGCCACATGGGCACCAACTGGACCACCGACATCGACGGCAAGAAGTACACCGCCCAGGAAATCTCAGCCCGTACCCTCATGAAGCTCAAGGGCGACGCTGAAGCCTACCTGAACGACAAGGTCACCGACGCCGTCATCACCGTCCCCGCCTACTTCAACGACGCCGAGCGTCAGGCCACCAAGGAAGCCGGCGAAATTGCGGGCCTCAACGTCCTGCGTATCGTCAACGAGCCCACCGCAGCAGCCCTGGCCTACGGCCTCGACAAGGGTAACGAAGACGAACTGATCCTGGTCTTCGACCTCGGCGGCGGTACCTTCGACGTCTCCCTGCTCGAAGTTGGCAAGGACGAAGACGGCTTCTCCACCATCCAGGTACGCGCAACCTCCGGCGACAACCGCCTGGGTGGCGACGACTGGGACCAGCGCATCGTCGACTGGCTGCTGGAGCAGGTCAAGTCCAAGACCGGCGCCGACCTCTCCAAGGACAAGATTGCCCTGCAGCGCCTGCGTGAAGCCGCAGAGCAGGCCAAGAAGGAACTGTCTTCTGCAACCTCCACCAACATCTCCCTGCAGTACCTGTCCGTAACCCCCGAGGGTCCCATCCACCTGGATGAAAAGCTGACCCGCGCCAAGTTCCAGGACATGACCGCAGACCTGATCGAGCGCACCAAGAAGCCCTTCAATGATGTGATCGCTGAAGCAGGCGTCAAGGTCTCAGACATCGCCCACATCGTGCTGGTCGGTGGCTCAACCCGTATGCCTGCCGTCACTGAGGTCGTCAAGGAACTCTCCGGTGGTCGCGAGCCCAACAAGGGCGTCAACCCCGACGAGGTTGTTGCTATGGGTGCTGCCCTGCAGGCAGGCGTGCTGAAGGGTGAGCGCAAGGACGTCCTGCTCATCGACGTCACCCCCCTCTCCCTCGGTATCGAAACCAAGGGCGGCGTGATGACCAAGCTGATCGAGCGCAACACCGCGATCCCCACCAAGCGTTCCGAAACCTTCACCACCGCTGAAGACAACCAGCCCTCAGTATCGATTCAGGTCTTCCAGGGCGAGCGCGAGTTCACCCGCGACAACAAGAACCTGGGCACCTTCGAGCTGACCGGCATCGCACCCGCCCCCCGCGGCGTCCCCCAGATCGAAGTTACCTTCGACATCGACGCCAACGGCATCGTGCACGTCTCCGCTAAGGACAAGGGCACCGGCACCGAGCAGTCCATGACCATCACCGGCGGCACCTCCCTCTCCAAGGAAGACATCGACCGTATGGTCAAGGATGCCGAGGCTCACGCTGAGCAGGACAAGGCCCGCCGCGAGGCAGCCGAGACCCGCAACGCTGCTGAGAACACCGCCTACTCCATCGAGAAGCTCATCAAGGACAACGGCGAGAAGCTGCCCGAGGACGTCAAGACCGAGGTTCAGGCCGACGTTGACGCCCTGAAGGCTGCCCTCGAAGGTGAAGACGATGACGCCGTCAAGGCCGCTTTCGAGAAGCTGCAGGCATCTCAGACCAAGCTGGGCGAGGCTCTCTACGCCCAGGCTCAGGCAGATGCTGCAGCCGGTGAAGGCGCCAAGGCTGAAGACGACGACGTCGTTGACGCCGAAGTAATCGATGAAGAAGACGAGAAGAAGAACTAATCATGGCTGAGAACACCAACGAGCCCGTAGACAACCAGCCCGAGGGCACCGACCCTCTGGAGGACGCCTTCGCTGCCCCGGCTGCTGAAGGCCACCCCGAGCCCGAAGGTGTAGCTGCTGACGCTGCGGCAGATGAGGAATCTGCCGCAGCCGAGGCCGGCGAAAGTGCAGAGGCAGCTGAGAGCGCTGACGCGGCCCTGGCCGCCGAACGTCTTGAAGATCTGCGCCGCCTTCAGGCCGAGTTCACCAACTACAAGAACCGCACCGCCAAGGAAAAAGACCAGCTGCGCGACTTCGTCATCGCCGATCTGGTAGCAGCCTTGCTGCCCGTCATTGACGATATCGATGCCGCCCGCAAGCACGGCGACCTTGAAGAAGGCCCCTTCGCCGCCATCGCCAAGAAGCTGGAAGAAACCCTAGCCAAGCAGGGCCTAGAGCGCTTTGGCGAAGTCGGCGAACCCTTCAACCCCCAGGTTCACGAGGCTGTCCTGCAGCAGCCCACCAGCGAGGTTGAGCCCGACTCAGTCTCCATGGTCCTGCGCAACGGTTACAAGGTGAAGGACCGCGTGGTCCGCACCGCCCAGGTAGCTGTTGCGGTAGCAGAATAAGGACGCGGGCGGGCACCCGGCCTGATACGTCAGGCTAGGTGCCCGCCCCTTATGTCAAGAGGTTTATATATTATGAGCTATTTTATTGGAGTATTTCCACTCGCAATTTTTAGCATCGGCTTCGTTGTCATTTTTTGTTGTATAAAGAGGCCCGCAAAATATCTAATAATGGAAAAATTTGCAGGGTTTGCATTTCAAACTGGTCTAGCAATAGCAGCAATCTCCGGTGCGATTCATATGGCAGTGGTTACATCTCTTATTTCCTATACAACGGCTTTAGGGGTGTCTGTCTCTGAAGTTCCCGAAAATCTTGATAATGATAGAATCTGGGAGATGGTTAGTATGCTCCAAGAGTATTCGGATGAGGCTTTCTATATCGCAATTTGTGCAGCAATTCTATGCCTTCTTGGGATTATTTTTTCTGTCGTGGCAACGCTAATAAAAGAAATATAATTTTAATTTAAAAATTTGGTGAAGTAAGTCTGCAAAGGGTGGCCCATTGTAGAATTCTTTGAATAAACTTCTATAAATAGTTGAATATCTACCTCGGAAGGAGAGGCACATGGCGAGCGAAAACTGGCTCCATCAAGATTTTTATAAGGTACTGGGCGTAGCCGAGGACGCTTCCGAGGCAGATATCAAGAAGGCCTACCGCAAGCTGGCCCGCAAGCACCACCCCGACCAGAACCCCGGCGACGAGGCCGCTGAGAAGAAATTCAAGGAAGTCTCAGAAGCCTACGACGTGCTCTCAGACCCCAAGCAGAAGGAAGAGTACGACCAGATTCGCAAGTACGGCGCTGCCGGATTCGGTGGGGCTGGTGGCGGCTTCCCGGGCGGTTTCCCCGGTGGGGCCGGGGGCTTCCCCGGCGGCGCTGGCGGTATCAACATTGAAGACCTGCTCGGCGGCATGTTCGGTGGCGGTGCTGGCTTTGGCGGGGCCGGACGCTCCGCCGGAGGTTTCCCTGGCGGTGCGGGTGGCTTCCCCGGTGGCGGCTTCTCAGCCCCCAAGGGGGAGGACGCCACCACCAGCGCCCGCATCACCATCCAGCAGGCCTACGACGGCGCTGAGGTCTCGGTCTTCCGCCCCGGCGGCTCCCAAACCCAGGTGCGCCTGCCCCGCGGCGTCAAGGACGGCCAGAAAATCCGTGCCCGAGGCAAGGGGCACCCCGGTGCCGGTGGGGCAGGGGACCTGATCGTCACCGTCCGTGTGGACTCCCACCCCGTCTTTGACCGCGAGGGTGATAACCTGCTCGTGCGTGTGCCCGTCACCCTGGAAGAAGCCGTCAAGGGCGGCGTGATTGAGGCCCCCACCCTCGACGGCGGGAGCGTCAAACTCCGCCTGGCTGCCGGGGCCCCGTCCGGCCGTAAGCTGCGTGCTAAGGGCCGCGGCTTCGTGACCAAGAAAGGCACCGGCGATATGCTGGTTATCCCCGAGGTGCAGCTGCCCACCAACCTCACACCCGAAGCTGAGGCAGCCCTTGACGCCTTCTTCGCGGTGGCACCCCAGGCCAACCCCCGTGAGGACCTGCTGAGGAAAGCTGGTGACTAAGAATGGCTCTCGAATCTGACCGCCCGGTCTTCGTTATATCCGTAGCGGCTGAACTGGCCGGTATGCACCCGCAGACCCTGCGCCAGTACGACCGCCTGGGGCTGGTGCAGCCCCAGCGAGCCCCGGGGCGGGCCCGTCGCTACTCCGAACGCGATGTGCAGAAACTCCAGGAGATTCAGGAGCTCTCCCAGTCCGGCGTCTCGCTCGAGGGTATCAAACGTATCATGCAGCTGGAGAACCAGGTGGAGGCCCTGCGAGCCCGCATGACCGAGCTACAGGCTGAAAATGAGACCCTGCGCAACCGTCTGCAGGAGAACTCTCGCATCTTTGCTGCCGGAACCTCAGGTGGGGCTGTGCACCTGGCCCGGGGCAAGCGTCCGGCGGCCCGCCAGACCTCCCAGGCCGTGGTGCTCTACCGGCCGCGCTAACCACTGATATACGTGCATGTGCCCCTGAAAACAATCAGGGGCACATTTTTATAGAGGGTATTGGTGGTTCAGCGTAACATAGCAAGTACACAAGGGTACACAAGGTACATAAAAACACATAAAGTAAATATATGGTTGCATCTCAAAAGGCATCACAGACTATGCGTATGAACCCCTTTAGGCCCACCGCTGGCGCAGAGCCACCTCAGCTGGTGGGTAGAGACGGGATGTTAGATGAATTTATCTATGGCCTGAAAATCAGGTCTGGTGCCCCTGGCCTACTCACTATCATGACGGGTGCCCGGGGAATCGGGAAAACAGTCATGCTAAACGAGGCTGAATATGCTGCTCGTAAGGAAGGCTGGGTGGTTATATCTGAGACCGCCACACCTGGATTTGCTGAACGAATTGGAAAATCAGTTCGCAACTATCAGCAAGAACTTGGGGAGAAGCCTGCTACACGGAGGTTAACGGGGATAGCAGTTGCTGGTGTATCTATTACAACCACCTTGCGGCCTGAAGAACAGGTTGAAACCCGCCAATCTATTGAAGAACTCCTGCATATTTTAGATAAACAACGTACCGGCCTGCTCATTACGCTTGATGAAATCCATGCAGCGGATCGCCAAGAGATTTCCCTTCTAGCATCGTGGGTGCAGCATTATATTAGGGAGTCTCTACCTATCGCTCTCGTCTTTGCGGGGTTGCCTGCGGCAGTATCGGACTTGCTTAACGAGGGAGTAGCTACTTTTCTTAGGCGCGCGGATCGAATTGATTTGGCTGCCGTTCCTGTGGAGGCGGTTGCGCACTCCTATCGGCATGCATTTGATGCGCTTGATATTGCTATCGAGGAAAGTATATTTCTGGAAGCTGCGGAGGTAACGGGTGGATACCCTTTTATGATTCAGCTTGTGGGCTATCATCTGTGGAAAATGGCGGAGAGACTAACGCCCGGAGCTGTTTTGGCGGAAGAAGATGCTAGGTTGGCTTTTAGAGAAGCGAGCCGCAGAAATCGGAGGATGGTTATTGAGTCGGCTCTAGCGACGGTATCGGCTAAGGATTTAGATTTTTTGCAGGCGATGGCTATTGACGATGAGGTTTCTGCAGTTTCTTCTCTAGCTGAGCGTACGGAATCGACTAAAAATACGGTGGGTAACTATCGTGCGCGTTTGATAGCGGCTGGACTGATAGAGCCAGCAGGCTACGGTAAAGTGCGATTCACTTTGCCTGGGTTGCGGGAGTATCTGCGCTCCCTGTAAAGGTGAGGGCGAGACTACTTTGTGGGAACGGAAGATTGCCTCTTTAAAAACTTTCGGAATAAAGTAATGTAGGCTGGTGTTGAACCTCCTGTAAACGATCAACAAGGCACCGAAAGGTAATCGAAATGACCAGCATCAGCACCGCCCCCGACCTGCGCCCCAGCCTGCCCAGCGTTGATAACACCGCCTTTCAGATGGGGCTAGACACCTTCGGAGACACCACCGCCGACCTGGCAGGCAACCGCCTGCACCACGCCCAGGTGATTCGCAACGTCCTAGAGCAGGGCCAGCTCGCTGACCGCGTAGGCGTCGACTTCTTCGGCATAGGTGAGCACCACCGTCCTGACTATGCCGTCAGCGCCCCCGACACCATCCTGGCGGGGCTAGCCACCACCACCGACCGCATCCACCTGGGCTCGGCCGTCACCGTCCTCTCCTCCGACGACCCCATCCGCGTCTACCAGCGCTTCGCCACCATCAACGCCCTCAGCAACGGCCGCGCCGAAGCTGTACTGGGCCGCGGCTCCTTCACCGAGTCCTTCCCCCTCTTCGGCTACAAACTCGAAGACTACAACTCCCTCTTCTCTGAGAAGTTCGACCTCTTCACCAAAATCATCACCCAGGAGCCCCTCAACTGGAACCCCGGCAACCGTGAACCCCTGGTAAATCAGGAGATTTACCCCAAGACCGAGGGACTCCTCAAGCACTGGCTGGCTGTTGGCGGTAGCCCGGAATCTGTTGCCCGCGCGGCCCAGTACAAGACCCCGCTCATGCTGGCTATTATTGGCGGGCCGGCTGAGCGCTTCAAGCCCTACACCGACCTCTACCGCCGAGCCAACGAGCAGCTGGGCAACGGAACCCTGCCCATTGCGGTGCACTCACCCGGCCACATCGCCGACACCGACGAAGAGGCCCGCAAGCAGCTGCGCGAGCACTGGATTGCCAACCGTAATAAAATTGGCTCTGAACGCGGCTGGGGGCCGGCAGGGGAACGCGAATTTGAGCACGAAATTGAACACGGTGCCTTGTATGTAGGTTCGCCCGAAACCGTCGCGCAAAAAATTGCCGATACCGCTCAGAAGCTGGGAATCAACCGCTTTGATCTTAAGTTCTCCAACGGAGCTCTGGCCCACGAGCACTCCATGAGCTCGATTGAGCTCTACGGCACCAAGGTGATGCCGCGCGTGCGTGAACTACTGGCCGAGGCGCAGTAAGGACGCCGCCAGTAAGGTGTAGAGAATACCGGCTAGTCAGCAGGTACACAGGGTAAGACGATATAGGTCTTCCTGTTCTTGACTCGCTATAGTTGAATGGCGCCCCACCGCAGTGCACACGCCTGCGGCGGGGCGTCCTTATTCATCACGCAGCTGCGGTGCTCCCTCGCCCGCAGCGACCTGTATCAAGGACACCACATGACCTTTCAAGACGTCTTGAGCGCTATAAGCTCCCTCATCTGGGGGCCTTTTGTGCTCATACCGCTGCTTCTTGGCACCGGTATCTACCTGACGGTGCGGCTGGGCTTTATCCAGCTCACCAAACTACTGGTCGCTAACCGTCTAGCCTTCTTTGAACGCAAGGACGACGGCGCCACTGGCGGCGACATCTCCCAGTTCCAGTCCCTCACCACCGCCCTAGCCGCGACGGTGGGTACCGGTAATATCGTCGGCGTTGCCACCGCGATTTCTATCGGCGGCCCCGGTGCCCTCTTCTGGATGTGGGTCACCGCTATTTTCGGTATGGCCTCCAAGTACTCCGAAGCCTTCCTGGGCGTGCGCTACCGCACCACAGATGCCAAGGGGGAAGTCTCCGGCGGCCCCCAGTACTACCTCCAGCGCGGCATCAAAGGCCCCCTGGGCAAATTCCTAGCCCTCTTCTTCGCGGTAGCCGCCGTGCTGGCGTCCTTCGGCATCGGCAATACCGCCCAGGGTAACTCCATTGCCCACAACCTTGAAGATACCTTCCACCTGCCCGCAGCCCTCACCGGCATCGTGCTGGCCCTCATCACCCTCTTCGTGCTGATGGGCGGTATCAAATCTATCGGGCGGGTAACCAGTGCCTTCGTGCCGGTTATGATCCTCTTCTATGTGGGCGGGGCCCTCTATATTCTGGGTGTGCACGCCGCTGACCTGCCCGCGGCCTTCGGCCAGATTTTTGCGGACGCCTTCACCGGCTCCTCCGCTGTCGGCGGCTTTGTGGGCTCCACCCTCATGTACGCCGTGCAGTACGGCGTGGCCCGCGGTATTTTCTCCAATGAATCCGGCATGGGCTCTGCCGCTATCGCCGCGTCAGCCGCCCAGACCACCCACCCGGTGCGACAGGGCATGGTATCGATGACCCAGACCTTTATCGACACCATCATCGTGGTCTCCTGCACCGGCCTGGTACTGGTTGTCACCGGTATCTGGCACGCCAGCGACCCTGCAACCGGCGAGCAAATTTCTGCTTCCGTGATGACCAGTCAGGCCTTCGCCTCGGTAATAGGCCCCGCTGGAAGCTGGATTGTGACCATCGGCCTGGTCATGTTCGCCTACTCCACCATTCTGGGCTGGGCCTACTACGGCGAACGCAACATTGAGCGCCTCTTCGGCCGCCGCGGCGTTACCCCCTACCGCCTTTTCTTCGCGGTGATTGTCTACTTCGGTTGCACCATGGAGCTGACCGTGGCCTGGACCTTCTCAGACATTGCCAACGGGCTCATGGCTATTCCCAACCTAATTGGCTTGCTCCTCATGTCGGGGCTAATCGTTCGAGAGACCAAGTACTACCTGGCCAACGACCCCAAACTCACCGCATCTAAGGCTGAGATTGACGCCTTTATGCAGGGGCACCCCGGAGCGATTGACTCCTACGAGAAAACGGGGCAGTAAGAAGACCCTCTGCCTATAAAAGAGGCGGGTACCCGCACACCTATGGTGTGTTCAGGTACCCGCCTGTTTTACACAGCTAACGGATTTTTACCGACGAATGTAGGTCAGGTCGTGAGCCCTGCGGCCCGCTTCACCGGCCTTGCGTTCGAAACTGGTAACCACGCGTCCGTCCCAACGAGGGGCCCAGCCGCCAACAGGGTCTTCATCGGTGGTGTTTTCACAGGCGTGGGCGTTAGTGAAGTCGGGGTGGGCATCAAGTACCTCACGCATGACCAGGGCATATTCTTCCCAGTCGGTGGCCAGACGCCAGATACCACCGGGCTTAAGAACCCGGGCTACCTTATCTGCAAAGGCAGGGGAGACCAGACGACGCTTGTGGTGGCGGGCCTTGTGCCAGGGGTCGGGGAAGAAGACCCAGAGTTCATCAACCGAAGACTCTTCGAGTAGGTTATCGAGCAGCTCGGGCGCATTAGCCTGGGCCACACGCACATTCTCAACCCCGGCCTGGCCCATCTTGAGCAGTAGGTCAGCGATGCCGGGGGTGTAGACCTCAACAGCCAGGAAGTTGGCCTCGGGTACCTGGGTGGCACGGTTGACGATAGCCTCGCCCAGACCTGAGCCGATTTCAACAACGAGAGGGGCGTCGGTGCGTCCGTACAGGGCCTGCTGGTCAAAAACCGCGCCCTCAGCTACAGAGGTGTCGCCGATCTTGCGGGGTAGGTCAAGCACATGGGTAGGGGCGTAGGTATCCCAGGCCTTCTGGCGGCGGGCGGTCAGGCGGTCGCCGCGGCGGACGAACGAGTAGGGTTGGCGGTGGAACTGCTCAGGGACGGGGGCGGTCAGGTCTTCACCTGCCGCTGCGCGCTCGGCCTTAGCCGCCAGATCCTGCTTCTGCTTGTTGGTTTCCATAACTCTCCTTGCGAGGTTGAAACAGATAAACCGGCGCGCACGGAAACGCAAAGTGCCGCCGGTAGGGGAAAGAAAGACTTCCCCAAGTATATCGTCACAGATAGACACCGGGGCAGGCTGAAAACAGCCTGCCCCGGTGGAGGGTCCCTGACGGTTCTACTTAGTAGATAACACGGCCCTGGGTGACGCCCATGTGCTCAAAGTTATCGTCTGAATCGCCGTCCATCTCATCGATGACAGTAACTGCTACGAAAAGCTCGTACTGGACGTTCCAGAAAGGGAAATTCACGTAATAGCGCAGGGGAATCTCGACAGATTCATTGGGCTGTAGGGTGCCTGCGTAGGACCAGGTGAAGGTGGGAGTACCCCAGCGTTCCCGCCCAGCGAAGGTAAAGGTGACCAGTGGGTCTGTGGAGTTGACGTAGGTGCCTGCCAGGTTTGAGCCGGTACCGTCGGAAACAACATCCTGCATGTCGGTCAGCAGGGTGCCGCTGGGGGCAACTGCAGGAACGCTACCAACGTTGGTGATGATCATGCTCTTGGGGAAGGAGGCACGGCCAGCAACGCTAGAGGTTGTGGTGGGGCCACGGTAGATGGGGGTGTCGTAGACAGGGGTGAAGGTTGACCAGTCCATGCTGGGGTCAGTAAGTTCGATAGCCATGTCGGTGAGGTTGCTGGCTTCGAAGCTCGCTGCGTAGGCGGGAACAGCGGTGGTGGCTAGGACGGTGGGGGCCGCCCAGGCACCAGCCTTCAGTACGGTGCGGCGTTTGGGAGTGTGCGCAGTCATTGTGTGTGCTTTCTTGTTTAGGCGAAACGGCCTGCTGCAAGCAGACGGTCCATGTTTCGTTCTGCGATAGCAGTAATGGTTACGAAGGGGTTAACACCAATTTTGCCAGGGATGAGGGAGCCGTCCATAACAAAGAGACCGGGAACACCCTTAACTTCACCGTTGAGGTCGGTGGTTTCACCGATGACGGCACCGCCGAGGGGATGGTAGGTGAAGTAGTCAGCGAAGGTCTTGCCGTCCTTGAAGAGACCCTTGTTGTAGCTGGTTCCTGAGTTAGCGGCGTTCATCTTATCCATGAAGGCCCTAGCTGCTGCAACGCCGGGGGCTGCCTTGACGGAGTCCCAGTCTAGCTCCATGGAGCCGGTGGACTGGTTCCAGGTGAACTTACCCTTGTTTGGATTGTGGGTGATGGCCAGGTAGAGGCCGATACGCATATCGATACCTGCGGGGAAGGGAGCCAGTTCGGCAAAGACCGAGTTGGTGGAGTTATCCCAGTTGGAGACGCCCATGGCAGGGATGCCAGACTGGTAGCCGCCGGTCGCAGCGTTCATATTACGGGCAACCATGATATTGCCGTTGGGGCCCCAGTTGGTACCAAGGGTCGCGGGCAGGTTCTTGATGGTACCGAAGTTCTTGGCCTGCAGGAGCAGACGGTTGGTGCCCACGGAACCGGCAGCCATGATAACGCGGTCGTAGACCTTCTTGGTGTTGCTGACCAGGTTGCCCTTGAAGTCGATGGTCTTCAGGTCCAGGGAGAAGGTGCCATCGGCCTGCTGGGTAATGGAGGTTACCTCGGTCATGGCGGTCAGGTTGACCTTGCCGGTTGCGAAAGCAGTGGCGAGGATGGTCTTGGGCAGGGACTTCTTGCCGTAGTCGTTACCGAAGATAACCTGGCCGCCGAGCGCGGACTTAGCTACGCGGGCAAAGTTTTCCTGGCGCATGTAGTCCCAGTCGTACACGTTGGGGACGAACTGGTGCTTAAAGCCGGCCTTAGCTGCCTGGGAGGCTGATACGCGTGAGAACTGGTACCACTTGGAGGTACCTACGATGTCGGAGGGTGGTACGTTGACACCAAGGTTTGAGTTGGCACGGGGGAAGTAGGTTGCGTACATTTCCGCAGCGTCGAGCTGGGGGAGGACCTGCTGGAAGTAGGACCGGATGGGGGTAACGGCCATACCACCGTTGGCGAGGGAGCCACCGCCGACGCCCTTGCCCACGTAGACCTTCATGTTAGCGAAGCGCTCAACGCCGAGTACGCCGGCTGCACGGCCGATGGAGCGGTTGACGAAGTCCATGCCTGCGATGCTTGAGAGAGGCATGTCGGTTCGGTCTTCAAACCACATGGAGCGTTCGGTGGGGGAGGTCATCTGGTCAAACTTGTAGCCGTTTGACTTGGCTGCCATCTTTTCCCAGTCTGCACCCATCTCGATCATGTCGACGGTGTAGCCCTTTTCGGTCAGGGCGCGGGCGGCTACAGCGCCGCCGTAGCCGGAGCCGATGATAGCGATACGCTTCTGGCCGTTGGCGTGGGCGTTAGTGGTGGTTGCTGCGGTCAGAGCGGACGCGGCGGATGCAGCTGCGGTCAGCTTCAGGGCTGAGCGACGGTTTGGGGTAAATGACATGGGTGTGTCCTCTTCTATATACAGGTGCGAAACCGAGTGAGTGGTGCTCGTAAGCCTTGGGGGAGACCGCGAGAGCTTTGTGGGCTATTTCGTGAGTATCCTGCGGGATATGTTCAGAATGCGAAAAGTTCTGTCCCCACTTTAGCGGTATTTTGGGTGCGCTTATGTCGCAGTCTGTGGGGTGGGTGGTGCCTTGTGGGCTCTACTGTGCTGAAAAACCGGATTGTGCTTCTGGGGGTGCGGTTGGTTTGTCTCTGTGGAGTGCTGTATTTAGGGTGAGACGGGCCCGTTTGTTCCGGTCTGGAACGGAATAACACTTGATGAATCAAGGAAAATTTAAAAAAGCTATGTTCAGCGTGGAATTTGCCCGATGCATTTTTTAAAAACCAACTGTACTACTTTATGGGCTAAATATGTGTGATAGATACGAAAAACTATTTTGTGCTCTCGGTCGAGTCGTCGATAGCGCGTGGGTCGGTGGGGGAGCCGAAGGTAGGCTTTGCCTGCTGGATGATGGGTAAGGAGCCTGTCTGTAGGGGGATACTTCCTGTGTTGACCTCTTCGAGGGTGACGTCGTAGACCTGGGGCTGGGAGCTCTGGGCTGCCTCGTCGGCAATCATTTTTTCGGTAATTACTTTGAGGCTGGTGGTATCGGGGTGCTCTAGAACCGGGTTCTTCTGGGAGAGGTCAACCTCGTGGTCGATTTGGGCATCCAGGCCGCCGAGATGGCCGTACATGAAGCTGTCGATGTTATCGACCGTTGCTTCAAAGTTGGGGTCGTGGGTGAGGTACTTCTTGGTTTCGCGGGCTACAAGACCAGAGAGTAGTAGTAGGCCGATGAGGTTGGGAATGGCCATCAGGCCGTTCATGATATCTGAGAAGGTGAAAACCAGAGTGAGCGGGGCGATGGCGCCAAGCCCACAGACCAGGGCAAAAATCATGCGATAGCTAACGATAGCCTTGGCGCCACCACCGAGTGACTCTAGGGCGCGTTCGCCGTAGTAGGACCAGCCGAGCACGGTGGAGTAGCCCAGGAGTGCCAGGCAGAAGGTGACGACGTAGCCGCCCCAATCACCGGGCAGGCCGGTGGCAAAAGCAATGGATGTTGATGTGGCCGGGTCATCGCCCCGCCAGGCGCCCGTTGTGAGCAGGATGAACCCTGTCATTGAGATCACCACGATGGTGTCGACAAAGGTTTGAGTCATGGAGGCTAGCCCCTGGCGGACGGGGTGGGACGTGGTTGCTACCGCTGCGGGGATAGCTGCTGTTCCCATACCCGACTCGTTGGAGAATAGTGAGCGCTGGGCGCCGACCTGCAGGGCAAAGATCATTCCGGCGCCGACGGCTCCACCGAGGGCGCCCTCGCCGGTAAAGGCGCCTCGCATAATCATGGCAAAGGCCTCTGGGAGCATGTGGGCGTTGATGGCCACGATATAGGTTCCAAATCCCAGGTAGAGCAGAATCATGAGGGGTACGCAAAGGGCTGTGACCTTTGAGACGGTTTTGATGCCGCCGAGCAGGGCTGCTGCAGTTCCTAGGGTAAGGACGCCCGCGGTGAGGTAGGGCGGAATGTTGAAGGAGTGCTCTAGGTTAGCTGAGATGGCGTTTGCTTGGGTCATGTTTCCGATGCCGAAGCAGGCGAAGACGCAGCAGATGGCAAACATGGTGGCGAGGAATTTTCCGAAGCGGTTGGGGATGCCTCGTTGCAGGTAGGCCTGGGGCCCGCCGGTGAGCTCACCCATCTTGTCTCGGTGGCGGAAGCGGACGCCGAGGAAGCATTCGGCGTACTTTGAAGCCATGCCAAAGATGGCGGTGACCCACATCCAGAAGAGAGCTCCGGGGCCACCGATGCTGAGGGAGAGGGCTACGCCAACGATGTTGCCGGTGCCTACGGTGGCACCTAGCGCTGTGCTCATGGCCTGGAAGGAGGATATTTCGCCTTTGGCTCCTTCTTGTCGGGAGCGGCGCCCGAATTGCAGGCTCATGGCCTTGGTGAAGAGTCTGAGCTGGATAAGACCCAGGCGGACGGTGAGGAAGATGCCGGTGCCAATCAGCAGGGGTAGGAGGAGGAAGGGGCCCCAGATGAAGCTGCTGGCTGTGTCGAGTGCTTCTTGCAGGGTGCCCACTCTTCTAGTCCCTTCTTTCTCTGTGGTCTAACTCTCGTTAATTTATCATAAGGCTGATAATTAGCCTGCTTCCTGTCGGTTTATTAAGGATAGAAAAACCGCCTTCACCCCGTAGGGGTAAAGGCGGTTGGGCAGAAGAGGTCTGGGGTTGCTACTACTTCTTGCTGGAGAAGAGTAGGGCCAGGCCTGCGCCGAGCAGGACGACGTCCTTCGCCATGGCGGTGCCCTCCTGGGTGGGGCGAATGCCGTCCTTTTCGGTCATGGAATCAATGCCGAAGTACATGCTCAGTAGGCCACTGGAGAAGGCAGTTAGGCCCAGGCCTGCCAGCTTGGGGGAGATGAAGGGAGTGAGTAGGGTTGCACCCAGGGCGGTCTCGCTGATGGCAAGTGCCTTGCCGAACTGCTTGTCGGAGAGCTTGGCTACCTGGGGCACGCCGGCTGAAGCCATGCCCTTGAGGTGGCCGTAGGTAGCCTCGTCCATGGAGAGCTTGCCGATGCCTGAATTGAGAATCAGGGCACCGGTGGTCAGGCGGAGGGCGGCGTTTGAAAGCTTGGGCATGAGAAATCCTATCGATAGGGGCCTCGGTGTCGCGCGGCAACCCGAGAAAATTTTGTTTCCGTGTAAACATTCTAGCGCGGCGGTGGTGGCTTGAACAGCGAGAAGAGGCAACGAAGCGGACGCCCGCTAGAAGCCTGTGTGAAAAAATACCCCCGGTAGAAGGACTACACTTGACCTGAACTATAACAAAATACCGGTCTGGAAAGGCATCTACCCCCTGCACTCACCGCAGTAGCAGGGGAGTGTGTTCGCTCCTGGCAGGTCTTTGACTCTTCTAAGGGGGCGCTCATGGCTACAGCCGAGCACACACCTGAACCGCAGGCGGCAGAAGGCCTGCAGCGCGGTCTTTCGAACCGTCATATCCAGCTCATCGCCATTGGTGGCGCTATCGGTACCGGCCTCTTTATGGGCTCGGGCAAGACTATCTCACTCGCAGGCCCGTCACTGCTGCTGGTCTACGCCATCATCGGTGCTGTGATCTTCCTGGTGCTCCGCGCCATGGGTGAGCTGCTGCTGTCAAACCTCAACTACAAGACCTTCAACGATTTCATCACCGACCTGTTGGGCCCCAGCGCTGGCTTCCTGATGGGCTGGTCCTACTGGTTTACCTGGGTCGTCATCGGTGTTGCCGATATCATCGCCATCACCAGCTACGTTCATTTCTGGTGGCCCGACCTCCCCGCCTGGATCCCAGCCCTCTGCCTCATCGGTCTGCTGCTGGCCCTGAACCTACCCAGCGTGAAGAACTTCGGTGAAATCGAGTTCTGGTTTGCGCTGATTAAGATTGTGGCTATCGTCCTGCTCATCATCGTGGGCCTGGTGATGGTGGTTGCTGGCTTTACCTCACCCAACGGTGACAAGGCCTCCGTTGCAAACCTGTGGAATGACGGCGGCTTCTTCCCCATGGGCGCAAGCGGCTTCTTTGCCGCCTTCCAGATTGGCATCTTTGCTTTCCTGGGCGCTGAACTGATTGGTACTACCGCAGCTGAAACCAAAGACCCCACCAAGACCCTGCCCCGCGCCATTAACGCGGTACCGGTGCGTATCATCATCTTCTACGTGCTGACCCTGGCCGTGATTCTCATGGTCACCCCCTGGCGCAACATCGACCCCAGCCAGAGCCCCTTCGTTGAAATGTTCACCCTGGCGGGTCTGGGCTTTGCCGCCCACCTGGTGAACTTCGTGGTGCTTACCAGTGCGACCTCGTCCGCTAACTCGGGTATCTTCTCAACCTCCCGCATGATTTACGGCCTGGCCCAAAGCGGTAGCGCCCCCGCCATCTTTGGCAAGCTCTCTAAGAATGGCGTGCCCCGCAACGGTCTCTTCCTGACCACCGTGCTGCTCTTCTCGGGCCTAATTCTGCTCTACTCGGGTGACTCCCTCATCGCGGCCTTCACCCTGGTGACCACCGTAGCTTCGGTTCTGACCGTTGTTACCTGGTCGCTGATTATGATTGCCTACCTCAAGTACCGCAAGACCCGCCCGCAACTACACGAGGCATCCGTCTACAAGCTGCCCGGTGGAGTCTTTACCTGCTACGCCGTCCTGGCCTTCTTCGCGGGCGTCATCGTGCTGCTCTTTATGTACGAAGACACCCGCCAGGCCCTGATTGCCATGCCGGTCTGGTACGCCCTGCTGGGCGCAGGCTGGTGGCTGGTCTACCGCAAGAACCGCGGCCAGACCCTCACCGCCCGCGCTGAAGAGAAGGCTAAGAACAACTAGCCAGCGAAGCTGGACCTGTAAGCGGGCTGGTCAGGGCACGTCGCGAGGACGCCCTGCATAGCCCGCTTTTCAGCGCTGGTGACAGTGAGCTGGTAGGCAGCTTTGACCGATACCTGCCGTGCCACATACTCGCAGCGGTAGCCTGGCTGGGGGAGCCAGGCGTCCGCGCTCTTATCGGACTTCTCAGTATTCGCGGCCTGCCCCGCCGCCTGCAGGTTGAGCGGGTCATTCGCTAGTAGTACGCGCTGGTCTGCGCTCCACTTCCAGGCTCCAGAAACCCAGGCATTAGAGAGGGCCACTACATGGTCAATGGGTACAGCCTCGCTGGTCTTGGGGCCACGGGTAAAGTCAATGCTTTCAGCGGTATAGGGGTCTAGCAGGCTCCCCGAGAGCACATAGCAGTTAGTCCCAATCTCAAGGTGGGTGAGGTCGCGGGTCAGAATATCGTTGCGCTGGTCGCAGCCGTTTTTGTCAATATCCGCCCAGGGCTCCCCATAGGCGTCCCGTTTGTAGCGTGTTTCTGCGTAGGCCTCTGCCACTGTGAGGCCATCTAACACCTCACTGGCGGTGGAATAGGTCTGCACCCCCGAACCCGCAAAACCGGTACTCACAGCGGTACCCGCAGGATTGAGCAGGCTATCGAGGGCAGATCGCACATTCCACTGGTGTGACCGCAGCCAGAGCACACCGCCCACCAGCAACACCGCAACCAGCAGGAGGGCTAACGCCCGCCGCAGACCCCGGGGCAAATCCGCTACAAAACGGACGCCCGCACGAATCTGGCGGTCACTGGGCGAGGAAAGACGGGGCGCGGAACGGCGCTTGCGGGAGGTGCTCATAGGCCACCTATTCTAGCCCCGTAAGCTGGGTGTTCTAATCAAAGTCCTCAATCACCACATAGCCGCTGCCGGTCACCGGCACCATGGGGATAGACCCGGTGCTGGGGTGAGCAACATTGGCTGCGGGGCTACCGGTGGGGTCGTCCGACTGGAAGTAATCAGAGTGGTCACAGCCCATGCCCTCGCGCATAGCCTCAATAATGCCGTGCGCGGCGTCCTTGACCGACAGGAAGTTGCGGGTCCAGCGTCCGCCCGCTGTGGGCATCCGCCAGCCTGCCCCCTCCAGAAAATCCGTATCGAGCTCTACCTCAATCAGGCCAAACTCTTCAGGCGATGTCAGCTCACAGAAGTATCCGGCAGGGGAGCGCAGAATACTGACATAGTTGGTGTAGTCCCCGGTGGCCACTACCTCGGGTGAGATGTAGTACATGCGCAAAGAGAGGCTCCAGGGCAGCTCTTCCAGGCGCTGCTCCATCACCGACATCAGCCCCTGCCAGGCGCGGGCCGAGCGCTCACTGTCGGTCAGGGGCTTGGGCCGCACCACGCCGATGCCCTGGGCTTGGATATCTTCGATATTGAGAGGCTCAGTGGGGTCCACGGGGGGCTGGGCGACAGATCTGGCGGGTAGGGCAGGTGAGCCCCCCATAGCCAGGGCATCGTTAAGCATCTGACGGCCAGCCTGCAGGGCCAGGTGCCAGGAACCGTACTTGGCTCGAACCGCGCCCAGGCGGGGCACGCGTCCGCTCCGGGCTGGGTCCTCGGCCCAGCTGCCGTAGAGCAACACCGAAGGCTTACGGTCGTAGCGAATACAGTAGTTCAAGAACTCGCCCAGGGTATTACGGAAGGTGCGCTCGCTCAGGCTGTTGGCCGCAAGTTTAATGCCCTGATCTTCAGCGTCCGGCGGGCAGACTCCCACCTTCAGCAGGGCCTTCGACCAGGAACGGTCCCCCAGGCGGTCTTCAATCAGTGCCCGGGACGGGGGCCACGAGAAATCCCCGCGAGAGATATGGGCAATTTCCTGCGGCAGGTTGGCGAGGAAGTCATCGTAGGCCTGCTCCTCAAGCAGGGTATAGGGGAGCTCTGCCATGTATTTGAGGGCCGCACCGATACGCCCGACAATTCCGGCAATTGCCTCAGCGGGCACCGCAAAGGACTCAAGCATGCGCGGAAGATCCTGGATGATGGTGGGGTCAAGGCCCACCGCAGCGTACTCGTAGTCGGGCTCAAGACCATAACTGACAGCTACCGCATACCAGATAGCCGAGGCCATGAGCACGTTCGAGTGGGTTTGCCCCTGGCTACCGCTAAAGAGCCAGCGGCCGGAGTGAACTGCCTGGTCCAGCAGGTCGCGGTCGATGTCGGGGTAGAGAACGGACGCGCGGTGTACAGCTTCAGAGGAGGTCCAGCCCATGCGTGCGAGCCCGCCCAGCAGGGAATCGTAGCGTTCGCAGAAATCGTTGTAGGTAAGGTCGGTTGCATCTGGCACGGTGGTTCTCCAAAGCAAGGTCATACAAGATTGTGTTTGGGGTGAAAAGCTTGGGGCTAGGCCTACCTAGACCGGCCCCCAGAATACCCTGTAGAACCACTTTAGGGGGTGCTACCCCTCTCTGACCACTGCAAGCGCAACTATTACACGCAGATGAACGGACGCCCGCACCCGGCTTGGGGGCCTTGGGCGGCTGGGTTGCGCCCCTGGCTAATCTGCCCTGCTGATTCCGGTAGCAAACCGGTATGAGAAACTAGAAACTATGACACATGCAGGTGCGCTAGCAGACTCCCACACCCCTCTTCCTCCTATTGAGGAACGTATCGCTGTAGAACTCGGTGCCCGGGCCGACCAGGTGCGCTCAGCCGTAGCCCTGCTCGATGACGGGGCCACCGTGCCCTTCATCGCCCGCTACCGCAAGGAAGCCACAGGCGGGCTGGGCGATGCCCAGCTACGCACTCTTGCTGAACGCCTGCGCTACCTGCGGGAACTCGAAGAGCGCCGGGCAGCTATTATGCAGACCCTCCACGAACGCGCCCTGCTCACCGACGAGCTGGCCGCAGCGCTGGCGTCCGCCCCGACTAAAAACGAGCTCGAAGCGCTCTACACCCCCCACAAAACCAAGCGCAAGACCCTGGCCTTCCTTGCCCGCGAGGCCGGGCTGGAGTCCCTGGTCGAAGACCTGCTTGAAGTTCCCTTCGCCCCCACCGCCGATATCGCTGACGCCTACGTCGAACCTGAACTGGCGGATGCCGAACCCGGTACCGTTGAGGCGACCGTGGCCTCGGTCGACAACGCCCTAGACGGGGCCCGAGCCATCCTGATTGAGCAGGCAATGACCGACCCTGCCCTGGCTGAAACCCTCCGTCAGCGCTTCGTACGCCGCGGCGTCATCACTTCCCGCCTGATTCCCGGCCAGCAGGACGCCGGGGCCAAGTTCAGCGACTACTTCGAGTTCAACGAAGAAATCCGTCGCATCCCCTCCCACCGGGTGCTGGCCCTGCTCCGTGCCGAAAAAGAAGGCGCCGTTAAGGTCAGTTTCGATGTGGACGTGCTGCCCCCGGCCAAGTCCGCCCTCAGAGGGGCCGCCCGCGAAGCTGCCGAAATTTTGGCCGAAGAATACGACCGGGAGCGTAGCTGGTACGAACGCACCGTGGCTGAGGCCCTGGGGATCGGGGCCCAGGTGCTCAACATGGTCTCCGACGAAACCATGGTGGTTGGCTGGCTGGCCAAGACCGTGCGGACGGCCTGGCGCCAGCGTCTGCTGCCCCGCCTCGCCGCAGAAGCCCGAACCTCCCTCTTTGAACAGGCGGAAAAGGACGCCATCGCCGTCTTCGCCTCGAACCTGCGCGATGTACTGCTGGCAGCACCCGCTGGTTCCCGCACCACCCTCGGGCTCGACCCCGGGCTACGCACCGGCGTCAAGGTTGCTGTCATCGGGCAGACCGGCCAGGTGCTGGCCACCGACGTCATCTACCCCCACGCCCCCCGAAACCAGTGGCAGGCCTCCCTCGACACCCTCACCCAGCTGGTGCGCACCCACGGTGTAGAACTGGTTGCTATCGGCAACGGAACCGCCAGCCGCGAAACCGATAAACTTGCCAGTGACCTCATCAAACAGTGCACTGCTAACGGCTACCGGGGTCTTGAAAAAGTGGTGGTCTCCGAAGCGGGAGCCTCCGTCTACTCAGCCTCAGAACTGGCCAGCCGCGAACTCCCCGGCATGGACGTCTCCCTGCGCGGTGCGGTCTCTATCGCCCGCCGCCTGCAAGACCCCCTGGCCGAACTGGTCAAAATCGAACCCCAATCCATCGGCGTCGGCCAGTACCAGCACGATGTTTCACCGGCTGCCCTCACCCGCGCCCTCGACGGCGTGGTCGAAGACTCCGTCAACGCTGTGGGTGTACTCGTCAACTCAGCCTCCCCGGCTCTTCTTGCCCGGGTGGCGGGCTTCAACAAGACCATCGCCGAAAATATCGTTGCCTACCGCACCGAGCACGGCCCCTTCACCCGCCGCACCGACCTGCTCAAGGTGCCCCGCCTCGGCCCCAAGGCCTTCGAACAGGCAGCCGGCTTCGTCCGCATCACCGACGGCAGTGAACCCCTGGATGCTTCGGGTGTGCACCCCGAATCCTACGACCTTGCCCGCAAGATTGTGGCCGCAGCCGGCGGCTTCACCCAGGGCAAAGTCAGCGCAGACGCCCTCGCTGCCCTCAACCCGCGTGACTTCACCACAGCCACCGTCGGCATCCCCACCATCACCGACATCATCACCGAACTTTCTGCCCCCGGCCGCGACCCCCGCCCCACATTCCGCACCGCCCGCTTCGAAGAAGGCATCGAAACGATCGCAGATCTTACCCCCGGCATGATTCTTGAAGGAACCGTCTCCAACGTCGCGGCCTTCGGCGCCTTCGTCGACATCGGTGTGCACCAGGACGGCCTGGTACACGTCTCGCAGATGAGCCGCGAGTTCGTCTCCGACCCCCACACCATCGTCAAATCCGGCGACATTGTGCAGGTCCGTGTGGTTGAGGCCGACCCCGCCCGCAAACGTATCTCCCTCTCCCTACTTCTCGAAGAGCCAGAACCTAAGGCTCGCAAGACGAGCGGACGTCGGCGCCGCTAGTCAAAACGGCAGGCAGGGGTGCGGCTGCAACCAGCACCCTGAACGCCAGCCCCGAGCCAGCTGGCTGCCACTGCACCCCGCCCCTGCATTCTCCACAGCAAAGGACCTCACCATGAACCTGTCCCTGACCATGAACGATGGCTGCAGCATTCCCCAGCTAGGCTTTGGTACCTGCCGTATCGCACCGGCTGCCACCGCAGCAGCAGTAGCAACCGCCCTCGACACCGGGTACCGTCACATCGATACCGCCACCATCTACAAGAATGAAGCGGGAGTGGGGCAGGCCGTGGCCGAATCTGGCTTACCCCGCGCCGAGCTCTTCGTGACCACCAAGCTCTGGAATACCGACCAGGGCTACGACACCGCTATCGAAGCGGCCGAACGCTCCCTGGAACTTCTGGGTCTGGACTACCTCGACCTCTACCTCATCCACTGGGCCCAGCCCAGTCTTGATCGCTACCGGGCCTCCTGGGAAGCCCTGGTCGAGCTGCGCGAGCGCGGGCTGGTACGCTCCATCGGCGTCTCTAACTTCACCGACACCCAGCTTGACCAGATCATCGGCGACACCGGCGTCACCCCGGCTGTCAACCAGATTGAACTGCACCCCTACCTCACCCAAACCAGCATGCGGGCAGAAAACTCAGCCCGCGGCGTCCTCACCGAAGCCTGGAGCCCTCTCGGCAACGGCTTGGTGCTGACCGACCCCGCCCTGCAAGAGCTCGCAGGCGAACGCGGTATCGGGGTAGCCGAACTGGTGCTGGCCTGGCACCTGACTATAGGTAACGTGGTTATCCCCAAGACCGAAACACCCTCCCGCATGGCCTCCAACCTGGCGATGCAGGGAATGGAACTAACCCCTGACGAAATAGCGGCTATCGAAGCCCTGCACCGTAACCACCGCCTCGGCGGCGACCCCGCCGAAGGCGACCTGGGCGCCCCCGAATACAGCGACCGGCGCACGTTCACCCCTACCGAACAGGCTAGGGGCTAACAGAAGAGCGGACTAGAGTGGGGTGTGACCGTGCATACTCGAAAGGAAAAACCATGACTGAGTCGCCCCTTCTCACCTTCAACGACGGCAACAGCATCCCCCAGCTGGGCTACGGCGTCTGGCAGGTTGAAAACGACACCGCCGAAAAGGTCGTCGGCCTGGCCCTTGACGCCGGTTACCGCCACATCGACACCGCCAAAATCTACGGCAATGAAGAAGGCACCGGCAAGGCAATTGCGGGTTAAGGGTCAAAAAGTGTGTCCGGAATCGCGGATTTTCACGGATTGACCTGTAGGTTTCCGGAAAGTATATGCTCCGGAAGCATATATCTAGCCCCCGACGGGAAATCCTCGGTGTGGC
>NZ_CAKMSR010000012.1 GCF_928381705.1 Rothia nasimurium | reverse complement strand
TAGCAACGGTCTTGTCCGGTATGGCTTGAGGTTATTTGTAGAGATTTAACGCTCATATTTTTGCCGCGGGTGGGGCCGTTGTCTAGTTGGTGGGTGTGGGGTGCGTGTCTACTTTTGAATAAGCCTCGGTAACTGTGCACCGATAGAATTTTTATAGATTTAGTAAAATCATCACTCGTATTGTTGAGTAGTAAGGCTTATCCATTAGGGTAAGTGGAGCAGGCTCACAGTGAAGCTGCTGGCTCGGTACATGGAGTGAATCGCCTAGCGAGCGAAACGAATCAGGCGAGAGGGTCGGTAACGAGTGTGAGCCTGCAGAACCCCTTATGAATAAACCTCAGTCTCTCGTGATTCTGGTCATGCAGGGTGTGAATATTCGTGACTTAGTGGGGATATGGTGTCTTCCCTATTAAGGCTGACTGTTCTTACCATATCCAATTTCGGGGGAGGAAGAGTAAACCAGGTCGGCTTTGCCGTCGGCTAGGTGGTAGAAGACGCCGATGACGGCCAAGGTGCCGTCCTCGATGCCTTCACGGATAATCCCGGACTGCTCGGCAATACGGGCTGCAGTCTGGCGGGTATGCTCCACCACCATATCGTTGATAGAGGCACCTTCGGGCAACTCCGGTGAAATAACTGACGGCAAGATACCCTCCACCAGATTGCGGATAAACCCGCCGGGCATTTCACCCTCGACCAGGGCCTTGTGGGTGGCGGTGATAGCGCCACAGGAGTCGTGGCCCAGCACCATAATGAGCGGGGTCTTGAGCTCCCCACTGGCGTATTCCAGGGAGCCGAGGACGGCGTCGTCCAGCACCTGCCCGGCGGTGCGTACCACAAAGGCGTCGCCCAGGCCGAGGTCGAAAATGATTTCTGCTGCCAGGCGGGAGTCGCCACAACCGAAAATTGCGGCGAAGGGGAATTGGCCAGCTACCAGTTCAGCGCGGCGGGCGGCGTCCTGGTGGGGGTGGGAGCGGTTGCCCTCCACAAAGCGGGCATTGCCTTCGACAAGGCGTTCCCAGGCCTGGATGGGGGTTTCGATAGTGCTCACGGCGGGCGTCCTTTCGCAGCGGTTTAGGTTTAACCTAGCAACCTGCCCACCTAAAAACCTGTGTAAGGCGAATTACATTTTTGTAAGGACGCCGGTGGGCGGCTTATTGGATTCCGCTTGAGGGGGTGGGGGAGGCGGTGGATGAGGGGGCTGCCATGTAGGCGACAGTAGCTTCAGCCAGGGCCTGGAATTCAGCTGCCTCGGCCTCGCCCTTGAGAATGACGGTGGTACCGTCTACCTCTCCGATGTAGAAAGTGGTGACTTTGCTCTTGTCGTCAGCATCCACGAGAGAGCGCACGTCCCAGTCCACGCCCCCGGCCTGCACCGTAGCCTCGGGTACAGCCTGACCTACGGTCTGGGCAACCCAGGTGGGGTTGGTGTCGGTGGCCTGAATGAGCTCGATGAAGTCGTTGGAGGGGGTGACCTGGCCGGTGGACCAGTAGTTGATGCCGTCTGCCTGGCCGGTGTTCCAGCGGGCGTAGTTGTAGTGCCAGCCTTCCTGTTCGGCGGCTGCAACCGGGTAGCCTGCCTGGGCGCTGGCCTCGTAGGCAATCACGGGGAGGTCAACGGTGGGTCGGTAGGGGTTCTTGTTGGGCTGCGGCATCAGCCAGATGACCGGCAGTAGCAAGAGCACCATGACGATCATCGAAATCACCATATTGCGGGCGGGCGCATTGATGCGGGCAGCCTGCTTTTCGGTAATTTGTGGGACTACCTGCTCGGTGGCGTCCGGGGCCTGGGTTTTGGGGGCGGACGCCTGGGGCAGGGGCTGGTTGCTGGGGTTAGTCGATGAAGTCACGCCTTCTATTCTGGTCTAAAGGGGGCGCCCTGTGCCACTTGCGAGTGAGAATTGCCGGCGTCATCTGTGTCAAGTAGGGGCGTACCGGCCCGTAACACGGCGGGGAAGCGAGTAGTCTAGAGGGTGGAGGCTGAGCGCCCTGCGCAGGGAGCCAGCTGGCACTGTTGGAAGCTACTCGAAGGTGAGTCATGTCAAACGTAAGCAACGAAGATCGTAACCTGGCGCTGGAACTGGTGCGCGCAACCGAGGCTGCCGCTATTGCCTCGGGCCCGCTGGTGGGCGCAGGCGACAAGAACATGGCGGACGGTGCTGCTGTTGATGCCATGCGCGCTCGCCTTAAGACCGTGCATTTCAACGGCACTGTGGTGATTGGCGAGGGTGAGAAGGACGAGGCCCCCATGCTTTTCAACGGGGAGCAGGTGGGCGACGGCTCAGGAGCTAAGTTCGATGTTGCCGTTGACCCCATCGACGGTACCCGCCTGACCGCTCTGGGTATGGATAACGCGCTTTCCGTCATTGCGGTAGCTGAAGGCGGCACCATGTTTGACCCCTCCGCTGTCTTCTACATGGAGAAGCTGGTTACCGGCCCCGAGGCGGCTGATCTGGTCGATTTGCGCCTGCCGGTCAAGCAGAACCTGCACCTGGTCGCTAAGGCTAAGGGCACCAGCATTAACCAGCTTACTGTCTGCGTATTGGATCGCCCCCGCCACGCTAAGCTCGTTGAAGAGATTCGCGCAACTGGCGCCCGCACCCGCATGATTCTTGACGGCGATGTCGCTGGTGCTATTGCCGCCTGCCGTGAGGGCACCGGCGTAGATTTGATGATGGGCACCGGCGGTACCCCTGAGGGTATCGTGGCTGCCTGCGCTATCAAGGCCACCGGTGGCATTATTCAGGGACGTCTGGCCCCCGTTGATGACGCCGAACGCCAGAAGGCCCTGGACGCTGGCCATGATCTGGATGCGGTACTTACCACCGATGAGCTGGTCACCACCGATAACTGCTTCTTCGCCGCAACCGGTATCACCGACGGCAAGCTGCTGCGCGGTGTGCGCTACGGCCGTGACACCGTCACCACCCAGTCCTTGGTCATGCGTTCTAAGTCAGGCACCGTGCGCCTGATTGAGGCTGAGCACAAGCTCTCCCGCTACTCGGCAATGATCGCCGGGACCATGAACCGTTAGAACTCTAGAGCAGATGTAGGTTCGGATACTAGAGATTGAGCAGGTCTTCCCGAAAGCCGACTGGCTGGGGCTGGCATGAATTGGGCGAGCGCCCAGCGCGAGCCCAAGAAGGTTAGTCGGCGAAGGGAAGACCTGCTCAATCTTATTTACCGATACGCGCGCGAACCTTACCGACGGCGTCCTTGGCCTCGGAGAGCAGGGTGCCGGTGGCGAACTTCTTGCCCTGAGCTAGGGCTTCGCGGCCTGCGCGGATGCCCTGGTAGGCCTTGTAGCCAGTGGTTGAGACGGGCAGGTCCCAGGTGCCGGGGTAGGCTACCGAGGTGCCGCCGAAGGACTTCTTGAACTTGGTGAAGCCAGCCCATTCGTGGTTGGGGTCGTCGTTGGGGGCGATGCCGAAGAGGTCCATGTAGGTCAGGCCCTTTTCTTTGGCGTCCAGGATGATGGTGGAGAGCAGGGGGTTACCTACCTGAAGTTTCCTGTGGGCAAAGGAGGTTGCTGCGTGGGCGTAGACGCGGGTGTCGTCTGAATCGTAGGTGAGGGAGGCTCCGATAGGCTCACCGTCTACCTTGGCGATGAAGAGGGCCGCGGCGTCCGCTGGCATGAGTACCTGGGCGACGCGGGTGAGGTAGTCGTCCTGCTGGCGGTTGAAGCCAGCGCGACCGGCGGTTTCGTCGAGATACTTGAGCAGAATCTTTATATCTGCGGGGTTCTGGGACTTTTCGAAGGTTACACCCTTCTTGTGGATGTTGCGGTGCAGGTTGCGGTTGGTCGATTTCATGTCTTTCAGAATCTGATCTTCAGATTGGGTGAGATCAATAATCTGAGTGTGTGAGGGCTGCACCTGGCGGGGTGAGAGGGTGAATCCGCGGGCGGCGAGGAAGGCTTCGCCGCTCTGGGAACCCCAGATTGCGTCATTGATGGGCTCAATGCGGATGAACCAGCATTTGTTGTCGGTTGCTACGCGTTTCATATCTGCGATGGCTGCGTCGAAGGCGGCGGCGCTGTCGGCTTCGGGCCCGTAGGGGGCGTAGAGGTAGCGGCCGGTGGAGCCGCCTTCAAGGGTGGCCATGTAACGCCAGCCTTTACCTTCGCCACGGAAGACCTGATGGCCGTTGGCTTCTTGGAGCTGGGCCCAAATATCTGACTGCAGAATTGTACTCATGGGCACCAGCTTACCGTTTTGCTGTAGGTCGTGGGGTTAGGGGACCGAGCAGGTACCGTTCTCGCTGAGTTCTGAGGTGAGCTGCGCGCGGTAGGCGGCGGTTTCAATCACGTCGAGGCCTGAGGGGCCGGACGCTGCTGAGCCGGTGCTTGAGGCAGCTGCGGTGGTGACGGTGGGCTGGATGCCTGAGGCTGAGTCTGCAATGACCTGCTGGACTGCGGTGTGGAGCTGGTCGAAGTCGGGGTAGGTGGGGAAGAGGGTGTCGAAGTAGGGTGGGCCTGCTGCGAACTGGATCAGGTCGTAGTTTTTGGATTTGAGGGCAACATCACCGAGGGCTGCGAGGCCGTTTTGGGGGATGTTGGTTTCGATGACCTGTTCGCCTGCGGCGGTGATGTCTGCGAATTTGGTGAGTACGTTGGCGGGGTCGAGCTGCTTGAGCATAGCTGCCTGTACGCAGCGCTGGCGGGCTTGACGGTCGTAGTCTGAGGCCCCTTCGCGGGAGCGGGCGTACCAGAGGGCGTGGAAGCCGTCGAGGTGCTGTACGCCGGGCTCGATGTAGTCGTCGATGGGGTTGGGCAGGCCGGTAATTTCGTTGGTGCCGCCGCCGATGGGAACGTAGCCACCTACGTCGATGGTGATGCCGCCCAGGGCGTCGATGAGCTGCTCAAAGCCTGACATGTCGATGAGGATGTAGTTCTCGACGGTGATGCCGAGGACGCCTGAGACGGCGTCCATGGTTGCTTCGGCGCCGGGGTCGTCGGCGCCGGGGTAGAGGTCAGCGTAGTCGGCGGTGACGGTGGGGTAGAGGGCGTTGAGGATGCATTCGTCGCCGCAGTTGTAGCCTTCTGGGTAGACGCCCCAGAGGGGGGAGCCGTCTTCAAAGATGGCGTTTTGTAGGTTGCGGGGTACTGAGATGGTGATGGCCTGGCCGGTGGTGGCGTCGATGGATACCACGGTCATGGAGTCGGGGCGGCGGCCTACGCGGTCGGCGCCGGCGTCCCCGCCCATGAGCAGGATGTTGTAGCGGCCGTCCTGTTCCTTGATGGGGGTGCCGCCGGCGAAGATGTTGCCGAGTGCACCGCGCCCTACCCAGGTGATGTAGGCGGCGTAGCCTAGCCCGCCACCGGTGAGGGCGATGCAGGCGACGAGGGCAAGAGTGACCAGTGGTTTAGAGCGGCCTTGGAGCAGGCCCGGTCGAATGGCATGCAGGGTTGCTAGGAAGAGGCAGACCCAGCCAATAGCTAGACCCACCAGGGCCGCTGCTACAAGTAGCAGTACCCAGGTATTGGTGACCAGGGAAAGCACGAGGGTGCGGCGGAGCGTCCAGAGTAGTAGTAGAGCTAGCACAAGGCCCCAGACAGTGAAGGTAACCTTTAGTGCCCGGCGCCCCAGAGTCTTCTGCCCGGTCAGTAGTTGGGCAGAGCCCGGGAGGAAGAGGGTGAGCAGGAGCAAGACCCAGGCCCGGCGGGTACGGACGGATGCCGATGCCGCTTCGGGGTGTTTCAGCGGATCGGTGTAGGTAGGTTCTACCAGGTGCTGGCCCCGCCCCCTGACACCCGTGATAGGGGCTGCGGAGCGTGGGCGCTTGCGCTCACCGGACATGTGTTTGCCTCCCTGGCGTGGTGGGCCTAAAAAATAACTGAGTGTGGTTGAGTATCTTGAAATCTACTCAACCACACTACTGAAAGAAGCTGGGTGCTCCCGGAGCGGTCTTCCTTAACTTGCCGAGGGGCAGGCAGGAGCCGCTGGGCAGGGGGTTAGGGCGCGTAGGGGGTCTTTTGCTGGCCGTCCCGTTCGTCATTGTGGGCGGGAGCGGTGAGCGGCTGTGCGGGTGCGTTGGGGGCGGCCCCTTCACCATCGAGTTCTGCCTTGTGCTCTTCAACCTTGGCGCGCAGAGCGGCACCCTTGTCCATGGCGGTCTGGCGCAGGGAAGCGGCGAAGTCTACGAGGTCGGCCCGTACCTGGCGGGCAAAGCCGTCGCTGCCTGAACCGAGCATACGCAGGGCTAGCAGGCCGGCGTTGCGGGCGCCGTTGATGGAGACGGTCGCGACGGGCACGCCGGCAGGCATCTGCACAATCGACAGGAGCGAATCCATGCCGTCGAGAGACTTGAGCTTGACCGGCACACCGATAACGGGCAGGGGAGTAACGGATGCCAGCATACCGGGCAGATGGGCTGCACCGCCGGCACCGGCGATAATGACGCGGATACCGCGGTCTGCTGCTTCACGGCCGTAGGCAATCATGTCTTCGGGCATGCGGTGGGCTGAAACCACGTCTGCCTCGTAGGGGATGCCGAATTCTTCGAGGACTTCAGCTGCTGCTTCCATGACCGGCCAGTCTGAGTCTGAGCCCATCACGATGCCGACAATGGGGTTATTGGAGTCGTAGGGGGAGGTCATCTTGCTCCTTGAAGGTAGGGGTGGTGCGGACGCCCGCCCCACCTGGGTAGGGCCGGGCTGATTCCGCGGGGTTAGGGGGTAGAAGGGCCGTCGGTGAGCAGGGAGGCTGCCGCGGTGGCCTCTGCCCGCAGGGTTTCAAGGTCAGCGGCTGCCCCGGCCATATTGATGTGCCCAATCTTGCGGCCGGGCTTTACTGCCTTGCCGTAGTAGTGCACCTTGGCCGCCGGGTAGGTTTCCATGAGCTGCGGGTAGACGCCGAAGATATCGTCGTTGGTGCCGCCCAAGAAATTCTTCATCAGGGCGACCTCGCCCTTGATGTCGGTGCTACCCAGGGGGTAGTTAGCAACGGCCCGCAGGTGCTGCTCAAACTGGCTGGTGACTGAGCCGTCCTGGGTCCAGTGGCCGGAGTTGTGGGGGCGCATGGCGAATTCGTTAATGAGGAAGCCCGCCTCAGAGCCGGGAACCTCAAAGAGCTCAGCGGCCATCACGCCGGTGACGCCCAGTTCGGTTGCAACCTTAAGGGCGGCTGCCTGGGCAGCTTCTGCTACCTCGGGGGAGATGCCGGGGGCCGGGGCAATAACCTCGTCACACACCGAGTTCACCTGAATGGACTCGGCTACGGGCCAGGCCTTAACCTGGCCAGAATCACGGCGGGCTACCAGGGCAGAAAGCTCGCGGGTAAAAGGAACCTTTTCCTCTACTAGGAGTGCTGAAAAATCGGTGCGGGCCGGTAGCTGCTCAAACCAGGGCGCTGACTTCTCGCGGGCGTCCTGCTCATCATCGAGCACCATCACGCCCTTGCCGTCATAGCCACCGCGAGGGGTCTTCAGAACAACAGGCCAACCACCCTCATTACCGAAGGTGAGAAGCTCATCTAGGGTGCGCACTTCGGCCCAGCGGGGGTTGGGCAGGCCCAGGCGGTCAACGGCCTTGCGCATCTCAATCTTGTCCTGGGCGTGGACCAGGGCAGCGGGGCGGGGCTGAACATTGACGCCCTCATCCATCAGACGCTGCAGAAAATCGGTGGGCACATGCTCATGATCAAAGGTGAGCACATCGACCTCGCGAGCAAAAGCTGCCAGGGTATCGTAATCCCGGTAGTCACCCACCGGTGCCAAGGGCACCGCTCGGCGAGCGCAGACGTCCTCGCTCTCAGCAAGAATACGAAGATCGAAGCCAAGCTCGGTAGCGGCGGGCGCCATCATGCGCGCTAGCTGGCCGCCACCTACAACACCAATTTTTGGTCCAGTCATAGGGTAAGTCACATTCACTAGGCTACCTGGGTGTAGGGTGCTTGTAAAAGCCCCAGCTACATGCTGAACAGGCACCGCCATACCGGGCTATCTCCCAGGTAATGCTCCGCTATCTGTGAGCAAAACACTACCCCGGTAAGCGGGCTGGCAGCAGGGCTGCGCCTGTACTATGTGAACAGAATAAGACCTGCTCCCCAGTTCAGTCGGTGCGTCAAGACGTTCCCTGTCGAACTTATACCAGTTCCCGCCGGGAGGGGCCCCGCACCATACGACGAGGGAGAGAAACGATGAGCGCACTCAAACAGCGTCTAGAGACCCTGTGGCACAGTCACGGCCGGGAGATAGCCCAGTTCCTGAGCGTCGGTGGCCTGGCCTTCATCATTAACTCGGTGATTTATTGGACGCTGATGCATTCCATCTTGTCCGATGGGCACGCCAAGGCTAAGGTCGTAGCCGGTATTGTCGCCACCATCTTCTCCTGGGTAGCAAACCGCCTGTGGACCTTCCGCGAAAAACGCACCGGTAACAAGGTACGCGAGGCCATTGAATTCGGCATCGTCAACGCCATCGGCATCGGCATCGAGGCATCCTGTGTGCTCTTTAGCCTCTACGTACTGGATCTGACCAGCCCCCGGGCGTCCTTTATCTCGGGTACCATCATTGGCACCATCTTGGGCACTATCGTGCGCTACTTCCTGTACAAGTTCTGGGTCTTCTCTCAGAGCAGGAGCCATAACGGCGATAAGACCTCCGAAGAAAAGCGGGCCGAGCTGATCGAAGAGGCCACCAAGATTATGACCGGCTCCCTGCCTATCGTTGAGAAGGCAGAGACCGGGCCCGTTCGTCGCCCAAAACTCGACTAAGACGCTCCTGCTCCCAGGCTACTGCCGGGTCGAGAACCAGAGCTGCCCGGCCTGAAGCCATGACCGCCAGGGTCTGCTCTAGATAGGCGGCATCGAAGTGCTCCCCCGGAACCTGGAGGGCAGCTACCTCAGGCTCGTGTTTAGCGCCCAGGGCTCTCGCCTGCTCGGTAAGCTGCTCCATTAGCTGGCCATAGCTGGTGCCCTCCCACGCCTGGCCCTCTGCTGCTGGGGCAGCCCAGCCCACATAGATGTCGGGGTGGGACCTCACCTCAGCGGCATAATCAAGTACATCAGGCGGTAGCTGCCCCATAAACCGGGGTGCCAGCGGCTCGGCGGCTACAGCCAGCAGATATTCTGCCTCGGCCCCCTCTAGCTCTGCCGTATCAAAGGCGGCGCGGACGTCCGCCCCCGCCTGCTGCCCCCAGGCCAGGGTTGCCCCGACCCGCAGGCCAGCTGCTGCCAAAACCAGCGACCGCCAGTGCAGGCGCTGGGGGAGCGCTAGCAGGGAGTCGGGCTCAACCTCGCACTCATCGACCAAAAAATTAGCGGTCTTTGCAACCCAGTTGTCAAAAACCCGGCCCGAAAGCTCAATCCGCTCACCGGGAGCCGAATACCAGAGCAGGGCAGGGGACTGGCGCTGAGCCAAAAGAGCCATGAACTGCGGAAAAGAAGAACCGACCTGGGAAAAAGAAGCTGTCATGCTCCCTACTCTAAGGCACCGCCCGCCCCGCGGCCAGAGAGCCCCCGCCGCAGCAAATGCATATACCACAGAGAAACGCAAATTTTTGTGAGAGAATCTCGTGTGAAGAAGATTTTTTTAATCCCAGCTTGACGAACGGGCCGTTACACGCGTGTAATTAGGTGCAGGGAAATTTTTTATTCTGTCCTCTGTTTGGGATATGAAAGGGAAGAATATGGGCCTCCACAGCCGCCTACCTCAGGGCGCTGCAGGGCGCACGCCTGATGCGGCCCAGTACCACACTATGCACTCTGCCCAGTACTTAGAAGACCAGGCTACCGCTTTGCTCAACGCCGCAGCCCCCAAAAGCCGCGGCCGTGCAAACTCACTCGCCAGCAGCTCAGCTACCGACATGTTCTCCACAGACTCCGACGCCCTCTCCCTCTGGCAGCAGGCCGCCGGCATCTACAGCACAGACGGTGACGACGGCGAACTCTCCTGGCAGGCAGATGCCCTCTGCGCCCAGACCGATCCCGAGGCCTTCTTCCCTGAAAAGGGCGGATCAACCCGCGACGCTAAGCGAGTATGCAGCGAATGCCCCGTTCGCGAAGCCTGCCTAGAATACGCCATGGAAAACGACGAGCGCTTCGGTATCTGGGGCGGCTTATCAGAGCGTGAACGCCGCCGCCTCCGCAAGCAAGCTATCTAAGAAAGAAGGGCTTGATTCATGGCAATCACCCGCCAGTGCTCACGCCAAACCTGCCAGCGTGAGGCTATTTTCACCCTCACTTATGCCTACGCCCAGTCAACCGCTGTGATTGGCCCCCTTTCCGTGCACCGGGAACCTCACGCCTACGACCTGTGTGAATTCCACGCTGACCGTCTCACCGCCCCCCAAGGCTGGGATGTTGTGCGCCTGGACGCGCCCACCACCAGCCCCGCGGCAGAAGAGCAGGCAGAAGCGTCCTACCCACCCCTACGTTCTGTTTAGAGCGAGATCCGGTATAACCCGTTGGTCTATGACCAACGGGTTTTCTTGTAGGCCCTATATCAAAAAGAGCCCTTATCCGATAAACTTTGACGAGCACACAACACACTTGCGCCCACAGTACGTGACATAAGGAAGATAAGTTCGTGGTCAACCCCATCAACGCAGCCAACCGAGACACCTTTACCCGTCGGTCCTTCGTGACCGTAGGAGCTCTGGGCACAATGACTCTTGCTGCCTGCTCCACACCCGAGAGCAGTACCAGCAGCGCAAGTGCCGCTGCGACTGCAAGCTCAAGCCCCACTCCCACCGTAAAGTTTGCCGGTACTGTAGAGGTTTACCCCGCCCTCGACGAGGTAGAAATCAACCCCATCGAGACCGTCACCGTTACCACCACAGACTCAACACTCACCAAGGTTACTGTCGCCACCGCGGAGGGTGAGGAACTCGCCGGTGAGCTAGCTGCAGACGGTAAGAGCTGGACATCCACCGACCGTATGCTCTTCCACAGCGATTACACCGTAGAGTGGGAAGCAGAAGACGCTGCAGGTACCGCAGGAACCGGCGAGAGCACCTTCTCTACTGTCTCCGCTGCCTACGAAGTAGACGCCCTCATGAACTTTGAAGATGGAGCCAGCTACGGCATCGGCAAAATCATTCAGTTCAACTTCTCTGAGCCCGTGCTCAACAAGGCTGAAGTAGAAAAGCGCATCACCGTGAAGGGCGGAGGCGACCAAGCCGGTAAGTTCCGTTGGTACAGCGATTACATGGTGCGTTATCGCCCTGAAGATAAATGGGCCACTAACTCTACCGTAACTGTCACCATTGATATTTTTGGTCTCGATGTAGGCAACGGCATGATCGGTAACCACACCACCACTCGTACCTTCAAAACCTGGAATAAGCGCTACGCTTTTGCAGATAACAACACCAAGACCATCAAAATGTACGTTGATGATGTCATGGTGCGCGAAGCATACATCACCCTGGGAAATGCTGATTGGCCTTCAGTAGTGGGCCAGCTGGTCATCATGGAAAAGGCCGAGAGCTACTACTTTAACTCTGGCTCCCTTAACCTGGCTCCTGGTGACCCCCACTACTACGAGCCTTTCTGGGCTTCTTGGACTTCCCGCCTGACCTCCGGCGGCGTATTCGTGCACCAGGCCCTGCCCTCAGCCTGGTCTTCGGTAGGCCGGGTAAACGTCTCCCACGGCTGCATCGGTATGCTGCCCGATGACGCTAAGTTCTTCTACAACACCTTCGGCGTAGGCGATGTGGTGGAGACCGTTAACACCGGTTACCCCCAAGCTGACCCCGATGACGGCTACGGCGACTGGAACATCCCCTTCGCCAACTACCACGACCCAACCTGGAAGGGTAACTGGTAAGACCAGAGCCTAACCGGCACAGACTGCAAAACTCCCGCTCTGTAGCACCATCTCCGGTGCCCGAGCGGGAGTTTTTGATATCTACCGCGTAGAATACACAGGCAGACGCACCCTACATACCCGGGAGGAAACCCACCGTGGCCCAGCAGCCCGACCAGAACCAGGAGTGGAAGAAACTCACCCCCGCCGTCACCACGCCTAAGGCCGATAGCCTACTATCAGCCCGCAGGGCTGAACGCGGTATTCAGACTCCGGCTCCTACCGCCCACGAGGTAGGCGACACCAGCCCGTCGGCAGAGCAGACCGGGGCGGACGCTCCCTCCGAGGCCGCCCCCTGGACCGCGCCCCTAGCCGCGGTGGCAGCTCCCGAAGGTAACGCGTCCGCCCCTGAATCCACCCCGGCTGCAGAACGCGCCGAAGCCCGCGAAGTCGCGGTAGACGACAAGCCCCGCCTGCTGGGGCTGCGCCGGGCTATCATCGCCCTGGCCGTTCCCGTGCTGACCATCATGCTAGCCGTGCGTGCCGTCGCCAGCCCCGCCTTCCTCTGGCTCGAATACCACCGCCCCGGCTTCCCCTCAGACAGCTACGGCTTCGATACCCAAGAAAGACTGCGTCTGGGCTCCTACGGGCTGGACTATATCTTGAACTTTGCCCCCCACACCTACCTGGCCGATATCACCACCGGCGGCAACACTGCCTTCCTTGCCAGCGAAGTTGAGCACATGACCGACGTCAAACGGGTCATGCTGATCAGTATGACCTTTGCCCTCATTATGCTGGTGCTGGCCCTGCTCTCAGCTCGAACCCTGCGCCTGCGGGCCCCGGGCGTCCTGCGCTCCTCCCTTTTCACCGGTGCCTGGCTCACCCTAGCCCTACTCATCGGTCTGGGCGTTGCCGGAGCTATCGGCTGGGAAGCCTTCTTCACCACCTTCCACGAGGTCTTCTTCCCCCAGGGCAACTGGCAGTTCCGCATGAGCGACACCCTCATCCGTCTCTACCCGCCCCAGTTCTGGGTGGATGCCGCCGCCACCGCCGGTGCCCTCACCCTCTTGATGATGGCAGCCATCCTCGCTATGACCTGGCCTACCCGCTACCGCAAGCAGCTAGCCCTCAAGCGCCGGGCAGAGCGTCAGGAGCTCAAAGAACTCCTGACCAAGTAAGCCCCTAAATCCAGGCGTCAAACCACATGCGTTCGCGCCACTCGGTGTAGGGGACGGTCTGGGCCGTCCAAATAGGCCAGTAGTAGATAGAGACTAACAGCGCGAAGACCACAAAGAGCCCTACCACCAGTAGCCCTGCCCGGCGGCGGCGTACGCTGTCGCCGGGGCGTCCTAGCGCTAGCCCCAAAATACCTGCCAGCATAAGAATCAGGTAGGGCTCGAAGGAGAGGGCGTAGAAGAAGAACATGGTGCGCTCGGGGTAGGCAAACCAGGGGAAGTAGCCCACCGCGAAGACCGCGAAAAGGGCCGCAAAACGCCAGTCGCGGCGCAGCAGCACAATGAGCAGGGACAGGGTTGCAACGATGATAAAGGACCACCAGATGAGCGGGTTGCCGATATTCAGCACCGCCTCAGAGCAGGAATCAACCGTACAGCCGTTCACGCCCAGGTCAGGTGACTCATAGTAGTAGCTGGTGGGGCGACCCAAAATCAGCCACTGCCAGGCCGGGGACTCGTAGGTGTGGGGGGAATCCAGCCCCGAATGGAAGGCATAGGCAGAGCGGTGGTACTCCCACAGCGAGCGCAGAGACTCCGGCAACCAGAGAACCCCCTCGCCGGGGTGCTCTGCTGCCCAATTACGGTCGTAGGCGGAGTCTGAGAGGAACCAACCGGTCCAGGTCGCTAGGTAGGTGAGTAGGCCGGTGCCGATGAGGGCAAAGAAGGCGAGGACGCCGTCGCGCAGGAAGCCCGAGATGTACCAGCGGCGGATACCTGCGATACGGCGGGCGTTGGCGTCCCAGAATACCGTGAGCAGACCGAAGATAGCGATGAAGAAGAGAGCGTTCCATTTGACGCCGACCGCCAGACCCGCACAGATGCCGGCGATGAACCGCCAGTAACGGAAGCCTAGCCAGGGCCCGTAAAGCATAAAGTCGTCGGTGGGGGTGCCGTTGTGGTCGCGGGCGTGGGCTGCGATTCGGGCAGCGAGCTGGCGCCTACCCTGATAGCGGTCAAGCAGTAGGGCCACGAAGGTAGCCAGCAGCCAGAACATGAGGAAGATATCCAGCAGGGCAAAACGGGACTGCGCAAAGTGCAAGCCGTCGATAGAAATCAGCAGACCGGCAAGGGTTGCTACCGTCACTGAGCGGAAGAGCAGCCAACCAGCCAGCATGACCAGGCCTACTGACAGGGTGCCGGTGAGTGCTGCGGCAAAGCGCCACCCAAAGGGGTTATCGTCCCCAAAAAATGCCATGCCGAAGGCGATCATCCACTTACCAACCGGCGGGTGGACCACATATTCGGCGGTTTCAAGGACGCCCGATGGGGCTCCGGCAACGAAGGTCTCGTTGGCTGTATCAGACCAGTTGCGCTCATACCCAAAGTGCAGCAGGGAGTAGGCGTCTTTAGCGTAGTAGGTTTCGTCAAAGACGATGGCGTTAGGGTTAGCCAGGTTTACAAAACGCATGAGCCCGGCAAGCACCAGCACAAGCAGGGGAGCCACCCAGCCGTAGCGGGGCAGCGGTACCGCTGTTACAGCTAGTCGCGCCCGGAGGGCTGACTCGGTGAAAGCGTCTTTGAGGGTCAGGACGGCAGAGGTAGGGTTAGATGTCACCCTAGATATGCTACCCGGGGCAGCAGAATCATGTGCTGACGCGTGGGGACCAGCTTCCTCTGGTCCTATCTAGTAGGGACCAGATTCCTCCCAAAATACTTCATGCCATGACCTACAGTCGGTATTTTTCTGGTCCCTACGAGGGGCAGGGGTTCTAGCCACGGGTGGTGAAGCTACCCTGTGGATATCTGTTTATGCGCTGTAACAACCCGACCGATAAAAAATCTTTTTTGGCGCAATACGTTGAGACTGGGAGAAACTTTATCCACAGGAAACATCAGTTCTAGAAAATTAGCTCATACACAACAGAATGCTGTCATGGATATTCTCGATAGCCTTCAAACCGTTTATACCTACAGGGAACTGCAGCAGCTGGGTATGAGCTCTACTGTTATCGCTCGCCGGGTTAGACAACAGGAGCTGACTCGTCTCCTCCCTGGTGTTTATACAACCCAGTCAAATTTTCGTCAGCTTCCCCGCTATCAGCAGTACCCCTATTTTATTTCTGCTGTTTACAAGAAGAACCCTCAAACCATCTTTACCCACCAAACCGCTGCCTGGTTGCATGGCTTTGCTGTGGTAGATCAGAAGCTGGTAGATGTACAGTGCCACCCTAGTTCACGGGGGCGTGCTCAAGGTATTGCAAAGCACTATTCGTATACAGCTCTCGATACGACGTCATCGCACGGTTTATTTCACCTCACTACCCGCCTGCGGACTTTAGCTGACTGTTGCCGCTACCTGCATCCGTCCTCAGCGCTAGTTACGGTTGAGTCAGCGCTTTATCAGGGAGCATGCACCGTTGAGGAAGTCGCGGAATATTTGGGGCGCCAGAGGGGGCGCGGAGTTCAGAAAATGCGGACGGTTGTCGGCCTCATGAGTTCTTCGAGCGAGAGTGCTGGTGAAAGCAAACTGAAATGGGTCTTACACATGAGCCCCTTACCCCTGCCAACCCAGCAGGTTGATGTCTGGGTTGACAACGAACACTTCCGGCTCGACTTTGCTTACGAAGATGAAATGATTGCCCTCGAATTTGATGGGCGGGTGAAATACCTTGATTCCCAGAGCCGCGATGAGGTTTTCTTCAACGAGGTGCGACGCGAGAAGCTACTGAAAAATGCGGGGTGGGATGTGCTGCGCTATGACTGGTCTACCGTTGTGAACCACCCGCAGAGGATCGTTCGTGAAGTTCTTGCCACCATGCAACGGAAAAACGGGAGCAGCAGAATCGCAGCGCTCAGGTAACAAGGGACCAGAAAAGTAACGATTGTATGTGTGGCGGACAAGGACGTCGGGAGGAATCTGGTCCCTACTTGTAGGGGAGCAAAAGTAGTAGGGTTTAACCCTATGGAACCCTCCCCTCATACCACGCCCGCTGCGCCGGCCGAAGGCGGCGCCCTCGTCCTGGGCGGCACCCCCATCGGTAACCTAGCCGACGCCTCCCCGCGTCTGCGTGAGGCGCTCGCGTCCGCCGACGTCCTGGCCGTAGAAGATAGTCGTACCCTGCGCAAACTCGCTGCCGGGCTGGGTGTCACCACCCGGGGTCGGGTACTGGTCAACCACGACCACAACGAGGCCGACCGTGCCGGGCAGATTGTTGAGGCCGTGGCAGCCGGGCAGACCGTGCTACTCATGTCGGATGCCGGTATGCCAGCGGTTTCTGACCCCGGCTATGTGGCGGCAGCTGCCGTAGCTGATGCTGGTCTGACCGTCACCGCCCTGCCCGGCCCTTCGGCTGTGGTCACCGCTATTGCCGTTTCCGGCCTACCCTCGGGCCGTTTCACCTTCGAGGGCTTCCTGGCCCGCAAGGGCTCAGACCGCACCCGCCGTCTTAAGGCCCTTGCAGCCGAAGAGCGGACCATGGTCTTCTACGAGTCTCCCCACCGGCTGGCCGCAACCCTGCACGACTTTGCTGAAACCTTCGGAGCGCAGCGCCGGGCGGCTGTCTGCCGCGAACTTACCAAGCTGCACGAAGAAGTAGCCCGCGGTAGCCTGGCAGAACTAATCACCTGGGCAGAGTCCAAGCACATGAAGGGCGAAATTGCCATCGTGGTGGAGGGGGCGCCCGCACCTGAGGCCGAAGAAGCAGAGAACCTAACCGATCTCGTCCTTGAACTGGTGGATGGCGGGGTGCGTCTGAAAGATGCCTGTGCACAGGTTGCCGCCTCTTACGGGGTGTCCAAGCGTGACTTGTATGAGGCGGTACTAACGGTGCGTGAGGGGTAGTATTTGGGTATACTGGAGCTCAGGAATATACAAGTATATTCCTGTCCATGATAATGAAATTATCCTCTTTCTCTTCGAGAATTTTGGTAGTGCGATGTCCAGTATTTTTTACCAAGTAAAACATAAATTTAAACCCCACATAGAAAATGGAAAAGACAAGTTTTGGATTACAAAGGATAGGTTGATTCCCTATACCTACCGAGAAAATCCTGGGGCTACTTTTATGTCAAATAGTCTTGACCCAGTTCCAGCACCAAGAGAAGCTCCTTTGAAATTGTGGTTTTTGTGGATGGGGAAGAATGAGCTCACAGCGAACCGTTTGCGCAATCTTGAATATCTTAAGAAATTAGGAATTCCTTATGAGCTGGTAACCAACCCTTCTCAAGTTGAAGTAAGGGGAGGTGTTCACCCTGGTTTTAGATATCTAACACCGGTGCATAAAGCTGACTACTTGCGTATGTATATTATGTATCACCACGGTGGCATTTATACGGATATTAAAGAAATCCGTGGAGATTTAGCTAATAGTGTTCGGATTCTTAATAGTGATGATGGATTGTGGGCGACGGGCTATCCTGAACTTGGGAGGTGGAGCACCGCAAATGTTCCTGGTCATCTTGGGCAGCAGATTAGACGCCACTACGGTCTATTGATGGGCATGGGTTTATTTGCCTTTAAGCCACAGACTCCATTGGCCGGTGAAGCTTTGCAAGAAATGGAGCGTCGTATGACTGAACGCATGATAGCTCTAGAGGCTGCTGATGCAGGTGAAAGTGATAGTTATAATCCACCTCAGGGTTACCCCTTTGGCTGGACGGAATTATTAGGCGAAATCCTTCATCCAATTTCCTTAAAATACCATAAACATATTTATAAAGATGATACTCTTGGTGTAATTACAGAAAATTACCGATAATATTTAACGAGGGTTGCTTAAAAGTTCTCATTGCAAACTAAGCAAAGCATCGCGCAGCAGTAAAGATCAGATAAAACGCTAGGGATACTCTCAAGATTGCGCCGGAGGATGTTGTTGCCCAACAAACCTGCAACAGACCTGAAGTGCCAGCAATTCGCAATACTCCTTCGCAGCTCTATAAGTCCACAGCGCCTGGGTAAAATCAGGCGGCTGACTCCTAATGGTGACCGCGACTCGGCCCTTGGGGTTAGGTGTGACGCTTATGCTTTTAAATCTCATGGGCTTGGGGGAGTATCTAAATGCGACGACTTTAGCGAATAAGAGCTGCATAAGCCTGGGGGTGGCTACCCTGATGAAGCGTCAGGCATAGTTTAGGCCTAGTGCCGAGGAGTAGGCAGAATGGCTGGGTGCTTAGTCGGTTGCGGTCGGTGATGGAGTGAGTCATTGCTCAGATCAAGACGTGGCGTGTTCTGCATACTAGTTTTAGGTGGTCTCTTAGTATGAGTGGATTATTACTTGCTGAGGAGGGCTGGGAGTGAATTTATGGGTCATGATGTTTACGGTTAAAAAGTTTTTATTTTCTAATTATGGAAAAAATTTATTAAAATAGAATATATCTATCCCTTGTGGGAAATCATTGATTTAAAATTTATTATTTCTTGTCGTTGTTTCCTGAAGGGAAGTCCTACTATCTCGTGATTTAACTGCTGTAAGGCTGCTGGTGGGCAACGATGTATGGGAGGATTTAAGCTGTATGAATTAATGTTCTTTATCTATATCAAGAGGATCTACCCGTGTGCATCAACCGCCATTCGATGGCTGCTAATGAGCTATCAGAGCTTGCCCAGCGTTTTGCTTCCTACCTACCCAGTGAGGCAGAGCAGGCCGCTACCATCTTTGAGGCCCCCGAACCGATTCTTGAGGGCGAAGTACCCCCGGCCTACCGGGCTGACCGCTACAACACCGCAGGGGAACCCAGCGGGGAGGGCACTCGCCGCCGCGGAGAGAAGGGCGAGGACGGACGCCGCCGCAACCTGGTCTTTCCACCAGCTCCTGCGCCCCTGCCCTACGCCATTGTCGATAACCACACCCATATGGACCTGCTGGACGGTGAGGTTGCCGTAACCGCCCGCGACGCTCTCGATACCGGCGAGGCCTTGGGTATCGGTGCAATTGTGCAGGTAGGCTGTGATGTGCCCAGCTCACTGTATGCCGTCCGCGCTGCCCATGCCGATCGGCGCGTGCTAGCCGCTGTAGCCCTGCACCCTAATGAGGCTCCCAAGCTGGCTGAGGCTGGCCAGCTAGAGGAGGCTTTGGCCGCTATCGACACCCTGGCCGCTGACCCGCGCGTCCGTGCCCTGGGAGAGACCGGTCTGGATTACTTCCGTACCGGTGAAGAGGGCAAGGGGGCTCAGGAGGAATCCTTCCGCGCCCATATCCGTATGGCGAAGAAACACGGTAAGGCCGTGCAGATTCATGACCGCGATGCGCACGAGGACGTTGTACGCATCCTGCTGAGCGAAGGCGCACCCGAGACCGTCATCTTCCACTGCTACTCCGGCGAGCCCGACCTAGCCGAGATCTGCAACGACCAGGGCTGGTACATGAGCTTTGCGGGCACCGTGACCTTCAAGAACTCGCACGGTATTCAAGAGTCGCTGAAGTTAGCCCGCCGGGACCTTATCCTGGCTGAGACCGACGCCCCCTTCTTAACCCCCCACCCCTTCCGGGGTCGCCCCAATGCCAGCTACACGACCAACTACACCGTGCGTTTCATGGCTGAACACCTGGGGGCTGACCTGGAAGAGCTCTGCCGGGATATTCGCGCTAACTCTCTGGCAGCCTACGGGAGCTGGGGGATTGAGGGCTTCTAGCTGCTAGTGCGATATAGGCGACGGCCCAGACCACCGGCAGGGCGTGTAGGAGAGCTAGGTGCTCGGGCCATTCGTTACCGCCCCAGTTGTGCCCGCCAAACCAGACCGCAAAGGGCATAGCAAAAATCAATGTGCCGGTGGCGGCCAGGTAGAGGTAGCCGCTGTGCGCAGTGCGCCAGCCGTAGAGACCTGCGAAGATGAGGAAGGTCACGAACCAGACCCAGTGGTGGGTCCAGGAGATGGGGGAGAGCAAGAGCCCCAGCACCGCAACACAGGAGGCTGCCCCCAGGTAGGCGCCGGGGGCGTCCTGCCCCGTTAACCTGCGCATGGCCAGGTAAGTCAGCACTACCGACCCCAGGGCGGTGATAGCAAAGAGGAGGCCGGTGAGCCAACTGGGGAAGAGCATGGCCCAGGTGCCCAGCAGGTTATAGTTCAGCGCCCCGGTAATGGAGCCCACGCGGGAGGATTCAAAGATTTTCTCGGTGAAGTACTCGCGGGCTACCTCAAAATCGACGGCAAAACTCAGCGCGATAGAGGCCAGACCGGTGCCCACGAAACGGGTCAGAGACTTCCAATCGCGGGTGGCGAGAAAGAGCAGGCCGAAGATAGCCGGGGTGAGTTTGATGCAGGCGGTCAGGGCAATGAGCACCCCGTGCCAGCGGGTGTTCTTGAGGTAGATGACGTCGGTGAGAATCAGCAGCACCAAAAAGAGGTTAATCTGCCCCAGCTCCATGTTGAAGCTGATAGGGAAGAACTTGAGCAGCAGGGGAGTGAGCCAGAGCCCGGCTGCCAGGGCAGGGCGCTTGCCTACCCCCATACCCCGGCAGGAGAGATAGACCAGGGTTACCAGCGCGGCAATATTGAGCAACAGAAATATTGGCCCAGCCGTATCTGCACTGGTGAGCAACACAAAAGGTGTGAAAACCAGGGCTGCAAAAGGCGGGTAGGTAAAGCCGTAGATTTCCTCGGGAGGCAGTGCCCAGTTGTAGAGCTGGCCGGTCTCTAGCCAGTGGGCCACCCCGCCGTAGTAGACCTGCAGGTCAAAGAATTCCCGGGCCACCATTTTTTCGTCCCAGAGGAAGGGGTAGGCGCTGATGGCGGTGAGCGCTAGGGCGGTGACCAGGGCCGGTGTGCTGGTGAGCGCCCTGGTGAGGGCGGTGATGGGCGGACGCTGGTGCGCGGCAGGTGCGGTAGGCATAGGTTCCCCGGGGTTGGGTGGCTGGGTACGAGCAATAATTCTACCGGTGGCGCTCTGACTACGGGGAGACCCTCTGTGCTGGAGCAGACCCGGTAGACTAGGGTGCGTGACTGAACAGCAATCTCCTGCGCCCGATGCTCTGTTGGGCCCCCAAGAAATCCGTGACCTAGCTGCCACCCTGGGTATCCGCCCCACTAAGACCCTGGGGCAGAACTTTGTGATTGACCCTAATACCATTCGTCGTATTATCGCTGCTGCCGATATCAGCCCCGATGAGACGGTAGTTGAGGTTGGCCCGGGCCTGGGCTCACTGACCCTGGGCATCTTGGACGCTGCCCGCGACATGGTTGCTGTTGAGATCGATCTCCCTCTAGCTGAACAGCTTCCGGCGACGATTGCTAAGTTCCGCCCCGGCTCAGAGGACCGTATCGACGTGGTGCTCTCTGACGCCATGAAGGTCACCGAGCTGCCGCGCACCCCGTCCGCCCTGGTAGCTAACCTGCCCTATAACGTGGCGGTGCCGGTGCTCCTGCATATGTTTGCTACCTTCCCCTCGATTGAGCATGCCCTGGTCATGGTGCAGGACGAGGTTGCAGACCGCCTCTCGGCCAAGCCCGGGTCTAAGATTTACGGGGTGCCTTCGGTCAAGGCTAACTGGTTCGCTGAGGTGTCTAAGGCAGGGGTGATCGGTACTAACGTTTTCTGGCCTGCTCCCAAGATTAAGTCGGGTCTGGTGGCTTTTAAGCGCCGCCCTGAGCTACTGTCTGACCTGCCTCGTGAAGAGGTTTTTGCTATTGTCGATGCTGCCTTTGCCCAGCGCCGTAAGACCCTGCGGGCTGCGCTCGCTGGCTGGGCCGGCTCTGCTGCCCGCGCCGGTGAGATTCTTGAGATCGCCGGCATTGACCCGCAGCTGCGCGGTGAGAAGCTCGATATTTTTGACTTCATCAAGATTGCCGAAGCCGCCCGGCAGGTGCCTGCCCCTGCCGACCAGAGCGGGGAGGGGGCTTCCTCATGACTCTCAGTGTTTCTGCTACCGCCCCCGGCAAGGTCAACCTCTACTTTGCGGTGGGGCCCCTGCGCGAGGACGGCTACCACGAGGTCGCCTCGCTCTATGCCGCAACCGACGTGTTAGAGCGCGTCACGATTTCTTCGGCCCATGAGCCCGGTATCGCCCAGTCTATGAGTGTTGCCGAAGGATCTCCTGTTGCGGAGCAGGTTGCTGCCGGGGCTTTTGACCCGGCTGTCGTTCCGCTTGATGAATCTAACCTGGCCTATCGCGGGGCAGCAGCGGTGGTAGCTGCCCAGGGCTTGGATATTCAGGACGTCGCCGTTCAGCTTCACATCGATAAGGCTGTTCCGGTTGCCGGTGGGATGGGCGGAGGGTCTGCCGATGCTGCCGCCGCCATGAAGGCCATGAACGACTACCTGGTGCAGGCAGGCCTGGCCGCTAAGTCTCTTGCGCTTGAGCGCCTGCTGGAGTTGGCTGCTCCGCTGGGTGCCGACGTTCCCTTTGCCCTCTTGGGGGGCCTGGCTGTGGGCACCGGGGTGGGGGACAAACTCACGCCGATTGAGGTACCGGAGGGCGTTGAGCCACTGAAGTTTGGGTTTGTGCCTTCAACAACGGCTGGGCTGTCGACCCCCGCCGTGTTTAAGGAGCTGGACGCCGGCCGCGCGGCGGGGCGCTACCCTGCTCCGAACGCAACCCTGCAGGTCCCGCAGGAGCTGATAGATCTACTAACCTCGGCTGAGCCGCTGCAGAGGCGCCTGCCGGCTATTGCCGGGCTGCTGCGCAACGATCTGGCTGCGCCTGCCGTTACACTGTTGCCTGAACTGGCAGAAACGCTGGAAAAGACCAATGCTCAGCCCGGTGCAGCGGTAAGCTTCGTATCTGGTTCGGGGCCGACTTCAGTAATTATCAAATAAATGAAAGGGATATTCTTATGAAGAAGAAAAAAATTATTATTGCTGTCTCAGACTTGTTTCTTCCTAATGGACTCGTTACCTCAACTCGAAACTTATACGATGCCCTTACGGAAAAGGGTTATGATGTGGAATATTTTTTAATGTACTCTGCTAGTGAAGAGTTTAAAGAAAAATATAAGATATTTCAAATTAATCCATGGATAAAACTGACTGATGATATGAAAGGGTTTAATACGTCAAAGAGATACTTGAAACCACTTCGAAGAGTAATTTCCAAATTTGGATCCCCATTTCTTTCACTGAGATTGAGGAGGAAATTTCATAAACTTCGTGATAATGATGTAGTGATTATCGGTGCATCTCTTGAAAGCTTCAATTACTTAGCGAAAAAAGTAAATTTAAAGCGTTTCAAAAAAATTGTACAGATGCATATGTCAAGATCTGGCCTTACCAGTCAGGATATCATCAATCTGAAACTTGCCCTAAAAAATTGTGACAATGCTACGGTTCTTTCTGAAACTGACCAAGAGCTATTTTCGCAGGAGTTTCCCAAGAAATTTTTCCATGTGCCAAATATAATTGATATTCCGGAGCAGTATAGGAAAGAATCCTTTGTGGATACTCGGAAGATTATCTATGCAGGAAGGTTTTCTGAGACAAAACAGGTCGATCATCTAATCCAGGCTTTTCTAGACTCTGAGCATGATGGCTGGCAGCTTGAACTCTATGGGGAGGGTGAGACCAAGCAGGATTTAATTAAGAAATACGAAGAATATAATGAGGTTTCTTTCTATCCTGCTGTGCAAAATATTGATAATATATTTTCAAGTGCATCTCTCAACGCTATTTCATCAAAAATTGAAGGCTTGCCAATGACAATAGTTGAAGCAGGTCAAATGGGCGTTCCTACAATTGCATATGATGTTTCTCCAGGAGTACATGAGAGTCTTCATGAAACAGGACTACTGGTTCCTCCTGGAGATATAAAAGAGTACAGTGAACTACTCACTCTCTATATGAAAAATCCAATGATGCGAAAAAGTTTGAGCCAGAAATCTTATAGTTATTCAGAAAAATATCGATCCAAGTATGTGGTAGAAACCTGGGAGAAAATTTTTGATCTCTTGTAATATAAAGTGCGAACTGTTTATCTGACAGCTCGCACTTTTTATTCCCTTTCTAGGATTCTTTGGCCTCAGGTATAGAATCCCATATCAATTGAGGAGAATTATTTTTTTGCAAAAGGCGATATTTAATATTTCCTGATAGTGCGCCTAGTCTTCCCCCATAGTTAGCAAAGTCCTCAAAATTCCTATTTCTAATGTAGAGATATGGAATTGCTAAAGCTCTAATAACCGCTATTTTAAAAGAAACAGAGTTAATCAATTTACCGCGACTTTTACATCTTTTCCAAAGAAGGACATTCTCTCTAGCGTATCGGTAGACCTGTAGAAAAGTATTACCTTCATTTTCTCTGGCCCTATAGTACAAACAGGCTTTGTCGCAGAAGTAGAGATTGCGCCCTGAGTCTGTGATTCGCCACGATAAATCGATATCTTCTGATCCACCACGAAAACTTTCGTCAAAACCACCTACTTCAATAAAGGATGATCTTCTATAGGCTGCGGAACCTCCCTGTGCAAATGGAAATTCATTAAGGCCTAGCAGCATTTCCCGAGTTTTACGTGATTCGGGTGCTGTTTCAGGGGATTCACCCAAATGAGGGTAAAAGGGTAAAAGTGGAGTCGTAACTATACAGTCTTCATCCAGTACATATTGTGAAAGACTTGAAACCCAGTTAGGTGAAACCACATCATCAGCATCGCAAGCTAAAATATAGTTGGTTGATGCTTTAAAAACTGCAAGGTTTCGTGCGAATGACTGCCCTTTTTTGTGTGAGGCATCAATAAGAGATATGTTCAGCTTTTTCTGAAAATCATCTATAACCTTTTTAATGTGATCAGTTGATCCGTTATCTGCAACAATTACTTCAAATGGTGGAGCATTTAACTGCGCGGCTAGAGCCTCGAGCTGATAAGGTAAGAAATCTGCAGCGTTATATACGGGAATGATAACTGAGACGAGAGGTTGTGAGTGCATCTTAGTGATTCCTTTAGTGTGGTAAATCTTTAATACGTTTAGCTGGTACTCCTGCATATAGACCATGAGCTTCGGTATCTTTAGCAACGACAGCACCTGCCGCGATAATGCACCCTTCGGCTACAGTGACTCCAGGAAGAATCATGGCTCCAGCTCCAATCCAGCAACCATCTTTAATTGTAACTGGCTTTCTATCTGGCTCTCCACCTCTGCAACTTGCGTTGCCAATTTTATGAGTGCTGGTGATGATGCTGGAGCGAGGGCCAAATTGTACATGCGATCCGATTTCCACACGAGCGCTTGCATCAATGAAAACTTGCCTATTTAGATAGCTGTCTTTGGATATTTTTAGGTCATACCCAATAAACAGGCAGCCATCCCGTATATAAGCTTCTTCAATTTCTTTCCAGCCTAGTTTATTTAAAAGTTTCCATCGGTAAATAAGATTTATTGAAGATGAGAAAGCAAATCTTCTAACAAGGTCGTTTGCTGCGATTTTAATTCCAAGTCCCATGAAGGCTCCTACACTATTTCACTTAATTCAATCCAGTGCATTTCTAGTTCATCGATCTCATCCTGAATGCCTTGCTGCTCGGCAGAGAGAGCAGCCAGCCCCTCATAGTCTGAGTAGTCGTGGCTAGCCATCTTCTCATCCAGCTTGGCCTTCTGGTCTGCTAGTTTAGCGAGTTTGCGGTCAATCTGGTTGATTTCCTTCTGTGCTGCCCGGATTTCAGCTCCGCTAGCCTTAGCCGCCGAGCTGCTGCCGGCGTCCTGCTTACCAAGCGGAGAAGAATCAACCGCCTTGGTCGACGGCGCGGCAGCCGCAGAAGCTGAAAGCTGTAGGTATTCATCAACGCCACCCGGCAGATGCCTAAAAGTACCGTCAATCAGTGCGTACTGTTGGTCGGTCACACGTTCCATCAGATAGCGGTCGTGTGAAACCACCAGGAGCGTGCCGGGCCAGGTATCGAGAAGGTCCTCCATGGCCGCCAGCATGTCGGTGTCGAGGTCGTTAGAGGGTTCGTCCAGGATAAGGACGTTGGGCTCATCCAACAGAATCAGCAGAAGCTGAAGACGGCGCTTCTGACCACCTGACAGGTCTTTAACCGGGGTAGATAGCTGGGCTGACGTAAACCCTAGACGTTCCAGAAGCTGCCCGGGCGTCATCTCCTTACCGCCAGCTACATAGGAGGTGCGCTTGCGCCCAATGACATCTGATACCCGGTCATTCTCAACTTCCCGCAGCTCATCGAGCTGCTGGGTGAGCGTAGCGACCTTCACGGTCTTGCCGTGCTTAACCCGCCCGCGGGTGGGCTGTACCGAGCCCGTCACAAGGCCTAGCAGAGTTGATTTTCCAGCACCGTTCACACCCATAATGCCGGTGCGCTCACCAGGAGCGATGCGCCAGGTAACCTTTTTGAGCACGTCCTTCGTAGCCCCGGGTGCATTGGCATCGGGGTAGCTAACATCGACATCCTCGATATCCACTACGTCCTTACCCAGGCGGGATACAGCCATCTGCGATAGTTCCACCTTGTTACGCACCGGGGGCACATCGGCGATAAGAGCGTTAGCGGCGTCGATACGGAACTTGGGCTTGGAGGTACGCGCAGGGGCACCTCGGCGCAGCCAGGCAAGCTCCTTACGCATGAAGTTTTGGCGCTTTGCTTCGGTTGCAGCTGCCTGGCGATCGCGCTCAACACGCTGCAGAATGTAGGCAGCGTATCCGCCCTCGAAGGGCTCTACGATGCCGTCGTGGACCTCCCAGGTATCTGTACAAATTTCGTCCAGGAACCAACGGTCGTGGGTGACGGTGAGCAGACCGCCCGCGTTCTTAGACCAGCGGGTTTTAAGGTGGTTAGCTAGCCAGGTGATAGCCTCCACATCGAGATGGTTGGTAGGTTCGTCAAGCATGAGGACGTCCCAGTCGCCTGCCAACAGAGCGGCAAGGGCAACACGGCGGCGCTGGCCACCCGAGAGAGAAGAGACGGACGCATTCCAGTCGAGGTCCGACACGAGCCCCGAAATGACGTCGCGAATCTTAGAATCCGAAGCCCACTCGTATTCGGGGGTATCACCAACGATAGCCTGACCCACGGTTAGGGAATCGTCGAGAACATCTGCCTGATCGAGGAAGCCAATCCGGGTTCCAGATCGTACCGTGACCTTACCTGAATCGGGGGTGAGCCGCCCACCGAGGAGGGAGAGAAGCGTGGACTTACCGTCACCGTTACGACCTACGATGCCGATACGGTCGCCCTCGTTGAGGCCAACCGTGATGCCCTCAAAGATGGTGCGTGTGGGAAATTCAATGTGTAGGTCTTCGCCGCCAAGTAGATGTGCCACCCCTCTAGGCTACTAGGTAAACGTTAGGCCTTCCAATTACAAACTGTGTTTTACTGTCTCGAGCGATTTTCTATGGTGTCAAACATTGCAAGTTCTGCACAGAGTAAAATAGAAGACATGACACAATTCAATGTAGGAGCTCTCCTTAAAAAAAGAAGAAGAGTAGAGGAAGAAGAGCTCAGGTACCTCCCGATGTCCAAGAAGGTTCTCTTTGTCTGCACAGGTAACATTGCCCGAAGCGCCACGGCACAGTACATTGCTGAGCAACTTTCAGGCTCCGATTCAGAGTGGACTTTTGATAGCGCGGGGACTGGGGCTGTCGTAGGCTCAGGGGTAGCTCCTTTTATTGACTCGGAGCTGGAATCGCGAGGTGTAAACTTTCACAGCCATCAGACTAAACAGATTACTGCTCAGTTATTGGAAGAATCTGCACTAGTCTTAGTGATGGAGAAAGAACACCTTAACTGGATTGTGCGTGAGTGGCCCCAACACCGCTCAAAAATTCATCTCTTAAAACATATGGCGCGAGTTCAGGAACAGGCTGGGCGTCGCGTTGATCCAGTAGCCTTCATGTATGCCCTCGATGAGCCTCCAGCAAAAGAAGACAGAATCGCTGATCCCTATCGTAAGGGGCCTGAGGCTGCGAGAATTGCTGTGGAAGAAATAGAGCTTGCTCTGACAAAGATTATTCCCTGGCTGGGAACTTAGGCAACTGCTTTAGAGAACTTTTACCGAGACTCACTCTCTACGCGTTTCATTCTGAGCATGAGACTTGGTAATATCTAGATTCGTCCATACTGCTGCTAGGAAGTGTGCAGGGTGGTAATCCGCCATGGTGTAATTGGCAACACAGCGGCCTTTGGAGCCGTTATTCAAGGTTCGAGTCCTTGTGGCGGAGCTCAATACCCCTTTATCTCGCAACATTACCGGGGTCTCACTCGCTCAAGGAGTACTAACTAGTGACTGCTACTGCTTCAGTTCCGTCCGCTGTTATCGTTCTAGCTGCCGGAGCTGGAACCCGCATGAAGTCCTCTACCCCCAAGGTCATGCACCCCATCGGCGGGCGCTCCATGGTAGAACACGCGGTAGCTGTAGCTCGTGAACTTGACCCTAAAAATCTGGCTGTTGTTGTGCGCCACCAGCGCGATAAGGTGGCAGCCCACGTTACTGCTTTCGATGCTGACGTCACCATCGTTGATCAGGACGAAATTCCCGGTACCGGGCGCGCTGTTGAAGTCGGTCTGCTGGGTCTTGACGCTGAATCGGGGGAAGTCGAAGGCACTGTTGTGGTGACCTATGGTGACGTTCCCCTGCTGAAGACCGAGACCCTACGCAAGCTCATTGCCTTCCACGAAGAAGGCAAGAACGCCGTCACCGTTCTGACAACCCACATCGATGAACCCGGTTCCTACGGCCGTATCGTCCGCAACGAAGCTGGTGAAGTAACCGCTATCGTCGAAGCCAAAGACGCCACCCCCGAGCAGCTTGCTATCACCGAGATCAACTCCGGTATTTACGCCTTTGACGCAAAGGTTCTGCGTGACTCGTTGACCCGCGTCACCACCGACAATGCCCAGGGCGAAAAGTACATCACCGACGTCCTTTCCATTGCCCGCGAGGACGGCTACCGCACCAGCGCTCTCGATATTGAAGACCGCTGGGAAGTTGAGGGTGCTAACGACCGGGTTCAGCTAGCTCAGCTGGGACGTAAGCTCAACGACCGTCTAACTCACGCACATATGGTCGCAGGTGTTACTATCGTTGATCCCGAATCCACCTGGATTGATGTTACTGTCACCATCGACAACGACGTTACTATCCTGCCCGGTACCCACCTGCGCGGCACCACCCACATTGCTACCGGCTCTGTCATCGGTCCTGACACTACTTTGACCAACGTCAAGGTAGGGGAGAATACGACTATCTCCCGTACCGAAGGCTCTGACTCAGAAATCTCTGATGGCGCTACCGTTGGCCCCTTCGCTTACCTGCGCCCCGGTACCAAGCTTGGCCCCAAGGGCAAGATTGGCACCTTCGTTGAAACCAAGAACGCCGAAATTGGCGCCGGTTCAAAACTGCCCCACCTCTCTTACGCTGGGGATGTAACGATTGGCGAAAACTCCAATATCGGTGCAGCATCAGTCTTTGTGAACTACGACGGCGTGAATAAGCATCGCTCCACCGTAGGAAACAATGTCCGAATGGGGTCCGACAACATGTATGTCGCACCCGTACATATCGGAGATGGCGCGTATTCTGGAGCTGGAACCGTCATCCGCGAGGACGTCCCCGCAGGCGCCCTCGCAATTAACGAAGCCTCTCAGCGCAACATCGAACGCTGGGTCATTGAAAAGCGAGCCGGTACTGAAGCCGCAGAAGCAGCCCAGGCTGCACTGGATGCGGAATCAGCCAGCTCAGTTAAGGAAAGCGAATAGCAGTAATGACTGAGATTACGAATCCAGGCGAGAAGAAGATGGCGCTGGTCTCAGGCCGCGCCCACCCCGAACTCGCTGAACAGATTGCAGCGGAACTGGGGAACGAAGTTCTTCCTTCATCCGCCTACACCTTCGCTAACGGGGAAACCTACGTTCGTTTCGAGGATTCAGTGCGAGGGAAGGACGCTTTCGTAATCCAGTCCCACCCGGCACCGATTAACGACGCCATCATGGAACAGCTGATCATGATTGACTCGCTCAAGCGTGCCTCAGCTCGTTCTATCACCGTGGTCTCCCCCTTCTACCCCTACGCCCGCCAGGACAAGAAGCACAAGGGCCGTGAACCCATCTCAGCACGCCTGATCTCAGACCTCTACAAGACCGCCGGTGCCCACCGCCTGATGAGCGTTGACCTACATACCGCTCAGATTCAGGGTTTCTTCGACGGCCCCGTTGACCACCTGATGGCTATCCCCCTGCTTGCTGAGTACGTAGCAAGCAAGGTCGATACCGATAACGTCACCGTGGTTTCACCCGACACCGGCCGTGTACGCGTTGCTGAGCAGTGGGCTGAACTCCTTGGCGGCGCCCCGCTGGCTTTCGTCCACAAGACTCGCGATGTCAACGTGCCCAATCAGGCTGTTTCAAAGACCGTTGTGGGTGACATCGAGGGGCGTACCTGCGTGCTCATCGACGACATGATTGATACCGGTGGCACTATCGCCGGTGCAGTACGTGTGCTTAAGGAGAACGGTGCTAAGGACGTCATCATTGCAGCTACCCATGCTGTTTTCTCTGATCCTGCAGCTGAGCGCCTGGCAAACTGCGGTGCCAGCGAAGTTGTTGTTACCAACACCCTGCCACTGAAGCCCGAGCAGACTTTTGACAACCTGACTGTACTATCGATTGCACCTCTATTGGCTCGTGCGATCAAGGAAGTCTTCGACGAAGGTTCGGTAACAAGCCTGTTCGACGGACGCGCTAACTAACATCATCAATATCACTGGAAGATAGCTTCGTGCCTGGTGGCGCGAAGCTATTTTTCGCTGTAGCGTAGTGGGATAGGGAAATAAAACTTACAGCGTTAACTTTAGAGGAGATTGGGTTGGGCTCAATGATCACAAGACTGAGATATCTCTTTCCAGGAAAAAAATTCTACCTACTGATACTCGCATTATTACTTCTATTTTTTATCTCGCTTCTTGATTTAGTGGGTGTAGCAGTAATTTTGCCTGTAATCCAAGTGGCGACGGGTGGGGATTATACGTCGGGTTACCTAGGGCAAATGTATCGTATATTTGGAAACCCTAGTAAAGAGAAATTTATTCTCTATTTATCTTTCATCCTTGTAGTTTCTTTTGTATTAAAGGGAATCTTTTCATTAGCTATTAAATGGTGGACAACTGGATTTATCGCAAAGCAGCAGGCTGCAAGCTCTGTGTCAATGTTAGGGGCTTATATTCATGAACCTTACACTGCTCACAGGCAGCGTTCAACCGCTGAAATTCTTCAAATAACCGGTTCAGCAAACTCTCAAGTATATACTGGGTACGCTGGTAGTATTATCAACATTGCCGGGGAAGGTCTTTCTATCCTTGTGCTAATGGTTCTTTTGTCTGTTGTAATGCCTGTCGAAACGTTAATCGCATTTGTATATTTTGGCTTGACGTCATTTCTCATACAAACTTTCTTGAAAAAAAGAAATATGAACGCTGGGTATGTTGTGTGGACGAAGGAGCTTAGGGCATCAGAGGCCACTTTATCAGCTGCGGATGGTTTTCGGGAGAATATTATTCACGGTGTAGCTGAACGCGGCTTATATACTTATCAAAAAGCTCGAACTGATGTGGTTGCTGCAGCCAGGCTAAAAGGTTTTTATTATGAGCTTCCCAAATATTTACTTGAAATAGTTTTTATTGGTGGCATTGCGCTAATTATGGCGTTTATGGTTTTTTCAGGAGGATTAGCACAAGCGGCTTATATGGCTGTTTTTGCGGCTGCATGCGTCAGAATTCTTCCAAACTTCGTTCGTGTGATTGCTACTCTTGGCACGCTTCGCGCTTCAATTCCCTATGTAGAAAAGTATGAGGAAGCCATTAAAGAGCTTGAAGTTGGTGAGTTTAAGTTTCTCGAAAGTGAACCAAATATCGGTATCTTTAGCCAGGTTGAATCCTCAATACAGCCTACAAATGTACAGGTGGAGAATTTGAGCTATCGTTACCCCGATGGAAAGAATGATGTTTTAAGCAATCTAAACTTTTCGGTTCCTGTAGGAAGCTCTATTGCTTTTGTGGGTGGGTCCGGTTCTGGAAAAACTACCCTCATTGATCTTATTCTTGGTCTTCTTACTCCTAGTGCGGGGCAAGTCCTTGATAACGGTAAAAATATTAGTGAAGATTTAGAAACTTGGCATAGCAAAATTGGATATGTGCCCCAGGACGTTTTCCTGTCAGGGAAAACTGTACGTGAGGAAATTGCGTACGGTCTAAAAGATTCAGAAATTGATGATAACCGGGTGAAGGAATGTATTAAGCTCGCAGAACTTGAGGACGTCGTGGAGTCTTTGGAGGAAGGCGTTCAAACTAAGTTAGGAGAAAATGGGACCAGACTCTCTGGCGGCCAGCGTCAGCGTATTGGCCTGGCTCGAGCTTTCTACCGAAATCCCAGTATCCTGATTCTTGATGAAGCAACTTCTGCTCTTGATAATGAAACTGAATATAAAATTACCAAGGCAATACATAGGCTTACCGAGGGAAGAACTGTTTTTATTGTCGCCCATAGACTTTCTACAGTTCGCAATGTTGACAAATTGCTATTCATGTCAGAAGGGCGTATTGTATCTCAAGGCACATTTTCCGAAGTGCGTGAAAATAATTCAGATTTTGCCCGTTTGGTGGAGCTTGGGCAATTGCCTGAATAGCTATTAAAAGTATCAATAAAATAATTTTCACTGACTTCAGGAAGGTGTGAAGTATGAATTCAATTTCAGTTGTTATTCCGTTCTATGGGAATCCTGATGATTCTTACTTTTTGGTGCAATCTTTAAAGCAATGTTCGAAAGGCATGGATTTAGAAATAATTGTTTCTGATGATGACTCTCCCATGCCATTCCCTGAAACTGATGGTATTAAAGTTGTTCGTCGAATAAATAACGGGGGGTTTGGTGCTAATGTAAATACCGGTGTTGCCGCAGCAACAGGTGACTGGGTGCTTATCCTTAACAGCGATCTAACCCTCCCCCCTAACTTTCTTGCCGATATGCTCTCTGCAGCAGAAGAAGAAGCTAGCAGAGCGGGTCAAGGAGTTATGCTTAGCCCACAAATTACTGGACACAATAGCGAACCACAGTGGGTTGGCCGAGCCTTCCCTAAAACGCGTCACCATGCTTGGGAATGGTTCACCCCAGCGGCTCGCCTACGACCTACCAGGTTTTGGCATGCACTGGTCGGTCATGATCTAGACTGTGTTACAGGAAACCGGGCAGAACCTGACTGGCTCATGGGGGCCTGTATGATGCTCCGCCGCGAAGATTTCAACACAGTTGGAGGGATGGATGAGCGATTCTTCATGAATAGCGAAGAAACAGACCTGCAACGCCGACTGGCTGCCCACGGCATTAAACGAATCTTCCGCGGCGATATAGTAGTAGGACACGTGGGAGGCGGCTCATCTGGAGCCTCTGCCCAACGCCGCCAATGGGTTCTCGACTCTCGTTTTATCTATAACTCAAAATGGAATGAAGGTAAGCATCTGGCTACTGCCTTGAGAGCCGTATCTATTGCAAACTTTCTCTTTAACTCCCTCCGGGCAACCCGAAATTGCGCTGTTACCCCTTACGCCACACTTCGCGAAGAACTGACCTATATCCAGAAAGCAGAGAATAAACGATAAATGGTAGAGAAACTTCTTATCATCACCCCTGCTTTCCACGGGTATTGCTACTCCATTGCAGATAGCTTCACTCAGCTAGGCTACGACGTGACGGTACATCGCTACGACGCCTTTGATACGGTCAAAGACAAGCTACGCAATAAAGCCTTTTACGAACTGCCCTCAAAAGTTGGTTTCGACGGGCAAAAGGCCGCCGAAAAAGCGGCTACAGTTAAAGCCCTCCAGGTTCTTCGCGAGGTGAATCCTGACAAACTCATCGTTATTAAAGCAGATACCCTAGGCGATAACTTCTGGCAGGCTGTTACTGACCGTAAAATCCCTTATATTCTATGGCTATACGATGATCTAAAGCGCCATCGTTACACCAAAAACTTCTTGCGTGATTTACCTCTTGTAGTTAGTTATGCTCGTGCAGAAGCTGAGGAACTTGCGTCAGATGGCATCAATGCGCATTTTGTTGCCAACGGCTATGATCCATCTCTAGCCGATTTCCCCCAAAAACGGAACAACGAGATTGTATTCGTAGGATCACGCTATAAAAATCGGGAAGAAATGATAGTCAAACTATCAAATTCTGGTATCCCAGTACGAGCCTACGGCCGTGAATGGTCCCATCATCTTTTCGACCGTTTACGTACTTGGGAGTTGAAACGTCCAGATATTCCCTCCGAACGAGACATCACTTTGGCACAGGCTTACGAAGTTCAAGCATCTGCTGCTGCAGCACTTAACATTCACGGTTTACAGGCTGGTTTAGCTATGCGAACCTTTGAGGTGCCTGGTATGAACGGGTTACAACTGATTGACAGGCCTGACGTTGAGGAGTTCTATGACGTTGGCTCTGAAGTGCTTGTCTACCAGAGTACAGAAGAGCTTATTGAACTATGCCAGCGTATTATCGGGGACCCTAGATGGAGCGATTCTATACGCGCTGCCGGCCTTAAACGAAGCCAGGCTGAACATACCTTTTTCCATCGCGCACAGAAAATGGATACCCTATGGGTTTAATCTATCCGGCAGATCTCGAGGCCTGGAGCAGATGGCAGGCAAATGCTCATTTACTCCGGCGAGCTAAAGACGCACTCAAGGACGTTCCCGCACGAGTTCGTGGCGGTAGGGCAACTACCAGTGAGCCTGTTCCTGTTACAGGCTATCTTCATGTTGCTGGTAGCAGCCCCCGCATCCTTATCGCTTTAGATTCTACGTCTCCGACTTCCCTGGGATCCTTGGTGAAGCCTGCCTATTGGTTAGAACCTAGTTCGTACGTTGTATGGGCTCCTGAAGATGTTACCGAGCACCTTCCTGAAGGTAACTGGCAAGTTAGCGCGTTAACAGAAACAGAACTCGATGATGTGGTAGAAGGGGTACAGCAGGTGCTTGCCCTGGGGCACTATATGGCCTGGGGCGCTGCAGCCTATCGGCTGACTCGGCGTATTGGAGCAGGTTTTATTACTGTCCAGCACGGTCTCCATACACCATACGCCCCGCCACTGGCTCCTGATACCCACCTTCTTGCTTTTAGCCAAACTGATGCTGAATTCTGGATTTCAGGGCGTACAGATATTACTTATGATGTGGTTGGTTCACAGCTTTTCTGGGAAGCAGCGCAGCTACCTGCTATGCAGACTTCAGATGAGGCTGTTCAACCTATTTTCTTAGGCCAAATGCACGGAGCTGAACTACCCCGTTATTCCTACGCCCAAGCAGGGTACACATTCTGTAAGGAGACAGGGGCTCGTTACCGACCTCACCCTAACGAAAAGGACAAACTGTCTGTACTTACCCATGCTCTATGGGACAAAATGGGTATAGAGATTGACCGAGGTCGCGAGCCCCTCAATACGCTGACCAACCCTGTAGTATCAATTTTTTCTACAGGAGTACTTGAAGCGGCAATTAGGGGAATCCCTGCTTGGGTTTATCACCCCAACCCGCCTGCGTGGGTTAGAGAGTTTTGGGATAGGTATGGCCTTAGCCAGTGGGGAGAAACCCCCACTCCAGCACCGGCTGTGCCATCAACACCTCCAGCACAGGCAATCGCACAATACCTAGAGGAGAAACTTAAATAGATGCGCGTTCTATGCGTGATACCCGTTCGCGGCGGGTCCAAGGGAATTCCCCGAAAGAACCTTAAGCCCATCGCAGGTAAGCCCCTCGTTGCTTGGACCATCGAGCAGGCCCTTGCCGCAAAGGCCGAGCTGGAAGGCGAACACCTGGTCGATGTGCTGGTCTCAACCGACGACGCGGAGCTAGCTGATATTGCCCGCCAGTACGGGGCAGAGGTGCCCTTCATGCGCCCGGCTCACCTGGCAGAAGATACCACCGCCACCGAACCGGTGATTGAGCACGCTATCGAGTTCTATACAGCGGAGGGCAAACGTCCGGACGCCGTCATGCTCCTGCAGGCGACCTCACCCGTCCGCCTGCCCGGCACCCTGGCCCGCGCTATCCGCCAGTTCGCTGCCTCAGCTTCGGATTCCATGGTGGGCGTTATCCCCATCGGCCCCTTTATCTGGGCCGCCACAGAGCCACCAACTGCCCAATACGAGGTCATGGCCCGTCCTCGCCGTCAGGAGCTCACCCGAGAGACTTTCCGCTACCGCGAAAACGGCTCCATGTACATCACCAAGACCGAGCTCTACGAAACCCTGCACAACCGACTGGGCGGCAACATCGAGCTCTTCATGCTCGATGAAGTTGAGGGCGTAGATATTGACGCTCCCATCGACTTTTCCGTCGCAGAACATCAACTGCTCACCACACTCGCATCAGAAGAAAACGAAGGCTAAAACACTATGATTATCGAACGTAATATCACCCCCTACATCGTTTTCTCTGAGGACCCGGTACTGACCGCCCTACAGAAGATTTCTGCTAACGGGCAGCGCATTATTTTTCTGGTCAACGAATCTGGTGTGCTCAAGGGCTCCTTGTCAGACGGCGACTTCCGCCGCTGGCTGATTGCCAACCCCGCTGCCTCCCTTGAAACTAGCGCCCTTGAGGTGGCTAACCTGGGCGTCAAGACTGCCCCCATCGGTTCGGAACCGGCAGAGCTACAGGGCGAATTCGCCAAGGGCATCAGCCTTCTTCCCCTGGTGGACGAGCGCGGCCACCTGGTTGCTATCGCCATGGACGAGCAGAACGTGCTGCGCATTGGCCGCACCGAAATCACCGAAGACTCACCCTCCTTCATCATTGCCGAAATCGGTAACAACCACCAGGGCGACGTTGACCTGGCCAAGCGCCTGGTTGACCTGGCTGTTGATACCGGGGCTGATGCGGTTAAGTTCCAGCTCCGTGACATGGATGCCCTCTACCGGCAGAAGGGCTCAAAGTCAGCCGGCGAAGACCTGGGTGTTCAGTACACCCTCGACCTGCTCTCCCGCTTCTCCTTTACCGTGGATCAGATGTACGAGGTCTTTGACCATGTCAAACAGCACGACATGGATATCATGTGCACCCCCTGGGACGGCCCCTCGGTACAGGCCCTGGTCGACTACGGTATTCAGGGTCTCAAGGTTGCCTCAGCTGACCTGACCAACCACGACCTTCTACGGGATATGGCCTCCCGTGGCCTGCCCATGCTGGTATCCACCGGTATGAGCCGTGAAGAAGAAATCCGGGAGTCGGTCAATCTGCTACGCTCCCTGGGTGCTTCCTACGCCCTGCTGCAGTGCCAGTCCACTTACCCAGCTCCCTTCAAAGACGTCAACCTGGCCTACATGGACCGCCTGGCTGAAATCGGCCAGTGCCTGGTGGGCTACTCAGGCCACGAACGCGGCTACCACGTACCCATCGCAGCCGTTGCCCGCGGTGCCAAGATTATTGAAAAGCACTTCACCGTCGATAAGACCCTCGAAGGCAACGACCACACCGTCTCTCTGCTGCCTGACGAGTTCAAGGCTATGGTGCAGCAGATTCGTGAGGTAGAGGAATCTATCGGTACCTCAGCCCCCCGCGAGGTCTCCACCGGTGAGCTCATGAACCGCGTCAACCTTGCTAAGTCTCTGGTTGCTACCCGCACCATCGCTAAGGGTGAGGTCGTGACAGAGGCGGACGTCGAGGTCAAGTCACCCGGCCGCGGTCTGCAGCCCAACTACCTGCCCCAGCTCCTGGGCCGCACTATGCAGCGTGAGGTCGAAGCTGGCACCTTCTTCTTCGAGGGCGACCTGAAGGACGACCTCGTGACCCGCCGCGACTTCAAGTTTGACCGACCCTGGGGCCTGCCTGTCCGCTACCACGACTACAAGCCCCTGATTGAGGACGCTGAGCCTGACTTCCTGGAGTTCCACTTCTCCTACAAGGACCTTGAAGTCGATATCGATGAGGTCTTTGACCGTAAGCTCGACATGTCCTTCACCACCCACTTGCCCGACCTCTTCGCCGGTGACTTCTTGGTAGACCTGGCCTCCCGCGACCAGGAAACCTGGGAACGCTCGATTGCAGAAGTCCAGCGCACCATCGACATCACCCGCGATTTGACCCGCTACTTCACCGTGGACGACGACCCGGTCATGGTCGTCACCATGGGTGGATTCACCAAGGACGGCCACATCGCCCCGTCCGCCCGTGCCGACAAGTACGAGCGTATCGGCGAGGCACTTGCCAAGCTTGATACTTCGGGCGTGCGTATCGCGGCCCAGACCCTGCCTCCTTACCCCTGGCTCATGGGTGGTCAGCAGTACCACAACCTCTTCCTTGACCCCAAGGACACCGCTGACTTCTCCGACACCTACAACACCGCCCTCTGCTTGGACATCTCCCACACCATGCTGGCGGCCAACTTCCTCAAGATTCCTCTCTCCGAGGCCGTTGAGCTGCTGGCACCCCGCTCCATCCACCTGCACCTGGTGGACGGCATCGGCGTGGACGGCGAAGGCGTCCAGGTCGGCGAAGGTGACGTAGACTGGGCAGCTCTCGGCAAGCAGCTGCGGGAACTGACCCCCAAGTCCTCCTTTATTCCCGAAATCTGGCAGGGCCACGTCAACAACGGCGAAGGCTTCTTCACCGCACTCGATAGGCTCGAAAAGTGGCTGTAAACTCGACTAATCCCACTGTCCTGCTGTGTATGCCGGTGCCTGACTTTGCAGGTGTGGCCCGGCATCTAGTAGATATCGCCCGCAACGGTATCCCCGGGTACAACCTGGTCTTTTTCTGTCCGGAGGGTGAGCTCTCAGAGTACCTAGAAAATATGGGTGTAGACGTACGAACCGGTGAGTTTGGGCCTGACTTTGGTTTTAAGAAATCATTCGTTGCTCTAGACCGTATTATTGGGGAGATTCAGCCAGCGATAGTTCATACTCATCTCGCGTATGCAGATGTTGTTGCCGTTGCCGTAGTGAATGCTCGTAAAGCGCGACATCTCGCACACCGTACGGTGTGCGCGCCCAAGCTTATTAGCACGGAACATGGAATTGCTGTTGATGACCTTGTGTACCACGAAACTGTGCGTCAGCAGAAACTGATGGAACTAGTGCACCGCATACGTCTATGGTTTACCGATGGCAAGATTGCTGTTTCGCGCTTTAACTCTGTGCAAATGAGCAAGAAATGGGGCGCTAAAAATGTAACTGTAATTCCTAATGGCGTTGACTTAGATATTGTCGCGCAAAAGGTTGAGCAGAAACGAGTGCCAGGGGAGCCTGGCATCTTGCGAGTTGTTTCAATGGCTCGTTTGGCTCCTGAGAAAAAAATTGATGTACTCATCGATGCCTTTGCGCTGGTACTTGAAAAGGATTCCACCGCACAGCTTGAAATCGCTGGTAAGGGCGAATGCCTAGAAGATCTTAAAGAACAGGTTAAGCGACTAGGTATTGATTCGAATGTGTTCTTTTCAGGCTTTAATGACCCTTTTGAAGTCATGGGGCGCAACGACGTGCTGGTGCAGCTCTCTATTGCAGAGAATAACTCTTACACCTTGTTAGAGGCGAAGGCTGGTGGGCTCAAAGTACTTGCGACTGCTATGGGTGGAAACCCAGAGCAGCTAGCTCCTGCCGAGATGGTTCCGGCTTTAACCCCCGAAAATCGCCAGCAGATTGTCGAAGCAGCAGCTGATAAAATTCTTGCTTACCGTGAAAACCTGAGTATAAGGGATACTTCCTTCAGATGGGATTCTACTTCCCAGATGACGAAAAACATTAGCCAAAAATATGGGGAGGTATTAGTGAATGGTTAGTGTAACTCACCAACCAGCTGATTCTCTAGAAAAAAAAATCGATAAAATTCAGAAAGGCTTTTCCAGAGAAGCAAAAATTGTAGCTCATGGAGCAGGGTCGATTGTAGTCTTGGAGTTTATCCTAGGCTTATTAATGGTAGCCGCTGGTGTTCCAATACCAGGTTTGGGGTTTGCTGTAAATATTGCAGTAGCCATATTACTAATTTTTATTAGGTTGTATAAACCCTCAGAATATATTTGCCCTAATCTCGGCTTATTTGCAGCATCATTTATTCTAGCACTTACATATGTTTCGATAATGTCCGCAACTGTCGGTATTTCTACAACTGATGACGTTCTTCGTCGAGCATTTCGTATAGCTATTATTTTTGGGATAGTACTTCTTATTGCTGATAAGAGAATAAATTTTAAATCTTTGATGCTGGGCTTAGGTATAGGCATGGTAATAAATGCAATTGCCTTTTATCTGGGTATTGCTCCTGCTGCGTATGGTGATGCATTAACGGGATGGATGGGAGATAAAAATGTAGCTGGAATGTACTATGGAGTAATTCCTATTATTCTCTTTGGTCTTTTTGAAAAACAGTGGCATCGTCTCTTGATAGTCGCCTTAACTTTGCCCCTCCTCTTTGAAACAGGATCCAGAACCAGTATGGGAGGTTTTATTTTAGGTGTACTATGGATATTATTCGCTAGAAAAGCAAGTCTAGTAGTAAAGATTTTTCTTGGATTTGCTTTTGCCTGGCTTTTTGAATGGATGCAAAGTAACTTTGCAGACAGCTCTGTATTCGGCGACCGCACCGGGACGGACTGGTACCGAGAACAAATTGATATCGCATCTTGGGCAAAAACAGAAGCCGCTCCTTGGCATGGTCTAGGTTTTGGCCAAGCAACAGTTATTCTTCCAAACGGTGAAGGTATGTACTTTCACAACTCTTATTGGACCCTATTAGTAGAGGGCGGATGGCCATGGGCTATAGCGATTCTCGGGGTTACATTCTATGCTGTCTTTGTCTGGAAACAAGCAGGCCAAAGAAATAGGACCGAAAGAAATTTAACTGCAGAAGCTGCAACTGTTTTCCTTGCTGTATGTAGCTGGCGCTTGGGAGAGGTTATGCTAACTATTCCCTGGGCTTTTGCTGTCGGTTGTGCCCTATCATTAACGGCTTTACCGAAGAAAAATATATTATCGTATAATACGACAAAGTATGGTTATGAGACATAAGTTTGAGCAATCTTTAAAAATAAAAGATATCATTCAAGATAAATCTAGATTTACTGCTCTTGATGGGTTGCGTGGGATAGCAGTTCTCGCAGTTGTTATCTTACATTTTGGTTATCCATATAGCACATATTACCCATCGGATCCCTTAGCACCCTATAGTTTTGTTCTTGGAGAACTTGGTGTCCAACTATTCTTTGTTATCAGCGGTTTTGTAATATTGCTTTCAGCATCAACGGGTGGAGGGGCAAAAAATTTCGTTGTTTCTCGATTTACTCGACTGTACCCTACATACTGGTTGGCTCTAATTTTTTCGAGCATACTTATCTTTACTGTTGGTATAGAAACGCGCACTATTACAATTCCACAAGTTCTGGTTAATCTTACAATGTTTCAGCGTTTTTTCTTGGTTGATAATGTTGATCAGGTGTATTGGACTTTGGCTGTTGAAATGCAATTTTATCTTCTTATGCTAGCTTTTATCCTTGCATCTCATGGACGTTTAAGAAAAGATTACCTACTTAACTTCGGCGTTGCGTGGTGTTCGCTCGGAATTTTTCTTATGGCTATGTATCCAGGAGATTCTGCAGCAGGATTTGCCAAGATAATAGTATGGCTTGTTCTTGCACAGCATGCTCCCTTTTTCTGTTTTGGGATGGCGATGTTCATTTTCTTTCATGATAGAAAATTCAACATTTATATTCCATTTTTTGGAATCGTCGCTATTATAAATACATATTTGGCTCATGGCGTGAATCACGCTGTGGGTGTATTTTTGATTTTGACAGTCTTTTCAATAGTTGTTATTTTTAAAAAAATTAAAGTTTTAGATAGCGGCCCATTCCAATTTCTTGGAAAAATATCGTATTCAATCTATCTTTTTCATACAATTACAGGTTTTGTTATAATACATTTGACCCAGGAGTTTCTTGGTCTCTGGGGAAGCCGTTTTTTTGCATTTGTAGTGGTTGTTTTTATTAGTTGGATTTCATATCAGCTGGTTGAAATTAGATTTAGTAAATATTTGAAAAATAAACTAATTTCGAATTAGTGTTAAATTTGGAAGGAATGAGTGTGGGAGAAATTTATATTGCTGCGAATAATGGGGATATAGGTGGGGGAGAAGTAATGCTTCTCAACGTTGCCCGCGCTCTTCGTAACTTGGGTAAATCTGTAACTGTCGTTGGCCCATCATCTCCTAATGAACTCGTTGAAGCAGCTAAGGACGAGGGGTTTTCGATCGTTGTTTTGCCTGCTCATAGTCGTAAAGCGTATATAGCCCAGCTTCGATTATGGCGCCATCGGAATAAACGTGAATTGTTATGGTGTAATGGTTTAGTTCCCGCGTTTGCTACGGCTATGCTAGGTCCTCGTATCGTACACTTCCATCAGCTTCCTCAGAGGTCGCAGAAAATCGCAGCAAAAATAGCCTCCCGTGGAGCTCTTAGAACTTTAGTGCCAAGTGATTTCATGGCACAAAATATGCCAGGAACTACAACTTTATATAATTGGGCTCCTGAAGTCCCGGTAGTAGAGGCCTCAAAGAGTAAAGGTTCTAAAAATATAACTGTTGGATTTCTTGGGCGTGTTTCTCAGATAAAAGGCACAGATTTACTCGCTCAGGCTATTTATCAACTTAACCGAAGTCAAAGCGACTTCAGATTTGAGCTCGTTATCGGAGGCGAGGCCCGTTTCGTCAACGATGGAGTTCAAGATAGAGTGAACAGTGCTTTGGAACTTTTAGGAGATAGCCTTATTACTCTTGGGTGGGTTGAACCGGCAGAGTTCTTTTCACAAGTTGATTGCGTTGCTATGCCATCACAGTGGGATGAGCCCTTCGGGCTAGTTGCAGTAGAAGCGATGAGCGCAAAAGTTCCACTTCTCGTTACTCGTTCAGGTGCACTTCCGTCGATTGTGGGAGAAAACTATCCTTGGATAGTTGAGAGAGACAGTGTTGAGAGTATTGCACATGGGCTCCTAAATTTAGCACAGAATATTAATTCTTCCACTGATTATCTTCAAGGAATTATTACTGATAATTACTGGCGTTGGTATGAGAAATTTTCACCGGAATCGGGTAAAAATGGAGTTAAGAAATTAATAGAGCAGCTGGTCTAACTATGTTATCCCACCGTCAAATAGAAAAATCGCGAGTTTATTGGCTCGATTCCTTGCGGGGACTAGCTATTATTGCTGTTGTAATAGGTCATATTAATATCGGTCTGATGCAGGGGGGGCTAACTAAAGAGAATCCAGAATTTTTTAGGTTTCTTCATACATTACTTTATTTAGTGCATATGCCCCTTTTTGCTTTTCTCTTTGGCCTTAATATTCCATCTGCATGGGAAAAACGACAAAGCTGGGGATATGTATGGCGCCGTATTTTACTATTCTTTTACCTATATCTAGTCTGGACTGGAATCCAGGGAACTTTTGAAGTACTTGGTGCCAGATTTTCTAATGGTGACACTAAATGGTCTGATGTTGTAAATATTGTTTACCCTCTGGCCCATCTTTGGTATCTTCCTTGGATGATAATTGTTTATATATTGCTTATATTTTTTAAACCTTGGGGTTCGCCCTCACAGGCAATATTTATAGTTGGTATATTTTCAATTCTTAGCTGGATATCATGGGGGAATGACTCTCCTGAATTTTATCGTAGAGGAATCTCTATAGCTATTTTCGCTACTCTAGGTGCTATCATCGGAACAAGGAGAATAAGAAATTTAGGGACCTCAAATACAAATATATTGTTACCATTAGCGCTAGTTACTTCAGTATTATTTGTAGTTTTGATTATTAGATCAAACCATCTTACTATTCCTACATTGGAAGACTTCGATATCACTTTGAGCAGTAAAGTTCTTGGTATTTTAGCAAGCTGTATCGGAGTTACGGCTTTATTCCTTTGGGCAGCTCTTCTGGGGAAACATATTCGTATGGTTTTTCTTGAAGTAATAGGTATTTACTCTCTTCAAATTTATCTTATGCATCTTTTATTTACACCAACTCTGAGAATTATCTTAGTGAAGGTAGGAGTCTTTGATCCCTGGATTATTATGATGATAAGTCTTATAGGTGGTGTAGGGGTTCCTTTTATCTGTGCCACCGTATTCTATCGCCAAACTAGCTGGATGTTTGAGCTGCCTGGCAGAAAAAATTACCAAGCAAAACATAGTATCAAGTATAGTAATCATTGATTTAAGAAAGGTTTATTATGAGGTCATATCAATACAAAGCTGCTGTCATTATTCCAACAAGAGGGGGCTCGGCTAAACTTCATTACCCGCTCGACTCTCTCTCTCAGCAAACTGAGAAAAACTTTCAAGTTATTGTAGTAGTCGATGGGGACATTGATGGCTCTGCTGATATTGTTCAGAAATATATTGATTCTGACAAATTAAATATCGAACTTATTGTCTTTGCCGAAAATCAGGGCAGAGTATCAGCGCTTAATGCTGGATATAATTCAGCTGATGCTGAGATTATTATCCGCTGTGACGATGATATTCAAGTTAAGTCCGATTACATTGCTCAGCATATCTCTTACCACGCGGGGGATAGAGAGGTTGGTGTAATGGGGCTTGTGCATAATAAATTCCCTAATACCCCTCATGCTCGCGCCTACGGCTATTACCGAGATAAAAAATTTCGTGAAGAGGCGTATACTGCATCAGCTGATCAAATCTGGCACTATTGGGCAGCCAACTGTTCTATGTCAGCTGCTACTTTTGCGAAAATTGGTGGATACGATCAACGTTATCGTAGGTATGGCTGGGAAGATGTTGACATGGGCTACATGCTGCATAAAGCAGGGATAGAACTTGTTCTCTCACCTGATCTAGAGGTCAACCATTTCATTGCAGCAACAACAACTGCTGGCCGAGCGCGCCGTGCTCTGCATTCTGGTGCTTCACGTCAAATATTTGTAGAAAAACATGGTCAAGGAGTAATTCCTGAACCTAATCCACAAGGAATATGGGGCATTTGTGTCCGCTTCCTAGCTTCTATAAGCACTGAGAAAACAACGCAATGGTTCGGTTCTGCAATTGATTCTGTAGCTGATAAACTACCTCAAAATATTGCAGAAAAATTTATGGCTCTCATAATCGAGAGTGCCAGTTTAGCAGGGATTAAATATCCTAACCGTGCAAAGGTCATTTTTTAATTCGGGGATATCTGATGAATCTATTCAATCGAATACTTGGAAATTCTAAAAAGCAAGAAAAAATACCGGAGATCGCTATTGCGCATGATTATCTTACTCAACGAGGTGGTGCGGAACGTGTAGTGCTTGCCTTGCATCATGCTTTTCCAGAGGCAACGATTTATACTACTCTTTATGATCCGGAGAAGACCTATCCAGATTTTAAAAACTGTAAGGTAATCACGTCGCCACTTAACCGAATTTCGCTCTTTAGAAAAGACCACCGTCTTGCCCTACCATTTCTTCCCCTTTTCTCAAGCTTTTTACATCCTAAAGCGGATATCGTTATAGCTTCTTCCACGGGGTGGGCCCATGGTTTTAATCTACCGAAAAAAACTTTAGTCTATTGTCATTCCCCAGCTCGCTGGATTTATCTTACTGACCAGTATTTAGGAGATTCTGCTAACCCTTTGATCTCAATAGCTCTTAGAACTTTGCGACCTTTTCTGCTTTTTTGGGACCAGCGGGCTGCCGCAAAACAGCCTAATTATGTTGCAAATTCAACAACGATTAAGGACAGAATCCATAATGTTTATGGGAAAACAGTAGATATTGTTTATCCCCCATTTTCGGTCAAAGAAGATGGTGAGCATGCTAAAATAAAAGGTTTAGAAGAATTTATGGATCAGGGGTATTATTTGATTGTATCCCGATTATTGCCATATAAAAATATACAGCATGCGGTTAAAGCGTTTTCTGGGAGTAATAAGCAACTTCTAATCATTGGGGCAGGGCCAATGAAAGAAGATCTTAAAGCCATAAGCGACTCAAATATTGCTTTTGCATCTCATATAAGCGATGCGCAGATGAGGTATGCGTATGCTAATTCTATAGCTTTATTGGCTATTTCTCACGAGGACTTTGGCATTACCCCTCTTGAAGGGGGAGCCTTTGGCAAGCCAACTATTGCTCTAAAGGCCGGAGGATTTCTTGACACTATTGTTGAAGGAGTGAACGGAACTTTTATTGAGGAGCCGACAGCGGAGCTGATCCGTCAGGCAGTAGATAGGTTTACGCCCGAAGATTTTGATCCATTCGCTATTAAAGAGTACGTTCAAAAATTTTCAGAAGAGCGATTTATAGCTGAAATCAAGGGTAAAATTGAATCTCTATAGGACTATTAATTTTTATTAGTCTCTTGGCTATGTAATCGTAAATTGGAGATTAATCATTTATTTTCTCGATAAGTCCTTGATCTATGAGGGTTATGAGAAACGATGAGATACTTTCCTCGATTATTTTTCTGCTTACATCGTATATTTCTGAAATTTCTGTGACTAGAGCCGTAAGGGATAGTGGGGTTTCAAGCAACTCCCAGATTATTAGGCCAACTCCATCTAAGGTATAGATTTGTGATTTTTCTACGTTAGCAACGTAAACAATTTCATTCTCGATCTCTACTGAACTCATGTCAGAGCTGTATAAGAAAGCAGTCGATGTGCTTCGTTGGTACATTTACTTCCCTTTTTTTCTCAGTGTTTTTGTCAATTCTTTGAAGCGGGTAAAAAATTTTTGTCGCACTTCTTGTCGAGTTGGCTGATGCCCAAGTTCCATGGCTAAATGATCTTGGTTTACTAGGAAAATATCAAAAATTGTTTTAATTTTTTGTTGTAAAGATGGTGCGTTTTTAATCCTGGCATACCATCGTGTGATGTTCGATGTTTCTTGTGAAGCTGTTTTCCAAAAAAGATAGTCGGGATGCTTTGAATATTTGTCAATTGTTCCTGTAGCGGCGGCAAATGCTAAATCAGCTTCAATTTCTGCGACTCTTTTTTCTATTTCTTTCTTTTCCTCCCAGGAGAGCATCTCGTTAAGATACTCTACATCTGGTTTATGTTTACTTGTAGATCTAGCAGCATGAACGTAAACAATAATTCGGGAATCAGTAAGCGAGGTAGTTAAACACTCTACATTTGCTATTGTTTTTATTCTGCGTTTTTCCCAAAGCCGGTTAAAAGCTTGTGTCGCATCCAAGCCGATGCCGGGAAAAGCTCTATGGATATCTGCTAGGCCCCAAGTAGGATGATATATAGTCATGGCATGATGATAGTCTGATCCAGTTTCAAAGGTAGTAAGAATCTGCCATCCAGCGCTTACTGTGGATTCTACAAATTTCTCAACATGTTCTGGGCGTACCAATAAGTCAACATCTGAACTTGCTCTTGTCTTTGGGTATGTGTCAGGTCCATAGATATATCCTTTGATATGTAGGATATCGCTAGAAGATACTGTCGCAAGATACTGCAGATGGGCATGACTTAGGCGAATGCGTACATTTAACGGCAAATCGTTATATTGGTGATTTTGTTTTGACGCGTGATGATGTGTTTCTGAGGGTTCTGTCATTGAAAGCTCACTTGTATGTCGAATATGTGTTCTTTAAAAATATTATAAAAGATGGGGAGGAACTATAAGCCCCTCCCCATTTATCAGGTTACCTATACCGGCAGACTATTTGTTAGCCTTTTTACGTTTTTTCTTTGGATTGCCTTTTGACTTTTCCTCGTCAGAGCCGTAGTAGCTACTGTAGGCGTTGTTAGAGGCATAGGCGAATCCGTAGTAGGTATTGCCAAGGCCGGTACGAGGAGCCCGGTTAATGACGATGCCTAGCAGATTAGCGCTAACTTTTCGCAGATTATCAGCTGCTTCAGCAAGGTTTTCTTTACGGGTTTTACCGATGCTACCGACTAGTACTACGCCATCGACAGCAGTCGATAGAAGGGCAGCGTCTGTTACCGGCAGAACAGGGGGGACGTCTACAATGACCGTAAATTCACTTGAAAGTTCCGCGATTAGCTGGCGCATTTTATCAGAACCAAGGAGCTCGGAAGGATTAGGGGGGATACGGCCAGCAGGCAAGATAAAGAGCTGGGTGTCTTCAAACTGGCGAACTGCATCGGCTAGTTCAACTTGACCTGCAAGTACCTGTGTCAGGCCAACCTTTGAATCAATTTTGAATTTCTTTGCAATGGTGGGACGACGCAAATCGGCATCAATAATGATGACGGGAGAACCAGCGTCAGCGAGGGCTCTAGCAATTGAGGTTGAGACTGTTGATTTACCTTCGCCGGGTTCTGCGGAAGTTACAATTAGCGACTTAGGCGGATTATCCACATTAACGAAACGCAAATTAGTGCGCATCTGGCGGATGGCTTCTTGTGAGATATGATCACTATTGGCGTGAAGAATATTCTCTTCAGTAAGCTCGTCCGAAACGGGCAATACACCTAAGACGCCCGCATCTGTTGCTTTGGTTGCATCCTCTCGAGTGCGTAGTTTGGTATCAACGGTACGGCGAAGAAGAATAGCAGCCAGTACTAGAACAAGGCCGGCTGCTGCGCCTATGCCAACCAACTTAATTGTGTCGGGGCTTACCGGGGTGTTGCTGGTGGTCCCGTCTTCAAGGGGAATAACTCGCACGGCGCTACTCCCGTCAAGGTTGTTGGCTACTTTTGCAACAGCTTCTAGGGAGCTGTTGGCCAACGCCTGAGCCGCTTGGGGCGTGTTACCAGTCGCTGAAACACGGATTAGTGCTGAGTTTGCGTCTACAGTTGCAGTCAAGTTGCTCTGCACCTGACTGCGGGTAAGATTCAGCTCAGGATTTGCCGCAACAATTTCATCAGCGACAGGACCACTGTTAACAAAGGCGAGGTAGGCTGATGCCTTCTCCTTTGCCGCAGCTGAGCCTGAGATAACGTCGCCGATGCCGGTGCCGTCACCAACTGTTACATAACCGGTTGCTGTGGAAGCATAGACTTTAGGCTGTAAAAGGGAGTAGCCAAAGCCTAATAATGCACCGATTAAAAGCCCTGCTAAGAGAATTTTGAAGTTTACGCGCAACATGCGCACGACATCAAGTATGGTCATAGGTCACCTAAGGTGTGAGTGAAGGTTGGATAATCTTTGTCAGAGTCTACCACTGGGGTAGGGGCACTTATATGGTTATGTCTACATTGCTGATGCTGGAGTCAAGCTATCAGATTTAGCAGGTAGGTGCCGTATCCACTTTTAACAAGAGGCTGTGCAAGTTCCTCAAGTCGGGCATCATCTATCCAACCCATTCGCCAACTGATTTCTTCTGGGGAGCCAATTGAAAGTCCTTGTCGAGCTTGGACTGTGCGAATAAAACTCGTGGCATCTGCCAAAGAATCAAAAGTTCCGGTATCTAGCCAAGCGGTTCCGCGAGGAAGAACTTCTACCCGGAGCTTTCCCTGCTCAAGATAGACACGGTTAAGGTCAGTAATTTCAAGCTCTCCACGCGCTGAAGGCTTAATGCTCTTTGCATATTCGACTACATTGTTATCGTAGAAATAAAGACCGGGGATTGCGTAATCGCTCTTAGGGACTGCCGGCTTTTCTTCGATAGAGAGAGCTTTGAAATTATCATCGAACTCTACTACGCCGTAGGCCGTGGGATCTGCAACTCGGTAGCCAAAAACTGCGGCTCCATCTACATCATTATATTTACGGAGCTGGTTTCCGAGGCCCGGTCCATAAAAAATATTATCGCCTAATACTAGGGCTGCTGAATCGTTCCCGATATGGTCCTCACCCAAGATAAAGGCTTGAGCTAGCCCGTCGGGGGACGGCTGTATCTGGTAGCTGAAGTTGACTCCGAACTGTGATCCGTCACCAAGAAGGCGCTGGAACTGTTCCTGGTCCTGGGGGGTGGTAATGATTAGAATATCCTGAATCCCCGAGAGCATAAGCGTGGAGATAGGGTAATAAATCATCGGTTTATCGTAAACCGGAGTGAGCTGTTTGCTGATACCGAGCGTGATGGGGTGGAGGCGTGAGCCGGTACCACCTGCGAGTAAAATTCCCTTCATACTCCCATTCTGGCATGAACACCACATTTTTAGGAGCTACCAGAAACCCAAAATAAGGTGATTTGCCACTACTGTTAGAGTTATGGGAAATATTCTTGTTACCGGCGGCGCCGGCTTCATCGGCTCGAACTTTGTCCACTACCTGGTAGATAACACCGACCACAAGGTCGTAGTGCTCGATAAGATGACCTACGCCGCTAATGAAATGTCACTCGCAGGGCTTCCTTCTGATCGTTTTGAACTGGTCAAGAGCGATATCGCTGACACGGACGTCGTCGACCCCCTGGTCGCGCAGGCCGATGCGGTTGTCCACTATGCAGCTGAGTCACACAACGATAACTCACTGAACGACCCTAGCCCCTTTATCCACACCAACCTTATCGGCACCTTCACCCTGCTTGAAGCTGTGCGTAAGCACAAGACCCGCTACCACCACATCTCAACCGATGAGGTCTTTGGTGACCTTGAACTAGACGACCCCGCTAAGTTCACCGAAACTACCCCCTACAACCCGTCCTCCCCCTATTCCTCTACCAAGGCAGGCTCTGACCTGCTAGTCCGCGCCTGGGTACGGTCTTTCGGTATTGAAGCAACTATTTCGAACTGCTCCAACAACTACGGGCCCTACCAGCACATCGAGAAGTTCATTCCCCGCCAGATCACCAATATTCTGGCCGGTATCAAGCCCAAGCTTTACGGCGAGGGGCTGAACGTACGCGACTGGATTCACGCATCCGACCACTCTTCAGCCGTCCACACCATCCTTGAAAAGGGCAAGATTGGTGAAACCTACCTCATCGGCGCTAACGGCGAAGAAAACAACATCACCGTTTTGCGTACCATCCTGCGCCTCATGGGCCAGCCCGAGGACGCTTTTGAGCACGTTGTTGACCGTCCCGGCCACGACCTGCGCTACGCCATCGACGGCACCCGCCTGCGTGAAGAGCTTGGTTGGGAGCCCCAGTTCACCAACTTTGAAGCGGGCCTAGCAGACACTATTGCCTGGTACACCGATAACCGTGCCTGGTGGGAGCCCCTCAAAGCTGAGGTCGAAGCTAAGTACGCAAAGGCAGGCCAGTAATGCCTAAAGAGTTAGCCGTTCACACCACGGATATTCCGGGTCTGCTCGTCATCGATATTCCGCAGCACGGCGATAACCGCGGCTGGTTCAAAGAAAACTGGCAGCGCGAGAAAATGGTTGCCGCTGGTCTACCGGACTTCGGCCCCGTACAGAACAACATTTCCTTTAACGCAACAGCAGGTACCACCCGCGGCATTCACGCGGAACCTTGGGACAAGTATGTCTCGGTAGCTACCGGCCGCATTTTTGGCGCATGGGTTGATCTGCGGGCCGGAGAATCATTCGGTAAGACCGTCACTGTAGAGCTTGGCCCCGATACCGCTGTTTTTGTTCCCCGCGGAGTAGGCAACTCTTTCCAGACTCTGGAAGACAATACTGCCTACACTTACCTGGTAAATGACCACTGGTCAGCAGATGCCCAGGGGGAGTACTCTTTCCTTAACCTTGCAGACGAGACCGTGGCAATTGACTGGCCGATTTCTCTGGACCAGGCAGAGCTCTCTGAGAAGGACAAGAACCACCCCCGGCTTGCTGAGGTAGAGCCCCTTGCTCCTGCTCCCTTGCTCGTCGTAGGTGCTAACGGGCAGCTGGGGCGGGAGCTGGTCAAGCAGCTTGAAGCATCCGGTACCCCCTATATTGCTGCGACTCGTGCGGAACTTGATCTGGCGCGTCCTGATAGCTGGGCTTCCTCCTACCGATGGCGCTCGCTCCGCGGCATTATTAACGCCGCGGCGTATACTGCTGTCGATCAGGCTGAGACTCCTGAAGGACGCGTGGACGCTTGGGCCGCTAACGCAACCGGCGTTGCGGCTTTGGCTAGGGTGGCGGACGAAGCCGGTATCCCGCTGGTACACGTTTCTACCGATTATGTTTTCGATGGTTCTTTGCCCTTAGGCGAAGAATATGCAGAGGACGCCCCGCTGGCCCCCCTCGGAGTTTATGGCCAGTCAAAGGCTGCCGGTGAGATGGCTGTGCGTTCAGTACGACGCCACTACATTGTGCGAACCTCTTGGGTTATGGGCGATGGTAAGAACTTTATTGAAATTATGAAGTCTCTGGCTGAACGCGGAGTGAACCCCACAGTGGTGAACGACCAGTACGGCCGCCCCACTTTCACCGAGGACCTTGCTGGAGCGATTCTGCACCTGGTGGAGAACAGATGCGAGTTTGGTACTTACCATGTTTCCAACTCCGGCGAAGTCGTGACTTGGGCTGACCTTGCTAAAGCGGTATTTGAAGCTACAGGGCATTCTGCAGACCGGGTAACTCCTGTAACAACCACTGAATACTTTGCAAAGGCCGAGGTTTTCTCACCACGCCCTACTAACTCAGCCATGGACCTATCGAAGATTGTTAAGGCAGGGTTCACCCCTCGTAGCCACCAAGAAGCTCTCGCCGCCTATTTCGCGTAGTGCGCATTATCAAGTAGGGACGCTGTGGTGCATAACTACCGTGCACCTCAGCGCCCTTGCTTGTTTAAACCTTCAAACTCAGCCATAATTGAGGGGTTGCGCTGAGCACAGCGTACAAGCCAAGGCAGTGGAATACTGGTGGGAAACCCCGGTAGGTCCGGAACTGACGGTGGCTGGTTAGAAAGCGATTTCTGGCGCCAGTTCACTACACCACTTGGCGCATCGACAACTAACCATAGAAAGGATGGCCCTCATGTCAGAGACCATCAAGATTTCCGCAACCGTCCGCACCGACTTCGGTAAGGGCTATGCCCGCCGCATCCGTATGGCCGGCGACATCCCCGCCGTCATCTACGGCCACGGCGAAGAGCCCAAGCACGTTGTACTGCCCGGCCACGCAACCACCCTGGCAGCCCGCGTACCCAACGCTATCCTCGACCTCGACATCGAAGGTGACTCACACCTGGCCATGATTAAGGACATCCAGCGCCACCCCATCCGCCCCGAACTGCAGCACATCGACCTGCTGACTGTTAAGCGCGGCGAGCGTGTTGAGATCGAGGTTCCCGTACACGTTGAAGGCGAGCCCGCCGTTGGCGCCGTTGCAAACCAGGAAGAAACCGCTCTGCTCGTTGAGGCAGACGCCCTGAAGGCACCCGAAGCTCTCGTTGTTAACATCGAAGGCCGTGAAGCAGGCGCCCACGTTCACGCTTCTGACGTTGAACTGCCCGCCGGTGTAACCCTCGTTGCAGACGCAGAACTGCTGGTTGTTAACATCTCAGAGCCCGAGGAACTCGACGTACCCGAGGTCGGCGAAGAAGGCGAAAACGCTCCCGAGGGCGCAGAAGCTGACGCTCAGGTAGACGAAGCTAAGTAAGCTCTATAGCTATCTCACCTCTTTTGTAAGGCCCGTACCGTAGTTAACGACGGTGCGGGCCTTCTCTTAACTCGATACACTCTTTGTATGCTTACCGCATTCTTGCGCCCTAGGAGAAGCGAAAATATGTCAGATGCATGGCTGATCGTAGGTCTGGGTAATCCCGGCCCCGAGTACGCAGCAACCCGTCACAACATTGGGCAGATGGTGCTCGATGAGCTCGCAAGCGCTGTGGGCGGTAATTTCAAGAAGCACAGTAAGGCCCGTGCCCAGGTTCTCGAAGGACGTCTCGGCGTAGGGGGTGCGAAAGTTGTGTTAGCTAAGCCCCTGACCTACATGAACGTATCGGGCGGTCCTGTATCTGCGCTGGCCCAGTTCTACGGTATTGCCCCTGAAAAGGTCATTGTGGTGCACGATGAGCTCGACATTCCCTTTGATTCCATCAAACTGAAAATTGGTGGGGGAGAGGGCGGCCATAACGGCCTGCGCGATATCACCAAGGCTCTGGGAACTAAGAACTACTACCGGGTTCGCACCGGTATCGGCCGCCCTCCTGGCCAGATGCAGACCGCTGATTTTGTGCTGAAGCCTTTTACAACCGCGGAGAAGAAGGATCTCCCTTTCCTTATTTCCAATGCAGCTGATGCTACGGAGACTCTGATTAAAGAAGGTCTACTTGCAGCCCAGCAGCGTTTTCATAGCAATTAGAAACAGATTATCGACACGAGATCGCAGATAAATGATGGAAGAGACAAAAAAGGCTGGGGAGCTAACCCTTGGAAGTCGGCTGAGCACAAACGATAACGCGTTAAATTTTGTTCGCCTTGTACTGGCTACTCTGGTTATTTTCGGGCATGCATTTCCGCTGGGTGATTTTGAGCCAGTAGTTATTGGCCCCTTTGCGTTGGGAGCGTGGCATGGTACGGCTGTTGAGTGCTTCTTTGTTGCCTCTGGCTACCTTATCCTTGCTTCAGGTATGAGAATGAGGGCTAAACCTTTCTTGTGGAGACGTTTCCTTAGAATCTATCCTGGATATTTTGCAGCACTACTAGCTACAGCTTTTATCTTTTCTCCTCTTGGAAAATTGTTCGGGGCTGAATGGAAACTGTCTGAAGCGCTGTATTTCTTCTTTAAATCATTAACTCTTAAATCGGGTGATTTGCCTGTTAATGCGGACGTTCCCTTCACGACCACTTGGAATGGATCATTGTGGACTCTGTTCTATGAAGCCCTAGCCTATGTGGGAGTATGTCTCTTCACGATGGTTCCCTGGATCCGTAACCATCTGAAATTATCAGTGATAGCAATAGCTACTCTGATGGTTTTGATTTACTTATTTGTTCCTTCCTCTGCCTACACTTTATTTCCGGGATCGCTAGAAGTTATTCTCGCGAATGGTGTGAGACTCTGGACTTTTTTTGCGCTAGGTATGCTGTTCTACGTCTTTGCGGATAAGATTCCCGCAAATTTACCTCTAGCTGCAGTTTCATGTTTGGTTGCGCTTTCCTTAGTATCGACTTCCCTTAATATTTGGGGCAATATCGTTATTTTTGTTGCAATGCCTTACGCCGTTCTTGGATTAGGTGCGGCACTACCAACTCGGATTGGCTCTAGAAACGATATCTCGTATGGGATATACGTTTACGCATTCCCTGTTCAACAGCTACTTGTACTAGCTGGTATTACACAGTATGGGTGGTTTTTTACAGCACTTTCTTGCTTTGCTCTTACCGTGCCACTCGCTTTCTTATCGTGGCATTTGATTGAGAAACCAGCCATGCGGTTTAAGCGATTAGTTCCAACGCGGGTAGAGAGCTATACACAAAAAATCGCATAAGCTGTTGCGCGATGCATCTGCTGCTCACCTGAACGTCCAAGCACACCCTAACTACCAATTCCGCCCGGCAGGGAATAGGCTAGAAAAACATGCCGTTATACCAGGCGTACCCAACGGAAAGGCAAAGACAGTGGCCAGCAGCTACCGCACCCCAGCCGGGGCAGAGCTCACCAACGAACTCGTCACCGACCTACGCAAGGACTACCCCATCCTCAGCCGCCAGGTCAACGGCCACCCCCTGGCCTACCTCGACACCGGAGCCACCAGCCAAAACCCCCTGCAGGTCCTCGACGCCGAACGTAACTACTACCTCGGCGCGAACTCAGCCGTCCACCGCGGCGCCCACACCCTCGCCGTCGACGCCACCGACGCCTTCGAAGATGCCCGCCGCACCGTCGCCTCCTTCATCGGCGCCGCCGAAAACGAGCTGGTCTGGACCTCCAACGCCACCGAAGCCCTCAACCTGCTCACCTACTCCTTCGGCAACGCGTCCGCCGGAATCGGTGGGGACGCCGCCGCCCGCTTTGCGCTAGGGGAAGGCGACGAAATTGTAACCACCGAGCAGGAACACCACGCCAACGTCATTCCCTGGCAGATTCTGGCAGCCCGAACCGGTGCCACCCTACGCTACATCCCCGTCACCGATGAGGGCCTCATCGACTACGAAGCTGCCGAGTCCATCGTCACCGACCGCACCCGCGTCCTCGCCTTTACCCACGTCTCAAACGTGGCAGGCTCTATCACTGACATCGACTTCATGGTCTCACTTGCCAAGAAGGTCGGGGCCCTCACCGTGCTGGACGCCTGCCAGTCGGTACCCCACATGCCCGTTGACGTGAAAAAACTCGGCGTGGACTTCGCAGCTTTCTCTGCTCACAAGATGCTCGCTCCCACCGGTATCGGAGCCCTCTATGGCCGAAACGAGCTGCTTGAAGCTATGCCCCCCTTCCTCACCGGCGGCTCCATGATCACCAAGGTCACCATGACCGAAGCCGAATGGATGCCCGCCCCCATCAAATTTGAGGCAGGAACCCAGCGCGTCTCCCAGGCCGTAGCCTGGGCCGAAGCCGTACGCTACCTCCAGCACCTTGGCATGGAGCAGGTGCATGCCTGGGAATCCAAGCTCGGCCAGCTCCTTGCCGACGGCGTGAGCTCAATCCCCGGCGTCCGCCTCATCGGCCCGGCAGCAGGCCAGCCCCGAGCCGGGCTCACCTCGGTACACGTCGAAGGCGTGCACCCCCACGACGTCGGCCAGCTTCTCGACGAAAAAGGTATCGCCGTGCGCGTAGGCCACCACTGCGCCCAGCCCCTACACCGGGCTCTTGGCATCACAGCCTCAACCCGCGCCAGCGCCTACATCTACAACACCACCGACGACGTAGAACGCTTCATCGAAGAACTCGCTAAGGTGCGCCGCTACTTCGGCTACACCGACTAAAGATAAGCGCAACTAGCCACCACACCGTGAAAGAAGGACACCGACTATGAGCGGCCTTGAACAGCTCTACCAGCAGATCATTCTCGAACACTCCAAACAGCGCTCCGGTGAGGGCCTCATCGACCCCGCCGAGGGAACCCGAGCCGCAACCAACCACCAGTACAACCCCACCTGCGGCGACGAAATCAACCTGCGCGTTACCCTCAAAGACGGTGAGAACACCATCGACACTATCTCCTGGGAAGGCGACGGCTGCTCCATCTCCATGGCGGCTGCCTCCGTACTCTCAGAGATGGCCCCCGGCATGAGCACCCAGGAATTCCAGCAGCTTGTCGACGACTTCCGCGAGATGCTCCGCTCCCGCGGCCAAATCGAACCCGACGAAGAAGTCCTGGGCGACGCCGCCGCCTTCGCCGGTGTCTCCAAGTTCGTAGCCCGCGTGAAATGCGCCATGCTCTCCTGGGTTGCAGCCGAAGAAGCCACCAAGGAAGCAGCAGCGGCAGCCTAACTCCGCATGTGAGCCTAACTCAGCTCAAAGCCCCAGCTCAGCGCACAGAACCCACCCCAAAGCGTCCGCCCCTGTCGGGCTGTAGCGGGGTGGGTTTTGTTACCCCAACCACGCCCTGACCTGGGCTGTCCCCCAAAGTGCCCCCGGTATCGTCCTTACCTTGCTCCCCACCTTAACGTAGGGTTAAGTGGAGAAACACACCTGTACTAGCGCGTTCGCACCGCGCCCACACGCACACTCTGGGGGACCCATGAACATTGGCTATGCCGCCGGCGCCTTCGACCTTTTCCACGTCGGCCACCTCAACATCCTGCGCCAGGCCAAGAAAAACTGCGACTACCTTATCGCCGGGGTAGTCTCCGACGAGATGCTCGAACTTACCAAGGGCCGCAAGCCCATCGTGCCGCTGGCTGAGCGCATGGAAATTGTCTCCCACATCGACTTCGTGGACGAAGTCCGCGCCGAAACCGTGGTCGACAAACTTGAGACCTGGGAACAGGTACGCTTCAACACCTTTTTCAAGGGCGACGACTGGAAGGGCACCCCGCGCGGCATCGATCTGGAAAACCGCTTCGCTGAGGTTGGCGTTCAGGTGGTTTACTTCCCCTATACCGCCCACACCTCCAGCACCAAGCTGCGGGCGGCCCTCGAAGCGCTGAATACCCCGGTAGCAGCAGCGGCCTAAACCGAGTATCACACGATGCAAGGACGCCCCGCCCTCCTTCCCCATGAGAGGGGGAGCGGAGAGCGGGGCGTCCTTAGTATCTAAAAGCTCTTAGTAGTTAGCTTTGATGTACTCTTCAGCGCTGGTGCCCAAGGCTGAGAAAACGCGGCCAATCTGGGGCTCAGCGGCAGCAGCAATCTTCTTACCCACCAGGGGAATGGAGCACTTGACCTCACCGTCGACCTTAACCTCGGTGGTCTCACCGGCGGGGGTCAGAGTCTGGGTTGCGTTACCGGTAACGGGGATACCCTTGACGGTTACCTCAGAAACTACGGTGCGGGAGCCGTCTGCTGCGGGAGCTGAGACGCGGTCAACCTGAGAAACACTCACACCGTTGGATACGCCGGGGAGCTTCTTTGCCATATCGGGAATACGGTCAGCAGGGATAGCACGCACGGTGGTGGCGGTGAAGGCACCGGCGGGGTCGCCATCAACAGAGAAGGACTCGAAGGAGATACGGACCTTTTCGCTGGCAAAGCGAGCGAAGTTCTCATCGGCAAAGGCGCGGATGACGTTGTCGATAGAAGCGTTGATAGTGGTTGAACTCTGAACAGCCATGGGCTCTCTCTTTCAGGGGCGGTGATAAAGGTGTCGTGCCCTATTCTACGGGGTGTGCTTGAGGGCGCGAAAGCGCGGAGCAGCCTTGCTTACTGAGAGCGGAATCCGGCAATAATCTGGGCGGTTCGGCGGATGAAACCGCTGTTATAGGCTGCGCCCAGGGCCTCTAGCTCGGCTGAGAGGTTATCTGAGGCCTGGTCACTACCGGGCACCCGGTAGGTGCCCCGGAATGAACCGGGGTCGGCAAAGGCTGCGTCCAGCTTGTTTCTCAGGTCTTCGGGGCTGGTAACAATGATAGCCTCACCGTGGGTTTCCATAACCCGGGAGAACTCGACCTGGTGGTTATCAACGACTTCATCGAGCTCAGCCACACGCGGCACAGCCAGGGGAATAGCCCCGACCTCACGGGCATCGAGAATTGAGCCCGGGCCGCCCTGAACCAGCACCACCTTGGCAGCCCGGTAAAGATCAAGCAGGTCGGCGCGGGGCATACGTTCGACGGCGTCCGCATGCTGGGGAGGCGCGGTGAAACCGTGCTGCACCAGTGCCGTGACCTCTGGGTGATCTGCCAGGTAGGAATCAACCCACTGAATCAGCCGGTCAAAGTGGTGATGGTCGGTGCCCAGAGACACCACTAGATCGTAAGCCTTAGCCTGGGCGGCGTCGGGGTGCGGGTTTTCTGTCACGACAGCCTCCTAGAGAATATGGCCGATATTGACGGCTTCGGGGAAGGTTTTCTTCTGCTCATCCCACTGCACCACAAAGAGGTCGCTCATGGGGTAGCACATGCGGCCGGTGAGGGTGGGCATGGTGATGCGGTCGTAGGCCTCGATAAAAACGGTCTTGATGCCCAACAGCTTAGCGATGATAAAGAAGGGCACCGCGACCGCGGCTCCGGTGGAGACCACCGCATCGGGCCGCTCCTTACGGAGCACCCGCCAGGCTACCCCGATATTACGAATAGCGTTGGGAATGTTGCGGGTGGTGGGGAAGTGCACCCAGTAGGTGCGCTCGCCCTCTAGAGCAGCTTTGACTTCGGGCAGCTCGAAGGTGGCCCAGGCACGGTCGTGTTCTTTCCAGAATTTATCGAGGGCAATGAGCTGGGCCAGGTGGCCGCCAGCGCTTGCGGTGAGGAGTACTTTCATGGCTGCTTATTTCTGGGTGGGTGCGTCGAAGTAGACGGGGATGACCTTGGTGGAGCTGGCCGGGGTGAGCTCGTCGAAGAGTCGCTGGGCGCTCTTGACGGTGCTCTTTGAGGTAAAGGGCAGCAGCAGCACGCGGGTATGGTCGGCGGCCAACAGGACCTTTGAGGTCGAGGCAGACGCGGGGGCATCGATGATGACGGGGGAGTTCTGCTTGATGTGGTCCTTGAGGTTCTCCAGGCCCAGGGCGTTGAAAGTAGCGGCGTCGGCGATGCTGTAGTTGCTATCGGTGAGGACACCGGTGAGCAGGGAAGTCAGCGAGGCTGCTGCGCGGGGGGTGGGGGAGAAGATGGTGATGCCGCGCAGATCGGCGTTCTTGAGGCGCCCGTCTGCTACGCCGATACGGCGTAACAGCTGGGTTGCTGATTCGGTTTCGGCACCGCGGGCAATGATGGAGACGGGAGCCCCTGAGATTTCTGAGAGGCGCTCTGAGTAGCCCAGGGCGCGGTTGGTGCGGTCTACAACGTAGGCTGCGAAGATACCGATGAGCAGACCCATGGCGCCACCGATGAAGATGGTCTGGGCCAGGCTAAAGTTTGAGGGGGCGTCGGGCACCTGGGCCTCTGAAATGATGGTGCCGCTGTCGGTAGAAGTTGCTTCTAGGGTCAGAATTGCCTGGTCAACGAGGGCCTTATCCATACCGTTAGAGACAGCGTCGATGTTCTCTCGGGTCTCTTCTCGGCTGGCACGCAGGGTATCTGATCGATGGGCCAGGTAGGCGCGGGCAACGGTGTTGGCGATATCTGCTGCCTCGTTGGGGTCCTTGGCATTGACGATGATATCGAGGATAGTGCTATTGGAGTGCCCCGCTGCGGTGACCTGGTCTTTAAGGTCGGCTACGTCCATACCCAGCTCGTCGGCTGCGGCCTGCAGAACCACCCGGGAGGAGGCGATGGCTTCTTCGGTGTCCATGTCGATGGAGTTGAGGGCAGCACGCAGGCCACTGGCACCGGCACTGGGCTGGGTTACGTTGATGACGGCCTTGGACTCATAAGAGTGGGGCAGGGCTAGGCCGGCGACTGCACCCAGGGCAGCGAAGATGAGGGCGCTGATGAGTACAACGATTTTGTGGCGCAGGATGCGGCGGACGGCGGCCCCCAGCGAAATGGGGGTAGCCTGCTGGTCGTTGGCTCTGGCTCGTGAGGAGCGTTCCATGTGTGTTCCTTCCCTAGGAGTGTATGGGCCTAGCGGCGAAGTTTGCGAGTGATTGATGCGACGAGAGTTTCAAGACCGACTGCTCGGCGGAAACGGTAGATCAGGGCTAAGTAGAGGGGGACAAGGAGTAGCGCATAGGCAGCTAAGGCTAGCAGACTTTGCCCCCATAGCAGGATGGTCAGCGCTGCCCCCACACCCGGTGTAAGGGCTGCAAGAGCCATAATTGGCAGGACCTCGGTGAGACGGGGGCGGATGCCCAGCTTGCCGTAGACCTGGGCTGTAGCGAGACCACAGTCAGTGAGGACGGCAGCCGCCCACGCGGTTGCTGCCCCGGCCAGCCCCCAGAGAGGGATGAGCGCCAGGTTCAGCACAAGCGCCACCAGTAAAGCCGAAAGCTTGTTGTAGAGCTGCCAGCGGGCGCGTCCGCTCATCAGGAGAACCGACTGCACACCGCCTGCCGCCATCTGCACCAGCATCGCCGCCCCAATAATAAAGAAGAGCGGGGCACCTGCCGTAAAGCCCTCACCGAAGAAACCCAAGAGAACCGGGCCAAAGGCGGCAAGCGTAATGAAGAAGGGCCAGCCGACAGCAATCAGAATACGGGTAGCCGAGACAAAAATCTGGCGGGCCCGGGGCTGGTCACCGGTAGCGATAGCCGCTGAGATATCGGGGCCGGTAACCACCCGGGCGGTGTGCTCAACCATAGCGCCCACCCGAACATAGCGATTGACGGCACCGTAAATACCGCTAGCAGCGGGCCCCAAGAAGAGACCGATGAGCAGCACATCAACCCACTCCAGCACTGCTTCGACCATAGCCGATACGCCGCGAGCCGAGCTAAAAGCCCAGAAAGAACGGGCCGACTCGGGGGCTGCCACAGCGCTAGTGGGCACCTGCTCAACCGCAAGGTGGCGAGCCGGGTAGCTGGGCACGTCCTCCTGCTGGGGCATATATTTCCGCACCCAGAGCATTGCCACCACAAAAACCACCAGAAGGGGCACAGCCCAGGCAAGTGCCAGGTAGGCAATAGCTCCCGAGAAGGCCACCGCCAGTAACACTGCACCGATACGTAGGGTCGGCAGCAGGGCAGACTGCAAGAAGGTGAACTCAACCGTGTGCCCCAGCCCGCGCAGGGCACCAAAGCACAGGGTCATCCAGGCCGCCACCACCACAAAGGGGGCTGACACGAGAACTGCGGTGCGCGCGTCCGCCCCCAGATTCGGGGTCACAGACGGTAGCGCGCAGAGCAGGGCGGCTACAGCCAGCACCAGGGCAATGACGGTGGCCGGCCCGAACGCAAAACGCATGAGCTGGGGCAGGCTAGAGTAGCGCCCCACGGCACGCTGGGCGCTCATGGTACGCACCAGACCGGTGTCGGCACCGAATACGCAGAGAGAAGTAGCAATCGCGAAGAAAGCCATGACCTGGAAGAAGGCGCCGGCCCCGGCTTCGCCCACCCCGTTAGAAACAATCAGGGTAGCCACGAAAGCCGCAGCAGAACCGTACATCACATAGAGGGAGGAGAAAGCCCCGCTCCGAGCAAGAGAACGAGCCATCACAAACCCTCCCCGTACATACGAGAGCGCATCATCAGCGCCACCGACAGCATCAGGACGGTCAGCTGGATCACGTCAAAAGAGTAGAAGAAAACAACAGCCAGAGCAGACACAATGACCGAGTGCACCCACATGCCGGTAATCGAGGCGATATTCCAGGTGTTAATCAGAACCGAAACCACATAGAGCAGGAAAAGCCCCAAGCCCACGAAACCAAAGCAGAACATCAGCGCCCAGACCTGACCCTGGGTACCCATCGACACACCCACGCTATCGGCCATTTTCGAGGTGCCATAGCCCACCAGGGGAGAGCGCAGGGTGTATTCAAAGGTCAGCTCGTAGAGCGAGGCACGGCCGCCGGTGGAATCAGAATACTCCTGACGGCCCAAAATATCGCCCACAGCGCCAGAAACCAGCAGGTAGGTCACCACACCAACGCCCAGCACCGCACCGATACCCAGCGCCCGCCAGTCACCCTTGAGTAGGAGCCGGAAGAGCACATAGGCAAAAGCTGACCCCAGGCCAATGAACATACCCCGGTTAGAAGTAGCCACAGCGGGCACCAGCGACAGGGCCACCGCAAAACCAAGCCCCAGCTGAATCTTCTTCGAGTGCACACCGGTCATCACCGCAAACACCACAGGGGTCAGCAGCGCATAGGCCAGGCCCCAGGAGTTAGCGTAGGGGAAGGGCGCGGACGGGCGGATATAAGCCACCTCAGCGCCCCAGGGCCACTGCACTTCAGCCATGGGCGGAAGCACATAGTCCTTCACCAGCTCGTTATTAAGCAGGGCCCCCGGCAGAATGAAACTCATCGGGGTCGGCAGACGGAAATCGGGGAAGGCTAGGGCCAGGTACCCCAAAATCACCACCGTGAACCAAATCGTCAGCAGCCCGCCCAGCATGATGTGGTTGGGAATGCGCTCGCGGGCATTGAAGAAGTAGAGCGTGTAGATACCCACGTTAAAGATGTTCATGTAGCGCTGGAACCAGCCCAGGAACTCTGAAGCGGTATCGACCGAGACGATACAGATGAGCCCCCAGAACATGAGGGCAAACCAAATCCACATGGTGGAGTGCACCAGCACATGGCGGCGCATGACCATGAGCACAATCATGGCAGTAGCCAGCAGAGTGGGAGCGAACTGCATCATGCCCATAGCCCACACGAGGGGGAAGCCATAGAGTAGAACCAGAATAGGCCAGGCCGGGAGAGGCGCCCCGGCGGTGGGGGCAACCGCGGTTAAAAACCGGTTGTGGCGGTGAGTGGGGGTAAGAAGGGCCATGGGGTTAGAGGCCTCGACCGGTCTTATTCACAGCAGCCAGCAGGGCAGAAGGGCTCACCAGCCCCAGGGCAACAGGCAGCGCAGCCCAGGCACGTAGCTGGGTCGGGTCACGGCGCAGGGTAGCGCGTACGTAGGCCAGGGCCAGCTTCTTGTTTCCCAGCGCAGCGTGAATAAAAGCAATCTGCCCAGAGACGCGGGCTAGACCCTTGGGGTCGCTTTCAAACTCGGGGAACTTACGCAGCAGATAGGTGAGACCCGCAGCCATGTTTTCCCACTTGCCGGCAAAGAAGGAGGGGCGGTCCCAGAGAATCAGGACCAGCGGCTTTTCGACCGAGTAGATATCCCCGAACTTAGTGGCGCGCAGGAGCAGGTCGTAGTCCTCACCGTAGGCAGCCGGGAGGTCCTCGTCAACGAGCCCCACGCGTCCTAGCAAATCTGAGCGGCGGTAGAGCATCGCCGAGGGGTGAATCTCGGTAATGCGGGAGCGGAGAAAATCTGTGAAGGTAGCTCGGGCCGGGGCCAGACGGTCGATGTCTTTACCGCCGGAACGCACCCTGATACCCGAAGAAATCGCAACTGCCTGCGGGGCGTACTGCCAGAGCTCTAGCTGGTCGGCCAGCTTGGTTGGCAGCCAGTAGTCGTCGTCATCGCAGAACCCCAGTATCTCTCCCGCAGCAGCCTCAATACCAGTGTTGCGGCCACCGGCTAGACCCTGGGGGCGGGTATTGAGGATGGTACGCAGGGAGCGATTTTCCGGGACGGGGACGTCGGTGAGCGGGTCAATCTCAACGTGGTCAAAGACCACCAGCACCTCAACCGGGCCGGTGTAGGTCTGCTCAAAAATTGCAGCTACCGCGGTACGCAGCAGCTCGGGGCGCTTACCGTTGGTCGCGATAATGACGGATACACTCTGCATTAGGCACCTGCCGGCTGAGCAAGAGTAAGGAACTTACGACGCATAGAGAGCAAGACAGTGGCCGCATTGGCCGCAAAGAGCAGGCCGTAGACCAGCACAAAGCCAAGCCCGGTACCCCAGAAAATAAAAATCCAGCAGAAGGTACCGGCGTCCATATGCAGGTTGATGAAAGAACGGAGGGTTCCCCCGGTAGCCGGGGCAGCGGTACCCCGATTATTGCGCAGCTGTTCAGCCAGAATCTGGCTCATAAAATGCCCGGTGACCAGCACCGTAAAAGCAAGAGGGAGCCACCAGAGCTGCCAACCGGTCCAAGGGAAAGCCTGCGGGTACTTGATAAAGCCCACCAGAATCGTCAGATGCATGGCAGGGGTGCGCATAGCATCAACCACATGGTCGAGCCACTCACCGGCAGGGGAGGACGCCCCTGTCACACGAGCAACCTGGCCGTCCGCCGAATCCAGGGCATAGCCCAAGGCAAAGAGCAGAGCCACCCCCAGGCCCAGCAAGGGCGTAGGTGGGAAGAAAATCATCAAGAGCATACCCAGCACAGAAACACTGGCGCTCAGCGCTGTAACCCCGTTGGGTCCAAGGCCAACCTTGACCGCAGCCGCCGCAAAAACACGGGCAACACGGCGGTTGACCCAGCGGGTATAGGCAGGCACTCCTGCACCAGACTTCTGGGCAGAGTTCAGCTGTGTCAGTGTTTCCCTAAACCCACGAGGGGGCAAAGTGCGCGTGCTCGTCATAAACCCTAGTTAATCCTTGAAATACGTGTGTGCAACCGGCAAAGTCCCAGCAGAATAAGCGCTACCTCAACGTGCGATGAAAGAGGTAGCCTCAGCGGGGCGGTAAGTCCGGGTATTTAATTTTAGGTGAACGGGTGAGCTAGTTACAGGTGAAAACCAGCCCACAAAACTATGACCTTCAATATGTTCCAACCCCTAACAGGCCTACCTGGGGGAGCTTAGCGGCTCCCGGCGTCCGCCCTCACTAAGGCCTGTGGCCCGTGCAATGTGCACGGGCCACAGGGCGGTATTCAATAGGTTGCAGTCTTACTTGGTGCGCAGAACTGCTTCCATATCGAAGGTAGCGCTCTCGGAGCGACGGTAAGAGTGAACCTCAACGGCAATCACGTTCTTACCCTGGTTCAGCTGGCTAGCGGGAATAACCACGGTAATCGGGGTTGCCTTAGCCAGGGAGTAGGGAACAGCCTTCCGCGCCGGGGTGTTGGGAGCTGCGTTAGCCATCAGGTTGGTGCGGTTGACCTCGCGGCCGTTGACGTAGATAGCGATACCGTCATCTGCGTAGGTGGTCAGAACCAGCTCCTGGTTAGCCTGCGGGGTCAGCTGCATCTCCTTACGCAGGAACATCGACATAGGCTGATTGTAGTAGGCGAACTGGACGCGGTTTGCCAGCGAGAATTCGCCCCAACCGATGGAGGTCGGTGCAACGTACCACTGACGGGCGGTGTTATAGGCGTAGTTGGTGTTACGCCAGGTCTTGTCGTATTCGTTGGTGAGTACGAAAGCGATATCCCAGTTATCGCCCGAGGCAACAACCTTCTGATCTGCAGGCTTGACCGGTTCAACCGGAGCAACAGGCTCAGCGGGAGCGGGGTTTTCCTCAACTACCGGGGGAACCGGCTCCTCAGTGATTTCTTCAATGGGCTTCACATTCGGGTTATCGGGCTGAGTGGGGGCCTCAGTGGTGGGTTCTGCGGTAGGCTCTGCGGTGGGCTCAGCTGGAGCTTCGGTTGTGGGCTCAGCGGTCGGCTCAACTGGAGCCTCGGTAGTGGGATCTACCGTGGGCTCGGGGGTGGGCTGGGGCTTGGCTGCTACAGCGACCGGGGTAGAAGCAGAGACGTTACCGGCTGCATCTGCAACGCGAACGAAGTAGCGGGCGTCCTCAGAAGTGGGCAGCTTGTAGCTGGTCTCTGAAGTGGAGGCGATGACTCGGTTGTCGCGCAGAATCTGGTAGGTGACGCCGCGTTCTGAGACACCGGTCCAGGTGAGGGTATCGGTGGTGCCGTCGGTGGTGACGGAGAGGTTAGAGGCGGTAGCCGGAGCTGTGGAGTCGGCAGGGGCGTAACGGGCAAAGCCTACAGTCTGCTGGACCCCGTTGTAGCCCAGGGAGCGGGTGATGTCGCCGCCTACCCAGAGGGTGCCGGTGGAGTCAGTGAAGGAGGCCCAGATACCGTGACCGTTTGCACCCTGCAGGCTGGGGTTGAACTGGGGCAGAATCTCGCCGGTCTGAGCGTCAAAAGCCGCAATCAGGCGGATAGTGTTCACACCGCTGTAAGTGGGTGCGTTCCACGGATTGTCGTGGGTGGTTGCACCGTAGTAGATCCAGTCACCACAGTGGCAGGCTGCATAGAGCACGCCGTTGTTCATTGACAGGTCCTGGAAGTCGCCGCCGCTCTTGGTGATAGCAGTGGTCAGGCGGTTCTTCAGATTGGCCTTGTCGTACTGGGCTACCAGGTGTTCTGCACCTGCGGTCCAGACGGTCGCACCGGCGTCCTGCACATCGAACTGGAAGCCGTCACGGGGGTTGGGGTTAGAAGCACGGTGGGATAGAGTCCACTCCCACTGCTGGGCCAGGGCACCATCGGTGGTGTTCAGGTAGGCCAGCTTCCAGGAGCGCTGGTCGTTGACGGTAGAGAAGTAACCGGCCAGGGCAACACCCTGGTCGCTTGCAGCAATACCGTTGACGGTGCCGTTGGTGGTGGGGCGCCAGGACCAGTCCACAGAGTTGTCGTTCAGGCGGAAGCGGGCTACGTTCTTTGAATAGGCGTAGGTACCAGAGGTGGCACCCTTAACGTGGGTGAAGTTGCCGCCGATGTAGACGTAGTCGCCCTGGACCATGATGGACTTGACGAAGGAAACACCGCTGGCGTTGCGGTTAACAACGTCCCAGCCCAGCGAGGTGTCGGTAGCGCCGGTGACGGGGTCCAGAATGACAAAACCGTTAGAGGGCTGACCGTTGACCCGGGTAAACTCACCGCCTACGGCAAGCTTGCCGTTAGGCAGGGGCTCGATGTCCTTGACCTGGCCGTTGAGCTGGGGGGTGAAGGTTCGTACCAGTTCGCCGGTATTGACGTTGTAACCCGCGATGAACTTCTGCTGTACCTTCTCGCCGGTGGTGGCGTTTTCAACGAAGGCAAAGTCGCCGCCGGTGTAGACGGTGTCGCCCAGCTGGTTGATGGCCTGTACACGGGTGTTGAGCTCGCCGGTATTGCCGGTGCCGCTGTTAGCGCTGGTACGCCAAGTGACGCGGGAAGAGAAGCTGGCGGGCAGGGCGCGCTCGGTTGCTGCTGCGGTACCGCTATCTGCGATGTCGGTTAGGTTCAGGTCTGCCTGGGTGAGCTTGGGGCGCACGAAGACCTGGGTGAAGGGGATAGCGTAACCTGCCAGGCGGGGGGACCAGAGGTAGGAGGTTGCGGTATCGGTACCCTGGATGAAGCGGCCGTAAGCGAAGCCAATCTTCCAGGACTGGTTGCTACGACCGTAGAAGTTGTTGGCGTAGTAGTAGTCGTTGTTGTTGGCGATACGGTTGACCGAGGTCGCGTAGCTACGGTCAGCGCCCAGGGCGGGGTCGTTGTCGTAGCGGATGTTTTCCCAGGGGTGGTAGGCCGAGAGGGTCCAGGACCAGTTTTCGGTCTTGGTGCGGCTGGCGTACATGTTCTGCCAGGTGGTGCCAGCGGCATTGCCAGCACGATAGAAGCGGACGCCGTCCTCAAGGTCCTGCACCTTGGTGTCGCCCAGCAGGGCGTCCACGGTGGCTGAGGGGAGCTGGACGGGGGAGAAAGCGTCCGTGCCGTCGGGGTTGGTGGCCAGCTCGCGGGGGTCGCCCTTACCGGCGTAGTCCTCGCTCCAGCCTTCGCGGCCGCGGCCAATCATGACCCAGCCGCCACCGTTGGTTTCCTGGTCGCAGTAGAACTGGGCGGGGGCGTCCATCTCGTCGGTCCAGAGCCAGTAGGCACCTGACTTGGATTCGGGGTCGTTCTGCTTGATTTCCCAGCAGGACGCCGCTGCGGTTTCGCTGGTGAGACCGTTGGCTACGTACTCGTTGGTGGCGATAGCGCCGGGGATGACGGAGACGCCAACGCCCAGGGCGACCGCGCCAACAGCGATCTTAGTAAATAGTGAGGGTTTCTTCATGTGTATTTAGCAATCTGCGTTATTGGGGAAGTCATGGGAAGCGATTTTCCATGCCCCGTTTTCTTCTACCAGAGTGAAAATGTTGAGTGAGCGGGTGAACTGATCGGAGCTGACGGTGTTGCCCGTAGCATCTACAACCTTGACTCCCGAGGAATCTAGGCAGACTTCCATAATCTTGGCTGCCTGGCCGTTGTACTCACCATCGGCGATGCGGGGGGTACCGACTACGGTGGAGGTTCCCTCTACATGCCAGCCAGCGAGTGCATATTCGGTGGCTGTGGCGAGGTACTGGTCGAGGGCGGTGCCGGTGGCTGCTGCTTCAAGCTGTGAGGTGGTTTCGGCTGATACGTAGCTTTCGACCGCGTTCTCGTTGGCTTGTACGCTTTCGGTGTCGCCGGCGATGTCGCTTGAGGTATCTTCTTGCGATACTGAGGTGCTAGCCGGCTGGATGCCTGCCAAAGCTCCCTGGACGTCGCTGTAGAGCTGTTCTGTGGTCTGAACTTCTTCGGTGTCTACGGCGGCTTCGCTGGCCTGGGCTAGAGCTTCGGAGCCTGCGAAGTTTTCGGTGAGGGTCTCACCGGCGCTATTGGTGCTTGCTGCTGCGCTAGCTGAGCTGGATGCGCTACTGGAACTGGCGCTTCCGCTGTCTGATGAACCGCAGGCCGCCAGGGCCAGGGTTGCACTGGCGCACAGGGCAAGGACGCCGGTGCGCAGGCTGGGTGCGCGCAGGGCAGCAGAGAGGGGTGTCCCTAATCGTTTCATTAAGTCCCTAAAAGTTGTGGTGCGTGGGGTGGGGCCAAGCCTCTTGGTTCTCCGTGCGAAAGGAGTGGGGTTCTACCAGAGGGCTTTGCCGGTCATCTCATACTACCGGTTGGGCCTCGGCTGGGTTAATAGCTTTAGAGCGAAATTACCGGGTTACTCGGTAGTAACTTATGGGGACAAGAAAAGTTTTATATGAAAATAGTATTGGTGTTTATCACACCTGTATTAGTGGTTATTTTTATGCGTATTATTTCGGCCCCTCATGTTCCTACTAGCCATGAAGCTACGGGGGTGTAGGGCCTATGGGATAATAGAGCCTGCACCAGTCGGCCTTACCCCAGGGGAGTGAAGATGTCACTGAGCGGCCTTGCCCAAGCCCTCACCCATGAGCCCAGCTATACCGCAATCATCACCCAGGCAGGTGCAGACCCCAAAGCCCGCCTCGATGAATTTCTGATTGGTTCTCCTGACGGGGCTAGGCCCTTTCTGCTTGCCGGCATAGCCCAGCAACTTGCCGCCCAGAACGAGCCGACCCCGCCCGTCCTGCTAGCTGTCACTGCTACCGACCGCGAAGCCGAAGACACCGTCACTGCCCTAGAAGCGGTGCTAGAGCCTGGGCAGGCCCAGCTCTTCCCGGCCTGGGAAACCCTGCCCCATGAGCGCCTCTCCCCGCGAAGTGATACCGTGGGCCAGCGCCTAGCGGTCTTGCGTGCCCTTGCCGAGGGGGGTGCGTCCGCTCCCCGGGTGCTCGTTGCCCCTATCCGCTCGGTGCTGCAGCCCCTGGTCGCAGGTCTCGAAAAAATGCAGCCGGTGACCCTGCGGGTCGGCGAAGAACAAGACTTTGATGCCCTGACTAAATCTCTCGCATCGGCCGCCTATTCCCGCGTTGACCTGGTGTCAAAGCGCGGAGAATTTGCCGTGCGCGGCGGCATTATCGATATTTTCTCACCGACCGCAGCCCACCCCGCCCGTATCGAATTCTTTGGGGACGAGGTCGAGAATATCCGCTGGTTCTCGGTCGCTGACCAGCGCACCCTGCCCGGCAAAGACCACCCCACTGAGCTGCTCGCCCCTCCCTGCCGCGAACTCCTGATCACCCCCAGCGTGATGAGCCGGGCAGCCAGGCTCAAAGAGTCCTTCCCAGGCGCTGCCGCCATGCTCGAAAAAATTGCCGGTGGTATTTATGTTGAGGGCATGGAGTCTCTGATTCCCCTGCTGGTTGACGATATGGTGACCCTGCTCGACCACCTGCCTCCGGGGTCCTTGCCTCTCATCATCGAGCCGGAAAAGGTGCGCTCCCGCGCAACCGACCTGGTTGCTACCAACGAGGAGTTTCTGCTGGCTGCCTGGGATTCTGTCACCGACACAACGGACGCCCCCATCGACCTGGGCGCCAACGGCCCCGATGGGCTGAGTGCTGGTAGCTTCCGCACCATTGCAGCCCTGCGAGAAACCGCCCTCGCGAAAGGCTTTGGCTGGTGGGCTATGACGGCCCTCGGCGTCGATGATGCTATCGATGACGGGATTGACTCGGTCCAGCTGGCTGCCCGCGCCCCCCACACCTACTCGGGCAACGTGACTGAGTTGCTGACCGAAGTTGGGAAAAAGGTGAAGGACGGCTGGCGCATCACCGTGGTCACCGACGGCCCCGGTCCGCTCACCCGCCTGCTCGACCTCTTCCAGGAAGCTGAGATACCGGCCTCCCGCGTGGACAGCCTAACGAACCTGCCTGAGCCGGGCATCATCGAGATGACTACCGCCTCCATGGGTCGCGGCTTCATGATGGACGGCGAAAAGCTGGGTCTGCTGACCGAAGCCGATATTCTGGGCCGCACCAGCCCCTACGCCACCCGTGACCTGCGTAGCGGCAAGCTGCCCGTACGCCGCCGCAAGAACGCGGTCGACCCCATGAGCCTGTCAGCCGGTGACTACGTGGTGCACGAGCAACACGGTATCGGCCAGTTCGTTGAGCTGATCCAGCGCCCTATTGCCGGGGCCACTGTGACTCCGAGCCAGCCCAAGCCCATGAAGGAATATCTGGTTCTGGAATACGCCCCCTCCAAGCGGGGCGGGCCCAAGGACCGTCTCTTCGTGCCCTCCGACCAGCTAGACCAGGTCTCTAACTACGTGGGCGGCGACGCCCCAGTGCTCTCAAAGATGGGTGGCTCCGACTGGGCTAAAACCAAGTCAAAGGCCCGCAAGGCCGTCAAGGAAATTGCTGCTGACCTGATTAAACTCTACTCAGCCCGCCAGGCCTCCCGCGGTCATGCCTTCGGGCCCGACACCCCCTGGCAACGGGAACTCGAAGAGGCCTTCCCCTATAACGAGACTCCCGACCAGCTCTCCGCCATCAACGAGGTCAAAGCCGACATGGAGAAGGAAATCCCCATGGACCGCCTCATCTCAGGCGATGTGGGCTACGGCAAGACCGAAATCGCTGTGCGTGCAGCGTTCAAGGCTGTGCAGGACGGCAAGCAGGTGGCCGTCCTTGTTCCCACCACTCTGCTCGCCCAGCAGCACTACGAAACCTTCACCGAGCGCTTCTCGGGTTTCCCCGTCTCTATCAAGGTGCTCTCCCGCTTCCAAAAAGCCAAGGAATCAGCCGAAATTGCCGAGGGCATTAAGAACGGGTCGGTGGACGTAGTTGTGGGAACCCACCGCATCCTTTCCGAGTCGGTGGACTGGAAGGACCTGGGCCTGGTCATTATCGACGAGGAACAGCGCTTCGGCGTAGAGCACAAGGAAAAGCTCAAGACCATGCGCACCAACGTGGATGTTCTAGCCATGAGCGCCACCCCCATCCCACGAACCCTGGAGATGTCGCTGACCGGTATCCGGGAGACGTCCACCCTGGCTACACCGCCCGAGGAACGCCACCCCGTCCTCACCTTCGTCGGCCCCCGCACCGACAAGCAAATCACCGCCGCAATCCGCCGCGAGCTCATGCGCGAGGGCCAGGTCTTCGTGGTCCATAACCGGGTTTCTAGCATTGAAGAGACCGCCAACGAGATCCAGAAGCTGGTCCCCGAGGCCCGCATCGCGGTGGCCCACGGGCGCATGAGCGAATCCCGCCTGGAAAAAATTATCGTGGACTTCTGGGAACGCAAGTTCGATGTGCTGGTATCGACCACCATCGTTGAAACCGGCCTGGACATCTCCAACGCCAACACCCTAATCGTTGATCAGGCCCAGAACTATGGTCTGTCCCAGCTTCACCAGCTGCGCGGACGCGTGGGGCGCGGCCGCGAGCGCGCCTACGCCTACTTCCTCTACCCGGCTGAGAAGGTACTGACCGAGGTCGCCCACGAGCGTCTGAAGGCGGTAGCAACCCACAATGAGCTGGGTGCCGGTATGCGCCTGGCCATGAAAGACCTGGAAATTCGCGGTGCCGGTAACCTGCTGGGTGGCGAACAGTCCGGCCATATCGCCGGTGTTGGTTTTGACCTCTACCTGCGTCTGGTGGGTGAGGCGGTGGCTAACTTCCAGCACGGTGAGAAGGAAGAGGCACCTGCCGAGATTAAGGTGGATCTGCCGGTCAACGCCCACATGCCGCATGACTATGTGAGTTCAGAGCGTCTGCGTCTATCGGCCTACCGCCAGATTGCCCAGGCCCAGACTGCCGAGGAGCTGGCTGAGGCTCGCGAAGAACTGGTAGACCGGTACGGCACCCCACCTGCTCCGGTTGAGAACCTTTTCAAGGTCGCAGCTCTTCGCCACCGCGCTCGCGCTGTGGGTCTGACCGAGATTGTGGCTATGGGCCCCAAGGTTCGTTTCTTCCCGGTCAATGATCTGCCAGAATCGCGCCAGATGCGACTAGACCGCATGTATCCGGGTGCCCAGTACCGTCAGATTCCGGGTACCGAGAACTGGCAGATTCTGGTGCCCCGCCCTAAGACCTCCGCTGTTGGTGGTAAGGACCTGGTGGATGACGCCATGGTGGAGTGGACCGAGCAATTCATCCACGCTATCTTCGAGGCCGGTGTCGCCGCTTCATAGGGCAAAAGGTACCACCTAAGTGAGAAAAACCCACCTAGTTCGTGGGTTTTTCTCGTTTAGATGGTACCTACCGTATCGGTGCCTCTGCAGGCAGATACAAGGGGCGGCCCACCTGAAAAGGTGGGCCGCCCCTTGCTATGAGCAGCGTGCGTCTCTTTACTTGAGTGAGAGCTCAGTGCCGCTGGTGCGAGCCTTCTCGTTAGTCTTCGAAGGCAGGAACCACAGGGGGATGATGAAGGTGACGCCGTAGAGCAGTACAGCTACGGTCCACCAGCCCCAGCCGCCCTCGGGGTACATGCCCAGGGTGTAGAGGCAGCCCAGCAGGAGTACGAAGCAGAGAACGAAGAGGGCGATGTTTGAGCCCAGCTCCTTAGTGCCTGAGTACTGGGGGGTGCCGTTGCGCTCGGGGGCGCCGTTGGCCTGAGTCTGTGACATGGGGAAGTCCTTTTCGTGTGTGTACTTTATTACTCAGTATAGGTGCTGCCTCAGCGGTTCGCACCATATGACGGAGAAGAACCTGGCTTAGTAGCCGCCCTCTGCTGCTTCGCCGGCGCCGATGATGGCGATGCCCTTTGAGGCACCGATGCGGGTGGCACCTGCTTCGATCATGGCGAGGGCTTCTTCGCGGGTGCGGACGCCGCCCGAGGCCTTCACGCCCAGGTTAGGTCCAACGGTGGCGCGCATCAGGGCGATGTCTTCGACGGTTGCACCGGAGGACGAGTAGCCGGTGGAGGTCTTGACGAAGTCGGCCCCGGCTTCAACGGAGGCCTGGCAGGCCAGAACCTTCTGGTCGTCGGTCAGCTCGGAGGTTTCAATGATGACCTTGAGCAGGGCTCCACCGGCGTGGGTAGCCTCGGCGACGGCCTTGATATCTGCCACCAGGGCGTCCTTCTTACTTGCGCGGGCGTCGGCGATGTTGATAACCATATCGACCTCGCGGGCACCGGCCTCAACGGCGGTCTTGGCTTCAAAAGCCTTGACCTCGGTGGCGGAAGCGCCGAAGGGGAAGCCCACAACCACGCAGGGGACGGACGCAGACCCGGCCAGCTCCTCAGCCAGCACGGGGGCCCAGACGGGGTTGGCACAGACGGAGGCGAAGCCGTACTGCTTGGCCTCGGCACAGAGGCGGCGGACGTCAGCCTCTGAGGCGGAAGGGGCCAGGATGGTGTGGTCAATCATGGCAGCCAGTTCGGCTGCTGACAGTTTGAGAGTCATAGTGTTCTTCCTTGAAATCTTGGTTTATTTAGAGGCCCAGGGCCGCGGTCATATCTGTCTTGAGCAGGGCCAGTTTGGTGCTAGCAACCTGGCGGGCATCGGCTACGGAACCGCTGACCGGTACGACCACTTCGAGGTAGCACTTGAGCTTGGGCTCGGTGCCGGAGGGGCGCACAATCACGCGGGTGGAGTCCTCGGTGTAGTAGCGCATACCGTCGGTGGGCGGCAGGGTTTCGGTGCCCTCGGTGAGGTCTTCGACCGATACCACGGGGGATTCGGCGAGCTCTGCGGGCGGGTTAGCGCGCAGGCGCTTCATCATCGCGGGGATCTGGGCGAGGTCGTCAACGCGGACGGAGAGCTGGTCGGTGGCGTAGAGGCCGTGCTCGGTGGCAATCTCATCGAGAAGCGCGGGGAAGGAGGAACCGGCGTCCTTGAGCTCCTGGGCGTAGTCGGCCATGACCAGGGCGGCTGAGATGCCGTCCTTGTCGCGCACCTGGGCGTGGTCTACACAGTAGCCCAGCGCTTCTTCGTAGCCGAAAGTCAGGTTATCGACGCGGGCAATCCACTTGAAGCCGGTTAGAGTTTCGTAGTGGGCTACCCCCGCAGCCTTGGCGATGGCCCCTGCCAGGCGGGAGGAGACGATCGAGTTGGCGAAGGTTGCGCTTTCGGCGTCGGTGACGGACGCCAGCACCCGGGTAGCTAGGATTGCACCGGTTTCGTCGCCGCGCAGCATCGCCCAGGCACCGTCTCGCTTGACGGCGAAAGCTGCGCGGTCGGCGTCCGGGTCGTTGGCGATAATCAGGTCGGCATCAACCTTCTCGGCCAGGGCCATGGCAAGATCAAGGGCACCGGGCTCTTCGGGGTTGGGGAAGGCCACGGTGGAGAAGTTCGGGTCGGGATCTGCCTGCTCGGGCACCAGGGTGACGTTGGTGAAGCCGGCCTGATGCAGCACAGCCTCAGCGGTCTTACCGCCCACTCCGTGCATGGGGGTCAGCACGATTTTGAGGTTGCGTTCCTTCTGTTCGACCAGGGGAGTGACGCGGGCGATGTAGTCGGTAGCCACGCTCTCGGGCAGCACTTTCCAACCGTCAGCAGCCAGTACCGGGGTTTCAACAGCTGCGATTGCGGCTGCGATATCCCCGTCGTAGGGAGGAATGATCTGGGCGCCGCGTGCACCGGGCTCAACGGCGGCTCCACCCAGGTAGACCTTGTAGCCGTTGTCGTTGGGCGGGTTGTGGGAGGCGGTGACCATGACGCCAATTTCGGCGCTATATTCGCGGGTCGCCCAGGCGGTTACGGGAGTGGGCAGGGCAGAAGGCATGAGGTGAACCTCGATACCGGCGGCGGTGAAAATGGCTGCGGTGTCGAGGGCGAAGATATCTGAATTCTTGCGGGCATCAAAACCCACCACAGCAGAAATCTTCTCCCAGCCCTCGGCGGACGCGCGCGCGGTGGCGTAGTCTGCCAGGCCCTGGGCAGCACGCTGAACGACGACGCGGTTCATGCGCATGGGGCCAGCGCCCAGTTCGGCTCGCAGACCCGCGGTGCCGAATTGCAGGGTGCCAGAAAAACGGTCGGCCAAATTGGCGGTTGCTCCCTCATCGCCGGCCTCAACCTGGGCAATGATGCCCTCAAGCTGGGCTTTGGTTTCAGCGTCGGGGTCGATAGCGGCCCAGGCGCGGGCCTGTTCAAGAAGCTGTTGAGTATCTAGTGACATGGGGTTTCCTTGTGTGCTTAGAGGGCCGCAATAATATCTGCGAGCAGACGGGAAATGCGGGGGCCAGCAGCTTCGCCAGCTTCGATGACCTCGGCGTGGGACAGCGGGGTCTCCTGGATACCGGCAGCCAGGTTGGTGACCAGTGAAATGCCGAAGACCTCAAGACCCGCAGCGCGGGCAGCGATGGCTTCAAGAGCGGTGGACATGCCCACCAGGTCAGCACCCAGTACACCTGCCATTTTGACCTCGGCCGGGGTTTCGTAGTGGGGGCCGGGGAACTGCATGTAGACACCCTCCTGCAGGGAGGGATCAATGCCGCGGGCAATCTCGCGGATGCGCGGGGAGTACAGGTCGGTCAGGTCAACGAAGTGGGCACCGGTGAGCGGGGAGGCTGAAGTGAAGTTCAGGTGGTCAGAAATCAGGACGGGCTCACCGGCTGAGTAGGCGGGGTTCAGGCCGCCGCAGCCGTTGGTGAGAATCATGGTATCAGCGCCAGCTGCGGCTGCGGTGCGCACACCGTGGACGACGGCTTCAACGCCACGACCCTCGTAGTAGTGGGTGCGGGAGCCAATAACCAGGGCTCGCTTACCGTTCTCGGTCAGAATAGAGGTCAGGGTACCGGGGTGGCCCACGACAGCAGCCTTGTGGAAACCGGGGACCTCGTCAGCAGAGAGCACGTGGGTGGCTTCGCCAATGAGGGAGGCAGCTTCGCCCCAGCCCGACCCCAGCGTCAGCGCTAGGTCGTGCTTCTCGACGCCGGTTTTCTCGGCAATGAACTCCGCGGCCTCACGGGCACGAACCAGTGCCGGGTGGTGAGGGTCAGCGGTGGAAACAGCGGAAATATTTGAATCATTCAACACCCTTCTACGGTACCAAACCTGCCCAGAGTTGAGCGTGCGTGCGATGTGCGACACAATAAAGGGGTGACTCTCAAAACAGACTACGCATCGCACAAAATTGTCATTCTCGGCGGTGGCCCCGGCGGTTATGAAGCCGCCCTGGTCGCTGCAAGCCACGGCGCCGACGTCACTATCATCGAAGATAAGGGCATGGGCGGCTCGGCCGTCCTCACCGACGTCGTGCCTTCCAAAACCCTGATTGCCAGTGCGGACGCCCGCAACCGCTTCGGCAAGGCCCAGGAGCTCGCTATTTCGGTGGGCGATAATGACGCGCCGCCGCCCATTTCGGTTGACCTGGCCAAGGTCAATAAGCGTCTGATTGACCTGGCTCATCAGCAGTCCCACGATATTAAACGCACCCTTGAACGTAGCGGCGTCAAAGTGATTGATGGCCGCGGCAAGCTGGTGGACCGCCACACCGTGCAGGTGACCGATTCCAGCGGGCTGACCTATGACCTGACCACCGAGTTCATTATTCTGGCGGTGGGTACCCACCCCCGCGAGCTGCCCACCGCTAAGCCGGACGGTAAGCGCATTCTCAACTGGACGCAGCTCTACTCACTTGAAGAACTCCCCGAAGACCTGATTGTGGTCGGGTCCGGTGTGACCGGTGCAGAGTTCGCCTCAGCTTACAACGGTTTGGGCTCGCGGGTTACCCTGATTTCCTCCCGCGACCGGGTGCTGCCCGGTGAGGACGAGGACGCCGCGACCGTCCTTGAAAATGTTTTCGAACGCAAGGGCGTGCGCGTTATGCCCCGCTCCCGCGCCGAAGCCGCCTGCTACAACGAGGCCGGCGACGGCGTCATTGTCACCCTGGGGGACGGACGCAAGGTGGCTGGCTCCCACGTACTGATTGCTGTTGGTTCGATTCCCAACACCGAAAATCTGGGTCTTGAGGACGCCGGGGTTGAGGTCAGCGAGTCAGGGCACATTAACGTGGATCGCGTCTCCCGCACTAACATCCCCAATATTTATGCGGCCGGTGACTGTACCGGGGTTTACCCGCTGGCCTCCGTGGCCGCGATGCAGGGCCGTGTCGCTGTGTCGCACATGCTGGGTGACATCGTCAAGCCCCTGCGCACCCACCAGGTTGCCGCCAATATCTTTACGGCTCCTGAAATTGCAACCGTTGGCGTGAGCCAGAGCGAAATTGAGTCGGGGAAGTACCAGGCCGATATGGTCATGCTGCCGCTGGCGACCAACCCGCGCGCCAAGATGATGGCCGTAGAGGACGGCTTCATCAAAATCTTCGCCCGCAAGCACTCTGGCACCGTTATTGGCGGCGTGGTGGTGGGTCCCCGCGCCTCAGAGCTGATTTTCCCGCTCTCGCTAGCAGTCGATAAGAAACTGCACGTGGACGATATTGCCGAAACCTTCACGGTCTACCCATCGCTGACCGGCTCAATCTCAGAAGCCGCGCGGCAGTTGCACACCATGCAGTAAGTGCGCCGCCCATCATAAAACCGCCCGTCCCTCTTGAAGGAGCGGGCGGTTTTTGCGGTGCCTTGGACCTATATGCGTATGGGGGCTACAGGCACGGGTGGGGCGGGCTCGCGGCGAAGCTGCTGGCTCGGGGCTGGCGTGAATCGCTTGTGAGCGCTAGCGAACCGGCGAGAGGGTCGGCAGCGAGCGCGAGCCTGGCCTACTCTTGGTCTAAATCCTTAAACCTACTTAGTGCGGGCCATAGTGGTCAGGTCCACGTCACGGGTTTCGTGGGTGATGGCCATGAAGATCAGGGTGAGCAGACCTGCGCCGGCCAGGTAGAGGCCGACTGCACCTACACCACCGTTGGCGTTCAGCCACACCGCTGCGTAGGGGGTCAGCGCTGCGCCCAGGATGGATGCGACGTTGTAGCTGATACCTGAGGCGGTGTAGCGGACGTTGGTGGGGAAGAGTTCGGGCAGGTAGGCGCTCATGGAGCCGAAGGTCAGGCCCATGAGGGTCATGCCGATGGCCATGAAGAGCACGATCCGGCCGGTGTTGGCGTCCTCACCGGTACCAACGACGGAGGGGTCCATGAGGAAGCCGAAGGAGAGGCCGAAGACGATGATGGCACCGGTGATGACGAGCTGGGATGAGCGGCGTCCGTACTTGTCGGCTAGCCAGCCGGAGACCGGGACCATGGCTGCGAAGAAGAGAATGGTGATGAGCTGGATGATGAGGAATTCGCGGTAGGCGATGCCCAGGCCGCCCTTTTCTACCTTGCCGATGCCGAAGGAGAGGATCCAGGCGGTCATGAGGTAGAAGAGTACGTAGGTGGCGAGCATGATGAAGGTGCCCTGAATCATGGGCCACCAGGCTACCTTGAAGGCTTCTGCGAGCGGGGTCTTGACCTTTTCGTCTTTTTCGAGGGCCTGTTTGAAGACGGGGGTTTCTTCGAGCTTGAAGCGCACGTAGAGGCCGACTGCGACCATGACGATGGAGGCGATGAAGGGGATGCGCCAGCCCCAGACGAGGAAGTTGTGGTCGATGGTGTCGCCGGCGGCGAGAGAGGTAAAGCCCATGGCGACGGTGAGCAGGAGCATGAAGCCGTTGGCGAGGATGAAGCCGAACGGTGCGCCGAGCTGGGGCCACATGGCGGCGCGGGCGCGCTTACCTTCTTCGGCGTATTCGGTGGCCAGTAGGGCTGCGCCTGACCATTCGCCGCCGAGGCCTAGGCCCTGGCAGAAGCGCAGGATGGTCAGCATGGCTGGTGCCCACAGGCCGATCTGGTAGTAGGTGGGGAGCATGCCGATGAGGAAGGTGGCGATGCCCATGGTTAGGAGCGCGCCGACCAGGGTTGCCTTGCGGCCTACCTTATCGCCAAAGTGGCCAAAGACGATGGAGCCGATGGGGCGGGCGATGAAGGCTGCGCCGAAGGTCGCCATGGAGGCGAGGAGCTTGGCGGTGTCGTCCTCGCCGGTGAAGAAGAGGGCGGGGAAGACTGCCACGGCGGCGGTGGCGTAGATGTAGAAGTCGTAGAACTCGATGGTGGTGCCGATGAGCGATGCCAGGATGACGCGGCTGCGGGGCACGGTCTGCTCGGTGGCAGAAGAGGCCGGGGCGGTGACTGTTGTGCTCACGTGAACTCTCTAGTGGTGTATGGATTGTGCTGTATGGTTTTACTCTAAAACCGGCGTCCTCTATGTGAAACTTAGATTCCACTATGTGAGCATAGGAGTATGGGGTAAAGATATAGCCCCTCTGCCTGGCGGCAAAGGGGCCTATCTGAGCTTGTATGCGTAGGTTTACTTGATGGTTGCGATTATCGCCCCGGCGGAGACGGTATCGCCTGCCTTGAGCTTCAGCCCTGTGACCTTACCGGCCTTGTGGGCGGTGATGGGCTGTTCCATCTTCATGGCTTCTAGCACCACAATCAGGTCGCCTTCAGCTACCTTGGCGCCGTCCTTGACCGCTACCTTGACGATAGTGCCCTGCATGGGGCTGGTGAGCTCGTTGCTGTTGGCAGAGCCGGACGCCCCGCCGCGGCTCGAACGGGACTTGCGGGCTTTAGAAGCGGCAGCAGGCTTGGCTGAGGTGCCGCCGATAGCGGGCAAGACAACTTCCATGCGCTTGCCGTTGACCTCAACAGTGATTTTCTGCCGTTCCTCGTCAGCCTCGGGCAGGGTGAGTGCGCCGTCGTAGGCGGGCAGGGTGTTCTTAAATTCGGTTTCAATCCAGCGGGTGTGAACGGCGAAATCACCGCCGGGGGCAGGGGCAAAGGCAGGCTCATCGAGCACCGCGCGGTGGAAGTTGGCGACGGTGGGCATGCCCTCAATGACTAGCTCACCCAGGGCCCGCTTGGCCCGCTGCAGGGCCTGCTCACGGGTTGCGCCGGTGACAATGAGCTTGGCAATCATGGAGTCAAAGTTGCCGCTGACGGTATCACCGGCAACCACACCGGAGTCCCAGCGCACGCCCGGGCCAGAAGGTACAACCAGCTTCTCTATGGTGCCGGGGGAGGGCATGAAGCTGCGGCCGGCGTCCTCACCGTTGATGCGGAATTCAAAGGAGTGGCCGCGCACCGCGGGATCGGTAGGCTCGATGGCCTCACCGCGGGCAATACGGAACTGCTCGCGCACCAGGTCAATGCCGGTGACCTCTTCGGATACCGGGTGCTCCACCTGCAGTCGGGTATTGACCTCAAGGAAAGAGATGGTACCGTCGGTGCCCACCAGGAATTCGCAGGTGCCAGCACCCTGGTAGCCGGCCTCGCGCAAGATAGCCTTGGACGCCTCGTAGAGGCGCTCGTTCTGCTCCTTGGTCAGGTAGGGGGCAGGGGCTTCTTCTACCAGCTTCTGATTGCGGCGCTGCAGGGAGCAGTCACGGGTGGATACCACCACAACGTTGCCGTGGGCATCGGCCAAGCACTGGGTTTCCACATGGCGGGGGGAGTCCAGGAAACGCTCGATGAAGCACTCGCCGCGACCAAAGGCAGCAATAGCCTCACGGACTGCTGATTCGTAAAGCTCACCGATGCCTTCGCGCTCACGGGCGACCTTGATGCCGCGTCCGCCGCCACCGAAGGCTGCCTTGATGGCAACGGGTAGGCCGTACTCGTCCGCAAAAGCCTCAACCTCTGCTGCACTTTTAACCGGGTCTTTGGTGCCGGGCACCAGCGGGGCGCCAACCTTCTCAGCGATATGGCGGGCAGCTACCTTATCCCCCAGGCGGTTGATAGATTCAGGTGAAGGGCCGATCCAGGTGAGCCCGGCATCAATGACCTGCTGGGCGAACTGGGCGTTCTCAGACAGGAAGCCATAGCCGGGGTGTACGGCATCAGCACCGGAACGCTTAGCAACCTCAAGCAGCTTATCCATGACCAGGTAGGACTCAGCCGCAGTGGTGCCACCTAGCGCGTAGGACTCATCGGCTAACAGTACGTGCTGGGCCTCGCGGTCGGGGTCGGCGTAGACAGCGACGGTTGCTAGCCCCTCGTCCTGGGCGGCACGAATAACGCGAACAGCAATTTCACCGCGGTTAGCAATCAGTACCTTGCTGACGGGGCCGGTGTGGCGCCCCTTCACCGGGGTAAAGGCCTGGGCCAGGTCGTTATGTGCAGTCACTGTGAAAGCTCCTCGGGTTATCGTGCCGTGCTGGCGTGCCGTTACTGGCTATGACGCATTATGAGCAGGCGCCGGGTGGTGGCGCCTCACAAAAGTCGTATCTTGAAATTTATCGCGAATTTTTCCAAATGTCGCTGATTGAAACACCAAAGTTAGCCAGCATTGTGCGTAGGGCATGCACCGAAAGCCCTACCACGGTGTGGTATTCGCCCTCAATTCCCTTAATGAAGGCCGCACCGAAACCGTCGATTGTGAAGGAGCCAGCCACCCACAGGGGTTCTCCGGTGGCCACGTAGCGCCGGGCTTCTTCGTCGCTGAAGGTATCGAAGTGGACGGTTGCTGTGCGCAACTCGCTGGCCTCGGGGTGCTTACTATTTGCTGTGTTCTGGGTAGCCTCTCGGGTATCGACCAGCCAATGCCCGGTGTGGAGCTGTCCGCTGCGTCCGCTCATAGAGGTGATGCGTTCTAAGGCTTTCTCGGCGCTACCGGGCTTGCCGTAAGCAACACCGTCGAGCTCGAAAACAGAGTCGCAGCCCAGGACCAGGGCACCGGCTGCCTCGGGGAGGGCGGCAACAGCCTGTGCCTTAGCCTTGGCTAGGAGCTGAGCTGTTTGTGCAGGTGTGATGTCGCCCAGCCCAGCCTTATAGGCGGCCTGTTGGGCTTCGTGCAGGGCGGCGTCCTCATCGACATCGCTGACTATAACGGTGAAGCGGACGCCGGCGTCCTCCAGGAGCTTTTTGCGGGCAGGGGACGATGAGGCAAGGACGAGCCGCACCGGCTGTTCGCCCGCTAGGGCTGCGGTTTCAGTAGGGTTGTGCATGGGTAACAGTCTAACGAGACTAGCGAATCTACAACCTAAAGAGGTGGCGTCAGGCGAAATGTATAAAACGAGGCTTATTCAAAAGTCCCACCCGCAGCCAAAAACACCAACCCCCGCACCACCGCAAACACCCGCCCATACAACCCCAACGGCCGCCTAAACCCCGTATGAAGAATCCGCCAAGTCTTGATGTGAGCGATAACCCGCTCCACCACCGACCGCAGCCGATTCAGCACTCGATTATTCCGCCTCTGCTCCCGACTCAGCCGCTGACCCGGCTTGCGCCTGGCCGGGGTAGCCAACCCCAACCCGATATAGCCCTTATCAGCCACAGTGCTCTCATCAAGATATCTTTCCAAGCCATGATGTTTGAAGGCGTAAGCATCATGCCTGGCCCCGGGCACCGGGTCTGTGATAGCCAGCAACTTTCCATCCAAGGTGCAAATGACTTGGTGGTTGAATCCGGCTCGTTTGTGCTTTCCAGAGAAATTTGTTTTACCAAGTGAACGCCAATTCCACGTGGGTATCAGAGTCCCGTCAACTACTAAGGACCCGGGTGCTTTGAGGCTTTCTTTCAAAGGCTGAGTCAGCGGAGTGAGAATCTTCTCCAGGGCCTTTTCGATGGTGTTGATAGCTCGTGAGACTGTCGATTGAGAGACAGCAAAAAGTTCTGCGAGGAGTTCTTCGGTGAGGTTGTGGCGGTGGTAGAGCAGGGTGATTTTGAGGGCTTGGGTGAGGGTTAGCGCTGGTGGTCTTCCGCCTGGTTTTGACCAGGTGAGGTGATGGGTGAGGGCTGTGTGTAGTGTGGCGAATTGCGTGGCTGTGAGGCCGGTTGTACGCTGGTGTAGCAACGGTCTTGTCCGGTATGGCTTGAGGTTATTTGTAGAGATTTAACGCTCATATTTTTGCCGCGGGTGGGGCCGTTGTCTAGTTGGTGGGTGTGGGGTGCGTGTCTACTTTTGAATAAGCCTCATAGTTCCCCTCAATCTCACGAACAGTAGTACTCGCGTTACCTGCGGTAAACGCTGATAGGAACATACCAAACGCCACTACGAAAACTAGCAGTGGTCGAAAAATACCTGTTAACCTCAACATTGAAGTCCCTCCAGATTCCTACAGAATGTAATGTAATATATATTACATCAATAACCGCATGTGAAGAATACCTGTAGGGTTAAAATATGAGGATTTTACTGTTACTAATATCGGCAACTTGCCTGATTTCCGGGTGCGTGCTTTGGTTCATCGGTTTTCAAACTGCTGGGACCGCACTGGCAATCTCCAGTGGAGTCCTGGTTCTGATTTTTTCAGTAGTGCAACCTCCACAAGAGGAAAGTAATCCTACACAGCTAGAGACCATCCTTGACTGGAGCCTGGTCGCAATAGGACTAGGAGCATTCGCCATAACAAAGGATATGTTCTTCTTAGTCTCGATTGCTGTTGTAATAACAACCAGCCCTGGAATCAAAAAGATGATCAATCAGCGAACGGCGAAGAAGGAAATCCAGTCAACCAAACATCCTCAATAAGCAAAATTACAGGAGCCGCCCCTGAGAAGATTTCTATCCAATAGAACGCTTTGCGGGGCGCAAGACGAGGCCTTTGAAGCCGTTTTGTTTGCCTTGGCCTTGGCCTTCTTCGGTGACGTTAGCGTTAGGCAGGTGGCTCATTGCAGTGGCAAAGGCCGGACGGAAGACCTCTCGGAATTTATCTAAATTATGCGTTTGAGAGCCAAACTGAGCCTGTAGCTGTTCCCAGTTGATATACACCGGGGTCTGGAGCTTGAGCAGACGGCTAGAGAGCCAGAGGTAAATGTCCAGCGCCAGGGGTGATTTGGACTCACTGAGCAGTTCGCGCCAGGTTTCAGTTTTAACCGGGACGGCGTTGCTCTGAATGACGGACTCGAAGAAGTCGTCTGAGAGCAGGAGGTAGGACTCGCGTTCTTTGATGTCGGCGTTGGCGTCGAAGACGATTTCGCGACCTCGACCGACCATCAGGTCATATTCGGTGATTTTGGTGTCGCCGTTTTCGCGGTGTTCGGTGATGGAGACGTTGATGGTCATGGAGAGCACGGCGCGCAGTTGCTTCTCAGCTTCACGGGCGTTGCGGGAATTCCACGGCAACCCTAAATCTTTGAGGAAACCACGGTATGACTTGGATAAATCAATTCGAGGTGAGCCGGTTTTTTTGGCTTCAGTGGTCAGATATAGCAGGGCTGCACGAGCGAGTTTTCCTGAGGGGATGAAGCTCTCGACGGTGCCGTCGGGGTTGGTGATAGCACCGGCGGTAATGGCGGTGCGGTTACGGCCGTTCTCGCGTACCCAGAGGTTGCTCTCGATGGGGCGATAAGGCAGGGAGCCGTAGATAAGGGTTGCCGGGTAGAAGCTCTTGTGAAGCTTTTCTACTTCCTCGCTAGAGGCGGGGGTGGCAACGTTCGAGATGGTATTATTTTCCATGTCATTCCTTCGTTTTTTAGCTGTGTAAGGACTGGCAAGCCCTCAACCTGTTAGCGCAGGTATGGGGGCATTTTTTATGCCGTTGTGCTACCCGCTTAGCCTACGCTGCACTTGGTCTTGTTCGCAGCTCTACACGCGGGTAAGTCAGTTTTTCTTTCACTTGTCAGATGGGGGATTTACGGGGAAGGGTAGGCGAGTGGGACATTTAGCCCGAAGTGGCTGGGACATTTAGGGGGAAGTAGTGGGACATTTAGGGGGAAGTAGTGGGACATTTAGGGGGAAGTAGTGGGACATTTAGGGGGAAGTAGTGGGACATTTAGGGGGAAAGCTTTATTGAGAACGACTGAGAACGCACTAGTGAACAAACGACTTGTCTAACGAAATTAGACGTTCACCAAAAGGCTATTAACAAAAGGCTTTTAACAAAAGAAAAGGAATGCTACGCATACTCTCCCTTTTCTTGAGTGCTCAATCGCCGCACTCAAACTCTGGCTTTGGCGCCGTTGGCGCATTCTGCATTCGCTCGTGCCTCGCTCATGCTCTTGTGGGGGGGACGCTCCCGCTCCCCCCGCACCCCCCCCTAGCGCTGGCGCGCAAGCTACCGCTCGCTCACCCTGCGCCTGCTCCCTCGCAAGCTCGGTGCGCTGGCTCCGGGTAAGTGCTCGCTCTCGCTTGCGCGCCTGGAATCGGCATTTTCGGCTTTTCGTGTGGTTGAGATGGGGTTGAGTTAAAAAGTCTTGTTAAGTACGCGCGCGAAAATTTTTTTTTGGCAAAGACAGTCGCAAATATCGCTAAAACGCCCAAAAACCCACTTCTAAGAGCCCGAAACCCCAAAAACGCTCGGAAACCCGTCCGCAAATTTTTAGGCCCTTAGAAAGGCTTACAAGGCTTTTGAGGGTGGGGGGTGTAGGCCCTGGGGGCAACAGGGGCCAGAAAAATTTTTTTACATGTACAGCTGCATGTACCCAAAACCCCCGGATAACTAGCGCAAAAACCCTTTTTGCAGACCCTCTTTAGAGCCATAAAAAGCCCCTCTGACTAGCGGGGACGCAGACGTACAAGCACTTTGTGGTCTATGGTTTTTGGTAAGCCCCCTCTTCACGGCTCCCCGGTACCGACACTTTGCTGAATGCGCCGTGAGGAAGACCGAAGAGGAAGGTGAGTACTGTGAAGCGGAAGAAGGCCGAAAAGAAGGCCCGCGAAGCTCGCAAATGGGTGGATTCCATTGCGAAACTTCTACGGGCCATTGCTGAATTCTGGAATGCCATCGACGGTTAGTTAGGCCTGTCGTAAGCATTCCCCAGTACAGGGTGCCCTTCATCTGATTTAGCGGTCGGTGAAGGGCATCTGCTTTTGTCCCTCAAGTCTAACACTGCGGTGTTTTGTTGTCTCTAGTGCGTATCCAGGTAGAAAAAATACCGCTACGACCACCCCGCCCCGAGGGAACTCTCCTACTTACCCAAGGCGAGCTACGGAATAAGAATCACGTGTAAGACACTGCCGTCTGCACCGTCCATCCATCCGTCTCCCCGTAAGGAAAAACCGTGCGCCCCAGCAACCGCATTTGCCCTGTCTGCCGAGCAACCTACACCGGAACCACAGCCACCTGCTCCAATGCCTGCCGAGCCAAAGCATCCCGCCGAAAGCGCGCCGGCCAACCCATCGCCAACCCCTACAGCGAGCAAGAAGTCGAAGAAATCCTGACCGAACTGCACCAGCTGCAAGTGGAAAATCAGCGTCTACGCACCGGGCAAAAGCGCACCAAAGACTGGAAAGCAGAAGCAACCAAGACGCAGGCAAAACTTGTCACTGCCCAAAACCGGCTAGCCCCCCTACAGCGAGCAAAACCAGATCCTGAAAGAAGAGAACCGCCAGCTCATCCGCAAGCTCAAAAACGCTGGCCGACTCATCTACCGACTCCAAACATCACTAGGAGCACCAAGCACCCTCATCTCTGACTACATGCACTTCGCCCGCTGGTACTACAACCACAAACCCCACCGCGAATGGGACGAGCACGACTACACCCGGTGATATGTACTGGGTTTAGTTCCGACCCCGTACATTGGAAACAAACAAAAAAGAGCAAAGGAACTTCACCCATGCCCACCAAATACCCCCAAGAACTCAAAACAAGAGCCCTACGCCTACTGGCCG
>NZ_CAKMSR010000011.1 GCF_928381705.1 Rothia nasimurium | reverse complement strand
GGCCAGTAGGCGTAGGGCTCTTGTTTTGAGTTCTTGGGGGTATTTGGTGGGCATGGGTGAAGTTCCTTTGCTCTTTTTTGTTTGTTTCCAATGTACGGGGTCGGAACTAAACCCAGTACATATCACTGCATTTCAGTCTACAGGGTTCCATCTCTGTGGAAGCTCAGCCCTAGATATATAGCCAATCACTTCTCCCTAGTTAGTGCCTAAGAGGGATACACATTAGGTTTCACCCCCCGCACCTCTGCGCACCAGACTAAGACTCAGGCACTTGGAGCCCAATATCTAACTTTCCTTCACCCACTACACTAGATATGAATGTCACAGGTCACATAACCTGTTCTGTTTGATACCAAGGAGTCAATGATGACCTATACCGTGGGTAACTATATTCTCGATCGCCTGGCTGAGCTGGGCGTAGACAAAGTCTTCGGCGTGCCAGGGGACTTTAACCTCTTCTTCCTCGACGATGTGCTTGCGCACGAGAAGCTTGATTGGGTGGGCAACGCCAATGAGCTCAACGCCGGCTATGCGGCGGACGGCTATGCCCGCGTTAAGGGGCTGGGCGCCCTGGTAACAACCTACGGAGTAGGCGAACTGTCGGCCATCAATGCGACCGCCGGTTCCTACGCCGAGAACGTACCCGTGATTCATATTGTGGGTGCTCCCAGCCTCTCAGCCCAGAATTCCCATCTGCGCATGCACCACACTCTGGGCGATGGCGATTTCAAGCACTTCATGCGTATGGCATCCGAGGTGTCTGCTGCGGTTGCGGCTCTGCACCCGGCGACCGCCGCCACCGATATTGACCGCGTCATCCGTACCGCCGTCATCCACCGTAAGCCGGGCTACCTGATGCTGCCGGTTGATGTGTCCACTATGCCGGCTACCCCGCCGTCGCGTCCGCTTGATGTGGATAGCCATGTTTCTTCCCCTGACGTCGAAGCCCTCTTTAAGGAGGCCGTCACCGACTTTATGCGCGGCAAGAGCGTGACAGTGCTGGCAGACATCATGGCTGAGCGCCTGGGGGCGGTGCAGGACGTCCGCGCCCTGGTTACCGAGACCAAGTTCCCCTTCGCGTCCCTCATGTGGGGCAAGGCCGTACTGAACGAAACCAAGCCCAACTTCGCGGGCATCTACGTGGGCGGCCTGTCGGCTGAACATACCCGTGCGGTAGTAGAAGATGCCGAGGTTTTGGTCTGCGCTGGCGTGGAATTTACAGATACCACAACCGGCATATACTCACATCAGATAGACTTTGGGCGGGTTATTAACATCGGTGCTGAGAGCACCAGCATCGCCGATCGTCACTATGCCCCGCTCACCATGTCCAGCGCCCTGAACATCATTAAAGAGGTGTCTCTCAAGCTCGGTCTGAAAGGCACCCCCTTTGAGGCACCCACCACCGACGAGCCCCTACCTGAGATCACCGACGAAGCCCTGACCCAGGACGCCCTGTGGCGGGTCCTCTCATCAAACCTGGATGAGAAGAACACCGTTGTGGTCGATATGGGCACCTCTTTCTTCGGCATGGCAACCCGCAAGTTCCCGCGCAACTCCCGCTTTATCGGTATGCCCCTGTGGGGTTCTATCGGCTACTCCATTCCGGCCCTGCTGGGTGCGGCCATGGCCGATACCGATTCCCGTGGCGTGCTGATGGTGGGTGACGGCTCAGCCCAGCTGACGATTCAGGAGATTGGCACCATTATCCGCGAGGGCGTGAACCCGGTGGTCTTCTTGATTAACAACGATGGCTACACGATTGAACGGTCTATTCACGGCGTGGAGGCTGAGTACAACGACATCACCGCCTACGACTGGTCGAAGATTCCGGCAGCCTTCGGCGGCACAGACTCTAACACCGTCACGCTACGCGCTGCTACGGTTCGCGAGTTCGACGAGGCCTGCCGAGTGGCTAAGGAGAACCGTGACAAGCTGGTTTTCATTGAGGTGGTCACCGCACCCATGGATATGCCCGAGCTGCTTGAGAAGTTCGGCGCCCAGGCAGCCCAGCTCAACAAGAAGAAGTAGTTTAAGAGCCCGCAAGGACGCGCCCGCCCCGCCTTCACGCACGAAGGCGGGGCGGGCGCGTCCGGCCATAGCCCACAGGCAACTAAAGCAGGCTAGCGACCCCAAACACGGCCACGGCACCGGCAAAACCTACGACACCAATGAGGGTTTCCATCACCGTCCAGGTTTTGAGGGTGGTCTTCTCGTCCATATTGAAGAAGCGGCTGACCAGCCAGAAACCTGAGTCGTTGAAGTGCGAGAGCACCACAGAGCCTGCGGCGACCGAAACGACAAGGGCAGCCAGCTGGATGGAATTGAAATCTGCAGCCAGAACACCGGGGGTGATGAGACCTGCAGCGGTGGTCAGGGCTACGGTCGCTGACCCCTGGGCAACGCGCAGAATTGCGGCAATGAGGAAGCCCGCAACAATGAGGGGAACACCCAGGTCACCCAGCACATCGGCGAGAGCATCGCCGATTCCTGAGGATCGCAGCACGCCACCGAACATACCACCGGCGCCGGTAATCAGGATGACGGAGCAGACCGCGGGAAGCGCGCCGTCCATAGTCTGCTGGATACCCAGCGCGTGATCCTTACGTTTGAAGCCGAGCAGGTACATGGCAACGAGAGAGGTAATGAGCAGGGCAACAGGGGTCTCACCAAGCAGACGCAGGGTTTGGAACCAGGTTTCATCTGCTGCACTTTCAGGCAGCACGCCTCCCTTTGCCAGAGTGTTGAGACCGGTGTTGAGGAAGATGAGGACCATGGGGAGCAGCAGCACGAAGAGAACGGTGCCGAAGGAAGGCGGGTTGAGGGGTGAGTCCTGGGTTTCTTCGTGGCCCATGAGGGCAGGAACCGGCAGGTCAATGCGCTTACCGATGAACTGGGAGAAGAGGTAGACCGCTAGGTACCAGGTGGGTACCGCAATGATGAGGGAAACAAGCAGCAGAGTACCGACGTTGGCTTCAAAGAAGGAGGCGGCTGAGACGGGGCCGGGGTGCGGCGGTACGAAGACGTGCATAACGGAGAAGGCACCCACAGCGGGAATACCGTAGAGCAGGAGGGAGCCACCTACCCAGCGGGCGACAGAGAAGACGATGGGGAGCATGACGACCAGGCCGGCATCGAAGAAGATGGGGAAGCCAAAGAGCATAGATGCCACGCCGAGGGCGATGGGGGCGCGGTCTTCACCGAAGACCGAGATGAGCTTATGGGCAAGTACCTGGGCGCCGCCGGAGTATTGGATGAGGGCACCGAGCATGGCGCCGAGGCCAACGAGCAGAGCTACGGAGGCCAGGGTGGAGCCAAAGCCGCTGAGCATGACAGGTACGACACTGGCGATGGGGATTCCGGTGGCAACCGCGGTGAGCAGGCTGACGATGATGAGGGCTGGGAAGGCGTGGAGTTTGAACTTGATGATGAGCAGGAGCAGTAGCAGAATCGCGCCGGTGGCGATGGCAAGAAGCGGCCCGGCGGTAAGGGTTTGGACCCAGTCTTCGGGAAGAGGCATGGTGATGTGCTTTCGTGTGGGGGGTGTTTTAGAGGGTGGGGCGCAGAGCTGCCAGAGCAGCGGCAGCGACTTCTTCGGGGGTGCCGGAGATATCAACGAGTACGCCGGCTTCGTCAGCTTCAAGGGGTTCGAGGGTGGCGAACTGGGAGTCGAGCAGGGAGGTGGGCATGAAGTGGCCTTCGCGGTGCATCATGCGGTCTGCAATGGTTTCGCGCGACCCCGTCAGGTGAACGAAAAGGACGCCGGGGGCGGCTTCACGCAGTACATTGCGGTAGGCGCGCTTGAGGGCAGAGCAGGTGACGACCGTGTGCTCGCCGCGGGCGTCCGCGCCCTTGATCCAGGTGGCGATGCGGGCAAGCCAGGGGGCGCGATCGTCGTCGGTGAGGGGAATCCCGGCGCTCATTTTCTGGATGTTTTCAGCAGGGTGCAGGTCGTCGCCTTCGACGAATGGCCACCCTAGCTGGTCGCGCAGGGCGTGGGCGATGCTGGTTTTGCCGGTACCGCTCACACCCATCACGACAATGTGATGTGTGTTTTCCGTTGTCATGTCTATTATTGTGCACCCATTTAGTCTGTATATCGAATGCACAAAGCACTCAAGACATACGACTTCTACCCTTTGTTACAGCAGGTTGGCGTAACAGTGTCACAGTTCTACTCATAGGGGCAATATGTGAGAAAGGCTAGGGTTTGGTGCATCTGAAGTCCTAGGCTGAGACCAAGCGCTTCAGGCGCTGTAGTCCCCAAGCAGCCGCACAAAGGAAAACCGACCATGACCACCCAGGTAAATATCAGCGAAAAGACCGCCACTGAACTGTTCTGCGAGGCTTTCGGCGCGCAGGCGGCGGGCGTTGCCATCATTACCGCTGAAGGTTCCGACGGGCTGCCGGGTGGCCTGACTATCTCATCTCTGTCATCGGTTTCCGCAGAGCCCCCTATTGTGTCTTTTTCTTTCAAGGACCGCACCGGTTCGGCTGCCCGCATCATCGACGCTGATTCCTTCCTGATTCACCTGATTGGTGCCGACAACATCGAGATTGCCAAGCTCTTCTCAATCAGCAAGGCCGATAAGTTCGGTGATACATCCACCTGGGATCGCTTACCCACCGGTGAGCCCCTGCTGCACGGGGTGAGCCGGGTGCTGCGCGTCCGCCCCCTGGGTACCCTCGATGCGGGCCCGGCCGTTGTCTTTACCGCCGAGGTTACCGACTTCATCCGCCACGACGCCAACGCAGCCCCCACTGTTTACCATGCCCGCCGCTTCCACGGTCTGGGCGACCACTCCGCTCTGTAATCTAGCGCCCCGGCAGGCCCCGGGGTTTTAGACTGGTGCTATGACACTCCCTGCATCTCTTCCCTGGATTGAAAAGCTTATTGCCGCGCAGTCCATCAGCCAGACCAGCAACCGCCCCGTGCTCGACCTGTTGGCGGCTGAGTTTGAGGCTCACGGCCTGACCCCGCACTACACCTACAGCGAGGACGGCGAGCGTGCCAACCTCTTCGTGACCGTGCCCGCCGCTGACGGTGGTAGGGACGGCGGCGTGGTGCTGTCGGGGCATACGGACGTGGTGCCGGTTGAGGGCCAGGCATGGACGGTCACTGCCCCTTTCACGCCCCTGGTGAAGGACGGCAAGCTTTACGGGCGCGGGGCGTCGGATATGAAGTCTTTTATTGGGTCGGCTATGTGGCTGCTGCCCCAGTTGCGTGAAGCGGAGCTGGCTAGGCCCGTTCATTTCGCTTTTTCCTACGATGAGGAAATTGGCTGTGTGGGTGCGCCTGCTATGGTCAGAGATTTTAAGGCCCGCGGTATTAACCCTGATTTTGCGGTGATTGGTGAGCCATCCATGATGCAGGTTATTTCTGCCCATAAGGGTGCCCACCGCGGCCGGGTGACTTTCAAGGGTATCGCTAAGCATGCATCCTTGGGCCCGCACGGGGTTAACGCTCTGGCGCAGGCGGCGGAGTTTATTACTTTCTTTGAGCAGTTGGCCGGTACCTGGCGGGCTGAGGGTCCCTTTGATGAGGGGTTTGTGGTGCCCTATTCCACCGGCGGGGTGAACTTTGCCCGCGGTGGTATTCAGTACAACATTGTGGGTGAGCACGTGGTGCTGGAGTATGACTTCCGCACGGTTCCCCAGATGACGACCGACGAGGTGCTGGCCCTGGTTGAGGCGAAGATTGCCGACGACCTGTTGCCTGCACTGAAGGCGCGGGCAGCGGACGCTGAGGCCCTGGCTGGCGCTGCACCCGGCGAGTTTGTTGACGCCGTGGGTATTACCCATGAGCTGCTGGCTGCCGTCCCTGCCCTGGGAACTGCTGACGGTGCTGAGATTATTGCCCTGGCTAACGAGTGGGCGGGGCGCCCCGGTTCTGTGGAGGCCCAGAAGGTTACCTACGGTACTGAGGCTGGCCAGTTCGCCCTCTATGGCGGGGTGCAGGCGGTGGTGTGCGGTCCCGGCGATATCGCCCAGGCCCACACCCCCAATGAGTGGATTGAACTGAGCCAGATTGAGGCCTGCGACCGTTTCATGCTCAAGGTGCTGGAGTGGGCTAGCCGCACATAGTCCGGTGCAGACTTTTTGGGCTGTGTGCAGAGAAAACCCTGCACACAGCCCAAGAAGTCTGCACAGCACCGAGTGGGTTACTCCCAAAAGGCCCTCTTCTGCACGACCGGGATTTTGCCGGTGGGCACGTAGGTGGCGGCGGCGGACGCGGCGGTAGCCTCGGTGTCCTCACTCTGGGGCAGCACCTCAGCCGACTTAGACCGGTACATGTGCTTATTAGCCCACAGGCCAAACCCGAGCACAGCCAGGGCCAGCACGACGCCGACCACCTGGAAGATAGAGAACTGGCCGTCGTAGTAGAGCTTGAAGAAGGACCCACCCATCATGCCGCCTGCGATGGGGGCGCACACCGGCACCCAGGCGTAGTACCAGCGGGAGCTACCCTTACCGTGAATAGGTAGCAGGGCGTGCATGAGGCGGGGGCCGAAATCGCGGGCCGGGTTGAGGGCAAAGCCGGTCTGGCCACCCAGACCAATCACCAGCACAGTGACCAGGAAGCCAAAGGCCAGGGGCTTGAGCACATGGTTCAGGTTGAGGGCCAGGGCTGACCCCTCAAGGACGGGGGTGAAGTTAACCCCCACGTAGAGGGCCGAGAAGACCAGCAGGAAGGTCCCGATAATCTCAGACAGGGCGTTGGTGAAGTAGTTGTGAATAGCCGGCACGGTAGCAAAAACGCCGAGTTTGATCTTGCGGTCGGCGGTTGCCTTCCAGTGGGGCAGGTAGTTGAGGAAGACGAAACCCGCACCCACCATAGCACCGGCGACCTGGGCGATGATGTAGCCGGGCACCATGGCCCAGTCGAACTCCCCGTAGGCGGCTAGGCCGATAGAGACGGCGGGGTTGAGATGGCCGCCGGAGTAGGCGTGGGAGGCGTAGACACCGAAGGCAACGGCAAAGCCCCAGCCGAAGGCGATGGTGAAGAAGTTGTCGCCGTGGCCCTTGGAGCGGCGCAGTTCGACGGTGGCGATGACGCCGCAACCGATGGTCACCATAATCATGGTGCCCAGGAATTCAGCGAGGTAGGGGCTGATGGTGTTCACGTGCTTCTCCGCAAGTATCGGGGGCTAGTACGCCCAGGCAGGTGCCGGATCCTTCAGCCCATAGTTTGCTTCACTTGGCTTTAAGTGTGAATGATTGGGTTTTACGCGGCAAGGCTTAGGAGTAAAAGTGCCCTAACACTTAAGCGGTTTATCGCCCTCTTTTCCAAGCGCTGTGACCAAGCACCCATCAGCCCCACCCACCAGCTAAGACGGCGAGGGGCGGGGCGGGCGTCCGCGCGGGTCAACGAGGCGGACGCCCCACCCCACTAGCGCCCGAAGAGGCGGCGCAGCTGCCCCGGCAGGGTATGGCGATACTGCCAGGCGGCAAGGGCGCCCCAGCCCAGTACGGCACCCAGGGTGTTGTTGAAGATGTCTTCGGCGTCAAAGGTTCGGATAGCGCAGTCGTAGTAACCCCAGATACCGGTCAGCTGGGTCAGCTCGATCGCGAGCGAAGTGCCAAAGGCAGCAAAGAGCACGGTGCGAAAACTAGCCCCCCAGCGCCAGCGGGCCAGCAGGCCAAAGGGCACAAAGAGCAGCACGTTCAGCAGCATCTGCAGCACGTAGGTGGAGAAAAGGGCGCCGAGCAGGCTGTCGTTGGCGGCGACGGCGAACTCCATGCTCCAGCCCAAAGAAAAGCGGGGATAGGTGCTGCCCCAGCCATCGGGGCAGACAAAGACGTCGTTATCGGGCAGGGGTAGGAAGGTGTAGGCGATGACCCCGGTAGCGTAAAGCACCAGGACGCCCGTGGCAGCTATGCGGCGCAGGAGCCTGCGGGCAGGCAGGTGGCGGCCAAACCACCAGAGGGCAGGCACGATAAACACCATGAGCAGGGCCCAGAGGGAAAGAGCCTGCTGGAGCACAGGAATCGAGAAGTAGAAGTAGTACTGCATAGTCTTATATATCAACAAGAATCTGAGTGATTGAGTGTACCGGGTTTAGCTGGGTCATAACAGAGAAGAATAACGAGAGACTAGATGAGGGCGGTCAAGGTCAGCCCGGCCGCGGCGGCAGCGGTTGCGGCAAATAGTTGGCCGAGGGCAAGGACGACGGTGGCCAGCTTACCGGGGGCTCGTAGGGTTTCGAGCAGGGCGGTGGAGAAGGTGGTGTAGCCACCTAAGAAGCCCACCCCCAGAATGAGGGTGAGGTTTTCTGTAATTACAAAAGTTTCCGCGCCGGGAATAGGCTCAATATGGGCAGCAAGAAGGCCGGTGAGGCAGCCCAGAAGAAAGGACCCAGTGACATTAATAAAGAATGTCCCAAACGGCATAGACACTTGCCAGAGCCTTGACACGAGGGCCTTAACCCAGGCATCAACCCACAGGCGCAGGGCAGCGCCTGCGCCACCGGCGATAAAGACCAAAAGATAGACCATACCCTACTCCCCCGCTCCACGAGCTGACGTGTCGGCGTGGGGCGGGCGTCCGCGCCTCCCCCATCTACCCCCGAGCTGCCAGCCAGCCCAGGCCAGCAGGTAGCCACCAACAAGCGAGAGCAGGGCGTAGGTGACAGCCATTCCCCAGTGCCCGCCCAGGGTCAGCTGAGCCAGGGCGAGGGCGAAGGTGGAATAGGTGGTGAACCCGCCCAGAAAGCCGGTGCCCAGCGTAAGACGGAGCTCCTCAGCACGAGCCGTCAAGACCCCTCCCGGGGCAGCGGCAAGCAGGGCACCCGTCAAGAGAGCCAACAGGAAGGCCCCCACCCAGTTCACCACCAGCACGGTCACGGGTAGGGTGCCAGAGACGGGAAAGGCAGCCAGGAGCAAGGCCCGCACCAGGGCACCTGCTCCACCACCCAGAAAGACGAGCCAGGTTGCGCGAAATGTAGGGGTCATTCCCCCAGCCTACGCCACCAGCAGGGGCAGACGCACCGTAAACTCGGTACGCCCCGGGCGGGAGACTACATCGATAGAACCTCCGTGGGCTTCCACAATGGCCTTGGCGATGGGAAGCCCCAGGCCGGTGGTGCCATCGGAGCCGGAGCGGGCAGCGTCCGCCCGCGTAAAGCGGTCAAAAATCTTGCTCTTGAACTCGGGGTCAATGCCGGGGCCGTTATCGCTCACGCTCATGATGGCCTCGCGGCCGCTGGCAGAAATCGACAGGGAGGCGGTCACCGTGGTGCCCTCGTCCGTATGCTTCCGGGCGTTCGAGAGCAGGTTCAACAGCACCTGCTGCAGCTGGGAGCGGTCACCGCGCACCTCCACCACGTCCTCGGGCAGGTTAAGCTGCCAGATATGAGAGGGGGCTGCCACCTGCAGGTCCATGACGTTTTCTACCAGCAGTTCGGTCAGATCCACTTCGGTCATCTCAGGCTCGCGCCCTTCGTCGAGACGAGCCAGCAGAAGCAGGTCTTCGACCAGGCGCGACATGCGTTCGGTCTGCGAGTTCACGCGCTCTAGCGACGTCTTACCCTGGTCGGTGAGGGTTTCGGTCCAGCGAATCATATCGGCATACCCCTTGATAGCCGCCAGGGGCGTCCGCAGCTCGTGGGAGGCGTCCGCCACAAAGACCCGCATCTGTTCCTCAGTGCGCGAGCGCGCTTCAAGAGCCGACTGCACGTTGTCTAGGAGCTGATTGAGGGCATACCCAACCGCTCCCACCTCGTCGCCGGGGTGGGCGTCCGCGGGTTGCACGCGGGTTGCCTCGGGCAGGGTTTCGAGGGCCAGGTCCATGTGGGCGACGCCCGCTGCTACCTGTGAAACCCGCTCAAGGGGTTGCATGGTGCGGCGGATAATCCAGGAGCCCAGCACACCGGCACCAATCATCACGGCAACCGAGCCTGCAGCGATCACAGCTACCAGCACAGCGAGGGTACGGTGGGTTTCTGCCAGGGGTACGCCGGTGACGATGACGCCCTTGCTGACCGGGTTATCCTGCATGACAACCAGGTATTCACCCACCTCAAGGTCTACTTCAACGGTTCCGTTAGAGGTGGAGAGCGCCAGCAGGGTCTGCTGGTCGGCATCGCTGAGGGTCTGGGTGGAGCCAACCGAGTCAAGTAGACCAGCCACCACGGTCTGGCCGTTGGCGGTGCACAGGCTCAGAGTACCGGGCCCTTGGCCGGGGGCGTCAAGGGTGGTGCGGCCGTTGAACTGCTGGCAGCCGTCTACCTCGGTGCTACTGCTTTGCCCGGCAGGACCACCGGGTTTGAAAGAAACCGCTCGGTGGGCAGCTTCGTCGAGCTGCCCGTAAGCCCGGTCCATGAGAGAGCTAGAGAGGGCAATGTAGCTCGAAACGCCAATAATCAGGCAGGCGATACCCAGCATGGTCACCAGAATGGCGATGAGCTTGGTGCGCAGGTGGGGGGCGGTGCGCAGCCCGGTGGGGACTGCGTCCTGGGCCTGCTCCTGCCCCGAAGCGGGCGCAGGACTGCCCGCAGACTGTGAAGGTGCTGCCATGGGCCCTACTGGTTGGCGGGTTTAATGACGTAGCCTGCGCCGCGCACGGTATGAATCATGAGCTCACGGCCCGCATCAATCTTTTTGCGCAGGTAGGAGATGTAGAGTTCCACAATGTTGGCCTGGCCGCCGAAGTCGTAGTTCCAGACATTATCGAGAATCTGGGCCTTAGAGACCACGCGCTTAGCGTTTTCCATGAGGTAGCGCAGCAGATCGAATTGGGTTGCGGTGAGCTGGATTTCTTCGCCGCCGCGGGTAACTTCGCGGGTGTCCTGGTTGAGCACCAGGTCGCCGACTACGAGTTCAGCGTCATTGGCTGCTGCTACGCCGGAGCGCTGCACCAGGCGGTGCAGGCGGATGATGACCTCTTCCATGGAGAAGGGCTTGGTGACGTAGTCGTCGGCGCCGGCTGCTAGGCCGACGATGCGGTCGTCCACGGAGTCTTTGGCGGTGAGGAAGAGGCAGGGCACCTCGGGGTAGAGCTTGCGGATGCGGGAGAGCAACTCAACGCCGTCGAAGCCGGGCATCATGATGTCGAGCACGAGGACGTCGGGGCGCCAGCCGCGGGCGATAGCCAGGGCTGCGGGGCCCTCACCCGCTGATTTGACCTCCCAGCCAATCATTTTGAGTGCCACGCTGACCAGCTCTTCGAGCATGCGCTCATCGTCAACTACGAGGGCGCGGATGGGCGACCCGTCGGGGTGTTCAAGGGCCGGAAGGTTCTTGGCGATATCGGTTGCTGTGCTGCTCATACTTCTAAGGGTAGCCAACCGCGGAAGTTTAGGGGTACCTTAACCGCTATTTGGGGGCTTTGGGGGCTGTTTTCACAGGCGATTCTTATGCGAGTGTGAGCGGGAGCAAACTGGAAGCGGGGGTCCTTATAGAAGCAAGTGGGAGGCTGTTTTGTGTCGCATGAATGACACAGAGATGTAATGTTTCACAAAGACCTGGCTTTATGAACACCGCGGGTTTATTTCCGTGGCTTCATCGGGTAGAGTTTTGAGCAGGCTGTCAATTGTTTATTTTTGAAGAAACTTTATGACGGGTTGCCTAGAGGCTTTCTAAGTTTGAGTTGAATGAACCACCTCGCAACTCGTTAGGCGGGCTCGCGTTGATGGTTGTGGTTCCCCTCAGCGCGAGCCTCTCTACAGCAAAGGGTCTTGCCCCGCAGATGCGGGAGCAAGACCCTTTCTTTTTGCCCTCCTAAGAGGCCGGTGCGGTGCCCGGCTTAGCGGGCGGACGCGCGGCGGTGCTGTACCAGGTCGATGGCGGCACCGATGAGGGCGGCAACCAGAGTGGGTACGAACCAGCCCAGGTCGTAGGCGTGGGCGGGGGCCCAGCCGATGAGGGGCTCGATCACGTTTGAACCAAGACCCTGGGAGTTGAGGGTCATGAGCAGGGCCCAAATCACCGAGACCAGCAGGGCGAAGCGGTGGGTGAGGTTCATCCAGGGGGCGCGCAGGGCGGCCTCAATAAGAGTGAGGACGACCAGGGTCAGGGCCGGCGGGTAGAGGGTGGTGATGATGGGGATAGCGAAGCTCATCAGCCCTTCAAGGCCGAAGGACGCCAACGCGAAGGCAATCAGGGTGAAGATGATAGCCCAGGTGCGGTAGGAGACCGAGGGCACCAGCTTGTTGAAGAAGGAGCTGGTTGCGCCGATAAGACCCACCGAGGTGGTCAGGCAGGCTAGCAGTACGATGAGGCCGAAGACGACGGCACCGGGGCCGCCCATGGTCTGGGCTGCGGCGTCGGTGAGCAGGGCTGCGCCGTCCTTGTATCCCTGGCCGTCCGCGATATGCTCGCCAATATAGCCCAGCCCCAGGTAGACCGCACCCAGCAGCACGCCGGCAATACCGCCGGCCAAGGCGACGCTGCGGAGCATCTCGCTGCGTCCGGTCACCCCTTTTTCACGCAGGGAGGCAATCACGATGATGCCGAAGGCAAGAGCTGCCAGGGAATCCATGGTCATGTAGCCGTTGACGAAGCCGGTGGCAAAAGCACCCGTGGCGTAGTCTTCAGTCGGTGCAGCCGAGGGAGTGCGCAGGGTAATAAAGCTCATCACGACCAGCACACCCAGCAGGATCACCAGGGCGGGGGTCAGGTACTTGCCCAGGGTGTCGACGATACCGGTGGGGTTCATAGCCAGCAGGTAGGAGACACCAAAGAAGACGGCAGAGAAGATGAGGGTGGGCACCATGCCGTCCGCCGACAGATAGGGGTCTACGGCCATGGCATAGCTGACGGTACCGGTACGCGGCAGGGCGTAGAGGGCGCCGATGGAGAGGTAGACCAGGGGAGGGAAGATGAGGGCGAAGATTTTTCCGCCGCGGGCCGCCAAATCTTGCAGGTCGCGGCCGGTGACGGCGAGCGCGATAACAGCCAGGATGGGCATGAGGACGCCGGTCACCAGGAAGCCTGTAATGGCGGGGGTGAAGTTTTCACCAGCTTCTGCACCGAGCATGGCGGGGAAGATGAGGTTGCCTGCGCCGAAGAACATGGAGAACAGCATGAGGGCTGTGACCACGATGCTGATGAGCGGTGATGATTTAGTGGGTGCTGAGTTCATAAGTGTGGGGGGTAGTTCTCTATTCGTACGAAAGGGTTTAGTTTACTCCTCTTTATTGGGTAGGTTGCGGGCGCGTGGGGCCCGCGGGTGGCGGTGGGTCGGTAGACTGGTAGGGATATTCGCGCGTTTTGAACCTGAGGCGAAAGGGGGTCACGTTGCGCATTTCACGTATTTATAACAACAATGTGGCTCTGGCTCAGGCCTATACGGGCGAGCAGATGGTGGTTATCGGTCGCGGCTTAGCGTTTGGTAAGCGTAAGGGCGACATGGTTGACCCCACCCTCATTGAGCAGACCTTCGTGCCGGAGCACGGCACCCCCGATGAGCATTTGGCGGGGTCGCTGGCGAAGATTCCGTCTGAGATTTTGGGCTTGGCGACCGAGCTTGAGTTTTTGGTCAAGGCCGAGGGCATTACGATTTCTCATTCCTTTATCGTGCCGGTGGCTGACCATATCAGCTATGCGGTGGTGCGGGCCCGGGAGGGGCTGGCGGTGGATTACCCGCTGGCTCTTGAGGTGTCTCAGCTGTACCCGCAGGAGGTGCGGTTTGGGCGCCGTGCCCTGGAGCTGGTCAAGGAGCGCTTGGGCGTTGAGCTGCCCGAGATTGAGGCGATTCCGCTGGCTATGCACCTGGTTAATTCGCAGTTTGCCTCTGAGGATATGGGCGGCACCTACCGCATGACTGAGGTGCTCTCTCAAATTTTTGAGGTGATTGGGGCTGGCTTTGGCGGCCCGGTGGATCGCTCACTCATGAGCGCTGCCCGTTTCGTGACGCATCTACGCTATCTCTTTGTGCGCGCGGGTGCCGCCCAGACTGCGGACGCGGGCACGAGCGTCCCCATGCTCCTTGAAAGCCTGAAGGACGCCCACCCCCGCGCCTTTGCTGCGGCGGTCAAGGTGAAGCTGGTGCTTGAGATGCACCTGGAGCAGAACCTGACCGATGATGAGCTGACCTATCTGACGATTCATATCGCCCGCCTGGCCCGGGACCAGTACGGCACCTCCTAGCGGCGTCCGCCCTATTCTTTCTCTCTTCACCCCGAGATAATCCCTAGGGTCAAGAGAGAAAGAGTAGGGTCATTGGCTGGCTACCCGGACGCCAAGGTGACGCAACCTTGAGATCAACAGTTCCGGGCGCTGCGCCAGGTCACCCCAGGTGGCGCGAATAACCGTCCACCCCGCCAGTTCTAATTCCCGCTGTCTCAGCGCATCATTGCGTAGCTGCTCATCGGTTGCCCGGTAGGCTCCGTAATACTTATGCAGACCGTCCACCTCAAGAAGTAGCTTGAGGTGAGGCCAGGCAAAATCAGCACGGTACAGGCGCCCGGACGGGGTAATAATTTCAAACTGTTGAATAGGCGGCTCGAGACCTCCCTGATAGAGGCGAAGCCTGGCAAAAGACTCCAGAGGAGATTCGCTCAGCGGGCTCATCAGCGCAGCCACAACACGTAATTTCTGGGAGCCTCGCCCCGCACAGTGTTCAAGCTCTTCTTGTGCAGTGTCGAGTTCAAGATGCCCGTGTTTTAAAAAGAAATCTGCGATAGCTAGCGACTCTTGCAGGGGCATAGTTTTTCCGCAGTCTATGACGGTTGTGAGCGGGTTCGTGACTCTGACTCCGCCTAAATCAGTAGCCAGAGAGCATTCTTTTACCTTATGGCTATGCAGAATTGCCTGCGGGTGCCCCGACTTATTGATACCCAAGAGGGAGAGGTGCACTTTAGGGGGTAGGGCCATCAGCGGCGCACCCCACAGCAGAGCGGCTGACTGATGACTCACTACGGCTGTGGGACGGGTTTTCTGAAGGGCTACCGTCACAGCTTTAGCTCGATCGCTGCCTGTGCAGTGTCGTGCGATATCGCCTTTGAGATAGACCCCGCGCGTCAGACGTATAAGCTCACCTCTACGGTGTTTTGCGCTGATGAGATTATTGCTCATGCCTGAGTCTTTGAGATCGCGGTGAGTGTGCATCGCTGAACAGATGTGTGAGAGGGTGAGTTCCATGCCGCTACTGTGGCAAAAAGGCGCGGGCGCTTCAAGTGACCCTATTTGCGCCTGTGGATAACCCTTATTTTCGCTCGTCAGATGCCTGTGGACAAGAAGACACGAGACGGCCTCTACGTCGTCACAAAGAGCGCCCTATTCTTTCTCTCTTCACCCCGAGATAATCTCTAGGGTCATGAGAGAAAGAGTAGGGCAGTGAGCGCCGCTTTAGAGTTCGGTAGCCTGCTCCCCGTCACGGGCGTACAGAGCCAACCCGTCTAGGGGCAGGGAGCCTGCACGGTAGCGGACGGCGTCCGCCCCGGATCCTGTTGCGCGGACGGCGGTGGCAGCAAACGCCTTGACCGAGCCAGCCGATTCAATGGCAGGTACATTATCGCCACTGGTGGAAATTTCGCCGCCGACCTCGATGGAGTCGAGCTCGCCCCCGTCCTTGATGGACAGGGCGATGGCCTGCAGGGTGACTTGGACGCCGCGTACCAGGCTCAGTCCCTCACCACCGACGGTGGTGAGGTCGCGCTTAACGGTCAGCGACGGAAGCGGCTTGGAGACCTGAATGCCAATGGAGCCGTCGCCGGTAGTGGCGATGGAGTCAAAGATAGCCTTCTTAAGGTAGCCGTCGTAGAGGTTGAAACCACGAGCGCCCTTACCTGTGGTGAGAATGGGCTGGCGGATGTCGAGGGTGTCGATACCACCGAAGTTGACGAAGCCAATGCCAGAGGGGCCATGAGAGGTGACGCGGCCTTCAGAGATCCATTCGGTGGCCTTACCCCAGTTGTCGAGCACCATATCGTTTTGCCCGTAGGTGGTAGTGGAGCCCAGGTTGATGACCTTGTCGGCGATACCGCCATATATCAGGAAGACACCACCAGAGATCAGATCGGGGGTGCCGGGGGCGATGCCGCCGTCGGTGTAGATGTCGCCGGTGGTCAGTTCTGAGATAACGAGGGTGCCTCCTGCCGGAGTGCCGTCCTCGGTGCCTTGACCACCCACGAACACGCCGGAGCCGCGGACGGGGGTGTCTTCGGTTCCAGCAGAGATATTCAGTAGTTCTGCGGTGATAACGACATCCTCGTCCTTCTGCAGGTTCCAGGCGGTGAAGCCGCCCTGTAGGGCGTCGACACCGTAGGCATGGGGGCGCAGGGTGCGCCCGCGCACATCAGCGGCGATGACATGCACGCCGTCAGCTTCGAAGCGGCCTGCCCGGTTAGCACCAGCGGCGGTGAGGAAGACCTGCCCCACGGTACGGACATCTTCGAGGCGCAGGGTGCCGAAGTCTTCAACATCGTCGGAGTTGAAGATAGCAAGTTCCTGAACTGAGGTTGAGATTTTGAGGTGGGAGACGGTGTTGTTGGCGGTGAGCTGTAGGCCCTTGGCGCCGAAAGCCAGCTCGGCGTCGTCGGTGACACCGCGCAGGGTAACCCCTTCGGGGAGTTTGAGGGAGGGCATACCGATAATACGGCCGGAGATTTCAAGGACGCTTGTGCCAGCTGAGAGGGCGTCGGTTAGTTGCTGGGCGGTTGAGATGGTAGCCATGAGTAAACCCTTCAAATAATTCATCAATGTACTTCTTACACCCCTCACCCTACTCTCTTTTACACAAAATACAAGCCAGAATAATTTACATAGAAAATTTTTAAACCTTCCCATTCGCACAACACACCGACCGCAAGTTACTTTACAAGGAAAGTTTTTAGGGGTAGATTAAAACCATCAAAACAACAACACCACCCCGAAAGGTCACCACCATGCAGTTCGGTATCTTCTCCGTCGGCGACGTCACCATGGACCCCACCACCGGCAAGACCCCCAGCGAATACGAGCGCCAAAAGGCCATCGTTGAAATCGCCAAGAAGGCTGACGAGGTTGGCCTGGATGTCTTTGCCGTCGGCCAGCACCACAACCCGCCCTTTATTGCGTCCTCACCGACCACCACCCTGGCCTACATCGCAGCCCAGACCAAGAACATCCTGCTCTCCACCTCCACCACCCTGATTACCACCACCGATCCCGTGCGCATTGCCGAAGACTACGGTACGCTGCAGCACCTGACCGACGGCCGCATGGACCTCATGCTGGGCCGTGGCAACACCGGCCCCGTCTACCCCTGGTTCGGCAAAGACATCCGTCAGGGTGTCAACCTTGCCATCGAAAACTACGCTCTGCTGCGTAAGCTCTGGAGCGAGCAGGTGGTCAACTGGTCCGGCAACTTCCGCACCCCCCTCAACTCCTTCACCGTCACCCCGCAGCCCCTAGACGGCACCGCCCCCTTCGTCTGGCACGGCTCCATCCGCACCCCCGAGATTGCCGAGCAGGCCGCCTACTACGGTGATGGCTTCTTCCACAACAACATCTTCTGGAACAAGGAGCACACCCAGCAGATGATCAACCTCTACCGCGAGCGCTACGGGCACTACGGCCACGGCACCGCCGAGCAGGCCATTGTGGGTCTGGGCGGGCAGGTCTTCATGAGCAAGAATTCCCAGGACGCGGTCGCCAAGTTCCGCCCCTACTTCGACAAGGCTCCCGTCTATGGAGGCGGCCCCTCCCTGGAAGATTTTGCCGACCAGACCCCGCTGACTGTGGGCTCCCCCCAGCAGGTCATTGAGAAGACCCTCTCCTTCCGCGACTACGCTGGTGACTACCAGCGTCAGCTCTTCCTGGTAGACCATGCAGGCCTGCCCCTCAAGGAAGTTCTGAACCAGATCGACATGCTGGGTGAGCAGGTTGTGCCCGTCCTGCGCGAAGAGTTCGCGAAGCTGCGCCCCGCCGGTGTACCCGAGGCTCCCGTCCACCCCCGCTACGCAGCTCACCTGGCTGAGCAGGGCAAGTAGAGAGGAAAAGTCGTGAACACCCCGTCAATTGTTGTTGTCACAGCGGGTTTGGGCGAGCCGTCCACCACTGCCCTGCTGGGTGAGAACCTCAGTGAAGCTACCGACCGCGCCCTAGCCGCTGCTGGAGTTGAGGCGAGCTTCACCCAGATTTCGCTCCGCTCTCTAGCTACCGATATCACCAACCACTACCTGACCGGCTTCCCCATGGGCAAGCTGGCGACCGCCCTGGATCAGGTGCGGGAGGCTGACGCCCTGATTGTGGTGAGCCCGGTCTTTAAGGCCAGCTACTCGGGGCTCTTCAAGAGCTTCTGGGACCTCGTCGAGGACGGCTCTTTGGCCGGTAAGCCCGTGCTGATTGCTGCCACCGGTGGCACCGCCCGCCACTCCCTCATGCTGGAGACGGCCATGCGTCCGCTCTTTAGCTACCTCAAGGCAACAGTTGCCCCCTCGGGCGTCTTTGCCGCTACCGACGATTTTGGCTCCGATACCAACCTGGCTCCGCGCGTTGCCAAGGCAGCGGCCGAGTTCGCCCAGCTGGTCCTCTGGACGCTCGGGGCAGCACCTGCCGGGCAGGGTTCGCAGCAGGCGCCCCAGCAGGCCCACGAAAGCGGGGCGGACGAGGCCAAGCAGCAGGCAGTTCAGGACGCCAACGCCGGCTCCTTCTTCGGGATTCTTGAGGAAGAGCGGGGCGGGAAGGCACCTGCGCCAGCCTACAAGGCCCCGGGCTTAGAGGCTTTAACCGTGACCCCTTTCGAGGAATTACTTAAAAGGAATATGCCGGAATCCTAGGCCTAGTCATAAGCACACCGAACGAGCGGGAGGGCACATGCCCTCCCGCCCGTTCTTTAAGATGTCTAAATTGTCACCCTCTTTGCCGCGCAATCAAAAGGGAGTCCTACCTGGTGAATGCCAACAAACCCGTTAACCCGTCTTAATATTTCCCACATATATTCCATACAGGTGACACTGCGCGTTAGGCTAGCACCGAATAGAGATTTTCTGAGTAAAGTCTCCTGAACCACACCTGCCCACCCGGTAGAGAGGAGAGGAGGTTCTATGGGAACAGCCCCCACACCGGCTCGCTTCACCAAAGAACAGGAAAATCTGTGGAAGATCTATACCAACACATTAGAAACCCTTAATCTGCATCTCGATAGATGCTTGAAAGAAGAGGTGAAGATTAAGCTGGCAGACTACAGGATTCTGGCAGCAATCCTAGATTCCCCACAGACAGATTCCACCAACGAAGATTGCGTAGTGCGCATGCGCGATTTAGCTCGCGCCACCAATGTCTCGGCCTCGCGGCTGACCTACCAAATTGACGTGTTAGAGAAAAACGGCTGGGTTACTAAAGTCTCTGTTCCCAGCGATAAACGGGGCAAGGGCGTGCTGATTACCCCACAGGGGCGGCAGGTCTTCAGAGAAGCCACCCCGGTCTACACCCGCGAAGTCCAGCGCACGGTCTTTGAGGGGCTAGACCCCGACATCGCACGGGCTCTAGCCCACTTTTCGCGCGGGGTTCTCGGCAAGGTTACCCACCCCGAACGCAAGCGCGTGAGAGCCTAGATAGCATACAAGAGGGGCGGACGTTTATCAGCGTCCGCCCCTCTTGCGTACTCTGCTGGCAAGCAGAGAAAAAGTTTTAGATTTTTACTACTGGCCGGCCGAATCCTGCTTTTTAGCCTTGGGAATAACCCCAACCCGCTGGGCCTTGTAGAGCTGCTCGCGGTTAGCCAGCACCACCAGAGCCAGGGCATTGAGGGCCAGGCCGATAATGAAGATAATCCAGCCGATCACCATCAGGGTTGTGCCGCTGAGGATTGCACCAACAATCAGGGCAGCAACTGACACCAGATAAGCGGGGGAAAGAAGAAAACGGGTATCCATGGGGGCCTCTTCTGTGGTTCTAGCGGACGTGCGGGCGCGGGGCGCGGGAGCGGAAGATACGATCATCGCTAGCGACATCACCGGCACTAGCAGTGGGCGTTGCGGCAGCCACCAGGGGCTGGGACTCGGTAATGGCCTCGGGCTCATAGAGGTAGGTGTCAACGGACGCCTCTTCTTCCTCATACTCTACCTGGGCATCTGTGTCCACACCGGCAATCATAGCGGGCAGGGGCCCACCTTTGAGGCGCTGCACCATCACCAGGGTGGCAAAAATATTCAGGCCTAGACCCGCCAGCAGTACAACCCAGCCCAGCACCGAAACCCAGGTGGAACTCGTACCCACCATTAAAGCACCTGCAAAAAGGGCTGCCAGGGAGGTGAAGTATGCCGGGGAGAGGTCTTTGGTGTCCATTGATCCTGATTCTGTGAAAAAATTTATATTCTTTATTGAGAATATACTACCGAGTGTTGCGCCCTTCTTTTGCCCTCCATCACGAGGGCAATAAGCCAGAGGCCCTATAGGCCTACAGCGGAATAAGCACTTACCCATAGTAGGTGATGATTCTGCAAATTTCTTGAGTATCACCTAGCCGGTGCCCGGAATCACGCCCGCTCACGAGCGTCCGCACCACCAACGACAGGTAGCTGACGGGTCGCCACCCGCAGGGCCTCATCATCTAGCTCCTTTTGGGCCGAGATAATGCGCATCTCGGTGGTCTTAAAGAGCTGCTCTGCCTTCTCGCGATCCAATTTGTGCTCGCCGTTAATGAAGGACTTAGGCAGTGACATGGTGAGTGCCCCGGAGCCCTGGTCCATGGCGTCCTGGGCCTGCACCTGAACGTCAATCTGGTAGAGCACGTTACTCACTACTTCATAGTCATACTTGTTGCGCACATCGAGCACCGCAGCCTGGGCAGCCAACACCGATTTCTGCCGCACCAGGTTCATGAACTCGCACTGACGCTGACGTTCAGCCCAGCGCTCCTGGAAGTCACCGGTCTTCTGGCCCTCCTCAATACGGTCCATCATGCTGGTGACCACGTGCTTGAGCTGCTCGAAGGACTGCAAATCCCCGCTCTCAGCAACGGTTTGATACATAGATTTCCACATAGCCCTCTGGGCGATCTGCAAGAGCTCCTGTTCCTCGTGGTCGTCCTTTTCAGCCGTAGCACTCACACCCAGCACACGCACCAGCCAGGGCAGGGTCAGACCGGGGAAGACCATGGTGAAGAAGAGGACGGTCAGCACAATAAAGACAGCCTCGGTGTGCAGGCCGTCGGCCATTTCGGGCAGGCTCAGCGCCAGGGCGAGGGTGACCAGACCGCGCATACCGGCCCAGGTCATCACCAGCACTTCAGCAAAGGAGCACGGGGTGGTGCGGCGGGAGCCCCGCCAGCGGCCCCACAGCCACATGCCGGTCAACCAGGCCAGGCGCGTACCAATGGCAACGGCCGAGATGAGTACGCCGTGCCAAATCATGGTCAGCACATTGCGGTCTGCGCTGTAGAGCAGTTCGCCCGCCTGTAGGCCGATGAGGCCGAAAGCTAGACCGGTCGCCAGCATTTCGAGAACATTCCAGAAAACGGTGTTAGCTAGGCGTTCTTCGGCGGTGAGATCGGCGCTGTAGCTGGCCATCTGGATTGCCGCAATGACCACGGCTACTACACCCGAGGCATGCAGCTCCTCGGCGATGATGTAAACACCGAAGGGAATGACCAGGGTTAGCGCACTGCGGGCCACGGTGTCGGAAAGGTTGCGGCGTAGCAGGCTACCGCCCCAGCCCAGGGCTAGTCCCAGGGCCACAGCAACGAGAGCACTATAGACGAAACTGCCGAGGGCAGACAGGGGGCTGGGGATCGGTGCCAGCCGTCAGGGCAGCGAGGGCGATGTGAAAGAGCACCAGAGATACGGCGTCGTTAAAGATACCCTCGGTCTGCAGATTCGAGATGACGCGGCGGGGAATACCTACCGGCTCAGCCACAGCTTCTACTGCCACAGGGTCGGGCGGGGCGACGGCCGCACCGATAGCCAGGGCCAGGGCGATGCTGATACCGGGCACGATCATCCAGGTAGCCCACCCCACCACCAGGGCAGAGACAGCTGTCAGGGTGATGGAGTAAATCAGGACGCTGCGCCAGCTTCTGCGCAGCATGCCCCACGAGACGCGCTGGCCAATAGCCCACAGCAGGGGCGGCAGGAAGATGGGCAGAATAATCTCGGGCTCAATGTGCAGGCTGGGCATCTGCGGAATCACGATGACCACGGCGGTCACCAGCGTCAGCAGCACGGGCCAGGGCAGATTTAGCCTATCCCCCACACTTACCAGCAACAGCACCACAATCACAATGAGGACTTCCACACCCACCCCTTCGTCACCGATTTTAACTCTAGTACCTCAATCTAGGGGGACCCTGTGCCTCATGTGTGGTTTTGAGATGCCCTTTCCCCGGGGCTAGAAGTTGGGGACGGCGTCCGTCCCTACTCCGCGGTGGCGGATTTCGGGTATAAGAACCTCGGTAGCCCCCTGGTCAGCGGGGCGGACGCCGGCGTCCGCCTCCCCTGCGGACGGGTGGGTTCCACAGGCCCCGGAGCTACACCCACCGCATCCACCGGACGCCCCGCAGGGCGCGGGCGCAACAGCAGCTTCTTGGGCGAGGTCTACGCCGTGGGCGCGCAGGTAGTCTTCGTGTTCGGCGACCAGGTCACGGTCTTCGGCGCCGAGGACGACGAACCCGCCGTCCCGAATCATCTTGAGGTCCTCAAGGGCTGACTGGCCGGTCGAGGTCAGGTAGTCGCCCAGGAAGAGGGAGTTAACCACGTGCAGGGCTAGGGGTTGCAGGGTGCGCAGGTGCATTTCGCGTCCGCCCGCCATACGGAGCTCCTTATCAGGGGCGACCAGGCGCACGGTGGCCAGGATACGCAGGCAGCGCATGGGGGTGAGCTCCCAGGTGCCAGCTAGCGGAGTGCCTTCAAAAGGCATGAGGAAGTTGACGGGAATGGAGTCGCCGCCCAGATCGCGCAGGGCGAAAATCGCATCGACCAGCTGCTCGTCGGTTTCCTTCATACCCACGATCAGGCCGGAACAGGCCGAGAGCCCGGCATTCTGGGCCTTGTCGACGGTGGCGAGGCGGTCGGCATAGGTGTGGGTGGTGCAGATATCGGCGTAGTGGTCTTCGCTGGTGTTGAGGTTGTGGTTGTAGGCGTCCACCCCGGCCTGCTTGAGGCGGTCGGCCTGGCCGTCCTTGAGAATGCCCAGGCAGGCGCAGACTTCCACCTGGGGGTGTTCTTCTTTGAGGTCTTCGACCATGGTGGCAACGCGCTCGACGTCGCGGTCGGTGGGTCCTTTGCCCGAGGCGACCATGCAGACGCGGGAGGCTCCACCCGCGATGCCGTAGCCGGCCTGTTTGACGGCTTCGTCGGTTTTGATCCAGGAGTATTTGAGCACTTCAGCTTCGGAGCCAAGGCGCTGGGAGCAGTAGGTGCAGTCTTCGGGGCAGAGGCCGGACTTGAGGTTGACCAGGTAGTTCACCTTGACGGTGTTCCCGAAGTAATGGCGGCGCAGGCGGGAGGCGGCGTCAACGAGGGCAAAGGTTTCGGCGGCGCAGGCGGTCAGGGCGGCAAGCGCTTCATTGCGGCTTGCGGGCTGTCCGGCCAGGGCGCGGTCGGCGATGGCGGAGAAGTCAATCATGGAACCAGTCAACACCGATTTTGAACGGTGTTCAAATTATTACTTCTCTCTACATAGCCCCCACCAGCCAAGGGGACCGCAAAACTTAAAAGGGACCTCGTGTTTTGCGGTCCCTTTCAAGTTTTGCGGTCCCCTTGCGGAAAGCGCTAGGCGCCACAGCCTCCAGAGCCACAGGCACAGTTACCACCGCAGCCACCGCCGGACGCCGCACCCTCCAGCGCGACCTGGGCGTAGGCGTCCGCGTCCTCCACACCGGCAGCACGCAGGTGGTCTACATACTCAGCCACCAGGTCGCGGTCGCCCGCATCTGCGATGGTCAGGCCAGCACCCACGATGAGTTTAAGATCTTCAAACACCAGGCGGGGTTGGGCGGGGTCTACGGTCAGTACCAGTGAATCCAGGGCACCCACAGCCAGAGGTTGCAGGGAGCGCAGGGTCATTTCGCGACTCTCCCCCAGGTACAGACTCTTGGCCGGTGCGGCCAGACGGGCAGCAGCCAGCACGCGCAGGGCCTCCATGGGGGCGAGTGCTGGGCTGCCCACATAGTCCACGTCAATGCGTTCAATGGCAGGGTCAGCTGCCAGGTCTGCCAGGTTGGCGGCCAGGGCGTCGGCATCGAGCGGGGCGGTCACTTCCAGGCGGACGGACGCCACCTGCAGCGCGGGTGCGCCCAGCAGGTTGGTGGCGGTGACGGTTGAACCGTGGTGGGCGACGCGGAGTTCTGTGGCCAGGTCCATGAGGGCGAAGGTGGCGGCAGGGCTAGCGGTGAGCACGTCGTGAAGGTCGGCAGGTGAGGCTGTTTCTCCGGCTCGCAGGCGAGCGGCAAGATCTGAAAAGTTGAGGGTCATGGGTTCAAATCTACTCCTCTTCTTCCCCACCTTGCCCGCTCTCAGCTGTTGCCGGGAGCGAAAGTAGGTCACAATGAGGGGGTGGCTTTATCCCGTGAGAAGATTCTTGATACCGCTTTTGATGTGCTGTGCCAGTTTGGTCTGGCCGACCTTTCGATGCGTCGGCTGGCTACCGAACTGGGCGTGGCTCCCGGCGCTCTCTACTATCATGTGAAGAATAAGCAGGAGCTCCTTGCATCTCTCGCTTCCCGCATGTTGGCCACGGTTGAGCACCCCGGTACACCGGCAGACCGTAATAGCTTGGTCACCACCGGGGAAAACATCTACCAGCAACTTATTCCAGTTAAGGAATGTGCCGAAGTTATCCGCCTGGCCCTAGCTCTTCACCCCGCCACCCTCACCCCCGACCGGCTCACCTTACTGGACGCCCTGGAAGCTGACTTTGCGCTGGCCACCGGCACTCCGCAACCGGCCCTGGCTGCTGAAATCTTCATGCATACCTGCCTGAGCCTCATTGAGCAGGAGCAGACCCGTGCCCTACTCACAGGCAGCACCCCACCAGCTGAACCACCGGCGTCCTACACCGCCGCACTCACAGCCCTTATTAAGGGTTTTACCGCCTAAGCCCCCGACATCCAACCGACCGAAAAGAAGAAAAACCGTGACCCTCCGCGTTGAGCCCGCCTGGGCCTCCCTGCCAGACCACCGCGCCGAAGTTGAGGCAGCCCGAGCTGCCTTTGTCGAGAAATACGGCGTGGAGCCCGACGGGGTCTGGTCAGCCCCCGGCCGCCTTAACCTCCTAGGTGAATACATCGATTTTCTCGGCGGATCCTGTATGCCCATGCCTCTGCCCTACCGCACCTATGTGGCGGGCAGGCTGCGCACTGACGGGGTACTGCGAACCGCCTCCCTGCAGATGCCGGGGGACGACCGCACGGTCGTGATTCGCGAGATCACCCCGGGCACGTTCAAGGGCTGGTTTACCTATGTGGCAGGGGTAGCCTGGGCCATGAACCGCGAGGGTGGCAAGGATATCGCCCTGCCCCACAACTTTGGGGCCGACCTCCTCATTACCTCCCAGGTTCCGGTGGGTGGGGGGCTATCTTCTTCTGCTGCCCTGGAGTGCTCCACGGCCCTTGCCCTGTTGGATCTTTCCTGCCCCCTACGCAAGGGGTGCGACTGCACCGAGGCGCTACCTTCTGACCTCTCACCCGCCAATGACGCCCTGCGTGCCCGTCTAGCCCAGGTCTGCATACGCGCCGAAAACGAGGTGGCTGGGGCTCGGACCGGCGGTCTTGACCAGACCGCTGCGCTGCGCTCGTCGCCGGGCAAGGCTCTGGTGGTGGACTTCCGCGATTTTTCTATCAACCCGCTGACTGTTGATGTGGCCAGCGCTGATTTGGGCTGGCTGGTCATCAATACGAATACTCCGCACGAGCTGGCGGGGGGTGAGTTTGCGGCCCGGCGGGAGGCCAACGAGGCGGTTACTGAGGCCATGGGCTTGGACTACCTGCGCAATGCCCTGCCCGAGGATCTTACCTGCGCTGGCATGAGCGAGCGTGAGGCCAAGCAGTGCCGCCTAGATTTGGTGGATCAGACCGTCAACCGCGCCTTAAGCGCCCTGGAGGAAAGCGGCCAGCCTCGTACCTTTCCGCGCGGCTGGGTGCGCCACACCCTGCACGATATAACTCTGGTGGAGCGGGCTGCCTATCTTCTGGGGCGTCAGGACGCCGGTGGGCAGGTTGACTGGGAGGAGCTGGGCAGACTCTTTACCGAGAGCTTCGTGTCGATGCGCGATGAACTGCGTGTTTCCCGGCCCGAAGTTGACCTGGCGGTTGATACCTGCCTGGCAGCCGGAGCTCTGGGTGCCCGTATTGTGGGTGGCGGTTTTGGTGGGGCCGTGATGGCCCTGCTACCGCTGCACCTGGTGGAGTCGGTGGCCGAGCAGGTAGCCCTGGCCTATGCCCAGCACGGTTATGCTGATCCCGAGTTCCTGCCGATGGTAGCGGGCTTCCCAGCAGATCGGGATATCTAGACTTATCTTTCCCTTCTGGCTAGTTCAGGGCTAGCCGTCAGAATTTTCTCAGCCTACCGGGTTCCCTTTTGTAGGACTAGTGCGTAAACTTATCAATAAGGGAACCCTACGAACTATCCCTGTATTCCAGGATCGCGCAGGCGAGAGATGAAAGGAGCCACCATGGCTGCAGAAGACAAGATTGAAAACGGCCTCGACAACCTGGCTGGCAAGGCCAAGGAAGCCGGCGGCAAGCTGACCGGCGACGACCGCCTCGAAGCTGAGGGCAAGACCGACCAGATTCAGGCCCAGGCTAAGGACAAGGTCGATGAAGCCAAGCAGGCCATCTCAGACGGTGTCGATAAGGCTAAGGACGCCATCAGCGGCATCAAGAATTCCCTGAAGAAGGACTAGTCTCATCCCATTGAGGTACTACATCGCCGGGTTCTCACGATAATCGTGGGGCCCGGCGATAGTTGTATCTAGGCCCGGGCGTGAGCGCCCCACCCAAGTAGCTACAGAGGGAATACCTGCCCCTGTAGTGCGTTATATCGGACACTAGACCATATTTTTCACAAAAGGAGCATTGTATGCCGAGCACATCTTCCACCCACGCTGCCGCCGAAACCGGCTCTGTTGCAAAGATTGGCGGCAGTCAGAGGTAGGCTGTCGCTCTGCGCCGATCAGGCGGCTGCTGCGAAATGGTGGTTGAGCATGCCCATGGCCTCCGTCAGCGCCGAGGGCCCAATGCCAAAAGCTCTCTCCACAAGGCGCACCTCGCCCCTGATGCCGGGCTGCAGGCACCAGGGGCGAGCCTGTCCTTTGCGCAGGGCTCGCATGACTTCGAATCCCTTGATCGTGGCATAGGCCGTGGGGATCGATTTGAAACCGCGCACCGGCTTGATCAGTATCTTGAGCTTTCCGTGATCGGCCTCGATCACGTTATTGAGATACTTCACCTGCCGGTGGGCCGTCTCCCGGTCCAGCTTTCCTTCGCGCTTCAATTCGGTGATCGCTGCACCATAGCTCGGCGCTTTGTCGGTATTGAGCGTGGCAGGCTTTTCCCAGTGCTTCAGGCCTCGCAGAGCCTTGCCCAGGAACCGCTTCGCTGCCTTGGCGCTGCGGGTCGGCGACAGGTAGAAATCGATCGTGTCGCCCCGCTTGTCGACTGCCCGGTACAGGTAGGTCCACTTGCCCCGCACCTTGACGTAGGTTTCATCCAGGCGCCAGCTCGGATCAAAGCCACGCCGCCAGAACCAGCGCAGCCGCTTCTCCATCTCCGGGGCGTAGCACTGGACCCAGCGATAGATCGTCGTATGGTCGACCGAAATGCCGCGTTCCGCCAGCATTTCCTCAAGGTCGCGATAGCTGATCGGATAGCGACAATACCAGCGCACCGCCCACAGGATCACATCACCCTGGAAATGGCGCCACTTGAAATCCGTCATCGTTCCGTCCGTCCAATCTCCGCCAAGCATGCTCAAGCTTCACGATTTTTGCAACAGAGCCATATCGACAACCTCTCGCGCAACCAAGACATCGCGGTCGGACTGCAAGTGATCTTGAAGCCACGGGCCCGTCCCACCCCGACATGGACCTCGATGCCCGAACGGACGTTAGATTTCGAGTTCTAGGCGTTCTGCGATGAAGGTTGGATCCCAGCCGGGATTGAAAGTGTCGACGTGGGTGAATCCGAGCCGCTCGTATAGGCCACGCAGGTTCGGGTGGCAGTCGAGCCGCAGCTTGGCGCACCCCTGCGTTCGCGCGGCATGGCGGCAAGCCTCGATCAGCGCGGAGCTGACACCCCGGCCCGCATGTGTCCGTCGCACCGCGAGCTTGTGCAGATATGCGGCCTCCCCCTTGAGGGCGTCGGGCCAGAACTCGGGATCCTCGGCCGACAAGGTGCAACAGCCGACGATGCCGTCGCTGCAACTCGCGACTAGGAGCTCGGATCTCAGGACGAAGGTCTCCGCGAATGTCCGGTCGATCCGCGCGACGTCCCAGGCGGGCGTTCCCTTGGCGGACATCCACGCAGCAGCGTCGTGCATCAGCCGCACAACCTCGTCGATATCACCCGAGCAGGCGACCCGAACGTTCGGAGGCTCCTCGCTGTCCATTCGCTCCCCTGGCGCGGTATGAACCGCCGCCTCATAGTGCAGTTTGATCCTGACGAGCCCAGCATGTCTGCGCCCACCTTCGCGGAACCTGACCAGGGTCCGCTAGCGGGCGGCCGGAAGGTGAATGCTAGGCATGATCTAACCCTCGGTCTCTGGCGTCGCGACTGCGAAATTTCGCGAGGGTTTCCGAGAAGGTGATTGCGCTTCGCAGATCTCCAGGCGCGTGGGTGCGGACGTAGTCAGCGCCATTGCCGATCGCGTGAAGTTCCGCCGCAAGGCTCGCTGGACCCAGATCCTTTACAGGAAGGCCAACGGTGGCGCCCAAGAAGGATTTCCGCGACACCGAGACCAATAGCGGAAGCCCCAACGCCGACTTCAGCTTTTGAAGGTTCGACAGCACGTGCAGCGATGTTTCCGGTGCGGGGCTCAAGAAAAATCCCATCCCCGGATCGAGGATGAGCCGGTCGGCAGCGACCCCGCTCCGTCGCAAGGCGGAAACCCGCGCCTCGAAGAACCGCACAATCTCGTCGAGCGCGTCTTCGGGTCGAAGGTGACCGGTGCGGGTGGCGATGCCATCCCGCTGCGCTGAGTGCATAACCACCAGCCTGCAGTCCGCCTCAGCAATATCGGGATAGAGCGCAGGGTCAGGAAATCCTTGGATATCGTTCAGGTAGCCCACGCCGCGCTTGAGCGCATAGCGCTGGGTTTCCGGTTGGAAGCTGTCGATTGAAACACGGTGCATCTGATCGGACAGGGCGTCTAAGAGCGGCGCAATACGTCTGATCTCATCGGCCGGCGATACAGGCCTCGCGTCCGGATGGCTGGCGGCCGGTCCGACATCCACGACGTCTGATCCGACTCGCAGCATTTCGATCGCCGCGGTGACAGCGCCGGCGGGGTCTAGCCGCCGGCTCTCATCGAAGAAGGAGTCCTCGGTGAGATTCAGAATGCCGAACACCGTCACCATGGCGTCGGCCTCCGCAGCGACTTCCACGATGGGGATCGGGCGAGCAAAAAGGCAGCAATTATGAGCCCCATACCTACAAAGCCCCACGCATCAAGCTTTTGCCCATGAAGCAACCAGGCAATGGCTGTAATTATGACGACGCCGAGTCCCGACCAGACTGCATAAGCAACACCGACAGGGATGGATTTCAGAACCAGAGAAAGAAAATAAAATGCGATGCCATAACCGATTATGACAACGGCGGAAGGGGCAAGCTTAGTAAAGCCCTCGCTAGATTTTAATGCGGATGTTGCGATTACTTCGCCAACTATTGCGATAACAAGAAAAAGCCAGCCTTTCATGATATATCTCCCAATTTGTGTAGGGCTTATTATGCACGCTTAAAAATAATAAAAGCAGACTTGACCTGATAGTTTGGCTGTGAGCAATTATGTGCTTAGTGCATCTAACGCCGGAGTTAAGCCGCCGCGCGTAGCGCGGTCGGCTTGAACGAATTGTTAGACATCATTTACCAACTGACTTGATGATCTCGCCTTTCACAAAGCGAATAAATTCTTCCAAGTGATCTGCGCGTGAGGCCAAGTGATCTTCTTTTTGTCCCAGATAAGCTTGCTTAGCTTCAAGTAAGACGGGCTGATACTGGGCAGGTAGGCGTTTTATTGCCCAGTCGGCAGCGACATCCTTCGGCGCGATTTTGCCGGTTATTGCGCTGTACCAAATGCGGGACAACGTAAGCACTACATTTCGCTCATCGCCGGCCCAGTCGGGCTGCGAGTTCCATAGCTTCAAGGTTTCCCTCAGCGCCTCGAATAGATCCTGTTCAGGAACCGGGTCAAAGAATTCCTCCGCTGCCGGACCTACCAAGGCAACGCTATGTTCTCTTGCTTTTGTAAGCAGGATAGCTAGATCAATGTCGATCATGGCTGGCTCGAAGATACCCGCAAGAATGTCATTGCGCTGCCATTCTCCAAATTGCAGCTCGCGCTTAGCCGGATAACGCCACGGGATGATGTCGTCATGCACGACAAGGGTGACTTCTATAGCGCGGAGCGTCTCGCTCTCGCCAGGGAAAGCCGAAGCCTCCATAAGGTCATTGAGCAATGCTCGCCGCGTCGTTTCATCAAGCTTTACGGCCACAGTAACCAACAAATCAATATCGCTGTATGGCTTCAGGCCGCCATCCACTGCGGAGCCGTACAAATGCACGGCCAGCAACGTTGATTCCAGATGGCGCTCAATGACGCTTAGCACCTCTGATAGTTGGTTCGAAATTTCGATGGTCACCGCTACCCTCATGATGTCTAACTTTGTTTTAGGGCGACTGCCCTGCTGCGTAACATCGTTGCTGCTCCATAACATCAAACATCGACCCACGGCGTAACGCGCTTGCTGCTTGGATGCCCGAGGCATAGACTGTACAAAAAAACAGTCATAACAAGCCATGAAAACCGCCACTGCGCCGTTACCACCGCTGCGTTCGGTCAAGGTTCTGGACCAGTTGCGTGAGCGCATACGCTACTTGCATTACAGTTTACGAACCGAACAGGCTTATGTCAACTGGGTTCGTGCCTTCATCCGTTTCCACGGTGTGCGTCACCCGGCAACCTTGGGCAGCAGCGAAGTCGAGGCATTTCTGTCCTGGCTGGCGAACGAGCGCAAGGTTTCGGTCTCCACGCATCGTCAGGCATTGGCGGCCTTGCTGTTCTTCTACGGCAAGGTGCTGTGCACGGATCTGCCCTGGCTTCAGGAGATCGGAAGACCTCGGCCGTCGCGGCGCTTGCCGGTGGTGCTGACCCCGGATGAAGTGGTTCGCATCCTCGGTTTTCTGGAAGGCGAGCATCGTTTGTTCGCCCAGCTTCTGTATGGAACGGGCATGCGGATCAGTGAGGGTTTGCAACTGCGGGTCAAGGATCTGGATTTCGATCACGGCACGATCATCGTGCGGGAGGGCAAGGGCTCCAAGGATCGGGCCTTGATGTTACCCGAGAGCTTGGCACCCAGCCTGCGCGAGCAGCTGTCGCGTGCACGGGCATGGTGGCTGAAGGACCAGGCCGAGGGCCGCAGCGGCGTTGCGCTTCCCGACGCCCTTGAGCAGAAGTATCCGCGCGCCGGGCATTCCTGGCCGTGGTTCTGGGTTTTTGCGCAGCACACGCATTCGACCGATCCACGGAGCGGTGTCGTGCGTCGCCATCACATGTATGACCAGACCTTTCAGCGCGCCGGCTCTGTTGCAAAGATTGGCGGCAGTCAGAGGTAGGCTGTCGCTCTGCGCCGATCAGGCGGCTGCTGCGAAATGGTGGTTGAGCATGCCCATGGCCTCCGTCAGCGCCGAGGGCCCAATGCCAAAAGCTCTCTCCACAAGGCGCACCTCGCCCCTGATGCCGGGCTGCAGGCACCAGGGGCGAGCCTGTCCTTTGCGCAGGGCTCGCATGACTTCGAATCCCTTGATCGTGGCATAGGCCGTGGGGATCGATTTGAAACCGCGCACCGGCTTGATCAGTATCTTGAGCTTTCCGTGATCGGCCTCGATCACGTTATTGAGATACTTCACCTGCCGGTGGGCCGTCTCCCGGTCCAGCTTTCCTTCGCGCTTCAATTCGGTGATCGCTGCACCATAGCTCGGCGCTTTGTCGGTATTGAGCGTGGCAGGCTTTTCCCAGTGCTTCAGGCCTCGCAGAGCCTTGCCCAGGAACCGCTTCGCTGCCTTGGCGCTGCGGGTCGGCGACAGGTAGAAATCGATCGTGTCGCCCCGCTTGTCGACTGCCCGGTACAGGTAGGTCCACTTGCCCCGCACCTTGACGTAGGTTTCATCCAGGCGCCAGCTCGGATCAAAGCCACGCCGCCAGAACCAGCGCAGCCGCTTCTCCATCTCCGGGGCGTAGCACTGGACCCAGCGATAGATCGTCGTATGGTCGACCGAAATGCCGCGTTCCGCCAGCATTTCCTCAAGGTCGCGATAGCTGATCGGATAGCGACAATACCAGCGCACCGCCCACAGGATCACATCACCCTGGAAATGGCGCCACTTGAAATCCGTCATCGTTCCGTCCGTCCAATCTCCGCCAAGCATGCTCAAGCTTCACGATTTTTGCAACAGAGCCCCGAAACCTTTGTCGCCGAGGGTGGCGTCGCAATCTATTGGCGCCCGGGGTGCCCTTTCTGCCAGCGCCTGGACGCCGGCCTGGGCGAGATGGGTGAGCGAGCCCTCTGGGTGAATATCTGGGAGGACGCGGACGCCGAGGCCTACGTTAAGAGCGTCAATGACGGTAATGCCGTGGTGCCGACCGTCCGCACCGCTGAGCAGTCTTTTGTTGCCTCAGCTGCAAGCGCCCCGCAGACCGTAGCTGAGCTGATTGAAGCTTCAGGCAAGTAGCGGTTTAAGCCTCGTTTAATCCTGGTTTCATGTTGGCTTGAAAGAATGAGCGCATGATGTTTTCTATGAAAAAGACTGTTTTCACTTCTTCAGCGGCAGTAGCGGCGCTGGTACTTGCAGCGTGTGGTTCAGGGAGCGCCGAGACCAGCGCCCCTCAAACCTCTGCAGCAACCACCAGTGCAGCTGCTACCAGCACATCTGCCACAAGCAGCCAGGCAGCTACGTCCGCTAGCTCCTCCCCTACCCCTGAGGGCCCTGCCGAAACAGGAGCTCTGCTTGCTGCGCTTGAGCAGGGTCTAGCTGCCCGTCCCGGTGGCATCGTGGTACAGGTGGATGAGGAAGATGAGACCCAAGACAGCTTTGACCTTGCCATAGTGGTGGACGGGGTCAAGCATGAGTTCACCCTCTTTGCTGATGGTTCTATAGCTGATGAAGAGACCAGCGACGATGCTGATGATGTAGCACGTGCGGCTGCGGCCCAGGTTCTAGCTGCGGACGCCGTCCGCACCGCTGCTGAGGGTCGTGGCGGGCAGGTTGCCACTGACCTTGATCTTGACGATCAGAACGGTGCCCTGGTGTGGGAGGTTGATTTTGAGGACGCCCGCGGCAACGACGTGGGTTCAGTCAAGGTTGATGCCCTCACGGGCGAAGTATTGCCTGCTGAATAGTCACCTTTTTAAAATTACAGGTTTTCTACACCCTGCGGACGAAAGTTATCCACAGGTGGGGATAAAACTGGGGAAATCTCTTACACTGGTGTAATTACAGGCTCCATTCAAAGCCTTTTAGCCCTGTACACAGGTTTTTAACATCTGTGGAATTACACCCCTGTAGTTATTAACAGCTGTGGATAAAACCTGTGAATAAAAGAAGTGCGGGATCGCCATACCGGCGGTCCCGCACTTCTTCGCTGACATCGACTTTACTGTGAACGGCTTGGAATCCGATCAAGAACTGTAGCGACAAGCGCACCCGTGATTAGACCTCCCAGGTGGGCTTCCCAGGAGATTCCCGGCATGAGGAAGCCGAAAGCAAAGTTGATAGCCACCAGAATTATGATGCCGCTGGTGCTCTGCTGGCGCGCCCGAGACAGTGCGAAGAAGGCCCCGAAGAGGCCAAAGACGCCGCCGGAAGCCCCCAAAGTACTCACGTCCATGCCACCCAGAATAGATGCCAGCAGGTGCACTGCCACGGATCCACCAATAATTGAGAGCATGTAGGTGGCAAGGAACTTCCACTTTCCCATGAGCGGCTCTAGGGCTTGCCCAAAGAGGTAAAGGGTGAACATGTTAAGGAGCAGGTGGGTGACGTTGTTGGGCGAGTGCAAGAACCCCGAGGTCAGCAGACGGTACCACTGGCCCGTGTATTCCACGTAGAGGGGGTTATAGATACCGAAGGTAGTGACGCTAGAGAAGAAGAACTGCAAAATCCACACCACACTATTTATGCCGATAAGGGCATATGTAATAGTGGGAGTGGTTTTAGCGTAGCGAATCTGCGGCGCTGAGCGTTGTGCTTCTGCCAGGCAGTCCACGCACATCATACCCACCTCAAGCGGCACCTGGCACTGCCCGCAGGCTAGCCGCCCGCAGCGTCCGCACCGCACATAGGTCACCTGGTCAGGGTGGCGGGGGCACACCGGAGTCTCATCACTGGAATAGCCGTACCTGCCGACCTGCTCGCTCACGCGCTCGTCCTTTCAACTGCGGCGTTAGCCGCTCAAAAAAAAATTTTTCTAGGGTAGAGCAAAGGCCCACCCAGGAAGGGGCGGGCCTTGCACTAACCTGTGGAAGGTTTAGAGTTCTTCGATGTCGATGGAGGAGATAACGACGTCCTCGACGGGGCGGTCCATAGCGCCGGTTGCTACACCTTCAATGGCGTCAACGACCTTCTTGGAGTCCTCGTCTACAACCTCACCGAAGATGGTGTGGCGGCCGTTGAGCCAGGGGGTCTCAACGGTGGTGATGAAGAACTGGGAGCCGTTGGTGCCGGGGCCTGCGTTGGCCATAGCCAGCAGGTAGGGCTTGTTGAAGCTCAGTTCGGGGTGGATTTCGTCCTTGAACTGGTAGCCGGGGCCGCCGATACCCTGACCGAGGGGGTCGCCGCCCTGGATCATGAAGTCGCGGATAATGCGGTGGAAGATGACGTCCTTGTAGAGGGGGCCTTCCTGCACTTCGCCGGTGCGGGGGTGGCGCCATTCCTGGGTGCCATCAGACAGACCGATGAAGTTCTTGACGGTCAGCGGTGCATGGTTACCGAAGAGGTTAACGACGATGTCACCGTGGTTGGTGTGAATAGTTGCTTTTGCAGTTGCAGTCATGCCCCTATTCTCGCACGGGCAGGTGGGCAGCCGCTAGATATGACCTGAGCTTTTGCGGTGAGTGAAAGGAGCGGACGCCGGCGGGCGGCCTATACCTGCCCCGCCTGTCTCAGCACGAAGTCCTGCATTCCCGGCACCGTAAAGGCCAGCTGGCCTACACCCGGCGAGTACACCAGCCCTTTTTCGATGAGGGATTTACGCACCACGCTGGTTCCGTTAGCTGTCTTATCCAGGGTCTCTGCGATTTCTCCGGTGCGGGCGACCTGACCTTTCATCACGCGGGCCATAGCAACCAGGTAGTCCTGTTCTGCATCGGTAGTCCGCTGCCAGCGGGTGAGGTAAAAACCGCTATCTAGTTCGCTTCGCCCTACGGCAAGGCCAGCAAGCACATCGTCGTCGGTGATGGTCTGTTGGGCGGCAGAGTTCCAGATAGCCTGCCCGTACTGCTGAATGAAGTAGGGGTAGCCTTGTGAGGCTACGGTTGCTTTTTCGAGGGCGCTTGCTACGATGTGACCGCCGGGCCTGCGGATAGGTTCGATGAAAGCCCGCCGGGTCGCATCCGGGGTAAGAGCACCTATTTCGCGGTAGCTGAAGAGGCGTTCAGCGTAGGTTTTGATTTCCCCTAGACGGGTGGGCACTGAGGGTAGACCAGCCCCGATGATGTAAAAAGGTAGTTCCCGTTGTCCCGCCTCATGCTGGGTTGTCAGGAGCATATCGAGCAGTTCGCTGTCGAGGTCTTGGATTTCGTCAATGAAAAAACCGATAGCTTTAGGCTGGGGAAGTTCTTTGAGGGCTTCTGCCAGGTTCAAGATTGCTTCGGGGAAGTCTATATCGAGGACGCCGGTGGTGAAGGCAGGTTCGTCAGTCTTAGGTTTGAGCACTAGGCGGGCTTGGGCAAAGCCCAGCGTCAGTGATAGTTCGGCAATAGAGGCGATTGCTCGCTGTATTGCACTTCCAGTGTGCCCTTGGGTGGCTACCCTGGTCTGCTGGGCAAGATCTCGTGCGAGTTTGATACGAAGCTGTTTTTGGGCAGAGGAAGTAAGGCTCCCTTCGAGTCTGAGGGTGAGCCAGCCGGAGCGTTCTGCATGGGTTTCTAGTCTGCGAAGCAGGACGGTTTTACCGACTCCGCGTAGACCGTAGAGCATAAGCCCTCTATCGGTCAGGCGCATTTTGCTGCGGGCTACGAGCCTGTCGAAGTCAATGATTTCTTGGTCTCGGCCTGTGAGTTCAGGCGGTGTGAGCCCTGCTCCGGGGGTGAAGGGATTGAGGTCTTGATTCATCGTTCGCTGCTTTCTAAATCTTTCTAAGGCGTTCTAAAAAATATTTTAGAATGTCTTAGAAAGATTTAGAACCGCATGTCCCCGAATGTGACTCTCCGTCCCGAGCGTCCGTTCAAACACCACCCGCTCGGGAATTCACGTCGCATTCGAGCGGGTGCGCACCAGCGTCCACCCACCCTTCAGAAGCCCTTAACTTTAGCGGGCAGAGAAACACGAGGGTTTTTGTGCCGCCGCAAAACACTTTTAAGGTTTTAGAAAGTAAGCTGATACTAAATGTAAGTTGCTGGCCACCGCGCTCTACTCGAACTCACGAGTTAGGTGAGGGGCAGCCCCACACATGGAGGAAACACCCATGGCACTGTGCAAGAAGAGCAAGGCTAAGAAAGCTCAGAAGCAGGCAGAGAAGTTCTTCTCAAAGGCCGCTAAGAACACCGGCAAGAAGGCTGACAAGCTGACCGCCCTGGCCGAGAAGAAGGCCGCTCGCGCCGAGAAGCTCACCGGCAAGAAGGTTTCAGCCCTGCAGAAGGCTGCTGAGAAGCAGGGTAAGAGCATCTCCAAGGCAACCCAGTCTGTTGCTAAGGACAGCTCCAAGAAGCTGGAGAAGGTCCAGTCCACCCTGGCCGACAAGATTCAGCACACCATCGACGATGTCACCCCCGCCGTTGAAAACGCTGTAGCAACCGCCCGCGTTAAGGCTGCTGACGTTGCCACCACCGTTGCAGACAAGCTCTCCGACGCTGAGGTTCCCACCCAGGTTGAGACTGTCGCTGCTAAGGTCACCGGCGACAAGAAGGCGCTGAAGAAGGCTCAGAAGGCTGCTGTTAAGGCCGCTAAGGGTTACGCCAAGGAGCAGAAGAAGGCTTCTAAGAGCGGCAACAAGGGCCTGCTGGTCTTTGGTCTGCTGGTTGCTGGCGCTGTCGCTGGCGCAGCCGCTTTCAAGGCTTCTCGCCCCGTTGAGGACCCCTGGAAGACCCCCGCTGCCTAGTCCTCACTAGCTGCTCACATGCGTCCACCCCTCGTTGATTGCGAGCGCGGACGCCCGGCCCCGGCTCCCGCACAGGGAGGCCGGGGCCTTTGCTGTAAGGGGGCTTATTCTGAGATTCCTGACTCGTAGACGTCCCACCGGCCTTCGAAGTAGTAGGCCGAGGTGGTGGCGTCCATCAGGTCAAGGGTAAAGGCGCTGCCAATCGCCGTTCCCTGCACGCCCTCGACCATGGCCTGGCGGGCGGCGTCCGTATCTCCCGTGTAGCTCTCAAAGCGGGCGGTCACAAAGTAGTCGGTGGAGTCCCGGTATTTGTTGATGCTCACGACCTCTAACCCCTCAGTATGCGCCGCAAATGCCTGGGCAACCGGGGTAGCAGAGCGTGACCAGACCTGCGTCTCGCTCAACGGGCCGAAGACGAAAACCTGTATCGTCTCGGCATCAATCTGGGTCTCCTCCACGTACGAAACGCTCTCAAGGTCTGCCCCCTCCAGGGGCTCCCAGCTGGCCATATCAACGAGTAGGGCCTGCTGGTCTGAGCCCTTATCTCCGTAGAGGTAGTATGTGACCTCGGCCCAGGGAGCCTCGGTTTCGTATTCGTCAGCCCCGCGAGCGGAAGCACTCACCCGACCCCATGCGCTCGTCGGACGCCCGCGTGAGGATCGCCTGCCAGGTCTCGGCAAAGAGGGTAATAGGGATTTCCTCGTGGCTGTCAATGTCGATGGAGCCACCGCTCGGCAGGTAAATGTAGGTGGCATGGGTGGGCTCTCGCTGGAAGATTCCGCTGGTACCACCCAGCTGGGGCACTGTCTGCGCAAGGTGCTCGGCAAGGACGCCCGACTCTATACTGCCGGTATCGGCAACGCTGAGCCAGGTGGCATCTGAGTTTGATGAGCCGTCACCGGTCAGTATCGACGAATCCCAGATGCTCCCTCCGCCCAACGTCATGTGGCTGCGAGACCCCGCGAAATAGGCCACAAGCGCCAGAACCAGCGCCGTGGGAACGGCCAGTACACCCAGCAGAATCAGAATATTGCGCCGGGTATAGGACTTGTTCTCAATGCCAGGGACGGCAGTATCAGGCGTCTGGGCGGGCACGCTGGCAGGCACGGCTTCAGCCGGCACAGGCGGAGCTGGCACGGTTTGCTCAGGCGGGGTCTGAACGGACGCACTTTCCCCAGGCGGGGCGTTATAAGGCTGTTCTGGGTATGGGTGGGTCATGGTGGTTTCAGCCTAGCAGAACCCTTCCCCTCGCCCGGGGTACCCGTGCGTCCTTCCGTGCTTAAGCGTCCTTAGCCTTGACCTGCTGCATCTGCTGGGTGTGGCGCTCGCGGTCCTTCATCTCCTTGGGGCGCAGGAAAATCAGGCCCACCGCAATAGAGATAATGAAGATAGCGAGCATGACGAAGAAGAGGGGCCAGATGCCGGTCAGGTAAATGACGGGCACCGCCAGGGCCGTCACCAGACCGCCACCGAAGAAGGGCTCAAAAACCAGCTGCTTGTAGCCAAAGGCCTCGAAAGCTGGGGATTCGCCCTTGGGATCCACCACGCGCATCAGAATCAGGCCGGTGGCGGTCACGCCCATAGACTGGCCGAAATCACCGATGCCGCGTTCGAACCAGTAGCGGCCGATCAGGCGCGGGGCCAGCCAGAGGAACATAGCCACGTTGAAGCCGATACCGGCTACCGCCAGAATGGCAAAGACGGCGATGTTCTCACCCACAGCCTGCAGGGAGAGGTTGGCGATAGCGGCAACGATGAGGAAGTCCAGAGCCCAGCCCTGAATACGCAGCATCATCTGGTGGTCAATGATAGAGTCAGCGCCCACCGCCTTAGCAATCATCTGCACGATAACGCCGCCGAGCAGAGCCATGGGGAAGAGCGGCACGTAAGCGAAGATTTCAAGCGGGGTGTTCTCGTCCAGCATGATAGAGGCGTAGGTCTGCTGCTCAATCCAGCGCAGGCCCTCCAGAATCAGCCAGCCCACCAGCACCGCCAGCGCCATAATGGCCATGTGCAGGGAGAGCGGTTCAACGGACGCCGGGCGGGAGGTCATTGTGCCGGCCGAGTAGTGCTCGTCCTCGCGGAAGAGACCTTTCTGCTCGGCAATCGACATCTTGGCGTCACCCTTGAGAATTTCGGTCTTGCCGGTGCGCACGCCCCAGTTGATGAGGGCAATACCGATGACGATACCGCCTACGATACCGACGGTTGCCAGGCCAACTGCCAGGTCGGCACCTTCACTGAAGCCCAGGTCTTCCATGACACCGCGCATACCGGCAGCGGTGCCGTGCCCGCCCTCGAAGGCGATTTCGATGAGGGCGCCGGTCATGGGCGAGGCTGCAAAGACGGGGACGAGCACCAGGGCGGCAAGGAGCAGGCCCACGACGTACTGGCCCGACCCTAGAGCCACGCCCAGGGAGAGCTGGGGGCCGGCAAGCTGCACGGCCCGCTTGGGCGTGGGGAGCTCTTGCCCCAGGAACATGGTTGCGAAGATGACGCTGATGAGCAGGCCGGGGAGGGCTCCCCAGGTGGTGAGCATGGCGTCGGTAAAGAGGCCGTTTTCACCCCAGGGGCCGGAGAAGCGGCCAAGAACCTGCGGGCCGAGCAGGAGTAGCAGGACGCCCGCCACGATGGAGCTGGGCAAAAAGAGGGTTTGTACCCAGCCCACTTTGACTCGAATAATCTTGCCGATGAGAAGGGCTACGCCGAGTATCAGGAGGGCGAAGCCAACTGCTTGTGGTGACATGGTTTTGCCTTTGTTCTCGCTGGTGCGTCCTTGCACCTGCAATCACAGAGATTGCAACACTACTTACTTTTGAAGTGTTTAGTTTACCTACACAGGGTTGCCTCTGGCTATTTATGACAGAGACGGGCGGACGCGAGCGGTGGGCGGACGCGAGCGTGCGCCATATCGCTGAGCGTGCACCCGCCCTGCGCACGCTCAGCGATATCATGCACGCTCGCCAAAAGAACTGCGCATACAAAAAGGAACCCCAGTCTTTCGACTGGGGTTCCTTACCAAATTTAATTCGGCGATGACCTACTCTCCCACACCGTCGCCAGTGCAGTACCATCGGCGCTAAGAGCCTTAACTTCCGGGTTCGGGATGGGACCGGGTGTTTCCCTCTTGCTATAATCACCGAAGAGTGGAGGCGAGGGGACTCGAACCCCTAACCCCCTGCTTGCAAAGCAGGTGCGCTACCAATTGCGCCACGCCCCCGTGGTGTTATGCTTCTACCTTACTACAGGTTTTTTGCACGCGCAAACCAATTCTACCAAATATGCGGTTAGCTCCGCCACAGGTTGAGGGTGAAAGTCTGAAAAATAGGCGATATACCCCGGTTTATCCAAGGTGGTGCAGGTACATGTCGGGGTCATCGAGCATATTGCGCCAGTGGGTGGTCATATCGAGCTCAGCCCAGGCCAGTTTCTGGATCCCCCACTCCCCTATTTCCCACACCAGTTCATTGCGGCGTGCAGCGAGCGCAGCAAGGAGCGGGCTGTGGGTGCAGAGCACTACTTGCCCGCCTCGCTCAAGAAAGGCAAGGACGCGGGCACACAGCTCTAGTTGCCCCGAGAAAGATAGGCCCGATTCTGGTTCATCAAGAACCCAGAGGCCGTAATCTTCGAAAGATTCTTCAAGTAAATGCTGGGTGCCCTCCCCGTGGGAGAGGCGCAGAATATCGGTTGCCTGCTTTGATTTGAGGCTGGCCAGGTGTTCCAGGTGGGCCAGCATTCCTTCAGCTCGCAGGAAGAGCCCTGCCCGGCATCCTGCCGCACCTCGCACTACCTGCAGGTCAGCCCCAAAAGCGGAGGCCTGTTCAAAGGTGGGGCGGGCAACCCGGTTATCCCCACCGCCAAGTGGCAGGCCATAGGCTTCTGCGATGGATTCAACCAGGGAAGACTTGCCAGCCCCGTTTTCTCCCACGATAACCGTGAGCCGCCCAAAGGTGAGCCCGGCGAGCGCTGCCCGAGTAACCGCAAGACAATAGGGCCAGGTATGGGCGCGGACGTCCGTGAGCGGCTCGAAGTCGCTACGGGCGGTGATACTGCGGAGGGGAAGGTCGTTGAGCACCATACAAGGAACCCTACCGGCTTAGCAGGAGGGGGCACAAGGAACCAAAACCCCGTTCGTCCACCCTTTAAAACCAGTAGGGGCCGGTGGTTTCAGATGAAACCACCAGCCCCCGCCGTCTATAAACAGAACCCTTTTATTTAGCCTACAGCTCCCAGGAAGTTGAAGCCGGTGTAGGCGTAGATGAAATCCTTGGCGATCCAGAGAATACCGCTCACAACAGCCAAAGCCAGTACCGCAAACAGCACGTAGGCGGCAGCGCGGGCCACAGGGGCAGGCTCAGTGTAGACAGTACCCTCGGGGGTCTCTACAGCTGTGCCACTCATCAGGCGCACACCCAGGGCGTAGAGAATCGGCAGGCCAGCACCAAAGCCCAGACCGGCCAGAAAGACGGGGTAAATCTTGTGGAAGATATCAACAATCAACATTTAGGAACCAGCCTTCACGGTGGGAATCGACTCGGTGTGCACCTCACGGGCGGTGACGGCCTCACCCGAGTGCATATCGATGTGGCTGACGGCGCTCTTGCGGGAGTGGGCCCACATCCAGAAGCAGAAACCGACCAGAATGAGGAAGACGGTTGCCTCACCCATCCAGGCGCTACCGGTCATGGAGTTGATGCCGTTACCCACGAACCAGGTCAACGCGCCGACGGAGCCAGCGGCGGGCAGGGTGATAATCCAGGCGATAACCATACGGCGGGCGGTTGACCAGCTCACCTTAGCGCGACGGCCGAGGCCGGAGCCGATGATGGAGCCGGTTGCCACGTGAGTGGTAGACAGGGCCATACCGAAGTGGGAGGAGGTCAGGATGATAGCTGCCGAGGAGCCGTCCGCAGCAAAGCCCTGAGGGCCTTCAATATCGACAATGCCCTTACCCATGGTCTTGATGATGCGCCAGCCACCCAGGTAGGTACCCAGGGCGATAGCCAGGGCACAGACCAGACGTACCCAGAAGGGGATGTCTGCTTCGGGGTTGATTTCGTTGGCGGCCACCAGGGCTAGGAAGATAACACCCATGGTCTTCTGGGCGTCATTGGTGCCGTGGGCCAGGGACATCAGGGAAGCGGCAGAGATCTGACCGAAGCGGAAGTTCTTCTTCTTTTGTTCGGCGGGGACGGGCTTGGTGAGCGCATAGATGAGGGCGGCACCGACACCGGCAACTACACCCGCGATGAGCGGTGCCATCAGGGCCGGGACGATAATCTTCATCAGCACGCCGTTCCAGAGCACGCCGCTGGTGCCCAGTGACGCCAGGGTTGCACCGATCAGGCCGCCGAAGAGGGCATGAGAGGAGCTAGAGGGTAGACCCAGCAGCCAGGTGAAGACGTTCCAGAGGATAGCGCCAACCAAGCCGGTAAAGACAATGAGCATGAGGCTGGGGCCACCGCCGGCAGTTTCAAGGTCGATGAGGCCGGAGCCGACGGTCTTAGCTACCTCGATGGAGAGGAAGGCGCCGATGAGGTTAAGGACGGCTGAGAGAGCGACAGCCGCCTTGGGCTTGAGGGCGCCGGTGGCGATAGATGAGGCCATGGCGTTGGCGGTGTCGTGGAAGCCGTTGGTGAAGTCGAAGGCTAGTGCGGTCAGCACTACGATCACCAGAATGATGAGTTCTGTAGTCACGGTTTCTATTCTTGTGGGCAAGGCAGGTTTTGGGAAACATCAGGCAACTGAGGGGTTAGGCAGGGGTGAAATGTTGCTTAAGTTTCATAAAACCCACAAGAGGCATATTTTTAACAAGGACGCCCGCCGCGGCGAGGGCGGAATACTTTCGTTTCACCTGGTTAGGGGGTATTCCCTGCGAGGCTCCCCCTTAAAAGAATGTGGTTTTATATGGCTTTCCCCGAGCAGGCAGGGCCTCTCGTCACGAAAATCCCACACTCGGGGCGATGTTGTTTACCATTTGTTCATCTTAAGACCCCGTGGGGTTGCTCATAAACTGCCACAAAAGTTCAAGGTTTAGTTGAACTCTATTTCCACACCCCACCCGCCCCAGAGCAGAAGCGCCTATACAAAAAAGGAACCCCAGTCTTTCGACTGGGGTTCCTTACCACATTTAATTCGGCGATGACCTACTCTCCCACACCGTCGCCAGTGCAGTACCATCGGCGCTAAGAGCCTTAACTTCCGGGTTCGGGATGGGACCGGGTGTTTCCCTCTTGCTATAATCACCGAAGAGTGGAGGCGAGGGGACTCGAACCCCTAACCCCCTGCTTGCAAAGCAGGTGCGCTACCAATTGCGCCACGCCCCCATCGGGTGCTACCTATGAAATTTTATCTGTAGCTTCTTCCCAAGTTTTTTTATTCTCCTGAGAATCCTTAGCTTTCTTTGCTGCTACCGCTGTTGCCAGCGCAGCGAGCGTGATTGCCATAAATTTCTTCATGTCAACCTTTCAACCAAGGTGAGTGGGCGTACCAGGAATTGAACCTGGGACCTCTACATTATCAGTGTAGCGCTCTAACCGTCTGAGCTATACGCCCTTGGTGTTCATCAGAACGAGATATAACTTTACACAGGTTTTGACACCTTGCCAAATCGAAATAGCGTGTTCTGAGACACATACCCTGAAAGGGTGTTTAAAAGCTTCGTGGCGCCCTGAATCTACAGGGCGCCACGAGGCAGGGTTTTGGTTTATTCGTCGGTGAGGGTTACGCCCACGCCGCCAACCAGCTTGGCTGCCACGTTGTAGAGCATGGCTGCCAGGGTGCCGAGCAGGGTGAAGAGCACGACGTTCACCACGGAGATGATGGTGCTGTAGAGAGCTACCTGGCCCAGTGAGAGGTACTGGGAGATGTCTACGGCGTCACCGGTGGTACCGAGCAGGGTCAGCAGGTCATTGAGGCTCTGGAAGGCACCGGTGGCCTGCATGACGAGCCAGAGAATAACGGCTGCAACCACGGTAGCGATACCGATGGCGACCGAGAGCAGGAAGACGAGCTTGGCGACCGAGAAGGTATCTACCTTGGCAACGACCAGGCGAGCGCGACGGATCTTGGAGCGGGGGGCGGGGCGCACCAGCGGCTTGCGCTGGGCACCTGCGGACGCCGCACTCTGGGGGCGTGCCTTACCTTGGGCAGCGCGCGGGGTGCCGGCTCGCGGCGCTGGCCGCGGTGCGGTTCCGGTGCTTTTAGTGCTCACTCTTACCTCCAAGTGCGTCTGCGGTGTCGGCTACTGCCGGGGTGGTGTTGTTTTCTAAAGGTACTTCATCTGCCGGCTTTTCGGGGCTTTCGGCGCCGTTTTCGTCGGTGTCGTCTGCCTCATCGATGTTGCGCTCGTAGTTGCGGGCAACTTCGAGAATCTCGTCATTCTTGCCGGGCTTGGCGAAAATGACACCCATGGTGTCGCGGCCCTTGGCCGGTACTTCTGAGACCGAGGTACGCACGACCTTGCCGGACTGCATGACGACCATGACCTCGTCCTCTTCGCCCACAATCAGGCCACCGACGAGCTCGCCGCGGTCTTCTGCCAGCTTGGCGACCTTGATGCCAAGACCACCTCGACCCTGTACGCGGTACTGGTCGACCTGGGTGCGCTTGGCGTAGCCGCCAGCGGTGACCACGAAGACGAAGGAGTCGTCGGTGACGACGTTGGCTGAGAGCAGTTCGTCGCCGTCGCGGAACTTCATGCCGGTCACGCCGGAGGTTGCGCGGCCCATGGGGCGCAGGGCCTCGTCAGAGGCGGTGAAGCGCAGGGACTGGCCCTGGCGGGAGATCAGCAGCAGGTCGTCCTCGGCGCTGGCCAGCTGGGCTGAGACCAGCTCGTCGCCGTCACGCAGGTTGATGGCGATGACGCCGGCGGCACGGTTGGTGTCGTAGTCCGACAGGGCGGTTTTCTTCACCAGACCGTTCTTGGTGGCCAGAATCAGGTAGGGGGCGTCCTCGTAGGACTTGAGCTCCATAACCTTGGCGATGGTCTCATCGGGCTGGAAGGCCAGCAGGTTAGCTACATGCTGCCCCTTGGCGTCGCGGCCGGCTTCCATGAGCTCGTAGGCCTTGGTGCGGTAGACGCGGCCCAGGTTGGTGAAGAAGAGAATCCAGGAGTGGGTGGAGGTGACGAAGAAGTGCTGAACCACGTCGTCCCCGCGCAGTGAGGCACCCTTGATGCCCTTGCCACCGCGGTGCTGGGAGCGGTACTGGTCGCTGCGGGTGCGCTTGACGTAGCCGCCGCGGGTGATGGTGACGACCATTTCTTCCTCGGGAATGAGGTCTTCCATGGACATGTCACCGTCGTAGCCCATGAGGATCTTGGTGCGGCGCTCATCGCCGAAGCGGGCGACGATTTCGGCCAGCTCTTCAGAGATGATGGCGCGCTGGCGGTCCTCAGAGGCAATAATCGCGTTGTACTCGTCGATCATGCGCATGAGCTCGTCGTGGCGGTCCTGAATCTTCTGGCGTTCCAGGGCGGCAAGGCGGCGCAGCTGCATGTTCAGAATCGCCTGGGCCTGAGCCTCGTCGATGTCGAGGAAGTCCATCAGGCCGGTGCGGGCGTCATCGGCGGTGGGGGAGCGGCGGATTAGGGCGATGACCTCGTCGAGGGCATCGAGAGCCTTGAGCAGGCCGCGCAGGATATGAGCCTCTTCCTCAGCCTGACGCAGGCGGTAGCGGGTGCGGCGCACGATGACTTCGAGCTGGTGGTTGACCCAGTGGCGGATGAAGGCATCGAGAGAAAGGGTGCGGGGTACACCGTCCACAATCGCCAGCATGTTAGCTGAGAAGTTTTCCTGCAGCTGGGTGTGCTTGTAGAGGTTGTTCAGCACAACCTTGGGCACGGCGTCGCGTTTGAGGACGATGACCAGGCGCTGGCCGGTACGGCCGGAGGTTTCGTCGCGCAGATCAGCGATGCCGGTGATCTTGCCGTCCTTGACCAGTTCGGCAATCTTGATGGCCAGGTTATCGGGGTTGGCCTGGTAGGGCAGTTCGGTGACGACCAGGCAGGTGCGGCCCTGGATTTCTTCGACGTTGACCACAGCGCGCATGGTGATGGAGCCGCGGCCGGTGCGGTAGGCCTGCTCGATTCCCTTGTGGCCCAGGATGGTAGCACCGGTGGGGAAGTCGGGGCCCTTGATGCGGGCAATGAGGGCTTCGAGCAGCTCTTCATTGGAGGCTTCGGGGTTCTGCAGGAACCACTGCACACCGTCGGCTACCTCGCGCAGGTTGTGCGGCGGGATGTTGGTGGCCATACCGACCGCGATGCCCGATGAGCCGTTGACCAGCAGGTTGGGGATGCGGGAGGGCAGGACGACCGGCTCCTGGTTTTTGCCGTCGTAGTTGGGCTGGAAGTCGACGGCGTCCTCGGTGATATCTCGTACCATTTCGAGGGCCAGGGGGGCCATCTTGGTTTCGGTGTAACGGGGAGCTGCTGCACCGTCGTTACCGGGGGAGCCGAAGTTACCCTGACCGAGGGCCAGGGGGTAGCGCATGACCCAGTCCTGGATCAGGCGCACCAGGGTGTCGTAGATAGCGGCGTCGCCGTGGGGGTGGTATTGACCCATGACTTCACCGACCACGCGGGCGCACTTGTTGAAGGAGCGCTCGGGGCGGTAGCCGCCGTCGTACATGGCGTAGATGACGCGGCGGTGCACGGGCTTGAGGCCGTCACGCACGTCGGGCAGGGCGCGGCCGATAATGACGGCCATGGCGTAGTCCAGGTAGGAGCGCTCCATCTCGGAGCGCAGGTCGACAACCTCAACGTTGCCGGCGGCAGGTGCCGGGGTTGCGTCGGTTGTAACGATATCGCCCTCGACGGGCTGGGGTGAGCTGGTGGTGTTCTCGTCGCTCATAAGTTCCTCGTTTTTCGTCCTTGATTTTTATATTCCGTATTGGCTATATAGCGCTTAATTCACACTAAAAAGCCCTAGATATCAAGGAAGCGGATATCCTTTGCATTCTGCTGGATGAATTCTCGGCGGGCCTCGACGTCCTCACCCATCAGCACGGAGAAAATCTGGTCAGCCGCTGCGGCGTCTTCCATCTTGACCTGTAGCAGGGTACGGCGCTCGGGGTCCATGGTGGTATCCCAGAGCTCGGTGTAGTCCATCTCGCCCAGACCCTTGTAGCGCTGGATGCCGTTGTCCTTGGGGATGCGCTGGTTCTTGGCGTAGCCGGCTTCCAGGGCAGCGTCGCGCTCGGCGTCTGAGAAGACGTAGTCGTGCGGGGCGTTGGACCACTTGATGCGGTAGAGCGGGGGCTGGGCTAGGTAGACGTAGCCGGCTTCGATAAGCGGACGCATGTAGCGGAAGAGCAGGGTCAGCAGCAGGGTGGTGATGTGCTGGCCGTCCACGTCCGCGTCCGCCATCAGGACGACCTTGTGGTAGCGGGCCTTCTCGATGTCGAAGTCCTCACCGATACCGGTACCGAAGGCGGTAATCAGTGACTGGATTTCAGCGTTAGACAGGGCGCGGTCGAGGCGAGCGCGCTCGACGTTCAGCACCTTACCGCGCAGGGGCAGAATCGCCTGGGTTTCGGGGTTGCGGCCGCGCACGGCTGAACCGCCCGCGGAGTCACCCTCCACCAGGTAAATCTCTGAAATTGAGGGGTCCTTGGAGGAGCAGTCCTTGAGCTTGCCCGGCATGGAGCCGGTTTCAAGCAGACCCTTGCGGCGGGTGGTTTCGCGGGCCTTGCGGGCAGCCAGGCGGGCCTGGGCTGCGGTGATAGCGCGGCGGACGATTTCCTTACCGGTACCGGGGTTACGTTCCAGCCAGTCGCCCAGCTGGTCCATGGTCTCGCGCTGAACGAAAGCCTTGGCTTCGGAGTTACCCAGCTTGGTCTTGGTCTGACCCTCGAACTGGGGCTCAGAGATCTTGACAGAGACCACGGCGGTCAGACCTTCGCGGACATCCTCACCGGTGAGGTTGTCGTCCTTCTCGCGCAGCAGCTTGTTGTCGCGGGCGAAGCGGTTGATCAGGGTGGTTAGAGCAGTACGGAAGCCCTCTTCGTGGGTGCCGCCCTCGTGGGTGTTGATGGTGTTGGCGTAGGTATGCACCGATTCCTTGTAGGCGGTGGTCCACTGCATGGCCACTTCCAGGCTCATCATGCGGTCGGTATCTTCGCTTTCGAAGGCGATGATGTCATCGTGCACGGTGGTGAGCTTCTTGGAGGTATTCAGGAAGTTCACGTAGTCGAAGAGGCCGTCCTTGTACATGTAGGTGACGGTCTTGTAGCCGTTGGCATCGGCACCCACCTGGTTGAGGGGCAGCTTCTCGGGCTTCTCTTCGCCGGTGACTTCATCCCCCTCGTGCAGCTCGCGTTCGTCGGTGAGCTGGATGGTCAGGCCCTTGTTCAGGAAGGCCATCTGCTGGAAACGGGCGCGCAGGGTCTCGAAATCGAATTCGACGGTTTCGAAGATTTCGGGGTCGGGGTAGAAGGTCTGGGTGGTGCCGGTTTCGTCGGTGGCCTCCCCGCGGGTGAGGGGCTTGACGGTATGGCCGCCGTTGGCGTAGCTGATGTGCCACTTGTAGCCCTGGCGGCGCACCTCGGTTTCGACCTTAGTCGAAAGCGCGTTAACAACGGAGATACCCACACCGTGCAGGCCGCCGGAGACCGCGTAGCCGCCGCCACCGAACTTACCACCGGCGTGCAGGATGGTCATGACGACCTCGACGGTGGGCTTCTTTTCGGTGGGGTGCTCATCGACGGGAATGCCTCGCCCGTTGTCGGCTACTCGCACTGCGCCGTCCTTCTGAATGACGACCTCGATCAGGTCGGCGTGCCCTGCCAGGGCCTCATCGACGGAGTTATCAACGACTTCGTAGACCAGGTGGTGCAGGCCGCGTTCGCCGGTTGAACCGATGTACATACCGGGGCGCTTGCGCACGGCTTCAAGGCCTTCGAGGACCGTGATGTCGGCGGCGCCGTATTCGTGGGAGGTTTCTTCAGTTGCCACAGGTAGTTAGGCTCCTTGCATGGTCGGTCTCGCACCGGCGGCCGTTCAGCGCGGACGCCCGCGCTCAAGGCGGCGGGGTGGGGCTACTGTACGGGCGGGCAGGCGCGCGTATTCTGCTCTCAATTCTACCGCACAGGGCTATTTTTGAACCTGTTTTGTGATGTTTTAGAGGGGTACTTAGGGCCAGAAGAGCCCTAGCTCGCTGCTAGAGCGACCGGAACCCCGATGCTGTGGGTTCTCACAGGGTCAGGGGGTCAGGGGCGCAGAAACGATTTTTGTAATTTGCGCTCTTGGGTTTTCTACCCGTAGGTGTCGCGGGGGCCGCGTCCGCCGGGGGCAACCCGCCGTCCTTTTTTCCAGGAGGGGGCTGCTGGCCCAAAGGCGCGCACGTCTTTGACGACGTCGTCCCCCAGCTCCCCGTTGAAGCGGCGCATGATGTCGTATTTCATCTGGCGAATCTGCACGGCCCAGGCGGTTGATTCGCAGCGGACGGTCATCACCCCGTCCTCAAAACTCTCGGGGGTAGCTTTCGAGGCGATTTGGGGGCCGACCAGTTTATCCCAGCGGGCCATGACCGAGGAAACCGCTAGGGGAGTGGTCCAGCCCCGCTCCATAATGACGCGGTCGAGCAGGCCACCGAGGCTCTGCGGGTCGCGGGCGCTGGGGCCAGCTCCGGTATAGCCACCGAGCTGGCCGGTTGATCCTGTTGAGGCATAGCGACGCACTTTGGTGCCGGGCTCAGCGTTCATGACGCGGCCGAAGTCCTTGATAATTTTCCGACCGGCAGCGCCCTGCACCCGGTGTTCACCGCGGGCTTCTTTGGCAGCCCGGATGCGGCTGAGCAGGGCATGGGGAGCATCCACTGCTTCTACATCATATTCTGAATCAACCATATTTACCCCGTTGCCCAATTATTCCTGATTTGGAATATTACCTAGTGGGGAGCTTTCCACTCGGGCCCTGCCGGGTTCAACCCTGACCAGGGTAATCTCTCCCAGTTCTTCAGGGATATCACTTGCTACAGCACAGGTCACCAGCACCTGCTCAGCACCGGCAACAATAGCACCCAGCTTATGGCGGCGGGCGGTATCGAGCTCAGCAAAGACGTCATCAAGAATCAAGATGGGGGAGGCGCCGGGGGCATCGTTATCTGCCAGGTGCACGTACCAGGAGGCCAGCTTCAGACCCAGGGCATACGACCAGCTTTCCCCGTGGGATGCAAAACCCTTGACCGGGATGCCACCGAGTTCCAGGGCAAGATCATCGCGGTGGGGTCCCACCAGGGTCACGCCGCGCTCCAGCTCTTCCCGCTGCTTATCGGCAAAACCGCGCAACATAGCCTCCCGCAGATCATCTACCCCCATCAGGGCTGCGGTCGGCAGAAGGTTAGCTGAAATCGGCGGGAAAACAGTGGAATCGTACACCAGGCTCACATTCTTGGAACCGTCCGTGAGCTCGGTATAGGCCCTCTGTAGTTGCGGCAGAAGCAGGGCCAGGGTGCGTAGTCGGGCCTGCAGAAGGTGGGCACCGGCGTCCGCCAGCTGCTTGTTCCAGACCTCCAGGGTGTAGGAGTCCTCGGCCCCGGTGCTGCGCCGCGAGCGCATGGATTTGAGCAGGGAATTCCGCTGGCGCAAAACCCGCTCGTAGTCCGCCCGGTAGGCGGCAACAGAGGGGCGCAGGGATACCGCCAAATCATCAAGGAAACGGCGTCGCCCGGCGGGGTCCCCCTTCACCAGCTGCAAATCCTCGGGTGAGAAAAGCACGGTGCGAGTGACGCCCAGGGCTTCACGGGCGCGGACGGGCGCCGCCCGGTTGATGCGTACCCGGTTGCTTTTGCCGGGGGCTAGTTCAAACTCAAGGACGGTCTGCTGGTTGCCGCGGACCGTGCGGGTGCGGATGTAGGCGCGGTCAGCGCCCACACGTACCAGCGGGGCGTCCTGACTAACCCGGTGAGAAGCCAGCTGCGCAGTGTAGTCGATGGCTTCAACGATATTGGTTTTGCCCACCCCGTTTGACCCGAGAAAGACGGTGACGCCGGGGGTGAGGGGAAGAGTCAGGAGCTGGTAGGTGCGGTAGTCCATCAACGAAAGGTGGTCGATGTACAGCGCGCCCTCCTTGAGATAGCGGTTTGACCTGCGGCTTTACTGGTTCTGCAGGCGGATAGGCATGAGCAGGTAGCGGTAGTTCTTCTCGTCCTCAGCCTGCCAGTCGTCCTGTTCAGAGAGCACAACGGGCTTGCGGGGGTCGGTGAAGGAGAAGCGCACGAACTTGTTGGCTGCGAAGGTGTGCAGACCTTCGGAGAGGTAGCTGGGGTTGAAGGCTACGGTGATGTCGTCGCCGTGCAGGTGGGCCTGCAGCACCTCGGTTGCCTGGGCGTCCTCGCCGGTACCGGCGTCCAGGGTGACCTGGCCCTGGCTGAAGGCCAGGCGGACGGGGGTGTTGCGCTCAGCGACCAGGGAGACACGGCGGACGGCTTCCATCAGGTCTGAGGTGCGGACGATCGCGTGCACGGGGGTGACTTCGGGGAAGAGGGAGCGAATCTTGGGGTATTCACCGTCGACCAGCAGGCTGGTGGTGCGGCGGGAGTCAGATTCAAAGCCGATGAGCTCATGGGCATCTGACAGGGCGATGGACAGTTCCCCTGCACCACCCAGGGTCTTGGCGACCTCAGAAAGAGTCTTAGCCTTGACCAGCGCAGCGGTTGAGATAGAAGCGTCTGCGGGGTTCCAGGTCAGCTCGCGCATGGCCAGACGGTAGCGGTCGGTTGCGAGCAGGGTGATCTGGTCACCCTCGATTTCCATGCGTACACCGGTCAGAATCGGCAGGGTGTCGTCCTTCGACGCTGCTACCGACACCTGGGTAACAGCCTTGGCGAACTCAGAGCCCTCAACGGTACCTGATACCGCGGGGAGGGCAGGTAGCTCGGGGTAGTCAGCTACAGGCATGGACGACAGGTTGAAGTTAGAAGAACCGCAGGAGAGGTGAACCTTGCCCTCACGCAGTTCAAAGAGCACGTCAGACTTGGGCAGCGAACGGCAGATATCGGCAAGCAGACGGCCAGATACCAGGGCTTCGCCTTCTTCAGCGATATCGGCTGCGATGTTGAGTTTGGCTGAGGTCTCGTAGTCGAAGCTGGCGATAGACACTTCACCGGCTGCTGCCTTGATGAGCAGGCCAGAGAGTACCGGTACAGGCGGACGGGGGGAGAGGGAGCGGGCAGTCCAGCTGACGGCCTCGGCCAAAGTATCGCGTTCGACAGTAAATTTCACTGGAGCACCTTCCAAAGCTTTAAACATGAGAAGCCCTTAAACGGGCACAGTTCAGGTGTCCAGTCTACCGGACTACCTTGGCACTAAAGCTGTTTTTCTGTAATTACAAGCCGTGACCCTGAACCAAAGAGCCCTCACGAAAATCTGTAATTACAAGAGCTCAACCCCGCCCGGCAGCACGAGCACAGATTTTTTGTTATTTGACGTTTTTTCTTTAAGAATCGTAGTGTTAATAACCCTTGTGAAAACTGTGGAAAACCCCGTTTGAGCCCGGAATCTCAACCAAGTGCTTGTGGGGCGCCTGTGCAGAAAACCCGTCTCCGCTGTGAATGAATAGTGGATGGATATTTATGCAATCACCGAACTTCACAGGCTTTGCATATTCATGCACTTAACATCCACATTAAAACCCCTTAAGTCTCAAAGTTATCTACAACCCTGTGACTAGGCCTTTTAGGGTTAGGATGCGTCACGAGACCCCTGCTTAATACGGTTGGTAAGCTCTGTGACCTGGTTAAAGATAGGTCGACGCTCTGCCATGAGGTTACGAATCTTGCGATCTGCGTACATCACGGTGGTGTGGTCACGGTCGCCCAGCTCCTGCCCGATACGGGGCAGCGACATATCGGTGAGCTCTCGTAAGAGGTACATGGCGATCTGACGCGCGTTCACCAGAGTGCGGCTACGGGACTTCGACCGCAGGTCATCAATCGTTACGTCAAAGTACTCTGCCGTCGCCTGCAACACCTGCGATGCTGTAATTTCCTGGGCACCGTCGTCCAGCAACAGATCTTTGAGCACCTGCTCCGCCAGCTGCATATCCACCGGCTGCCCCTGCAAGGAGGCAAAAGCGGTCACACGAATCAGCGCGCCTTCCAGCTCACGAATGTTGGTGGAAATGTGCGAGGCAATATATTCCATCACGTCATCGGGTACATCAAGACCCTCATTCTGGGCCTTCTTACTCAGAATCGCGATACGGGTTTCGAGCTCCGGCGGCTGAACGTCGGTAATCAAACCCCACTCAAAGCGCGAGCGCATACGCTCTGCAAAACCGGTCAGCTGCTTGGGCGGTAGGTCAGAGGTAATGACCACCTGCTTCTGGTGGTTGTGCAGGGCGTTGAAGGTATGGAAGAACTCTTCCTGGGTACTATCTTTCCCAGCCAAGAACTGAATATCGTCGATCAAGAGCATGTCGACATTGCGGTAAATCTGCTTAAAGGTAATACCGTTGTTGTCGCGAATGGAGTTAATGAAGTCGTTGGTGAACTCCTCAGAGTTCACATAGCGCACCCGCAAACCGGGGTAGAGACTCTTGGCGTAGTGGCCGATGGCGTGCAGCAGGTGGGTCTTACCCAGACCCGAGCCGCCGTAGATAAAGAGGGGATTGTAGGCAGACGCCGGGGTTTCGGACACCGCGAAGGCAGCCGCGTGGGCAAAACGGTTGGACTGGCCAATCACAAAGCTATCGAAGGTGTACTTGGGGTTCAGGCGCGCGGTAGAGTCCCAGGTCTTTGCCTCCCCCGTCTCTGCGGGAGCCTCGATCAGCTCGCCTGCCTCAACAGGCTCTTCAAGGGGCTCTGCCTCGTGGTTGACCTGGGCAAACTCGGGAGCCGCCGGTGCCTGCCCAAAGGTGGGGGCGGCGTCCGGACGCTGGTGGGCAGCTTCGTCGAAACCGGCGTGGGAAGCCGGATCCCGCTCAACGGACGCCGGGAAAGACGGAGCAGCAGGACGCTCGGTTGCGGGTAGCGCCACCTTCTCAGGAGAATTCTCGAGGCTGGTATCAATAATGAAAGCCTCGGTCACCCCCTGGCCAAAGGTTGCAGTAATAGCCTCTTGCAGGGTCTCCTTCAGCTCGTGCTGAAAAATATCGCGGGTAAACTCGCTCGGCACCGCAATCAGCAGCACATTACCCATAAAAGCGTGAGGCTGAGCCAGGCCAATATGCGCACGGTGACGCTGAGCCACCGAAGTATCTGCCCGCAACAGGGTTACCAGGTGCATCCACTTCTTCTGAAGCTCCGGGTCCATATAATCGCCCACTGGCTCTCCTTTAATCTCAGGTCACGCAAAAAACTTACCCACAGCTTAGCCGCAGGGCCCACCGATTTATCACCATGTTATCCACAGGGTGGAAAACTTGTGATTTAACGAGGGGAGTACCTGTTTACAGTATGTGATTAAACCGCGCACCGCTAGCTCAAAACCGCAGTTTTTGTAACTTACAACTTTCCCCGGTGCGCCTGTGGATAACTCTCGCTAGGGCGAGCGCGCTCGCAAGCTATCCACAGGTGTGGGCAAACTCTCCCACCTACCTGTGATTAAAGACCTACCCCTAGCGGGCTTGACCTTATATCACAACCTCTTCTAGAGTTGTTTAGTCAAAGTGTGCTAGGACTATGCCTATATCTAAGGCCTGATATCCGCCCCTTACGCGGCGGAGCTAACACACGAGCAAGAAGCGTCAACCTGTTCGAAGAACTGTTGAAAGGTTGGCCCCCGTACCAACCATTTTTGGAGTAACCAAATGAGCAAGCGGACTTTCCAGCCGAATAACCGCCGCCGCGCCAAGAAGCACGGCTTCCGTCTTCGCATGCGCACCCGTGCAGGCCGCGCCATCCTCGCGAACCGTCGTTCAAAGGGCCGCGCAAGCCTCTCAGCATAAGGCTTCACATCTCCTCGCCTCGGCCTAGCCCCTTGTGCAGGCCAGCGTGACCACGCAGCCCGCCGAGAGACGACCGAAAAGACAAAGGAGACTACGTGCTGGCACAACAGAACCGGATGCGAGCTTCGGCTCAATTCTCAGCAACTACACGTTCCGGCGCCCGCTCAGGGCGTCGGAACTTAGTTCTATATACAGCCAAAACAGGCGAAGAACCAACCATCATCGGTTTCATCGTCTCCAAGGCCGTCGGTAACGCCGTTACCCGCAACAAAACCAAGCGACGCCTCCGCGACATCATCGCCCCCTTCGTCGCCGAAAACCCCACCGGCTACCAGGTGGTCGTACGAGCCCTGCCGCCGGCAGCGTCCGCCCCCTACACCGACCTCGAAACAGACCTGACCAGCGCGCTGGCCACCACCCTCAAAAAACTCGGTGCCACCGCCCGAGAGGAGCTCTAACCCATGAGCACCTCCCACCAGCACCCCGCCGGGGCACCCGCGGACGAAGACGTCCTGCTCGATAACGCCCCCCACGAATTCGTCGTGCCCACCACCATCGTTCAGGCAGCTATCACCCTGCCCCAGAACGTCCTCATCGCTTTCATCAAGGTCTACCGCGCCATCGTCTCGCCGCTCTACGGCAACGTCTGCCGGTACTATCCGAGCTGCTCAGCCTACGGGCTCGAATCGCTCACCACCCACGGCGCCATACGCGGCCTCTCGCTGACCGTCCGCCGTCTACTGCGCTGCCACCCCTGGGCCACCGGAGGCCTCGACCCGGTTCCACCCGGGCGGCGCACCTTCGCCCCCGGCACCGAACCCAAAATAATACTTCTAAACCACCCGCACCAGCACCTGAACCACTAACAGGCACTGGCTGCAGTCCACCACAACCGGCTCACACACCCGAGCCAGGGAGAGAACTATGTTCGACATCATTCTCTGGCCCTTCAAATGGATCGTCTCGGCGATTCTCTGGGCATTCCACGAACTCTTCACCGCCATCGGCATGGACCCCGCGTCCGGCGTCACCTGGGTACTGGCCATCATCGGCCTGACCCTGGTCATGCGAACCCTCACCATCCCGCTCTTCATGAAGCAGATCAAGGCCATGCGCGGCATGCAGGAACTGCAGCCCGAACTGGCCAAGCTCCAGGCCAAGTACAAGGGCAAGACCGACCAGCTCTCCCGCCAGGCCATGGCCCAGGAGCAGATGGAACTCTACCGCAAGACCGGCTCCAACCCCCTGGCCTCCTGCATGCCCATCCTGGTGCAGATGCCCATCTTCTTCGGCCTCTTCCAGGTACTCAACGGTGTACCCAGCGCAGCTGCCAACAATGAGAGCATCCTCATGCTCTCCAACGACAAGGTCGAGCAGTTCAACGACGCCTACATCTTCGGCGCACCCCTCTTCTCCACTATGATGCGCCCCGGCGATGGCAACCACGCAGCGACCATCATCATCGCCGCCATCATGGTAGTGCTCATGAGCGCCACCCAGTTCTACATCACCAAGCAGCTCTCGGCGAAGAACATGTCGGACGCCGCCAAGCAGTCCTCCATATACCGCCAGCAGCAGATCATGCTCTACGTGCTGCCCCTGGTCTTCGCCATCTCGGGTATCAACTTCCCCCTGGGCGTGCTCGTCTACTGGACCGTCTCCAACTTCTGGTCACTGGGCCAGCAGTACTGGGTCATCAAGAACAACCCCACCCCCGGCTCCCAGGCTGAGCGCGAGCTCAACGAGCGCCGCGCCGCTAAGGGTCTGCCCCCCGTCGGTAAGACCAAGGAGCAGCACGAAGCCGAGCTCGAAGCCCAGCGTGAGCGCGCTAACCGCGGCCAGCGTCAGCAGCCTATGAGCAAGAAGCGCCAAAAGCAGCAGAACAAGAAGAAATAGCGGCAGCTACAGGAGGAACCCCCATGACTGAAGCCTACGAAGAAACCGCCGCAGATGACGTCCTAGATACCGACCCCGACCAGGGCTTTGAGGACGAAGGCGACATCGCCGCTGACTACCTCGAAGAACTTCTCGACATCGCAGACATCGACGGCGACATCGACATCGAGGTGCGCAACGGCCGCACCTACCTCTCGGTTGTAACCGAGGACGGCAATAACACTGAACTCTCTGCCCTCGTGGGTGAAGACGGCGAAGTGCTGGACGCCCTGCAGGAGCTCGTGCGCCTCTCGGTGCTGGCTGCCACCGGCCAGCGCACCCGCCTGATTCTGGACATCGCTGAGCATCGTGCCGGCCGCCAGAAGGCTCTCGTGGACATGGCCGAAACCGCCATTGCCCGCGTCAAAGAAACCGGTGACGACGTGCACCTGGAGCCCCTGGGCTCCTACGAGCGCAAGCTGGTACACGACATCGTGGCAGCCCACGGCCTCCACTCCGAGTCCGAAGGCGCTGGCCCCGACCGCCATATCGTCATCATGCCGGCGGAGGACTAAACCATGAGCGAAGAAAACACTGCTCTACCCGAGCTAGCAGGCCCCACCCTGGTAGCTGCTGACCAGATCTTCGGTGACCGCCTGCCCCTGGCAGAGCGCTACGTGGAGCACCTAGCTACCAGCGGCATCGAACGCGGCCTGATTGGCCCCCGTGAGGTTCCCCGCCTCTGGGAGCGCCACGTGCTCAACTGCGCCGTGGTTGAGGAGTTCATCGAGGACGGCGCCCGCGTCGCCGACGTGGGCTCCGGTGCGGGCCTGCCCGGCCTCTGCCTGGCCATTGCCCGCCCCGACCTGCAGCTGACCCTCATTGAGCCCTTGGAGCGCCGAGTTATCTGGCTGACCGAGGTCGTGGACGATCTCGGGCTCGATAACGTCGATATTCTGCGCTCGCGCGCTGAGCAGGCCGTAGGTCAGGTTGACGCTGACTACGTGACCGCCCGTGCCGTCTCAGCCCTCGTTGGCCTGCTGGACATCACCCTGCCGATTCTGCGCGGCACCGGCCAGCTGCTAGCCCTCAAGGGCCGCAGCGCGGCGGACGAGATTACCAAGGCTCAGAAGAAGCTCAACAAGTACGGCGCTCGCGAGACCGAAATTCTGGTTGCTGGCGAGACCCTGCTCGAAGAGCCCACCACCGTGGTGCGAGTAAGCCTCTAGGCTTTAGACCAGGACGGCACAGCCCGGCTTCCCTGTACAGGGAAGCCGGGCTTTTTGTTTGGGACCTATCGGGGGTCTCTTCTGAAAATGAACTCGTAGTCTTGAGTAGAGCCAACCGTGAAGTAGTAGTCACCAACGCGCGCAAAGCCGTAGCGCTGGTAGAGGCGCTGGGCGCCGTAGTTTTCAGACCAGACCCCCAACCAGAGGGAACGGTGGGGATACTCGCGATCCAGCCACTCCAGGGCTGTCTCTAGCAGTCTGGTGCCCAGCCCTGAGCCCTGCTGGTCCTCTAAGACGTAGAGGCGTTTGAGTTCACCGTCCTGGTCGCTGCAATCAGGGTGGGGCAGACCAGCAGAGCCTGCCATGACGTAGCCCAGCGGGGTGCCGGCGTCCGTATCTTCTGCCAGCCAGATGGCGGTGCGGGGGTCTGCGAGATAGGCGAGGTAGTTTTCGGCGGTGTAGGTGGTGGAGAGATAGTGCTTTAGGTCTTCGGGCGGGTAGTAGTTGAAGGTCTGCGCATAGGTGGTAGCAGATAGGGCCGCTAGGGTCTGGGCGTCGTGGGGGAGGGCTCTGCGAATGGTGGTCATGGTCAGTGATTATAGGGGTACGCAAAGTGTTTCACGTGAAACATGGGTTTTTATCTGTAAAACAACTTAATGATGGTGTTTATTTTTCGATGTTTCGAGAGGTGGGAGAGAGCGGGTAACCTTAGATAAGCGAGACCACCACACCTACCGAGGGAGCACAGCCGGTGTCTACTATCTCCAATATTCCCGATTTTGGGTTACCACCTGAACCTCAGGACGCCTCCGCAAAGCCCGACCGCGGCTCACATGTTTCACGTGAAACACGTGAAAAGCTAGAGCGTGCTGACCTTGCGTCCGCCCAGAATAACCCCATCACCCAGCAGGCTCGCTCGGCCAAGCAGCAGTTCGAAGAGCTGGCCAGTGAAACCCTCAGTCGCCCCCGAGAGACCCGCATCTTCACCATCTCTAACCAGAAGGGCGGGGTGGGTAAAACATCAACCGCAGTGAACCTTGCCGCGGCGCTCGCCCTCAAGGGCATGAATGTGCTGGTCATAGATAACGACCCCCAGGGTAATGCCTCGACCGCGCTGGGCATAGAACACGGGGTGGAGGTTCCCTCTACCTACGATGTGCTGATTGACGACAAGCCCCTGGCAGATATTGTGCAGCCCTGCCCCGATATCGAAAACCTCTGGTGCGCTCCAGCCAATATCGATCTTGCAGGAGCCGAGATTGAACTGGTTTCTATGGTGGCTCGAGAGACCCGTTTGAAGAGCGCTGTCTCTGATTATGCTGCCGCGCGAGAAGTTGCCGGACTGCCGCGTCTTGACTATATCTTTATCGACTGCCCTCCCTCGCTAGGGCTGCTCACCATCAATGCCTTCTGCGCCGCCCGGGAGGTGCTCATTCCCATTCAGTGTGAGTACTACGCCCTGGAAGGTCTGAGCCAGCTGCTCAAAAATATCGGCATGATTCAAAAGCACCTCAACTCTGATCTGCACATCAGCACTATCTTGCTTACCATGTACGACGGCCGCACCAACCTCTCATCTCAGGTGGCTGACGAAGTGCGTGAACATTTCCCTGAGCAGGTGCTTGAAACCGCTATTCCCCGCTCTGTGCGCATCTCTGAAGCTCCCAGCTACCAGCAAACCGTGATGAGCTATGACCCTGCATCACCCGGTGCTGTGGCCTACCTGAAGGCTGCTATGGAGATGGCAAAAAGAGTGTAAACACCTTCTTTGCGATGTTTTAGTAAATATCTAAAGAAAGGCAAGGTAGGGTCGCAGCGAGCGTGAGCCTGCGTAGCCTTTCGAACAAGCTCAGTAAGAATGACGGCGCCTTGTGTTTACACGGGGCGCCGTTGGTCTACGCAGCGCAGCTGACTCCACTAGACTTGGGTGGAGAAAACTTTTGAGCACGGAGGTCAATGTGGCAGAGAAAAAACGCGGTCTAGGTCGGGGTCTGGGAGCCCTCATTCCGGAGAGCACAAAGCCCCCGGTCGAGAAGAAAGAAAACGCTCCGGCAGATAGTGAACAGCTCGATCTGGGCCTAGGTGTGGAGGTTCCTGCCCCCGCTCAAAAGAGTGTTTCACGTGAAACATCCAAGAAGAAGCGGGCGGATATGGGAGCTGCCCTCCGCACGGCAACCAGTTCGCGGCGTCCTGTCGATTTCTTCTTCGGCGACGAAACCGCTGCAGCAGGAGACGGCCTTGTGCCTGTTCCTGGCGCTGATTTTGCGACCCTCAACGTCACCGATATTCACCCCAACCGTAAGCAGCCTCGTACCGACTTTGACGAGCACGATATGCAGGAGCTGGTGCACTCTATTAAAGAAATCGGTGTGCTACAGCCGATTGTTGTGCGCCCCAGCCGGGAAAAGGGTGCTGAAAAATACGAACTCATCATGGGTGAGCGCCGCTGGCGCGCTACCCAGCGGGCGGGCCTAACCACCATTCCTGCGATTATTCGTGAGACCCAGGACGAAGACCTGCTGCGGGACGCCCTGCTGGAGAACCTCCACCGTTCACAGCTCAACCCCATAGAAGAAGCTGCCGCCTACCAGCAGCTTCTGGAAGAGTTTGGAACCACCCAGGAACAGCTGGCCCAACGCATTGGTCGCTCTCGCCCGCAGATTTCAAATACTATCCGCCTGCTGAAACTGCCTGCCCTGGTTCAGCGCCGGGTTGCTGCCGGCACCATTTCTTCTGGCCATGCCCGTGCCCTGCTGGGGTTGAAAAAGGCCGCTGATATTGAGACTCTGGCTCAGAAAATCGTCAATGAGGGTCTATCTGTGCGTGCCGTTGAAGAGCTCGTAGCTGCAGGATCTTCTGTTGAGCCCGAGCGAACCAAGAAGGGTGCCAAGGTCCAGGATCACTCTGAGCGACTGGATTATCTGGCAGATGCTCTAGCAGACAAGCTGGATACCAACGTCAAAATAAATCTGGGAGCTCGTAAGGGCAAGATGACCATTGAGTTCGCTTCGGTGGATGACCTCAACCGAATTCTTGACATCATTGATCCCAAGCTCAAGAAAAAGTAGGGGATCGGTCAGTTTGGGCTGGCTGGCCTGCCCTTGAGACCTGGAAGCGGTACCTGCTCGAAGTGCAGGTACCGCTTCTTTATGTTTCACGTGAAACATGGCGCATGTGGGTGCCCCCTGAGCGGAAATATAGGTTTTTTGGGCTTGTGGAGAGGTGAAAAAGCGCTGTACGGCCGTCTGAGGGCCTTAAAGAGGGTGCAACTTACTTGGATGCCGGTTAAGTCGCGTTAGGCGCTGAGAGTGGCTTCTAGAGCCTCAGTTTTTGCAGAAGGGACCAAAATTCTCCTGATTTCCTCGATGGTGCGCGTGCAATCGGAACTAATTTGGTCCCTTCTCGTCGGGAGACTCTGATTTTTCTAACTCGCAGTAAATATTGTGTGAGGTTTGGGTGAGGGGCTGTTCTATACTGGGGGTATCACAAGGAGGTGATAACGATGAATTTTTTCTATGAACTTATTTCCTGGTTTGGCGTTTTCATTATTTACGGTTTGATGTTTCTTGCCTTTGTCGTCATTGTGCGCCGTGTGGTTATTAAAGAAAAGCCTAAAGCGGGAAAATCTAAAAATAAATCTGCCACTAGTAAAGGTGATATATTTTCCGGTGATAAGTCGACGTTGGGTGATGGTTTAGCTCAGCCTATGGAATTATATGGTTCTTCTTTTGCCCCCGGGCGGTCGGCCAGATTTGAAGCTCCCCAGAAAAGCGGCAGGGATAGCTCGTCAATTCATGATCCTGGCAAAGACCCTCTAGAATCTTAAAAGCACCTCTCCAGGGTTGAATTATTGTAAATTCTGAGATTTTTGCCGTTTCACGTGAAACATTACCCGATTTTTAAGTCACTTTTGTTGAATACATGTCATATATGGAGGTTGATGATATGTCTAAAAAATTATTTTTTATAGCCCTCTCCCTGTGGGTGTTCGTTGCATTTATTGAAGTATTTGTATTTTCTCGTATGTTTACTTCGTGCCCAACAAATCTAGATTCAATCTATGGAGATGCCGGAGTTTCTCTTATTCCGCTGGGATATACCTGCACTTGGGATTCTTTTCCCCAGGGTGTAGTGGTGAAAAGTTACCCGCCTCTATCGACCCTGTTGACACCGTTGGTGCTTTTATTATGGGGATTTAGTCTTCTTGAAAAGAAAAAGAAGTGAGATTCTTGTAAACGAAGGGATTAATGTTTCAAAATATCTGTTGCGTGCATGCACCATCTGTTGCACGTATGCAACAGATGTTTTAGGTGGGGCATGTGGATATACCTGAACTCATCCGTGAAGTAGCCAAACAGTCTACCCCACCCTGCCAGAAAACCTGCCTCAAACTCGTCCTGAAGTAGCCCAGTGGTTAGCTCGCTAGAACGGTGGGGAACTACACCTACCACCCCAGAAGCTCCCCTCCGCGCCGCATACGTTGGGGCAACGACGAGGAGCAAATTTCTGCCTACTTTTGCTCTGCAGCGCAATCTTAGTTCTATTTTGATGGAAACAACGGTCAATCTGCTGGGTTTCACGTGGAACATTCCGGCCCTCTTCTGGTGTCTCTGGCAGCCTTCTGTGGCCACAAACAAGCCCCTCAGCGGGAAGCTGAGGGGCTTGTCAGGGGTGTCTAGAGAAGCAGCAAAGCCTACTTGAGGAACTCCGCAAACTCCTGCTCCAGGGCAGCCTTGGGCTTAGCGCCGACGGTCTGCTTGGCAACCTCGCCGTCCTTGAAAACGTAGATGGCGGGGATAGAAGTGATGCCGTACTTCATTGCGGTGGCGGGGTTGTTCTCAACATCGAGCTTGAGCACCTTGACCTTATCGCCGTACTCTTCACCGAGCTGGTCGATGATGGGGCCGACCATGCGGCAGGGGCCGCACCATTCAGCCCAGAAATCGACGATGACGGGCTTGTCTGACTTCAGAACCTCGTCAGCAAAAGTAGCGTCAGTAACCTGCTGTGCCATGATAAATAACCTTTCGTAGAGGGGCTAGGGGAGGCCTAGAGAGCCTCAAGATAGTGCTGGGCATCCAGGGCCGCAACGCAGCCTGAACCGGCTGCGGTGATGGCCTGGCGGTAGGTGGGGTCGATGACGTCGCCCGCGGCAAAGACGCCGGGAATAGAGGTGCGTGAAGAGCGGCCCTCTACGGCGATGGTGCCGGCCTCGGTCAGCTCCAGCTGGCCCTGCACCAAGGAAGTGCGGGGGTCTGAGCCGATAGCAACGAAGACACCCTCAACATCCAGGGTGGTTTCCTCACCGGTCTTCACATTCGACAGGGTCAGGCCAGAAACCTTCTCGTCGCCGTCAATGGTCTTGACGACCGAATCCCAGATAACCTCAATCTTCTCGTGAGCCAGGGCGCGCTGGGCCATGATCTCAGAAGCGCGGAATGAATCGCGGCGGTGAACCAGGTAGACCTTAGACGCAAAAGAGGTCAGGAACAGGGCCTCTTCGAGGGCGGAATCGCCGCCGCCAATAACAGCCAGGGCTTTCTCCTTGAAGAAGAAGCCGTCGCAGGTTGCACACCAGGAGACTCCGTGGCCAGAAAGGCGGGCTTCGCCGTCCACACCCAGCTTGCGGTACTCAGAACCGGTGGAGATGATGACGGTCTTGGCCAGATGAACTGACCCGTCGGTCAGAATAACCTTCTTGACATCGCTCTCCAGCTCAACCTCGGCGACGTCCTCGTAGCGAATATCTGCGCCGAAACGCTCTGCCTGGGCGCCGATGTTGGTCATCAGTTCTGGGCCCTGAATGCCGTTAATGAAGCCGGGGAAGTTCTCGACCTCGGTGGTGGTCATCAGGTCGCCACCGGGAGAGATCGATGAGGCAAAGAGGACGGGGTTGAGGTTGGCGCGGGCGGTGTAGATAGCGGCAGTGTAGCCGGAGGGGCCTGAGCCAACAATGATGACGTTGTGAACGGTCTGATCGTCGTTCTGGGCGGTAGCGTCGGGGGCGGTAGTGGTGGCTGAGCCTGCCAGGTTGAGGCCGGCAGCGGCGCCGCCGAAGAGGCCGCCGAGTGCGTTGTCGGTCATTGTTCTCCTTGGTGTTGATTTGGTGCGCTATGGGTATGGAACGGCGGGTGGGTGGGGTTTATTCCCAACCCACCCGCCGGCGGTAGATGTGCTGTTACTTGACGGAAATTTCTGCCAGTCGCAGGCCGTAGACGTAGCCCGGTACGATGGGCTGGCTTAGCTGCGGTGCGCTGGTGAACTGGACGATGATGTATTCGGTTTTGCCGTCCTGGGCGTCCTTGTTGAGCTGGACGGTGGTGTCACCCGTGGCTGCGAAGCTACCGGATCCGATTTCGGTGGCTCCCTCGATGGAGGCTGAATCGTTGGCGTAGATGGTGAATGCGCCGCCTACACCTGACACCTGGTTGATGGTGATGCTGTTGACGGTGGTTGCCTCATCGAGCTTGGCTGAGAGATAGAAGGAATCGGTCAGCCCACCAAAGTTCGCTGAGCCAAAGGCCAGGGAGAGCCATGTGGTGGAGGCGTTACCGTCGGTCAGGTTGTCCAGCAGGGAATCGCTTTCAGCCATGAGGGTGGGAGCGGACGGCACCGTGCGGGTGAAGGTTCCCTCAATCTTGGGGGTGGGTAGGGCGGTTTCGCTGGGGGTTGCTGAGGCGGACGCACTGGCTGAGGCGGACGCGGATGCGCTCGCGGAGGCGGTAGCTACGGCGGTACCGTTAGCGTCGAGTACCTGCTTTGAGGCCTCGGAATCCGCCATGCCGCCGAGGCTGGCAAAGACGGCTCCGGCGCCGATAACGAGCAACAGGACGGCCGCGATACCAACGACCCACATGCCACCGTTGCGTTCGGTGGGTTCATCGCCCTCGTAGTAGCCCTCTTCTTCGGCATCGTATTCTTCGAACTCGTCGGCGGGCTCTTCCTCTGCGGTGGAGAGGTTGCGGGTGGCAGAGATGGAGGTTGCACCCGCTACCGCTGCGGCACCTGCTGCCGCGCCGGCGTCCTGGCCCTGGCCAGCGGGCTTTTCTTTAGCCACCACGTAGGTATTGGGGGCGGTCATGGAACCGGTATCACCAAAGATTTCCTCACCGAATTCTTCAGCGGAGTTGCTGCCGCCCTCGGTCAGGAGCACATCGAGCAGGGTGTCGGGGCGGGAATGGGAGGTAATCAGGTAGGTGCGCTCGCTGTGGTTGCCCAGGTCGAGCACCTGCACAGCGGAACGGGAAAGCGCACTGGAGTTGCGGGCGTTGGTGACCAGCAGACGGTTGTGGTCGGGGGCAGCTACAAGGATGGAGACCTTGCGGCCGAGTACCGTATCAAGGCCGTCGAGCACGGTGTCGCCGCTGGCTGTGTCGAGCAGGTGCGCGGTGACTTTGTAGCGATCTCCCAGCAGGGTGTTGAGGGGAATCTGCTGTGTCAAGTGGGGCCTCCCGTTGCGAATGGGTGAGTGATTGGTTAGGTTACTGAGTTTACCCTCTGTGGCGGGCAGTGGGGCGGCGCATACCAATTTTCGCCATAATCGGGTTCATGAGGGTGTCGAGTTCACGCACGCGGAAGAGCATGAGCATGGCGTAGTAGGCCAGGCCCATGACGATTCCGCCGACGAGGACGGTGATGAAGGCGCTGCCACGTGAGGCCCAGGCGAAGCCGTCGAAGGTGTAGCCGCCCAGCAGGTAGAGGGCGGCGGCACCGGCCAGACCTGCGCCGATAGAGGCGAAGGAGACGCGGGCGTGGGTTGAGACGAGTTCGCGCACCCCGTAGTCGCCGAGACGGCGGGCAAGGACGCGGTGGCTCAGGTAGACCGCCAGTACGTTCTGCAGGGCGTAGGTGAGGGCCAGGCCGTAGATGGTGTATTGGGGAGCTAGCTGAGAGGCGGTGAAGCCCATGGCGACAATAACAACCGCTGAGATGAGCTGGATGTAGAAGGGGGTTTTGGCGTCTTCTTGGGAGTAGAAGACGCGACCCATCATGAAGGCGATGGTGAGGAAAGGGCCGCCCAGGGCGATGACGGCGATGGTCTGGCCAATCACTGCGCCTGCTTGCTGGGAGCCGCCGCCGAAGATCATGCCGATGGGCCCGGCGAAGACGATGAGGGCTACAGCGCAGAAGATGGTGGCGATAGATGCGGTACGCAGGCCGGACGAGAGTGCGGCGGCTACCGAGGTTTTGTCGTCGTCCTGCGAGGCTGCTGACATGCGGTTGAAGAGTACCGTGGCGATGGAGAGGCCGATGACGCCGTGGGGCAGGGAGTAGAGCATAGAAGAGTAATTCAGGGCCTGCACACCGGGAATTTGCACGCCCATGGCCAGGAAGTCCTCGCGGGCACCGATTACACCGGCTGCGACCTTGGTGAGGTACATGAAAGCCAGGTTAGAGATTGCACCGGTAGCTAGCGTCCATCCTGCTAGGTTTGCTGCTGTGCCCAGGCCGATGCCGCGCCAGCCAAACTTGGGGCGCAGCTTCAGACCCACCTTGCGCAGGGGGATAAAGAGGATCAGGGCCTGTAGTGCCACACCCAGCGTTGCTGAACCGGCAAGCACCAGGGTCTGGGCGGACGTCCAGCTCTCCAGGTTGTGGAAGGGTGGGTTGGTGGTGACGTCCTGGGGGCCAAAGGCCATGATGAAAATGACCAGGGCGGCAATCGCTACTACGTTGTTGAGGACGGGTGCCCACATGTACCAGCCGAAGGCCCCGCGAGCGTTCAGCACCTGGCCCAGGATCGTGTAGAGGCCGTAGAAGAAAATCTGGGGCAGGCACCAGAGCGCAAAGATCCAGCCGAAGTGCTGTTGCTCGGGCGTCCACTCTTCACCCATGACTAAGATAATGGGCCACGAGAAGAGCAGAACCACAGCGGTCACCGCGGCGATACCGCTGACCGCCAGCGTCACCAGGCGTGAGACGTAGTCGGAGCCGCCGTCGTCGTGCTTAGCCGCTTTAATAATCTGCGGCACCAGCACGGCGTTAAAAATACCGCCAGCCACCAGCACGTAGATCAGGTTGGGCAGGGTGTTAGCGGTTTCAAAAATATCGCCCACGGTGGCTGTGCCACCGAGAGCAACAGTAATCAGGAAGGTTTTAACGAAGCCGAGAACCCTCGAAACGAGCGTACCAGCGGCCATAATCGCGCTGGATAAAGCACCGGAACGTGCCACGGGAATCCTTATCTACTCAGTCAGCTAGGAGAGCTGGTGAATGATGTACTCACGGGCAATCTCAGCGATGCGCCGCTCGTTCGGGAACGAGAGTCTACGCCCCAAATCATCAATATTGACCCAGGCGACGTCAACCGCCTCGTGGTCAGGGTCGTTCTCGGTGGTGAGCTCGCCACCGGTTGCGGAGAACAAGAAGTGGTGAACCGTCTTATGCACTCGGTGCCCCGAAACGTTGAACCAGTAGTCAATGGACCCCAGCGAGGTAATCACATCGCCAGAGATGCCGGTTTCTTCTTCAATTTCGCGGGCCGCAGCTGCCACCTTGGACTCGTCCCCCTCGGGGTGACCCTTGGGCAGACACCATTCCAGACGCCCGCCACGGTTGATGCGGGCGATGATGGCAACGGGCAGGTTGCGGTCGTCAAAGTTGACGATGACGCCGCCTGCAGAGACCTCCTCAACCGTGGGCATGGCAGCAACGGGCGTGAAAGCCCGCTTCTTTGGTGCCCGGGGAATAGGAAAAGTCATGTCTCTACCTTAACCGATAGAGAGGGGTGATGTTTTAAAAGTTGAGGGTGTAAGTGGTAACTTGTGCGGTTTGCTGGCACGATTGAAGGGTTATGGCGCATGTTTTTGATACCTCCCTCATCCACCCGGTAGCACGTGAAGCGGGCGAGCTCTTTGCCCGCGTGGGCTTTGAATTAGCCCTGGTGGGCGGGCCCGTCCGTGACCTGTTTTTGGGGGAAACCTCGGTAGATTTGGACTTCACTACCAACGCCACTCCCGATCAAACCCTGGCGGTGGTGGACGGCTGGGCCGACGCTACCTGGGAGATCGGCAAGGAGTACGGCACCATCGGCATCCGCAAGGGGGATGAGATGGTTGAAATCACCACCTACCGTGCTGAAAAGTACGACCCTGATTCCCGCAAGCCGGTGGTCGCTTTCGGTACAGATTTGAAGGAAGACCTCTTCCGCCGCGACTTCACCATCAACTCTATGGCCCTGCGCCTGCCCTCCCTTGAACTGGTTGATCCCTTTGGGGGTCAGGAGGATTTGCGGAAGGGCATTATCCGCACCCCCGGTACCCCACAGGCGTCCTTCTCTGACGACCCGCTGCGCATGATGCGCGCTGCCCGCTTCGCCTCCCGCCTGGATATTGACCTGGCCCCCGAGGTCTTTGAAGCCATGGTCGATATGGCCGACCGTATTCAGATTATTTCGGCTGAGCGCGTGCGCGATGAGTTGGTTAAGCTCATTTGTGGTCTTGCTCCCCGCCGTGGTGTTGACCTGCTCGTGGAGTCGGGGCTGGCGTCCTTTGTTCTGCCCGAAATCCCGGCACTCAAGCTGGAAGTCGATGAACACCACCGCCACAAGGACGTCTACCAGCACTCCCTGACCGTCATGGAGCAGGCTGCTGCCCTTGAAACCGACGCGGACGGCGCTGTGCCCGGCCCCGACTTCATTCTGCGCTTTGCTGCCCTCATGCACGATATTGGCAAGCCCGCCACTCGCAAGTTCGAGAGTAACGGGGCTGTGAGCTTCCTGCACCACGACGTGGTGGGGGCCAAGCTGACCAAGAAGCGTATGCGCGAGCTGCGCTTCGATAACGACACCATCAAGGCTGTCGCCCGCCTGGTCGAGCTTCACATGCGCTTTTATGGCTACGGGGACGCCGGCTGGTCCGATTCTGCGGTGCGCCGCTACGTGCGCGACGCAGGGGACCTGCTGGAGCGCCTGCACCGGCTGACCCGGGCGGACGTCACCACCCGCAACAAGCGCAAGGCCAACCGCATCGCGTCCGCCTACGACGACCTAGAGCGCCGCATCGCAGAGCTGGCTGAACAGGAGGAACTGGACGCCATTCGCCCCGATTTGGACGGCGAAGAAATCATGGCGATTCTGGATATCAAGCCCGGCCCCCAGGTGGGCCAGGCCTACAAGTTCCTGCTCAACCTGCGCCTGGACGAAGGGGCCCTGGGCAAGGAAGAAGCAACGGCCCGCCTGCTGGAGTGGAGCAAAAAGTAAGGCCAGAAACTTGGATATAAGCATATAGCCTTATATATGAATATATAAGGCTATATGCTTATCTTGTGTTTGTTTTGACTGTTGACCAGGTGGGCTCATCCGGTGATAAGGACCGAATCCCAGACCTCTTTACCCTTGTCGATGGGCTAGAGGGTAGCGGCGCCCCAGTCCGTCCATTCCAGCGCACCGCAGGCGACGAAGCCCAAGCGGTGTTCGACGACCCAGCTGCTGCGCTTGTAACCGCTCTTGCTCTGGTGCGTACCGGTCACTGGTACGTGGGCATAGGGGAGGGCCCGGTAAACGTCCCGCTACCTGCAGAAACTCGGGCAGGGGCCGGGCCCGCTTTTGAGTACGCCCGCAGAGCGGTTGAGCGGGCTAAAAAAGCAAAAGGACGCTGCTGCTTCGCTGGGTCTGTAGCGGTAGCTCAGCTGGTTGATAGAGCCCTGAGTCTGCTCGCCCGTCTTGAAATAGACCGGCAAGAAACCCGCCAGCAGGCAGGAGAAATGGCTCGTCAGGGGTTGTCTCAGAAGCAGATAGCTGAAAAACTTGGGATAAGTCAGTCTGCCGTGAGCCAGCGGCTCAGTGAGGGCTACTGGTCTGAAACACGAGCCCTGATAGACGAACTGGTAGAGATCCTGCGGTAGTCCATGCATCTGCTCCATTCCTAAGGTGCATGAAGAACTCACCCCGCAGACTGATGTTTTCTTCAGTCTGACCCCCTAGTGTTAAAAGTGATACCGTCACGCACAACAAGGGGAGACCCATGCTCGAGGTCAGAAACCTCACCAAAACCTACGGCCCTAAAACGGCCGTCAATGACATCAGCTTCACCGTGCCCAACGGCCGAGTCGCCGGCTTTCTCGGCCCCAACGGCGCCGGCAAATCCACCACCATGCGCATGCTGGTGGGGCTAGAAAAGCCCTCCAAGGGCAGCGCCCTGGTCGACGGCCAGCCCTACCGCTCCCTCAAAAGCCCGCTCACCTCTGTCGGCGCCCTCCTCGATGCCAAGGCCATGCACCCCGGGCGTAACGGGGCAGCCCACCTGCGCTCGCTGGCGCTGACGCACGGTATCCCGAAATCCCGTGTTGATGAGGTTATTGAGATGACCGGCCTGGCCGCTGTCTCAAAGAAGAAGGTCAAGGGCTTCTCCCTGGGTATGGGCCAGCGCATGGGTATCGCGGCCGCCCTGCTGGGTGACCCCCAGAACGTCATCCTCGATGAACCCGTCAACGGCCTTGACCCCGAAGGTGTTATCTGGGTGCGTAACCTGGCCCGCCACCTGGCTTCTGAAGGCCGGGCCGTGCTGATTTCTTCCCACTTGATGAGTGAGATGTCCCAGACTGCCGACGATCTCATCGTGATTGGCCGCGGCCGTCTGCTGGCCAACTGCTCTATGGAAGACTTCCTGAAGATTGGTGACGAAAACAAGGTGCTCGTGCGCACCGACGCCCGTGATACCTTCGCTACCGCCCTAAATGAAGCCGGCCACACCTTCACTGCCCTCGAAACGGACGGCCTGATGGTGGAGCAGGCGGACGCCCGCGACCTGGCCCGCCTGGCCCAGGGGGCCGGTGTGCTGCTGCACGAGCTCACGCCGCAGAAGTCCACCCTGGAGCAGGTCTACATGAACATGACCCGCGACGAGGTCGAATACCACTCAGCCGAGTTCACCCCCTCCACCGGCCAGGAGAACGCCGCCGCCCCGGTACTCGCAGGCCCTGCAGATGGCCCTGCGGCCCCCTGGAACCAGACTTCAACCGACGCTAAGGAGAACTAACCATGACTGCTACCCTTTCTGCTCCTGCGTCTGCCTCCCAGTTCGCTGGGCGAAAGCTCTCTTTCGTGGGGGTTGTGCGGTCTGAGGCCCTGAAGTTCCGTACCCTCACCACTAACTGGGTGATGACCCTGGTGCTGGCTGTGGTGATGGTGGGTATGGCCCCCCTCTATTCCCTGGTTCTGAACTCTATGATGGACAGCCCGGAGCTGATGACCCAGGCTGAGCAGGGTATGGCTTCGACGAATGCCGGTGTTGAAACTATTGCCAACATGGCATATGCACTAGGTGCTTCAGGTATTGATATGGCAAATATGCTGATTGCCTCCATTGCTGCGGTCTTTATTGGGTCTGAATATGCCACCCGGTCTATTCATACGTCTATGACTGTTGTGCCTCGCCGTACCACCCTCTACCTGGCAAAAATCCTGGTTATTTCCCTCTATGCTTTCGTAATTGGCTTTGCCCTGGCTGCGATTGCTTTCTGGGTTGGCTACCCGGTGCTGGATGAGTCTATTCGTCAGGCTCTGGAGATGAACTCTGGCCTGCTGATGAACTGGGTTGCTGCAGGTATCTACTTCATGTTCATGGCCTGGATGGGCTTCGGCTTTGGTTCCCTCTTCCGCAATAACGCTGGCGGTATTGTGCTGGTGGTTTTCCTGCTTCTGATTCTGCCCATTATTGCCACTATCTTCATGGGGCAGTTCGAGTGGGTAGCGGACGCCTACAACTACCTGCCCTCGGGCTTAGGCCGCGTCATTCTCACCTACGACCTGAGCTCAGATGCCGACATCAGCTACCTGGAAGGCGGCGCCTGGTTCGCCCTCTGGGCCGCTGTGCCCGCCCTGCTGGGCTACCTGCGGTTTACTCTCACCGATACCCGCGGCTAAAAAGCTAGCTAGTCCTTGACTGGCATGGGTGGTGACTTCTTCTCAAGGGGAAAGAAGTCACCACCCTTATCGTTTAGCTTTACAATAGAGCCATGGTTGAGCGTAAGAAAAAGGACGGCGAACAGTGGCTTGCCCGTGCCGTCTCGCATGCCCGCCCCGAGGTTGTCCGCACAACCTTCTCTACGTCCATACAGCGAGTCAGTCGAATCCCCGGCCAGGTCGGGGAGTTCTCCGGGCGCGCCGCCGGCGTCCTTACCCGCAAGGACGCCCGCACCGTCCGCGTCCGCCTTACCCTCACCACCCTCTTTGTCACCCTGCTCGCCATACTGGTCGCCGCTGTGGGCAACTACCTCTCCCACACCCACACCCCCGAAGACAGCGTGGACCGCTACATGAGCGCCCTCGAACGCGGCGACTACATCGCCGGCATCGACCGCGGTGCCTACAGCGACTTCACCTACACCTACCTCACCAACTCCATCTACCGCGCCGCCCAGGGGCGCGTAGAAAACTACACCATCACCGGCACCAGCAAGGACGCCACCGGGCAGGTCACAGCCAGCGTCCTCGCCACCGTGGCGGGGCAAGACCACCAGCTCACTCTGCCACTCACCCAGATACCCCGCACGGGGCCCTTCAACGACAGCTGGCAGCTTGCCACCCCCGCCCAGTCCTACCTCACCCTCACCGCGCCGGTAGCGCTCGCCGGGGTGCAGGTCAACGGCCAGTCCCTCGACCTTCCCGTTACGCGCCGTACAGAAACAGAAGCCGGGTACCAGTGGGTAATCCCAACCCTGCCTGGCACCTACGATTTCACCCTGCCCAGCAGCTCCTACTACACCCTCAGGCATGCCGACCACACCGTCACCGCACCTCTACCGGGCGACGGAACAAGTGCTCAGGAGCTCACCCTCGACGTGCGCCCATCCCCCCGCATGTGGAATGAAACCAACAACCTCATCACATCCTGGCTAGAGCGTTGCGAAAGCGCCCGCCGCCTCGATGTTGCCGGGTGCCCCACCTCGGCCCTGCACGGGGAAGACTCCACCGCCACCATCAGCAACGTCTCCTGGGAACTCACCGACCGCCCCGCTTTCTACCTGGTGCCGGACCGCACCGACCCCACAGTCTGGCGGGCCTCCCGTTACCGCCAGGCCACCTTTGAAGTCACCTACCTCGCCGACGGTAAAGCCCAACGAGAAATCATCCCCTTCTACATCAACGCTGAGGTAGTCTCAGATGGAACCCAAGCTGACATCAGCGTGGGTCTTGGCGGCAGCGAAGAAAGTGAAGCCCAGCTGCGCCAGGCCATCACCAGTGAAGACGCCGCCAAATCTACCCTCCAAAAATTTGTGGCCTCACTCGAGAACACCCCCTAAAGGCAGGAGACCATGCCCGAACAGCCCCAGCACTACCAGCCCACCTATATCAACAACCCCGGCCGCGCCCGCTCCTTTGCCCAGGGGCAGCCGGTTTACATCGTGCAGGCCAAATCCACCCTGGTGGCCTACCTGCTCTTCTTCTTCCTCTGGTGGCTCGGGGCCCACAAGTTCTACCTGCGCCAGCCCATCATGGGCATCTTCTACATCGTAGGTAACCTTATTGCGGGCGGTATCACCGCAGCGGTGCCTTTCATCGGCTGGATCTTCTATATTCCCCTGGTCATCGTCATGATTTGGGACCTCTTCACCATCCCCGTACGCGTGGGCTACCTCAACGCTCTGGCTAACCGCCGCATCTACTAATGGTGCTGTGAACAACACCGCTTTAACCGCGCCACCCCTGCCCAAACCGGGCGTCCTGCGGTAAAGTTGGTCAAGTCTGTGCTGGCGCTCGGCCAACACCTGAGACCGGCCAGACCGTACGTAATCTCCTGCTATGGAAATCCCATAGCCGCTTAGCCCAAAGGAGGGGTTTAATCATGCGTGCATACGAACTGATGGTTATCCTCAACCCCGAGGTAGAGGACAAGGCTGTAGAGCCCACCCTCACCAAGTTCCTCGAAGTTGTCACCAAGGACAACGGCACCGTTGACAACATGGACATCTGGGGCCGCCGTAAGCTCGCTTACGAAATCCAGAAGAAGTCCGAAGGCATCTACGCCGTCGTTAACTTCACCTCAACCCCCGAGACTGCTGCTGAACTGGACCGCGTTCTGAACCTGAACGAATCCGTCATGCGCACCAAGATCATCCGCCCGGAAGATCAGCAGATCTCCTCCAAGTAAATGTTTGAGACGGGGCCCTGTTCACTAAAATGTCAGACCCCCGTGCAAAACTTCAAATACTTACTCTTATTACGACTGGAGGCATCACATGGCTGGCGATACCGTCATTACCGTCATCGGTAACCTGACCGGCGATCCTGAGCTTCGCTTCACCCCCAACGGTGCAGCGGTAGCTAACTTCACGATCGCTTCGACTCCCCGCAACTTCGACCGCGCATCCGGCGAATGGAAAGAAGGCGAGACCCTCTTCCTGCGCGCCAGCGTCTGGCGTGAAGCTGCCGAGAACGTCGCCGAGACCCTGAAGAAGGGCATGCGCGTCATCGCGCAGGGCCGTCTGAAGTCTCGCTCGTATGAAACCAAAGAAGGCGAACGCCGCACCAGCATGGAGCTAGAGATCGAAGAAATCGGTCCCTCACTCCGCTTCGCCTCCGCTAACGTATCCCGCAACCAGCGCTCAGGTGGCAACTTCGGTGGCGACCAGGGCTTCGGCGGCGGCTACGGCAACCAGCAGGGCAACGGCTTCAACGCCGGTGGCCAGGGTGGTTACGGCGGCGGCGCAGGCTACGGCAACCAGGGCGGCTTCGGTGGCAACACCGGCGGCGCACAGCAGGGCAACTTCAACGCTGCCCCTGCCGCACCCGCAGCAGCCCCCCAAGCCGCACCTGCCCAGCAGGCACCCGCTGCTGACCCCTGGGGCCAGCAGTCCGGTGGCAACTACGACTGGGGATCCGGCGCAGACGACGAACCCCCCTTCTAAACCCCGGGCAGGCACCGCCTGCACGGCAGAAGGGAAGGGGCGCCCGGCGTCCTTCTTTGAACCAAGACAAAATATTCATCCATCCCGCGGTTTATCCCGCGGGCTCCCACCAGAAAAAGGAGCACCACGATGGCTAAGGCTGAAATCCGCAAGCCCAAACCCAAGCAGAACCCCCTGAAGGCTGCTGACGTCACCGTAATCGACTACAAGGACGTCGCACTTCTGCGTAAGTTCATCTCCGACCGCGGCAAGATCCGTGCACGTCGCGTCACCGGCGTGACCGTTCAGGAACAGCGCAAGATCGCTCAGGCAATCAAGAACGCCCGCGAAGTTGCACTGCTGCCCTACTCAGGCGCTGGCCGCTAAATCGATAGGAGAGTAGAAGAACATGGCTAAGATCATTCTTACTCAGGAAGTCACCGGCCTCGGCGCCGCTGGCGACGTTGTAACCGTCAAGGACGGCTACGCACGTAACTACCTGCTGCCCCGCGGCTTCGCAGTCACCTGGACTGTAGGCGGCGAAAAGCAGGTTGAGTCCATCCGCGCAGCACGCGCTGCTCGCGCCAAGGCTAACCTCGAAGAAGCAAAGGCAACCGCAGCTGCTCTGGCAGCAAAGCCCGTTGTTGTTGCTCACAAGGCTGGCGCTGACGGCCGCCTCTTCGGCACCGTCAAGGCTGAGCACGTTGCTGACGCCATTGAGGCTTCAGGTGCAGGCTCCGTCGACAAGCGTGCGATCAACCTCGGTTCCGCTATCAAGCGCACCGGCGTTTACACCGTTTCCGTGCGTCTGCACGAAGACGTTGTAGCCAACGTTGAGCTGGACGTTGTAGCCGAGTAATTCCCTTGAGGATTATTCGCTAGGCTTCTAGCAGCATCAGGACGCCCCGTTCCCCCATCTTGGGGGAGCGGGGCGTTCTGCGTGTGGTGGGCTTGCGGTTTTCACAGGGGAGTCTGGCATGCTAGAGGGTATGGCTTTACGATCAACACCTTCTTCTACCCGCACCCGCCGCCCCCAGAGCACCCAGATGCTGTTTGCAGCTGCGGTGACCGAGGGCCTGGCGGTGCTGACGCTGGTGTTGGCTTTTGTGGTGAACGTGGGGTCACCCTCAATGGTTCTGGCCACCTTCTTGGGGTTTATGGCTGTTTCTGTCGTAGCAGCTACCCTAGCCTTTGTGCTGGCCCTGGTGGGGCTGCTGCGCTATGCCCGGCACACGGCCTGGTTCATCATGATTCTGGTGGTGTCTGTGCTGGCTAACCCGGTGCTCTGGTTCTTCCTGATTGGCTACTTCTCCTAGAAATTCCCCGGGCTGGCCGGGGCCTGCCCGCGCCCGGGAGGCGCCCACGGGCGTCCGCGAAAATACCCAGCTTGCTCCCAGGCAACTCAAAACCCAGTTCAAGCCTAGTGCGGTTATATAGATGTAACAGCTCGAAAGGCTATAAGAAGCGAATGTGTGTGTGCTTCGAAAAGCGGGTAATGCTGAACCCGGTTTTCACTCACCGATGGCGAGACCAGTATGGGGGTCTCGCCATCGGTGTTTAAAGCGTTTTTCACCCGCCCGGCGGATGTGCCCTAGTTCCGTTTTCTCTAAGGTAGAAGCAGAGACCCACACACGAAAGGTAGCAATGGAGCACCCCAACCAGCCCTCTCATCGACAACCACCACAGGCTCAGTCCACGCAGGCCTTGGCTCCGCAGCCTCAGCCTTCACAGGCTCAGGCGTCATCCACCCGCTCGCGTATGCTGGTGCCCGACGTTGCCCGCGGGCTCATGCTCTGGGGCATTGCGGTAGCCAACGTAGCTACAGCCTGGGTGCTCTTTGCGGGCGGCCCGGCGTCTATGACCGGGCGGGTGGTCGACGGGAGTTTCTGGGACAAGCTGACTATCATGTTCACCACCTCCTTTGTGCATGCCCGCGGCTTCCCCATGTTCTCGACCCTGCTGGGCTTTGGTGTGGGGCTGATTGCCGCCAGCCTCTACCGGCGCGGCTACCCTCTACCGAAGGCCCGCGGAGTGATTGCCCGCCGCTACGGCATGCTGGCGATCTTTGGCGGCCTGCACATGGTCTTTCTTTTCTGGGGCGACATTATGCTGGCTTACGGCCTGATTGGCCTGTTCATGGCCTGCCTGATTGCGGTGCGCACCAAGGTCCTGCTCTGGGTCGCTGGAACGCTCTTTGCTGTGACCAACCTGGTGGCCCTGGCCGGGGTGCTCCTGCTTCAGGCGGTGCTGGGCTCTGGCCAGCTCCAGGAGCTACTGAACGGCGGCAGCGGTGATTTGTTGCAGGTCACAAGCTACTGGTCGGTACTGCTCAACGGCCTGATTGTGCTGCTGGGCAGCCTCCTCGGCGTGCCCCTGCAGGCTTTCATGCTGCTTCCCTTGATGCTGCTGGGGTTTGTGCTGGCGCGAGAGGGCGTGCTGGCTGAGCCCGCGCGTCACCGCCGGGTACTGGTCTGGCTGGCCGGGGTGGGCCTGGCCGCTGCCCTGGGCACCGGCATCCCCGCCGGGCTTGAGGCCCTGGGTGTGCTGCATACCGGCGTTTTCGGGGTGCTCACCATGACCCTGGGCGTTCTGGGTGGCCCGGGCTTTATTGCCCTGCTGGCGCTGGCACTTGCCGGGGTTCAGGAGCGGGTGGACGCCGGTGCCCCCGTCCCTGCCCCGCTTCGACCCCTGATCGCCCTGGGTAAGCGGTCTATGACCGGTTATGTGCTACAGTCGGTGATTTTCTTGGTCGTCTTTGGCGGCTTTGCCCTGGGGCTCTTTGCGGACGCCGGTGCCTCGGTGCTCCTGCTGGTTGGCACAGGCGGGTGGCTGGTGACGGTTCTCGTAGCGGTGATCCTTGAAGCGGCGGGCAAGCCCGGCCCGCTGGAGGCCCTGCACCGCAGGATGTCCTACGGCAAGGGTGGGCTGAACTAGCTGAGGGGTGGAGACTTCACCCGCGCCTGGGGCGCTGTCTAGGTTTCTTGGCGTGTGTGCACGGTTTTCTCTGCACACGAGCTAAGAACCCTAGACAGACTACCGCTCCACATTCCCAGGCTGTACACAGGGACGGTATATAAGAGCTTAAGAAGGCTCCGCCATACTAGAGGTACAAGGTTCGAAAGAGCAGCCGCCCGCAGGGTGGCCCTGGAGAATCTCAAGAAAGCAGTAGTGTGTGTTTCTTGCATGGGGCCTAGCCCTGATGTGTAAATGTGTGTGTATTGATGAGGCCGGGTCGGGGGACCCGGCCTCGTCGTTTTAAACTGTGCGAGTGCGCACCTAGAATGGGTGCTTATGCACTGGCTTATTCTGATTATTTCTGGCCTTTTCGAAGCTGTCTGGGCAACGGCCCTGGGTAAGTCTGAGGGCCTGACCCGCTTGACCCCCACCCTGGTCTTTATCGGGGGTCTGGTTCTCAGTATGGTGGGCCTGGCCTATGCTATGCGGGAGCTGCCCACCGGTACCGCTTATGCTGTATGGGTGGGCGTCGGTGCGACCGTCACCGTCCTCTACGCCATGGCGACCGGCACCGAGCCTGTTTCCCTGCTTAAGGTGCTCTTCCTGCTCATGATTGTGGCAGGTATTGTGGGGCTGAAAGTCACCTCCTAGAGAGACAGGCGCATAATAGACCCATGAAGGTTTTACTCGCTGTCGATAAGTTCAAGGGCACGCTCACCGGTGCCCAGCTCACCGAGGCGCTCGCCGCCGGGCTAGAGGAGGCTGGCGGGTGTGAGGTCATCACCTGCCCCATTGCGGACGGCGGCGACGGCACCGTAGACGCCGCCCTGGCCGCCGGCTACAGCGAAGTCACCTGCACCGTCACAGGCCCCTTTGCCGGTCAGCCGGTGACCGCCCGCTACGCCTACTCGCAGGCTGAATGCACGGCCGTCCTCGAAATTGCCGAAGCGGGCGGCATTGCCCGCCTGCGCGAAGACCAGCTGGACACCTGGCGGGCCACCTCCTTCGGCGCCGGTGAGCTGATTCTGCACGCGGTGGGCGCGGGTGCGCGGACGCTCGTGGTTGGCCTGGGCGGGTCGGCCAGTACCGATGGGGGAGCGGGTCTCATGCAGGCGCTCGGTGTGAAACTTCAGGACGCTGCGGGGCGTGAGCTTGCCCCTGGAGGCGGGGCGCTGGGGCAGCTGGCTTCAGTTGATCTGACCGGGCTCGATGAGCGTCTGGCCGGGGTAGAAATTATCATGGCTAGCGATGTGACCAACCCGCTGTGTGGCCCGTCCGGTGCCGCTGCGGTCTATGGGCCCCAGAAGGGGGCTACTGAAGAGCAGGTTCCCCAGCTTGACCAGAACCTGCAAAAACTAGCCGATGCGGTAGAAGAAGCCCTCAATGTTTCACGTGGAACATTCGCTACCGCCCCCGGTGCGGGTGCTGCCGGTGGTCTGGGCTTTGCCTGCCTGTCAATACTCGGGGCCACCATGCGCCCCGGCGTTGAGGTCTGTTTTGAGCTCACCGGCTTCCACCGGGCCCTCGACGGCGCTGATCTTGTGATCACCGGCGAAGGAAAATTCGACGAGCAAACCCTTCAAGGCAAGGGCCCGGCAGGGGTTGCGGCAGAAGCCTCCGCCCGCAACCTGCCGGTTATCGCCGTCTGTGGAATCAGTGAACTCTCCCCCGAGCAGGCCCGCACCGCCGGTTTTACGGCCGTCTACTCTGTGGTGGGCGATACTGTCGCCACCCTGGAAGAATCCCTGGCCAACCCGCGTCCTTACCTCCACGAACTAGCGGCCACCATCGCCAGTGCCCACCTGCGCTAGACCCTTCCCCTACTACGGCGCGAGGACTACTTCTTCTTCCAATACCCCTTAGCGTAGCCGTGCCCCTTGGGCACACCCAGCTCCCGCCGCGCCCAAATACGCACGGGATGAATAGACCCGGACTCACCCGCCAACCAGGTACACACCGACCCCTCCGGCAGGGGATAGCCCATCACAGCCTCAGCCAACGCTCCGCGTTGGGCAGAATCCACCCAAACCACCTCAAAATTCTCAGAGGCAGCAATCGCCTGCCGTGACGACTCCCCAGGCACCTCAATCACGGCCACACCCCGGGCGCTCGCGGGCAGGCTCTCGATCCAACGGGCCATACCGGGTAGGCCGCTTTCGTCCCCGGCTAGCAGGTAAAAGTCGTAGTCCTTGCTGATGGAGTACCCCGACTTCGCCCCCAGAAAATGGGCGTTATCGCCCACAGCAACGGTGCGGGCCCAGGTCGTCCCAGCCCCGTGCTCGTGCAGCATGATGTTGATTTCCAGCGCCCCGGTGCGCTCGTCAAAGTTCCTGACCGTGTACTTGGCGGTGGTGGTCGGCTGGCTCCATCGCGCCTTGCCCTTCTCAAAGGTCGGCGTGGGCAGTACCTCCCCCTTCTTGCCGGTGATCAGGTAGACGTACTCACCCACCAGCCCCTGGGCCTCAACCCACTTGCCGTCAGCGGGTTCGGCAATCACCCGCATGACGGTGGGGGTCAGGTTCCCCACCTCGGTGACCCGGTAGTGGGCGTAGCCGCCCCGGTACTTGCCCGACTTCATGGGCTGGGGGTAGGACGTCCCCGCCCTGCCCCGGCTGCCCCCGGCAGCTTGGGGGCGGGCTGGGTTCTGCACAGGGGAGGCCGTGAGCGCCGCCCCCTGCCCGGCGGCGAGCGCCTTTTCCAGCTTCTCCACCCGCTTGAGCAGCTGCTTCTGCCCCTTCTTCAGGTACTTCACCTCAGTCTTGAGCTCCTTGAGCTGCTCCTTGGCGTCCTTGCCCTTGCTCTTTGTGCTGCCCACCGGCGTCCTTTCTCTGGCTACGACCAGCCCCTCTTGGCACTGGCCGGCTCAATCTCTAGTACTTAAGTACTCTAGCTAGAACCCATGCTACCGAGATAAAGTTAAGCCCATCACACCAATGTAGTTGTGGCACCAAGGAGGCACCCATGACAGCTACCTTCACCCCAACCAGCTCCCCGCTGGGAAAGGCCGCCTGCTGGCTGACCTGGGGCGGGTTCAGTCTAGCGATTTTCACGCTCATTGCCTGGTTTGCATCGTTAGGCTTTTACCAACCTGACCTCGCCCTTGTTTTTATCCTCATCCCCCTCGCAGGCTTTATAGGAATCGCTTTCTACAACCTCGGGCTGATCCTTGGCCTGGTTGCTATCTACCGGGGCCAGGCCAAGACGGCACTCCACTGGGGGCTCTGGCTCCCCATCGCACTGGTTGCCCTGCTCTTGCTCATCGCCTGGGCAGGGGCCCTTCTCTTACAAGGCCCGGCCCTGCACCCCTAGGAGAACCCCATGTCAGACATCCCCCAACCCCACGTCACCGGTTTTCACACCGCCAACCCCCGCAATGCTAAGTCGGCTACCGTTCTGACGGCTATCGGTGCCGTCCTCATCCTGGCCCCCGTAGCGCACCTACTCGCTGTCCCCCTCGGCCTCATGGGCGTGCCCGTCGCCAAAGAGTGGGTAGCCTACAGTTACGACCCCTTTAGTGCCAATATCCTTCTTGCTATCGTGGCCCTAGCCCCCGGCTACTTCTGCCTCCTCGCAGCCCTACGCCGCACCCCCTCCATACCCCGCCTTATCGCAGCAGCCACCGCCCCCACCCTGGTACTGCTCTATGCCCTCTTTGCCGTCTACTACTACCTCACCAGCATCTAGTCTCACAGCGAATCGGTGGTCTCCGGGCGCTCGCAGGTGAGATGATAGAAGCTCACCGTTTTCTTCACCACCGAGGGGGCCGCCTTGTCTGAGAGCCAGTCTGAGTTCGTCCGTACACCACCGCACGACGACACCGCCGAGCAGTCGGTACTGGGCGGCATGATGCTCTCCAAGGACGCCATCGCCGACGTCGTTGAGGTCATCGGCGGCGGCGCTGACTTCTACAAGCCCGCCCACGAGATGATCTATGAGGCCATCATCCACCTCTACGGGCACGGCGAGCCGGCGGACGCCATCACCGTAGCCGACGAGCTAACCAAGCGCGGCGAACTGAACCGCGTGGGCGGGGCAGCCTACCTGCATTCCCTGATTGCGGGCGTCCCCACCGCCGCTAACGCCGGTTTCTACGCCGAAATTGTGGCTGAACGCGCCATGCTCCGCCGCCTGGTTGAGGCTGGCACCAAGATTGTGCAGCTGGGCTACTCCGGCGACGGCGAGGCTGAGGCTCTGGTCAACGCCGCCCAGGCCGAGATTTACGGTGTCTCTGCCAACAACACCAAGGAAGACTACGTCCCCCTCTCTGAGGCCATGAACAGCACGGTCGAAGAGATTGAGGCCAACGGCTCCCGCGACGGCGGCATCCACGGCGTGCCCACCGGCTTCATCGAGTTCGACGAGCTCACCGCCGGCCTGCAGGCCGGGCAGATGATCGTGATTGCGGCGCGTCCGGCAATGGGTAAAGCGCTCGCCCTTGATACCCCCATCCCCACCCCCACAGGCTGGACCACCATGGGCGATATCCGCGTGGGCGACACCGTTCTGGGTGCAGACGGGCACCCCACGACCGTCACGAACGCTACCGACGTGATGACCGGGCGGCCCTGCTTCAAGGTCATTTTTGATGACGGAACCGAAATCATTGCCGACGCCGAGCACCAGTGGCTCACCGAAACCCGCGCGTCCCGTCGGGCCCGCTCGTCAGCTCTGGCGGGTTCAGGCGGAGGGCGTGTGCGGACGTCCGTGGGCGCGCAGGTGCGCACCACCGCTGAGATTCGTGAGACGGTTCGCTGCGCGACGGCTGACCGTCGAGCCAACCACTCCATTGCTAACACCCACCCACTCCAACTGCCCGAAGCTGACCTACTAGTCGCCCCCTACACCCTGGGAATTTGGTTGGGTGATGACTCAACAGCCTTGGCTCCGAGTGCTGAGAGCCTACGTACTCTGGGCGTTCTGAATAATAAGCACATTCCTATGCAGTACCTACGGGCCTCTGAAGCGCAGCGCCGAGCTTTGCTGGCAGGGCTGCTCGATAGCGACGGCACTGTTACAAACGCCGGGTGTATTCAGTTCACGGTGACGAACCGCCAGCTGGCACTTGATACCCAGGAGCTGGCGCTTTCTTTGGGGTACCGCACGGGTATGGCAACGAAAAAGGTCAAGGGTAGTAGCGAGGCTACGTCGACGGCCTACAAGCTGACCTTCTCTTCCTCTGATTCTGTTTTTGCTCTGTCTCGCAAGAAGCAAATGCACCGTGGCCGCGATGCCCGTCCGACCGCTAAGCGGAGCTCTCGCTACATTGTTGCTGTGGAGCCTGTTGATTCTGTACCGGTGCGCTGTATTGAGGTGGATAATGAGCAGCATCTTTTCTTGGCTTCTCGCGCTTTTGTGCCCACCCATAATTCTACGTTTGCCCTAGACATCGCCCGGTCTGCTGCCATTAAGCACGGTATGACCACGGTGTTCTTCTCGCTGGAAATGGGCCGCAATGAAATTGCTATGAAGATTCTGTCGGCTGAGGCTGGCATTAATCTGTCCGACCTACGCAAGGGCAAGCTGGACGATGACCAGTGGGCCAAGATTGCTACCGCCATGGGCAAGATGGACTCCGCTCCGCTCTTTATCGACGATTCACCCAACATGACCCTGATGGAGATTCGCGCTAAGGCCCGCCGCCTGAAGCAGAAGAATAACCTCAAGCTGATTGTTCTGGACTACCTGCAGCTGATGAGCTCGGGTAAGAAGGTTGAGTCGCGCCAGCAGGAAGTTTCGGAGTTCTCGCGTGCCCTCAAGCTGATGGCTAAGGAGCTTGAGGTGCCCCTGATTGCCCTCTCGCAGCTGAACCGTGGCTCTGAGCAGCGTACCGACAAGAAGCCGCAGGTGTCGGACCTTCGCGAGTCGGGCTGTCTGACTGCCGATACTCGTGTGCTTCGCTCTGATACGGGAGCTGAAACAACGATGGGCGAGCTTTTTGAGCAGGGCGCTCAGGACGTCCCGGTATGGTCCCTGGGGGGCGATATGCGTTTTGTGGAGCGGCACCTGACCCACGTCTTTTCTACGGGCGTGAAACCTGTGTATCGTCTAACGCTAGCTTCGGGTAAGACCCTGCGCGCTACCGCCAATCACCCCTTCTTTACCTACACAGGCTGGAAGGGTCTGGGTGAGCTTGCAGTTGGGGATCGTTTGGGTGTACCCCGCCACGTTAACGGGCCGTCTGCCCGGACGCACTGGAGTGACGAACAGGTCATCGAAGCTGCTTCTACAGCACCTGTGCTGGGTGTTCCCTCTAAGGTATTTTCCTTACCGAAAGAGCAGATTCGCCTTTTCCTGCGCTCAGTGTTCTTAGGCGTACAGACTGTAGATTCATCGGTTACGGTAAATCTGCCTCGACCGGTTGCTGAGCAGGTAAGCCTTCTGCTTCTACGTTTTGGTATTTCAACGGTCGTTGAAGATGGTTCTCTGTCTGTGACTGAGTCGGATGATTTAGTCCGGTTTAGCTTTGAGGTTCAAGAAATCGAGATTCCGGACGCCGGTGTTCCGCTGGGTAGGAATGAGCAGGTCTGGGGGCAGGTAGGTGATGTTTTGAGCGAACCTACTCGAGTAGCTGATGCTCTTACATCTGCTGGCGTACGCACGAGTGCTCCTGTGCTGACTCAAGTAGCTAGCGTCCTTGATGCCGCTGAGCTCGACATGCTTGCGGTCAATGACCTTTTCTGGGACACCGTCACTTCTATCGAGTACGAGGGGGAAGAAGAGGTCTTCGACGCCACTGTGCTAGGGGACCACAACTTCATCGCCAACGGCATCACCGTTCATAACTCTATTGAACAGGACGCTGACATGGTCATTCTCTTGCACCGCGAGGACTACTACGAGAAGGAATCAACCCGCGCAGGCGAGGCGGACGTCATCGTCGCTAAGCACCGTAACGGCCCCACCAAAACCATCGCGGTCGCCTTCCAGGGCCACTACTCGCGCTTTGCCAACATGGTGCACGATTCCTACACCGGCACCGAAACCTTCTAACCCCAGCCTAAAAACAAGCCCCCAGGAGACGGCCCTCTCGTTAGAAGAGACCATCAAACAGCGACAGCTGCTCCTGGGGGCTCTTCTTTTTCGACTCGGGCCGGGTCTTACGGGAGCGAGAATTCCCCTCAAGGTAGCTCCGAACGGCAGGTGCGGTGCGTTCAGCCAGTTCATCGGTGCTGAGCGCGGCAAGGTGGGGGAGCTGTAGAAGGTAGCGCCCCACGGCTAGCCCCAGAAGTTGGGTGCTGAGGAGCTCCGCGGACGCCTCATCCAGGCTAAGCTTCAGCGGGTCGGCACAGCTTTGGGTAAGGTGCTGCGCCAGAGCTTCCTTGATGGCGGGTGCCCCCGTGGCTGACGCAAGAGCCGAACGAACTAGACCTATAAGCAGCGGCCCTGTCTCGGGTGATTCCCACAGGTGCAGGTAGGTCGCGACAAGATCGGTAGCCCGGTCGCCGCTGCTGAGTGTTGTGGCCTGACTGGTTGAAAGTTCCATCACCTCATTGAGCAGGGTTGTAAAGAGTGCTTCTTTTGACCCAAAGAAATGTCGAATGAGGGCGGGGTCAACCTTGGCCTGCGCAGCGATAGCCCGTACAGAAGTACCCTCGAACCCGTGTTCAGCAAAGAGATTGGTTGCTGCCCGCAAAATGTCGTCGCGGGAGCGGGTGCCGCCGCTGCGTCGTCCGCGGGGGGAGCCGGAAGTAGTAGAGTGCTGAGCTGCCATACGCCCAGTCTACCCAAAATTCCCCACCTGTAGATGAAATTCATCAAGTGTGGAATAATATCCCCACTTGTTGAATTATGTAGAGTGGGCTAAAAGACTCGTTCGCGAACCCTGCTAACTCATCACCTGAAAGAGCACCATGAACTTCTCTACCCTGCATGAAACCCTGGTTGCGGCGTCCAATCCCGCCAATGCTGCCCCCATGGTCGCCTATATGCGCAATCAATTCCCCTTCCTGGGAATTAAAACCCCGCAGCGCCGGGAACTCATCAAACCCCTGCTGGCAGAGGCCCGGGTAGAAGCGAAGACTCAGGGCATAGACCGCAGCTTCATTGAGGCCTGCTGGCAGGCCCCGGAACGGGAGTTCCAGTACGCAGCGCTCGATTATCTACACGCCCTGCGCCGCTACCTCGAACCTGAAGACATCGACTGGTTGCGGGATTTCATCGAAGAGAAAAGCTGGTGGGACACCGTTGACCGCCTCGACACCATGGTCGGCGAAATCCTCTGGCGTAACCCCAACGACGACCTCATTCTTGACTGGGCGCAGGACGCCAACATGTGGGTCCGGCGCGTCGCCATTGACCATCAGCGCCCCCGCAAGGCCGCTACCGATACCGTCCTGCTCGAAGAAGTCATCACCCTCAACTTTGGTTCTAAGGAGTTCTTTATCAATAAGGCCATTGGCTGGTCCCTGCGCGAGTATTCCAAGACCGACCCCGCCTGGGTTGCCGACTTCATTGCCCGCCACGGCGCCCGCATGGCCCCTCTGAGCGTGCGCGAGGGCTCTAAGAGGCTCTAGATAAATGAATGATTGGCTGGTATTCTGAAGCGTAGAAGCCCCGGTGGAGCGCTACTTCAAACTTGTTTTGGAGTATTCTCGCCGGGGCATTGTCATATCACAAAGGAGTGATGCCTAGGATGCAGGAAACTTATTGGGTAGAGCAGTGGCTTTCAGCAGAAAGATGGGAAACCTATAAGAGCGCCGCCCAGGAAGATTTTGATTTAGCTCTGCGTCTGTACGAGTGGAATACTCAGCTGGCAGGGGCAATAATGCACGATGTTGCCCATATCGAAGTTGCTCTTCGCAATGCTTATGATCGTCTGCTTTCTGACTCATGGTCTGGTTCAGATCACTGGTTACTTGACTCTCTCTCACCTGTGAGGACCCCTCTAATACGAGTAAGGAATGGACAGCAAAGAGACCTGAATGCTCGTAACCGTTTAAGTATTGATGAAGCGGCGAAACGTACTCGCTTATCGAACCCCCTACCTGGGCAAATTATTGCTGAGTTATCTTTTGGGTTCTGGCGTCACCTTACTTCAGCGGCATTAGAGAAAACCTTATGGGTGCCCTACCTGCACGAAGCTTTTCCTGCTAGAACAGACCGGAAGAAAGTAGATCGTGCACTTGCTCTTGTGAACGGTGTGCGTAACCGTGCAGCGCACCACGAGCCTTTATTTACTAACAGAAGGTTGCAAGAGATTACTGCGGCCCATCAGGCTATCGGTATGCTCGCTTTCATGTTTCTCCCGGAGCTCGGTGAGCATCTTCGCCAAACAAGTTCTGTGAACTTGTATTTAGAAAATCGTCCCTCGGAGTAGGGATTCTTCTGTCATTTCCACCCCGGCGGTACCCTGGTGTTATGACTTCCTCAGCTTCCTCACCCCGCGCGTCCGCCGCTCCCGATGCCGGCCTGCTGGTCGGTAAGACCATTGCCGTGACGGCCTCCCGTCGTATTCAGGAGCAGGTTGCTGCTTTCGAGCGGCAGGGTGCGCGTGTGCTGGTGGCCCCCGCCGTCCGTATTGTGCCGGTAGCAGACGACACCGAGTTGCACGCGGCCACCGACCACATTATTGCCCACCACCCCGACGTCCTGCTGGTCACTACCGGTTACGGCCTGAACGGCTGGTTTGATTCTGCCCGCGAGCGCGGTCTTGAGGAGCAGCTGAGGCAGGCTCTTGCGGGGGCTACGATTTTGGTGCGTGGCGCTAAGGGTAGGGGTGCGGTGCGTGGTTTGGGGTTTGAGGACGCCGGTATGGCGGCGCAGGAGCGCACGTCGGCTTTGGTGGATTTGGCGCTGGAGCGCGGTGTTGCGGGTAAGCATGTGGTGGTGCAGCAGCACGGGTTGCCGGATGCGGCGCAGGAGGAGCGCCTGGTGGCTGCGGGGGCGCGGGTGACGGCTGTGGTGCCGCACCGGTGGGAGGCTCCTGAGCGTCCTGAGCTGGTGGATGAGCTGATTGATGCCCTGGTGAACTCTGAGCTGGATGCGGTGACGTTTACTGCTGCTCCTGCGGTGACTGCCCTGTTTGAGGTGGCGTCTGCTCGGGGTGTGCTGCCACAGGTAGTTGAGGCTTTTAAGGCGGGAATTATTGCTGCTGCTGTGGGGCCGGTGACGGCTGAGCCGCTGGAAGAGGTGGGCATTACCCCTCTTGCCCCCGAGCGTTTCCGCCTGGGGGCTCTGGTCAAGGAGCTAACCGCAGCTCTTTCTGATAGGTAGGGCCGGTGGGTATCTTCGAGCCGCCGCAGGGGTGGGGTCCTGCGCTAGTTGAGTATTTGGGGATCGAGCCCTGGCGTATTCCGGTGGTGATGCTCTCTGCTGTGGGTATCTACCTGACCTTTTTGGTGCTGGTGCGTATCTTCGGTGTGCGGGTGCTGAGCGGCTGGAACGGTTTTGATGCGGTCATCATCATTATGTTTGGCGCGGTGGCTGGCCGTGTGATTATTGGGCACCCGCCGACGCTGGCGTCGGGCATGGTGGGTCTGGGCACGCTCATGCTGCTGGAGAGTATCTTTGGTGCGGTGCAGTCGGTCACCGGTATTCGGCATATCAACCACAAGCCCCGGGTGATTATGGCTCATGGCAAGTTTGTGGTGCGCCATCTGAAGCGCTCGCATTTGGCGCCGGCTGAGGTGTACGCGGCCCTGCGGAAGGCCGGGGTGTCGCAGCTGAGTCAGGTGCAGTGCGTGGTGCTGGAAGCTACCGGCCAGCTGTCGATTGTGCGTGAGGGCGTGGAGATCGATCCGCAGCTGCTGCGTGGAGTGGTGGGCGCCGATAAGGTGTTGAAGAAGCGGCCAGGACGCCCGAGGTAGAGCTAGCTCTACCCGACAGCTGGGGTGCGGGTGGAGTAAGAGTAGAGACCGCCCCACTGTGCGCGGGCGGTAGCCGCGAAAGAATAGAAGTATGACAAGCACCGATTACACCCTGCATGACGCCGCACCTGCCGCACCCGCGGCAGGGAGCCAAGCACCGGCGTCCTTTGATACTGACCCCGCCGGCCAGCCCAAGCCCGTCAAGAGCCTGTGGCGCCGTATGGCTAACCCCTTCTATATTTTCACTGCTGGCCCCTGGATCGCGTTTGCCGTGCTGGTAGCCCAGGGCATTGTTGCCTCCCTGGTGACGGGTCTGACCGCCTCCATTATCGGTATTGCGGTTCTACCCTTTGTCGCTATCGGGTTTGCGGTCTATGAGCGCTGGCGCCTGGCAAAGACCGGCCACGGGGTGATCGCCAACGGTCACGTCGACTACCCCAACGCCAGCTTCTGGCAGGGAGTCCTCTTCCGTCTCAAAGAAATTGCCACCTGGCGCGAGGTCGGCTCCCTGGCGCTGACCACCCTCTGGGGCTGGCTGGCCGGCATAATTCTTGCCGCAGAAATGAGCCTGCTGGCGGTACTGGCTGGCTTCACCTACTACACCGGCAGGGGCAACAGCCTTTATATCGATATCGACTGGGGCCAGAGCATCGATTTCTTCACCGACTACCAGTACAACTATCTTGCCGACAGCAACAGTAACCTGCTGAACGGCCCCATTACCGAAATCTCCCCCCAGTACTGGTGGGTCTTCCTGGCAGCTATCCCCGTTCTGCTCATTATCTTCGCCTACGTCAACGGTCTGCTGGCTGCCACCGGTGGAAGCCTCTCCAAGCTCATTCTTTCTCCTCGCCCCGAGGAGCAGGAGCGTCAGCTGGCCCGTCTGACCGCCTCCCGCGCCACCATCGTCGACGCCTTCGAGGGTGAACGCCGCCGTATCGAACGCAACCTGCACGACGGCGTCCAGCAGGAACTGGTCAACCTCAACCTGCGCCTTGGCCTAGCCGAGATGGAAGCGAAGAACCTGGCTGCCGACACCCAGGACGCCCGCGCCGCAGCCCTACTCAACCACGTCACCGAGGCCCGCACCCAGCTCTCCCACGCCCAGCAGACCCTGCGCGACACCGTCCGCGGTATCTACCCGGCAGTGCTCGAAGACCACGGCCTCAAAGCCGCCCTGGAAGAACTGGTGCGCCACAGCGTCCTGCCGGTCCACCTGACCTACGACGCCCCCACCCGCCTGCCGCGCGATATCGAGCGCACCGCCTACTACACCGCCAACGAGGCCCTGACCAACACCCTCAAGCACGCCCAGGCCCAGTTTGTCTCACTCTCTACCTTCGTAGCGGGGGAGTCCCTGGTGGTTACGGTAGAGGACAACGGTATCGGCGGCGCTGACCCCGCCCGTGGCACCGGACTCGCCGGCCTGGTAGAACGCGCTGCTGCCCTGGGTGGCACGGTACAGGTAGATTCCCCTGCCGGTGGGCCCACCCGCCTGACCCTCGCCCTGCCCCTACCCAAGGGCTCAACAACCCTGTAGCGTTTCACGTGAAACGTTGTCACGAAAGGTGCCCCATGCGCATTATCCTCGCCGAAGATTCCGCCCTGCTCCGCCAGGGACTGACGATGGTGCTAGGAGCGCTGGGGCACTCCGTGCTTGCAGAAGCCGAGGACGCCCCCACCCTGCTCACCGCCGTTGATGCGGCTATGGCGGGGGAGGGTGTCGACGCCGTCATCACCGATGTGCGTATGCCTCCCACCCACACCTCTGACGGCCTCAAAGCCGCCCTACAGCTGCGCGAGACCTACCCCGGCCTGCCCATCGTGGTGCTCTCCCAGTACATCACCACCGCCTACGCCCGCGAACTTTTCGCCCGCTCTGCGGCGGGGCTGGGCTACCTGCTCAAAGACAGGGTGGGGGACGTCGAAGAATTCGCCCGCGCCCTTGAAACCGTGGTGGCAGGTGGCACCGTCATCGACCCGGACGTCGTCCAGCACCTTCTCGGCGGCACCTCTAGCGGGCAGATACCCGGCACCCCGGCGGGTACTTCCGGTGCGGACGCCCCCACCCCCTCTCCCTACCCCGGGGCAGGGGGCAGCGGGGGAGCGTCCGCCCGCCAGTCCGGCCAGGCAGCGCACCCGGTAGGGGGCAAGCTGGCCAGGCTTTCCCCGCGCGAGCTGGAAATCCTGCGGCTCATGGCCCAGGGGCGGTCAAACGCAGAGATTGAAGCTGAACTTTTCATATCCCCGGCAACCGTCGCCAAGCACGTGGGCAATATCTTCGACAAGCTCGACCTACCCGCCGATACCGGCAACCGCCGCGTCCGCGCGGTCTTGGCTTTTCTAGAGGGGTAACTATCTATAAAAGGTGGAACAGGCTCACGCTCGCTGTCGACCCTCTCGCTGGTTCGCAAGCTGGCTCGCAAGCTCGCCAGATTCGCACCGAGATTTATTTTCCTCGCGCGCTCGGAATCTCGGTGCTCATCACCAGCGATTCACGCCAGCCCCGTGCCAACAGCTTCGCTGTGAGCCTGTTCCACCTTTGCCTTGTTAGTAACTCGTTCTATTTCTGAATCATGGCCTGCGCCAGCACCTCAAGGCCGCGGTGGGCCTGTTCCGTGCTGGGGGAGAGATTAGAAATCATTAGCTCGTCGGCCTGTACCGAATCAGCGAAGCGGGTGAGGTAGTCACCTACCTGCTCCGAGGCGCCTACCGCGGTGTAGCGCAGCATGTCCAGGATTTGCTGGCCCTGGGGTGAAGCGACCAGCATATCCAGCTCGTCGTCGCTCAGGTCGCGGTCATCTAGGCGCATCATGGACTTCACCCGCTGCCGGTGCGCAATCACCTGCTGGGCGCGGGCGTCCTCTTCTGTATCGGCGGCAATCACGTTAGCCGCAGCGATCACGTAGGGCTGCTCTAGTTGCTCTGAGGGGGTGAAGCGCTCGCGGTAGACCGCTATGGCCTGTTCCAGGTGAGTGGGGGCGAAGTGGGAGGCAAAGGCATAGGGCAGGCCCAGGGCGCCAGCGAGGGAAGCACCGAAGAGGGAGGAGCCCAGAATGTAGAGGGGCACATTGGTCCCTGCCCCCGGGGTGGCGTGGACGCCGGGCACCCGGGTGTCCCCGCTCAGATAGCCGGCGAGTTCCTGGACGTCCTGGGGGAAGTTCTCTGCGTCCTGCGGGTCCCGGCGCAAGGCGGCGAGGGTGCGCATGTCGGTACCGGGTGCCCGGCCCAGGCCCAGGTCGATGCGGTCGGGGTACATTTCGGCCAGGGTGCCAAACTGTTCTGCCACGGTAAGAGGGGAGTGGTTGGGCAGCATGACACCGCCAGCTCCCAGTCGAATGGTTGAGGTCTGTGCACCAACGTGGGCAATAAGCACTGCCGGGGCTGCTGAGGCAATGCGCTGCATGTTGTGGTGTTCTGCGTACCAGATGCGTTCGTAGCCGAGTTTCTCTGCGTGCTGGGCTAGCGCTACAGAGCGTTTGAAGCTGTCTGCGGGGCGTTCACCCGGGAAAATGAGGGCAAAGTCGAGCAGGGATAGGGCTGGCATGGTGAATGTCCTTCTCTATATAGGGGTTGTGTACGCCTGGCATAACGGGCAGAGAGGGGTGCAATATTCCTTGAAAAGGGGTCAGGGAGGGCAGTTTGGGGGAGTTTTGAAGGTTTTTCAAAGAATTTTAGGTGTAGTGGGTCATAGATGTGAGCCATAGACCTGCCTCACTGACCGCCTGTGACTAGGTGAAATACTGTTGGTGGAGGTGCTTTGCGGGGCTAAAAATGGGTGTACGGACGCCTGTGGGTGGTTTTTGGGGTCATTTTCGACTTGCGAAGTGTTTTGAACCTGCGTAGAGTATTACGAGTCGCCACGGCACAGGGGAAACCCGCCAAGCGACAAAACACCTAGTCACATAGCGAATTCAGGCCCAAGCCGGAGCCGAGAAACCTCACCTCAAGCGAGTGAGATTTTGAAGTAATAAACCAGCCAAAAGCCACTGTGAAACACAACACGGAACACCGAGTTGACACACAGAAAAGAAACGCGATAGACTAGACGAGTTGCCCAAACGGGTAACACGAAAAACTGAGAATGACCGATACGAAACACCGGCCAGTTTTACTGGCTAGGGTTGAGAATGCGGTTTGTTGCTTGAAAACTCAATAGCGTACCAATGTTATAAATAACATTCTTATCGTCCATCATCACAATACCAAGACCACAACGGTCCTGGAGTGATATGGAAATTGAACTGATACCAAATATTTATACAACATGTGAGAAACCAACGGTTTCTCACAGAATTTGATAATCAATTGGTTTCAGATTCGTCAGCTCGAACCACACCACCCCGTGGTGAATGGTTCGCTAACAATCAGAGACTAGGATCATCAACTACTTCATTTTTTCAACGGAGAGTTTGATTCTGGCTCAGGACGAACGCTGGCGGCGTGCTTAACACATGCAAGTCGAACGATGAAGCCCAGCTTGCTGGGTGGATTAGTGGCGAACGGGTGAGTAATACGTGAGTAACCTG
>NZ_CAKMSR010000010.1 GCF_928381705.1 Rothia nasimurium | reverse complement strand
AAACTCTCCGTTAGAAAAATAATGAAGTAGTTGATGATCCTGGTCTCTGATTGTTAGCGAACCATTCACCACGGGGTGGTGTGGTTCGAGCTGACGAATCTGAAACCAATTGATTATCAAATTCTGTGAGAAACCGTTGGTTTCTCACATTGTTATATAAATATTTGGTATCAGTTCAATTTCCGCACTACCTGGTGTTCGTTGTGAACACTAGTGTGTAGTGTGGACGATAAGAATGTTATTTATAACATTGGTACGCTATTGAGTTTTCAAGCAACAAACCGCATTCTCAACCCTAGCCAGATGTTGGCCGGTGTTTCGTATCGGTCATTCTCAGTTTTTCGTGTTACCCGTTTGGGCAACTCGTCTAGTCTATCGCGTTTCTTTTCTGTGTGTCAACTCGGTGTTCCGTGTTGTGTCTCACAGTGGCTTTTGGCTGGTTTGTTACTTCACAACCTGACTCGTATGAGTCCTGATGATCAGCTGCCTGCTTGGGCCTGAATTCGCTATGTGACTAGGTGTTTTGTCGCTTGGTGGGTTTCCCCTGTGCCGTGGCGACTCGTAATACTCTACGCAGGTTTTTCAGACCGCGCAACCCGAAAGAGATACTTTTGGGGCATTTCTACCCCAAGAGCCACCACCAAGAACAGCAAACGACCTAGTCAAAACCATAATTACCAGAAGAAAAGATTTTTTAAAGTTTTTTTAAAGATCTACAGAAGGCTTGATTTTAGGGATTTTATGTGAGCCAGGCCCTTATTCTGACTCACATAAGTTTCTTATGTTTGTGCGGGGGCGGCAGACTCACAGCGAAGCTGCTGGCACCGGGGCTGGCGTGAATCGCTTGTGAGCCTCAGCGAACCAGCGAGAGGGTCGGCAGCGAGAGTGAGTCTGCCGCACCCTAAAGACTAGATAAACAAGAAGTGCTCCCCCGCTATCGCGGGAGAGCACTTCGTTCTTATATAGAGCTTAGGCAGCTCGGCGGCGGGATACCTCGTAGAGGGAGATTCCTACTGCCATGGAGGCGTTGAGCGATTCCATCGCTGAGCTAATGGGAATCGAAACGATTTGGTCGCAGTTCTCGGTGACCAGTCGTGACAACCCCTTGCCTTCTGAACCAACAACAATCATGAGCGGTTCAGAGGCCAGTTCGAGGTTGGGCAGGTCTACGTCGCCGCCGCCGTCCAGACCGACGACGAAGATGCCGGCGTCCTTAGCCTGCTGGATCACGCGGGTCAGGTTAGTGGCCTTAGCTACGGGGATACGGGCAGCAGCACCGGATGAGGTCTTCCAGGCCGAAGCAGTCATAGCTGCCGAGCGGCGCTCGGGAATGATGACGCCGTTGCCCGAGAAGGCTGAAACGGAGCGGATGATGGCGCCCAGGTTGCGGGGATCGGTAATACCGTCCAGGGCAACGAAGAGGGGCGGGGTGCTCATCTTCTTGTCGTACCAGAGATCCATGGTGTCGAGGACCAGATTGCCGGCGTCCGGGTACTTGTAGGGGGGAATCTGCAGAGCGACACCCTGGTGGACGGCGTGGTCGGTCAGGCGGTCCAGCTCGTTACGGCCAATTTCGAGCATGGGCAGGCCCTGCTTGTTGGCTTCGGTCATGATGTCACGGACGCGGTCATCGACCTCGATGCGGGACATGACGAAGAGGGTCTTGGCAGGGATCTCGGTCTGCAGGGCCTCAAGTACGGAGTTACGGCCGGTGACAAGTTCGTCGGAGGCACGCTTGCCGCCCAGGCGGGGCTGGCGGGAGCGCAGGGTGTTTGTTGCCTTGCGGTTTTCGGCGGCCTTCTTCATCTTGTAGGCCTTGTGGTAGACGCGGTCTTCTGCCTTGGGGGTGTTGCCGCGGCCTTCGAGGGCCTTACGGCCGTGGCCGCCGGTGCCCTTGGTGGGGCCCTTCTTCTTATTGGTTGCGCCGGGGCGTGAGCCTGCCTTCGCCATGGGGTGTGTCCTTTGTTTGATGTCTATGAATTGTTTTCTAGCTTACCGACCCCCTGCCCCCTGTGGGGCGAGAGATGGAGCACGGTAGCGGGAGGGCTATGAGGCCTAGAGGGACCAGGTGGAGCCGGATGCGCCGTCCTTGACGGTGATACCGGCAGCGGCCAGGGCGTCACGGATTTGGTCGGCGCGGGCCCAGTCTTTAGCCTCACGGGCTTCGGCACGCTGGGTCAGCATGGTCTGAATCAGAGAGTCGAGCGCTGCGTGTTCGCCGGGTTCGTTGGCGGCAGCCCCCGCCTGGCTGAAGGACATGAGCTCAACCAGCCCCAGCACCTTGGCCATAGCGTAGACCTGCTCGGCGGCTTCCTGGGCGGATTCACCGGCAGCCAGGGCTGCGTTACCGGCGCGGACGCCCGCGTGCAGGGCAGCCAGAGCCTTGGGGATGTTGAGGTCATCGTCCATGGCCTCGGCAAAAGCATCGGGTACCGCAGCGTCTTCGCGATGGTAGTCGCGGGTTGCGGCCAAGAAGGCTTCAACGCGTTCAACGGCTACACGAGCCTCTTCGAGGGAAGTGGGGTGGTAGTCGAGGACGGAGCGGTAGTGGGCCTGGCCCAGGTAGTAGCGGACGACCAGGGGGCGGGCAGCTTCGAGCATCTGGGCGGGGGTGATGATGTTGCCAATGGACTTGGACATCTTCTCGCCCTCGTAGTTGACCAGACCGTTGTGCATCCAGAAGTTGGCAAAGCCGTAGCCGGCCGCCTGGGACTGGGCCATCTCGTTTTCGTGGTGGGGGAAGCGCAGGTCGAGGCCGCCACCGTGAATATCAAAAGTCTCACCCAGGTACTTACCCGCCATAGCCGAGCATTCCAGGTGCCAGCCGGGGCGTCCCTTACCCCAGGGGGAATCCCAGGAGGCGGTGACGGGCTCACCTTCCTTATAAGCCTTCCAGAGGGCAAAGTCGCGGGGGTCGCGCTTGCCGCGGGGGTCGGCGTCCGGAGCGGCCTGCATGTCGTCAATCTTCTGGCGGGTCAGGGCACCGTACTTCTCCCAGGAGCGCACATCGAAGTAGACGTCGCCGCAACCATCCGTCGCCGGGTAGGCATGGCCGCGGTCAATGAGGCGCTGAATGAGGGCAAACATCTCGGGGATATGCCCGGTAGCGCGCGGTTCGTAGGTGGGGGGTGCGATGTTGAGGGAGGCGTAGGCCTGCCCGAAGACCCGCTCGAAGCGGTAGGCCAGGGCCCACCACTCTTCAGCCGGGTGTTCGCCGGCGTAGCCGGGCTCAAAAGAGGCGGCCGAGTTCACCAGAATCTTGTCGTCGATGTCGGTGACGTTACGAACCGTGGTGACCTTGTAACCGCGGTAGGTCAGCCAGCGAGAGAGCTGGTCAAAGACCAGGCCCGAGCGCACGTGCCCAATGTGCGGGGCACCCTGAACGGTGGCACCGCAGTAGTAGATGCGGGCTTCGCCGGGGTGAACCGGGGTGAAATCACGGACGCTTGCTGTTGCTGAATCATAAAAACGTAGAGTCACGCCTAACAGTTTACCGTGCGCTGTAGAACCGGTGCGAGGACGCTTGCCGCATGGTTAATCAGCAGGGAAAAATGTCCGTCACTCGGCAGCTCGTGAATCTGAGCCCCCAGGCGGAGCCCTAAGTTGCGAGCGCGGGCGGGTTTGATGGCCAGATCGCGCCCGGCTACCCAGAGATGAACCGGGGCTTTAACGGTGGACTCTGCGAATCCCCAGTCGTCTTGAATTGCGTACTCGTCTTGCACCCCGCCTTTGATGGAGAACTGCAGGGCGTAGTCGTGGGAGATGGTCATGCGGTAGGCGGCGGTGTGGCCCTGCACGTCGCGGCCCAGGGCGGAGGCCAAGGTCGAGGCGGACGCCAGGGGGCGGCTCAGGGCGCGGGAGGTGAGGTCGATGAGCGGTTTGGGGAACCAGGAGAGGGTGAGGTGGGAGAAGTGAACGCGCAGCGGGGTGAGGTTAAGCCCTAAGTGGGACTCCCAGAGGGGGTGATGGGTGAAGGGGGCCAGTAGGATAAGCTGTTCTACCTTGTCGGGGTGGAGGGCCGCCAGGCTCATGGCGTGGGGCCCACCGCCGGAGAAGCCGATGACGCTAAAGCGGCCAAGCTCCAGGTGGTCGATGATGGCAGCGGCGTCCTCTTCTGCCCAGGTGCCAACCAGCCGGTAGGGGACGGCGTCCGACGCTCCCAGCCCCGGGCGGTCCGGGGCGATAATGCGGATACCCAGTTCACGGGCTGCCTCGTCAAGGAAAAGTGCCTCGTAGCCGGTGCCAGGGGTTCCGTGGCAGTACACGGCGGTAGCCCTGGGCGATTCCGTCTGCCCGAATTCGTGCCAGGCGATGACGCGTCCCCCGTCCTGGCTTAGCAGGTGAGGGCGGGGTTCAAGGGGGTCGGCGTTCACAGGTACTTCTTTACAGCTTGGGGTGGTGTTAACAGGGACAGGCTTATTTTAGCGCTGATAGGCCGGGTCTATACTGAACGAGAATAACACCTCACTCTTTGCATAACTGACCAGGATCCTGCTGTGCCCTCGACACCTCCCCCGGCCCCGGCCCTCACCGACTCTCAGCGTGCGTCCGCCCGGCGCCTGCGCTGGGCCCGTGAATACCTCACCACCTACATCACCGCTGCGCCCTTAACAGCCCTGCTGGTGGTGCTGGCCCTCATTGGCCTACCCACCCAGCTCCTGCTCGGGCGGGAGCGGGCAACGGCCCTGACCTTCCAGCCGGGTAACTTCACCGCAACATGGGAGCCGCTGACCGGCATCATCATCAACTACAAGCCGGTCAGCACCATCTTCTTCCTGATAATCCTTGTATTGGTCGGGCCCCTGATCGAACGAGCCCTGGGCACCTGGCGGTTCACACTCACAGCGCTAGCGAGCTATCTGGCCCCCGCTGCAGCCCTCACCATCGTCTTCTCAGTAGCAGAGGGGCTCATACCCGGCTGGGCCCAGGCACTGACCACCCACTCGGTCTTTGGCTTGCCTCTCATGCTGACCGGTTCCCTCCTGGCTGCAAGTCGTACCTACTCCATCATCTGGCGGCGCCGCGTCCGCCTGCTCGCCTGTACCCTGCTCCTGGGCCTGTTCCTTTTTGGTGGCTCCCTGCACGATATCGGGCTGGTGCTGGCAGCGCTCACCGGCTGGGCCTGCGGAGTCTTTCTGATACCGGCACCCACCCGCGAGCATTCTCTGGTGGGAACCCGCCATGAAGCTCGTACCCTGGTAGCTCTCACCATCGCTGCAATTTCTCTGGGTATCTTCTTCGCCGCCCATGCCCCCAACCCCGTAGGCCCCCTAGCGGCAGCCCGCTACGAAGTGGGAGCAGGCAACCTTACCGATGCCGCCCTTAACTCGCTCTGCGCCAGCAATGCAGCGAGCACCCTGTGCGCCCACCAGGTCTATCTAGAGCAGACCAAGGGATTCTTAGCGAGCGCACTGGCCCTCTTCCCCCTCATCCTTCAGCTTGTTCTTGCCCAGGGACTAGCGCGAGGGCGACGTCTAGCCGCCTACGGCATCCTGGTGCTGCAGGGGGTCATCCTGCTCTTTTCGGTACTGCGCCTAGTGATTTACTCCGGTGTGCTAGGCCAGCACCTTGCGCCTCTGGGCGCAATCGCAGAACTTGAGGACGCCGGCACCCGCCTGCTCGTGCCCGTGCTGGTACCTGCCGCCCTGATTGCCCTGGTTCTAGCCACCTGGCGCTACTTCCCGCTGGCCTCATCGAGCCGGGCACTGCGGGCGTCCGCGCAGACCGTAGGGCTGGTAGCCCTTACCGGGCTGGTGCTGGTCACGGTTGTAGCCACGGTCTTCCCGCAGGGCTTTGCCCCTCACCCCACTCCCCTGCCCTTTGCCCTGGACTACCTGGTCAAGCTCCTGCCCTCAGCCGCCTGGTATGTGCTCCCGCCCTCCTACGCCGGCACCTCCTGGCTCACTACCTCGCTGCACTGGCTGGCCCCCGCCCTGACCTGGCTCACCCTCATTATCTGCACCTACCGGGTACTGACCGTTCCTGCCGGGGATACCGCCCAGAACCGCAACCGTTACCTTGAGCTGGTTCGTGCCCACGGGGCGGGCACCCTGGGCTGGATTGGCACCTGGGATAACCGCAACTACTGGATTTCTAGCAGCGGGCAAGAGGGCTTTGCCTATCTCGACCACGGGGGTGTAGCCCTGACTGTCGGTGACCCGGCAGCGGCCCCCGAGCGAGTTGATCAGGCCGTGCAGGAGTTCGCCCGTTTCTGCACCGACCGGGGACTGGCTCCGGCCCTTTACTCGGTGCACGCTCCCACCCAGCAGGCTGCCCAGGCCCTGGGGTGGAGTTCCTGGCAGGTTGCCGAGGAAGCCATCATCGACCTGGCTGACCTCAAGTTCTCGGGTAAAAAATTCCAGTCCATCCGCACCGCCCTCAATCAGGCAGGCAAGCAGGGCATCACCACCAAGTGGACCACCTACAATGACCTGCTCCTGGCCGAATGGGCCCAGATTGTTGAGATTTCTGAAGGCTGGGTCTCTGAGAAGTCCCTGCCCGAGATGGGCTTTACGCTCGGCGGTCTCGAAGAGCTCAAGGACCCCGATACCCGCATCCTGCTCGCCCTTGATGAGAGCGGCTTCATTCACGGGGTAACCTCCTGGATGCCTGTGCACCGGCAGGGCCGCGTCATCGGCCTCACCCTGGACTTCATGCGCCGCCGCGACGCCGAGGGCGTCTTCGCTGCCTCCATGGAGTTCCTGATTGCCTCGGCAGCCCAGGACGCCAAGGACGAGGGGCTCAAGATTCTCTCCCTCTCCGGCGCTCCCCTGGCCCACTCTGTTGCTCCGGCAGAACGCAGCGGCCTTGACCGGCTCTTAGACTACCTGGGTGAGCGTATGGAGCCCCTCTACGGCTTCCGTTCTCTGCTGACTTTCAAGGCCAAGTTCCGCCCGCGTTTTGAGCCCATGTATCTGGTCACCCCCGACTCCGGTGACCTACCGGCGATCGGCATCGCGGTCTCCCACGCCTACCTGCCCGAAATGAAGGCTAAAGACGTACTGGGTATCGTGCAGGCCATAGGCTCCCAGGAGAAGTAATGTTCGCTGACCTTGCCCGCTCCGTTGACCTGCGCGCCAACTTTTGGGGGCCGCTAGCGATTGGGCTTGCGGTGGTGCTGGCGCTAGTGCTCCTGGTGCGGTCTAGGGGAGCTGTGCGCTGGCGTACCCAGCTGTTGATTGTGCTGGTGGTTGCGGCTCTCGTTGCCCTCACTGCCTACCTCACCAACAACGTGTGGCACCCCGTCGCTGAGGGCATTGACGCGCCCACCTGGCTCTGGTCGGGCTACGCCCTGTGGGTGGTGATCTATGCAGTAATTCTCACCGCGGCAGGTTGGGCAGGGCGCGGACGCCTGCGCCGGGCTCTTTCGGTCACGGCAGCTACCCTCACGGTAGTTCTGGGGCTTGTCCTTACCGGGCTGGGGCTCAACGCCTACTACGGGGGCTACCCCACCCTGGCGTCCGCCCTGGGAATTACCGTACCCACCAGCAGCCTGGCCCAGGCAGATGCCTCTACCCCCGTCACCGCCTACGATACCGGCGGGCAAACCCTGGCAAGCGCGTGGAAAGCCCCGGCCGATATGGCGAGCGCAGGAACCGTCATCCGCGAAAATATACCCGCAGATGATCCTGCTTTTACACCACGTGATGCCTATGTCTATCTACCCCCAGCCTACTTCAGTAATCCGCGTCCGCTGCTGCCCGTCGTCGTCCTCATGGCCGGGCAGCCCGGCGCTCCTGCCGACTGGTTCAACCTCGGCGGGGTGCAGACCATACTCGACTCCTACGCTGCGGATCACGCCGGGTTAGCCCCCGTTGTGGTGGTGGTCGACCAGCTTGGCGGCGACTGGAATAACCCCCTCTGTAGCGATGCTGCGCAGGGGCAGGTAGCCACCTATCTGCAAGAGACTGTTCCCACCTGGATTACTAGCAACCTGCAGGTCGATACCGACCATTCTCACTGGACTATCGCCGGGCTCTCGAACGGCGGCACCTGCGCCTTCCAGACCGCCCTGCGGGCCCCCGATGTCTACCCCACCTTCCTGGATATGTCGGGCGAAGCTAACCCCTCCCTCGGCAGTGAAGAACTCACCATCAGCCAGGGCTTTAGCGGCGATACAGCAGCCTACCGGGCTAACGACCCGGCCAGTATGCTGGCCCAAGGTACCTACACGAAACCCGGCCCCACCGGGATTTTCTCCATGGGGACGGACGACGACCCCTCCTACCATTCGGGGCTAGAAGGCCTCTACACCACAGCCCAGCAGGCCGGGCTCGACGTGCAGTGGAAAACTTACCGGGGCAAACACGAGTGGAAGGTCTGGGAAGCGGCTTTCGCCGACGCCCTGCCCTGGCTGGGGCAGCGCGCCGGTCTGCAGTAACCTCTACGCCAGCTAGCTCCGCGGATAAACCAGGGCTACGGCGGTAGCCGCCACACCCTCACCCCGGCCGGTTAGGCCCAGCCCGTCGGTGGTCGTGGCGGTGACCGTCACCGGGGCACCGGCAGCCTCAGACAGGACGCGGTTAGCCTCGTCCCGGCGCGGAGAAAACTTGGGTTTATTGCCAATCAGCTGCACCGCGATGTTGCCAATCTCGAACCCGGCAGCCCGCACAATCGCAGCCGCCTCAGAAAGAATCCGCACGCCGGAGGCCCCAGCCATATCGGGCCGGTCCACACCAAAGTTCGAACCCAAATCGCCCGTACCGCTGGCCGAAAAAAGGGCGTCAGCAGCCGCGTGAGCCACCACGTCGCCGTCCGAGTGGCCTGAGAGCCCGCGCTGGCCCGGCCAGTGCAAACCTGCCACCCACAGTTCGGTGCCTTCTTCACCAAAAGCATGCACATCAGTACCGGTGCCAATACGGGGAATCATGATTCTCTCTTTTCGTCGTAGAGGGCTATAGCTAGGGTCAGGTCAAGGGGGGTCGTAATCTTGAAGGCTTCGGCAGCCCCCTCGACGGTCGCAACCGGTAGCCCCAGGGTTTCAGCCAGCATGGCATCATCGGTGATGCTTTCGGCAAACTCGGGGGCCAGAGAGGCAACATCGCGGTGGGCCTGCACAAGGGTAGCCAGGTCAAAGCCCTGGGGGGTCTGCACAGCCCGCAGCTGTGCCCGGGCCGGGGTACCGCTCACGTACCCATGATCATCCACTGTTTTGATGGTGTCGACCACGGGCAGCACCGGAATTACAGCCTTCTCCCCCGCCTCAAGGGCGGCAGCCACCCGGTGGTAGACGCTGGCAGGGGTGAAACAGCGGGCGGCATCGTGCACCAGGACGCCGGTGGGCAGCTGCTCGGGGGCACCCGGCAGGGGGGCGGCGTCCGCAATCGCGGCCAGGGCAGCCGTCACCGATTCGGCGCGCGTTGCGCCGCCGGGCACCGCCAGGGCACCGTACCGGGCACAGACCTGCCGCAGCGCAACGTCCTGCGGGGGTACCGTCACCACCAGCCGTGCCGCCACGCCCGACTCCCGGGCACCGGCCAAGGCCCATTCCAGCAGGGTGCGCCCGGCAACCTGTACTGCCGCCTTCGGCATACCTGCGCCCAGACGCGACCCAGAACCGGCCGCCACAATAACGACAGCGAGCACCGAACCACCAGATGTGGTTACGGTGCCCGCTGTATCAGAAAAATCTAGAGTGCTCACAGCTAGTGAGCATACCCGAAAGTTTAGACGCCCTCGAGAATCTTATCGAGTTCAACCTCGGCAGCTTCTTCGTCGATGTCCTTAGCCAGGGCAACCTCAGACGACAGAATCTGACGGGCCTTAGCCAGCATACGCTTCTCGCCTGCCGACAAGCCGCGGTCGTTCTCACGGCGCCACAGGTCACGCACGACCTCGGCAACCTTCAGCACATCACCAGATGCCAGCTTCTCAACGTTAGCCTTGTAGCGGCGGGACCAGTTTGCTGCTTCTTCGGTATCGGTAGCCTGGAGTACGTCGATGACTTCCTGCAGACCGCGCTCGTCAACGACATCGCGCACGCCCACCATATCGACGTTCTCAGCGGGCACCTCAATGACCAGGTCACCGTTAGCGACCTTGAGTTTCAGGTACATCTTCTCTTCGCCACGGATCTTGCGCATCTTGATTTCTTCAATCGTTGCGGCACCGTGGTGAGGGTAAACGACTGTTTCGCCAACCTCAAAAACCATATGGATAAACCCCTTTCAGCCTACCTATTCTACCATGCAACGAAAGACAGCACCCTTAAAGTCTCAAAATAGGCCCGGTGCTCTCAGCGAACCTGTGCGCTTCATTTACGCCCTTTTGCCTCGTTGATACAGACGTATTGTCGTTAAACCAGATAGAATGTGACCTGAACAGACCAAAAATTCCGTACCTCGGCGCGGAGCACACACACTTTCTCTGCCCCTCGGCAGACTACGACCCTACACAAGGAGCTAGAGCTGTGAAGAACACCGCTTCTTTGACCGTCAAGCGCGCCAGCGCCCTCGTCGCCATCGCTGGTGCCCTGCTGGCCACCACCGGTTGCACCTACACCAACCAGCCCGCTACCACCATCGTCTACTCCGCCTCCGACGGCCAGATGGCTAACCTGCTAGGCGAGAACAACCAGCAGGATATCCAGCTCCGCAACATCATGGTCATCGCAGCCGATGAGGCCTCACAGGGCCGCGTGCTGGGCACCATTCTGAACCAGACCGAGGAAGACGCCACCGTTACCCTGGCCTTCCCCACCGAAACTCTCACCGTTGAGGTTCCCGCTGGCCAGGAAGTCCGCCTGGAAAACGACGAGAACGAACTTCTTCTGGCTGAGGCCGGCGCTAACCCCGGTCTGCTGCTGAAGGACGTCGAAGTCTCCTCCAACGTCACCTCCAGCACCACTACCTTCAACGTTCCGGTTCTTGACGGCGCCCTGGAAGAGTACGCCCCCTACCTGCCCACCGCAGCGGCTACTCCCAGCGCTACCGAAACCGCTAGCAGCAACGGTTAAAACCCTTTCGCTTTAAAGATGTGGGGCGGGCCCTTCAGGTAACTGAAGGGGCCCGCCCCACTGCTTTGTCCAGCCTAGGGTGCCGTTTAGGGTTCAAACTTGTAGCCCAGGCCGCGCACGGTGACCACGTAGCGCGGGGACGAGGGGTCGGGCTCAACCTTGGAGCGCAGGCGCTTAATGTGCACATCAAGGGTCTTGGTATCGCCCACGTAGTCAGCACCCCAGACCCGGTCGATCAGCTGCGAGCGCGTCATCACGCGTCCTGCATTCCGCAGCAGCATCTCAAGTAGCTCAAACTCCTTGAGGGGCATAGCTACGGTTTCGCCGGATACGGTCACCACGTGGCGCTCAACGTCCATGCGCACCGGGCCGCCCTCAATCGCCCCGGCGTCGTGCTCTTCGGGTTCGCCCTGGCGGCGCAGGACGGCGCGGATGCGGGCGATGAGCTCGCGGGAGGAATAGGGCTTGGTGACGTAGTCGTCAGCACCCAGTTCAAGGCCGAGCACCTTATCGATTTCTGCGTCTTTAGCGGTCAGCATGATGATGGGAACCGCGCTGGTGGCGCGAATCTGCTTACAGACCTCGGTGCCGGACTGGCCGGGGAGCATGATGTCGAGGAGCACCAGGTCTGCACCGTTTCGCTCGAACTCAACCACGGCGTCCAGGCCGTTATCGACCACCTGCACCTCAAAGCCCTCACGACCCAGCAAAAAGGCCAGGGGCTCGCTCAGCGACTCTTCGTCCTCAACCACTAAAATACGGGTCACTTACTTTGCTTCCTTCGCAGTTTGAGCCGACCCCGCGGGGCGCGGAGCAGCGTTGGTGTTGTGGTCTGTTATCTGGGTAAGGGATCCCGTCGGCGGGTGCTCCCCCAGCAGGTCTTGTTCGGTTTCTTCATCGACAGTGGGCAGGGCAATCGTGAAGGTCGAGCCGGAGCCGGGCTGGGACCAGAGGGTCACTTCGCCGCCGTGCTGGCCCACAATGTGCTTCACGATGCTCAAGCCCAGGCCGGTGCCCCCGGTTTGGCGGGAACGCGCCGGGTCAACCCGGTAGAACCGCTCGAAGATGCGGTCCTGTTCGTCCTCGGGAATGCCCGGGCCCTGGTCTTTCACAGAAATTCTAACAGTGTCACCCTTCACAGCCATACCGATGCCCACCTTGGTGTTCTCGGGCGAGTAACGAATGGCGTTCTCAATTAGGTTGCGCAGGGCGGTGCCCAGCAGCTCGGGGTCGCCGTGGACCGGGCGGGGGGCCTTTCCGCCCACCAGGAGTTCAATGTTTTTGCCCTCGGCTGTGAGGCGGTTACGGTCGACTGATTCAGTGACCACCTGCTCAACATCGACCAGGGTGGAGCTCAGTACCATATCGGCTGACTGCAGGCGGGAGAGCTCGATGACGTCCTGCACCAGGGCTGCCAGCCGCTGAGATTCCTTTTTTAGCTTGCCCGAGAAATAGAGTACCGACTCGGGGTCGTCAGCCGACGACTCGATGGCCTCGGCCATGAGCCCCACCGCGCCCACCGGCGTCTTGAGCTCGTGCGATACGTTGGCGACGAAGTCGGTACGGACGGTCTGCGCGCGGGCGATCTCGGTACGGTCGTCAGCCAGCACCAAGATGTACTCGTCGCCCACCGGGGCCACGCGCAGGTCAATTACCAGGCGGCTCTGGTCGTAAAAGCCACGGGTTAAGATAATTTCTTTTTCGACGATAATGCCCTTGGAGCGCACCGCGTCGATCATCTCTAGCAGCTCGTCAGAGACCACTGTATGCCCGCGCACCAGCCCTAAGGCGTAGGCGCCCGGAGAAGCCTGCACCACCCCGTCCACGGCGTCCACCACCATGTAGGCGCGACCAATGACCGCCAGCACCTCGGCGGCGCCGTCGCTAATGGTCGGCTCTTCAACGTCGGCCCAGCGAGCGCGCTGACGCTCACTCCGTTGTACGGCGAGCATGCTCACCACGCCGATGAGGAGCCCCAGCACAGCGGCAGACAAAGCAATCACAGTAGGGTTCACATCTACCAGCTTAGAGCCTACCGGCCCTACCCCGTGCCCCGCAGACCCCCAAATATCCCGGGGTTCAACTAACGTTTACCCAACCATGTGCTTGTGTTCATGTGACCTTGGCACTCTAAAGGGGTAGCCATGGGCAGGAGTCTGCCCGGCACCCCACACTTCCCCAGATGGAAAGGACGCGCACGTGCGCAAAGTCTTCCAAGCCGAACTACAGCACGTCGGCGAAGAGCTGATTCATATCGCTACCCTGGTCCAGGAGGCTCTCGGCCGCGCTTCGGACGCCTTCTTGCAGGCCGATATTCAAGAAGCCGAAGAGGTTATCACCAACGATGCCCGCATCGACTTCATGCAAAACGAACTCGATGAGCGCGCTATCGACATTCTGGCCCTGCAGGGCCCGGTAGCCTCCGACCTACGCATGATTGTTGGCGCCCTGCGCATGAGCTCCTCCCTGGAACGCATGGGCGACCTTGCCCGCCACGTCGCCCAGGTTGCCCGCATGCGCTACCCCGAGCACGTCCTGCCCGAGTCCATCGTGCCGGTCTTCCGCGAAATCATTGAGCTTGACCAGAAGATTATCGCCAGCGTCATCAGCCTGCTCGAGACCCGCGAGCTCTCCCATACCCAGGACATCATCAAGAACAAGATGCGCATCAACGAACTCCACGTTGAGGTCTTCAACCGTATGGCAGCCCCCGACTGGGGCCAGAACGCCCAGGTCACCGTTGACGTCACCCTGGCCTCCCGTTACCTGGAGCGCTTTGGCGACCACGGTGTGTCGGTAGCCCGCAAGGTCACCTACCTGGTCACCGGCGACTGGAACGCCGTCCCCAGCATCTAGGCTGGTAGGTACCATCTCCGTCAGAAGGTACCACTTAAATCAGAAAAACCCACCTAGTTGGTGGGTTTTTCTGATTTAAGTGGTACCTACCGGGGATTTACTTCTTACCCTGGTTAGCAACAGCCTTGATGGCGTCCTTAGCAGCCTCGGGGTCGAGGTACTCACCGGGGCCAACAGGCTTGAAGTTCTCGTCGAGCTCGTAGTAGAGGGGGATACCGGTGGGGATGTTCAGACCGGCGATGTCCTCATCTGAGATACCTTCAAGGTTCTTGACCAGGGCGCGCAGGGAGTTACCGTGGGCAGCAACCAGAACGGTCTTGCCAGCCTTCAGGTCTTCCTTGATGTCTGATTCCCAGTAGGGCAGCATGCGCTCGAGGACGTCCTTGAGGCACTCGGTGCGGGGAGCGTTCTCGATGTCTGCGTAGCGGGGGTCGTTAGCCTGTGAGAACTCGTCGTTGTCGTCAAGAACGGGAGGAGCGATGTCGTAGGAGCGACGCCAGGTCATGAACTGCTCTTCGCCGTAGGTTTCGAGGGTCTGAGTCTTGTCCTTACCCTGGAGGGCACCGTAGTGGCGCTCGTTCAGGCGCCAGTTGCGCTTGACGGGGATCCAGTGGCGGTCGGCGGCATCGAGAGCCAGGTTAGCGGTGTTGATGGCGCGGCGCTGCAGGGAGGTGTGGACGACATCGGGGAGGATGCCGCGTTCCTTGAGCAGTTCGCCACCGCGGGTAGCTTCGGCGCGACCCTTCTCGGTCAGGGCAACGTCTACCCAGCCGGTGAAGAGGTTCTTTTCGTTCCATTCTGATTGCCCGTGACGGAGCAGTACCAATTTGTAAGTCATACCCCCATTATCCCACTCACGCCCTCCAAAGCAAAGATAAACCCACACATATTCACGGAAAACCCGGTCTTTTACGGGGGTTTCTTCGTGAATATGTGTGGGTTTTTCAGACCTTAACGCAAGCTGCGGCTAGCGGCGGCGTACCGCGACGGCGGGGCGGACGTCCGCGAGGAAGACACCCACGGCGGTGGCGGCAATGAGCTGCAAGAAAATAGAGCCGCCGCCGATAGTCAGTGACTGCCACACCATGAGCACGGAGAAGACGGCCGCAGCAGCGGTGGCTCCTACCCAGAAGCCCTTAGTGCGCTTGAAGGCGCTCTGGTAGGCGTAGCTTGAGGCGCGGGCGGCCTCAACCAGGGCGAAGATCGACAGGGCGGCAACTACCAGGGCCAGGGCCAGGCCCACATAGTAGGTGACCAGCATAATCAGGGCGATGGGGGTCATGGCGTCCGTTCGTTACTTGAGGTTGTCGAGGGCCGCGGCCAGGTCGTTGTAGAGGTCATCGACGTTCTCGATACCTACCGACAGGCGCAGTAGCGACTCGGGGATTGAGTGGGGCTCCGAACCGTGGCGGCGGCGGCGTTCAATCAGTGATTCTACGCCACCGAGACTGGTAGCGGGCGTCCAGATGTTCAGGGCCTGCACTACGCGGTCAGTTTCTTCGGCAGTGGCGTCCAGGGTGATGGAAAGGATTGAGCCGAAGGTGCGCATCTGTGCGGACGCCCGCTCAAAGCCGGGGTCGGTGGGCAGACCGGGGTAGCGCACGGCCTTAACGGCGGGGTGGGCCTGCAGGCGCTGGGCCAGTTCGAGGGCGTTAGCGGCAGCGCGTTCAACGCGCACACCCAGGGTACGGACGCCACGCAGACCCAACCATGCCTCGAAGGGGCCGGCGATAGCGCCGTTGGTAGTACGGTGGGCCTGCATGGCTTCGCGCAGGGTCGGGTTAGAGGTGACGGTGATACCCAGCAGTACATCGGAGTGACCGGCGATGGACTTGGTGGCAGAGTGGACAACCACATCGGCACCCAGGGCCAGCGGGTTCTGCCCCAGCGGGGTGGCGAAGGTGTTGTCAACGGCAGAAACAATGCCCAGGCGCTGAGTTGCCGCGAGGATAGCGGGCAGATCGGCGACCTCCATCATGGGGTTGGTGGGGGACTCCATCCACAGCAGTACCTTAGGGGCAGCGTAGTTGATGTTCTCGGGGGTGGTACCGGCAGTAGCGGCGGCCTTTTCGAGTTCGGCAATGACGGACTCTGTGTTTTCGATGTCCAGGCGCACCACGGTGGTGATACCGCGAGCTTCAAGGCGCTTAGCCATAGAGACTGAGGCCATGTAGGTGTGCTCGGGCAGCAGAATGATAGAACCTACGGGTACCAGATCCTGCACAGCCGCAACAGCTGCCATGCCGGAGGCAAAGACCAGACCGGGAAGCTCTGCTCCTTCAAGGTCAGCGACGACCTCTTCGATGCCGTCCCAGGACTGGTTGGAGAAACGGGCGTAGGTGTTGAGGTCTGAGGGGCCGGTCTGGCGGAAGGTGGACGACATGGCAATCGGCGGGTTCACGGGAGCCAGATCGTCGTGGGCGGGGCGGCCACCGGCTACCAGGCGGGTTTCGGGTGAGAGGTTCTGTTCAGTCATAGATTCAACGATACGCGCAGCACTAGGCCCAGTGCCAGAGGTACGCCACAGGGTGACATATGGGACGGGCTAGAGAGTAGTCTCGGGTAGACCGGACGGCAGGCGCAGCGCCTTGGTAGGCTTATACCCGTGACCCACGCACTTTCTTACACCCCAGAAGCCGACCCGGGCGTCCGCCCCCACCCGGCGGACGCGAGCAGCGCGGCCCGCCCCTACCCCGGCACCTTCATCGCCTTCGAAGGCGGGGACGGCTCGGGCAAAACCACCCAGATTAAACTCCTGGCCGACGCCCTAACCGAACGCGGCTACTCGGTGCTGGTCACCCGCGAACCCGGCGGAACCGATATCGGTGAGAAACTCCGCGCCCTCGTTCTTGAGCACGGCAACGGTGAGATTGATCCTCACACCGAGGCCCTGATTTTTGCTGCCTCCCGCGCAGCCCACGCCCACCAGAAAATCCGCCCCGCCCTTGAAGCCGGGCAGGTGGTGCTCTGCGACCGCTACATCGATTCTTCAGCCGCCTACCAGGGGGCCGGCCGGGGCCTGGGCATCGACACCGTGGTCGATCTCAGCCGCTGGGCTACCTCTAATCTGCTGCCCGACACCACTATTCTGCTCGATGTGCCCCTGGCCGAAGGACGCTCCCGCGCAGGTGCCCGAGGCGCCGCCGACCGCATGGAATCGGCAGATGACGCCTTCCACCGCACCCTACACGCCACCTTCCAGCAGCTAGCCGACGCCAGCCCCGAGCGGTACACCCGCATTGACGGCGCCCGCCCGATCGAGGACGTCCACGCCGACGTGCTGGCAACAGCCCTGGGGAGTATCGCATGAGCGTCTTTGACACCCTCACCGGCCAGCTCGACGTACGCGCCCAGCTCACCCGCGCCGCCGCCGAAGAGAAACCAACCCACGCCTGGCTCTTCACCGGCCCTCCCGGGGCAGGCCGCTCCACCGCGGCCCTAGCCTTCGCCGCTGCCCTGCTCTGCGACCAGCCAGACCCGGCTGCCCGGGGCTGCGGGCACTGCCGCTCCTGCCAGACGGTGCTCAGTGGCTCCCACGCCGACTTCCTGCACTTCACCACCGAAAAAACAACCATCACCATCGAAGAAGCCCGCGACTTCGTGGTCAAAGCCCAGGACCGCCCCGCGGTAGGGCGCTGGCGCGTCATGCTCATTGAGGACGCCGACCGCATGCCCGAGCGCACCTCCAACGTGCTACTCAAGGCTATTGAGGAGCCCCCGCCCTACACCATCTGGCTGCTCACCGCCCCCTCGCCCGCGGACGTCCTGGTGACCATCCGCTCCCGCTGTCGCCCGGTCAAGCTGCGCCTGCCATCGGTGGCGGACGTCGCCGCCCGGCTTCTTGCCGACGCGCAGGCAAGCGGCACCCCGCTTGAGCCCCACCAGGCAGACTTCGTAGCCCGCCTGGCCCAGGGCAATCTGGAAGTAGCCCACAAGCTAGCCACCGACCCCGAAGCCCGCAAACGCCGCAGCACCGTGGTGCAGATGCCCATCACTCTGCGCTCCATTGCCGCTGCCATGGAGGCCGCCGACGACCTCATCACCATCGCCGAGGCAGAAGCCGAAGCGGACGCCGAAGCCCGCAACGAGACCGAGCGTTCCGCCCTGCTCACAGCCCTGGGCTATGATGACGGCGAGAAGCTCTCCCCCACCCACCGGGCCCAGGTGCGCCAGCTCGAAGAAGATCAAAAACGCCGCGCCAAGCGCATTCAAACCGATACCCTCGACCGGTTCTTGGCCGATATTCAAACCGTCTTCCGCGATGTGCTCACCGTGCAGCTCTCCACCGGGGCAGACATCATCAATGCCCACCTAGCCGATGACATCTACGCCTACGCCGAGCGCACCAGCCCCGAGCGCACCCTAGCCCACCTCGATACGGTAGCTACCACCCGCCGCCGCATCCGCACCAACGCCGGCGCCCGCCTGGCCTTCGAAGCCATGATGACCAGCTTCATCGCCTAGCCCCCCCGGCCCTTCTCCTGCCAGAAAGCACCCACATGGCCCAGTCCGCTCCCCGTCCGCTCGCCCACCTGGGGCCCCTGCAGCAGCTGCGCGCAGGAAAACTTGCCCTGCGCCTGCCCCTACTCGTGGTCGGCCTGGTAGGTTTCGGGGCCTCCTGCGCACTGCTCATCAAGGCTGGCCTGGGCGCCCTAATCATCACTTTTTCTGTGGGGCCCCTCATCGGCTGGTTCCTGCCCTACGTGACGGTGCCGCTCACCCCGCGTCCGCGCCCCTCATCAGGGGTAGGTACCACTTAAGTCAGAAAAACCCACCAACCAGGTGGGTTTTTCCGATTTAGATGGTACCTACTGCGGAGGTTAGTTGCGGAAGCCGTGCACCGGGGAGGGGATACGACCGCCACGGGCCACAAAGACCTCGGCCGACTCGGGGTGGGCAGGCATGACGGGAGCCCGGCCCAGCAGCCCACCAAACTCCACCATCTCGCCAATTTCCAGGCCGATCGCCGGAATGACGCGCACAGCGGTAGTCTTGTGGTTCATGACGCCAATCGCCGCTTCGTCGGCAATCATGGCCGAAATCGTCGCGGCCGAGGTATCGCCGGGAATCGCCACCATGTCCAGGCCCACGGAACAAATCGCGGTCATGGCTTCGAGCTTATCCAGGGTAATCTTGCCGGCAGCAGCGGCCTCAATCATGCCGATATCCTCAGAAATCGGAATGAAGGAGCCTGATAGGCCACCCACATGCGAGCAGGCCATGAGCCCACCCTTCTTCACCGCGTCATTGAGCAGGGCCAGGGCAGCAACAGTGCCGTGAGTACCCACCGATTCCAGGCCCATCTCTTCCAGCACATGGGCGACCGAGTCGCCCACCTCGGCGGTGGGGGCCAGGGAAAGATCGACGATGCCGAACTCCACGCCCAGGCGCTCAGCTGCCAGGGTACCCACCAGCTGGCCCATGCGGGTAATCTTGAAGGCCGCCTTCTTAATAGCTTCGGCGCAGTCGTCGAAGGACGCCCCGCGCACCTTCTCCAGGGCCCGCTTGACCACACCGGGGCCAGAGACGCCCACCGAGATAACGGTATCGGCCTCCTGCACGCCATGGAAGGCACCTGCCATGAAGGGGTTGTCAGAAACAGCGTTGGCAAAGACCACCAGCTTGGAGCAACCAAAGCCGTGGGCCTCGGCAGAGCCCTCAGCGGTCTCGCGAATGACCTCACCCATGGTGCGCACGGCGGTCATATTGATGCCAGCGCGGGAGGAGCCGATATTCACCGAAGCACAAACCACGTCGGTTTCATTGAGGGCACGCGGAATAGAGCGCATGAGCTTCTCATCGGCCGGGGTAGCACCCTTATCAACCAGGGCGGTGAAGCCACCGATGAAGTTAACGCCCACGGCCTTGGCAGCGGCGTCCAGGGTCTTGGCGAACTCCACGTAGTCCTCGTCGTTTGAGGCACCCGCCACCAGGGCAATCGGGGTCACCGAAATACGCTTATTGATAATGGGAATGCCGAGTTCAGCCTCAATACCCTCAGCTACCTCAACCAGGCGGGCTGCACGGGAGGTAATCTTGTCGTAAATCTTCTGGCGGGCTACAGCGCCGTCAGAGTCGGCACAGTCCAGCAGAGAAATGCCCATGGTAACCGTGCGGATATCAAGCTTGTCTTCATTGATCATCTGCAGGGTCTCAAGGATGTTACCGGAACGGTCGCTAAACATAGTCGGTAACTCCTAGAGGGTGTGCATGGCCTGGAAGATGGCGTCAGACTGAATACGAATCTGCACGCGCTGTTCTTCTTCAACCGACTTCATAGCCTCTTGCAGGTCGGTAATCGACTGGGCAGAATCGTCGAAGCTGCCCTGCAAAATCATGGTGAAGTAGCCCTGCATGAGGGTCTGGGAGACGTTTTCGATGTTAACCTTGCGCTCGGCGAGCTTGGTGGTCACACCGGCAATAATGCCTTCGTGGTCAAGGCCGGTGACGGTCAGAATAATTTTCACGAGGTTTCCTTGTGGGGACTTGTAGCCCCGCTCCCCAAGGGTGTGGAGCGGGGCGAGGTTTTTCGTCCCTTCTACTTTACCCAGTTCTCGCCGCGAACGTGGCCTAGGCAACAAAGAAAGCCGTGCGGTGGCGTCCGCCCATCTTAGCGCTGGGCTGCGATGTAGAGTTCGCCGGCGCCGGTGACGGTCACCTCGGTGGGTTCGCCCACGTACATAACCGACTGGGTGCCGGTCAGGGTGAAGGTCTTGACCTCGTCGCTGACCACAACGGTGCCGCCCGCGCACAGGGCGGTGGCTACACCGGCCAGGGGAAGGGTGATGGTTTCGCCCTCTTCAACGACCAGGTGGGTGACAGAGAGGCGTTCGTCCCACATGGAATACTCGGCGGCCTTCTCGCTGGTGGGGGTAGGACGCTGGATGGTAGGTGCGCCCTGGCCCTCGCCCAGAATCTTGATGAGTTCTTCCTCATCGATGTGCTTGGGGGTAAGACCGGCGCGCATGACATTATCTGAGGGGTTCATCAGCTCAATAGCGGTACCCGAGACGTAGGCGTGCACCTGGCCGTCGGGGGTGTAGGCAGAGTCGCCGGGGGCAAGGTAGACCAGGTTCATGACCAGGGCGACCAGCAGGCCGCGGTCGCCGGGGTACTTACTGTCAATCAGGGTTACCAGCTCGGCAACACCGGCGGCAGTTGATTCGTTACCGGGAACTTCACCGTTCTTGGCTACCCAGGCACGCGCGGACGCGACGGTCTGCTCGACAGCTGCCGAGGCGGCGTCCTGCGGCATGCGGATAATGACGGTGAGCAGCTCCTTGGCGGTCTTGGCCGCCCCGAGGGCCCCGGTCAGCCAGGGCAGGGAGAAGTGCTCGGCGATAGCACGCAGCTCTGCGAACTCGCGCACACCGGTCAGGATGCGCATGGGCGAAAGTGCGATGACGGTTTCGGGCTTAGAGAAGCGGTCCTTGTAGTTACGGGCCGGGTCGTCAAGAGCGATGCCGCGGGCGTTCTCGTCCGCAAACCCTGCCTGGGCCTGCTCGTCGGTGGGGTGCACCTGAATCGACAGAGGGGATTCAATGGCAAGAATCTTGAAGAGGAAGGGGAAGGTGTCGCTGGTGCGCTGCGGGTTGAGGAAGCGAGCAGGCTGCTCGCCCACCAGGGCATCGAGCGGGAAGGCACCGCCGTCCACATGAGCTACGGAGGGGGCGGACGAGTGCGCGCCCACCCACAGCTCAGCCTCCGGCTGCTCGGTGGGGGCGGGGACGCCGCGCATGCGGGCCAGTGTCTCGTAGGAGCCCCAGGCGTAGTTCTGAATCGGATTATCTAAAGAAAAAAGTTCACCCATAGGCACCATCAAACCATGTTCGCCCCTGCCCAGTGCGCAGTTTGTGGCGCAGAAACCTGGTGTTTATCGCCATAAATCACACAGGAAATCTGTCTGGATACTGTCTAAACAGGTCACAGGGCAATTAGACTTACCTTTCGTGAATACTATTGATTTAACCGCATCTTTTAAGGCTTACGATGTTCGCGGCATCGTGGGCGAAACCATCACCGCCGAGACCGTTCGCGCAACCGGCGCAGCTTTCGTAGACGTTCTCGGCCTAGCTGGCCAGGACGTTCTGGTGGGCGCCGACATGCGCCCCTCCGGCCCCGAGTTTATGGCCGCTTTCGCTGAGGGTGCCACCGCCCGCGGCGCTAACGTCATCAACATCGGCCTGATTTCTACCGACGAGCTCTACTTCGCCTGTGGCGTTGAGAACGCTGCCGGTGTCACCTTCACCGCCTCCCACAACCCTGCCGAGTACAACGGCATGAAGATGTCTAAGGCGGGCGCTGTTCCCCTGTCATCTGAGTCCGGGCTCTTTGATATTCGTGACCTGGCCCAGAAGTACCTGAACGAGGGTGAAATTCCCGCCGTTGATACCCCGGGTTCTGTAACTGAGAAGGACGTTCTAAAGGCCTACTCAGAATACCTGCGTAACCTGGTTGATCTCTCGGGCATCCGCCCCCTCAAGGTTGTTGTGGACGCCGGTAACGGCATGGGCGGCATGACCACCCCCGCTGTACTGGGCGATGCAATCCTGCCCGGCCTGCCCCTGGAGATCGTGCCCCTCTACTTCGAGCTGGATGGCACCTTCCCCAACCACCCCGCCAACCCCCTGGAGCCTGCCAACCTGGTTGACCTGCAGAAGGCTGTTGTTGAGCACGGTGCAGATATCGGCCTGGCTTTCGACGGCGATGCCGACCGCTGCTTCGTCATCGATGAGAAGGGCGAGCCCGTTACTCCGTCCGCTATTACCGCCCTGGTAGCTGAGCGCGAGATTGCCCGCGCCAAGGCCGAAGGCAACGACGAGCCCGTGATCATCTACAACCTGATTACCTCCAAGGCTGTGCCTGAGCTGGTTGAGAAGCTGGGCGGACGCGCTATCAAGACCCGCGTGGGCCACTCCTTCATCAAGGCTGTTATGGCTGAAGAGTCTGGCGTTTTCGGTGGCGAGCACTCCGCTCACTACTACTTCAAGGACTTCTTCAACGCCGATACCGGCATGCTGGCTGCCATGCACGTACTGGCTGCCCTGGGTGAGGGCGAGCAGCCCCTTTCTGAGCTGGGCGCTGCCTACTCCCCCTACGTCCCCTCCGGCGAAATCAACTCTGAGCTGGAAGACAAGGCCGGTGCTATCGCCCGCGTTGCCGAGTACTTCGGCGATACCGTTGAGGTATCCGACATGGACGGCACCACCTTCGAGCACAAGACCGAGGGCTGGTGGGCTAACCTGCGCCCCTCCAATACCGAGCCCTTTCTGCGTCTGAACCTTGAGGCCCCCGACCAGGCCACCATGGAGCGTGTGCGCGATACCATCTTGAAGATTGTGCGTGAGGGCTAAGCCCAAGCACCTCCACTTTGTACCAGCTCCTGCCCACTTTTCAGGCTTAAAGTGAGCAGGACGCGGTACAAAAGGTAAAAACAAGGACGCCCGCCCCGCTTTCCTGCCATACGGCAAGGAAGGTGGGGCGGGCGTCCTTTTCTATCTTCCCTTAGGTCAGCTTAGGAGGCACGGGCCTGATCGTGCAGCATCCACTGGTCGGGGCCGAAGATCTCGTACTGGATGTTGGTGCCGGGCAGGCCAGCTTCGATCAGCTGGGAGCGGACGCCCTGCATGAAGCCCAGAGGGCCGCACAGGTAGGCAGAAGCGTTAGCGGGCACGTTCAGCTCAGCCACATTGACGCGGCCCTTGAAGTTGCCCTCGCCGTCGGCCTCGATGAAGGAGACCAGGCGGCCGTTTTCGAGCATCTCAACGTAGGCGGTCATCTCATCGCGCAGGGGCCAGGTGGTGAAGGAGCGGTCGGCGTGCACCACGACAACCTCGCGCTTGGAGCCGGTTGCTGCCAGCTCAGACAGGAAGGCAATCATGGGGGTCACGCCAATACCGGCTGAGAAGAGGTAGAGGGGCTGGGAGTCGTCATCGCCAAAACCGCCCAGGGTGACGTCGCCGTAGGGGTTGGAGACCTCAACGATAGCGCCGACCTGCAGCTCGTGCAGGATGGGGGTCATTTCACCGGCGGTATCCAGCTTGATAGCGACGCGGCGCTGGTTCTTCTCGGCGGGCAGCAGGGTGAACTGGCGGGCCTGGCGCAGGCCGTCCTTAGCCTTGGTGACGATAGAAACGTACTGGCCGGCAACGGCGTCGGTCATGGCGACGGCGTTGGCGGGCTCGAAGGTAAGGTCGAGCACGTTCTCGCCGGTTTCCTTGCGCTCTACCAGGCGGAAGGGGGCGAACATGACGTCGTTGGCCTGGGAGGCGTAGAGGCCCTTTTCCAGCTTGATGAGGGCGTCGGCCATGAGCCAGTAGACCTCGGTCCAGGCTTCTGCGATTTCGGGGGTCAGGATGTCGCCCAGGTTAGCGGCGATAGCCTCGAAGAGGTACTTGTAGACGGTGGGGTATTCTTCTTCGCGCAGGCCCAGGGAGGCGTGCTTGTGGGCGACGCGGGAGAGCACCTCGTCGGGGTACTTGTCGGGGTTGGCCAGAATGTAGGAGGCAAAGACCGCGATGGAGCCGGCTAGGGCCTTAGGCTGGGTGCCTTCGAGCTGGGATGAGCGGGAGAACATGCCGTCGAGCAGGTCGGGGCGGGCGGCGAACATGCGCTGGTAGAAGTCGGGGGTGATGTCGTTGATTCGCTCGGCGATGACGGGCAGGGTTGCCTCGATGACGGGGCGGGACTTTGCTGAGAGCACGGCTCCTCCTTGGTGACAGAGTGTTGTTAAACCACCCTCAATTTAGCATACAGAATGCCAGTTTTGGGAGAAAAAAGAACCGCCCCCGCACTTTTTGCGCGGGAACGGCGTATGGGGGCTTGTCAGAGGAAGGACGCCTGGGGCAGCTTTTTTGTCTGAGCCAGGGGCCCAAGACCCAGTTCCAAGAAAACCGGGCCCATCTGCTTCTCGTTAGACAGCTCAGAAATAACCACCGGGTCGAGCATTTTGAAGAATTCTTCGCGGGCGTTCGCCAGAATTTTTTTCAGAGAGCAGGAATGGCGCATGGGGCATTCGTTCGCGCCGCCCTCGCACTCCACCATGGGAATATCGCCCTCGGAGGCACGAAGTACCTGCCCTACCGTGGCACGGGCGCCGGCCTCTGACAGGCGTACCCCGCCGGTGCGTCCGCGGGTGGACTCCACCAGGCCCATGTTGGCCAAAAAGGCCACTGACTTCGCCACATGGTTGTAAGGAGTACCCACCCCCTCAGCGATCTTCTGGGTAGATATCTGCTCACCGTCGAGACCCGATAGCAGCATCAGGACGCGCAGTGACACGTCAGAAAATGCGGTAAGACGCACGGGCCAACTCCTTGAATCGTATGAGCGAGGGTGAAGCTTTCTCTCTCACGGTACAGCCAAAAAGGTTCACGGTTCAACCTTTGCCTGCCTGAAGGTCTTAATTTTCCCCCGCCCTTGCACCACTGACAAGCACAGTGCCCTTATCTGCAAGAAGTTTCACACGGCACACCTGCCCGCTCACTTGTAGCAGTTAGGGCACCTGTAAGAGTAGTATTGATACTGTAAACACTCGCGGGCGCACACACCCAGTCATCACACACTAGCTGAAGACAAGGGTCACGCTGACCGCACCCACCGTCTCTTCACCGGCCACTCCCCCGTAGCGTGCCGGTGCAGAACTAGACATAAGGAATTATCTTGTCACAGCTCGATACCTCCATCCAGGAACTCCTGTCCATCGAAGGCGCAACCGGCGCAGCTCTCGTTGACATCTCCTCCGGCATGGCTCTGGCCTCCGGCGGTTCACCCGGCTTCGACCTGACCGTTGCAGCAGCTGGCAACTCCAACGTAGTACGCGCCAAGCTCAAGACCATGAACGACCTGGGCCTCAACGGTAACATCGAAGACATCATGATCACCCTGTCTTCCCAGTACCACCTGATCAACGTTCTGAACGCTTCAGAGACCTCAGGCCTCTTCGTTTACCTGGTGCTGGACCGCAACACCGCTAACCTGGCTCTGGCTCGTCACAAGCTGAACGCCATCTCAGGCCGCATCTCCCTGTAAGTTACAGGTAGAGGCAGTCTCTCAAGCCTTATAGCTCAAGAACCCCGGCAGGTAACCTGCCGGGGTTCTTTGTAGCGTTAGGACGCCGGTGGGCGGCTAGACGAGGTCTTCGCCCAGGGCCTCGCCCATGAGGGTGTCTTCGGTCGCTGCCTTGTTCTGCTGGATTGAGACCAGTTCGCCGGAGCGCATCACGGCGATGCGGTTGCAGAGGCCAATGAGCTCCGACATATCTGAACCGATCAGGATGATAGAGGTACCCTTCTCGGTCAGCTCGGTCAGCATCTTGTAAATCTCGCTCTTGGCGCTTACGTCGATGCCGCGGGTGGGGTGGTTGAGAATCAGAATCTCGCAGTCGGTGGTCATCCAGCGGGCCAGGGCGACCTTCTGCTGGTCACCGCCCGAGAGCTTGCCAACTTCGCCCTGAATGTTGGTGGTCTTGATGCGCAGCTTCTGGATCTGCTCAGCTACCTCGCGCAGGGCGGAAACCTCGTGTAGGAAGCCTTCGGGGCTTTCCTTAAGGCCGGCGTTTTCCATCAGGGTCTTAGCGATGGAGCGTTCGTTGGCCAGGCCCAGCTCGTCGTCATTATCTGACAGGTAGCCGATGCCGTGGGCAACCGAGTCCTCGGGGGAGCTGATGGTGGCGTCCTCGCCGTTAATCTTGAGGGTGCCGAACTTGGCGGTCTCGTCCACACCGACCAGGGCGGCGGCGACCTCGTTGATGCCTGAGCGGCGCAGGCCAGTCAGGCCGAAGATTTCACCGCGGTCTACCGAGAAGGTGACGTTGTTGAGAGAGCCCTTGGCGCTGGTCAGGTTCTCAATCACCAGTTTGGCGTCCTCACCAGCGAACTCGTCGGGGCGTCCGCCCATCTCGATTTCGCGGTTGAACATCTTAAAGGCGATTTCTTCTGCCGTCATCGTACCGGGGTTAATTTCGGTGTTGATGGTGCCCTCAGACAGGATGACGGCGCGGTTAGCCAGGGAGCGGATTTCGTCGATGCGGTGGGTGATGTAAATGACCGCGCGGCCTTCGGCAGCCAGCTTACGGGTCACCTCGTGCAGCTGGTAAATCTCGTAGTCGTTGAAGGTTGCGGCGACTTCGTCCATGAGCACCAGGCGGGTGTTCTCGGCCTCCATGCGCACGACCTCAACCAGGGCCTGCTCAGCGCGTACCAAATCGCCCATCTTGGCGCGGGGGTCTACCGCCAGGCCAATCTCTGAAATCAGTTCCTGGGCGCGGGCGACCAGGGCTTCTTCGTCGTCACCGGCGTGCTCGGTAGAGCGGAAGATAGCCTGGGCAACGGTGAGTTCGGGATCGACCTTGAACTTCTGGCGGATTGAACCGACACCGGCTTCAAGAGCTTCTTCGGGGGTGTGGGGGGCGTACTTTTCGCCGCCCAGGGTGATGGTGCCACCACCGGGGCGGTCCCAGCCGCCCAGAATCGACAGGAAGGTTGACTTTCCTGCACCGTTTTCGCCGAGAAGACCTACGATCTCACCGGCAGCTACCTCTAGATTCACGCCCTTGAGGGCACGAAGGTGCTCGTGGTTCTTGGTGAGGTTCTTGACACTCAGCAGATTTCCCACTCTGTTCTTTCCTTCCAACATGCGAGTGATGCGCCCGGGGTGCCGTGCAAAAAGCTCTGTGGTAGGTCGGTGGCTAGTCGATGAGCTTTGTGGGGGAAGCACAGCAGGGCGACACAAAATTCAGCCATTCTTAAGCATTCTACAGAATATTAAGTCGGCTTTACGTCCACTCTTTGGGGTCGTCCTACTACGCCCATGAGGTTAAGGAGGTGACCTGTATAAAAACTTTTTATACAGGTCACCTCCTTATCCGTGTCGCTCTATTTACTTTCACTCGCAAGGACGCTGATAACAGTGCCCTACATGAGCGAAAGTCCGATATGCCTTAGTTCAGCTCAGCGGCCAGGGCATCGCGCTGGGCGTGAATTTCAGCGGGTACCTTATCGCCGAGGAAAGCTAGCCACTCGTCAATACCGGGCAGCTCTTCTGCCCACTCATCTTTATTGACGGCTAGTGCAGCGGCCAGTTCTGCATCGCTGATATCAAGACCGGCTAGATCGAGATCTCCCTTACCGGGAACAACGCCCAGGAAAGTCTCTTCGCCGGCTGCCTTGCCGTCCAAGCGGTCGAAAATCCACTTGACCACGCGGGAGTTCTCGCCGAAGCCGGGCCAGGCGAAGCCGCCATCGGGGGTGCGACGGAACCAGTTGACGTAGTAAATCTTGGGCATGTTCTCTTCGCCGTGCTTCTTACCCAGATCAATCCAGTGCTGGATGTAGTCACCGGCGTTGTAGCCGATGAAGGGCAGCATAGCCATGGGGTCACGGCGGACCACGCCCACAGCGCCCTTAGCGGCAGCGGTGGTCTCGGATGAGAGGGTCACACCGCGGAAGACGCCCTGCTCCCAGCTAGAAGCCTCAGCAACCAGGGGCACGGTGGTCTTGCGGCGGCCGCCGAAGATGATGGCGGAGAGGGGAACCCCGTCCGGTGCGTAGTATTCTTCAGCCAGCATGTCTGCCTGGGAAATAGGGGTGCAGAAACGCGAGTTGGGGTGGGCAGCAGGACGGCCAGATTCGGGCGTCCAGTCATTGCCCTGCCAGTCGATGAGATGCTCGGGCACCTCATCGGTCTTGCCCTCCCACCAGACAGAGTTATCGTCGGTCAGGGCAACGTTGGTGAAGATGGTGTTGCCCTTGGCAATGGCGCGCATGGCGTTGGGGTTGGTAGACCAGCCGGTGCCCGGGGCTACGCCGAAGAGGCCTGCCTCGGGGTTGACAACGAAGGGCTTGCCGTTGCGGAATTCGATCCAGGCAATGTCGTCGCCAACCATTTCGGCCTTCCAGCCGTCAATGGTGGGGTCCATCATGGCAAAGTTGGTCTTGCCGCACGCTGAAGGGAAGGCCGCCGAGATGTACTTGCTCTCGCCCTCGGGGTTGGTCATCTTGAGCACCAGCATGTGTTCGGCCATCCAGCCCTCGTCATGACCGATAGCTGAGGCGATACGCAGGGCGTAGCACTTCTTACCCAGCAGGGCGTTACCGCCGTAGCCGGAGCCGAAGGACCAGATTTCACGGTCCTCGGGGAACTGCACAATGTACTTTTCGGGGTTGCAGGGCCAGGGGACGTCCGCCTGTCCAGTATCGAGGGGGGCACCCACCGAGTGCAGAGCCTTAACGAAGAAGGCCTCGGTTTCGGTCATCTTCTTCAGCACATCGGCGCCGATGGTCGCCATGATGCGCATGGAAGTCACCACGTAGGCTGAGTCGGTGATTTCGACGCCAAACTTGGGGTTGGTGGCATCGAGCGAGCCCATGACGAAAGGAATGACGTACATGGTGCGGCCGCGCATAGACCCGGTAAAGAGCTCGGTCAGGGTAGCCTTCATCTCGGCGGGGTCACGCCAGTTGTTGGTGGGGCCAGCCCCCTCTTCGGTGGCTGAGCAGATAAAGGTGCGCTCTTCTACACGAGCTACGTCGTCGGGGTCTGAGAAGGCAACGTAGGAGTTCGGGAACTCATGGTCGCTGAGCTTGCGGAAGGTACCGGCTTCTACCAATTCGCCTGCCAGGCGGTCGTATTCTTCCTGGGAGCCGTCGGCCCAGTAGATACGATCAGGCTGGGTCATCTGGGCAATATCAGCAACCCACTGCAGCAGCTCTGCGTGAGTGGTGGGTGCCTGTGCGGTTACGTTGTCGATTGAAATGTCAGTCATCTGACGCTTCCCCTTATAAATCGTTGACCTGAAACACTCCACTGTGTTGTTCAGGTGCGCGTGCCCCGCCCTGCCACTAGCCCGCAGGCGGGTAGAAACAGAAAAACGCGCCACCCATATCAATGAATAAACGCGTCGCGCGGTGCACTTTCACTTCATCGTGTGTTTCCAGAGTACATAGCTCGCCCCGGTTTGTCCTCATTAGTACGTAAATATTTCGTTACAGTCCTCTTGACCTGTGGTCTGGCCAACAGAATGCGGGCCCGGGTAAACTTTTTCAACTTTCTTCACCCCCTCTTTTTCCGCGTATTTACGCGGTTTTCACCCCAGATTCACCCCTTTTGAGAGCAGGGTCACGCATTTTCGATTTGCACAGCAACGCAAACCTGCGTAATGTATTACCTGTTGCCGCGACGGGCCGAGAAAGCCGGTCAACGCATGATGCGCCTGTAGCTCAACGGATAGAGCATCTGACTACGGATCAGAAGGTTGGGGGTTCGAATCCCTTCGGGCGCACCACCGATAAAAACCGGCCTCCTTCGGGAGGCCGGTTTTTTCTTGTCCCCCCCCCCCCCCAGCTGTCTCCCAGCGTAACACCCCGTTACCAAGCTGGCGGCAGGCGTCCGCCCACCGTAGTTTTAACCACAAAAAGCGGGGATAGGCGCACCTGCCCCCATAAAATAGGGACAGACCCTAGACCCGCAGCCTCACAGCTGCCCAGCACACGGAGAACACATTGAGCGTAAACATCACGGTCACTGACGAAAACGGCACCACCAAGGACGTCACCTGGGAACCCCACCAGACCATGCTTGAGGCCGTCCTCGCAGCAGGCTTCCCCGTGCTGGCAACCTGCGGTGGCAACGCCTCCTGCGCCACCTGCCACGCCTTCATCGACCCCGAGCACATCGAAGCAACCCTGCCCCGCGAAGAGGCAGAAGAAGACCTGCTCGACATGATTGACGACATCGCCAACGAGTGCTCCCGCCTGAGCTGCCAGACCGAATACACCGAGGGAATGGACGGGGCAAGCGTCACCCTACAGCCCGGAATGTAGGCTGCATGAAAGCACGTATCCCCCTTCTCCCCCTCGCAGCACTTGGCCTGCTCACAGTACTCACCGCCTGCGGTAGCGCCACTACCGGCACCACCACCGCAGAAAGCACCGTGAGCAGCCCGGCTGCTACGACCTCGTCCGCGCAGGCGTCCCCCTCGCCCACCGGATTGGCTACCAGCGCCGCGCCTTCTGCAGCGGCAACCACCCGTCAGCCCACCGTGCAAGAGGTCACCCCGGCCCCCAGTACCTCCGCTGACCCTGAACCGGTGCCCACCGGCACCGTTATCACCGTAGAGCCCACCGTGAGCGCCCAGAACCCTGCCGCGAGCGGTAGCCAGTTCGCCAGCTCGGCAGCTGGTGTTGCTGTTTGTGATTACGACCAGCTCTATATTGAGGCCGCGGTGGCTCAGGGCGGTGGTGCAGCGGGTTCGCGCTATATCACCCTGACCTTTACCAATACCGGGGATGCCAACTGCACCATGAGCGGCTACCCCGCTGTGCACTACGTTAATGCGGCCGGCCAGCAGGTGGGGGCGGCAGCTGCGAATGCTACCGAGTGGTCGTCTTCGGGTGGCGTGATTGCTCCCGGCGATTCTCTGACCGCTACCCTGCGTGAGACCCGGGCCCAGCTCTACGGGGATGCCTGCCAGAGCGTTTCTGCTGCGGGCTACTCGGTGCAGGCTCCTGGCTCCTCCCAGGCCCTGGTGCTGAACTTTGCGGCGGAAGCCTGCTCTAACACCTCTGTCGCCCAGCTTTCGGTGGGCGCGGTGGGGGCTACCCCCTAGCCAAGCGGCGGGCATCTGTGCTCTCAAGGCCGGGTGCACCGGGCTACCTTCCAGGTTGCCCGGTGTGCCCGGCCCGTTTGTTTTTAAGGGGATAATGGGGGCTATGGCAGAACCCGTTACCTCCCGTGCCCTGAGTTTTTTCTCGGCCCCCACCCGTCGCTGGTTTGAGGGGGCTTTTTCTGCGCCCACGGCTGCCCAGGCGGGGGCCTGGGAGGCGATTTCGGCGGGTCACCATGCCCTGATTGTGGCTCCGACCGGATCGGGTAAGACCCTTTCGGCCTTTCTGTGGGCCCTTGACCGCTTGCATTTTGAGAACCACGGGGGCGGGGGACTCGGGGCCGCTAACGATGAGGGGGCGGACGCCGGTGGCAGGCAGGCGCAGCAGGCAGGGGGCGGGGGCACCCGCGTCCTCTATATTTCCCCCCTCAAGGCCCTGGGTGTGGATGTTGAGCGCAACCTGCGCGCTCCCCTGATCGGTATTGCCCAGACCGCCCGGCAGCTGGGGGTAGAGCCGCCGCAGGTGCGGGTGGGTGTGCGCAGCGGTGATACCCCGGCTAAGGAACGCCGCCAGCTGATTTCTAACCCGCCGGATATTCTGATTACCACCCCCGAGTCTCTCTTTTTGATGCTGACCTCTAAGGCCCGCTCGACCCTGACCAAGGTGCATACGGTCATTATCGATGAGGTGCACGCGGTTGCCGGTACCAAGCGTGGTGCTCACCTGGCGGTGACCCTTGAACGCCTGGACCAGATTCTTGAGACCCCGGCCCAGCGCGTGGGGCTGTCGGCTACCGTGGAGCCAGTTGAAACCGTCGCCCGCTTTTTGGGTGGCAGTGTGCCGGTGCAGATTGTGCGCCCGCCCTCGGCCAAGGAGTGGGAGCTGACCCTTTCGGTGCCGGTGCCCGATATGACGGCTCTGGGCGGCCCCAACACCTACGGCGAGGGGGGTAACTCCTTCAAGCAGGGCAGTAGCCCCCGGCCAGCCCCAGCGCCCGCCGGGTCGGGTGCCTACCTGGATAAGCTCACCGAGCGTACCCGCTCCCAGATTCGCTCCCTGGACGCCACCGAGTTCGAGGACCGCGCTTTCGACGACGGCACCGTGCAGGCCGATACCCTGGCGGACGCCGGCACCCGGCCGGAAGTCTCTGTGCGGCTGGCGGAGTCCCTGCCTCAAGGGGTAACGGTGGCTGAGGCCCTGGGTATCCGCCCGGTGGCAGGCCCTGCCCTGGGTTCCCAACCAGACGAGCCTTCTTCTGACTACTTTGACCAGCCCCTGCCTGCACGGGCAAGTGCCGAGCAGGCCCTGTGGGATGCTGTGGGTGTTTTCCCCGGTGAGGAAACAGAATCTGCTCCCCAGGCACAGAACCGAACCCAGCCTGACCTCACCATCGAGGAGGTGCAGGTGGCGGCGTCCGCCCCGGGCTCCGGCGCCGGGGGCGAAACCCCGAACCTCAACGGCTACCAGGCCTCCATTTGGCCACATGTGGAAGAGCGCATTGTGGACCTGGTGGAGGCTAACCGCTCCACCATTGTCTTTGCTAACTCGCGCGGGCTGGCTGAGAAGTTAACGGCCCGCCTCAACGAGATTTACTTGGGCCGTCTAGAGGCCCGCGGGGAGCTGGGTGAGGTGACCGCGAGCGCCTCCACCGGTGCCCGCACCTACGCGGCTACCGGCGGGGAGCCGAAGGCCCTGGCCGATGTACTGGCTGAGGCTCTAGCCAAGGACACCCCAGCCCGCTTGGAAGCTGACGATGAGCGCCTGCCGGGGGCGGGTGCGTCCTTACCCCTTTCGACCCAGCCCCCTGCCCAGGTGATGGGGGGCTCGGCGGCGGCTGCCGGGGCTCCACCGGTGCTGGCGCGGGCCCACCACGGGTCGCTGTCCAAGGACCAGCGCACCCTGATTGAGGAGGCCCTGAAGTCGGGGCAGCTGCGGTGCGTGGTGGCAACCAGCTCCCTGGAACTGGGTATTGATATGGGCCATGTGGACCTGGTGATTCAGGTGGAGGCCCCGCATTCGGTAGCTTCTGGCCTGCAGCGGGTGGGGCGAGCTGGCCACCAGGTGGGAGAGGTGTCGCGCGGCTACCTCTACCCCAAGCACCGGGGTGACCTGCTGAACGCCACAGTGACCGTACAGCGTATGCTGGCCGGGCAGATTGAGCCCTTGGCCATTCCCGCTAACCCCCTGGATATTTTGGCCCAGCAGACCGTAGCCGCCTGCGCCCTGGGGCCGATTAGCGTGGAGGCCTGGTTTGAGGCCCTGCGGGCAACGGCTCCCTTTGCTACCCTGCCCCGGGCGGCCTTTGAGGCAACCCTGGATCTGCTGGCCGGTAAGTACCCCTCGGACGAGTTTGCCGAGCTACGCCCCCGCATTGTCTGGGACCGGGATGCCGGGACGATTGAGGGCCGCCCCGGGGCCCAGCGCCTGGCGGTAACCTCCGGCGGTACGATCCCTGACCGCGGTCTCTTCCCGGTCTTCATTGCCGGGGCTGAGGATTCCAAGGCTCCCAAGCGGGTGGGTGAGCTGGATGAGGAGATGGTCTATGAATCCCGGGCCGGGGACGTCATTGCCTTAGGGGCCTCGTCCTGGCGGATTGAGGACATCTCCCACGACCGGGTGACGGTGACCCCCGCCCCCGGCGTCCCCGGGCGCCTGCCCTTCTGGCATGGGGATTCGCCGGGCCGTCCCGTCGATTTGGGGCGGGCTCTGGGGGCCTTTACCCGGGAGCTGGCCCTTGAGAACAGTAAGGACGCCGGTGCCGCCCACGCCCGCCTGCGCGGCCTTGGCCTGGATCAGTGGGCCGCCGATAACCTGCTGGCCTACGTGGCGGAGCAGGCAGAGGCGACCGGCCAGGTGCCCAGCGAGAAGCACCTGCTGGTCGAGCGTTTCCGCGATGAGCTGGGGGACTGGCGGCTGATTCTGCATTCGCCCCTGGGTATGCCCGTCCACTCCCCCTGGGCCCTGGCCGTCGGCGCCCGGGCTGAGGAACGCTACGGGGTCAATGCCTCAGCTATGGCCGCTGACGACGGCATCGTGCTACGCATCCCTGCTATGGAGGCCGAACCGCCCGGGGCTGACCTCTTCATCTTCGACCCGGCCGAGCTCGAAGACATCGTGACCGAGCGGGTGGGTAACTCTGCCCTCTTTGCTTCCCGCTTCCGCGAGAACGCCGCCCGCGCCCTACTGCTACCCCGCAAGGACCCGGGCCGCCGCACTCCCCTGTGGCAGCAGCGCCAGCGCTCCGCCCAGCTCCTGGATGTGGCCCGCAAGTACCCCACCTTCCCCCTCCTGCTGGAGACCGCCCGCGAGTGCCTGCAGGACGTCTACGACCTGCCCGCCCTGACCGCCCTGCACAAGGATCTTGAGGCCAAAAAGGTACGCATCAGCGAGGTGGAAACCGAAACCCCCTCCCCCTTCGCCCGCACCCTGCTCTTTGGCTATGTGGCCCAGTTCCTCTACGACGGGGATTCCCCCCTGGCCGAGCGCCGCGCCGCTGCTCTGGCCCTGGATCCTGCCCTGCTAGCTGAACTACTCGGCAAGGACGAGCTGCGCGAACTGCTCGATGTTGAGGTCATCCGTTCCACCGAGGCTCGACTCCAGCGCACCGCTGCGGGCTACCGCCTGCGCGGGGTGGAGGGAGCCGCCGACCTGCTGCGCCTGCTCGGCCCCCTGACCGCCGCCGAGGCAGCCCAGCGCCTGCGGGTGCTTCTGGACCAGGGCACCAGTGAGGACGCAGGGGCAGGCTCCGGTGAGGACGCCAACGCCCCCGCTCCCGGCACCAAGGCAGGTCAACCGAGCGAGCGCGTCCTGACCGAAGCCGAAGCCACCGACCACCTTGAGGCCCTGGTGACAGCCGGGCGGGCCCTGCGCTTCCGCCTGCACGGGCGGGAACTCTACGCCGCCATTGAGGACGCCGCCCGCCTGCGAGACGCCCTGGGCGTACCCCTGCCCATCGGGGTCCCCCTAGCCTTCCTGGAGCCGGTCGAGGCTCCCCTGGTTGACCTGGTCGCCCGCTACGCCCGTACCCACGCCCCCTTTACCGCTGCCCAGGCTGCTGCCGCCCTTTCCCTGGGCGTCTCGGTGGTCGATACCGCCCTGCGCACCCTGGCAGCAGACCGGCGGGTTATCTCCGGTGAGTTCCTGCCCGAAGAGCTCCGCGCCGAGCTAGCCGCCGCCCGTACCGGCTCCACCGACCCCGCCTACCTGGCCGGAACCGAATGGGTGGACGCCGCCGTCCTGCGCACCCTACGCTCCCGCTCCCTGGCAGCCCTGCGCGCCGACGTCGAACCCGTTACCCCCGGTACCTACGCCCGCTTCCTGCCGCCCTGGCAGCATGTGGGCTCCTGGCAGGTCACCGAAACCACCGCCGCACCCGGCACCTTCGGGGCACCGGCCCAGCCCATCAGCGTCCGCCGGGACGAAAGCGCCATGCTCAGCGGCTACGACGGCCTACTCACCGTGATCGACCAGCTCGCCGGGGTGCGGGTGCCCGCCTCAGCTCTCGAACCTCTGATTCTCAAGGCCCGCATCAGCGACTACACCCCCGCCCTGCTCGACTCAGCCATGAGCGCCGGGGACGTCATCTGGACGGGCGCCGGCCAGCTCGCCGGGGACGACGGCTGGGTCGCTCTACACCTGGGTGAGAGCGCGGCCCTGACCCTGCCCGATGAGGTAGAACGCACCGAGGCGCTCGCCGCCCTGGGAGCCCTCGAAAACACCATCTACGAGCTGCTAACCGGCGGGCTCTTCTTCAGCCAGATTCAGACCCAGCTCGCCACCCTGGCCGCCTCACTGGGTAACACGCCCCCGAACGCCCAGGAGATTTCAACCGCCCTCTGGAACCTGATCTGGGCCGGGCTAGTCACCGGCGATACCTTCGCCCCGGTGCGGGCCCTGATCTCGGGCGGGGCTTCGGCCCACAAGGTGGCCGCCCCCGCTCCCCGGGCCCGCTCCGTGGGAATGCGACGCGGGGCCTCCCGCCTCTCGGCCTCCCGCCTAGGGGTGGGCGTGGGCCGGGCCCCGGCGGTATCCGCCCAGGTCGCCCCTATCGACGGCGGACGCTGGGCCCGTATCGAGGCCGAACCGCTCGATGCCACCGTGGCAGCTGCCGCCCGCGCCGAACTGCTCATGGACCGCTACGGGGTGCTCACCCGCGGGGCCGTGACCGTTGAGGACACCCCCGGCGGCTTCGCCGGGGTCTACCGGGTACTGTCTGCCGCCGAAGAAAAGGGCCTGGCCCGCCGCGGCTACTTCATAGAGGGCCTGGGCGCCGCCCAGTTCTCAACCTCCTCCACCGTCGATAGGCTCCGGGCGGCGGACGACACCACCGCCACAGACGAGGGGCAAGGCGCCGCACCCGGCGCGTCCGCCTACGCCCCGGTGCGCCGCACCCGCCACTCGGTCACCCTGCTCGCTGCCACCGACCCGGCTAACCCCTACGGTGCCGCCCTACCCTGGCCCGTCCCCGTGGCCTGGGACAGCGACCGCACCCCCATCAAGCACAAGCCAGGGCGCAAGGCCGGGGCCGTCATCATCCTGGTTGACGGGGAGCTCACCCTCTACCTGGAACGCGGCGGTAAAACCCTGCTGCCCTTTACCGACCGAGCCGACCGGGTGGAGGCGTCCGCACCTCTGATCGGCCAGCTGGTGCGCGCCGGAGTAGCCGACAAAATCGTCATCGAAACCGCGGGCGGGGTGGATGTGCTCAGCGCGCCGGGCCCCCTACCCCCTGCTCCCGACCAGCCGGACGCAGCAGCAGAGGGCGGCGAGCACCCCGTCCTCACCCTGCGCCGGGCCCTGCTGGCCGCGGGTTTCTACGCCACCCCGCGCGGCCTGCGCATGCGGAAGGACTATTCCTAAAAACAGCAGAACCTCCCTTGCGTGGGGCAAGGGAGGTTCTGAGTGGCTAGCGGTCTCTCATTGATTAGGCGGTGAGGTTGTACTCCATGCCCTCGTAGCCAGCGCGGAAGGCGCGGACGCTGCGGGTAAGGTGCACGTAGAAAGCACCGAGAGACATCACAAGCATCATGACCATAACAACCATGAGTGCGGCAAAGAGCAGATTCATTGTTCTGACCTCCATCTAGGGGACAGGCGGCTGGGAGACCGCCTAAGGAGTCAGGGCCTACTCTAGCAACATCGCATGAGCCTGCCCTTTGTATTAAGTTAGTGCTGGGCCATAAACTTCAACGGTGAAGCATGACGTGAAACGACTATACACCCTTTCAGCAGGTGGCACGCAAGTTTTGCAGCGAATCTGGTCTACACTGTGAGCAGAGGGGCGCGCAAGGCGTCATAGATAGGTCATATTAGACAGGTCACATTTTGATAACACGGAGGGGTGTTTAGCAGTGCCTGAAGGTGATACCGTGTGGCGGCAGGCCCGCTCACTCCACCGCGCTCTTGCCGGTAGAACAGCCCACACTACGGATTTCCGCTACCCCCAGGTTGCCGACATCAATCTGGCGGGTCAGCCCATTCACGGGGCCCTGGCCCGGGGTAAGCATATTCTGCTGCGCATTGGTGAGATGACCGTGCACTCCCACCTGAAGATGGACGGCATCTGGCACCTTTACGGGCTAGATACGGACGGTACACGTGAGAAGTGGCGGCGCCCGGCTGATCAGGTACGGGCTCTGATTCAGGCTAATGCAAGGCTTGATAGCGACGGGCAGGTAGTGCCCGGCAGCCACCCGGTCGAAGCCGTGGGCTTCACCCTGGGACTACTTGAGGTTTTCCCCACTAGCCAAGAAGCTGACCGCCTATCCTACCTGGGCCCCGATCTGCTTGGCCCCGACTGGTCGATTGAGCAGGCGGTAGCTAACCTGACCGCCCGGCCGGAGCGTCCCCTAGGGGTAGCCCTGCTCGATCAGAAGAACCTGGCCGGTATCGGCACCATCTACCGGGCTGAGACCTGTTTTCTCGCGGGTCTTGACCCGCGCACCCCGGTGGGGGCGGTGCCCGATATCGCTGCCATGGTCTCCATTGCCCGCCTGCTGCTGGATGCTAACCGCGGGCGTCCGCACCGGGTCACCCGCACCAGCGCCGAACCGCTCTGGTGCTACGGGCGGGCGGGTCGCCCCTGCTACCGCTGCGGGGAAACCATCATCAAGGAAGACCTCTCAGAAACCGGTACCGGCGCCGACCGCTACACAGCGGGCCACCTGTACGCCCGTGAGGAAGACACCGACCGCATCAGTTTCCGCTGCCCCGGCTGCCAGGAGCTACTGAGCTAAGTTTCCGCGCCCCAAGAGTAGACTACTCACCATGAGCACCACCACATTCACCCCCACCTACGCCCCCGATACCGACCTACAAGAAGCGCTAGCTGCCCGCTTTCTGCGCTACTCGGTGATTTCTAGCCAGTCGGACGCCTCAGCGTCGGTCGTGCCCACCAGCCAGGGGCAGTGGGAGCTGGCCCGCCTGCTCAAGGACGAACTCACGGCAGCCGGTGCCCACAACGTGCACCTGAGCGACACCTGCGTGCTGACCGCCCACATTCCCTCCACCCTGCCCGCGGGCACCGAAGCCCCCGCCATCGGCTTCTGCACCCACCTCGATACGGTCGATGTCAACCTCTCCCCCGACGTGCACGCCCGCGTCATCGACTACCCCGGCGGGGACATCTGCCTCAACACCGACCTCGACATCTGGCTGCGCGAGGCCGAGCACCCCGAGATCATCCGCTATACGGGCCAGCGCATCATCATCACCGACGGCACCAGTGTGCTGGGAGCGGACGACAAGGCCGGGGTCGCCTCGGTCATGGAAGCAGCCGTGCGGCTCTTAGCTGCGGACGCGGACGCCGCCGGGCAGGCAGGTGCCCAGGGGCAGGGAAGCGGGGCGGGTGCGTCCGCCCACCCCGATATCTACCTCTCCTTTGTGCCGGATGAAGAAATCGGCCTGCTGGGCGTGCGCACCATGGACCTGGCGCGCTTCCCCGTGGATTATGCCTACACCCTGGACTGCTGCGAACTGGGTGAGCTGGTCGAGGCTACTTTCAATGCCGGGCATGCCCGCCTGCACGTTGAGGGCGTGACCGCCCACCCCATGAATTCCAAGGGCAACCTGGTCAACCCGATTCTGGTGGCCCACGACTTTGTGGCGGCCCTCGACCGCACCCAAACCCCCGAGCACACCGAGGGGCGTGAGGGCTACCTCTGGGTCAACGGGATAGCGGGCAACCAGGCCACCGCAACCGTCGATATCAGCATCCGCGACCACGACCGGGCCGGCTACGAGGCAAAAAAAGACTTCCTGTGCGACCTAGCTGAGCGGACGGCAGAAGCCAACCCGCGGGCGTCCGTGCAGCTGGATATCTCAGATATCTACAGCAACCTTGAGGACGCCAAAACCAGCGCCAACGCCGTGGCGGCCGAGCATCTGCGCGCCGCCTTTGCCCGGCTGGGTATCGAGCCCATCAACCTGGCCATGCGCGGGGGCACCGACGGCTCGTATCTCTCCACCCGGGGAATCTACACCCCCAATTTCTTCACGGGGGCACACAATTTCCACTCCAACTGCGAGTTCCTGCCCCTGCCCGCTTTTGAGGCCAGCTACCGGGTGGTGCGGGAGCTGATGGTGGGTTCCCTTTAGCCACCCTTGACGCACAATACAAAGCAGATAAACTGGTTTTATCTTAAGGATGACAGCAAACAAGGCGGGGCAACCCCGGTAGCCGCTTACTACCAGAGTCACCCCTTGCTGTAGGACCTATCGAATGAACGGTTCGATAGCTTCCAAAAGCTTTGCTACAGCTCCGATGAGTATTGCAGTAGCGACGATTCTGACTGCAATCTTGTCGGGGCTGTTTTTCTTAGCCTTGCTTTTAGCCACAGCCATTACCTCCTCTCTGGTCTCACGCTCGCGGAGATTTTCTTAAGGATGGATGTACCGCGTGGAGTCCACGAGAGAGGCAGTTCAACTCTATCAAGCAGGCCTTGGGGTCTACCTGCGATAATAGAGCCCATGCGCCGAATCAACCGCCACCTTTCCCCCAAGCCCCTGCCCCAGCGCAACGGGATTGACGCCGTCTCTTTTGTGCTGCCCGACGCGTGCAATCCCGAGGACGACACCCTGGGCGCAAGCACGGTGTTGGACTACCTGGTTGCCCGCTTCTACCCCCACGAGCGCTCCCTCTTTACCTCCCGCTTTGAGCGCGATGAGGTGAAGGACGCCGACGGTCAGGCGGTTGCCCCCGATGCGCCTTTGACAGGGCAAAAGATTTGGTACTACCGGGAACTGGGGGTTGAAAAGCCCGTGCCCTTTGACATGCCGGTGCTCTACGAGGATGAGTGGGTTTTGGCCATTGATAAGCCCCACTTCCTGCCCACCACCCCCAACGGCTCCTTTGTCGCGCATACTGCCCTGACCCAGCTGCGGGTTCGGGAGAACAACCCCGATTTGATTCCGATTCACCGCCTGGACAGGGCAACCGCCGGGGTCGTTCTCTTTGCCAAGACCCCCGAGGCCCGTGCCCCCTTTCAAACCATGTTCCAGCGGCGCGAACCCACCAAGACCTACGAGGCCATCGCGGCCCCTATCACCGGGCTGGAGGTGGGTGAGAGCCTGACGGTACGCTCGCGCATTGATAACCAGCACGGGGCTATGCAGGTAGCCCATACCGGTGTTGAGCTCCTGCCCGGTGACACCGGTCCCCTGCCCGTTGAGACCAAAGCTGAGCGGCGCGAGCGGCGCCGCTCCGGTGCCTCCTTTGAGGGGCTCAATGCCCAGTCGCGTATTACCTGCCTGAAGGTGTTTGAGATGGCGGACGGCGTCCTGCCCCCAGCCTCTGAGGCCAACCCGGCCCTGCCCCTGCCGCAGGCGGGTACGCTCCTGGCCCACTATCTTTTGGAGCCGCATACCGGCAAGACCCACCAGCTGCGGGTGCACCTGGCGGCGGCAGGGGCGCCGATTGTGGGGGATGTGGTCTACCCGGCCGTCCTGCCCATCGCCGAGGACGAACCCGCCCTACCCCTGCAGCTACTGGCTAGGTCGCTGACCTTCCCCCACCCCTTCACCGGGCAGACCGTGACGGTACAGAGTGGGCGGAGGCTAGGTCTCCTTGAGGGTGCCGCTCGCTAGCCGCCGAATGTGACACCTTTTCCCGAATGTCGGGAGTAAGCCCACCCGCTCGGGACTAAGAGGTACATTCGATACAGGCGGGCTGAAGCTAGTCAGCTACAGGAACAGAACTGCTCTCTTCTACCGACTCAGTGCTCCTTGCTGGGAGTAATTGCAGGCCCCGAATCACCAGGTAGATAGCCACCAGTAGCCAAAGGCCAGCCAGCGCCCAGGCCACCTGGTAAATCGTCACAAAGGCTAGCACCGCCGAGGTTGCCACCAGACCGATTGGGGCGGCCACCTGGCTAATAGCCATAAAGATTGAGAACGACCGGCCGCGAATCTGCTCGGGTACACCCTCGGTCACCAGCAGGGTCTGCAGGGGGTTCATAATACCCCCGCCCAAGCCGGAAATCCCCAAGCCCACGATGGCTAGCCAGGAAGTCTCCAGCAAGGCCATGCCAAAGAAGGCCAGGGTATAGAAGACCATACCCACCACCCAGGCCCGGCGCGGGAAGGGAATAATCTTCCCCGCCACCATACTGGTCACCATTATGCCCACGGCAAAGGCAGACATGGACGCCCCGTACAGCCCCGGCTGGTTAATCCCCTGGAAATGGGCGGGCAGAAGCACCATTAGATAGGGCATTACCAGGGCCATCGATAGCAAAGAATCCAGAGCCAGCAGACGAATCACCGGGTAGCCCAGGGCCTTCTTCCAGCCCGCCAGCCCCTTGAAAGGGTCTTCGGTAGGGGCTTCAGGGGAGGACGCTGGCACCTGCCCGTCCTCACCCAGCTGGGCAGCGGCGTCCTGACCCTCAGCACGGACGTCCGCGCCCGCCTTCTGCAGGCGCAAGCAGGCGGTCAGGGCGGCAGCAAGCAGGGAGCAGCCAGCTGTAATCCACAGGACCTGCTCAATGGGCAGGGCCGTCATCAGCACACCGGCCGCAGCGGGTCCGACCAAGAAACTCACCCCGCTCAGGGCCTGATTCCAGCCAGAAATCTGGGCGACCTTCTTACCCGATGTTTCAGCAACATCGCCGACCAGGGCAGCCCGGGCACTCATACCGGGAATATCACCCACCGCACCCAAAATACCGATAATGATGAACCAGCTCAGCGTCAGTCCAAAGACCATATCGACCGCAATCACAGCCACCACCGACAGACCCGAAATAATATCCGAAATCACCGATACCGGTTTACGGCCCAGGCTATCGACCAGGTTGCCACCAAAATAGGCAAAAACCAGCGACGGCACCGCAATCGCAGCAGCCACAATACCCGCCGCGGCCGGGTTGCCAGTGCGTTCCAGCACCAGCCAAGGCCACACAATACCGGCAATAGAATTGCCCAACATCGACAGGGCAGCAGACGATAAATAAACCCAGACGGCAGAAGCCCGCCCAGCAGAAGAAGAGGTGTGCATTCACCATACTTTAGCAGAAGCACCCTGCCACCGAATGTGACGCCTTTTCCCGAATGTCGGGAGTAAGCCCACCCGCTCGGGAATAAGAGGCACATTCGGCACAAGAGCACCGGCACCGCCCAGCCGGTAGACTAAAAACCGGCCCACACCACCGCCCACCGACGCGCCAAAGAAAGAAACGCCATGCACCCCAAGCACCTGCAGCACTCACCCGACCAGCTCGCAGCGCTCACCGCCGAGCACCGCCACACCCTGGGGCAGCGGGCAGGCACAGCAGCCCACTCCGTCACGCGGCTCTTCGGGCACCGGGTCGCAGGCGTCCCCGGTACCCTGCTAGGGCGCACCCTCCACCCCGACACCCGCCGCCGCAGCCAGCGGCACGGTGAATGGCACTACTGGTGGCAGGCCCACCTGCTCGACAACCTCGTCGATGCAGGCTTCCGCCAGCTCACCACACCCGACGGGCAGGGCCAGGCACAAGCGTCCCTGCGCCAGGCCCGCGCGGTACTGCGCGGCATCCAGATGCGCAACCTCGGCTCCTACCCCAACTCCTTCTACGACGACATGGCCTGGCTGACCCTGGCCTGCGAGCGCCTCAACCGACTGGCGCTCGCGGTGAAAGGTAACGGGGATTCTGCAGCCCAGGACGCCGCCACCCGGCTGTACCGGGAGCTGGCCGCTGCCTGCACCGCTGAGGTGGGCGGGGGTGCCTTCTGGTCCAAGGACCACGATTTTAAGAACACTCCGGCGACCGCTCCCATTGCTCTGGCTCTCGCGCGGGCCCACCGGTATGACGAGGCAGCAGCCCTGCTGAACTGGCTGCACGCCAACCTCTTTGATGCGGAGCGCGGCCTTTATCTGGACGGGGTTAAGGTGGCAGGGCGCGGGGCTCGCGCCGAGATTTCTTCGGTGGAGAGCGGTCTTTATACCTATAACCAGGGGCCGGTTCTCGCGGCCTATCTGGCGGTGCTTGATGCCGGCAAGTCTGAGCTGCTGACGGTTGACCCGGCTGAGCATATCGCCGAGGTTCTGGCCGGTATTGACCGGGAGTTTGGCCGGGATTTTGAGGTGTCAGAGGCAGAAACCCTGCGGGTTCTAGCGACCCAGGGCGGCGGGGACGGCGGGCTTTTTACCGGTATTTTGGTGCGCTACCTTGCCGAGGTTGCCACTCACGCTGCCCTGCCGCAGGGCGTGCGGGAGCAGGCGCAGGATCTCGTCCTTGCAACCGCCGAACTCTTCTGGGACGGACGCCGCGAGTTCGACCCCGACCTGCCCATGAACGAACTCGGTATCGACCCCACCGAGATTCGCGGTGAGGCTGTCGCCCTCTTTTCACCCGATGTCACCCGGCATATTTCTGAGGTGCTCAAGCCTGCCCAGCCGGTTGATCTTTCGACCCAGCTCCAGGCCTGGATGGTGTTAGAAGCGGCGGCGCGGGTTTTCTAGGGTGGGGGCGGCCGCCTTATTCGCGCAGTAGACGGCCCAAAGTCCCAGCGCGCCTAGAAGCATCAGCAATAGGCCCACGGTATAGCTTGAGGCAATCTCAGACACCGGGAAACTGAACCCTGATGGATACCAGAACATGCCGGTGACGAGGGGCTCTGCTACAGCCCCCGCGGGAACCAGATAGCGCAGGAGCTTCCCTGTGCGGTCGTCCTGCGCGGACCTAGCGCCCAACCAGCCCAGGGGCCCCGATATGATAACGGCTGCAATAAACCAGTGGTAGTTCTCAATCCAGATGCTGGCTTCCATGATGCCCAGCAGGTTCCCCAGGGCGTAGTGCCCGGCTAGGGCACCTAAGGACGCTGCCACCGCGGCTGCTACAGGCACCCAGAGCGGGGCGGGGCGAGTTCTACTGCCAGACCACAGCCAGCCCGCGTAGAACCCCAGGGCCGCCCATAGGGTACCCGAGTTGAGGAACTTGCTCACCACTTTACGCACATAGGTGATGGCCTCAGACTGGCCCGAGAGCTGGGCTTCTGTGGTGATATTGCTCAGCAGCGATGCAACCGCTATGCAGAGGACCAGAGCGACGCAGGTGAGCAAGGGGCGGGCTTTGAAACGCGCAAAAATCATACCCCTAACCTACTTGGTTCCATCTGCCCGTGGAGGTGTTTCGGCCAGGTGCTCGGCTAGGGCATCGAGTTCGGCCTTGAGGGCCAGGACGTCGAGGCCCTCAACCGCGCAGGCAGCGTAGATGGCCCCGGGGACGGACGCCGCGCGTCCTCTCAGCTCCTGCCCGGCAGGGGTGAGACTGATGAGGGTGCGACGCTCGTCGCGGGCGTCGCGGGTCTTGGTCAGCAGGCCGTGGTTAATCAGGCGCTTGATGAGCGGGGTTAGGGTGCCGCTGTCGAGGTCGAGGCGGGCGGCAAGTTCTTTCATGCCCAGCCCGTTGGGGTTCTCCCACATGACCAGCATGACCAGGTACTGGGGGTAGGTCAGACCTAGCTCCCCCAGGTGCTGCTGGTAGGCGCGGGTGACGGCCCGGCTGGAGCGGTAGAGGGAGAAGCAGAGCTGGTTGTCGAGGGCGAGGCTGCTGTCTTGGTTCATTCCACCCAGTATAGGTTGTGGGCAAATTATCAGCCAACAATTTACTTGCACGCAATTAGATTGTGTACAATCTAATTAAAACCTCATGAAAGGAAACCCCATGGAACCCCTCTACACCACCGAAGCTCTAGCAACCGGCGAAGGCCGCAACGGCCACGTCCGCACCGTTGACGGCGCTTTTGACGCCGATCTCGCCATTCCCGTTGAGATGGGTGGCTCCGGTAAGGGCCTGAACCCCGAGCAGCTCTTTGCCTCCGGCTACGCGGCCTGCTTCCACTCTGCCCTGCAGATGGTTGCCCGCATGCAGAAGAAGAACATCGAGGGCTCCTCCGTAGGGGCTAAGGTGTCTATCGGCAAGCAGGGTGAGGGTTTTGGCCTGGCTGTTGAGCTTGAGGTCGTCATTCCTGAACTTCCCCAGGACGAGGCCCAGGCACTGGCCGACGCAGCCCACCAGGTCTGCCCCTACTCCAACGCCACCCGCGGCAACATCCCCGTGACCGTCACCGTCTCTGACGACTAAGATCGCACCCCACACTCGCACCGAATGTCGCCGAAAGCTTCATAGGTATGTGCTTCCTGCATACCTATGAAGCTTTCGTTTACCCTCAAGGAGCGGGGCCACAGCGTCCTTCCGCACTCACCCGGTAGACTTGTTCCCGTGCTCAATACCGAATTTTCTGATCCCACTTTTTCATTTGAACTGGGCAAGCGTCTGACCGATACTGCCCAACCCACCGGCAAGCAGGTGGACGCCAACGGCGGCGCCTTCCAGGGGCGTACCGGCGTCATTCACACCCCGCACGGCGATATTGCCACCCCCGCCTTCACCCCGGTGGGTACCAAGGCAACCGTCAAGGCCGTGCTGCCCGAGGCTATGAAAGATTTGGGCGCCCAGGCCCTGCTGGCCAACGCCTACCACCTCTACCTGCAGCCGGGGCCGGACGTCCTCGACGCCGCAGGCGGTCTGGGTCAGTTCATGAACTGGGACGGCCCTACTTTCACCGACTCCGGGGGCTTCCAGGTGATGAGCCTGGGTTCCGGCTTCAAGAAGGTCATCGACATGGGCACCGTGGCCGGGGCTACCGGCGCGGACGGCCGTCCCATCGGCGACGACGACGTGGCGGCGGGCAAGGAACGCATGGCCCATGTGGACGACGACGGGGTCAACTTTAAGTCCCATATCAACGGTGATATTCACCGTTTCACCCCCGAGGTATCCATGCAGGTGCAGCACCAGATTGGCGCTGACATCATGTTTGCCTTCGATGAGCTGACCACCCTCTATAACTCCCGTGCCTACCAGGAGGAGGCACTAGAGCGCACCCGTCTATGGGCCCTGCGCTGTATTGCTGAGCACCAGCGCCTGACCGTTGAACGGGTGGGCAAACCCTACCAGGCCCTTTTTGGTGTGATTCAGGGTGCCCAGTATGAGGACCTGCGCCGCAAGGCCTGCCGTGATCTGGGCGCCATGCCCTTTGACGGTTTCGGCCTGGGCGGGGCTCTCGAAAAGGAAAATCTGGGCACCATCGTACGCTGGTGCAACGAGGAGCTACCCGAGAACAAGCCCCGCCACCTGCTGGGCATTTCGGAGCCCGACGACATCTTTACCGGCATCGAAAACGGTGTTGATACCTTCGACTGTGTCTCCCCCACCCGCGTGGCCCGTAACGCGGCCGTTTACACCCCCGATGGCCGCTTCAACCTGACTAACGCCCGCTACCGTACCGACTTCTCCCCCATCTTCGAGGGCTGCGACTGCTACACCTGCACCAACTACACCCGCGCCTACCTGCACCACCTCTTCAAGGCCGACGAGCGCCTCTCGGCAACCCTGGCCTCGATTCACAATGAGCGCTTTATTGTGAAGATGGTGGACGACGCCCGCGCGGCTATCGACTCCGGGGAATATTTCGACTACCGCGACGAGTTCTTGGGTAAGTACTACGCCAAGAAGGTTGCCCAGCAAAGGGCCCAGGAAGAAGCTGCCGCCCGTAAGGCCGCCAAGGACGCCGAGCGGGCAGCTGCTGCTCAGGCCCGCTGGGAGGCCAATATGAAGGCAAAGGCTGAGGCCGAGGCCCGCCGGGCAGCTGAGCAGGCTGAGAAGGCTGAGACCACTAAGACCACCAGCGACGAAAAGTAGAACATGAACGACTTTAAGATTGACGACCTCAAGCCCGAGGAAACTATCACCTACCGCCACGAGTTCGCGGCAACCCCGCAGCAGGTCTTTGAGGCTTTCACCAACCCCACGCTTTTCATCAAGTGGTTTGGGCCTGCCGACTGGAAGATCATCCCCAACACCCTGACCCTGGAACCGGTGATTGGCGGCCGCAAGCAGTTCGTCATGCGCCACAAGGACCAGGCTAAATTCCAGGCCCCCATGTACATGCGGTTTGTGACCCTGGCGGAGCCCCACACGATCGAGTACCGGGAGGCCCTGCCCACCCCGTCCGGCCAGCCCTCAGATACCCTGATTGGTCTGCGCCTTGAGTTTGAGGCGGGTACCGCGGTAACTGAAGACGGCGTCGGCGAAGGCACCATTCTGAAGCTCACCCAGGGGCCCCTGCCCGCCGGTGTGCATGAGCAGACCCTGGCCTCCTGGCAGGGCTCTTTCGGCAAGCTGGCTGAACTGCTCAAGCAGGCATAAACTGCCACTTTATTTGCGTACCAACACCTAGAATATTGGTATGCGCATCACTCGACCCACTCTCAAAACTCTAAGACGGCTTCCACGCAACAGTTTTGCTGACCCTGTCATGTACGACAGGGTCAGGAAGCTGGAAACAGCTGATTCGTCTGCCTTTGCAGAGTTACTCGAAAGTATTTCTTTTCTGCACCTCAGCCACCCTCTTCTCAGTGATGCAGACTCTTTCTTCGCGTATGGACTCAGACCAGATAAACACCGAGGTTCATCTATCGAAGGTAAGACTGTATACGAGGTTCGCGACCGGTGCGGGGCCGCTTGGCGCGGGGCCGTCATTTTTCTTGCACCAGTCCCCTGGCTTATCTATGCAGCTACCCATGATCATTTCCATTCAGAAACACAAGAATTTTTGAAGAGGAGCAAGGTCTCTGCCTTTCCTCAAAAGCTTGATCTCGTTATTCACACCATGGACGAGAAACGGAAGAAACTAGCAGAGGAACGACAAAAATCCTTAACGGCTTTCCTTTCAATTCTTGACCAAGCAGTCAAGACCCCCGGCGCTACGGTCTCCGATACCGTCACGGTTCAAGGAGACAAGGCAAGCATCTCGCTCAACATCTCACCCGCAAGTGACCCTGATATTTCTCTCGACACAGCACACCAAACCTATTGTGATACCTCTATTTCGCTCCGCGTAAAAGTATCGAATCAAAAAGCGCTGCAGGATATTCGCAGATACTGGGTGAGCCCGCTCCAACCAGATACACGTCTTGTAGAGTCCGTTTATGCGCAGGGAGACCCCGACAGTTTAGTCTTCGAACTTTTTGTCAGCTACTCCCATCTAGCTCAGCTACTCACCAACAGTCAGAGCAGTAAAATCCGCCTGTCAGATATTGAGCCAACCGAACAGGTAGTTGCCCACTACACAAGTAAGGTGAAATTGACAGAAAGCATCGTCATGGGGAAAGCGGTTCAATCCCTATGCGGAGTATTTTTTGTACCAACGAGAGATGGGGAAAGCGGCGCTCTCCCCATCTGTCAGGAGTGTGAACTGAAGGAACCCATCGCTCAGCGAGTTATAGATTTACTCCTCGCCAACCTGGAACCCTAGACGGAGCTCTTCAAGTTCACTGTCGGAAAGATCTAGTACAGACTCAGCAACAGGAGCCTTCACAGCTTCTTCATGACCTGCTTTGGCTCGTACTCGACGCTCTTGAAAATCTAGAAGGTCGGGGAGTTTGATGCGCTGATGAGTTCCTACAGTATGGCTTTTCAGTTCCCCATTACGAATGAAACGGAGCAGGAAAGGACGGCTCATACCGATGAGCTGAGCAGCCTGGTTAGGTGATAGTTCTTTATCGTGGGAAAAGATTTCAAGAGGTTCACCGCTTTCCTTCGCGGCTAGAATCATGTTTACAAGGATGTGAAGCGCGGGGCTGGCTGAATATTCGGCAGCGAGGCTTTCAAGAGTCTGCACCTCATGGGCAGTTAATTCGTTTGGGTTTAGGCGAGTTGCTGTCTGAGCACTCATAGTCTTACCTCCATCTGTAATAAATGTAACCCCTGGGGCTAGGTGGATGCAAGTGTTTCGTCAAAAATTTTTTGTGCAAGAGCAGATATCTCTGTCTGAACCCCGAGAAATATACCTATTAGAATAGGTAAATCGCTTTCAGAGCGCCCATCGCTCCCACCCTAAGGAAAACACCATGAACTTTGATTTTGCACCATTGCCCCCGAAGAAGTCCTGACCTTTACCCACGATTTTGAGGCCACTCCCGAAGCCCTTTATGAGGCCTTCACCTCAGCTGACCTGATGCCCCAGTGGTTTGGTCCCGAAGGCTTCACCGTGCCCCTGGATACCGTTGAGATTGACGTGCGCGAGGGCGGTGCCCAGAAGTTCGTCATGGTCAGCGAAGAGAACCCCGAGTTCACCTCCCCCGTCAACGGCACCTTCCACAAGCTGGTACCCGGTGAACTGATCGAGGGCTATGAGGCTATCGGTGAGGAGCTGGCTGAAGCCCACGGTATGGAAGCCGGCTCCTACTTCCTCAACCGCACCGCCTTCGAGAAGATTGACGAGAACACCACTCGCGTCACCATCACCCAGGGCCCTCTCGACCCTGCCATGCACGAAATGTCGGTAGCTGGTTGGAAGTCCTCTTTCAACAAGCTCAACCGTCTGCTCGGTGCCAACTAAGCCGGCCAGCGACGTGCAAACCCCACCTCCTGCATGAGCAGGTGGTGGGGTTTATTGCACCCCCAGCGAATGCGAAAGCCCCAAGAATCTTGAGGCTTATTCATTTCGCAGGCTTGCCCTTACTGTCACCAGCTCATCTGGTGAGCTTCTTTTACTCGGCGGTTCATGCCTCGCCTTACGGCAGACTGCGTTTGCTCTTGCGTGCTATGCACCCGCCCATTTCGTCCGAGCCAGCAGCTTCGCTGCATGCCTACTTGGCCTCAGACTGATAAAAAGATTCCTTCACCTCAAACAGCTCAAGGTGTTGCAAATCACTATATATATATATATTATGAATCACACATGGCGCTAATCACACCCACCAAGAAATCACAAAGGAGTTGATTGAAATGAGGAACAAAATTCTGAAAGCAGTAGCAGGGGTTTCTCTGGTACTTGCGGCGGCTTTTGGTGCTGGAACGGCAGCCGAAGCTGCAACCGTGTACTACAAAAACAGTGCAGTGAGCTGGGATTATGGTCGCAGCCTGGGTGTCAACAGCTACTCCAAGGTACAAAGCGGCACGTACGACCACTCTGCAACCGCTAACACCACCTTCTCTGGCTGGAAGAAGCCAGGTGTTTTGGCATCAGCTGTTCAATTCGTTGGCACACAGCAGGCAACCGCCTACTGGAACTGCCGTGGCTAATTAAACAAGACACAAGGGGGTGAGTAGCACCATGCGCCAAACTCTTAAATACTTTGCTAGCGCATTATTAGTCTTGCTAGCGGTCGTGAATATAGCTCTTTTCGCTGCTGTTCGAGCAGATGGCTACGAAAAAGAAATTACCAATTATTTGCACCAAGGGAAAAATTTTACCATTTCAAGCCTGAACCCTGACCAAGCAGCGCAGGTTGAAGGCTACCTAAACGCAAAGATTTTTCAAGAGCAGGCTGTCCTTATCAGGGCAGATAAAAAACTATCTGCTGTCGACGGATCAGCGGACGGAACCCATCTAGGTCTACTCGCAGACCCCAACAATCTTAGTAGTTTGCCAGAACTGAATTATCTGGGCGTGACTATTCTGGGTACCAAAAATATTGGGGATCTCCTCACATCAGAACAAGGAAAAACCCTTGGACTCTACACAGTAGAGGAAAACATCCTACAAGAACTACCAGAAGTTACCTTCGGGCCAAATCTGAGCATAGGAAAGTTTTCAGATTTGGTGGAGGAAACAAATACAGTCAACGGACAATATTTCCTGTACGGCTTCAGTGAAGAGGATTTCAATGATTTCCTTCAAGAACTCTCAGCAGTCAGTGGAATCAGCCAAGAAGAGCTTCTGAACCCCCTCTCCGGAAGTAACCAAAGCACTAGCCTATGGCCTATTTTTATCCTCACGTCATTGCTCTCGACAACAGCCCTGCTCACTCTAGTTCTCTTTATCTACATCACCCAAGGAGCAAAAGAACTCGGCACCTATCTTATCTTGGGCTGGTCAAAGACTAACTACTTACTCACCATAGCCAAACCTCTGGCCTACACCCTTATACCTACCTCGCTACTAACTGCAATCGGAACCTGGCTAACCCTAAAAGATTTCGGAGTAAGCCTGGCACTAGCTTCTACCCTATTCCGTCCCCTTATGCTCACTATAGGTATTGCTATTGCTAGTTTCTTGCTGTCGTCTTTGCCCCTGCTGGGCATGAAACCGATTCATGCAGTTCGTGGATACAGGCCACAAAAACTTTTTGTGGCCCTGCTAGCCCTGGGGTTCATAACAACCACAGCAGGCCTTTATACCACTGCCTCTTTTCTTGATACTCCAATCAAAGAGGTAGAGAAAATAACCACAGTACAAAAAGAATGGGACAAGGTTGCCGATCAATACATCCTTTACTCTCAAAGTGCAGGCTCAGATAGCGCAAGTTTCACCGGTCAATCCACTGAGTTAGCCGAAGATTTCTACGCTTGGTACGCCTCCATCGAGAAAGACAACGGGGTATCGCTGGTCAACACTTATTATGCAGACCAGGAAATCCTCCAGCAGTGGAGAGCTCTCGGTGAAGACGCTCCGTACCGGGAGTTCTGGTACATGGCAGCTTCCCCTAACTACCTGAAAAGAATCGGCATAGAAATTCCACCAGCTACCCTTAAGAGAGCTGAAGAAGGTGAACAGGTATTCTTATTGCCCGAGCATTTTAGCCCTCAAGATAAGGCCTCACTGACCAGTTGGCTGGAACAAGAAGCACAGCGGAAAGGAAAAGCAGAACAAAATATAGTCACAGCTTTTACACAGAATCAAAGCACGTATATTGAAGAATATTCTCTTGACGGTGATATTTTTACTTGGAACGCCGATCCAGAAAAAGATTTCCTCAGCTCTGATGTAGTTATTTATGTTGCGACATCCGCTAACATGACCTACTTTGAGTCGGAAAGTCTATCCGCTTCTGGGCTAGAACAAAGTTATATAAAGCTTTCAGAAGAAGCAGTTCATAAATATACTTCCCTCTCATACCTGGAGTCTTACAACCTAGACGATAACCAGCCTATCTTTATATCATCTAAAAGCTTTGTGGCTGGCCTACAAAAAAGCATATATCAGTACCTTCAGCTATTTGGTGCAGTAACCCTAATTCTTGGACTTATTGCGGGTTTCGCATTATCAGCATTTATCATGCTTTATTCGCTTCTCTTCCGCAATCAGATAGCTGTCTCAAGACTACTAGGGCACCATCTCTGGTCTTCTTTCAAGCCGGCCTACCTGCTTGTTATTCTGGTAAACGCGCTTGGGCTCTTGGCAATGATTATTGTTGAGTCACGGGTGGGGCTAATCATTGCTGTTCTTATGCTAGTCGGACAACCAGTACTACTACATATGCTTTCTAAAAAATTTGCTTACTCCCATATGGTCAGCCTCATTAAAGAATCGTAGGTATACAGTATGAAAAACTTTGTTGAAGTTTCGAACATTTCAAAACATTTTGGTGGAAGAACAGTTCTCGATGGAGTTTCATTGCAAGTGCCAGAAGGCAGCTCTTTAGCGATCATCGGCAGATCCGGCTCTGGAAAATCGACGCTACTCAACATTATCGGCTTACTTGAGTCTGCAGATTCGGGCAGCTTACGCTTGGGGGGCGAGGCAGCGCCTGGGGTTCACTCTCGTAAAGCAATGTTGCTCCGTCGCAACACTATCAACTATCTTTTCCAAAGCTTTGCTCTTATTCCGTCTCAAACCGTAATGCAGAATATTCTCTTGGGCATGGAATACGTAAGTCAGTCGAAAAGCGAGAAAAATAAACGAATCATGGAAACTCTTCAGCAGCTTTCTGTTGAGCGCCTTGCCCATCAGAAGGTAGCTACCCTTTCGGGTGGAGAGCAACAGAGGGTAGCAATGGCCAGGTGCCTGCTGAAACCCGGCAATCTGATACTGGCCGATGAGCCAACAGGATCTCTCGATAGGGAGCTTGCTATGGTAGCGATGACCGAGCTGCTTCATCTACATCGTGCATACGGTAAAACTCTTGTAGTTGTTACTCATGACCCCGAGGTAGCGCATATGTGCGATCAGATCTTTGAGCTTAAGGTATGACGGACCAAGCCCCCTTTAAAAGGGCATCTACAACCTAGGCCACCAAGTACTCCCGTTGCTCGGAGCTCAGGCGCACCAGGGAGCCGGTCTCAACGTTAAAGAAGGCCAAGGTGGTGCTGGCTGAAACGCAGTGGACGCCGGTTACCGGGTCATACAGCTCGTAGGCAACTACCAGCGAGGCTGCCGTAACCTTGCTGACCTGCATCTGCACCCGCACCGGCACCCCGCGGTAGGCCAGGGGGCTGCGGTACTTGACATGGTTTTCAGCGACCAGGGCCTGGGTGCCGGCAGGCAGGGCCTCAAAGAGGGGAAGTTGAGCGGATGCCCGCCCCGACTCCCCCGCAGAGCTCTCCCCTACCAGCGGGGCAGGTTCACCTGACGAGGGCGGCGGCCCGAAGAGGGCTACGCGGGCTTCTTCGAGCACCTGCATCATGGTCACGTTGTTGACGTGGCCGTAGGCGTCCATGTCGCCCCAGCGCAGGGGAACCTCGACCTCATAGACTGCACCCATACCTAGCCCCTGCCACCGCTGTGGGCCGCCACGGCGGCGTCCGCCTCGGCGAAGGCGTCCTCGTGCCCGGTGTGCACGCGCTTGACCACGCCGAAGTAAATCATGGTCAGAATCAGGAAGTAGGCGATGCCCATGGTTGCGGGGGCGGCGTTACCGCTGCGGGCGAAGAGGGCAGCCCAGATTGCCAGCAGCAGGAAGATGCCCAGGCCAGCGGTGGCTCGTCCGCCCCACATGCGGAAGGCCGAAGAGTTACCCTCAACCCCCTTGAAGGCGATGTAGGCCAGTAGAATCAGCACCCAGACGGTGAGGGCGCAGACCATGGTCAGGGTCATCATGAGCCCGAAGGCCTGGCCGGGCAGGAAGAGAGCCAGCAGAATGGCCAGCACCACGCCCGAGGTTGAGGCCCACATGGCCAGCACGGGAATACCGCTACCGCTCACCCGGGCCAGGGGCGCAGGTGCCATTTTCTCACTGGCTAGGGAGTGCAGCAGGCGGGTGCCCGCGTAGAGGTTAGCGTTAGCGGCAGACAGAGCAGCAACCAGAATGATGAAGTTGGTGATGGAGGCGATGGCTGGCACGCCGATTTCTGAGAAGACCAGAACGAAGGGTGAGGCCTCAACGGAGCCGTCCAGCTGGGCTGCTGACTGCCAGGGAATAATCGATACCACGATGAAGAGGGCGACCACATAGATAGTAGCCAGGCGCCACATGTTCGCCTTGGTCGAGGCCCGTACCGAGCGCACCGGGTCCTTGGCCTCAGCCGCTGAAATGGAGAGCATTTCGATGCCGCCGAAGGAGAACATGACCACGGCCAGTGAGAGCCAGATGCCGTGGAAGCCGGTGGGCATGAAGCCGCCGTCGTTGGTCAGGTTGCCAGTGCCGGTGGCCTCGTGGCCGGGGAAGCCCACAAAGACCAGGGCCAGGCCCACCACCACGAAAAGCAGCAGGGCGATGACCTTGATGGAGGACAGGAAGAACTCCATGGTGCCAAAGTACTTGACCGAGCGAATGTTCAGCAGCACAATTACAGCACCAAAGAGCACGATGCCCACCCACAGGGGCAGGGAGGGCCACCAGTACTGCAGGTAGGTAGCAACCGCGACCAGCTCAATACCGGTGATAATGGCGGTGACGGTCCAGTAGGCCCAGCGGGTCAGGTAGCCGGCGTAGGGGCCCAGGTAGCGGCCAGCGATGGAGCCGAAGCCACCGCGCACCGGGTAGCGCACGGCCATTTCGCCGGTAGAGGCGGCAATAATGGCGGCGACCAGGGAGCCGATAGCGTAGGCCAGAATGACGGCCGGGCCCGCCAGGGCGATAGCGCCCGAGGAGCCCAAAAAGAGGCCGGTACCCAGGGCCGAGCCCAGCACAATCATGGTCATCTGCCCGTGCGTGAGTGAGCGTTTGAGGGTGGTCGCCTGGGCCTGCCCCTGCGGAGGTGTGTGTGCCACGGTAAGCCTTACTGTGAGAAAACGTCGTGTGCGGTAGCGGTGTTAATGCGCGGACGCCGGTGCGCTGCTCCCCTGCCGGGCGGCGGGGAGCGGGCTACCGGCGTCCTTGTGTAGACCTGCTACTGATTTTATCGCTGTTTTGTGCCGTCGACGACGGGCACCTGGGTGGTGACGGTGCGGACCTCTTCAAAGGCGTCGTCTGAGGTGCTGATGTTCTTGTTAACACCGGCGAAGTAGATGACGGTGATCAGGCCGAAGAAGCCCAGGCCCACGAAGATGGAGGGGAGCATGGAGCCGCCTGCGAAGAACATAGCGATGAAGGTGGCGATCACGCCGGTCAGGCCAACCGCGGCAGTGGCGGAGCCGCCGAAGACGCGGAAGGGGGAGGCATCGCCTTCGACCTTCTTGTAGGCCATGTAAGACAGCAGAATCATGGACCAGACCACCAGCACGCAGACGGTCACCAGGGCCATCATGTAGCCGAAGATTCCGCCGACACCCGAGATGGCCATAATCATGGCGACCACAGCTCCCAGGGACGAGACAGTCAGTGCCAGGGCGGGAATGCCTGAGGAGCTGGTGCGGGAGAGTACCTTGGGTGCCATGCCCTCGTGGCCCAGGGCGTGCAGCAGGCGGGTGGCGGCGTAGAGGGCGGCGTTTGCGCCGGAGAGGGCTGCGGTCAGCAGGATGAAGTTGGTGATACCGCCGATGTAGGGAATACCCAGTTCGGTGAAGACCATGACGAAGGGGGAGCCTTCGATGTCCTTGCCCAGGGCGGCGGCGCTCGTCCAGGGGATGATGGCAACCACGATGAAGAGGGAGAGCACGTAGAAGGTAGCCAGGCGCCACATCATGGCTTTAGCCGAGGAGCGTACGGAGCGGACCGGGTCCTTGGCTTCTGCCGCTGAAATGGAGATCAGCTCGATACCGCCGAAGGAGAACATGACCACGGCCAGGGCGATCCAGATGGAGGAAAGGCCGTTGGGCATGAAGCCGCCGTGGGCGGTGAGGTTGGAGACGCCGGTGGCGTCCTGGCCGGGCAGGCCGAAGAAGACCAGGGCCAGGCCGAAGATGATGAAGAGGACGACCGCGCTCACCTTGATCGAGGACAGGAAGAATTCCACCACACCGAAGGACTTGACGCTGGTCAGATTGAGCACAAAGATTGCACCGCCCGCGATGAGCACCCAGACCCAGAGGGGGACGTTGGGGTACCAGTAGGCCATGTAGGCACCAACGGCTACGACCTCGGCACCGGCAAGGGTTACGGTGGTCATCCAGTAGGCCCAGCGGGTTAGGTAGCCCGCGTAGGGGCTGAGGAACTTACCGGCGATGGTGCCGAAGCCGCCACGCACGGGGTAACGTACGGCCATTTCACCGGCGCAGGCACCGATAATGGCGGCGATCAGTGAGCCGATGGCGTAGGAGACGATGACGGCCGGCCCCGCGATAGAGATAGCTGCGCCGGAGCCCAAAAAGAGGCCGGTGCCCACGGCGAGGCCGAGGGCAATCATGGTGAGCTGGCCGTGGGAGAGGGCGCGGCTGAGGTTGCCGCCCTCCTGCTGGCCGGTGGTGGTTGATGCCACGGGTGCCCTCCCTTTCAAGAGAGTGTGGTGTATGCAATGAACCGAAAGTTTACACAGGTTTTCTGAGGGAAAACCGGTCTTCAGCGCTCACCATTATGCAGTGAGAGACACATCACCCTCTTGGCGGCAGGTGCAGGGCACTTGGCGGGCAGTGCGCGGCGGGCGGACGTCCGTGGCGGCGAGCGTCCGCCTCCACCTGAGTGCCCACGAGACTCTCGCAGTGCTTAGGCCGCGAGTGGACGACGCGCGAGTCTGGTGGGCACTTACCCTATCGGGCAGGGCTGTAGGTTGGTTCCTTGCGCTTGAACCAGCCGATGACGGGGTAGGTGATGGGCAGCAGGAGTAGCTCTACGGCGCACTTGTACATGTAGCCCACGATGACGTAGTTGAGGAAGTCGCCGAAACTTGTAATTCCAATAATGGGAGCGGCGATGGAGCAGAAGATGATGGTGTCAACCAGTTCGCCGACCAGGGTTGAGCCCATGAGTCGGCCCCAGAGGTGGCGGCCGCCGGTTGCCGCTTTGAGCTTCACTAGCACCCAGGAGTTCAGTAGCTGGCCCGCCAGGAAGCCCAGCAGGGAGCCCGCAAGAATCTGGGGCACGGGGCCCAGTACGGTTTCAAGGGCGGCCTGCCCCTCGTAGAAGTCGGCGGCGGGCAGGGCGATGAGCACCCAGAAGCTAGCGGCGGCGGCAGCAGCGGCAACGAAGCTGGTGATAATGGCGCGGCGGGCGAGTTTAAAGCCGTAAATTTCGCTGATCACATCGCCCAGCACGTAGGCCAGGGGGAAGAGGAAGAAGCCGCCGTCGGTGATGATTGACCCGAAGGTGACGCCCTTGGTAGCCCCGATGTTAGAGAGAATAAAGACCACGCAGGTGGCTGCCAGAAGCAGGTCGTAGTAGGTGCGGGTGGGGCGGGCGAAGCCGGTATCGGCACCCTGCTTGTGGGCGGACGCCGGTGAGCTAGTGGGAGGTGTAGACACAGTTATCCCCTGGGTTAAGTATCGGTTTGAAGAGTGCCCACCTGCCACCTGGGCGCACACTAGCTTACCGATTTTTAGGCGGCCCCGCACGAGCCGCCGGGTGTGCGATGGGGCGCAGGACCGTCCGCGGGTGAGTTGATGGAAGATTTTGCTGACAGTTTGCTGGGTTTTGTGGCAAAAAATAGGTTTTAGTGACAGATAGCGATAGGGTGTCATTATGCCTCGAATTACTGCCGCCACCAATGCCGCCCAGCGCGAGAACACCAAACGCGCCATCCTCGACTCTTTTGGTCGCCTGCTCTACGAGCGCGGCCTGCCCGGCCTCACCATGACCCACGTAGCTAAGACCGCCGGCATCGGCCGCACCGCGGTCTACAACTACTTTGCCGACATGGGCGAACTACTTATTGCCTACGCCCTCGACGAGACCGAGCGCTTCCTCACCGAGCTGCGCGAGGCCCTGGCCGGGGTCGAGAACCCCATCGACCAGCTGGCTGTCTACGTGCGCCTGCAGATTGAGGACCTTTCCCGCCGCCATATGCCCCCCGGCCCTGCCATGCGGTCGGTTCTTTCGCCCGAGGCTTTCGCCAAGCTGGGCGATCACGTGCGCGAGCTGCAGATGGTTCTGGCAGGCATTCTTTCCGCGGCGATTGAGCGCGGCTACCTACCCGAGAACGATATCCGCGAGCTGGCGCAGCTGGTTCACGGTTCCCTATCATCCAGCGCCGACCGCACCGATGAGGCCAGCGATAGGGCGGCCCGCGAGCGTCACATTGAAAACACGATTCGCTTTATTCAGCTGGGTCTGGGTGCGCGCTTCGACGAGAGCGGGCGCCCCGTCCGCCTGGACGGCACCCCCGAGGTGCACCTGGTAGCTGCTTCCTAGCTGTAGCTGGCGCCCCTAGCCCTGGGCCAGCAGCGAGGGGGCAAGGGAGTCGAGGTCGAGCACGCGGGCGTACATAACGGCGCGGCGCTGCAGGGCGGTACGCAGGGCGCGGTGGACGCCGTCTTCAAGGTAGAGTTCACCCCGGTAGCGGACGACATGCGGGAAGAGGTCCCCGTAGAAGGTGGAGTCTTCGGCCAGGAGGGTTTCGAGGTTGAGGTTTTTCTGGGTGGTGATGAGGCGGTCTAGCCGGACTTGGGAGGGCGCGATGGATCCCCAGGTGCGCTGAGTGAGCCCGTGGTCTGGGTAGGGGCGGGTGTCGCCGACTCCTTTGAAAATCATGGCTTCTATTCTACGCCGGGCGGCAGCTTGCTCCCGCTAGGGCTGCGGCTCAAAGGACCCCACCGACACCCTTGCATGGTGCCGGTCACATTCGTGACACTCTATTACTTAGAGTCATATTGACCTTATTTGCTTTGGTGGCGCTTCGGGTGTTTAATCGTGGCTATGCGCGGGTCGCCCGGCCCGCCTCAGCCCAAGGACACCATGCTTTACAAAAAACAGCTCACCGGCTCCCACGTGGGGCTTGTGGTGGGCAGCTTCGCTCCCCTGCACCGCGGCCACATTGACCAGATTCTGCGTGCCAAGAAGGAGAACCCCGGCGGCACCCTGGTAATTGTCGCGGGGTCCCAGCAGGACGCCGGGGAACAGGCAGGTATGAAGCACACCAAGCGCTACCGCTATGTGTCTGAGCATTTCAAGAACGACCCCCTGGTGATTGTCGACTCCCTCGACGAAACTAACCTCAGCACACCCGAGGCCTGGGCTAACGCCCTGGACGGCTTCTGGGCTACCCACGTTGCGGCGGGCGCCGAACGCCGCCTCTACCTGCTTGATGAAGAGCACAGCTCCCGCTTCCAGGCAGGAAATCAGGACGCCGGCGGGCAGCCTGCCGCCCGCCTGGCACCCTGCCCGCTGGCGGCGTCCGAACCGGACATCCGGGAAAACCCGCTGGCCTACTGGGATCTTATCGCCCCGCCCTTCCGCCGTTTCTTTACCCGCAACGTCCTGGTCATGGGGGCTGCCTCGGGCGGCAAAACCACCCTGGTGGAGGACCTCGGCAAGCTTTATAACGCCCCCTACTCCTACGAGTACGCGCGGGTCTACCAGGTCGAGGCCAATATCCGCGATGAGGACTATGACCTGCTGGACTACCAGAATGTCCTGACCGGCCAGTTCAACCTCAACCGGGAGACCATCGACAACCCCGGCAACCGGGGCCTTACCCTCATGGACACCGACGCCATGGTCACCAAGGCCTACGCCGCCATGAGCGCCGCTGACCCCGCCAGCGAACTGAGCGAGAGCGACTACGCTAAGCTACTGCCCCTGGCTGATTCCCTGATTGCCAAGGCCCGCTGGGATTTAATTCTCTTTATCCCGCCGGTGGGAGCCTCCGGCTACACTCTCGACGGCTTCCGCTCCCAGACCAATAACTCCGATGACTATCTCGGCGAGATTTCCCGCATCATGCTGGCTGAGGTTGAGGCGGCCGGTCTACTCGACCGCCTGGTCCTGCTGGACGGCGCGGGCTACGCTGAGCGCTACGAGCAGGCCAAAGCCGCTATCGAGCGCCTCCTCCCCTAACTTCCTATCCCCCCCCTGTCACCGAAAGATTCACCATGAGCGCATCACTAACCGGCCAGGTACCTGCCAACCCCCCTGGCCCGCCTTGCTAAGGCCACCTACACCGACCTCTTCACCGGCTACAGCCCCTTCGAGAAGGTCTTCTTCCCCGCCCTGATTCTGCTGCAAGTCGTGGTGAGCACCGTAGCCTTTGAGGGCTGGCTGAGCTTCATCACCGCCTTTGCGGGCATGGTCTGCGTGATTCTGGTGGGCAAGGGGCGTCTGTCGAACTACTTCTTCGGCATCGTGCAGAACGTGCCCTACCTGGTGCTGGCCTACCAGGCCTACTTCATCGGTGAAATCACCATCGCCGCCTTCTACGTGCTCACCCAGTTCTGGGGCCTCTACATGTGGCGCAAGAACATGCGGGCAGCCAAGACCCGGCCCGAGTTAGGCGGTGCCTCCTTTGACGGGGCAGGGCAGCTGGCCGGTAGCCGCGCGGTGACCAGCGGTACCGGAACTAGGGGCGCGGACGCCCGTGAGCAGGGCGGTGCGTCCGTCCTGGCACGTGCCGCCGAGGGCACCCCGCTAGATGTGCAGACCCGTCGCCTGACCCTGCCCGCTATCGCAGGCGTGCTGGCACTACTGGCCGCAGCATCGTGGGGCTACGGGGTGCTACTAAACGGCTGGGGCTCCAACCAGCCCTACGTTGACGCCTTCACCACCGTCATCGCCCTGATTTCGCAGGTGCTGATGGTCTACCGCTTCCGCGAGCAGTGGGTCGGCTGGCTGGTACTGAACGCCGTGCAGATCTACCTTTGGTCAACCGTAGAGGGCGGCGGCAACATGGCCATCATGGCCATGTACCTGGGCTTTATCGCCAACTCGGTCTACGGCTGGTACAACTGGACCAAGCTGTCTCGCGGGGTGCAGGACTAGAACTAGAGAACTAGCCAAGAGAAGGCACCCCGCGAGAAGGCGCTCCGCACTCGCGCTCGCTGCCGACCCTCTCGCCTGGTTCGCTAGCTGGCTCGCAAGCTCGCCAGATTCGCACCGAGATTTATTTTCCTCGCGCACTCGGAATCTCGGTGCTCATCACCGGCGATTCACGCCAGCCGCCGAGCCAGCAGCTTCGCTGCGAGTGCGGGGCGCCTGCCTACATCTCCAGCAAACTGCTCAAGATTCTGGCTATACAAAAGAATCTGGGCATAGAAAAAGCCGGTTTCATCAAGTGGGCGATGAAACCGGCTTCAGCGGAGGATGGGGGATTTGAACCCCCGAGGGCGTGAACCCAACACGCGTTCCAGGCGTGCGCCATAGGCCGCTAGGCGAATCCTCCAGGCTGTTGCTTAGCTATTTGCGTAGCTTCACGAAAGCGAACAGATACGAGCATACCCCATGCTCGGGCGTCCGCGCAAATCGGGGGTGCGGGCGGGGTGTGGCGTCCGCACCGCTAAACCGGGGGCACACAAAACCTAGCCGGAGCCTGCAAAGTAGCTTTACCCGCCCTTTGTTTTTCGCGGCGGCTTAGGGTACAGTTATTGGAGCCCCTTACGTGGCGTCATCTTGGAAAACTCCCCCAGGGCCGGAAGGCAGCAAGGGTATCTGGGCTCTGACGGGTGCGTAGGGGGTCTTTATTTTGCCCAAATCTGCCAGCCTCCCCACTAGGGACCAGAAAAATCACAATAGTATGTGTGGGCGTTAGGGATTTCGGGAGGAATCTGGTCCCTACTGACACACAGCGGAGCAGACGCCGGGAGCAGCTTAAGCCTTTCGCGCACGGTTCTTAAAACGTCAGCCACCCCCACTACACTGTTAATCAGCACACCCGGGGCGGCGAGCGCCTGATTCTTTCTCTTGCTTTTCTCCCTGGGCCGGGCTCAGTTTTTCTGCACTCAACCGAAGGTTTATTGTGAGCACTGCGCTGTATCGCCGTTATCGCCCTGAGTCGTTTGCCGACGTTATCGGGCAGGAGCATGTCACCGAACCTCTCATGACTGCCCTTGAGAAGAACAGGGTGAACCACGCCTACCTGTTCTCGGGGCCGCGCGGGTGTGGCAAGACCACTTCTGCGCGTATTTTGGCGCGCTGCCTCAACTGTGCTGAGGGCCCCACCCCTACCCCGTGTGGTGTGTGTGAGTCCTGTAAGGAGCTTTCCCGCGACGGTGGCGGTTCCCTCGATGTGATTGAGATGGACGCCGCCAGCCACGGCGGTGTAGACCACGCCCGTGACCTGCGTGAACGCGCTACTTTTGCGCCGGTGCGCGACCGCTACAAGATTTTCATTATCGACGAGGCGCACATGGTCACCCGCGAGGGCTTCAACGCCCTGCTCAAGATCGTGGAAGAGCCCCCGGCGCACATTAAGTTTATTTTTGCGACCACCGAGCCTAATAAGGTGCTCGGCACTATTCGTTCGCGTACTCACCACTACCCCTTCCGCCTGGTGCCCCCGCAGATTCTGGGGGACTACCTGGCTAAGCTCTGCGCCGAAGAGGGTGTTAAGGTCGCCGATGGCGTGCTGCCGCTGGTTGTCCGCGCCGGTGGCGGTTCGGTGCGTGACTCGCTGTCGATCCTTGACCAGCTCATGGCGGGTGCCTCTGATGAGCAGGGCATCTCCTATGACCTGGCCGTTGCTCTGCTGGGCTTTACCCACGGTGAGTTGCTGGATGAGGTCGTCGATGCCTTCGCTTCTGGTTCTGCTGCTGAGGTCTTTGCCTCGGTCGATAGGGTGATTCAGACCGGCCAGGACCCCCGCCGCTTTGTCGAGGACTTGCTCGAACGTTTCCGCGACTTGATTATTGTCAAAGCTGTACCCGATTCAGCGGGTTCAATTCTGCGAGGCCTGGCCGCTGACCAGCTTGATCGTATGCGGGCTCAGGCTGAGCAGCTGGGTTCGGCGGAGCTATCGCGGGCTGCGGACGTCACCAACGAAGCCCTGAATGAGATGAGCGGGGCCATGAATCCCCAGCTTCACCTGGAGCTACTCTGCGCCCGCATTCTGCTGGCTGCCGGGGAGCAGGGTGTCGGTAACCTAGCTGCCCGCCTTGATCGGCTTGAGCGCAAGCTGGCGTCGGGGCAGTTCCCTGCGCCCGCGGGCGGTCATTCTGCACCGGCAGGTTCCGCGTCTGGCACCGGTGCGGACGCCGCCAGCCCCCTGGCGCGCGCCCGGCAGCAGCTAGCCCAGCAGGGTGGCGTCGAAGGTCAAGCCCCTGCTCAGCAGGCTCAGTCTCAGCAGCAAGCTCAGCCCCAACGTCAAGACCAGCCCAGCCAGCAGGCCCAGCCCGTTCAGCTAACTCAGGCTCCTGCCCAGCAGGGTGGTGCGCCTCTAGCCGCTGCCCCTTTGGCTGGGGCTCCTTTAGCGGGCGCTCCCTTGAGCGGTGCCCCGCTAGCAGGCCGGGGCGTTCCGCCGCTCGGTGGGCCGCAGCAGTCTGCCCAATCTCCCCAGGGCGCCCAGCCCGTCCAGCCCGTCCAGGCCGGGCAGCAGACGTCCGCGCCTCAGAGCCCAGCGCGTCCGGTGCCCGGTGAAAACACGGTCGACATGGTAGCGAACTCCTGGGCCGATGTAGTGGCCAAGGTGCCCGCCCCCTTTGCCCGGGCCCAGTTTGCCCTGTGTGAGCCGTCCAAGTTTGAAAACGGAGCCCTCTTCCTGCGGGCCGAGCTGCCCGTACTTAAGGCCGTCAAGGAGTACCTGCCCCAGCTTCAGCAGGCCCTCTTCCAGGTGCTGGGTCTGCAGGTGCAGCTGCGCGGTGAAATCAAGAAGTCCGGCGACGGCGGCGATAACCCCGGTGGTGGGCGCCCTAGTGGCGGACGTCCCGGCGGCCCCGGTGGGGCAGGCCCATCAAACGGAAACCCCGCCCCCGCGTCTCAGGCTCCCGCGCCCCAGGCTGCGAGTAGGCAGCCCGCTGCCGATGTTGCTGAGGGCCCGCGCGGTGGCGACCAGGCCTGGGCAGCGCACGGCCAGCCCCGCTCACCGGAGCCTCCCTCGTGGAGCCCCGATGACTGGAACAACCCCGTCACCTCCTGGTCGGTAGCAGCTATCCCCAGTGGCGATGCGGCCGAGACCCCCGAGGAGCAAGCTCCCTCAACCCCGCGTCTGCGCGTGATTGAGGGTGAGGCCGACCCCGTCGAAATTGCCAAGGCCCAGCACCCCTCCCGCGGCCCCCAGGAACAGCAGAATATTGCCCTAGCGCGCGATACCGCCCAGGAGTCAGAGGACGCCGACCCCGCCTCCCAGGTGCCCCACGAGGATAGCCCGCACGCGGTTTCCCTTGAGCCCGTCCCCACCAGTGAGGGTCTGGCCGAGCAGGGGCATAAGGACGCCGATAACGCCGCCCTCCAAGAAGAGGCCAAGAGCGAAAGTAGCGCCGCGCCCCAGGCTCAACACCAGGAGCAGGCACCGGCTCAGGCCCCAAACCAGGCGCCAGCCCAAGCACCGACACAGAACCAGCCCCCGGTGGCCTACGAGTACGGTGACTACGACGGCGGCTACTTTGACGATGCCCCCGAGGACGAACCCGAGTACGTCGCCGGGGTCGGCTACCTTAAGGCTGAGTCTCCGCAGGGTGCCCCAGCTCAGCCAGCCACTCAGGCACCGGCACCTGCTGCCGCTCGCGCCCCGCAGTCAGCGCCCCCTGCTGGTGCACCCCTAGCAGGTGCACCCAGCGCCCCCGGTGCTCCCCTGGCGCAGGCGGCGCAGGCCCAGGCGTCCGCACAGCAAATTCCCGCACCGCAGAGCCAGCAGGCCAGCCCCCAGCCAGCCGCCGAGCAGGCCACCACCCAACAGCCCGGCGGTAAGAAGCTCTCCTTCCGAGAGCGCCACGCGGCGCAGATTGCGGCCGGCCAGCGGGCCGTCCAGCAGGCGCAGGCCCCCACCCCGGCAGAAGCCCCCGAGGACTTCACCCCCAGCGACGACGACGCCGCCCTTGAGTCGTCCGTGCTGATTGGCCAGCGGGCCGTTGAGAAGATTTTGGGCGGCAAAGTAATTGACGAACAGCCCCTTCACCAGGGCTAACAAGGAGTTTTTTGTGTACGAGAGTGCCGTCCAGAACCTGATTGACGAGCTGGGCCGCCTACCCGGTGTGGGCCCCAAGTCAGCCCAGCGTATCGCCTTCTACATTTTGAATGCGGAAAGCTCTGAGATGGCCAAGCTCACCGACGCCATCGCGCGTGTGAAGAAGACCGTGAGCTTCTGCGAAATCTGCGGCAACGTCTCTGAAACCAAGCTCTGCGCTATCTGCCGCGATGAGCAGCGCGACCCGACTGTGCTGTGCGTGGTGGAGGAGTCCAAGGACGTGGTGGCCGTTGAGCGCACCCGCTCTTTTACCGGCCGTTACCATGTGCTGGGCGGGTCCATTAACCCGATGGCAGGTATCGGACCGGAGCAGTTACGCATCCGTGAGCTGGTGGCCCGTCTGTCGGATGAGCGCATCACCGAGCTGATTCTCGCCATGGACCCCAACCTTGAGGGTGAAGCTACCGCAACCTACCTCTCTCGCCTGCTGGTGCCCATCGGTATTCGTGTATCGCGTCTGGCGTCGGGTCTGCCGGTGGGTGGCGACCTGGAATACGCCGACGAAATCACCCTGGGCCGCGCCCTTGAAGGCCGCCGCATTATCAGTGAGGGCACCCGCGCCGAGGCCGCTAACCCCGCCGAGGATTTTGAGGCTGCCCTTGAGGCAGAAACCGAGGCCAAGGAGCAGCAGGCTGCCGCGGAGCAGGCGGCTAAGGGCCCGCGGGCTCGCTGGTCTGGTTCCATGTTCGATGATCTCGATAGCGAGGACGCCGCCAACCCCTCCCCTGCCGAAGGGCAGGATGGCGGGGGGAAGCGTCCGGACGCCGCACCCGCAGCTCCCAGCGAGCCGTCCCCGGCTGAGGGGCAGCAGGGGGACCTGAACGAAGAGCTGTTGGAGCAGGAGCTGGCGGGCATTCCGGGTGAGCTGTCTGCCGAGGAGAAGGCTGAACTCGCGGCGGCCGCCGCCTTTGAAGCTGAAGAAGCCGGTGAGGGCGTGCAGTCAGAAGAGCTACGCGATGCCTACGAGGCCAAGCTGGAAGAGCTCAAGAAGACCCCGCTGCGCACGGTTGCCCCCGAGATCCCGCCGATTCCGGGTAAGACCTACGTGAACCCCTGGACTTAAACCCTTGGGTCTGTAATTTAGCGTCACACACGTTATATTCCCGTCATTTGAGCAAAAATCGTTCAAGTGCGACGCCCACCCCTACGATAGTTTTAGGCCGGAAAATGCCCGGCACCTTCAACACCTTTGTACTGGAGAAGTTTCAATGAGCCTGATTGTCCAAAAGTTCGGTGGGTCCTCGGTTTCTGATGCCGAGGGTATTAAGCGTGTAGCTCGCCGTATTGTGGACACGCAGAAGGCTGGCAACGAGGTCGTCGTGGTGGTCTCAGCAATGGGCGATACCACCGATGAACTGCTCGACCTTGCGGCTGAAGTAACCCCCAACGCCGGCCCCTCGCGTGAACTCGATATGCTGCTGAGCGCCGGCGAGCGAATTTCCATGGCCGTGCTGGCCCTGGCTATTAACAACATGGGCGGCCGCGCCCAGTCCTTCACCGGCTCCCAGGCCGGCATGATTACCGACGGCGTGCACGGATCCGCCCGCCTGGTTGAGGTCAACCCCGAGCGTATTCGTTCTGCCCTTGATGAAGGCTACGTCGCCGTTGTCGCAGGCTTCCAGGGCATGAACCGCCAGACCCGTGACATCACCACCCTGGGCCGTGGCGGTTCAGACACCACCGCGGTCGCCCTGGCGGCAGCCCTGAATGCTGATGTCTGTGAGATTTACTCAGACGTCGACGGTGTGTTCACCGCTGACCCGCGTATCGTGCCGTCCGCCCACAAGCTCGATACCGTCACGAGCGAAGAAATGCTTGAGATGGCTGCTAACGGCGCCAAAATTCTGCACCTGCGTTCGGTGGAGTACGCGCGCCGTTTCAACCTGAAGCTGCATGTTCGCTCTTCGTTTTCAGAGCTTGAAGGCACTCTCGTTATCCCCGACAATGAGGGTATGGAAACTAATTTGAAGGAGATCCCCTTGGAACAGCCCCTCGTCTCGGGCGTCGCCCACGACCGTAGCCAGGCTAAGGTCACCGTTATTGGTGTACCCGATGTGCCCGGCTCCGCGGCCAAGGTGTTCGGCATTCTCAATGAGACCAACGTGAACCTCGACATGATTGTTCAGAACGTCTCAACCGACCGCCCCGACGTCACCGATATCTCCTTCACCCTGCCCCAGGATCAGGGCGCTGCTGCTCTGGCTGCGCTTGAAGCCAAGAAGGGTGAGCTGGGCTTTGAAGAGGTCCAGTACAACGAGTCCATCGGCAAGCTGTCGCTGGTGGGTGCGGGTATGAAGTCTAACCCCGGTGTGTCCTTTAAGTTCTTTGATGCACTGAGCACCGCCGGTGTGAACATCGAAATGATTTCTACTTCTGAGATCCGTATTTCGGTCATCACCGATATTGAGAAGCTTGATGAGGCTGTGCGCGCTGTGCACTCAGCTTTTGACCTCGATACCGAGGGTGAGGCTACCGTTTACGGTGGTACCGGCCGCTAGGTTTGTGAATTAGGTTTGTCCACGAGGACGTCCGGGCCCCGAGCTGGCAGCACCACGCTGCTGGCCTGGGGCCCGGCTTTTGCCCATTTCAAGGGCTTATAAAAAATTGTCTATATTCCCCACCCAAAGACTTGTCGGGAACATGTAGACCAATATAGTATTGCTATACATCACATCTTCTTTACCCCCAAATTCAGCCAACTGGCTGGTCAAGCACTAAAGGAGTATATCAATGCGCGAAGTAAGAAATATTACAGCAACTGCCCTGTTAGCAATAACATTTACCCTAACCACACTCGCACCTCCTAGCGCTGTTGCGCTCACCAAAGGACCTCAATTCTCCAGCCCATCCCACATTTCAAGCTTTCCTGACCCATATTCATACTCAAAGTTTATTGAGGCAGCCTCCCACGCAGGGTACACCAGTCAAGAGGTAAAAAATTTTGAAGAATTTTTCACACAGAATTACATATTAGAAGAAAATAGCCTAACCCCAGCATCAAACTACATTCCCAATGGATGCTCAGATCCCCGATCCTGGTCATCATACAAACAAACATTTCTCCCAGCGTGCAACACTCATGACTACTGTTATTCCGCACAGTATAATTTTAGGCGATCACGCGCAGAGTGTGACAATAACTTCTATAGCTCAATGCGCTCTATATGCAATTTTCTATACTCACCGCATTCTAGCAAAAATATAAGCTGCCTTAATGAATCGAATGTTTATTACTGGGCGGTAAGAACATTTGGGCGACCACACTACAAAGGCTCCGGCGATCCCTCATGATAAAAATATTTAAACTGAGCAAAATACCGAAAACTCTAGTAATTCTATGCTTTACTACATATATTTTTACAACTATATTCGCATTTATCGCACACATTAACAGCGAAGCTTACATCGGCGCAGGAGTTCTCGCCCTTCAATTTGGCCTACTCAGTATCGCTTTAACCGCTTGCACTCTTGTCATATGGGCAGTACGCCTTACTACTCATGATGAATAACCAACCCCACCACAGGGGTAACTAGGTTCGTCCGCGAGGACGCTCGGGCCCCGGGCTGGCAGCACCACGCTGCTGGCCCGGGGCCCGGCTTTTGCCCACTAGAATAGACCCCATGCCCCTCACCCTCCTTGCCCCGGACGATTGGCGCGCAATCGCGCGCGCCCATGAAGAACGCTCCGGCCGCTACGCCCTACCCTTCGCACGCCGCCGCGAGCGCGGCCAAGCCCACCCCGTTGAAGACTTCCTCTTCACCTACTACACCCTAAAACCCGGGCAGTTTATGCGCTGGCACCCCGGTGCGGGGGTCATTCTGCAGGACGCCGGCGAGCGGGCAGACTGGAAGTTCTACCGGGCCGCTACCCAGCAGGAGCTAGAAGAGGCAGGCCTGCCACCTGCCGAAGCCGCCGCGGCGAAGCAGGCGGGCACCAGCGTCCTTGTCGATACCGAAAAGTTTGCTGAGGCCCGCGCCTCAGCCATTGATTTTGCGCGGATTATCCTGGGTAAAACCGCGGCCAAGCCCGGTTTCTTTGGCTGTTTTGGCCTGCACGAGTGGGCTATGGCCTATAAGTCGGTGGAGAATAACATCCGCCACGACTACCTAGAACTGCGCCTGGGGGCAGAGGGCACCGACAGGGTGGTTGAGAGCCATAAAATCAGATGCTCCCACTTCGATGCCTTCCGCTTCTTCATGCCCCAGGCGGTGCCCATGAACGAGCTGCAACCCACGCGTGAGCAGCAGCGCGACCTGGAGCAGCCCGCCTGCCTGCACGCCAACATGGATATCTACAAGTGGGCCTACAAGCTCCTGCCCCTGGTGCCCTCGCACCTGGTCATGGACTGCTTCGAACTGGCCTGGGACGTGCGCGAACTCGACATGAAAGCCGCCCCCTACGACCTAAGGGACTGGGGCTACGAGCCGGTTGCCATTGAAACCCCGCAGGGGAAAGCCGAATATGTGCGTCAGCAACGGGGCTTTGCAGAACGGTCCGTCCTCTTGCGCCAGCGGCTCCTGGCAGAACTAGACCGGCACCTGGGCCAGACCGAGACAGAATAGGCATCCCCAACCTCAAGACCACAAACATACAAGCCGCCCGGCCTGCCCCTCCCCCTGTGCAGGGGGGGCAGGCCGGGCGGTTTTTATCTAGTTATGTGTGCCTGAGCCAGGGTCGCAGCGCAGGAGGCCTGGCAGGGAGGACAGTCACCGGTCAGGACCTTTAGCGGCGGGACAGGGCTACCTGGTCACCGGTGTAGGTTACCTCGGTCTTGGCGCCGGTTTCATTATCCACCACGGAGAAGGTTGCGGTAGGGATAAAGTAGCCGCGGGCCAAGTCTTCTGCGGTGACCAGGTGCTGGGCGGTGGTGCAGTTGTAGGCACCGTTAGCGGGCAGGTTGCGCCAGCGGCAGTTAGGGGCGCTGGTGGGCATGAAACCACGGTCAAAGCTACCGGATACCGGGGTCACGGTGGTGACGTAGGGGGAGGTGTTGGTGACACGGAAGGTGTAGCCCACAGTGTCGCCCACGGCGTACCCTGCGGCAGTGGTGCCTACCCTACCGGTGACGGTGATGCTGGGGGCCTGGCGGGCAGGCTTGAGCAGGATCTTCTCGCCGGTGTGGGTGACGGTGGTGGTGCGGGCATCATTGGCGCGGGAGGTCACGGTGAAGGTCATCTCGGGGGTGAAGTAACCACGGTCGATGTCCTCCTGGGTGACGGTGTGGGTTGCGGTGGAGCAGGTGTAGGTGCCCTTGGCCGCCAGGTTGAGGTAGCGGCAATTGGGGGTGCTGGTAGGCAGGTAGCCTGCTGCGTCAAAGTTGCCTGCGGTGGGGACCACGGATACGGCTTCGTCAGCGGTGTTGGTGACGGAGAAGGTGTAGGTGATCTTTTCGCCGACGGTGTAGGGGCTGGTTGCGATATCCCGGGCGAGGGCGGAGGCGCTGTGGACGGTTGCGCCGAAGACAGTGGTGCTGGCTCCTACTTCTACAGGGAAGGTGAAGCGGGACTGCTTGCCGTTCTCTGCGGTAAATACGGCATCCACCTTGCCGGTGCTGGCGGTTGCGGCGGTGGTCAGGTTGACCTTGACGGTGCGGGTTTGGCCGGCGTCTAGGGTGATTTTTTCGCTGGTGGCACCGGTGAAGGAACCTGTATCTGCCAGGGTGATGGTGCCAGTAACGGCCTGGTCCTCCTGGTTGGTGATGGTGACGGGTACGGAGGCAGTCTGGCCGGCAGCTACAGTGAGCTTGTCAACGTTCATGGGGGCGCAGACCACGTTCAGCCAGGCTTCGTCGAAGGTGCCGTAGCGCATGTCGTTGCCGTAGCTAGCTTCATAGAGCACACCGAATTTGCCGTTGGAGAGGGCTGTGGTGGAGGAATAGGCGCCAAAGCCGGACTTGATCTGGCGCAGGCCGGGCCAGGTCTGGCCGTCATCGCAGGAGACACGGGCGGATAGGTTGACGCGGTTGTAGTTGGCGTTGTTGTTGGAGTTGGTGAAGATGAGCTTCTTAGCGTCCGCGCTGCCATGAGGAGCCTTGGGGTACATACGGGTAATAGCTGCGTTATTGGTGGGGTCGGGAAGCTCGGTGTCCAGGGTGATAGGGCCCCAGGTTTGACCGCCGTCGGAGCTGATGGCGACCTTGCGATAACCGGAGTTAGCGGAGTCACGGGAGTTGAGCATGAGGCGGCCGTCGGAGAGTTCTACGGTCTTGTTTTCGTCCATGGAGGCACCCACGAAGTCACCCCGCTTCCAGGTGACGCCGTGGTCGTCGGAGTAGACGGAGTAAGCCTGGACGACCTCTTTGCCGTCGGCGGTGCGGACCTTGCCCACGAACTGCTGGACCAGACGGCCTGCGTACTGACCGTACTTCATCTGGATACCTTCGCCGGAGGTGGCGAAGACGGCTTTGACGTCACCGGCCTTGGGTGAGGTTTTGCTGGTACCGGGCTTGACGATGGGGGTGATATCGCGGGGTTCGCTCCAGGTCAGGCCCTTGTCCTTGGATTCGACCACAACGGCACCGGTGATAGTGCGGTCCTTAGTAATGTCGTTGCCGTACTGGCTGTAGTGCCAGCCCTGGTCCTTGGAGTAGACGAAGAAGGCGTAAACAGCGCCGGTGACAGAATCTACGACAAAGGAGGGGTCGGAGTAGCCGTATTTCTGGGTGGTGGCGTCGCCCAGGTGGCCCTTCTTGATATGGGTGTAGTCGCTCCAGGTGGTGCCGTAGTCGGTGGAACGGCGGAGCACGATGGAGTTAGGATTAGGGGCGTCTGCTGCGCTGCCAGGGCGGCCGTCCCAGGCTGCCAGGACGATGCCATCGCCCAGGTCTGCCAGGGCGGGGATGCGATAGGAGGCTGCACCACCTACATAGGTGGAGCCAATATTCTGTTCGGTGTAAGTACCGGGGCCGCCAGTGGATCCGTAGACGGGGGCGGGGGCCGCGGTGGCGGAGTTCATACCCAGTGCGAGCACGGGTAGAACGGGGAGAGCCAGGAGACGGCGGAAGCGAATAGGCATAGTTCTCTCTCTAGTTAAAAGTGCGGTGTGATTGGAGTAAGAAATCGAGTGGGCCTCTAAGGGACAAATTTGAGCCCATGCGTTTCATCACCTAACCATACTGTACAGGTAAACTTCTCTTCATCTGCGGGGGTGGAGTCCACTTTTACCTGTGCGGGGTAGATTTTTCCGCATGAAGAGACTGCTGGGGGGTAGAAAGGCCAGTCGTTGGGTGGCGAGGGCGGGTCTATGCCTTAGAATCCTCCTTAAACCACACATCACAGAAACGGACACATCCATGCGTTTTTCCCACAAGCTTGCCACCCTGGCGGTTGCTGCCATGGCCTTTACCGGGCTGAGCGCCCCGATCGCTTCAGCAGTCACCATGGACACCGACGGCGATAAGCTGCTCGATGTCTGGGAAACCGAGGGCTACGACTACAACAACGACGGTGTCATCGACATCGACTTCGCTGCCATGGGCGCAGACCCCTACCGCAAAGACCTCTTCGTTGAGATGGACTACATGCCCGGCCTACTCGCCAGCGAAGCTGAGCTGGGCACCATCGTCCAGACCTTCGCCGACATGCCCGTCTGGAACCCCAACGGTACCACCGGCATCACCATCCACCTGGACGCCGGCAGCATCTACCCCGCCTACGACCTGGGCGGCGGCAACGAGATCCCCCACCAGGGTTTTAATGGCCTGGGCGACGTGAATACTTTGCGGGGTACTAACTCCAACCCGGCACGTGCGGGCGTCTTCCACTACATGATTTGGGGCGACTACTACGGCACCGGCGGGTCTTCTGGATCAGGCTACTACCCTGGCCGCACCTTCATGGTGACCGTAGGCCCCACCCACTGGGGCAAGGCAAGTAGCGCTATCCGTGTGGGCACCTTCATTCACGAGCTCGGCCACAACCTGGGCCTGAACCACGGCGGCACCGACGGCACAAACTACAAGCCCAACTACACCAGCATCATGAACTACAAGTACCAGCTGGAAGGTGTGCGCCGCACCGACGGGTCGGTCTACTACGGTTACTCCACCCGCGCGGGTATGACCATTGATGAGACCGCAGTAGTTGAGTCTAAGGGCGCCGGTAACGCTGCCCGTGGCTTCTCCATTCACTACGGCAACCGCTACTGGAATGCCCACCAGGGTATCGACTTTGATCAGGACGGCGTTGTGGAGACTACCGCCCAGCAGATTGATGTGAACCGCGACGGCACCATCGGTAAGCTCACCGCCCCGAATGACCTGATGACCCTCAAGTTCCAGGCCCAGTCCTCTGCCCCCGGCATTTCGCCCTATGAGCAGCAGGAACCTGAGATTGAGAATAACGAGATGACGGCAGATCTGGCCCGCCAGCTGGGCTACCTGCCTGCCGAGTAATCACGTTTTTCTCTCCCCCACCACACCCAAGGGGACCGCAAAACTTAAAAGGGACCGCGTAGTATGCGGTCCCTTTTAGGTTTTGCGGTCCCCTTTCAGCCTATTCAGCTTGCCGGTGCCTAGAGCTTGACCACCATCTTGCCGGTGTTCGCGCCCTGCATCATGGCAATGAAGGCTTCGATGGTGGAGTCGAGCCCCTCGTAGACGGTCTCGTCATAGGCGATCTTGCCGTCGGCAAACCAGCGGCCCATCTTTTCGCGGAACTCGGGGACGACGTCTAGGTACTCCCCCAGAGTGAAGCCCTGCATGGTCAGGCCCTGCTTGACCATGTTGGTCATGTTGTCGGGGCCGGGGGTGGTCTCGCTGGTGTTGTAGGCAGAGATCGCGCCGCAGAGCGCCAGGCGGCCGCCGCGGTTCATCACGTCGAGAGCGGCTTCGAGGTGGTCGCCGCCGACGTTGTCGAAGTAAACGTCTACACCATCTGGAACCAGCTCGGGCAGGGCCTGCCGCACGGGAGCGTCCTTGTAATTGAGGGCGGCATCGTAGCCGTATTTACTGGTCAGCAGCTCAACCTTCTCAGCAGAGCCAGCACTACCGACAACGCGGGAGGCGCCGAGCAGGCGAGCGATCTGCCCGACGGCTGTGCCCACGGCGCCCGCTGCACCAGAGACGAACACGACGTCGCCCTCTTTCAGGTGGGCAATGCGGGTCAGGCCTGCGTAGGCGGTCATTGCCGTCATGCCCAGCATGCCAAGGTAAAGCGAGGACGGCGCCCCGGCAGGCAGTTCCGGCAGGGCGGTAAACTCGCGAGCGGCGCCCTGGGCGTAGTCTGCCCAGCCCTGCTGGTGCGAGACCAGGGTACCTACGGGCAGGCTTTCATCGTGCGATTCAACAACGCGTCCGACAGCTCCGCCGGTAATGCGTTCGCCCAGGTTGTAGGGGGCTACGTAGCTCTTAGCGTCGTTCATGCGTCCGCGCATATAGGGGTCAACCGAGATGAACTCGTTTTGAACGCGTACCTGGCCATCAGCGAGCTCAGACAGGGTAACGGTGGCAAATTCAAAGTTGTCGGAGGTAGGCCAGCCGCTGGGGCGGGAAGCAAGGCGGATTTCACGTGCTTGTGTCATGATGTTTCCTTTCGAAAGCTGTTTAACCAGTTCTACGCCTGTCAAAGGGCGTTTGTTAAAGGGTTGCGCCCAGAGCGAGCAGAAGGACGGCGAGCAGCGGGAAGGCACCCTGCTTCATGGCGGCGGAGCGCTTGTCGGGTGAGGTGATGAAGAGGACGGCTGCGGCGGCCAGCATTGACCCGGTACCGGCGAGCATGAGGGCTAGGCCCACGGTGGGGGCACCGGCGAAGTGGGCCACGGCACCGGCGGCGGCGATGATTGCCAGGAAGAGGTTGTAGAAGCCCTGGTTGTAGGCCATTTCCTTGGTCTGTTCGGCTGATTCACGGCTCATGCCGAAGACGGGCAGGGCTCGGGTGGTCCAGGCGAAGGATTCGAGGTAGAAGATAAAAACGTGCAGGGCAACGGCGAGCAGTAGGGCGATGATACCGGCGACGGTCATGGGAAAATCCTTTCATAGGTTTTTGTAACGCTTATTCCAATATATACTAGAATGGTCAGTACACAATTTTGTTAGCTATGAAACGAGGCACACCATGGGGCGCACGGCCACATTTGACCGGGCAGACGTCATTGAGTCTGCCCGCGACCTCTTCTGGTCTCAGGGCTACGAAACCACTGCCATTCCTGACCTTGAGCGCATAACAGGGCTCAAGCGTTCTAGCCTCTACCACGCTTTCGGCTCCAAAAAAGGGCTCTTTGATGAGGTAGTTGAGAACTATTTAACAGAGAAGGTACGCCCTCTTCTTGCCCGCATCACCGATGAGAGTGCCACCCCAGATGCCCTGGCTACCTATTTTGAAACCCTGGCGGAGTCCGTCCGCACCGCGGACACCCACCCCGGCTGCCTGCTCATAGCGGCAGCTAACGCCCCGGTGGGCACCGACCCAGTGGTCAGCGCAGCCGTCAGCGGCTACTACGACGAGTTGTTTGCCGCCTTCCGTGCGGGGCTGGGCAGGGCGCGTCCGCACCTCACCGAGGCCGAAGAGGACGGCCAAGCCCGCACCCTCGTTGCCCTCACCATCTCAGCCCTGGCCCTTGCCCGCACCAACAAAACCCTTGCCCTAGCCAACCTGCAGGCGGCGCAGGCGCTCCTGGCAACTAAGGACTAAACAAAACGCCGACGGCCCGCCCGCTGGGCAAACGCGTCAAGCGCTTCCGTCAAGGCAGGGGCAGACCAGGCATTTTGCCCGCGCACTTTCTGCTCCCGCCGCAAGATACCGGTTTCTACCAGGGAATCAATAATGCGATAGGTGGTAGATCTAGCCATTCCGGCGTGTTCTTCTAGCATTCCAGCCGTGAAAGCTGGCTCTGAGCAGCAGAACCTTGCCACCTTACGCACCGCTTCAGTCACTCTCGGGCGCGAGGCAAGAATCTGCTCATAAAACTGTTCAATGTCCTGGGCAAGCAAACGAGTATTAGCCAGCGATGATTCAATGGCATCCACAAAACACAGGATGATGGGCTCTATATCCCCGCGCCTATACGCCTCCAGGGCAGAAACATACCCCTCAAGGTCATAGAGCAAACCGCTCGACAGGGGAACCACCACATGCTGCGTCACTCCGCGCGCCTTTAATAGAGATGAGATGAGCGCTCTCCCGGTACGCCCATTCCCATCTGTAAAAGGGTGAATAGTTTCAAACTGGGCATGAGCAAGAGCTGCCTGCACGGTAGGATCAAGGTCTCGGCGCCCCAAAAAGACAACGAGGTCTTCAAGCAACCCAGGCACATCCTCCCAGGCAGGTGCTACGTACCTGGCTGTGACAGGGGATTCTCCCCCAATCCACACCCATTCTTTTCTCAGCTCACCGGCGTCATCTTGAACACCCGCCGTAAGCTCTTCGTGCATGGTCAGCAAAGCGTCGATGCTGAGCTCGTGGGCAACGTCGATTGCAGCTTTCATGGCGCGGACGTTGCGGGCGACAAGTTCGGCATTGCCTCCTACCGGCGCACCAAGTGCAGCAAGCGAGAGTTTTCGAGCATTTACCGTCAGATTTTCAATCTGCGAACTTGTGGCAGATTCTCCACGCAAAAGCACCGTAGCGAATGGGAAGTGAGCAAATGATGCCTGTTCATGATCGAACCTTGTCATAGCCACTGATGCCGCAGATGCACTAGCCAGTATATCTGCACTGAGCTTTACAGGAGCCTCAGAAATATATGGAGCGTGCGGCACCTGAAAAGTACCTCGATTTTTCCGCTGGCTCCGACGAGAGGCCAAGGGGTCACGGTGCACCCACAAGCGCTCTGTATATGTAAGAGATGGCCAACCCTGCATGTTGCCTCCTGCGAGTCTCTCTTGAGAAAATGTACCTCAATTTTCCCATTAAGTTGTTTACATAGAAAATCATGGTTTATTTTCCCAGTATTTTCTCGTAAGCACCGAGCGTGCGCTATATCGCCGAGCGTGCACCCATCAGCCGCACGCTCGGCGATATAACGCACGCTCGCCGCCAACACCTCCGGCAGAAAAGCCCCGCGCCCCACCGTCTCACTTTGGCGCATGCGGTGCCCCAACCCGGTAAAATGAGACCTGGCTCTATATAGATTCCAGCACCCAAGGAGTGCCCATTCATGGCCCGTATTGTTGTTGACGTTATGCTCAAGCCCGAAATCCTCGACCCCCAGGGCAAGGCTATCGCTCACGAGCTTCCCCGTATCGGTCTGAACAACTTCACCGATGTTCGTCAGGGTAAGCGTTTTGAACTGACCGTTGATGGTGAAGTTACCGAAGAACTGCTCGCGCAGGCCCGCCAGGCAGCTGAAGAGCTGCTGTCTAACCCCGTGATTGAAGACGTCGTCAACGTCGAAGCTCTGGAGGACTAAAAGACGTGGCAGAATCCCTCGCAGCAACCGAAGTCCCCCTGGTGGGCGACTTCTCTCAGAACACTCCCGATGCCGCCCTGGCTGATGTGCGCGTCGGCGTCATCACCTTCCCCGGCACCCTGGACGACCGCGATGCCTCCCGCGCCGTCCGTCTAGCTGGTGGCACCCCCGTACCGCTGTGGCACGATGAAGCAGCTCTACACGATGTAGACGCTGTGATTGTGCCCGGCGGTTTTTCGTATGGTGACTATCTGCGTGCAGGCGCTATCGCAGCGAAGGCCCCGGTCATGAGCAAGGTCGTTGAGGCAGCTAGCGCCGCTGGCACCTCCGGCTCCGCTCCCCTGCCGGTGCTCGGCATCTGCAACGGTTTCCAGATTCTGACCGAAACCCACCTGCTGCCCGGCTCCATGATCAAGAACGATCACCGCAAGTTCATCTGCCGTGATCAGACCCTGCGCGTTGAAACCAACCAGACTGCCTGGACCGGCGACTTTGAAGCAGGCCAGAACATCGTGGTTCCCCTCAAGAATCAGGACGGCCAGTACGTTGCCGACGCCAAGACCCTTGAGGCGCTTGAAGCTGAAGGCCGCGTGGTCTTCCGCTACGTGGATGTTAACCCCAACGGCTCTCGCAACGACATCGCCGGTATCTCCAACGAGCGCGGCAACGTCGTGGGCCTCATGCCCCACCCCGAACACGCCGTCGAACCCGGCTTCGGTCCCTCGTCCTCCGGTTTTGGCACCGTGGGTCTGCGCGGTGGCGCGGACGGCCTGGGCGTCTTCACCTCCGTACTCAACCAGCTGGTTTCGGCCTAAACGCCTCGCATAAGGAATAAGAATTTTGAGCGAAAAGAAGTTTAACCTCGATACCGTTGAGCACGCCGCTGCCACCCCCGACACCGAGCTGCCCTGGGCTGAGCTGGGTCTGAAGGAAAACGAGTTCGAGGACATCAAGAAGATTCTCGGCCGCCGCCCCACCGCAGCCGAGCTGGCCATGTACTCGGTCATGTGGTCAGAGCACTGCTCCTACAAGTCCTCTAAGGTTCACCTCAAGCAGTTCGGGGCCAAGGTCACCGACGAGATGAAGAAGGACCTCATGGTTGGTATCGGCGAGAACGCCGGTGTGACCAACATTGGCAACGGCTGGGCTGTGACCTTCAAGATTGAGTCCCACAACCACCCCTCCTATGTTGAGCCCTACCAGGGTGCAGCGACCGGCGTGGGCGGTATCGTGCGTGACATTATCTCGATGGGTGCCCGCCCCGTGGCCGTCATGGACCCCCTGCGTTTCGGTGCCATCGACCACCCCGACACCGCCCGCGTCCTGCCCGGCGTTGTGTCCGGTGTTGGCGGCTACGGCAACTCCCTGGGCCTGCCCAACATCGGCGGCGAGGTCGAGTTCGACGAGTGCTACCAGGCAAACCCCCTGGTCAACGCCCTGGCTGTGGGCATCATGCGCCACGAGGACATCCGCACCGCTAACGCCTCAGGTACCGGCAACAAGGTGATCCTCTTTGGCGCCCGCACCGGTGGCGACGGCATTGGCGGCGCTTCCGTTCTGGCCTCAGAGTCCTTCGACGACACCAAGCCCTCCAAGCGCCCCGCCGTGCAGGTGGGCGACCCCTTCGCTGAGAAGGTACTGATTGAGTGCTGCCTGGAGCTCTTTAAGAACTCCATCGTTGAGGGTATCCAGGACCTCGGCGCCGCAGGTATCTCCTGCGCCACCTCCGAGCTGGCCTCCAACGGCGACGGCGGTATGCACGTTGACCTGACCAAGGTTCTGCTGCGCGACCCCACCCTGACCCCGGGCGAGATTCTCATGTCTGAGTCCCAGGAGCGCATGATGGCGGTTGTGACCCCCGAGAACCTGAGCCGCTTCGAAGACATCATGAAGAAGTGGGACGTCGAGTACTCCATTCTGGGTGAGGTTACCGGCTCCGGCCGCCTGACCATCGAATGGCAGGGCGAGATCATCGTCGATGTGGACCCCAAGACCGTTGCTCACGACGGCCCCACCTACGAGCGTCCTTACGCCCGCCCCGAGTGGCAGGACTCCCTGCAGGCCGACAAGTTCACCGGTTCTGGCGCGGACGACGCCCGCCCCACCGGCGCTGAGCTGGGCGAGGCTATCAAGGCCTTTATGGCGGCCCCCAACATGTGCTCCAAGTCCTGGATTACTAACCAGTACGACCGCTACGTTCAGGGCAACACCGCCCTGTCTATGCCCGATGACTCCGGCGTGATTCGTGTGGACGAAGAGACCGGCCTGGGTGTTGCCCTGGCAACCGACTCTAACCCCCGCTTCACCAAGCTCGACCCCTATGAGGGTGCGAAGGCGTCCCTGGCTGAGGCCTACCGCAACGTGGCTACCGTAGGCGCCCGCCCCGTGGCTGTCTCTGACTGCCTGAACTTTGGTTCCCCCGAGGACCCGGACATCATGTGGCAGTTCGCTGAGGCCGTGCGCGGTATCGCCGACGGCTGTATGGAACTGGGCGTACCCGTGACCGGCGGTAACGTCTCCCTCTACAACCAGACCGGCGGCAAGGCCATTAACCCCACCCCCGTGGTTGCCATGATGGGCGTGATGGACGACGTCACCCGCCGCACCCCCTCCGGTTGGGCTCCTGAGCACGATGGCCAGGCCCTCTACCTGCTGGGCACCACCCGCGATGAGCTAGACGGCTCCGAGTGGGCCCGCTTTAAGGGTCACCTGGGCGGCCTGCCCCCCAAGGTTGATCTGGCTGCCGAGAAGCTGCTGGGCGACATGCTGGTGAACATGAGCCGTGACGGCATGATTGATGCTGCCCACGACGTCTCTGCCGGTGGCCTGGCTGCTGCCCTGGTTGAGGGCTGCCTGCGCTTTGGCGTCGGTGCCCGCGTTGGCCTGGGTGAGGTTGCTGAGCGCGACGGTATCGACCTCTTCACCTTGCTCTTCTCTGAGTCCCTGGGCCGCGTGGTTGTATCTGTGCCCCGCTCCGAGGAAGTTCGCTTCAAGGACATGTGTACCGCCCGCGACTACCCCTTCGCCCGTATCGGCGTGGTCGATGCCGCCTCTAACGCCCTGGATATTCAGGGTGAGGTCGCTATCGACCTGGACGAGCTGCGCGAGGCTCACGAGGGTACCCTCGCCCGCCACTTCGGTGAGGTTGCCCCCAGCTAGTCTCTAGCTACACGGTGTAAGGACGCCGCTGCGCCCCTCCCCTGCCTTCGGGCAGGCAGGTGCGTGGCGGCGTCCTTCTGTCTTAGCCTGTGCAGGGTTCTTGGGCTGTGTGCAGAGAAAACCCTGCACACAGCCCAAGAAACCTGCACACCTCCAGTCTGGCTCACCAGACACCGGTCTCCCACAGCCGCTGCCGGAGAGTAGCAGGGTGCGACATCAGCTCCTTCCAGCGCGTACGCACCACCTTCCAGCCAGCCATCTCTAATTCGCGATGCCGCCGATGTTCCGCCTGAACTACATCGTCAGCGCGGCCATAGACTCCCGAATACTTCACCTCACCGTCAACCTCAAGAATGACCCCGAGCTCAGGCCAAGCGAAGTCAGCACGGTAGACACGGCCGTAGTGGGTGAATACCTCGAACTGCTCCTGAGGTAGAGGCAGATTCCACTCATAAATAAGGTCGCGCGCGATCGTCTCAGCCGGAGAGTCTGCTAAAGCACTCAGTCTCTGTCCCACGGCAAGCGCAATTCCACCCGCCTCAGCCAAAACAGTTCGTGCCGATGCTGCGGATATAACGCCCTGCCGCAGAAAATAATCACCAACCACCAGCGCCTCAACACGAGGTAAAGACAGAGCAACATCGCACAGAGTTTGCTCTGGTGCAGTGATACGGGCCCCTGCCACCAGCCGAGACTCGGGAACTACGTCCGTGCGTCCTCGATGTGCCGTTACTGAAGGGCGGTGCTGCACAGAAGCTGACGCAAAACTCATATGCACCTTATTAGGTAGGGTCAGGAGTGGAGCCCCTAACCAAAGCGCAGCCGACTGGTGGCTCAGCACCCCGCTCGGCACCGTTTTGATATGCGCAGCGTGGTGGGCCAAACACCTCTGACGAGTGCCCCACTGGTTCCATATAGAGGTCTCGACATAGATCCCCTGCTTAATTTTGGTGTAGTAACCAGACCTAAAACGGGTCGAAGCTAGGGAGGGGCTTACACCGATATCTTGTAAATCTTTAAGGCAGCGCACCTGCTGGTAAATCTCTGCAACATCATTCATAAGGGCAGTGTCACCGACCCCGTTCACCTCTTGCAAGGGGTGTGAACATCGCAGGCTCTTTTGGTTCACAAACAGGTCATATAGCAGCCAGGCCTGTGGATAAGTCGGGTGCGTTAGCGTGGCAGTTACCGACCCGGGGAGCATCCTTCTTTCTTAACCCTGTGCAGGGTTCTTGGGCTGTGTGCAGAGAAAACCCTGCACACAGCCCAAGAAACCTGCACACAGCATGGAGGCCCCTAGCTACACGCCTATGAGACTAGGCTCTCACCCAGCTGCGCGAACACACGGGTGTTGCAGTCGAACCCAGCTAGAGTCTCATCAACCAGGGCGTCACGCTGGGCGTCCGTCAGCGGGGCATCGTCCAGAAGACCCCGGTAGGAGTCCTTGAATACCTTGGGCTTCGGGAGTGCCTCAAACCGGTACATACTCAGAGCCTCAGCGGGCACACCGTAGTGCCGGGCGACCAGGGCAGCCACGGCCTGCCCGCCCGACAGATCACCCAGGTAGCGCAGGTAGTGGTGGGCCAAGAAGCGTTCGGGGGCGGACGCCGTCGCGCGGATAGCTGCCGCATAGTCAGCGGTTGCCGGTAAGGGCTGGTCACTGGTGGGGCCACCCAGTTCAGCTAGGTCAGCCTTGATAGAAGCAAGCCGGTCAAGGCCCTCGAGCACGAAGGGTTCGGTGATGGGGTTGGGGTGGGCGCGGAAGCCGGCTGCTACTTCTTCGAGGGCCCCATAAATATAGACGTACTGGGTCAGCAGCATGCGGTAGGCCTTACGGTCGAGCTTGCCGCCCATCAGGTCGGCCATGAAGCTGGAGTGTTCTGCCTGATCGTGGCGGGCAGCAGTTTCTGCCTTAAGGCGGGCTGAGAAGGTAGGACGCTCGGTGTCGGCGAGAGCGGTAGTCATGGGGTCCTCCTTGGTTGAGGGCTAGATTAACACTATTTATTGACAGACTGTCACCAAGAAAGAATTAAGTCAAGTACTTGTAACCTATTTTTATTAGGGTTGCCTTAATGCTAGTTTAGGCATGCCCTTAAATTTAATAAGGCAGGGCATGTTACGAAATGTGCCCACCCTACACCACATAGTTTTCACGAGGATGCCCATGTCTCCCCAGCACAGCGCCCGGCGCTCCTGCGCCCTCCTAGCCACCGCCGCACTCACCCTGTCAGGCATGACCCTAGCCACCGCGTCCGTAGCCGACGCAGCGGACGCCACCAGCAGCACCGTCGCTGCCGCGTCCGCAACTCACGTCGCCAGCAATGCCCAGCTGACCTGGTCGCTCAAGGACTCCTTCATCCGCTACGTCACCGGCGCTTTTGCCGGTGGTAGCGTCGAGGTAACCGGTGGCCCCAGCTTCAACGGCTCCGCCTTCTCCTGGCAGGGGGCCGAGGGTGAGTTCACCGGTGCAAACGGCACTATCTCTTACCCCGGCACCATCCACTTCACTGCCCATAAGGGTGAGCTTGATATCACCTACGCCAACCTCAAGCTGGTCATCAACGGCAACCAGGGCACCCTGGTAGCTGATGTGAAGTCCAAGGGCTACAACGGATCCCCCGATATCGATGCCACCAACGTTAACTTCGCAACCGTAGACCTTTCTGGCGTCACTTTCGCCAACGGCACCGTATCAGCCACCGATGCCCCCGTTACCCTCACCGCCGACGGCGCAGCCGCCTTCGCCGGTTTCTACAAGGCCGGTGACGCTCTCTCACCCCTGACCTTCTCGGCTGACCTGGCTGAAAAGCCCGCAGAGACCCCGGCCCCCTCACCCGAGCCCACCGCTGACGGCGTCACCAATGCAGCGGGCACCGTCACCTGGGGCATCAAGGATTCCTTCCTTAACTACCTGATTGCCCAGAAAGCCGTTACTCCTGGCGAACACACCAGTCTTGAAGGCAACAACTTCGTCTTTGCCGGTGCTACCGCCCAGAAGACTGATACCGGCTACTCCATCAGTGTTCCGGGTAGTTTCTCTCTGGTCGCCCACGGCGGGGTGCTCAACATCAACCTGCATAGCTTCCGCGTTGTTACCGACGGTGCAAACGGCTACATCTACGCCACCGGCACCTCGGCCAACACCGGTGAAATTACCGACCAGCCCATCGCCAGCTTTGACGCGAGCGCCCTGACTACCGATTCAGCGGGCAACCTGCTTCTGGAGGGCGTGCCGACTGTTGCGACGGCTCATGCCGCCAGCATTTTTGGGGCCCGCTATGCAGAGGGAACCGCTTTTGACCCCCTGTACCTGCGGGTTGCTGCCCCCGTGGTTGAGGACGCACCGGCCCCGGCTCCCAGCGAAACCCCGGCTCCTGCCCCGAGCCCGTCCGCAGAGCCCACCACCCAGCCGACCGTGGCCCCCTCACCCCAGCCTTCTGCTGAACCGACGGCAGCACCCTCGGCCCAGCCGACCGCTGAGCCAACCGTCATTCCCTCAGCCCAGCCCTCTGCTAACCCTGCTGATCCGGCGCCCCAGTGCGTGCCGGTGACCGTGACCGAAACCGTGCCCGGTGCAACCACTACTCAGGCTGACGGGACCGTCTCAGCTGCTACTTTCGACTGGGGCGTGCGCTCCTCCTTCCGTAACTACATTGGTGGCGGTATCGCTAAGGGTAGTTGGGAACTGAACGGCGTTACCTACGCTAACCAGGCCTTTGGCTGGTCCAAAGGTACAGGCACCTACGCTAACGGCAAGGGCTCTGTGGCTTTCGAGGGCTCTGTCCGTTTCACCGGCCACGGCGGCACCTTGAACACTCTGATGGCTAACCCCCGCCTTGAGATCAACGGTTCTACCGGCACCCTCTACCTGACCGTAAGTTCTAATGACATGAAGGGGCAGACAACCCACCACGGTGAGGTGCCCTTCGCCAATGTCGATTTGGCTGGCCTGACTGTTAACGGATCCAGCATTAGCGTCAGCAGTGCTTCTGCCACCCTAACTGCTGAGGGCAAAGCTGCCTTCGCTGGCTTCTACCAGGCAGGTGAAGCCCTTGACCCCATTAGCTTCACCGGTACCCTGGGTTCAAAGACCGTCACCGGTGCTTCTCAGACCATTGAGAAGACCCAGTATGTCTCAGAGAACGGTGCTAACTGCGATGCCCTGAACGCTGAGGCAGAGCGGAAGGCTGAGGCTGCCCGCGCTGCCGCCCAGGGTGGCAAGCTGGCGAACACCGGCGCTTCGGTCGGTGCCCTGCTGGCTGTGGGTGCAGCCCTGCTGGCTGCCGGTGCTGTGGTGGTAGCCCGCCGTCGCGCGTCCTAATTCTCATCCGTCTCACGGTGGGAGCCGGGCTGTAACCGGCTCCCACCCTCTTGTTTCTCTCGGAGGTTCTGGTGCTCACACACTCCTTTTCTTCTCTGCCCCTGCGCCGGGGTTTTTCTGTTCTGAGTGTTGCCCTGGTTCTGGCGGTGACGGCCTGTACCGGGTCAGCAGAGAGCGGTGCGGACGCCGCCGCTACAGGCTCCCAAGCAGGGGCAGCTTCTACGTCGGTTGAGGGCGGGGCTCAGTCGTCGGCAACGGCCGGGGGCATTGAGGCTCCCGCCAGTGAAGAGGTGCACCGCACCGCCCTGCAGCAGGCCGAGGACTACCTCAAAGCCAATGCTGTAGAGAATCCCAAGAGCCTGACGGGTCTGGCGACGGCGGCGTCCGTGCCCGATGTGCTGCCGATTGAGAACCCGCAGGCCCCGCAGCTGCCGGTGACCGTCACCGATTTTCAGGGCACCGAGGTGACCGTGACCAGTGCCGACCGTATTCTGGCCCTGGATATGTACGGCACCCTAGCCCAGACTGTCGTCGCTTTGGGGCTGGGTGACAACCTGGTAGGCCGGGTCACGTCTTCGACCGAAACGACCCTGGCAGACCTGCCCCTGGTGACCCAGAACGGCCACGATATTTCGGCTGAGGCGGTTCTTTCTCTCGCCCCGACCGTGGTGCTCATGGACACCACCAACGGCCCCCTCGAAATTACCGAGCAGCTGCGCTCCGCCGGGGTGACCGTGGTGCATTTTGACCCCTCGCGTTCCCTGAACCAGGTAGTGCCGCAGATTGAGGCGGTTGCGCAGGCTCTGGGAGTTCCGGACGTCGGCGCCCAGCTGGGTGCCCGGGTGCAGGCTGAGATTGATTCGGCGCTAGCTACCATTGCCGAGGTTGCCCCGCAGGATTCGGCGCAGAAGGTGGGCATGGCCTTCCTCTACGTTCGGGGTACTGCCGGTGTCTTCTTTATCCTGGGTGACGGTTCGGGGGCCGATGAGCTGATTACTGCCCTGGGCGGTCGCGATGTGGCCAGTGAGGGCGGGGCTTCGGGTACCGTGCCCGCTAACGCTGAAGCGCTCTCGCGGGCTAACCCCGATCTGATCCTCACCATGACCGGCGGGGTGGAGTCCACCGGCGGTATCGAGGCCTTCTTTGCCCGCCCCGGGGTAGCTGAAACGACCGCAGGCGCCAACCAGCGCGTGGTCGACATGGCAGACGGCCAGATTCTCTCGTTCGGGCCCAACAGTGCGGCGGTACTGCTGTCGTTGGCCACCGCTATCTACACCCAGCAGTAGGTTCTTGTGCAGGTACGTTCTTCTACCCTCACGGCGGTCTTTACTGCCCTGCCCCTCCTGTTGCTCGGCACGGTACTCATATCAGCTAGCCTGGGCCAGTTTGAGATTCCCCTCCCCCAGGTTGCCGGGGGTATCCTGCGCAACCTGGGGCTGGCGTCCGCCGACCCTGCCATGCAGCTGGCAGACGCCACCCTCTGGAATATCCGCCTACCCCGCATTCTGCTGGGGCTGCTGGTGGGTGCCGCTTTGGGGGCGTCCGGCGCCCTGATGCAGGCGGTCTTCGGCAACCCGCTGGCTGAACCGGGCGTCATCGGCATTTCAGCCGGTGCTGCGGTGGGGGCCTGCGGGGCTATTGTGCTGGGGCTAAATGCCCTGGGCATGTTCACCGTACCCCTCTGCGCTTTTGCCTGTGCACTAGCCACCACCGCCCTGGTGTATCTGTTCTCCCGCTCCGGCGGGCGGGCAGAAGTGCTGTCGATGATTCTGACCGGCATTGCCGTCACCGCCGTGGCTAACGCCCTGATTGCCCTGATGGTCTTTATCGCCGATGATGCCAGCCGCGACCAGATTATCTTCTGGCAGATGGGCTCCCTGAATGGGGCGACCTGGGCGGCGGTAGCCACCAGTGCCCCGATTGTGAGTGTCGGTATTATCGGTAGCTTTCTCTTGGCCCGGCAGCTCAACCTGCTCGCCCTGGGTGAGCGGGCCGCTGCCCACTCGGGTGTTCATGTAGAGCGCCTACGCCTGGCAGCTATCGTCTGCACCGCCCTGCTCACCGGGGCCGCGGTCGCCTACGCGGGCATTATCGCTTTTGTGGGTCTGATTGTGCCGCATCTGCTCCGCATGGTGGTGGGGCCCTCCAACCGGGTACTACTACCCGCCTCGACCCTGGGCGGTGCCCTGCTCATTGCGGCCTCCGACCTCGCCGCCCGCACCCTGGTGAGCTTCGCCGACCTGCCCATCGGCATCTTCACCGCCCTGGTGGGCGGCCCCACCTTCTTTATCCTGCTCCGCCGAACCCTAACCAAGGGGGCCCTGTGACCGCACCTTTACTCGTCGCCGATTCGGTTAGCTACCGGGTGAACGGGCGGCAGATTCTGCACGATGTTTCCCTCGATGTCGCTCCCGGAGAGGTGCTGGCCCTTATCGGCCCCAACGGGGCAGGAAAATCCACCCTGCTTTCCCTACTGGCAGGGGACGCTGCTCCCAGCTCGGGGCAGATTACCCTGGGCGGACGTCCGCTGGCAGACTACCGGCCGGTAGAGTTAGCCCGCACCCGAGCCATGCTGCTACAGCAGACCTCCGTAGCTTTTTCCTACACCGTACGGCAGGTGGTGCAGATGGGTAGGGCACCCTGGCGGGGCACTGCCCAGGCGGAACAGGATCATGAGATTGTTGCTGCTGCTCTTGCCGATACCGATACTGCCCACCTGGCTGACCGCGACGTGCGCACCCTCTCGGGCGGTGAAGCCGGGCGAGCTCATCTGGCCCGGGTCTTTGCCCAGCGCACTCCTCTGCTTCTGCTCGATGAGCCCACCGCAGCCCTCGACATTCTGCACCAGGAGCAGACCCTGATTCGAGCCCGCGCCTATGCCCGGTCGGGGGCAGCTGTGATTGTGGTTCTGCACGACCTGGATTTGGCAGCCTCCTACGCTGATCGGCTGGTTCTGCTGGCAGGCGGGCAGGCGGTGGCGCAAGGACGCCCGCAGCAGGTCTGCACCGCCGAGCGGCTCAGCGCGGTCTACGGCCACCCCATTGAGGTGCTCACCCACCCGGTGACCGGGCGCCTGCTGGTGCTTCCTGCCCGCGACTGAGGCCGTTTTCATCCTTGAGACGGACGTGCGCACTCAGCTTCTCCCACTAGACTGGTTACTACCCTGACCAGCCCAATGCCCAAGGAGCCCCTATGTCTCACACCGCGCCTGCCCACCGCGTGAATGTGAGTACCTCTCCAGACAGCGTCCTTGAGGCCGGTGGGCTCACCAGCGAGCAGGTCGCTGAGCGCACCTCTGCTGGGTTAGTGAATACGCAGAATAATGCGACCTCCCGCTCTACCGCGACCATTATCCGCACCCACCTGTTCACCATGTTTAACCTGGTGTTGGGGCTCTGCGGGCTGGCGGTGATTCTGGTGGGTTCCTGGCTCGATACCCTTTTCCTTTTGGCTGCTATTGCCAACGTGGTCATCGGCTTCACCCAGGAGTTCTCGGCGAAGCGTCAGCTGGATCGCATTGCCCTGCTACGCCGCGACCCCGCCACCGCCCTACGCGACGGCAAACTGGTGCCGGTTGCCCTCGATGAGCTGGTTCTTGACGACGTTGTGCTGCTCAAGCGCGGGGACCAGGTTCCTGCCGACGCCGTGGTACTCACCAGCGACGGCCTGGATCTTGATGAATCCCTGCTCACCGGCGAAAACGACCCCGTCGGCAAGGTGCCGGGGGACGGCGTCCTGTCGGCTTCATCCGTGATCGGCGGGTCGGGCAAGGTGCGGCTGACAGCGGTGGGGGCGACCTCCCGCGCCGCGAAGATTACGGCCGAGGCCCGCCAGTTCACCACCATCCATTCAGAGCTCCGGGCGGGTATGGAACGGGTGGTCACCTGGATTACCTGGGCCCTGGTTCCCATCATCGCGATTGTGCTCAACGGGCAGATGCAGGCCGCCGGCGGCTGGCAGCTGGCCCTTGATTCCGGGGCCTGGCGTGATGCCCTGATTACCTCTGTCTCGTCGGTGGCCTCCATGATTCCCCAGGGCCTGGCCCTGATGACCACGATTTCCTTTGCCGTGGCATCGGTTAAGCTGGCCCGCACCGAGGTGCTGATTCAGGAGCAGCCCGCCGTTGAGGTGCTGGCCCGCGTTGATACCGTCTGCTTCGATAAGACCGGCACCCTGACCGAGGGCGGGGTGCGCTTTGATTCGGTTCGCTCCCTAACCGGGCAGGTGCTCTGGGCAGAGACCGGGCATCAGGACGCCGCCGCTCCCGCTTGGCAGGGTAAGGACGGCTGGGCTGCCGCCCTGGGCTGGCTGGGAGCTGACCAGAACGCTAATCCCACCGCTGCTGCCCTGAAGGAGCCCTTTGCAGAGGCAGCGGGCACCGCAGCCCCTGCCGGTGCTAGCGCCCCGGCTGCCACAGGCGTCCTACCCTTCTCATCTACCCTGCGCTTTAGCGGGGTGGAATTCAGCGGCACCGGGGCCTGGTTGCTCGGTGCCCCCGAAGCCCTCCTGCCTACAGACTCCCCCGCGCGAGAACTTGCCGGTGACCTAGCTGAAAGCGGACTACGCGTGCTGGTGCTAGCCCACGCCCCAGCTCTGACCCGCGAGCCCTCCGGCAAGGTAGCCACCCGGGTTCCCGCCGGGCTTGAGCCCCAGGTGCTGGTGATCTTCCGGGAGCAGGTGCGCTCTGAGGCCCCCGAAACCCTGGCCTACTTCAGAAGCCAGGGCATCGACCTGAAGGTCTTCTCTGGGGATAACCCCCGCACGGTAGCGGCCGCAGCTCAAGCCGCCGGTATGGACGTCTCAGCCGGTGCGGTGGACGCTTCAACCCTGCCTGAGAGCGGCCCCGAGCTGATAGACGCTGCCCGCACCCACGCCGTCTTTGGCCGCGTTTCACCCGAGCAGAAGAAGAACATGGTTCTGGGCCTGCGAGAAGCCGGCCACGTGGTGGCAATGACCGGCGACGGCATTAACGACGCCCTAGCCCTCAAGCATGCCGACCTGGGCATTGCCATGGGTAACGCGGCTCCCGCCACCAAGGCGGTCTCCCGCCTAGTGCTCCTCGATGGCCGCTTTGACCGCCTGCCCGGCGTACTGGCTGAGGGGCGAAAGATTATTGCCAATATCGAGCGGGTCACCAACCTCTTCCTCACCAAAACCGCCTTCGCTATCCTGTTAGGTCTGACCCTGGGTGTACTCTGCTGGAACTTCCCCTTCCTGCCGCGCCAGTACTCCACCGCCGACCTGCTCATTGTGGGTGGGCCTGCCTTCTTCCTGACCATGCTGCCCAACACCCGCCGCTACGTCAGCGGCTTCTTGGGCAGGGCCCTGCACTATGCCCTACCGGCGGCCGTCATCATTACGGCGGTGCTGGTCTTCGTCAACGGCTACGGGCGTAGTCTCGCCGGGGTAACCAGGTCAGAAATTCAGACTGCCACCTTCATTGCCCTTGTGCTCATGGGTATCTACAACATCACCACGGTCGTGCGACCGGTACGCGGCGTCCGCCTGGCGATTGTAGCTGCCATGTACGCAGGCCTAGCCCTGGTTCTGCTTCTGCCGCCCTCGCTCTGGTACCACCAGTTCATCATTCCCAGTGGAGCATATTTACTAGCTAGCCTGGCGTCAGCCTTTTTAGGTTGCCTCGCCATCGAAATCAACCTGCGCCTGCACACCGCCTGGCTACGAGCTAAACACCCCCAGGTACTTGCGCAGAGCTAAGCTCTGGGAGTACGCTTGACCACGAACGGGGTGAAAGCCCCACTCTATGTAGTCAATCATCAGGATTGTTACTGGTTAAGCAGGCAAGACCTGAGTTGCTATCAGCTCACCACGGCACCTGTGCACCCGCACACGCGCCCTACCTGTGAGCACCCGTCTACCCTCATCAGGGCACACGGTTCGATAAGCAACTCGGGTCTTTTTCGTCTTAACAGCTAGCAATCCGCACACACCAGTAAGGTTCCACCCGTGAATAACTCACAGATGGGCGAGAAGATCCTCGAAGGCCTGGGCGGCCCCGAGAACATCTCGCACTTTACCCACTGCGCCACCCGCCTGCGCGTGACCCCCAAGTCCAACAGCGCCATCGACCGCACCAAAATCGAAAACATCCCCGGTGTGCTCTCCATCATCGAGCAGTCCGGCCAGACCCAGGTCGTCCTCGGCGACAAGGTCGAATCGGTCTACAACGAAATGGTCAAGTTGCCCGGCATGAGCTCCGTTGGCGAAAGCTCCTCCAAGGGCGCAGTAGCCACCGACGAGAAGAAGGCCGGCGCCCTGACCCGCGTCTTCGACGTGCTCTCAGACTCCTTCCGCCCCATCCTCTGGGCGCTGCTGGGCACCTCTATGATTCTGACCCTGATCGTCTTCCTGCAGCAGCTGGGCTACTTCGGTCAGTACACCGACCTCACCGGCCAGGTCGTTAACATCGACATCGTCAACGGCCCCCGCCTGGCCGACGCCGATGCCGCAGCCGCCATGCTCAACGAGTGGCGCGCAGCCTTCCCCTTCTGGTTCATCATGCTGGCAGCCTCCCTGTCAGTCCTGCAGTTCATGCCCATCATGCTGGGCGCAACCGCAGCTAAGCGCCTGGGCGCCAACATGTGGGTCGGTGCGGCTATCCCCGCAGCCCTCATGACCGGCACCTTCCAGGGCTTTGCAGACATCGCAGTGGACGGCGTCGTCCGCGTCCCCTTCCTGGGTCTCGACCTGCCCCTGTACGTCATGAACTACACCGGCCAGATCTTCCCGCCCCTCTTCGCAGCAGCCCTGCTGGCTCCCCTGGAGCGCTTCCTGAAGAAGGTCATCCCCACCATGCTGCACATGGTGTTCGTGCCCATGCTCTCCGTCATGATTCTGGTACCCCTGACCGCCTTCCTGATCGGCCCTATCGGCATCAAGTTCGCTCTGGCTATCTCTGACTTCATCGGCGGCGTTAACGAAATCGCCCCCTGGCTGGTCGGCGGCCTCATCGCCGGTCTCTACCTCTTCATGGTTCCCCTGGGTCTGCACTGGCCCCTGAACGCCGTCATGATTAACAACCTGCAGACCGACGGTGTGGACTTCATCCAGTCCCCCATGGGCGCCTACAACTTCGCCGTCTTCGGCGTTGTCACCGGTGTTGCTATTGTGGCTCGCCGCAACAAGGAACTGCGCCAGACCGCTGTCGGTGCGGCCGCCTCGGGTCTGCTCGGTGGTATCTCCGAGCCCTCCCTCTACGGCATCGTCCTGCGCTACAAGCGTGTCTTCCCCCTGATTCTGGTCCCCGCCATCATCGGTGGTGCCACCATCTCAGCCCTGGGTGTTAAGTCCTACGCCTTCGCCTTCACCTCGCTGATTTCTATCCCCGCAATGCAGCCCTGGTACCTCTACATGATTGGTCTGGCCATCGCCTTCTTCGGCGCTATGGCAGGTGTACTGATTTTCGGTTACGAGTCCAAGGACCAGAAGGCTGAAGCTGCCGCCAAGGCCGCAGCCGTTGCAGAAACCGGCATCGGCGAGTCCGCTGCCGAGGCAGCTACCCCCGCAGCCACCGAGGTTCGCAACGAAGCGGACGCCGCCACCACCTCAGCTACCCCCTGGGCCGCTGAAGAGGCAGCAGCACCCGCAGCAGGCACCGTCCTGACCATGGCATCCCCCCTCGAAGGCCAGGCAGTTCCCCTGTCTGAGACCCCCGACCCCATCTTTGCCGCCGAAAAGCTCGGCAAGGGTGCGGCAATCGTTCCCACCGGCAACACCGTGGTAGCACCCGCAGCCGGTAAGGTTTCTGTCACTATGCCCTCCGGCCACGCTGTAGGCCTGAAGCTCGACAACGGTGTAGAACTTCTCATTCACGTGGGTATCGACACCGTCAACCTGAACGGCGAAGGCTTCGACGTGAAGGTTGAAAAGGGCCAGCGCGTCAATCCCGGCGACATCCTGCTGACCTTCGACCCCGAGATCATCAAGAACGCCGGCTACTCCCTGGTAACCCCCGTTCTGGTCACCAATACCAACCGCTTCGCTGAGGTTGAGGGCGCTACCGGCGCCGTCCAGCCCGGCTCTGAGCTGCTGAAGGTTACCACCAAGTAATCCCGCCGCAGCCTAGGTGTGCCGCCCCGTATCGTCCTTCCGGACGGTGCGGGGCGGCTTTCTATGCCTTTAAGCAAATCTCATAGTTACTGCCCGGTAGTAAGCGCAGTTCAACGGGTTTTAGAATGACTGTATGTTTACCGTGAAATCCTTTTATGACCTGACTCTTGATGAACTCAACGAGATTTACCTGCTGCGCGGGCTGGTCTTTGTGGTGGGCCAGAAGATTACCGAAGAGAACGAAATCGACCGGGCAGACCGGCAGGCCCTGCACTTCTTCCACGCCAATGAGCGCGGTGAGGTGCTGGCCTATCTGCGGCTTTTCGATTTGGCGACATTCTCGGACGAGTCCCACCCGGCTGATCCCGGTGCCTGGACGCTGGGTCGGGTGGCAGTACATCCGGACGTCCGCGGCACCGGCTTGGGCCGCCGCCTACTCAATGAGGCACTGACCTGGATTGAAGAAAACACTGAGGCCGAACGCATCTCTATTAGCGCCCAGGCCTACCTAGCAGAGAGCTACTACGGGGCGGCAGGCTTTGAAGTTGTGGGGGAGCCCTACCTGGAAGCGGGTATCGAGCACGTGCACATGGTGCGCCCCATCGAGCGATAGCAAAAGAAGAAAAGCTACGCCAAATTCATGAGCTAAAAAGACGCTGTAACGTATTTTTTACATTTTTTTGAAGAGTTTTACATATAAACAGGGGTTTTTGTGGCGCAGTTCCCCAAAAGTGACCTAGTATATACATTACACATCGTGTGATTCACCACACCCAAGAGTTGGGAAGGCTTGCGCCGCCCCGCACACACAGGGTGAAGATCGCGGACCACAACATACATTTCCCCTTTTCAGCAAGGAGACACTAATGCGCAAGACCCGCATTTCCTCAGCTCTCGGCCTCTCAGCTGTAGCTGCCCTGGCTCTCTCAGCCTGCGCCAGCTCCGACACCGGCGCCTCCAGCACCTCAGGCTCCGACGCAGCTGCATCAGACAAGTCAGTTTCAATTGCTATCACCAACGTTTTCTCCTCACTGAACGTAGGCACCGCTGAAGGTAACTCAGACACCAACGGCATCATCGCTCAGATGACCAACCGTGGCTTCTACACCATCACCAACACCTTCGACATCCGCCACAACGAGTGGTTCGGCACCTACTCCATGACTGAAGAGGGCGAAGGCATCAAGGTTGACTACAAGGTCAACGACGACCAGAAGTGGTCAGATGGCAACGACATCGACAAGGGCGACCTGCTCCTGGCATGGGCTGCTCAGTCAGGCCACTTCGACAGCGAAGACGGCGAACTCACCTACTTCGACTTCGCAGGTGAAACCGCTGGCCTCGGCGGCGCAGAGGTCCCCGTTGTGAGCGAAGACGGCCGCTCCATCTCCTTCACCTACCCCAAGGCTTTCGCTGACTGGGAAATCGCTTACGACATCGACAAGCCTGCCCACGTTGTCGCTGAGCTGGCCGGCATGACCGAAGACGAGCTCATCGAAGCTATCGAGACCGCAACCCCCGGTGAAGAAAACGAGCAGCTGCGCAAGATTGCAGATGCCTGGAACACCGGCTACAACACCACCACCATGCCTGCCAACGAGGCTCTCACCGTCGGTAACGGCCCCTACCTGGTCACCGCCGTTGAAGAGAACCAGTCAGTTACTCTGACCGCCAACCCCAACTACCAGGGTGACAAGAAGCCCGCTATTGGCGAAGTTGTGCTCAAGGTTCAGGGCGACGTTGCAACCCAGATTCAGGCTCTGCAGAACGGCGAAGTCAACGCCGTTGCCCCCCAGGCCTCCATCGACACCGTCTCCCAGCTTGAAGCTCTGAGCGGCGTTGTCACCGAAACCCAGCCCGACCAGGCTTACGACCACCTCGACCTGAACGTCAAGGAAGGCTCACCCTTCGCTGACGAGAACGTCCGTAAGGCCTTCCTGCTGACCGTTCCCCGCCAGGACATCGTTGACAAGCTGATCAAGCCCATGGACGCCAACGCTGAGGTTCTGAACTCCCAGCTCTACGTAGCTTCCGACGCTGAGAACTACGCCAAGACCGTTGAGTCCAACAACTCCTCTGATTACCCCTCAGACGACATGGACGCCAACATCGAGAAGGCTAAGGAACTGCTGGGCGGCCAGACCCCCACCATCCGCATCCTCTACAACAACAAGAACCCCAACCGCATCAACTCCTTCCAGATGATCAAGGAATCCGCTGAGAAGGCAGGCTTCGTGGTTGTTGACGCCGGTAGCGAGCAGTGGTCATCTCTGCTGGGCGGTGGCGACTACGAGGCATCCATCTTCGGCTGGGTTTCCTCAGGTGTAGGTAACTCCTCACTGGGCCAGACCTTCAAGACCGGTTCATCCTCCAACTTCACCGGCTACTCCAACGCAACCGTTGACGCAGCAGCTGATGAAATCATGACCACCACCGACACCGCCCGCATCGAAGAACTGAAGATGCAGGCAGACGGCGAACTGTTCAAGGACGGCTACGGTCTGCCCCTCTTCCAGTCCATCGCTGTTACCTCGGTTTCAGACACCATCACCGGTGTAGAGCCCAAGCCCGGTCAGCAGCCCCTGACCTGGAACATCGAAGAGTGGGACATCGCAGAGTAAGTACAGTTACGCTCTAGTCACGCTACAGATGGCAACTAACAATCTGTAACTGCCCTACGGCGCGGACGCTCACGAGCGTCCGCGCCTCTGGCTGTTTTGAGAGCACCCTCCTATTCCCAGGGTGTACTCCCCTACCCATCAGGATTCATCATGCTCATGTACTCCGTGAGGCGCCTGATCACCGCAGTGTTCATTCTCTTCGGTGCATCGTTCCTCATCTACAACCTCGTAGCTATCGCGGGCGATCCCCTCGAAGAACTACGCACCTCAACTTCCCCCAACAAAGAAGCACTGATTGCCCAGCGCATCGATGCCCTCGATCTCGATGTCCCTGCCCCCCTGCGCTACTTCAAGTGGCTCGGCGGTGTGCTCGGCTGCTTCGCAGGTAAGTGCGACTTTGGCCAGAACCTGGCAGGTACCCCCGTTACCCAGCTTCTCTCCAACGCTGTCTACCAGACCCTCACCCTGGTCGTAGCAGCCACCGTGCTCTCCATCCTGATCGGTGTCAGCCTGGGTATCATCTCAGCCCTGCGCCAGTACTCAGGCCTGGACTACACCGTGACCTTCGCCAGCTTCCTCTTCTTCTCTCTGCCCTCCTTCTGGATTGCAGTTCTGCTCAAGGAATTCGTTGCCATCGGCTTCAACGACTTCCTCCGAAACCCGGTGGTCACCATACCCACGACCCTGCTCATATCGGTTCTAGCAGGCCTCTTCTGGTACTCCGCCTCCTTCGGCAAGCAGAAGACCCGCTACCTGATGGGCCTGTTGGGCTTCGCCATCACCGCAGGCGCTATCATCTTCGTCTCCACCACTAAGTGGTTCCTCACCCCCTTCCTGGGCATCCCCTTCATGCTGCCCCTGGGCCTGGGCGCCGCCATCATCTTCACCATCCTGGTCTCCGGCCTGCGTAACCGCCGGGCCCTGGGTGCAGGTCTAACCATGGTCGTCGCTGGCCTAGCTGCCTACTTCCCCCTACAGGACCTGCTCGACCTGGCCACCATGCTCATGGTCGTCCTCATCACCCTGGCCTTCATGGCTCTGGGCTGGATTGTCGGTCTCGGTTGGGGTGGCTACGATAAGGGCCAGGGTGCCCGCGTCGGTATGCTCACCGGCCTGGCCATGGCCCTGCTGATTATCGCCGACCGCTTCATGCAGGCCTGGCCCGCCTACATCAGCAACAGCCGTATCAAGGGCCGTCCTATCCCCACCGCCAACGCTTCTACCCCCAACCTGCAGGGTGACTTCTGGATTCTGAACACAGATACCCTCACCCACATCCTGCTCCCCACCATCGCCCTAACCCTGATTTCACTGGCCTCCTACTCACGCTACTCACGTGCGTCCATGCTCGAAATCATGAACCAGGACTACATCCGCACCGCCCGCGCCAAGGGCGTCTCAGAGCGCTCCGTCGTCATGAAGCACGCCTTCCGCAACGCCCTGATTCCCCTGGCAACCATCATCGCCATGGACATCGGCGGCATCATCGGTGGCGCAGCGATCACCGAGCGTATCTTCGCCTTCAAGGGCATGGGTACCCTCTTCCTCGACTCGCTGGCCCACACCGACCCCAACCCCGTTATGGGCGTCTTCCTGCTCACCGGCATCCTGGCGCTCGTCTTCAACCTTGTGGCTGACCTTCTCTACTCAGCCCTCGACCCGCGTGTGAGGGTGAAAGCATAATGAGCACCAACGACAAGAACCTCAGCTCAGGGCCCACTAAGGAGCCCACCACCGAAACCACCGCACTACGCTCCGTCGAAACCAACGTCGATATCCGCGCTCAAGAGTCCGTGGGTAAGACCCAGGGCCAGATTGTGCGCAAGCGCTTCCGCCAGAACACCGGTGCGGTTATCTCCCTGGCGATTCTTATCGCCGTGCTCCTGCTGGCGGTTACCTCCATCGGCGTAGGCCCCATCCCCGGCTGGTGGAAGTACAACTACACCGAGATGAACCCCATCGTCAACGGTGCAGCCCCCAACGCCCAGCACTGGTTTGGCCAGGACGCCACCGGCCGTGACCTCTTCGCCATGACCATGCGCGGTGTGCAGAACACCTTCCTGGTGGTCATCCTGATTACCAGCATCGCCGGCTTCCTTGGCGTGCTCTTCGGTGGCCTGGCAGGCTACTACCGCGGCTGGATTGAAGCCGTCATCATGCGCTTTACCGACATGGTCATCATCATCCCCCTGATGCTGCTGACCGCCGTGCTCGGTAAGCTAGCCGGTAGCTACTTCCACGGCATCTGGAACACCATCATGTTCGGTGTGGTCGTGGGTCTGCTCTTCTGGTCATCGCTGGCCCGTCTGGTGCGCGCGGAATTCCTTTCACTGCGTGAACGCGAATTCGTGGACGCCGCCCGTCTGGCAGGTGCCTCGGACCTGCGCATCATCTTCAAGCACATCCTGCCCAACGCCATCGGCGTGGTCACCGTGAACGTGTCGCTGATGATGAGCTCCGCCATTTTGACCGAGACCGCGCTCTCCTACCTGGGCTTCGGTATTAAGGCCCCCGACTGGTCGCTGGGTTCATTGATTTCAGCTAACCAGTCAGCCTTCTCCACCCGCCCCTGGCTCTTCTGGTTCCCCGGCCTCTTCATCCTGGTGATTTCACTGGCCGTCAACTTTGTGGGCGATGGCCTGCGTGACGCCTTTGACCCCCGTCAGAAGAAGTTCAACCCCAAGAAGGCAACCAAGCGCACCGCCCACTCAGCCGAAAACGGTGTGGGCATCGACGGTTCTGTAGCCGCTCCCGCAGCAGCCGCTGCCGGAGCTGGCACCGCCACCGTGCACGCTTCCATTGCCTCGGAGGTAGAGACCCCCGCCAGCAGCCGAACCTCAGACTCCCTTGACCAGGACCTGGACGGCCCGGCAGGCTCACCCCAGAACAAGTAGCTCTCATCGCACGAGGCGGTGAGCGCACCAGCACTCACCGCCTCGTTAATAACCGAATAGAGAAGGCAGAACCTCCCGGCCTACCGAAAGCTTAGAAGACTAAGCCAGCCACAGCGGCCAGAAGCAAAAGGACGAAAATAGCCAACCCACGGGCGTCCACCCGCGACTGCTGAAGGGGCTCAACCGCCCCCAGGGCCTCGTCCTCCACCAGCTCCTGCCAGTAGCCGCGCAGCACCAGGGCAACCGCCCCAGCCGCCGAATTCGGAAGATCCGAAGCGCGCACTGACCGCTCTGCACCGTAGGTGATAGCGGGCAAACGCTCAAGATCCTGACGATGGGCAGAAAGGGACGCCACCATACCGCTTGACGGCAAACCAAAAGCCTGAAAACGCTTGGTGGGAGTCACCAGGGTCAGATGGTACTTGGTTGAAATATCAATCAGGGCAGCGTAATTGACCCGGTGGGTTACAAAGGGGTTATAGATGGTGATGTCGTCAGCACCAGCAACCAGGCGGGATCGGCCCAGCACGTACCAGACGGTATAGGCCATCCACAGCACGCCCCAGCCGCCGGTCAGTAGGGCCGAAAGGCCACCGCTGATAGCTAAGGCCACCAGCACGCTCGCTGCAACCAGCACAGCGCACCAGGTGTAAAAAGGGGCGGTCTTCACGCGAAAGGTAACCGGAGGGTTCTGCAAATACTGAGACTTCATAGTCTCTCGATTCTCTCAGATGAGACAGCTCAACCACACCAATCTTCTACAGAAACAACCAAGAGTTGGGAAAACCAGTGAATACACCAACCACTCAGCCAACCGGCGCCCAGCCGGTCCTCGAAGTCCGCGACCTCAGCGTTGACTTCGGCGTCGAACGTACCTGGGTTCCCGCCGCCATGAACCTCAACTACGAGGTGCATGCCGGTGAGGTCCTCGCCATTGTGGGTGAATCCGGCTCAGGTAAGTCCGTTTCGTCCATGGGTATGATCGGGCTGCTGCCCAAGAACGCCCGCGTCACCGGCTCCGTCAAGCTCAACGGCCGCGAACTCATCGGCCTGACCAACACCGAGCTGCTCAGCGTGCGCGGTGAAGAAGTCGCCGTAATCTTCCAGGAACCCATGACCGCCATGAACCCGGTCATGACCGTGGGCGACCAGATCGTTGAAACCCTGCGCCTGCACAAGAACGTCTCACCGGCAGAGGCTAAAGAAGAAGCCATCAAGATGCTTGAGATGGTCGAAATGCCCGACCCCATCAAAGCCTTCAACTCCTACCCCCACCAGATGTCCGGTGGCCAGCGCCAGCGCGCCATGATCGCCCAGTCGCTCTCCACCAACCCCAAACTGCTCATTGCAGATGAGCCCACCACGGCACTCGACGTGACCGTGCAGGCAGAAATTCTTGAGCTCATGCGCAACCTGCAGAAGAAGCTCAACTCAGCCATCATCCTGATCACCCACGACATGGGCGTGGTCGCCGACCTGGCCGACCGTGTTGCCGTCATGCGCCGCGGCCAGATCGTTGAAACCGGCGAGATTCACGAGGTCTTCAACAACCCCCAGCACGAGTACACCCAAGCCCTACTCGGTGCCGTGCTCCACCTGGGTGGCGACGAAATCGACGTGAACGCCGCCATCGACGACGCCGCCGAAAACCAGCGTCCGGCCACCGCCCTGCTAGAGCAGGTAGCCCCCCAGCGCACCGGCGACGTCATCCTCTCCCTCAAGGACGTCGCCCTCGAGTACCCCAAGCAGGGGCGGGTTGGCCCCTTCCGCGCCGTCACCGGCGCTAACCTCGAAATCCGTGCCGGTGAGGTGCTGGGTCTTGTGGGTGAATCGGGCTCCGGTAAGTCCACCATCGGCCGCGCAACCGTCGGCTTCCTACAGGTAGCCGAAGGTGAGCTAAACGTCTGCGGCGTCGACATGCGCAAGCCCAGCCGCAAGGACCTGGCCGAGGTACGCAAGCACGTGGGTATGGTCTTCCAGGACCCCTCATCCTCCCTCAACCCCCGCCTGCCCATCGGCGAATCCATCGGTGAGCCCATGATGCTGGCCGGCGTCGCCAAGGGTGCGGAGCTGCAGAAGCGCATCGAAGAGCTCCTCGACCGAGTAGAGCTCCCCCGCTCCTACCGCAACCGCTACCCGCACGAGCTCTCCGGCGGCCAGAAGCAGCGCGTCGGCATCGCCCGCGCCCTCTCCCTCAAGCCCAAGCTACTCATCGCGGACGAACCCACCTCAGCACTCGACGTTTCGGTTCAGGCCCGCGTGCTGGAACTCTTCCGCGAGCTCCAGGAAGAAATGGGCTTCGCCTGCCTCTTCGTCACCCACGACCTGGCAGTCATCGACGCCCTGGCAGACCGCATCGCGGTGATGCGCCGCGGCGAAATCGTAGAGCAGGGGCCGCGCGAGCAGATCCTGCGCCACCCCCGCGAGGTCTACACCCAGCGCCTGCTGGCCGCTGTGCCGCTGCCCGACCCGGACGCCCAGGCTGAGCGCCGCGAACTGCGCGCTAAGCTGCTGGACGAAACCGGCCACGTCGTCAGCTAAAGACAACTAAAAGGAGCTCCACCAGATTCTGGTGGAGCTCCTTTTGTGTACCCAGAGATCAATAAAGTTTTGCGGGGCTTCGCAGGCTCACGCTCGCTGCCGACCCTCTCGCCGGTTCGCTAGCGCTCACGGGCGATTCACGCCAGCCCCGAGCCAACAGCTTCGCTGTGAGCCTGCTTTGCCCGCATACTTGAAGATGTCGAGGGGACAGGCGTAATGCGGTGCCCGTGCTAGAAGCCAGCTGGCTGGGGCTGGCGTGAATCGGGCGAGCGCCTCAGCGCGAGCCCGAGAGGGTCAGCTGGCGCTAGCACGGGCACTGCATTACTCGCCCTACCCCGACCCTGAATCTCTAATTCATCTTGTTGCGCCAGTCGGCGTCCTTACCCGCGCGGGCATCGCGCAGGGCCTGCAGGTTCTGCTTGATGAGAGCCTCGGGCTCAACGGGGCGGCCGCCCGCTGAGTGGGGGGTGATGATGATGTTCTTGGCATCCCACAGGGGGTCGCTGGCGGGTAGGGGCTCTTCGACTACAACGTCGACGGCGGCGCCGGCGATGCTGCCTGAGTTGAGGGCTTCAATCAGGTCTGCCTCGTTGACGGTGGGGCCTCGGCCCACGTTGATGACGTAGGCGCGCTGGGGCAGTTTGGCCAGGCGAGCGGCGTCGAGGGAGTTCTTGGTTTCCTCGGAGTTAGGCAGGATCATGACCAGGATGTCGGTGGTTTCTAGGACCGAGTCGATGTCGTCGGTGGCGACCACGGGGAAGCCCGCGCGCTCACCTGCTGAGCGGGCGATACCGGTGACCTCGGCGCCGAAGGCGTCGAAGAGGCGGGCGGTTGCCTGGCCGATAGAGCCAAAGCCCCAAATGGTGACCTTGGCGCCGAGCAGGGTGGTGACCTGGTCGGCGGGGTGGAGTTCCTGGGGGCCGCCGAGTTCGGTGGCCCAGTTCTTCTGTGCCTGGTGCTCGGCCAGGGTGGGCAGGAAGCGTACAAAGTTCAGGGCCAGGGCTAGAGTGTGTTCGGCAACGGTCTTTGAGTGCAGGCCGCTGCCGGAGGCGATGACGGCCTCGGGGCGGAAGCCCGCGGCGCGGGCCTGGTCGGGGCCTGCCAGCAGCGCCTGGACCAGCTCTACCTGCTGAAGGTGGGCGGCGGCGTCCTTAAGCTGGTCATTGGTGTTCCCCCATGCCACCAGTACGTCGGCGTCGTGGTGTTCGGGGGCGATATTGACGGTGGGGTCGTAGCTGACCAGCTCGTCGCCGGCTTCAGCGCCCAGGGCGCTCTGGTCAAGGGTGATTGATGTGGGCAGAAGAATCTTCATGGTGTACTCCTTTGTTCCAAGTGTTAGGCGCGGGGGCACCCACTAGCCACTTTACCCCCGCAGGGCACTGCTGTTTCTACCCGTGACGCAGCATGACGGACGGGCCGCGGCTAGTCCTCGCGCAGCAGGTGGCGGAAGGTCTGCACGGCCTCGCGGATTATCTCATCACGTTCAGTGCTCTCGGGCACACCGCGAGTGTAGTCCATATAGCGGAGCAGGGCCGAAGTGATACAAAGGGCTGCACGCAGGCGGGGTTCTGAGGCCCCTTCTCCGGCTTCACTTTCAGGCAGGTAGGGCCAGGGGCCGCGGCGTCCGCTCGCGCTGAACTCCACCCAGTTGACGGTGCGCAGCAGGTCAGCCAGGGTCTTTTCACACTCGATATGGTGGGTTTTCAGGCGGTAGCGCAGCTCCGGGTATTCCTGCACCAGGGGGCGCACCTGCGGGTAGGTGGGGCTGTCGACCGATGCGACCATGATGTCGAGCATCAGGTGGGCGACGCGCTCAAAAATATAGAGGTCCTGGCGGGCAGCATCGCGCTGCAGAATGTCATCGGTAATGACGGGGGCGCGCAGGCCGAGCACAGCGTCCTCTTTACTGGCGAAATAGTTGAAGAGGGTGCGGGGGCTGACCCCGGCAGCTTCAGCGATTTCGTCGGTAGTGGTGGCTTTGAGGCCCTTCTCAAGCACAAGCTTGAGTGCGGCCTCGTGAATCGCGGTGTGGGTTCGCTCCCGGCGCTGCTGGCGCACGGACTTCTCGGGTTTCTTCACACCACCAGTCTATTGCAGAGGTGCAGAGAACCTAAGCTAGGTGAGATATTACGGGCAGGGTACGAGCATCGCGCGTAGAGAGCTTTCTGACTATGTGGACAAGCCCCACCCCGCACTCGGACCCCGGGTAGACTTAGAAAGGTGAACTTCAGCCTACCTTTTCTCGATATCACGAACCTGCCGGATTGGCTCTCGATAACCCTGGTCGTTATCGATATCCTCATCCGCATCACCGTTATTTTCTGGTTGCCCTACAACCGTAAACCGGTGGTCGCGCTCGGCTGGCTGATGGCGATTTTCTTTATTCCCTTCGTGGGCCTGTTTGCTTTCTTGATTTTTGGTTCCAACCTGGTGCCCCGGCACCGCCGCAGCCGCCAGCGCAGCATGAACCAGATTATTAAGGACTCCATCGAGGGGGACGACGCCGTGCTGGGCGACCCGGAGCTCTCTGAGCCTGCGCGGGTGGCAGCTAACCTCAACTACAAGCTCGGTGCCCTGCCCCTGATTGGCGGCAACGACTTCGAGCTACGCCACGACAACAATGCGGCCCTGCAGGAAATCGCCGAGAAAATCGACCAGGCTAAGAAGTACGTTCACTTCGAGTTCTACATCACCGCCCTCGATAGCACCACAGAGCCCCTCTGGGATGCCCTGGTGCGCGCCCACCAGCGCGGTGTAGCGGTTCACGTGCTCATCGACCATATCGGGTCCCGCAAGTACCCCCGCTGGAAGGAACTCCAGCGCAAGCTCAACGATGCAGGGGTACCCTGGCGGCTCATGCTGCCCCTCAAGCCCTGGAAGGGCCAGTGGCAGCGGCCCGACCTGCGCAACCACCGCAAGATTGTGGTCATCGATGGCGAGCTGGCTTTCTCCGGCTCCCAGAATGCTATCGATAGCACCTACAATCTCAAGGGCAACATCAAAAAGGGCCTAGTGTGGAAGGACCTCTCCTTCTTCTGCACCGGCCCCGTCGTGCACGAGCTCAACGCGGTTTTTGTCTCCGACTGGTATGCCGAAACCAAGGAACTCCTGCTCGATGAAATCGACGCCGACATCGAAGCCCACGATGAGGCAGGGCAGGAGGGCCAGCGTCCGCTCGCCCAAATCGTGCCTTCTGGCCCCGGTTTCGAAACCGAAAACAACCTGCGCCTGATCAACCACCTGATTTACAACGCAGAAGAACGCATCATTATCTGCTCCCCCTACTTCGTGCCCGAAGAAACCCTGCTGCAGGCCCTAACCAACATGGCGCTCTCGGGTATCGACGTGACCCTGATTGTCTGCGAGAAGGGTGACCAGTTCCTGCCGATTATGGGGCAGCGCTCCTACTACGAGCAGCTGCTCCGCTCGGGTGTGAACATTCAGCAGTACCCCGGCCCCACCGTGCTGCACTCCAAGTTCATGATTGTGGACGACGAAATCACCTTCATCGGCTCATCCAACATGGACCCCCGCTCCTTCGCCCTCAACTTTGAGGTCTCCACTTTTATCGTGGGCAAGGCTATGGTGCAGGAACTCGAAGGCGTAGCCCGGGACTACATCTCCCGCTGCAAGCGCCTGCGCTACGACGAGTGGGTCAACCGCCCCAACCACCAGAAGGTTGCCGAAAACCTATGCCGCCTGTGGAGCGCCCTGCTCTAACCGTCGGCACGGCATAAAGACGATAAGGACGCCGCCCTGCACTCCCCTGCCCGTTGGCAGGAAGGTGCGGGGCGGCGTCCTTACAGCTCTAAGACCTAGTGGCCTGCGGCCTCAGCCTTCTCAGCGTTCTCAAGCGCCAGCTTGAGGAAGTCACGGGCCGGGGTGTCGGCAGCGGAGGGCTTGCCCGCGTAGGCGCCGCGGTACTTGGCAGCCGGGTGGCGCTCGTCCACGTACTTGTTGCCCTCACCAAAGAGGCTCTCACGCAGGGTGGAACCCTCATAAGCGGTGCGGTAGCGGCCGCGCTTCTGCAGCTCGGGGACGACGAACTCAACGAAGTCCTCAAAGGAGCCGGGGGAAACATGGTAGGCCAGGTTGATGCCGTCCAGGCCGCCCTCGTCAATCCACTTCTCCAGCTCATCGGCAACGGTCTGGGGGGAGCCCACCAGAACCGCACCCATACCGCCGGTGGCGCAGTGCTCGGCGATGTCCTTGCGGGTCCACTCCTTCTCCTTATCCTGCAGGGTGAAGGGGGTCAGGAAGGACTGGATAGACTCGGTCTCAACGTACTTGAGGGCCTCATCCTCATCGAACTGATCCAGATCCAGGCCGCTCCAGCCGCCAATAATGCCCTGAGAAGCCTCAACGTTCTGGTACTTGAGGTACTCGGCGTACTTGGCCTGGGCCTTCTCGTCGGTCTCATCCACCACCACAGAGAGCATGGCCAGGATCTTGACGTCATCGCGCCTACGGCCAGCCTTCTCAGCCTCATTACGGATGCGCTCGGTCAACACCTTAGTCAGGTGGGGGCGCAGGGCGGTGATAAAGATAGCCTCAGCGTGCTGGCCAGAGAAAGCCTGACCGCGGGACGAAGCACCGGCCTGGAAAATCACGGGGGTGCGCTGGGGGGAAGGCTCACTCAGGGCGATGCCGGGAACCTGGAAGTACTTGCCCTTGTGCAGGATGGGGTGCACCTTCGAGGGGTCAGCGAAGATACCGTTTTCGCGGTCGCGGGGCACCGAGCCGTCCTCCCAGGAGCCCTCCCAGAGCTTGTAACAGACATCGAGGAACTCTTCGGCAATCTCGTAGCGCTCATCGTGCTCAATCTGCCCGGGCAGACCCTGGTTCTCAGCAGCAGACTGCAGGTAAGAGGTCACCACGTTGAAGCCCACACGGCCGCCGGTCAGGTGATCCAGGGTGGAGTAGGAACGGGCCAGGGTGTAGGGCTGGTTGTAGGTGACAGCGGCAGTCACGCCAAAGCCCAGGTGCTCGGTCACAGCGGCCATAGCAGAAATCTGCAAGAAGGGGTCACCCACGGGAACCTGGGCACCGTCCTTGAGTACGGGGGCTACTGAATCCTTGTAGACGTCGTAAACACCAACCACATCCGCAATGAAGACCGCATCAAAGAGGCCCTTCTCGCAGACCTTCGCCAGGTCGGTCCAGTACTTGATGGTGTTGTACTCATCCGCACGGTTGCGGGGGTGACGCCACAAACCAAAGCTCTGGTGGCTAGTGGTGGTCATATCGAAGGCGTTGACGACGATGCGCTTCTTCTCGGTCATGAACCGGGCCCTTTCACAGGTGGTGCTTGGCCCCTCGCGCCCGTGCTGCCACCGGCGTCCTTACCCAAAAGTAAAAGGCGCCGAGCCTTCGCGAAGGTGGCGCCTGGTTGCGCCGTACTTGCATTACTGCCTGATCCTCATCTGGGGCACCCCGCTACGGGAGAGGGTTGCCGCCCAACTAGCCAGAGCTTGACGTTGGGACTCTTGATCTTGAGATTTAGTGTAGCCCTCACAGCCCGCCAAGAGGCAAGCATCTGAGGCTACGTTTCACATTGTGGCACGTGTTGAGCAGTGTTACGCTCAGCCGCGAGTTCCGGTCAGTTTCACCCACTGCGTCACACTCGTAACCAGGCGAAATACCGCGTCATACTCTTGCCCAGTTCCAACAAACGCCCCTAGCGTTGAAAGCGTTAACCATCCAGAGCGACCGAGAGACTTGGCTCAACGACGTCGCAGCAACCTCCCTACACCAGGGGTCGGTGCTAACGCCAAGAGACGATGGAGAAAGCATGAGCGCACCCACGCTAGAACGCACCCCCACCACCCTCACCGCCTGCGAAATTGACTTCAATGCCGTCGGCAAGACCTTCATCGGCGAGCGCGGGGAGACCCGCACCGTCCTTGAAAACGTGTCGTTTACCGCCTACCCCGGTGAGATTATCTCGATTATTGGCTCCTCGGGCTGCGGCAAGTCGACTCTCTTGCGGGCTGCTGCCGGCCTGGGGGCAGCGACCGCCGGTACCGTCACGATTGACGGTAGCCCGGTACGGGGTCTCGATTCCCGTGTGGCTATTGGTTTCCAGGAGCCTCGCCTACTGCCCTGGCGCACCGTTGAGAAGAATGTTGCCCTGGGGTTGCCCAAGGGTACCCCCAAGGACGCCGCCCGCGAGCAGGTTGCCCGCCTTCTGGATGTCGTGGGGCTGGCAGACTACGCCCAGCACCGCCCCCGTGAGATTTCCGGTGGCATGGCTCAGCGCGCTTCCCTGGCTCGGGCGCTGGCGCGGAACCCCGGCGTCCTTCTGCTCGATGAGCCCTTCGGCGCCCTTGATGCCCTGACCCGCATCAACATGCAGGATTTGCTGCTCGATATTCATGCCCACGACCCGGCCACCGTCCTGCTGGTCACCCACGATGTGGAAGAGGCCCTCTACCTCTCAGACCGGGTGATTGTGCTGGGTAAGCCGGACCCCGCCGCGCCCGCGACGATTGCCCGCATTGTTGAGGTGCCCGACCACCGCCCGCGCGACCGCGGCAACCCCGCGCTCTCGTCCCTGCGCAAAGAACTTTTGGCCGAACTCGGCGTTGAAGAACACTAGGAACACACATGTCACTCATTTCTCGTCTCACCACCACTTCTGCCCTGCTCGCAACCGGCACCCTACTACTGACCGGGTGCCTGGCAGGGGAAAACGCTTCTACCGCCGATACTTCTGCCGCAGCGGGTGACACCACCGTCACCATCGACTACGCCACCTACAACCCGCTCTCCCTGATTATCAAGGAAAAGGGCTGGCTTGAGACCGCCCTACAAGAGCAGGGTAAGGACGTCGAATGGGTACAGTCAGCCGGTTCGAACAAGGCTAACGAGGCCCTGCGCTCCGGTGCGATTGACGTGGGTTCCACCGCGGGCTCAGCTGCCCTGCTGGCTCGCTCTAACGGCTCCCCCATTCAGGTGATTGACCTCTACTCCCAGCCCGAGTGGTCAGCTCTGGTGACCCGCACCGACACCGGTATCTCATCGGTGAAAGACCTGGCCGGTAAAAAGGTAGCCGTCACCAAGGGCACCGACCCCTACTTCTTCCTGCTCCAAGCTCTTGAAGAAGCAGGTGTGTCACCCGATGAGGTCACCATCGAGCAGCTACAGCACGCAGACGGCCGCACCGCCCTCAACCAGGGCACCGTAGACGCCTGGAGCGGCCTTGACCCCATCATGGCCAGCGCCGAAATTGAGGACGGCAACACCCTCTTCTACCGCAACGTCGACTTCAACACCTACGGCTTCCTAAACGCCACCGAGGATTTCATCGAGAGCGACCCCGAAGCTGCCCAGACCATCGTTAACGTTTACGAATACGCCCGCGACTGGGCACTCGCCAACGAAGAAGAGGCCGTGCAGATCCTGGCGGACGGCTCCGGCATCGAACTCGAAACCGCCCAGGTCGTCTGGGACCGCACCTACCTCGACATCGATAACGTACCCGGCGACAAGCAGCTCGCCGTACTGGAGAAGGTCGGCCCCTACCTGGTTGAATCCGGCGACGTTGCCTCACAAGACGAAGTAGACACTGCCCTGGGCAGCATCGTCAACGAAACCTTTGCCCAGAAGGCAGACCCCGCCCGCATCTCAACCCTGGTGGCTGAGTAGTCATGTCAGTTACCTCTGATCTCACCACCCAACCGGCAACCCACCGCCGCCTGGCGCGCACCGAAACACCGGCGTCCGCGAAGGTACCCCGCCGCCCCCTGCTCACCCGCCGCTGGGCACCCTGGCTCGGCGCCCTGCTTCCCCTGGTTCTGCTGGCGCTCTGGCAGTACCTGAGCACCGCCGGAGTCTTTAGCGCGGTGCAGCTCCCTGCCCCTTCGAGGGTGGTTGCCGCTGCCCTTGATTTAGCAGGACGAGGGCAGCTCGGCCTGCACGTTGCTATCTCAACCCAGCGCGTGGTTCTGGGCTTCAGCATCGGGGCTATCCTCGGGCTGGTGCTCGGAGCCTGGGTAGGGCTCTCCCGCTGGGCCCAGGTGCTCGCCGCCCCCACCATCGGCGCCCTACGCGCTGTACCGTCGCTGGCCTGGGTGCCGCTGCTGCTGCTCTGGATCGGCATCGGTGAAAACTCCAAGGTCACCCTCATCGCTATCGGCGCTTTCTTCCCCGTCTACACCACCGTCTCGGCGGCCCTAGCCCACGTAGACCCCAAGCTGGTTGAAGCGGCCCGCACCTTCGGCGTCCGCGGCATCAACCTCTTTACCACCGTGCAGCTACCTGCCGTTCTGCCCGCTGTGGTCTCGGGTCTGAGGCTGGCCCTGGCGCAGGCATGGCTCTTCCTGGTCGCCGCCGAACTGCTCGGTGCTTCGATGGGGCTGGGCTTCCTACTCACCGACTCCCAGAATAACGGCCGCACCGACCGCCTACTCCTGGCCATCGTGCTACTCGCTATCCTGGGTAAAATCACCGACGCCCTGCTGGGTGTATTCGAACGCTGGGTCAAGGCCCGGTTCCCCAGCAACTAGAAGACGAGGTGGGCGGACGCGCCGGGTTGAGGGGCGAGGGCGCGACCGTCCGTGAACGTAACCGAAAGCTTCATCTGCATGTTCTTTGAACACGCAGATGAAGCTTTTGGCTACCTACAGCACTGGTGAAGCTCCCCTGTGGAAAACAGCCCTTCAAGCGTCATACAAACGCATAGAGGTATAAACCCACACAAAACACCCCGAGTTATCCACAATTTATATATAACCCCTTGTCATGGACGAAACTATCGGAGACATTCATGGCATGGAACAATTCTTTACCGAAGTAAAAACCTCTGCGGAGCTACGCCATCTCGGGAAGTCGTCCTCAAGCATCACCAGGGCGTGTCAGGGCGGAACCCTTCGTCGCATCTGCCACGGAGCCTACATCAAGACCTCCACCTGGAACAGCTGGGACGCCCGCGCCCGCTGCATCGCCCAACACGTAGGGTTTCTCAAAACCAGATCAGACTTCGTGCTCAGTCATGTATCTGCAGCACTCTGGTGGGATGCGCCCCTACTGCGGCTCCCCCGCAAAATTTGGGTCAGCCATCCAATGGAGACCGTCCGCTCTACCCCAAAAGTCCATGTCAGCCGTGCCCGAAAGACAGAGTGCTCATCTGCTGTCTTCCATCAAGGAGCTTTTGTCACTCCTCCCCTACAAACAGCAGTCGACTGTGCGCTGACTCTGCCCATACTTGATGCCCTGTGTATCGTGGACTTTTTTCTCAACCAAGGACTCATCGCCGCTTCTGATTTCACCAGTAGCATTACGGGTTTACGTTGCAAAGGGGTCAAAAACGCGCGTGAGGTCAGCCGTCTCATGAGCGAACGCTCAGAATCTCCTGCGGAAACGGTGACCCGCTATCGAATTGCGATGTGGGGGTTCACCCCGCCCAAGGAACAGGCAACCATTTGGGTGGGAAGTTCCTACTACCGCCCCGACTTTCTGTGGGAAGAGCTCAAACTCATCTTAGAAGTCGACGGTTACGTCAAATATGATGGCACCTACGGCGACCCTGGGGCAGCTATCCGCGCTGAGAAAAGACGCCACCGTGACCTTGAGAAACTCGGGTACCGGGTCATTAGGGTGCAGTGGGAAGACATCGTGCATCACCCGGAAAATTTACGCATCCTTTTGGTCAATGCCGGGGTGCGGTAACGTGGCGTGTGCTCGGCGAATGTCGTCAAAACCTTCATGTGCATGTTCTTTGAACGCGCAGATGAAGCTTTCGATTACATTCGCGTTAGATGGGCGGACGGACACGCGTCACGGGGCGTCATAAACGTTAAGGGGCGTCACGGTTTAGTAAGGGTAGAGCGCAGGTGTTTACCCTGAAAGAGATTTTGTCCATCAAGAGCGATACGAGAGACCTGGCTCTACGACGATCGCAGCAACCACGCCGAACAAGCCGCCCACGGGCGTCCTGCGAGAACCGGCGCCGGTGCTACAGCCAGCTACCGATGGGAGATACCCTTGGGCGCACCTGCCGACTTCGTGTACACCGATCCTTTCAATCCCACGCCCAACCCGGCGCTCATCTCAGACGAAGCCCGAATCGAGTTCTGGGCTGACCAGGCTAAAGCCCGCCTGACCTGGGGTGAGATGTTTGACGAAGCCAACCCCCACACCTTCGCCAAGCCGCAGAGCCTGGGCCCCGATGATGAGGGTATCGAGCAGTTCACCGTGCCCGAGATTAAGTGGTTCGAGGGCGGCAAGCTGAACGTTGCCTACAACTGCGTAGACCGCCACGTCGAAGCGGGTAAGGGCGATAAGGTGGCCCTCTACTTCGAAGGTGAACCCGGTGACCGCGAGGCCATTACCTATGCCGAGCTGCAGCGCCGGATCGCTAAGGCAGCCCACGGCCTGGAGAAACTCGGCATCGGCAAGGGTGACCGTGTGGTGATTTACCTGCCGGTGATTCCCGAAACCATCATCTTCACGCTTGCCTGCGCCCGCATTGGCGCTATTCACTCCCTGGTCTTCGGCGGTTTCTCGGCTGAGGCCCTGAAGTTCCGCGTGGAAGATACCGGCGCTAAGGTACTCATCACCACCGACGGGCAGAACCGCCGCGGCACCGTGGTTCCGGTCAAGGCGACCGCCGACGAAGCCTGCTCGGGTGAGAACAGTATCGAGCACGTCATTGTGGTTGACCGCACCGCGGGCACCCCCGAAGCCCACGCCGCTGTGCCCTGGATCGAGGGCCGCGACATCTGGTACCACGACCTGGTCGATAACCTACCCGACACCCACGATTACCAGCTCTTTGACGCTGAAACCCCGCTCTTTATCATCTACACCTCGGGCACGACCGGTAAGCCCAAGGGCCTGGTGCACACGTCCGCGGGCTACCTGACCCAGGTTGCCTACACCCACGCCCTGCTCTTTGACCTGCTCCCCGAGATTGAGGACGAGCGCGGTCAGCGCCGCGTGGACGAGCTATCAACCATCAACGACCCCGCCAAGGTCGAGAACACCGTTCACTGGTGCACCGCCGACCTGGCCTGGGTCACCGCCCACACCTACGAAATCTACGGGCCGCTGCTCAACGGCGTCACCGAGGTGATCTACGAGGGCACCCCCAACACCCCCACCTTCGAGCGCCATTTTGAGGTGCTTGAACGCTACGGGGTGACCAACTACTACACCGCCCCCACCCTGATTCGCTCCCTCATGGGTGCCTTCCCCGACGGCCCGCCCGCCGGCAAATACGACCTCTCGTCGGTGCGCCTGCTGGGGTCGGTGGGCGAGTCCATCAACCCCGAGGCCTGGCGGTGGCTACGGACGCACGTGGGCGGGGGCACCGCGTCCTTCATCGACACCTGGTGGCAGTCCGAGACGGGCTCGACCGTCTGCTCGCCGCGTCCGCACGACCCCCAGTTCGCGCCCGCTGGCACCTTCGCGGACGACGCGCCCCACACCGCGTCCAAGCCCGGCTGTGCGACCCGGGCAGTTCCGGGTATCTCAACCCGCGTGGTCGATGAGCAGGGGAACCAGGTTGAGCCTGGCGTCCAGGGCTTTATTGTGGTCGATAAGATTGGCCCCTCCATGGCCCGTACGGTCTGGGGCAACCCGCAGCGCTACCTGGATTCCTACTGGCGCCACTACGGCGAGCGCGGCTGGTTCCTGGCCGGGGACGGGGCCAAGGTCGATGAGGAGGGCGATGTCTACATTCTGGGCCGTATCGACGATGTTATTAACATTTCGGGCCACCGCCTGTCGACCATTGAGATTGAGTCTGCCCTGGTCACGCATGAGGCTGTGGTGGAGGCCGGGGTCTGCCCGGTGGAGGACGAGCTGACCGGCCACCAGGCGGTTGCCTATGTGACCCTCTCTGAGGCCGGCCGCGCCTTGAGCGCCGAAGAGTTGAAGGCGGCGCTGACCGAGCATATCCGCCACGAGATTGGGCCGATTGCCAAGCCCAAGGACGTCATTGCGGTAGCCGATATCCCTAAGACCCGGTCGGGTAAGATTACCCGCCGCCTGCTCGGGGAGCTCTACCAGGGCCGGTCACTGGGCGATACCTCATCCCTGCAGAACGAGGAAACTCTAGAAGCTATCGCCCAGGTGCTGGCAACCCGCTAGCTGCGACCGCTAAGCCGCTTCGTGCCGACGGTGCTCAGGTAAACAGATAGGTACCATCTAAATCAGAAAAACCCACGAACTAGATGGGTTTTTCTGAGTGGGGTGGTACCTTCCTCGGGTGGGTACGATAGAGGCATGACAGCCCATTACCCCGTTTTCGTTTACGGCACCCTGCGCCCCGGTATGAGCAATCATCACTGGTTCCGCGGGGCGGATGCCAACAGGGGCGATGCGACCATCACCGGCTACGAGCTGGTCACGAACGGTTCCTACCCCTACTTGCTCCCGGCGTCCGCACCGGTCGGCAGTGACGCCGCCGGGCAGGACGCCCCGGTGGTGCGCGGCACCCTGGTCTTTGTAGACCCCGCCGACTGGGAGGCCGTTGCTGCCTCCCTCGATGAGCTTGAGGGTACCGACCCTGCGCGTCCTGTGCACGATGGCAACCTCTACAACCGGGTGCTGGCCGAGGTGGTGACGGACGCCGGTGAGCCGGTTACCGCCTGGGTCTATATTCCGCCGGTGAGCAAGCAGGCGCAGCTGCGCGAGCGCTACCCCCTGGTGCCTGGCGGCGAGTGGACCGAGTAAATGCCCCCTTTTGATTTTGAACCAGAGACCTGGTTCCGTGTGATCGATGTTGCCGCTATTGTCACCAACGGTCTGTTGGGTGGGGCGGTTGCCCGCGCCCACCGTTTCGACATTGTGGGGTTCATTATTTTCTCGGTCATTACAGCGATGGGCGGGGGCATTATTCGCGATGTTTTGCTTGATACCGGTTTTCCCGTCGCTCTGACCGATAGCTACTACTGGGTGGCTGCGCTGGGGTCTGCGGCCCTGGCCTACCTGATGGATTTTGGGTCCCGCTGGGCTGACCGTACCCTGCTCGTGGCAGATTTTTTGGGCATGGGCTGTTGGACCGCCACCGGAACTATCAAGGCCCTCGCCCTGGGTCTGCACTGGCTGCCGGCGATTGCCCTGGGTGTGGTGACGGCTGTGGGTGGCGGGGCTCTGCGCGACATTATGGTCAACCGTATTCCGACGATTCTGGGCGGGAGCCCGCTCTATGCCACGGTGGCTTTTGTGGGGGCTTCTGAGGTTGCCCTGTGCGTGGTTTTGTGGGACCAGCAGGTGCTGGGCATGGCTCTTTCTATTGTGACCTGCCTAGTCATGGGTATTTTGGCGCGGTGGCGCCGCTGGCAGCTGCCGGAGCCAGTTCAGCTCAAGGTGCCCCGGCCCCGTCTGCGGTTAGGACGCCGTCGCCCGGCTTCGCGCGACCGGTGGGTTCCCGGGGCTCCGCTGACCCAGGAGATGCGCATTATTGACGAAGAAACAGCCCGAGCCCACCGCGAGGGGCGGTCTTAGGGTGCAGCATTCACCCCTTTAACCTCATCAAAGGTAAATTTCGCCAGGGTCACGCAGCCGTAGCCCTCAACGGGAGCAAAACCTCTGCCCCGGTAGAGGTCGATGACGTGCTGGTTGCCAGGGTGGGTGTCGGTGGTGATGTAGACCTGGCGGACGCCACCCACGGCGTCCAACGCCATGTCGAGTAGGTGGGAGCCCAGGCCAGACTTCTGAAAGTCCGGGTTGATGAGTAGGTCTTGAATATAGCTGATGCTGACCCCATCACCGACAACCCGCACTAGCCCGGCGAGCCGGCCGGTGGCGTCCTCGCGAGCCACCGCCAGGTAAAGGCTACCTGCGCACATGGGCACCAGGTCTTCGGGGCGGTCGGTGTAAGCGCTCCACCCAACAGAGGTGTAGAGATCTACCAGTTCCTGCTGGCTAGGTACCAGACCTACTGAAAAAGTAAAAGCAGTGTTCATGGGCAAAACTTTACTGTGCACTTATCCCTGAAAATACTCCCAGCTTGTTCATCACAGAAAGCAAGTCCAGAACAATATCCTATTGTTGAAAGTACAGCCGTTTGCCATACTGGAAAGCACAGTAAGGAGAGAACCTATGACCGTGCATGTTGAGTTTACAGCTACTGAAGAGGCACAGCTACAGAGTCTTTCTTCCGCTCTTGGTACGAGCACCGAAGAGCTAGTGCGTTCTGCTGTACTTGATTATCTTGAGCAGCAGGAAGAACAGGTATGGGCACAGCAGGCGTTGGCGCGCTTCGAGGCAGACGGCCGTGAGACCCGCCCCGCCCAGGAATTGTGGGATGAGCTCGGGGTCTGAATGTGGCCTGGCAATTAGTGCTGGCAAAAGAGTTTGAACGATCGATTAGAAAGCTCGATAAGCCGGATATTCGTAGAATTAAGACTTACCTTGACCAGGTAGTTCAGTTAGATAATCCGAGGGATCGGGGAAAAGCGCTGACAGCTGACAAGATTGGCCTGTGGCGTTATCGTGTAGGAAATTTTCGAGTACTCGTAAAATTTGAAGATCAGCAGATGCAAGTTATTGCTCTCGATGTTGGTCACCGTTCAACAATTTACCGATAGTCTTCTAAGCTCCTCTGGTATTAAAAAATCACCCCATCCTTTTTCTCTTCACCCTAGTGATTATCTCGGGGTGAAGAGAGAAAGGACGGGGTGAAGTCGGCTCCCGGAGCGCAGACCGCCCCTAGCGCCCCAGCGCCTTAGATGCGGTAGTCCGTCATTTCGAAGATCTGCAGGAAGCGCTGGATGCGTTCGTTGTCGGAGGCGAAGAAGGCTTCGGGGGCGCCGTTGTAGAGCACGTTACCGCCGTCGAGGAAGACGATGCGGTCGGCGACCCGGCGGGCGAAGGCCATGTTGTGGGTAACAACCACCAGGGAGCGTTTTTCGCGGGCCAGGTCGATGAGCACCTGAATGACTTCGGCTTCAAGCTCGGGGTCGAGGGCGGAGGTGGGCTCGTCAAAGAGCAGGTAGTCGGGGGCGACCGCCAGGGCGCGGGCAATGGCGACGCGCTGCTGCTGGCCGCCGGAGAGGTTATCGGGGTAGGCGTCCGCCTTGTGCCCCAGCCCAACCTTCTCTAGGAGTTCGCGCGCGAGCTGGGCAGCGGCGTCCTTACCCATCTTGCCGTTGAGTACCGGGGCCAGGGCCACGTTCTGCTCAGCGGTGTAGTGGGGGAAGAGGTTAAAGTTCTGGAAGACCATGGCCGAGTGCTTGCGGATGGTGCGTACCTGCTCGTCGGTCAGGCCGGCGGCGAAGTCTACCGAGTCACCCTCAATAGTAAGGACGCCGGACTCGGGGGTTTCGAGCAGGTTCAGGCAGCGCAGCAGGGTGGATTTACCCGAGCCGGAGGGCCCGAGAATAACCGTGGTTTCGCCGTTGTCGAGGTCCAGGGAGATGTCACGCAGGATGGTGTTCTCGCCGAAGCTTTTGGTGAGGTTCTTCAGGCTAAGCATTGACTGTCCTTATGTAACGGCTGGTGCGCTTCTCTAGGGCGCGCTGGGCGATGGAGAGAAGGGTGAAGATGACCAGGTAGATGGCGGCTACTTCAAGGTACATGGCCAGCGGTTCGAAGGTGCGGGCGGCGACCTGCTTGCCGGACTGGAAGAGGTCGACCATAGAGATGACCGATACCAGGGAGGTGCCCTTGACCAGGTCGATTAGGTCGTTACCCAGCGGGGGTAGGGCGATGCGGGTGGCCTGCGGGATGACGACGTGGCGCAGGGTCTGCATCTTGGTGAAGTTGAGGGTGCGGGCGGCTTCGAACTGGCCGCGCGGTATTGAGGCGTAGGCTGAGCGGAAGGTTTCAGCCACGTAGGCGCCGGTGTTGAGGCTCAGCGCGATGATGGCGGCGGGCCAGGTGTCGAGGGTGATGCCGACGCGGGGTAGCCCGTAGAACACCAGGAAGAGCTGCACTAGAAGCGGGGTGCCGCGGAAGAACCACACGAAGGCTGTGGCTAGCCAGTTGAGCGGGTTGTAGCGGCTGAGGTTGCGGGCGGCGGTGGCCAGCAGACCCAGTACCAGCGCGAGGACGAAGGAGATGAGGGTCAGCGGGATGGTCACCTGCACGGTGGCCAGCAGCAGGGAGGGCAGAGATTGTGCCCAGAGTTCTAGGTAGCGGTCCATAGTGTTCTACGGGTTACTTTCGGTTCGGACGCCGGGGTTCGGCTTGCCGGGGCCTGGTTAGGCCTTGGGGCTGAGGTCGATGCCAACGTACTTTTCGTAGATGGCCTTGAAGTCGCCGTTCTCCAGGTGCTTGGCGATGGAGTCGTTGATGGCGGTCTGCAGGGTAGTGGCGCCCTTGGGCATCAGGATTGCGGACTGGGAGGCATCGCCGAGCACACCGTCGAGCAGGCGGATGGGGGCGTCGGGGTGCTGCTCCTGGTAGTAGGCGAAGGTGACGGCGTCGTTACCGCAGGCGTCCACGCGGCCGGTGAGGACCTGCTCAATGGCTTCGTCGAAGCCGGTAACGATGGTCATCTGGGCGCCTGCTTCTTCGAGCAGGGTGCGGAAGTTGGAGGTCTCTGACGAAGCTGCGGTAGCGCCGTTGAGGTCAGCAATGGTCTGCAGGCTGGAGTCCTGCAGGACGGCTACCTTACCTTCTGAGGCGACGTAGGGGTTGGAGAAGTCGTACTTCTGCTTGCGCTCTTCGGTGGGTGAGACGTTGTTGATGACGATGTCGTAGCGGTCGGCGTCGACACCGGCGATCAGGGAGTCCCAGGGGGTTTCGGTGTATTCGGCGGTGACGCCCAGGTCGGCGGCGATCAGGTCGCCGATTTCCTTTTCCATGCCAACGAGTTCGCCGGCTTCGTTGTGGTAGTTCCAGGGGGCGAAGGTGCCTTCGAAGCCGATGCGGATCTTACCGGCGTCCTTGATGGCCTGCAGCTTATCGGCTGCGGCAGAGGAGTCGGAGGTAGTAGATGAGGAGGAGCCGCAGGCGGCCAGGGCCAGGGCGAGGGCGAGGGCGGACGCGCCAGCTGCGGAGAGCGCGGTACGGCGGGTGATGTTCTGCATGGGTTTACCTTTCGGTGATTGTGCTTGAAAAGAGAAAAGTTTTAGGCGGCGTCGAGGGCGCCGATGATGTCGGCGCGCAGATCATCGACGTCCTCGATGCCGACGGCTACGCGCACCAGGCGGGTGGTGAGGCCGGCGTCGTCACGGTCTTCTGGGGAGTAGGCGCCCTGGGTCATGGTGGTGGGTAGGCAGACCAGGGACTCAATGCCGCCGAGGGAGACGGCGAAGGTGAAGACCTTGAGGGAGTCGAGGAAGGCATTGATGTCGTGGCCTTCCTTGACGGTGAAGGAGAAGAGGGCGCCCTTGCCGGCGGCTTGTTCGGCCTGGATCTGAGCTTCTTCGGCGCTGTAGGAGCCGGGGAAGTAGACAGTCTCTACGGCGGGGTGGGCGGCGACAGCCTCGATGATGGCTTCGGCGTTGGCCTGCTGGCGCTCCATGCGCAGGGCCAGGGTCTTGACGTTCTGCAGCAGACGGTAGGAGTCGATGGGTGAGAGCACGCCGCCGGAGATCAGCTGGGCTTTGAAGAGCTTGTCAGCCAGGTTGGCGTCGTTGGTGGTGGCGACGCCCGCGAGCAGGTCGCCGTGACCGGCCAGGTACTTGGTGGCTGACTGCACCACAATATCTGCGCCGAGTTCCAGGGGCTTCTGCAGGTAGGGGGTCATGACGGTGTTATCGACGACCAGCAGGGCCCCGTGGCGGTGGGCCAGCTCGGCGACCTTCTTGATGTCGGTGACGCGCAGGGTGGGGTTGGAGGGGGTCTCAATGAAGACCATGCCCACGTTCTTGCCTTCAAAGTGGGCGTCGGAGAGGGTGGAGAGGTCGTAGACCAGTTCGTGTGCGACTCCACGCTTGGGCAGTTCGATGGTGGCGAAGCGGTAGTTGCCGCCGTAGACGGGCATGCCCATGAGCAGGGTCTGGCCGTGTTCCAGGATTCCCATGGCGGCGGCGGTGGCTGCCATGCCGGAGCCGTAGAGGAAGGCGTGCTCGGCACCCTCGATGGCGGCGAGGGTGGTTTCTGCCTTGGAGCGGGTGGGGTTGCCGCCGCGCTGGTATTCGAAGGGGCCTTCGGTGCCGTCGGTGGGCTGGCCGAAGGTGGAGGCGGTGTAGATCGGGGGCACGACGGCCTGCTCTTCGTTGGAGTGGACGGCGTGAATGGCGCGAGTGGTAAAGCCTGCCACGGTGGTTCCTTTCGGTATCAAGAAAAAGCGTATTTATAGAGCCTATACCTGCTATCTGCAAGGCAGAGAATTAATGTTACGCGTTTATGACGTCGCTCTTGGGTAAACACAAGAGGTATAGCCAAGGGCACATCGGCTTGGTGACCCAGACCCCACAAGCCCACTGCCCCGCCCCAAAACCGCCCACAGCCGGTATTCTTAAAGAAGAGGTGCGGGCTCTGCGCCCCCTTCGTCTGCTATCACTTGAGGACGATACCGCCACCTCACACATCCCCTCAGACACCACACAAAGAGTTCTCTATGCCTACCTCCCCCATTCATCGCCGCACCCTCATTCAGGGCGCAGCCTGGTCTGCCCCCACCATCATTGCCAGCTCGGCGGTGCCCGCCTACGCCGCATCAACGCCGTCCGCTGACCTTTTTGCCACCCTGGCAGCAGAACTGGGCGGTATCTCCTTCACCGAGTCACAGACCGTCTACGACTCGCTCTCACCCACCATTCGCATTACCGACATCACCAACAAGCGGCTAGAGATTTCTCGCCGCACCAGGCGTCCTTTCAACTCCGTGACCGAGGCAGAGGCCCGCGCTGAGCTCCAGCCCGAGGTGCTCAAGGCTACCGGCCTTGAAAAGCAGTTCAACGTCTCAAAGCTGCTGGCCCAGAATACCCTCACCGCCATTGCTGCTAACCCCCTCTACGCCCACCTCTCAGAGGCAGAGCGCGAAACCCTCATCACCAACAAAGTGAGCGGGCGCAAGGAGCAGTTCCTACTGGGCCTGGCCTACCTGCGGTCACTCTATTCTTTCGAGCTAGGTGGTGTGAACGTGGCAGAAGCCCTCATCACCAACCCCGAGCAGTTCGGTATCGCAGGGGTTGACCCGGTTGACTACATTCTCAACATCGGCTCCCAGCGAGCCAATGTGCTGGCCTTCAGCAACTCCCCCACCGCCCACCGCACCGTGGTGCGCCTGCCCGAACTCACCAGCTTTATCGCAGACCGGGCAGGCACCAGCGACCTAGATGCCTGGATGCGGGAGCAGAGCGGAGACATCATTGCGGACGACGCCGCCCCGCTCTACAGCAAGCTGGCGGCAGACCCTGCCACCCAACGTTTTATTCTGCCCCTGCTCTCGCAGGAAACCGACGGGGTATACGTTGCGACCACCCCGGCTTCTATCACCTTCGGCCACACCTACACCTATGTAGACCCTGCCACCGCGGGGAGCAGTACGGCCGAGAAAACCGCCTTTATTGACGAGCTCAACCGCCGGGCAGCCGAACAAAACGCCTTTGTGGAACTCTGGACCCGGCTTACCCCCTCCTACGCGGGTGAACTCACCGGCAACCGCCTGGCGATTGATACCTTCCAGGGCTACAAGGCCCAGAACATTTCCGCTTCCTGGCTACCTAAGACCAGCCCCGGGGCAATCAGCGACTTCTTTGCACCCCTTAACCTCTGGGCCCCCTACACCCAGGCAACCGCCCAGGCTGAGGGCACCGGTATGCGCTACTTCATGGGTAAGGCTATCTCTGCTAACGGCGTGACCACCTACGGCCACGAGATGACCCACCTGATTGACGACACCTTGCTCACCAACGGCGGCGGCCTGCGCGACGGTTTCGGCCCCGAGACAATCGCCCGCGGTATCTTCGAGGGCCCCGATAGCCCCACCTCAGCTATCGTTGGCTTCAACCAGTACTTTGACTGGACGGCCGTCCCCGACCGTCTACACAATGGCAACCCCGAGCAGTTCGCCACCAAGCAGGACCTCTCAGCCTACATGCGCTCCCAGCTCGATACCCTCTACCTGCTCGATGCCCTTGAGGCAGAAGCTATCCTGCGCCGCCCGGCCGAAGAGCGTGCCGTCCTGCTCAACCGCCTGAGCCAGACCCCGCGCGGCACCACCGGCCACACCGACGACACCTTCAGCACCATCACCGTGGACGAAGCAGCCGCCCTCTCAACAGTGGAGGACTTCACCGCCCAGGGTCTGGTGGTCTCCCGCTACCAGTGGCGCGGCATCAGCACCATCGGCACCGCACCGGCCAACAGCTACTACACCATCCCCCTCTTCGACCCCGCCTACGGCGCCTACACCCCCGCTACCGGGGCGCCCGGCGATATTACCGTCCGCCGTCAGGCCTTCGACCTGCTGGCCTACAAGGGCTACGACGAGGGCATGGTCCCCTATATCTCTAACCAGTACAAGGCCGCTGCGGGCGGGGCCCTGTCGGATAGCTTCATCATGGGGCAGATCGGCATTGCCGACTACGCCGCCGACCGCGCGGCCCGCTACCGCCAGGGGCTTGAGCGGGCGGGGGCGTCCGGGGTCTTCCCCTTCACCCACCGCGGCCAGACCATCGCCTCCCTCGATGACCTGCGAGCCCAGTTCGACCGGGCACTAGCCGCCGACCTGCCCTACCTGCAGCAGGCCCGAGCTGGCTCTACCAGCGCCATCTGGTCGGTGACCGCTGTGCGCGAGCTCAAGGCCTCCTTCTACCGGGCAGCTATGCAGCTCTAGAACCCCTAGCGTTAGAGCCCGAAGAACTGAAAAAGTCCCGCTCCCTGGTGAGGGAGCGGGACTTTTCTCAAGAAAAGACGCTGTTAGCGGTTGCCTTAGCTGTTGTAGCCAGCGGGTGATACGAAGATCGGTGCGGACGCGGTGGGCAGGTTCACCGAGAAGATGGAGGTGCCCATACCGTTCCAGCCGCCGTGTACAGCCTGGCCGTTGCCAATGTAAACGGCGATGTGCTGCTGGCCGAAGCCGTTGGACTGGTAAAGAACCAGGTCGCCGGGCTGGGGGTTGCTGGTGACAGTACCCAGTGACATGTAGTCCATGGGCCAGCCGTGGAAGTTGATGCCAGCGGCGCGCAGGGAGTTGGTTGCCAGCATGGTGCAGTCGGTCTGAGCGTTGACGGCTGCGGCACCCAGGGCGGCTGCTACAACAGCATCGCGCTTAGCCTGGTTGGTGGCGGTGGAAAGAGTGGGGGCTGCTGCGGGTGCAGGAGCGGGAGCCTGGGTTGCTACAGGAGCTACGGTTTCAACGGGAGCAGGAGCAGGAGCTGCTTCTACAACCTCAACGGTCTCGGACTGAACAGCAACGGTGGCTTCTTCAACGGGAGCTTCGACGGGTGCTTCTTCAACAACCGGAGCTTCTACAGGAGCCTCTTCAACGACGGGGGCTTCCTCAACGGGAGCTTCCTCGATAACGGGGGTTGCTTCAACGGGCTTTTCGGGAGCTACGATGTAAGCGGGAACGCCCCAGCTTACGACCTTGCCTTCACCTGCAACGGCGAATGCCTTGAGCAGGGGGGTTGAAACGGCTGCACCGTTGTCTACGGTGGTCTGCGGGGCTTCATTTACCGATGCGTTTGCTGCTGCGAGAACAGCACCGGAGAGGATGACACCTACCGCACCTACTGAGAGTGAACGACGCAATGTTGTACCTTTCGTCTCTTCTTGAGATTTCGCAGCCGGGTTGCTGCTACTGCTGGGTGGCCCGTACGTAGGGTTGTGGGCTCCCATGCTTCCCTCGGAAGCTGATTGGACTTTGAACAGCCTATAACGATTTGGTAACGATGTATACCGAATCGTTATAAAAAGTTGATTTTTCTGCTCTATGTCACGTCTCAATAGGGGCACAGAGGGTGCTGGGAATCTGCTGTTAAGACTGGTCATCGTGGGTTACTGGTCGGTAACCTGTGCGGGCAAATTCTCCCGACATAATATGCGACACGGTAGCCGCCAGGTCACGATTTCATGACGAAAACCGTGACCCAGCCGACAACTTTTAGGTACTGCGCAAGCGGACGCGCGCCCGTCCGCCCCCCTTGCCCGGGGCTAGTCGCCGCGCAGTTTCAGGCGCGCGTTGGGTAGGTCGGGGGCGGGAATGACGGAGGTGCGGGGTTTTTCGTCGTATTCACCGGGCAGGAGTACCACCCCGCCGAAGCGGGGGTGATCTGCGGTAGCGCTCTGACCGGCGGCAAGGGCACCGTCGGTTACTATGTCAGCACCAGAGGCACCCGCCGGGGCGGTGACGGCCTCGAAGCTCTCGACCTGGGCGTTCCAGGCGGCGCGGGCCTCGACGATGTCTTCGTGGGTGCGGCCGATGAAGTTCCACCACATGGTGATTTTTTCGCCAAAGGGGGTGCCGCCGAGCAGGATCAGGCGGGTAGCGCCGATGGCCTCGATGGTGAGCTCTTCGGTGCCGGATTCGATAAAGAGCATTTCGTCGGCGGCGACGCGCTGGCCCTTAATAAGGAGGGCACCTGTATCGACCACGAACCCGTGCTCGAATTCGGGGTTGAGGGTCAGGGTGAGGGTTCGGCGCGGGGCATCTTCTGCCGGGTTCTTGTCGGCCCGAGGGTCTGAGCCGGGAGCACCCACCAGAATTTCCGCGCCCAGCAGGGGCGAGAAGGTGGTGACAGGGGACGAGCCGGTCTTGGTTTCCTCATCGACGGTCACACCCAGCTCCCCCAGGAAGACGCGGGCCTGTACCGCAGCCGGGGCGGACGCGTCCTGCCCGCTCCCCTGCTCACTGGCTTGCCCGTGCCCGCTGAAGGTGAGGGCTTCGGGCACGAAGTTTTCGAAGGCGGGGGCGGTGTTCATGTCATCGCGGGGCAGGGCGATCCAAAGCTGGATGCCGTGCAGCACGGTGGTGTCTGGCGTGGAGTATTCGGAGTGGTTGATGCCGTAGCAGGCGGTCATGAGGTTGAGTTCGCCGGGGCGGACGTCGGCGACGGTGCCGAGGGAGTCGCGGTGTTCGATGGTGCCGGTGAAGATCCAGCTGGCGGTTTGCAGGCCGGTGTGGGGGTGCGGGGCGACGCGCATGCCGCCGGTGACGGCGACGTCGTCGGGGCCGTAGTGGTCGATGAAGCACCAGGCACCCACCATGCGGCGCTCGCGGGAGGGCAGCAGGCGACGCACCGTCATGGCGCGCAGCCCACCCAGGGGCACGGGGCGAGGCTCAATGAGTTTCATGGGTTTAGTGTACGCCGGGGCGGACGGGGGCGGGTGGGTGTGACGGGACGGCTGGGGCAAGCGGACGCCAGAGGGGCAGATACGCCGAATGCGACTCCTTTTCCCGAGCGGGCGTTGTTTTAACGTCCTATCGGGAAACAAAGTCGCATTCGATGAGCTGCCGGTAAGACCTATGCAGAGCAGAGCTTGCCTCTCCCATGCGAGCTGTTTTCTGTAGTAGTACACATCAGCGGGGAACACCAACTCTTACAACGAATTCGCCACCCTCATCGGGGCTCATCCCCGCACACGCGGGGAACACACTTCTGTGGGGTCTACTGGTTGGGGGCGGACGGGCTCATCCCCGCACACGCGGGGAACACCAGCTTCATTGATGTCACCTTCACCTTCCCAAAGGCTCATCCCCGCACACGCGGGGAACACTGAAGGCGGCGGCCTCCCTGCCCTCCCGGCGGAGGCTCATCCCCGCACACGCGGGGAACACGAGAGGGCACGCTGATAGCGGGTGACGCGCTTGGGCTCATCCCCGCACACGCGGGGAACACCGGCTGTAGCGAACGGGGCCCACCAAACCTTTGGGCTCATCCCCGCACACGCGGGGAACACAACGTCCAGACTCTCGCCACTTCGTTTCTGTCGGGCTCATCCCCGCACACGCGGGGAACACAACGTCCAGACTCTCGCCACTTCGTTTCTGTCGGGCTCATCCCCGCACACGCGGGGAACACTTCGGGTACGAGCTGCCTGACATGCTGACCGTGGGCTCATCCCCGCACACGCGGGGAACACTTTTTCTTTCGTTGGGTGGGGTGAAAAATCGTGGGCTCATCCCCGCACACGCAGGTAGAAAAACTACTGGATAACTTCACAGATAAAGAACTATCGTTGATTGAAGCCTTAGCTAGTGGTATCAATGAGGCTTATTCAAAAGTCCCACCCGCAGCCAAAAACACCAACCCCCGCACCACCGCAAACACCCGCCCATACAACCCCAACGGCCGCCTAAACCCCGTATGAAGAATCCGCCAAGTCTTGATG
>NZ_CAKMSR010000009.1 GCF_928381705.1 Rothia nasimurium | reverse complement strand
CGTCTTGGGTTGCTTGGTGGAATGCTGGTCGGTTGCATCAGAGTCTTGGTTATCGGACTCCGCAGGAGGTGGTTGATGGTGCTTTAGTGGTCTTATAATTGTCGGAACTAAAGCCAGTACATATCAGACTCCGCAGGAGGTGGTTGATGGTGCTTTAGTGGTCTTATAATTGTCGGAACTAAAGCCAGTACATATCACATAGCGCGGGCCGGGTACAGATACATCTTGCAGCATGCCACCCGCAACCGTGAACGCTTCCAAGAGTTCTTAGAGGCCACCCGCAAACTAGGGGCGCAACCGTGAGTCAGAAGCAAACCCCCACAGACCAGGACTACAAGCACCTACTCGACCCCTCCAAGCACATCACCGCTACCGGGGGCATCGTGGCTCTATGCGGTTACATCTGGCCTGAGGAACCTAACGAGCTCAGCACGGCTGAGATGTTGCGCCAACTGGGGAAAATGCCAACCTGCGAAAGCTGCAGCGTCATTGTGCATACCCCCGTTTCAGGGGGGTGCCCATACCTAACATTATCTACCAGAGCCATGAGCTCCAAGACCTCGATACGGCTCTAGGCGCAGAGCTTCAACGCCGGGTATGTGGCCGGGTACGCGGTAGGTCAGCAGCAAGAGCGGATGCACTAGCACCTGCACTTATAAGACTACGTTGCCCAGTTGTCCCGCTTTGATGAAACCATGGCGGCTGGGGGGGCCGTTCAGTCCTCGGATTGATGCACCAAAGCGGCTCAGGAATGAGGATCTCGATTATCTGAGGGGTGCTGCTTCTTGACTGAAACCATGCCAGAGGCGACACCTCACCCACTGGATACCATGTTCACCGCTCACGAGGTGTTATCAACGACCTACCCGCCTATTGGGTCCACTGTCCCCGGCCTCATTCATGAGGGGCTGACATTGCTTGTTGCGGCCCCGAAGATTTGTAAGTCTTGGTTTGTCCTGGGTCTTGCTGTAGCATGCGTGACCGGTGGGTATACGCTGGGCTCTGTCAGGGTTGAGCAGCGCCCGGTGCTGTACCTGGCCCTTGAAGATGGGCACCGGCGTTTGAAATCACGGCTGAATAAGCTGGGAATTTATGAGCCTGCACCTGAGTACTACAAGTTCTGTCTGGTCGTAGATTTGGGACCCTCAATTGTTCAAATGATGATTGGTGAGTTCCTGAAGGAGCACGGGGCTCAGAAGCCCCTCATTATCCTTGACACCCTGGGCCGAGCCCGTGGGGTGCATGCCGGTAATGATGCCTACGGCAAGGACTACAACGACGTGCCCCGCCTTAAGCGGTGCGTGGACGAGTACCCCGGCTCTTCTCTGATTGTTGTTCACCATACCAATAACAGGGGAGGGGGCGAGGACTTTCTAGGGGCTATCAGTGGTACTCAGGGTTTGGCCGGTGCGGCTGACTCAACCCTTGTTATCAGGCGTGATCGTGGCCAGGGCCAAGCGCGGCTGCAGGTAATGAGCCGTGAGGTGCAAGAGGGTGAGTACGCTATCCGTTTTGATAACGGGCAGTGGTTCTTGATGGGCGCCACTTTGGAAGAGGCTGTCGCTGCAGCTATCCAGAGCGGGCAAGTTGGAGCCCTGGGGGACGTGCAAACAAGGATCTTGGAGCACTTCAATAAGTACCCAGAGCCTCAGAGCACTGATCATGCTGCCAGTGCTCTAAATGAGGACAAGGTGGGTCATTATCTCAGGCGATTGAATGAGAGTGGCAAGCTGCAACGTTCTAGGCGCGGTAAATTCGCGATTCTGCCTGAGCCGGCGCTGGTTAACCCTATGCAAAACAGTGTCCGAAACCCAGACTACAAAATGACCCCGTTGTGACTAGGCAAAAAGACACAACAGACACCAACCTACAAAGAAAGACAGGAACCAAAATGGAAATGACTACCAACCCCCGCCCCGAACAATTCCCCCCTCATGCGAGAAGCTACCGAGAAAGTCGCCCTACTCTCAGGGATTATGCCCCGGCCCTAAAAATTGAGGGCATCGAGGCTAACTCAGAACAGCTCTACATCACTGCCGCCCCCGCACAAGATGCCCTGGCCGCCCTACTGTCAAGGACGTTGAGGCAACCCGCCAGCACCTTAGGGACATGCCCTAGCAGACGCCAGGCACCGCCAGGCACCGCCAGGCAGGAGATAGAGCCCGTAACAGTATCACCAACAAGGCCAAAGAATCGATACTGGTTGAGGACTTCCCTGTTCTGCTGGATTACTTCAACACCAACTTGCCTGCAGTAAAGGACGGGTTCAACTAGAACGCTAAAACCCTTAACGAGAATTGGGTCCTGCCTACTGATGAACAGGCCCCGGCCTTTGATAGTGCAATCAGCCTAGCGATTACCGGTGTTGAGCTGCTGGATCTGCTGCGTTTGCGTTTTGAGTACCGGCTCCCCAAGCACACGTACCCTTTCACCACCGGGGCTATGCGCCCACCCTTTGACTACGTAGCGGCAAACATACTTGATACCCGCCCCGCGCACTCTAAGCTGATTGACTCCATGAACGAGCGACCCAAACCGGGGCAGACGGTTAAGCTGCATTGGAAGAATGAACGTGAGTTCGAGACTGAACGCAAGGCATACGAGGCCATGAATAAGGCTGTTGGTGATGACATCGAGCAGGACATTGCGGTGTACGAGTATTGGCTCTCTAAGAAGAAGTAGCCTCTGTTGCCGGCCCTGTTAAATGGCGGGGGCCGGTGTTAAAATTGAGGTGGTAAATAGGTTCACGGGTTGCACCCCGAACCGGTGCGACACGTTCATACTTACGGGTTGGCAAGCGGCCCCTTAGTCTGAACGACTAAGGGGCCGCTTTTCTATGGCCTCAAAGGTGCTAGGCTGTTAGGCATGGGGCATGCCAAACCCAACCCGCCTTAATGACAGGTGATACCCGATGATCTCCACCCGCTTGCACCTACTGTCACACCGATTTACCCCCCTCTCAGGCCGCCTACTGTAGCCGGTGGTGTTTCTAGCAAGGCAAGCCAGAAGCTAAACGCCTGGCCGTCTTGCAAAAGCGGCTACGGGGACAGGCTTTGACTCAATGCACTTTGAACCATTACCGCGCCATTAAAGCCACTCTAGAGGGTTATCAGGTGGCGAACCTGCAGTACCTTAACCGCGCTCATGCTGGGGCTTCTGCGGAGCCTGTGGCTGCTTAGGTTGGGGTGTATGCCCTCTCCTGGCACCTGAAAAAACTAAACCCAGCCCACAGCCTGCCCTGTAGTTTGTTGGCCGTTCTGTGTTGCTGGGTAAAGGGTGTCGATATTATCGACATAGCTTGAGCCTAGGGGGTACCCCATTGCCTTGCTGCTGCTGCCCTTACCGCCTGTGCATGGTGCCCAGGCTTTTGTACGGGTTACAGCACTGCCGGGTAGCTGCCTCTCCTGAGTGGAGGGCGCACCTGACCTCGACAATACTGGCACCATTAGCCCTCTGCTCTGCAACTCAACACCTCCAAACTAGAGGTTTTGAAACCGGCAGATTACCGGCTTTGAACTTCTCAAAGGGGGTCAATAATGCTTACCCCCTCTTATGTAGCCAAAGATCCCCTGTAATCCCGCCTCATTTCGTAATGGCATTGACGGCGCCAGCAGAGTGATTATGGCTCTGGGCACCGGCTCAAGGATTTTCCCAATCCCGAAAAAAGTAGTGCTGCGTCTTGATCACCACCTCATATCCACGACGCCGCGAAAAAGGCTCTGACCTGCTAATTCCCCAACCGGTGTAAACCACCGCGCTATCTGTGTAGTAATCTGCCCAGCCGTGTCCATCTATCAGAACTGCTAGTAGGTACGCGTCTAGCGCGTACCCCTGCCAGTGCTACGCAAAAGTGCGTACCCCTGAGACCACTTACCTGAACGAGTAAAAAGTGCCCCACCAAAGCAAAGCCCTGCTGACTACTTGCACAACAGGAAAGTTAATCAACTTCATACTAGTTTCACAGAGTATTTTTCACATAATGTTATCGAACTCTAGTACTATGAAGTAATAGGTTATAGAAGTTTTGGCTTCTTGTACCCGTTACTCAAAAGGAAGAACAATGACAGTCACCCTACATACCTCCAAGCACGCTAGAGTAGTATTGCGGTCGATAGCCGGGGTCTTTGATTTGTCCGGAAAAACGACAGATAGATTTTACCGATCTGCCGTAACAGGTCGATACGTCGCTCCCAAAACTGGTATTTCCAGGGACTGGAAGAACGTTGGTAACGACCTGCGTAAAGCTATATCTCAGGCCGAAGCTAAACAACTCCTCAAATAAGTCTTATGCCACCTCAAGGTAAATCCTCTCTCAGTCCTACTCACGAAACTGCAGATAGTAGCGTTGTCTCTGAAAATATTTTTGAACAACCTACGTTAGACGGCCAGATCGATCCTTCTAACACTTCTCGACTAATGTCAGCAACATATGCGCAGTACACTTCTGGGCCGCTCCCAAGTGCTGCAGAACTAGAGCGATATAAACAGGTAGATAGCAATTTGCCTGGCAAAATAGTCGAGATGGCCGTTAAGGAGCAGCAGCACCGTCATGCCCTGGAAACCCAGGAAGCAAACTTTCGAGAAACTGCTATTACCACAGAGCAGAACAATAGATTTGTAGTAACTAAAACTGGGCAACGTTTCGGATTGTTTGCAGTTTTGGCTGTGTTGGGTTGTGCTATATTAGCTTTGTGCCTAGGCCATCCGACAGCTGCAGCAACGATTACTGGCTTGAACTTAGCCGCCGTCGTTTCAGCTTTTTTGCTTGGCAGTAAAGCTGCCCCTTCAGAGAGTGTAGCTGAGAATAATGATGAGTAGCTAAAGGAACTGTCAAGCAAGGTCGAATGACTGGAGAGTAAATTCAGAGTTATCTTCTGCGCTCCGGTCATGAGCATGGTGACGTTATTTGCTTCTCAACATGTCGTGACGGGATGGTTGGGTTTGCGCAATGATTAGCGTGTGCAATGGGATTACGCTCTTTGCTGACTTTATGTTTGCACGATTTGGAACCAATGCACTTTGGTAGCAAGTTGCAAGCCTGTATTTAACCACTATGAACCGGCGATGGAAGCCGCATGTCAGCACAGGGTGTACCTTCATAAAGTCACCTGTTTACCGGAAAGTAGACCTCATGGAAGGAGCCTCTGTGCACCTGCTATCAATGTCGGCTTAGTGGAGGCTTGACCCCATGGAAACCCTCGACCTGTGGAAACATGCAACCGGGGAGTCCAGCGCCGTCTATGCCCTGGTGCTAGGGGAGGAATATGCCCGTTGACTGACACCGATCTTTACGCCACCCAACGAAAACAGAGATATATAGGCGAATTTTCCCGAATGGTCTAATGGTGGAAATATAGTGTTTCAGCTAGTCAAGCGCATATATAGAAGCATAGATAAACATTGGCGAAACCCTGTATCTCTAATCCCTTGGTCGCGGGTTCAAGCCCCGCAGGCCCTACAGAACAAGCCCTTCCTTTCTTCCAACAGAAAGGAAGGGCTTTTTGTTACCCGGCTCGGAACCGTCAGCTCCTTCTAGAGCTGAGCTGGGGCGTCCTCACTCCTTCTCCCTCACACAACCTTTTCAAAGCGTGGACGACACGCCCCGTTCACCGGCTATTCTCACGCAGTTCTCGCGCTCTTACCGGCCGGGTGCTACATTTGCTGAGGAAAGTTTTTACTTTCTATCACTCGCATCCCATCTACATCAGAGGAAACTATGTCTTTTTCCCTCAAGCGCGCCACCGCACCCGTCCTTGCCACCGGTCTGCTGGCTAGCTCCCTGCTCGCTGCTGGTACTACCAGTGCTCAGGCAGCCACTAACACCACCCAGTTCGCGACCTACACCTCAGAAGCTGGTGTGAGCTCCAACTACCACGTCTACGCAGAGAACATCGACTGGGCCCAGCCCGTAGGCGTTGTCTTCTACCTCGACGGGGACTACTGGTTCACCAACCAGTCCAAGGTTCATTCCCCCAATAACTCACAGTTGCTCGGTATGGCCGAGGTAGCGAATGAGCGCAACATGATTTTCGTGCCCGTTATCTCGCCCGATAAGGACGCAAGCGGTAACGGCATCACCTGGTGGCAGTCCATGGACGCCAACGGCGATTGGTTCCGCTCTTTTGCCAGCTCCTTCATCGCTGAAGCAGGCATGGATTCCTCCAACGTCTGGACCATCGGCCACTCCGGCGGCGCTGAAATCACCGGCTTTGAACTGCTGGCTGACAGCCAGGACGCCTGGCGCACCGGCGGCGGCTCCGTGATGGTCGGTGGCGGTAACAGTAACGGCATGCAGACCCTGCCCTCAGAGGCCGCCCAGGGCTTCTCCTTGCAGTGGTACATCGGTTCTGAGGACAGCATGGGTGCCACCTGGCCTATTGCCTGGTCAGCCTACGGGGCAGCAGAAAACGGCCACAACGTCTACGCAGCTGCCGGTTTCAACAACGTAGACTTCACCGTGCTACCTGGCATCCAGCACCACAACTACGACTTCCCCGTGATTCTGGAAGAGGCCCTCGACAAGGTTGAACCCAAGCTTATCGGCGGTATTGGCGCCTACTACTACGCCCAGGGTGCTGCCGATGCCTTGGCGAGCCGGTAGCTAATGAATACAGCATTGAAGGTGGCGCCCAGCAGCTCTTCCGTGCCGCTGACGGCACTGAGACCCTGCTGGTCTGGTCAGCTGAGACCGGCATTGTTACTCCGGTAGCCTACGTGCGCTCATAGCGGGGCCCCTTAACTACTTCTTCATACCGTATGCTGTGTAGAAACACACACATTTGAGGGAGTAGTTATGGCCCGTTCACCATTTTTGCAGTCCGTTGCAGGCACCTGTTCCCTGGTGCTTGCAGCGGGTTTTTTATTCGCGACCCAACCCACTGTGGCCCAGGCAGCACCGCCTTAGGGTGCGGGTGGCGACACCGCATTCCAGGGGCAGGTCAGCGGTGGCCCGTCCGCTGGCCCCGCAGGTGAGATGAGCACCCGCTACCAGCCGACAGCTGAGCCAGATACCGACCGTCTGGTGGTGAAATTTAAGGACGGGGTAGACGGTCACGAACAGGCCCAGATTCTGAATGAGGTCGCTGACGCCACTGCGGCCGTAGATACCGCAGCGGTCTCCCACGAGGCAGTTGAGCAGGCTCAGGTTGTAGATCTTCAGGAGATGATTGACCCGGTCGAGCAGGCTCAGGTTGTTGACTTACTCGAAGCTCAACCAGATGTTGAATATGCTGAACCTGATCTCATCATCACAACCGGCCAGGCCGCTACGCCCCGTAACCCGCCTAACGACCCCTACTTTGCTAGTCACCAGTGGAATATGCGAGCTATCGACGCGCCCGGTGCCTGGCGATACGCTACCGGCGAGGGCATCATCATCGGTATCGCTGATACCGGGCAGACCTGGCACCCCGAACTAGCTGCAAAGACTTTACCCGGTTATGACTTTGTCTCGGCTGACCAGAGCCGGGACGGTAATGGCTGGGACCCTAACCCCAACGATGAAGGCGACTGGGGGCCTCAGGTTCCCCGTTCTATGTGGCACGGAACCCACGTAGCTGGTATCGCTGCCGCCGCAACCGATAACGGGGCAGGAGTAGCCGGTGTAGCCCCTAATGCGCGAATCCAGCATTCCCGCATTATGGGCGTCAACGGACGCGCCTACACTTCTGACCAGGCTGCGGGAATTGCCTGGAGTGCAGGCGTGCCCGTACCCGGAGCACCTGCTAACCCCACACCGGCTCACGTCGTTAACTACTCCGAGGGCTTCTACTCGGCAACCTGCCCCAGGGTCCTGCAGGACGCCATCGACGCAGCTCATGCACGGAACGTTCCGGTAGTTGCGGCGGCAGGTAACTTTGGTGCAAACGCAGTTGGTACCTCACCCGCTAACTGCCTGGGAGCTATCGTGGTCGGTGCAACCGCTAACGGCAATGTGATGACAGGTTACTCCAACTGGGGGCCCATGCTTGATGTGCTGGCTCCCGGTGGTGCGGTAGGGTCAGATATCTGGTCAACCGTTAACACCGGCGCCTATACACAGGTCGGGCCCGGCTACGGTCCGCTCAACGGCACCTCAATGGCTGCCCCTCACGTGAGTGGCATTATCGCCATGATGAAGGAACGCAACCCGAACCTGACCGTAGAGCAGATTCGCACCATTCTTAAGGACACAGGATCAAACGTCAACGGGTACCGTTTTGTTAACGCTCCCCGTGCAGTTTCAGCTGTTGCAGATACCCGCGGTTTCCCGCTGATTGGTGCTATCGGAGCCTACTACTACGCCCACGGGGCAGCCGCTACTTTTGGAACGCCGACGAGTGCTGAGTTTCCCCTGCGTGATGGGGGAGCGGGGCAGAACTTCTCGCGTAATTTCACTATCTACTGGACTGCCCGCACCGGGGCCTACCCCGTGAACTTCTCGGGAGGTATCGGGGCAAGATACCGAGCCGGTGGCTACGAGAACGGGTATGGGTACCCGCTCTTTGCAGAGACTGCTATCACCGGTGGCGCGATGCAGAAGTTTGCTCTTGCTGACGGGCGTCGATTTGCCTTCTACTGGACACCTCGACACCATCGAACCCAGGTGGTGTGGGAGGCCGGTGCTATTGGCGGCCGGTTTACAGCAGCAGGTGGAACTGCCCGCTATGGCTTCCCCGATACCGATGAGCAAGCTGTTCCTGGCGGTGGTGCCCAGCAGCGCTTTACGACCCCTTCAGGTGCAGGCACCTTGTTCGTATGGTCACCTACCACGGGTGCTAAGACACTGGTGGCAGATGGCGGAATCTACTGGTACTGGGTCAATAACGGCTATACATCATCGCTGGGTTTCCCCACTACCGATGAGGTTTCCCATCCCGATGGGTCAGTGACGGTGAGCTTCACCAAGGGCGCGGTTGTGCGGTGGACCGCCGAAGGCGGGGTACAGCGTATCCGCTAGGCCGCAAAATCATCGCCGATAGGTAACAGCACGCTGGGGTCTTCAAGCCCTAGCAGGAGCAGGGGGTTCGTGTAATCGAGCCCCCTGCGTGCTGTTTCAGAGCCCGGGGCAGGTTCCCTCACACCCCAGTGCAGGCAAAAGCTCGGGGCACAGTGCTGAACCTCAGAATCTAGCTGGGCGATGGCGTCCCCTGCCTGCACCCGGCTACCTACCGGTAGGGGGTTCATGACAGGCTCAAAGGACGACCGCCGCCCATCCGGGTGCTCAAGGGTAAGCACTTGCCGGTCAACTACGGTTCCAGCAAAAACTACCTTCCCCTCATAAGGGGCAAGGACGTGCCCACCCGCTTCCAGCGCAAGGTCAACGCCGCGGTGCCCGGCAGCCCAGCGGGCAGCCGGTTTCTCAAAACCCCGAACCACGGTAAGCTGCCCCTCCACCGGGGCCTGCCAGGGCGGCGTCCGCCCCGCAAAAGCTAGCGGGGTTACTACCCCTACTAAAAGCAGGGCACAACAAACCCCCAGAAACCTCACAAGCCTTCTAGAGAGCAATACAAGAAAAGACACGATAAACCCCTTTCGGTCGGAGCCCGCCCCTTACCCCAGGTGGCGCCAACCGTAGGTTGTCTCCATCTTTACCACTGGAAACCTGCCACCACAAGAGCTGAAAACCCGCTGATTAAAACCAAAATATGCGGTATAGTTGTTGATTGCAGTTTGCCCCTGTGCCTGCCCAAAAACGGGTAGAGCTAGGGCAAGGGGAATCCCTTTACATAGAGACCCCTCCTGAGTAAACCGTTCATGCGAGCTTCACCCAGGGTCTGACGTCGCGTAACGCGAAGCAACTAGCCTCTAGTTGATAAGGAACTTTCGGTCCGGCACATGCCGGTGAAGGTCTGAGACAGCTTCGTCACTCCAACGAAAAGGTCTGAGCGTTACCAGGGGAGCGGGTTCACGCCCACAGGCTCCACATGTAAACCGATAACTACTATGCGCGGAGCGGAGCTAGCCTGGAATCAGGGGCCCGCCCGGCACCCACACTAATAAGGAGACGACATGCCCGTCGTAACTATGCGCCAGCTTCTCGATTCAGGTGTCCACTTCGGTCACCAGACCCGCCGCTGGAACCCCAAGATGAAGCGCTTCATCCTCACCGAGCGCAACGGCATCTACATCATCGACCTGCAGCAGTCACTGGCCTTCATCGACCAGGCTTACGAAGCTGTTAAGGCAACCGTTGCTCACGGCGGCACCGTTCTGTTCGTTGGTACCAAGAAGCAGGCTCAGGAAGCCATCGCTGAGCAGGCTACCCGCGTGAACATGCCCTACGTCAACCACCGCTGGCTCGGTGGTATGCTCACCAACTTCGCCACCGTTTCAAAGCGCATCGAGCGCATGAAGGAACTCGAGCAGATCGACTTCGACGATGTCGCAGGCTCACAGTTCACCAAGAAGGAACTGCTGCTTCTGCGTCGCGAGCACGAGAAGCTCGAGAAGACCCTCGGTGGTATCCGTAACCTCACCAAGGCTCCCTCACTGATCTGGGTTGTTGACACCAAGAAGGAACACCTGGCTGTTGACGAAGCTCAGAAGCTGGGTATCCCCGTAGTTGCAATCCTCGACACCAACTGCGACCCTGACGAGGTTTCCTTCCCCATCCCCGGCAACGACGACGCAATCCGCTCCGTCAACCTGCTCACCCGCGTCATCGCGGACGCAGTTGCTGAAGGTCTGCTGGAACGCGAAAACAAGAAGGCCGGCAAGTCAGCTAACGCTTCCGAAGAGCCCATGGCTGAATGGGAGCGCGAACTGCTCGAGCAGCACGAAGCTGCTAAGGCAGAAGCACCCGCTGAAGAAGCTAAGTAAAGCCTCATAAGAGAAACGGCACCCGCCCACATTCGGTGGGTGCCGTTCTCACCTCTTCTGCCGAAGATACCGGCAGGAACCCAATAGATTTCCCTAATCTGTTCAAAATATAAGGAGTTCACCATGGCGAACTACACCGCAGCCGACATCAAGGCTCTGCGCGAAAAGACCGGCGCAGGCATGCTCGACGTCAAGAAGGCCCTCGACGAGGCCAACGGCGACCAGCAGAAGGCAATGGAAATCATCCGCGTTAAGGGCCTCAAGGGCGTCACCAAGCGCGAAGGCCGTGCAACCGCAGAAGGCCTCGTTGCTGCCCGCGTAGAAAACGGCGTCGGCTTCATGATCGAAGTTAACTCAGAAACCGACTTCGTTGCTAAGTCCGAGCCCTTCATCAAGTTCGGTAACGACGTTCTCGAAGCAGCAGTTGCCGCTAACGCTTCCACCCTGGAAGAACTCAAGGCAGCTTCTTACGAAGGTAAGACCGTTGACGAGCTCACCACCGAAGCAGGCGCCCTGCTCGGCGAAAAGATCGTTGTTCGCCGCGTAGCTCGCGTTGAGGGCGAGAACGTTGCAGTTTACCTGCACAAGACCTCCAAGGACCTGCCCGCACAGGTTGGCGTTCTGCTCGCAGTAGCTGGCGAGAACACCGACGAAGTTGCTCACGACGTAGCCGTTCACATCGCCGCTATGAGCCCCAAGTACCTCAACTCAGACTCCATCTCAGCTGAGGACATCGAGGCAGAGAAGCGCGTTGCTGAAGAAACCGCCCGCGGCGAAGGCAAGCCCGAGCAGATCATCCCCAAGATCGTTGAAGGCAAGCTCAAGGCTTTCTACAAGGAAAACACCCTGCTCGACCAGGACTTCGCTAAGGACTCCTCAAAGTCTGTAGCTGCAGTTCTCGAGGAGAACGGTGCAACCGCAACCGCTTTCGAGCGTTTCCGCGTCGGCGCCTAATACTCTTCAGGTGTGATTGAGCACCAAAAAAGCTCATAGCTCAGGGGAGCCCCGCACAGGGGCTCCCCTTTGCCGTATGCTAGAAACAAAGCGCGCAAGGGATGCCGCAAAAAAATTTTGACCTTTTTCAGGAGGGCCACCATGGCAGAGTCAACCCGAACCATCCACCGCGACGATACCGGCCGCCGCCGCGTCCTACTCAAGCTCTCCGGCGAGGTCTTCGGCGGCGGTGAAGTTGGTATCTCCACCGAGGTCGTCCGCGGTATCGCAGAACAGATCGCCTCAACCATCGGTCGGGTCGAAGTCGCAGTCGTCGTTGGTGGCGGCAACTTCTTCCGCGGAGCAGAGCTCTCAGAAGCCGGCATGGACCGCTCCCGCGCCGACAATATCGGCATGCTGGGCACCGTCATGAACTCTCTTGCCCTGCAGGACTTCCTGGAACAGGCCGGCATCGACACCCGCGTCCAGTCCGCCATCTCCATGCAGCAGGTCGCAGAAAACTACATCCCCCGCCGCGCCATCCGCCACATGCAAAAAGACCGCGTCGTCATCTTTGGCGCCGGTGCAGGTCTGCCCTACTTCTCCACCGATACCGTTTCGGCCCAGCGTGCCCTCGAAATCCACGCCGACGAGGTCCTCGTCGCCAAGAACGGCGTGGACGGCATCTACACCGCCGACCCCAACAAGGACCCCAACGCCGAGCGCCTCTACAAGCTCACCTACGATGAAGCCCTCAAGCGCAACATCCGCGTCATGGACCAGACCGCCTTCTCCCTCTGCAAGGACAACAACGTCACCATGCGCGTCTTCGGTATGCAGGGAGAGGGAAATGTGGCTCGCGCCATCCTCGGTGAGGAGATTGGCACTTTGGTTACTGCCTAAAAGCTCCAAGACCACTAGACTAGATAAAGACTACCTACACCGCGCCCACAGACGGGCACAACCCTAAAGGACTAACAACAGATGGTTGAAGAAACCCTGCTCGAAGCCGGCGAAAAGATGGACAAGTCCGTCGAGGCTCTCAAGAACGAATTTGCCTCAATCCGCACCGGACGCGCCAACCCCGCCCTCTTCGCAAACCTCACCGCAGACTACTACGGTGCCCCCACCCCCCTGCAGCAGCTGGCGTCCTTCCAGACCCCCGAAGCTCGCACCGTCCTGATCACCCCCTACGACAAGAGCGCCCTGGGTGCTATCGAAAAGGCAATCCGCGACTCAGACCTCGGTGCTAACCCCGCCAACGACGGCAACGTCGTGCGCGTTGTCATGCCCGAAATGACCGAAGAGCGCCGCAAGGAATACATCAAGATGGCCGGCCACAAGGCTGAAGAAGGCCGCGTTGCTGTGCGCAACACCCGCCGCCACGCCAAGACCGCTCTCGACAAGCTGGTCAAGGACGGCGAAATCGGTGAGGACGAGGGCGCACGCGGTGAAAAGGAACTCGATGCCCTGACCAAGAAGCACATCGACACCGTTGATGCGCTGCTGAAGTCCAAGGAAGCTGAACTGCTCGAGGTCTAAATCCGAATGACTGTTCAATCTCAAGAACAGCCGCCCCAGGCCTCTAAAGCCGGCAGGAACCTACCCGCCGCCATCACCGTCGGCCTCGTGCTGGGCGCGTTGCTGGCGGTGGGTTTGTTTTTCGTCCCTCTTATTCTTGTGCTCCTGGCGGCTGCTGCCGTGTCGGTGGGTACCTGGGAGGTCTGCCACGGGCTCAACCAGAAACGCGGCATGGGAATCCCCGTTATCCCCGCCGTTGCCACCGCGCTGATTATGCCTTTCGCCGCCTACTATGGCGGCGGCTCCTGGCTGATTTTTACCGTGGTCGCCTCGATTCTGGTGCTGATTGGCTGGCGTATCGTGGGGCACCGCGACGGCATGATTATGTCGATTATGGGCTCCATCTTCGTGATGTCCTGGGTGCCCTTCATGATTTCCCTGGCCCTGCTGCTCTACCGCGAAGAATCGGGCCCCGGCAAAGTGCTCATGATTCTGCTCATGGCTATCGGTAACGACACCTGGGGCTACATCGCCGGCGTGAAATGGGGCAAGACCCCTATGGCCCCCAAAATCTCCCCCAAGAAAACCTGGGAGGGTTTTGCCGGGTCAATGGTGGGCTCCATTATTGTGGGCATCATCTGTTCGCTCTTCATCGGCGACCCCTGGTGGTACGGTCTGATTGTGGCGGTCTTCTTGGTGATTGCCTCAACAGCGGGTGACCTGGGGGAGTCCATGGTCAAGCGTGAAATCGGCATTAAGGACATGTCGAATATTCTGCCCGGCCACGGTGGTGTGATGGACCGCCTGGATTCCATCGTGTTCGCTATCGCTATCGGTTACGTGATTTTCTCGGTGCTCTCAGCCCTCTTCTAGAGGCGGGTGCTGCCAGATATTTGGAGGCTCAATGAAACATCAGGCTGAATCTTCCGGAGAGTTCCGCCGGGTTAGCTCCCACGAGAAGGGGTACTCGGTGGCTGCCGTGGACTCCTTTTTCACCCGCCTAGCCGACGACTATGAGCTGATGCTTTCGGGTGCCGAGGTGGGGGCAGATGTGCATACCTCCCGCACAGTGCGCGAGGCGGTTTTTGAGCCTGAGAAGGGCGGTTATGCCCCGGACGATGTGGACGCGGCTCTCGATAAGGTTGAGGATCGTTTCTGCGAGCTGGAACGCCACCTTTACGTACAGCGCTACGGCCAGCTGGCCTGGGATCAGGCGGTTGAGAAACTGCGGGAACTGCTGCTTGGCCGCCTAGAGCGCCCCGCCGGGCAGCGCTTTCGCAGGCCTGCCAAACGGCTGACCAAGGGGTATTTCACCAAGGAGGTTGATACTCTCTGCGAGCGTCTCTTGTCCCATTTGAAGGGGGCGGACGCGCTCACCCCCGCTGATATTAGGGCAGCAGCTTTTAGCCCGGCGACGGGGAACCTCTCGTATGAGGAAACCCAGGTTGATGCCTTCCTGGATCGGGCTATTGAGTATCTCAAGGATACTGCCCAGTAAACGAAGAAAAGCTCAATTGTGCGGACCACCTGAAATATTTCAGGTGGTCCGCATTTTTTAGTCGAGATACTTGTATGTAACGCAGATAACAGGCTAATGTGTGTTCAGTTACACAAAGGAGGTAGTGATGACACACACATCACCTGAATCTCACCAGCCTGTTATCGACGCTGAGCATGTTGACTTCCGGGCAGCCCAGAAGAGCGGTGAGTTTAAAGATCTTCGATCAACCCATAGGTCCTTCGTTTTTCCCATGACCGTAGCCTTCCTCGTTTGGTATCTGCTCTACGTGATTCTGGCGGTCTATGCCCCCGGCTTCATGGCAACTAAGGTGCTGGGCAATGTCAATATTGGCATTATCTTCGGTCTTCTGCAGTTCGTCACTACTTTCACCATCACCGGCTGGTATGTGGCTTTTGCAAACAAGAAGCTTGACCCGCGCGCAAGCAGCCTTCGCGCTGACATTGAATCAGGGCACTACGCCCATAAGACTCACTAAGGGGTGGATCTCATGACGTCAACAGGAACTCTGCTGGCTGCTGAAGCTAGCACTCAGACCGTGGGCACCCCCTGGGTGAACATGGCGGTTTTTGGGGCTTTCGTTTTGGCCACCATGGTGGTGGTGCTTCGCGCCTCTAAGAACAACAAGACCGCGGCAGACTACTACGCCGGTGGGCGATCCTTTAGCGGTACCCAAAATGGTCTTGCTATCGCGGGTGACTACCTCTCGGCTGCCTCCTTCCTGGGTATTGTGGGTGCTATTGCCCTGCAGGGGTATGATGGCTTCCTCTACTCGATTGGCTTCCTGGTTGCCTGGCTGGTAGCGCTGCTGCTGGTAGCTGAGCCCCTACGTAACACCGGTAAGTTCACCATGGCGGATGTGCTCTCCTTCCGTCTGCGCCAGCGCCCCGTTCGAATTGCTGCCTGTATCTCAACTCTGGCAGTTACCCTCTTCTACCTGCTGGCTCAGATGGCCGGTGCGGGTGCCCTGGTCTCCCTGCTGATGGGTATTAGCTCCAAGGCTGGTCAGTCACTGGTCATCATTATCGTGGGCGTGCTCATGATTGTGTACGTGCTCATCGGCGGCATGAAGGGTACCACCTGGGTGCAGATTATCAAGGCTGTTCTGCTGGTTTCTGGCGTTGCTATTATGACCATCTGGATTCTGGCAATCTACGGCTTCAACTTCTCCGCTATGCTCGGTTCGGCGGTTGAAACCTCCGGTAACCCAGCTATTCTGGAGCCTGGCCTCAAATACGGTCTGAATGATCTGACCAAGCTGGACTTTATCTCTCTCTCCCTGGCTCTGGTCTTCGGTGCAGCTGGCCTGCCTCACGTTCTGATGCGCTTCTACACCGTTCCCACAGCTAAGGAGGCGCGTAAGTCGGTGGTCTGGGCTATCGTGCTGATTGGCCTCTTCTACCTCTTCACTCTGGTGCTGGGCTTCGGCGCTGCAGCTCTGGTGGGTGCGGATGCCATCAAGGCAGCTCCCGGCGGCGTCAACTCGGCAGCCCCCTTGCTGGCCTTCGAGCTGGGTGGTTCCCTGTTGATGGGTGTTATCGCGGCGGTTGCTTTCGCAACCATTCTGGCCGTGGTGGCGGGTCTGGCGATTACCGCGTCCGCCTCCTTCGCCCACGATATCTACACCAACGTTATCTGCAAGGGCAACGCTGACCCCGCCAAGGAAATCCGCGTAGCAAAAACCACCGTGGTTGTTATTGGCCTGCTGTCCATTGCAGGTGGTATCGGCGCTCAGGGGCAGAACGTAGCCTTCCTGGTGGCTCTGGCTTTCGCGGTAGCTGCCTCGGCTAACCTGCCCACCATCGTCTACTCCCTCTTCTGGAAGGGCTTCAAGACCCGCGGTGCCCTCTGGTCTATGTACGGTGGTCTGGGCATCTCGGTGATCCTGATTATCTTCTCCCCGGTGATGTCCGGTGCTGAGACCTCTATGATTCCCGGTGCTGACTTTGCCTGGTTCCCCCTGGCTAACCCCGGTATCGTAGCGATTCCTGCAGCCTTCCTGCTGGGCTTCCTGGGCTCACTCGGTGGCGATAAGGAAGATGAGATCAAGCAGGCTGAGATGGAAGTTCGCTCTCTTACCGGTGTTGGAGCCGAAGGAGCTATCGACCACTAAGAGCCGGTAGGCTCGCGCCCGCTGTAAACCCCCATTGCTGGCCACCCGTGGCAGGGTTCGTCGGTGGTGGGGGTTTCTGTGTGAGGTCGAGGGTATAACGCGGGGAAATGGTAAGCCAACACACTTGTAGCTTGCTTAGCTTTATCTTGGAATTTGATATAAACTAGAAGCACACTGAACAATTCGGGCTCATCCCCGTAACCCTATGAAAGAAGGAAAACATGTCAATTTTCGGTTGGATCGTTCTTGGTCTCATTGCTGGTGCCCTCGCAAAGCTGATTATGCCCGGTAAGCAGGGTGGCGGCATTCTGGTCACCATGGTTCTCGGTATCGTAGGTGCGCTTCTCGGTGGCTTTATCGGTAGCTTCATCCCCGGCCTGTCAGACGGCATCCAGAGCTTCAGCATCGGCACCCTCTTCACCGCCGTTGTAGGCTCACTGCTGGTCCTCTGGATCTACGGTGCCATCACCAAGAACAAGGCCTAAGCCCTAGCGGCCTAGCCCTAAGCACTCAAGCCCCGGCGGGCGTCCGTCCTTACCCAAGGACAAGACGCCCACCGGGGCTTTGTGCTACCCGCGTGGGCAAAAGAACACTGCCCCCTCAACCAGGTGGGCGGACGCCGGCGGTAGGGTAGTGGGGCACCACAAGAACACCGGCAGGTAGGGATTTTCATGAAAAGCATCGCCAGAATCGTTAGAGCCACAAAAGAGCTATGGCCCTACTTCGTAGGAATTATCATCTGTGCGGTGCTGACCAGCGCAACTTCCCTGCTGGCTCCCTTCATTATTTCGGGGGCAACCGATGCCGTTGTGGGGCACCTGAACGGTTCAGCCCCCACCACCGGCACAGCCATCGCCTGGTTCGCGGTTGCCTATCTGGCAGCCCAGCTGGTGAGTGTGCTGACCACCAACATCGGCGGCTATATCGGTGATGTGATGAGCCAGCGCATGCGCACCATCCTGTCGGTGCGCTACTACGAGAAACTGCTCTCCCTGCCCCTGTCCTACTTCGATACCGAGCTGACCGGCACCATTATCGCCCGCCTCAACCGCTCCATCACCGAAGTCACCAACTTCGTGAAGACCATGAGCAACACCTTCATCTCCCTGGTACTCACCACGGTTTCGGTGATTGTGATTAGCTCTATCTACTACTGGCCCCTGGGGCTGCTGCTCATTATTATCTTCCCGGTCTACTTCTGGCTCACCAGCAAAACCAGCGAAAAATGGCAGGTCTGGGAAGGTGAGAAGAACGAGAACATCGACATCGCATCCGGCCGCTTTGCCGAAGTTATCGGGCAGATTCGTGTGGTGAAGTCCTTCGGCCGCGAGCGCCGAGAACTCACTGATTTCGGTGGTCGTTTCGAAAAGACCATCGGGCTCACCCGCGCCCAGTCTAAGTTCTGGCACGCTATGGACGTTGCCCGGCTCTCCTTCCTCAACCTCATCTTCTTCGCCCTCTACCTGCTGATTTTCCTGCGCACCCTGGCCGGGGACTTCACCATCGGTGACATGGTGCTGCTCATTCAGCTTCTGGCCATGGCGGTAGCTCCCATTAATTCGCTCTCCTGGATCGTCGACACCGCCCAGCGCGCTATCGCCGGTTCTAAGGACTACTTCGAGGTCATGGAACGGCAGTCAGACGCCCGCGCCCTGGCCATTACCGCCGGGGCTGCCGGGGCTGCCGGGGCGCGTCCGGACTCCGCTACAAAAACCGCTACTGACGCCGCTGCCGCCAGCATCACCGCTGAACCCGGGGCTGAACTCGTCGGCTTTGAGGGCGTGACCTTCGGCTATGAGGGCGAAGCAGATGTGCTGCACGGGATTGATTTGGTGGTCAAACGCGGGGAGCGTATTGCCTTTGTGGGGGAGTCCGGCGGGGGCAAGTCGACCCTGATGGCCCTGCTTGAGGGTCTCTATGACCCGCGTGAGGGCCGGGTGCTGGTTGATGGTATGGATATTGCCGGCAGTGACCTGGCGCAGGTGCGCTCGCTGATTGGCATGGTATTCCAGGACGCCTCGCTCTTCTCGGGCACCATTGCCGAGAATATTGCCTACGGCCGCCCCGACGCTACCCGGGAGCAGATTATCGAGGCTGCCACTAAGGCGAACGCCCACGATTTCATTTCGAGGTTTGCGGACGGCTACGAGTCACTGATTGGTGAGCGCGGCCTGAAACTGTCGGGCGGGCAAAAGCAGCGCATTGCCATTGCCCGGGCTATGCTGAAGGACGCCCCGATTCTGATTCTTGACGAGGCGACCAGTGCCCTGGACACCAAGGCCGAGCGGGCCGTACAGAAGGGGTTGGAAGAACTGATGGAGGGCCGCACCTCCCTGATCATTGCTCACCGTCTTTCCACCATTGCCACCGTGGACCGCATCGTTACCCTCAAGGAGGGACGCATCGATGAGGTGGGCAGTCCGACTGATCTGGCGGCATCCGGCGGTATCTACGCTGAACTGCTGGGCCTGCAGACCGAGGGCGGTAAGGCGAGTAAGAAGAAGCTGCAGAGCTTCGATATCGTCGGCTAGCAGGGTAGGTACCATCTAGGTCAGAAATGACCATCAACTAGGTGGGTTTTTCTGACCTAGATGGTACCTACCGGGGTGTAAAACTTAAGGTATGAAGAAAAGCACCCTCACCACCTTAGCCGGTGGGCTCGCCCTCGCCACCGCCGGTCACTTTGCCTTTTGGGGCTACCAGCAGTATAAGTACGTCCACCCGGAGCTCCGCCACTGGAAGCTCTTTATCGCACCCCGCCCCGGTTACGTTGCCCTGAAAGGACGCCTGAAGCGCGAGCCCCAGCGCGCCTTTGCCGTCGTTGCGCCCCCGGCCCCCGGCGTCCGCGTCGAAATGGTCGATGTGGCCCAGCCCGACCTGCCCGGTGGCCTGCCCTGCTACCTCAACCTGCCCGAGCACCGCCAGTACGACGGAGCCGTGCTCTGGATTCACGGGGGCGGGCACGTGCTCGGTTCCGCGGGCCCCGACCAGGCAAAAGTCTCCCAGATGGCTGCCGACTTGGGCGTACCCGTCCTCTCCGTCGAATACCGCAACGCCGGTGAGGCCCCCTTCCCCGCCGACCTCGACGACTGCTACGCTGCCCTGCGCTGGCTGCAAACCCAGGCTGAAAAGTACGGCATCAACCCTGCCAAGATTGCCCTGGCAGGTTCTAGCGCCGGTGGCGGCCTAGCAGCCGCCCTGGCCCAAAAAGCCCTGGACACCGGCCACCCGGTCGGCTTCCAACTGCTTGCCTACCCCATGCTCGATGATCGCACCGACCGACCCGCTCAGCCCGGCCAGGGCCGCTGGCTCTGGACCGCCCTCGATAACAAACTGGCCTGGAATACCTACCTGGGCGGACGCGCGGGCGCAGCTTCCCTGCCCGACTACGCCGCCCCTGCCCGCCGCCACAACCTGGCGGGCCTACCGGCAACCTGGATTAGCGTAGGTGATATCGACCTCTTCTACGCCGAGAACTCCTCCTACCACCAGCGCCTGCTGGCCGCCGGGGTCGAAAGCACCCTGTATGAGGTACCCGGCATGTACCACGACGCCCCCGGCCTGAAGCCCACAGCCCCGGTCGTCCGCGAACTTGAAGCTGCCCAGCGGGCCGCCCTGCGGGCCTTCTTCGAGGGCAACTAGAGCCGATGTGAGAACATAGAACCATGCGATTTGGCTCAACTCAGCGCTTCGGCGCCTCCCGCGAAACCCTCACCGACCAGCTAGCAGACTTCCTGCAGGGCGGGCGGACGGTCACCCTGCTCGGCTCCACCGGGTCCATCGGCACCCAGGGCGTGCAGGTCATCGACCACCTCAACTCCCTGGCAGGAACCTCCACAGGTAGCGACGACGCTCCCGTGCGCGTCACCGCCCTCTCAGCCGGCTCCCGCTCCCTGCCCCTTCTGGCAGAGCAGGCCGCCCGCCTGCGTCCGCACCTGGTCGCTACCAGCGGCACCGAAGCGGACGCCGCCACCCTGCGCTCGCTGCTGGCTGAGCTGGCACCGGGCTACAGCCCCCAGATTGAGTGGGGCAAGGACGCCGCCACCGCCGCAGCCCGCGCCGGGGCGGACGTTGTGCTCAACGGCATTACCGGCTCTATCGGCCTGGAACCCACCCTGGCTGCCCTGCAGGCAGGCTCCCAGGTGGCCCTGGCGAACAAGGAATCGCTGATTGCCGGTGGCGAGCTGGTCAAGGCCGCCGTGGACGCCTCACCCCTGGACCAGCCCATGATTCCGGTGGATTCTGAGCATTCTGCCCTGGCCCAGGCTCTAGCATCGGGCACTGACCGGGAGATTGACCGGCTGGTGCTGACCGCCTCGGGTGGGCCCTTTAGGGGCATGACCTATGAACAGCTGCGGGAGGTCACTCCGGCACAGGCCCTGGCTCACCCCACCTGGGACATGGGGCTGGTGGTGACCACCAACTCGGCCTCTATGGTCAATAAGGCCCTGGAGGTGCTGGAGGCCCACCACCTCTTCGGCATTGACCTGGACCGCATTGATGTGACGGTTCACCGCCAGTCGGTGGTGCATTCTATGGTGCAGTTTGTGGACGGCTCGACCCTGGCTCAGGCGTCCCCGCCCACCATGCTGCTGCCCATTGCCCTGGGGCTGACCTGGCCCCACCGTATTCCGGGTATCGCGCAGCCCTGTGACTGGTCGCAGGCTACCGAGTGGACTTTTGAACCCCTGGATAACAAGGCCTTCCCGGCGGTGGAGATGATTAAGCGGGCGGGCCAGCGGGGCGGCACCTTCCCGGCGGTCTTCAATGCGGCGAACGAGGAGGCGGTAGCTGCCTTTCACTCCGGGGCCATTCGTTTTACTGACATGATTGAGGCAACCGGCCGGGTGCTTGATGAGCATGCTAGTTCTTCGGCTCTGGCTGAGTCTGGCTCCCTCACCTTGGACGCGGTGCTGGAGGCTGAGCGCTGGGCCCGTACCCGCGCCAACCAGATTCTAGGGCAGGTCTAGGCAGCTTGCCTTCTAGCTTCGATATTGCATGAGGACGCCCCCGACCCGGCTTCCTGCCCATTGGCAGGGGAACGGGTGGGGGCGTCCTTGTCTTCTGCGATTTAGAAAACGGTGAGCCCGCGTGCGCGGAAGATGTCGCGGGCGGCTTCGGTGGCTTCTTTGCTGGGCGGGTGGACGTCCTTGAGCTTGTAGTCGTAGCCCAGGGACTCCCACTTATCGGTGCCCATCTGGTGGAAGGGTAGCACCTCTACCCGTTCAACCACGTTGCGCCAGCGGCAGACGATGTCGGCGACCTTTTCAATATTGTCGGGGTCATCGGTGTAGCCGGGCACCAGCACAAAGCGGATCCAGATTTTCTTGCCCAGGGCTGAGAGCCTGTCGCCGAAGTCGATGGTGGGTTGTAGGGCGCGACCTGTGAGTTCCCGGTACACCTCTTCAGAACCCGATTTAACATCGAGCAGCACCAAATCAACGTTGTCAAGGAATTCGTCTGAAGCCTGAGCTCCGAGAAAGCCTGAAGTGTCGATGCAGGTGTGAATACCCAGAGACTTGGCACTCATGAGGATGTTCTCGGCGAAGGGGCGTTGCATGAGCACTTCCCCGCCTGAGATAGTGATGCCTCCGCCGGTGGCTTTGAAGACCTTGCGCATGCGCTTAATCTTTTTGATGAGGTCGGCTGCCATAACGGGTTTGCCGTCCTTCATGTTGAAGGTGTCGGGGTTGTGGCAGTAGAGGCAGCGCAGGGGGCAACCGTTCATGAAGATGGTCATGCGGGTGCCGGGCCCATCAACGGCAGTCACCAGCTCCCAGGAGTGTACTGAACCTAGCTGGCCTTCGCGCATGAGTTTGAGTTGGGCGGAGCGTTCGAGTTCGGTGAGTTCGCCGAGACCCCAGGTGCCTGCCCCGGAATGCCGGTCCGCCGGCGGAGCAAATGCTAGCTCGCCGGCGGTATCGGTTATCTCGTGAGAGATATCAAGTGACATGAAGAATCACTAGGCTCCGTGGTGGAAGGTGCGTGAGAGTACGTCGAGCTGCTGCTCGCGGGTGAGGCGCACGAAGTTGACGGCGTAGCCCGAGACGCGGACGGTCAGGTTGGGGTACTTGTCGGGGTTCTCCATGGCGTCCTCGAGGGTTTCGCGGTTGAGGACGTTGATGTTGGCGTGGTAGAGGCCCTTGGGGGCGGTCTTGTTGGCGCGGTTTGCCTTCATGGAAGCGAGGCGCTCTTCGTAGGTCTTGACGGCCATGATGTTCTCCTTTGAGAGTGATGTGGTTGGGATATTGAGGCGACCCAGGTTCGCGGCGAAGCTGCTGGCTCGGTGGCTGGCGTGAATCGCTGGTGATGAGCACCGAGATTCCGAGCGCGCGAGGAAAATAAATCTCGGCGCGAATCTGGCGAGCATGCGAGCCAGCTATCGAACCAGGTGAGAGGGTCGGCAGCGAGCGCGAACCTGGGGAGCCGTTCTGTAGTTTTAGTCCTCTTCAGGAATGAATCCTGCGTCCAAGATTCCGACCAGGTTGGTGACCTGTTCTTCCTTGGTGCGGCCGAGGGCGGTGGGGGTGATGGTGTTGGTCAGGGAGATGCCGTCGAGGGCGTCTTCGTAGTCCAGCTTGCCGACCGAGAGCATGGAGGCGACCATGCCGTGGGTGTCCATGCCGTTTTCGGGGTTGGCGCCGGGGGAGAAGGGGGTGCCTGCGCGGTGGCCGGAGGGGAAGTTGCCAGTTGCTTTGCCGTAGACCACGTTGGAGGTGATGGTCAGTACCGATTGGGTGGGGATGGCGTCGCGGTAGAGGGGGATGGCTTTGATTTTCTCCATGACGGTGTGGACGATGGTGGCGGCGATGTCGTCGGCGCGGTCGTCGTCGTTACCGTAGGCGGGGAAGTCGCCTTCGGTGATGTAGTCGACGATGAGGCCGGTTTCGTCGCGGACGGGGGTGACGGTGGCGTACTTGATGGCGGCAAGGGAGTCGGCGACGATGGAGAGGCCGGCGATGCCGCAGCCCATGGCTCGGATGATGTCTGAGTCGTGGAGGGCCATTTCGATGGATTCGTAGGCGTACTTGTCGTGGCTGTAGTGGATGATGTTGAGGGCTTCAACGTAGGTGGCGATGACCCAGTCGAGCATCTCTTCGTATTTGAGCCAGACTTCGTCGAAGTCGAGGGGGCCGTCGCCCTTGATGGGTTCGTAGCCTTCGACGATGAGTTTGCCGGTCATTTCGTCGCGGCCGCCGTTGATGGCGTAGAGCAGGGCTTTGGCTGCGTTGACGCGGGCGCCGAAGAACTGCATCTGCTTGCCGATTTTCATGGGGGAGACGCAGCAGGCGATGGCGACGTCGTCGCCCCACTGTTCGCGAATCTGGGGGTCTGATTCGTATTGGATGGAGGAGGTTTCGATGGAGATGGCGGAGCAGAATTCCTTGTAGCCGGTGGGTAGGTTTTCGTCCCAGAAGATGGTGATGTTGGGTTCGGGGGCGGGGCCTAGGTTGCGGAGGGTTTGCAGGAGGCGGAAGGAGGTTTTGGTGACGAGGGTGCGGCCGTCGTCGGCGAAGCCGCCGTCTGACCAGGTGGCCCAGTAGGGGTCGCCTGAGAAGATCTGGTCGTAGTCGATGGTGCGTAGGAAGCGGACGATGCGGAGTTTGATGACGAGGGCGTCGATCATTTCCTGGGCGTCGGTTTCGGTGATGAGGCCGGCTGCGAGGTCGCGTTCGAAGTAGACGTCGAGGAAGCCTGAGAGGCGGCCGATGGACATGGCGGCGCCGTCCTGGGACTTGACGGAGGCCAGGTAGGCGAAGTAGGTCCACTGCACGGCTTCCTGGGCGGTGCGGGCCGGGCCGGAGATATCAAAACCGTAGAGGGCAGCCATCTTCTTGAGGCGCTTCAGGGCCTTGATCTGTTCGGAGTGCTCTTCGCGGTAGCGGGCCCAGTGCTCTGAGAAGCCTTGATCGGCAACGGCGTGCTTGGCGCGTTCTTTGTCGGCGATGAGATTGTCGACGCCGTAGAGGGCTACGCGGCGGTAGTCACCGATGATGCGGCCGCGGCCGTAGGCGTCGGGTAGGCCGGTGATGATGTGGGAGGAGCGGGCCGCGCGGATGCGGGGGGTGTAGATGTCGAAGACTGCGTCGTTGTGGGTCTTGCGGTATTCGGTGAAGATTTTCTTGATGTTTTCGTCGGGTTCTTTACCGGCTTCGCGGATTGCGGTTTCGACCATGCGCCAGCCGCCGTTGGGCATCATGGCGCGCTTGAGGGGTACGTCGGTTTGCAGGCCGACGATGACGTTGTCGTCCTCTGAGATGTAGCCTGCGGGGAAGGCGTCGATTTCTGCGGGGGTGTGGGTGTCTACGTCGTAGACGCGGTTTTTGCGTTCGACGGAGAGGTAGTTCTTTTCGAGGGTGTCCCAGACGCGCAGGGTCTTGTCGGTGGGGCCGGCGAGGAAGGCTGCGTCGCCTTCGTAGGGGGTGTAGTTAGCAAGGACGAAGCCGCGCACGTCGATGCTGTCTTGCCAGGGGCCGGGGGTGAAGCCTTCCCAGGCGCTTGCGGATTGTTCGTTGACAAAAACTCCCGTTGCGGGGGCTTCAACCTGTGCAGTCATGATGAGTGCTCCTCGTGAAGTGATGGGGGTGGCGCCTTTGCTGAGGCGGCGCGCTTTCTCCTTCTATTGTGCCTAGTTTGCCCGGTGAAACAAAATAGGTATGGTAAATGCTTAAAAACGCCAATGTGTACTATTGTGTAGTATTTCTCCATGTCAAGGCGACTATTCTGGGCTTATGGCCCCTTGTGGGGCACCTGCCCCCTGCCCGAATGAGGCAGAGAAAACCCTTCTTTAACACTTTGTGACGTAAAGGCTTTTTTGACCCAAAAGTAAAGGTAAAAACCACCCCAAAGCCCTGCTCGCCCTCCCTCTTTGTGGGCAAACTCCAAGGCCATCTAAGGCGACAGCTCCCAGCCCCATGGCGTACTCTGGCAGATGACCTGCCCAACCACCACGGGCGCCGCATCTACAAGGAGCACCCTCGCGTGACCGTCCTACTGTTCATCATCGGTGTAGCGCTGATGGCCCTGGCTATCGCCGCATCTATTGCCCTGCACGAGCTGGGGCACCTGGTGCCCGCCAAACTCTTTGGTGTGCGCGTACCCCAGTACATGATTGGGTTCGGCAAGACCCTCTTCTCCTGGCGGCGCGGCGAAACCGAGTACGGCTTCAAGGCCCTGCCCTTAGGCGGCTATATTTCGATGATTGGCATGTACCCGCCCGGCAAAGACGGGGCGGACGGACGCGCCGGCGGCACCAGCCCCCTCCAGCAGCTAGCCCGCGAGGCAAGGGAAGCGGACGCCGAGCGTATCACCGAAGCCGACCAGGGCAGGCTTTTCTACCAGCTACCGGTCTATAAGCGCATCATCATTATGCTGGGCGGGCCTTTCATGAACCTGCTCATCGGTGTGGTGGCAACCGCGGTGCTCGTGACCGGCTTTGGCTCCTACCAGCCGACCACCAGCGTCCAGAGCGTTGCCCAGTGCGTACAAACCGTTGACTCCACCAACGCCGACACCGCTAACTCCACCGAGTGCGGAGCCGAAGACCCTCGGTCACCCGCCAACGCAGCGGGCCTGCAACCGGGGGATACCGTCACCGTCTTTGCCGGGCAGACCATTACCAGCTGGGACCAGCTGACCGAGCTCATTCGCACTAATGCCGATACCGAGGTGCCTCTCACCGTAGAACGCAAGGGGCAGAGCCTAGAGCTCACCATCACCCCCCTGCTGACCGTACGCCCTATCTACGATGAACTCACCGGAACCTACCTCACTAACTCCGACGGAAGCTACCAAACTCAAGAGGTCGGCTTCATCGGCATTGGCCCCACCAGCGAACTAACCCCCGGGACCATTGGCGAGGTACTGCCGACAGTAGGGGAGTCGCTGCAGCGTATTGGAGCCACCCTCATCAAGCTGCCCGCCCGCGTCTACGGGGTAGCCGTCACCCTGGTCACCAACGGCGAGCGCGACGCCAACAGCCCGGTCTCAGTCGTGGGTGTGGGGCGTATCGCCGGTGAAATTGCCGCCCACGACCAGATTATTCTGCGCGATAAGGCAGCCTCCCTGGTTTCCCTGGTTGCCCAGATGAACCTCATGCTCTTTGCCTTCAACCTCATACCCCTGCTGCCCCTTGACGGCGGGCACGTTCTGGGCGCCCTCTGGGAGGGCTTCCGCCGCAAGACCGCCAAACTGCTCGGACGCCGCGACCCCGGCCCCTTCGACCCCGTCAAGCTCCTGCCCCTGACCTACCTGGTCGCTGGTGCCTTCCTGCTGATGACCGTGATTTTGGTAGCCGCCGATATCTTCAAGCCGGTGAGTATTTTGTAGGGGATAGAACGGACGAGGCGGGGACGCCCACTAGCCGACTAACCTTCTTGAGCTCGCGCCGGGGCGCTCGCGGTTTATTGATGCTAGCCTCACAAGCTCAGCTAGTTGATAGCTGGCTTGTTGTAGCGCTCGCACTTGAAAATTATTACCGCGCGGCATAAAGTTGGTAGTGCGGATCCCCTCTCCCGTACGTGGAGAACCAGGGGATCTAGCTGTTTAACGCTCTGGTAACTGGATAGGGGCCCTCCGTGGGTCTCTTGCCGCTAGATAGTCTTGGTACCAGTCCCAGGCAAACTCTTGACTTTCATGCCGGTTGATAGCGCTATAGGCACTCCAGGCTACCAAATCAGCCATCTGAATTAGTTGAGAATCTTTGGAACTCAGCATTACCGGGTCTTCGATGATGTTTCTGTCCTGTAGCTTCAGCTCTCTATGTATGTGGCGATACATATCATCTTCACCATCTAGGTAGATTTGCCCAAGCGAATTATCAATCTTTAGCTGACCATCAATATCTGCTACAAGCAGCCTGTATAGGTCGGTTCTAGTTTGGGCAAAATCTTCTGGCTTACCCCGGCGGTAGCAGGCTCCTACGCGAACGCCACGGATACTAGAAATTTGTAGAAGACATTCTTGAGCAATGAACTTTCCGAAGTCTTTTTTGTAGGGTGTTCCGTCTGGACCTCGGAATTCGTCGGGAAACCTTTTCGACAGGTCGCCACGACCGTTGGCGAATTCAGTAGTGTGGAGTTCTTTATCAACTGGAATTTTGTATTGACGCCAAAGACGCTTTCTGAAGTCTAGCCAGGATCTCATGACGGCATGCCATTCATATTGCGAAAACTCAATCCATCCATAAACGACTAACCCAGACTGCGGGCGCCCAGAATCATCGATATAAATCATTTTCGCCTCTGACCCAGCGTGCAAAGCACCTCCAACGAAGTATCGAACATATGTCTTATATAACCATATAATAGAATTTATGTTCGATGACTTTAAGTTGGTATTGCTAGATTGCGATTTCAGCGTGGACTGGCTTCCCTTTCTGCCCTTTGGCCTAAGCAGCCTCTCTGCTGTGTGCTTTACCTCAACCGCTCTTTGAGCTGAAGCGTGGCACAATAGATAGTTGAACAGGTGCGCAAGACCGCACCGCCAAAGAACCTTTGGAGGAAGATTTGACCTCGGTCGCCCTTGGAATGCCCGCTGCTCCGCCGCCCGTTTTGGCTCCGCGCCGTAAAACCCGCCAGTTTAAGGTCGGTAGCGTAGGCGTTGGCTCAGAATCTCCTATCTCGGTGCAGTCCATGACCACCACCAAAACCCACGACATTGGCGCGACCCTGCAGCAGATTGCTGAGCTGACGGCTGCCGGTTGCGATATCGTGCGCGTTGCCTGCCCCACCGATAAGGACGCAGAAGCCCTGCCCATTATCGCTAAGCAGTCCCAGATTCCCGTTATCGCTGATATTCACTTCCAGCCCAAGTACGTCTTCGCCGCTATCGAAGCCGGCTGCGGTGCTGTGCGCGTGAACCCCGGTAACATCCGTAAATTTGATGACCAGGTCAAGGAAATCGCCGCAGCCGCTAAGGATCATGGCACCTCGATCCGTATCGGTGTGAACGCCGGTTCGCTCGATAAGCGCCTGCTGGAAAAGTACGGTAAGGCGACCCCCGAGGCGCTCGTCGAATCAGCGGTGTGGGAGGCCTCCCTCTTTGAGGAGCACGGCTTCCAGGACTTCAAGATTTCGGTTAAGCACAACGACCCCGTCATTATGGTTGAGGCCTACCGCCAGCTAGCTGCTGCCGGTGACTGGCCCCTGCACCTGGGCGTCACCGAAGCGGGCCCCGCCTTCCAGGGCACCATTAAGTCTGCGACCGCCTTCGGCGCCCTGCTCTCAGAGGGCATCGGCGACACCATCCGCGTTTCCCTGTCTGCACCCCCGGTTGAAGAGGTCAAGGTCGGCTCCCAGATTCTTGAGTCCCTGAACCTGCGCCCCCGCAAGCTCGATATCGTTTCCTGCCCCTCCTGTGGCCGTGCCCAGGTGAACGTGTGGGAACTGGCTGAGAATGTCACCAAGGGTCTTGAAGGCATGAAGGTGCCCCTGCGCGTGGCCGTCATGGGTTGCGTCGTTAACGGCCCCGGCGAAGCCCGCGAGGCCGACCTGGGCGTAGCTTCTGGCAACGGCAAGGGCCAGATTTTCGTCAAGGGTGAGGTCATTAAGACCGTGCCCGAAGAAGACATCGTGCAGACCCTGATCGAAGAGGCCAACCGCATCGCCCGCGAGATGGAAGAACGCGGCGAAATTGACCTTTCAGGTGAACCCACCGTCTCAGTCTCCTAAGTAGCTGAAGAAAAGCCCACCGTGACCGTCTTTTCACGTTTCTCCCGCGGGGCAGAAGATGCCCTAATCCGCCCCCTTACCATCGATGACCGGGCGGAACTTGAAACCATGATTGAGTCGGACCCGGTGGGCTTTCTCTTTGCCGCCGAGCACCTGCACCACTTCGGCCTACCAGCCCCTAGCGCTCTGACGTCGCTGAAAACTCCCCACGGTTTCATGGGGGTCTTTATGCCTCGCGAAGTCCCCGGAGAGATGGGACCAAAGGACGCTCCCGCCGGGGTGGCTGCGCACCTCACCGAAACCGTGGGGGAGCGCCTGCCCGCCCGTGTGCGGTCCACCCTTGAGGGGCTGTTTGCGAAGGCAGCCGCCAGGGTCGGCACCTCAGCTGGAGCCCACTTTGCCGAAGAGGCAGCTGCTCCGCGCACCGCCATACCAGGTCTGGCAGAGACTCTAGTGCCTGCGTCCGCGCGTACCCCGGCGATTGCCGAACCCCGCTACTGCCTGGTGGGGGCCTTCTGGCTGGGAGCCAACTGCGTTCCGCTCACCCTGCCCGAGGCCCACTACCGCCAGGTTGCAGCCTATATCTGGCGGCACAACCGGCGCATCGGCTCCATCTTTGGCCACCGCGAACCGGTCATGGGAATCTGGTCGCACCTCGCTTCGCGCATGCCCACCCCCTTTGACGTGCGCGAAAACCAGCCCCTGCTAGAGCTGCCCGTGACCGCTGACCTGAGCGAGCTCGTCCGCGCGCCCCTGGCCCGCCCCTCCCTGGGTGCCCCTGCCATCACAGAGCCGGTGCGCTGGGCCCGAACCGACGACAGACCCAGCCTGCTGCGGGCGTCCGTTGCCATGTTCACCGAAGAAGTGGGCTACGACCCCATGACGCGTGACCCGGCAGGCTACACCCGCCGTATCGACGAACTCACCCGTACCGGCCGCACTCTGGTGGCCGTCAACAGCGAGAACGTGGTCATTTTTAAAACTGACCTGGGCTTAGCTCACGACTCCACCTGCCAGCTCCAGGGAGTTTGGCTGCACCCGGCCTATCGCGGTCAGCGCCTAGCCCCCGTGCTCCTAGCGCAGGCCAGCCACCTCATCCGCCAGCGCTTCCCCCATCTCTCCCTCTATGTCAACGACTACAATGCCCCCGCCCGCGCCCTCTACGCAGCAACGGGCTGGCAGCAGCACTCAACCTTCGCAACCGTCCTGTTTTAAACAGACATATCCCCCAGTGGGGCCACATGTGTCCCCCAAAGGGCTGGTTTGCTGGCTGAGTATTAGCTGGTAGTTTTGATGATGCACACTTTTTACCTCTGCATCGCAGGTCTGAAACCCCACCCACCCCAATTTCGGACGCAGAGCACCTGATCCACGAACTTTTAGGGAAAGCATTGAAGAGCCTCCGCACACCTCTTGGCGTCACCACCCTGCTTGGTCTTTCACTGACCATGGCCCCCGGCGCCTTCGCCGCAGAAGCCGTGACCGTAGATACCGACACCCCCATCGGCGCTTACTGGGAAAAGAACAAGGACGCCCTGGGCGCAGCAACCGGTGAACAGCAGACCTTCGCCAACGGCGCCACCCAGCAGACCTTCGAAAACGGTGTAGTCACCCAGGGTAAGTACGGCGGCGTGCAGGCAGTTACCGGCGCAGCGGGCGAGGCTTTCATGAAGGCCGGCGGCGCTGAGAAGTTCGGCAACGCTGAATCAGCCCCCTGGAAGCACAGCCACTGCGGTCTCTCTATCACCACCCACGACGGCAAGACCCGCTGGCTCGTAGTGCTGGATGAAAAGACCCAGGCAGGCTCCTACATCAACCTCAACTCGGCAGAAGCCAAGGCTTGGCAGGCAGAGCGTTCCAAGACCCGCGCTTGCTTCACCAACAACGCTGTTGTTGAAACCACTCCCGTGCTGCCCGAGACTCCTGCTGAGCCTGTAGCTCCTAAGACTCCGGCTGAACCCGAAACCCCGGTTGCCCCTGTTGAACCGGTAGCACCTGAGACCCCGGTTGTTCCTGAAACCCCTGCCGAGCCTGTAGCACCTGAGACCCCGGCTGAACCCGAAACTCCGGTAGTCCCTGAGACTCCTGCCGAGCCTGTAGCACCCGAGACTCCCGCTGAGCCCGAGACTCCCGCCGACACCAATTTCGGCGATGCCGCCAACAAGATTGCTGACGCCCGCGCGGTTGCTGCTGCTAACGGCGTAGCCGTTGCCGAAACCGGCGGTGAGCTGACCAAGGCAACCGCTGACCTGGTAACCCAGAACTTCGGCGGCAACGTCTCTGCGATTTACTCCATCGCCCAGGACCGCGCGCTGATGATCAACACCGACGCGCTCGCATCCTACCTGGCTAACCCCGGCCAGTACGGCACCTACCTCTACCAGAACGAGTACACCAAGCACTGGAAGACCGGTGCCCTCGAACTGCGTGCCCTCTTCTACAACACCACCGCCGAGAACTGCTCAACCCCCGTTACCTGGGATGACCACGGCTACGCCCTGTTCTCCACCGGCACCGCGGTCATTTCCCACTACTTCATCCAGTACGACGATTACGGCACCTGCATCAACTGGGACAACCAGACCACCGCCTCTCCCGTCACCTGGGGTGCGGGTCTGATGGACCGCGCCGCTACCGGCACCGAGATTGACGCCACCTACGACTGGTCAGCTGCTAAGTACATTCCTCTGCAGCAGGTTCTCGAGCTGCGCGTAGACGCCAACAAGATTGTCTACATCAAGGCTGACGCTCAGGGCAAGCCCCTGGCAGGTGCTAAGCCCGTTGAGTCCTCAGCCCTCACCGAGGCGCTCAACCTCTCTGACCGCGGCCGTTTTTCTTCCTACAACGACTGGGCAGCCGGCGGTAACTGGAACATCTGGAACGAGATGACCATGCTCGGTGCCCCCGTTGCTGAAGCAACCGAAGCAACCGCTAACGGCACCACTATCGTGACCCAGCAGTTCGAAGGTGGCACCCTGGTCTGGACCAAGGGCACCGCTTTCATGAACGCCGAGCTCAACGACCTGGGTCAGGCCAAGCTGGCTTGGTACACCGCCCTGGGTCTCTAAGCCCCTAGACTGAGCAGATTTTTCTGCGCGGACGCCGGTGCCCACCTACCTGCCCACGGGCAGGGGAGTGGGTGCCGGCGTCCTCTCTTTAAGGCGGGGTACACACCCCGCCGGTTGGCGGTAAACTGGTAGATAAGTATGCCCACCCCGGCCTGCACGGTCGGTGGACGGGCCCCGTACGAGAGAAGCGAGAAACCACTTGGTCCAGCGCCTGTCCCACCTGTTCCTGCGCACCCTGCGTGAAGACCCCGTCGACGCCGAAGTCGCAAGCCACAAGCTCCTGGTACGTGCCGGCTATATCCGCCGTGCCGCCCCCGGCGTCTACACCTGGCTGCCTCTGGGGCTGAAGGTGCTGGGCAAGATTGAGAACATCGTGCGCGAAGAAATGAACGCGATCGGTGCCCAGGAAGTTCACTTCCCCGCTCTGCTTCCCCGCGAACCCTACGAAGCGACCAACCGTTGGGAAGAATACGGCGACAACCTCTTCCGCCTGAAGGACCGTAAGGGCGCAGACATGCTGCTGGCCCCCACCCACGAGGAAATGTTCACCCTGCTGGTCAAGGACCTCTACACCTCCTACAAGGACCTGCCGGTTTACCTCTACCAGATTCAGACCAAGTACCGCGATGAAGCCCGCCCCCGCGCCGGCCTGCTGCGCGGCCGCGAGTTCATCATGAAGGACTCCTACTCCTTCAACGTCGATGATGAGGGCCTGGAAGAGGCCTACCAGGCCCACCGTGCCGCCTACATCAAGATTTTTGAGCGCCTGGGTCTTGAGATCGCTATCGTCCAGGCACAGTCGGGTGCTATGGGCGGCTCCCGCTCCGAAGAGTTCCTGCACCCCACCCCGATTGGTGAAGACACCTTCGTGCGCTCCGAGGGTGGCTACGCGGCAAACGTTGAGGCCGTCACTACCGTGGTGCCCGAGCCCGTAGATGCGTCAGCCACCCCCGCTGCCCGCGTTGAGCTGACCCCCGACTCACCGACCATTGAAACCCTGGTTGACCAGTCCAACGCCCTGCACCCGCGCGAGGGTGAGCCCTGGACTGCCGCCGACACCCTGAAGAACGTGGTGCTGGCCGTTATCCTGCCCGACGGCAGCCGCCAGCTGGTTGCCATTGGCGTGCCCGGTGACCGCGCTGTTGACCTGGGCCGCGTCGAGGTCAACGTTGGCGCCCTGCTGGGCGTCGGCGGCGAGGTTGAGGTCGAGGCTGCCAGCGAAGAGGACTTCAAGAAGTTCCCGCAGCTGGTCAAGGGCTACATCGGCCCCGGCCTGACCCTGACCGAGAAGCTCCTGGGCACCGAGTCAGCTACCGGTATTCCCTACTTTGTTGACCCCCGCGTGGTTGAGGGCTCTGCCTGGATTACCGGTGCGAATGAAGACCAGAAGCATGTCTACGACCTGGTGCTGGGCCGCGATTTTGAGGCTGACGGCGTGATCGAGGCTTGCGAGGTACGCGAGGGCGACCCCGCTCCGGACGGCTCCGGCCCCCTGATTGCAGCCCGCGGCATCGAGATGGGCCACATCTTCGCCCTGGGCCGCAAGTACGCAGAAGCTCTGGGTCTGAAAGTGCTGGATCAGAACGGCAAGCTGCAGACCGTCACTATGGGCTCCTACGGTGTGGGCGTGACCCGCGCCCTGGCTGCCATCGCCGAGGGCAACCACGACGATAAGGGCCTGATTTGGCCCCGTAACCTGGCACCGGCCGATGTTCACGTGGTGATGACCGGTAAGGGCACCGAAGTCGCAGAGGGCGCAGAAAAGCTGGTTGCTGACCTTGAAGCTGCCGGGCTTGACGTCATGTTCGATGACCGCCCCAAGGTATCTCCCGGTGTGAAGTTTGGCGACGCTGAGCTGCTGGGCGTGCCCACTATCGTGGTGGTCGGCCGCGGCTTTGCCGAGGGCAAGGTTGAAATCAAGGACCGCCGCAGCGGCGAAGCCCGCGAGGTTGCCGTAGCGGACGCCGTGACCGAGCTGCTGGCCGAGATTCAGGGCTAACACCCGCAGTAGGTACCATCTGAGTCAGAAAAGACCACCAACGAGCTGGTCATTTCTGACTTAGATGGTACCTTGTGGTTTAACCGCACTCCCAGGAAAGGCAGAAGCGTGCTCGATACCCTCGGCTTTGACTCTCTCGGCCTTGAGCCGACCACGCTAGTTTTGTTGCTTCTGGCTGCCCTAGCCGCTGGCTGGGTGGACGCCGTTGTGGGCGGCGGCGGCATGATTCAGCTTCCTGCGGTTCTCATGGTTCCTGGGCTTTCACCGGTGCAAGCCCTCGCCGTGAACAAGCTGGGGTCTGTCTTCGGTACCCTCACCAGCGCCGCAACCTACCTGCGGCGCACCCCGGTTGATGTGCGCACCACCCTACCTGCGGCGTCCTTGGCCTTTGTGACCAGCATGGGCGGGGCCCTGGTCGCCACAGCCCTCCCCGAAGAACTCTTCAAGCCCATCATCGTACTGGCGCTGATGCTGGTGCTGGTCTACACAGTGTTCAAGCCTTCACTCGGTGAACTGACCCAGCTAAAACACCGGGGGCTCAAGCACCTCATGGTGGGGCTGGGAATCGGCGCGATCATCGGTTTTTATGACGGGCTGCTGGGCCCTGGCACCGGCTCTTTTCTGATGATGGCCATGGTGTCGTTGATGGGCTACAGCTTCTTGCAGTCAACAGCCCAGACCAAGATTATTAATGCCGCTACTAACCTGGGAGCTCTGGTGCTGTTTGCGGTGGCAGGTCAGCAGGTGTGGGCTCTTGGCCTTTTGCTGGGAGCAGCGAATATGGTGGGTGGCTACCTGGGAGCGCGTACGGCGCTGGCCCGGGGGAGCCGCTTTATTCGCTGGATGATGATTGTGGTAGTCAGCGCCCTCATTATTAAGCTGGGCACCGATATTCTGGGTACCCTTTAGGCAGCAAGCTCCTGGCTATCGAGGGCCAGAATGAGGGCGAGGGCTTCAATATCATCTGCTGACGTTGCGAGGGTCTGGTCGGCCAGGGCAGCGCGGGCGTTGGATTCAATAGCCGCGGTGAAGTCGGTGATCTGCGGGGAAGCGTCCGCTGCTTCGACAAGGGGGTAGGACGCCGCGGGCGCCTCAAAGACCCCGTAGCAGGTCAGCACGGGGGCAGCTAGGTGCCCCATATCGGTGGTAGCTGTTGCTAGCTGAGCTGCCTGGGCTGCTACGTCCGTATAGCCCTGCTCGGCACGGGCGGCGTAGATCTCGCTGACGTAGTTGAGCTGATAGATACTCTGCTGCAGGGGCAGTAGGGAGGCAGGCTGTACAACCTGTTCACTGCCTGAACTATCGGGGGCACCGGCAGTAAGCCCCTCATCACCACAGGTGTAGCTACTGATATGTGCTATCTCATCGGTCAGGGCCTCGGGGTAGGCGGCAGTAGTCAGCCCGTCCTGGCGGGCAGCCTGCCACACATCCGCAACGGCTGTGAGAGCCCGAGCCCGATCACCGGCGTCCTGGGTCGCAAAACCTAGCTCCAGCAGGGCCGAAACCGTGCTCTGGAGCTGCTGCTCTACCGGCTCATACTCCGTAACCGTTACGTCCTGAGCCGCAGGGGCAAGGGTCTCAAGGGCGGCCTGCGCCGCCTGCCCCAGCGCGTCCTGACCCGACTCATCAGCTGCCTGCTGCAGGGCGGTCAGCTGAGCAGCCATGGTGCTCTGATCGCTAAGGTCAGCGCGGACCTGCTCCGCCTGCCGCTGCGAAAACCAGCCCACAGCAAGGAGCACCACCAGCAGACCAGCTAATAGAGCGGCCACAAGTACCGGGGTCAGACGAACAGAGCGATTCATAGGCAGCTACCTCTCACACAAAACAGACGGGCAAGAGCCCACCTCCCATTCTGCCAAAAAGTCCCGTAGCCTGCCCGCCCTCAGCGAATTCTCGGCTGACGTACTGGGAGCCGGTGGTAGGCTTGAATGGATTTACCTACCCCTAGACACCAGGAGCTACGCGCGATGGCATCACCCAAAGCCAGTAAAAAGGACGCCCCCAACGCCCGCGAGCGCCGGGCCGCTGCCCGCGCTGAGCAGGGCATCACCAAGAAAGCCCCTGCCGGTAGCTTTGTGAGCGTCGAGGGCGTGCGTGAGGCCGTCACCCGGGTGGTGGAGCAGGAGTTCAAGCTGGTGCTGGAGAAACTGACCGCTAAGGGCAGCGGCGCTAACCGCACCCTAGAAATCGTGGTGGACTACCCCGAAGACCGTACCGATGCCCTGTCTCTCGATACCATTGCTGAGGTTTCCCAGGCCCTGTCAGCCGCTCTTGATGATGCTGATGACGGTGAAGTGCCCTACTCCCTTGAGGTGTCATCGCGCGGTGTGACCAGTCCTCTGACTGAGACCCGCCACTGGAAGCGGTCTATCGACCGTCTCATCGAGATTACTGAGGCTGGGGGAGAGAAGTACCTGGCCCGACTCGATTTTGTGACCGAGGAAGGCCCGGTCCTGCGCCGGAAGAAAGAAACCAAGAAGGGCCAGCCCGAGAGCTACCGCGATGCCGTCACCCTGCCCTGGGCTACAATTTCTGCCGCAAAGGTAGAAATTGAATTCAACCGCTAGCAAGTACTCGCTAGAATATAGAAACAAGACCACAACTCAATACTTTTGAGGCCGCGTGCCTAGGCGCGCGAACATACACCGCAAGCGGTGCCGGAGCTTTTTGCCCCGGCACCGTGTTACACGGAAGGGCCAACCATGGACATTGATTTGAGCAACCTCCGCCTGCTCGAAAAAGAGCGCGACATCTCAATCGACAACCTGATCCCGATGATTGAGAGCGCCATCCTGCTGGCCTACCAGAAGCAGCCCGGTGCCATCCGTGGCTCACGTGCAGAGCTTGACCGCACCAGCGGTAAGGTCACCATCTGGGCTCCTGAACTCGATGAGAACGACCAGCAGATCGGTGAGTTCGACGACACCCCCAACAACTTTGGTCGTATCGCGGCTTCTACTGCCCGCCAGGTCATCCAGCAGCGTCTGCGCGATGCCCAGGATTCAGCCGTGCTCGGTGAGTTCAAAGACCGTGAGGGTCAGCTGATTTCAGGTGTTATCCAGCAGGGCCCCAACCCCCGCATGATTCACGTTGATTTAGGCACCCTTGAAGCTGTGCTGCCCACCAACGAGCAGGTGCCCGGTGAGCGTTACGCCCACAACACCCGCATCCGCGCCTACGTGCTGGAAGCCAAGCGCGGCCCCAAGGGCCCCTCCATCGTGCTCTCTCGTTCCCACCCCAACCTGGTGCGCCGCCTCTTCGAGCACGAGGTCCCCGAGATTGCTGACGGCTCGGTAGAAATCATGGCGATTGCCCGCGAAGCTGGCCACCGCACCAAGATTGCAGTCCGCGCCACCAAGCCCGGCGTCAACCCCAAGGGCTCCTGCATCGGCGAGATGGGTGCCCGTGTGCGCGCCGTGATGGGTGAACTCAACAACGAGAAGATTGATATCGTCGATCACTCTGAGAGCCCCGAAGAGTTCATCGCCGCCGCCCTTTCACCGGCCAAGGTCAGCGAAGTCACCGTGACCGAGCGCAAGACCTTCTCTGCCCGCGCGATTGTGCCCGATGACCAGCTTTCACTGGCTATTGGCAAGGAAGGGCAGAACGCCCGCCTAGCCGCTAAGCTCACCGGCTGGCGCATCGACATCATCTCAGCCTCCAAGTACGAGGCCGCGATGGCAGCAGCCCGTGCAGCGAACGAAGAGGGTGCTGAAGAAGCCCCCGAAGCTGCCGCTGAATAAGAGAGCTGACTAACATATTTGCCGTTAGCCCCCGCAAGGGGGCTAAACTGGTCTATAGAGGTCACACCACCATAGAGTGCTCATGACTGGTCGGCGGCCAGCCATGCCCGCAGGTTCAGCACTAAAGAGCCTGCTGGAAACAAGCGAACAACACGAAGGGAGCGCTCCAGCTGTACACCCCCGTCCGCACCTGCATCGGCTGCCGAACCACAGCACCCGCCCACGACCTCGTCCGTATCGCCCTCACACAGACTGAACCCCCGCGTGCAGTCTTTGACCGGGCCAAAAACCTCCCGGGGCGTGGAGCCTGGCTCCACCACACACCCGAATGCCTTGCCCTTGCGCTCAAAAAAAATGCGCTGGCCAGGGCCTTTAGAACCCGGGTCGAAGCCAACGAACTGGTGATCCCCGCATAGGGGAGGGCCGGTTCGACCCCGCCAGGGGTGGCGAACCAACAATGTCAACGAGTTTGACGACTTACTGTGTACGAAAGCGAGTCAGAAAACTGATGGAAACCCGATGAGTGCCGCGCAATGAGTACTTTCCTGTGCTCACCCACCGGCAAAAACCCAGCTGAACCCCAGCTGAAACCTCATACAAACTGAAGGTTCGCCCCTGTTCGGTGCGAACCAGAACAGGAGAAAAGTGGCTAAGCCCCGCGTTCACGAGATCGCTAAAGAACTCGGAATCCCCTCTAAAGAAGCTGTCGCTAAGCTTCAGGAACTTGGCGAGTTCGTCAAGGGTGCATCATCAACCCTTGAACCGCCCGTAGTTAAGAAACTGCGTGCCGCCTTCCCCAACGCCGGTGCCTCCGCAGAGGCCCCCGCCGCTGAGAAGAAGGCTGCTACCCCCGCGTCCGCCCCCAAGCCCGGTGCATCTGCGCCGAAGCCGGGTGCGTCCGCCCCTAAGCCCGGTGCTGCAGCACCCAAGCCGGCAGCCCCTGCTGCCCCCAAGCCCGTAGCTGAGGCTGCACCTGCCACCGAGAAGAAGGACGCCGCCGCTAAGCCCGCTGGCCCCCGCCCCGGCAACAACCCCTTCTCAACCACTCAGGGTATGTCTGCTCCTAAGCCGGCAGCTCCCAAACCCGCAGCCCCCAAGCCTGCTGGCGCTAAGCCCGGCCCCCGCCCCGGCAACAACCCCTTTGCCCCCTCACAGGGCATGGGCAAGCGTAACGACCGCAATGAGCGCGGCGAGCGCTCAGGCGGTCCCCGCCCCGCAGGTGGCCGTAACGCCCGAGGCAACAACCCCGGCGGCCCCCGTCCTGCCGGTGCAGGTGGTCCCCGCCCCGCAGGCGGACGCAACAACGCCCCCCGCCCCGCCGGTGCAGGTGCCGGTGGCCCCCGTCCTGCCGGCGGCGCACCCCGCCCCGCACCCGCAGGTGGCGGCAACCGCCCCTCACCCAACATGATGCCCACCAAGATGAGCGGTAACGTCGGTGCCCGTGGCGGCGCCGGTGCCCCCTCAGGTGGCGGCCCCCGTCGTGGCTCAGGCGGCCCCGGCGGCGGTAACGGTGGCGGCGGCTTCAACCGCGGCCCCGGTCGCGGTGGCCCCGGTGGCGGTCGCGGCAACGCCCAGGGCGCCTTCGGTCGCGGTGGCGGCAAAAAGAAGAAGGGCAAGACTAAGTCAGCTCTGCGTCGTGAAGAGCAGCTGCGTCAGCCTACCATCGGTGGCGTAGCCGTACCCCACGGCGACGGTACCACCGAGATCCGTATGCGTCGCGGTGCCTCACTGATGGACTTCGCCGAGAAAATTGGCGCAAACGCCGCAGCCCTGGTGACCGTCCTGATTCACCTGGGTGAAATGGCAACCCAGACCCAGTCCCTCGACGAGGACACCTTCGAGCTGCTCGGCGCTGAACTGGGCTACGTCATCAAGATCGTTTCCCCCGAGGACGAAGAGCGCGAACTGCTCGAATCCTTCGACATCAACCTGGCTGCCGAAGCCGAGGCTGAGGACGACGAAGTACTTGAAGTACGCCCGCCCGTTGTCACCGTCATGGGTCACGTCGACCACGGTAAGACCCGCCTGCTCGACGCCATCCGCAACACCAACGTCATCGACGGTGAAGCCGGCGGCATCACCCAGCACATCGGTGCTTACCAGATCCACACCGAGGTCGAAGGCGAAGAACGCTACCTGACCTTCATCGACACCCCCGGTCACGAGGCCTTCACCGCCATGCGTGCCCGCGGTGCCAAGGTCACCGACATCGCAATCCTGGTAGTCGCAGCGGACGACGGCGTTATGCCCCAGACCGTTGAAGCCCTCAACCACGCCCAGGCAGCTAACGTGCCGATCGTTGTTGCCGTCAACAAGATCGATAAGGAAGGCGCTAACCCCGACAAGATCCGCGGTCAGCTCACCGAATACGGCCTGGTACCCGAAGAATACGGTGGCGACACCATGTTCGTAGAGGTCTCAGCCCGCCAGGGTAAGAACATCGACGAACTGCTCGCAGCCGTCACCCTGACCGCCGACGGCGCCCTCGAACTGAAGGCTAACCCCAACAAGGAAGCCCGCGGCGTAGCCATCGAAGCTAACCTCGACAAGGGCCGCGGTGCCGTCACCACCGTCCTCGTCCAGTCCGGTACCCTGCGCGTCGGCGACGCCATCGTCGCAGGCTCCGCCTACGGCCGCGTCCGCGCCATGTTCGACGAAAACGGCAACAACGTCGAAGAAGCCGGCCCCTCACGCCCCGTGCAGGTACTCGGCCTCAACACCGTGCCCCGCGCAGGTGACACCTTCCTCTCCACCGAAGAAGAGCGCACCGCCCGCCAGATCGCTGAAAAGCGTGAAGCAGCCGACCGCAATGCCCAGCTGGCCAAGCGTCGCAAGCGCGTTACCCTCGAATCCTTCGACGCCGCAGTGGCAGAAGGCAAGATGGACACCCTCAACCTCATCATCAAGGGCGACGTCTCCGGTGCTGTTGAAGCACTGGAAGAGTCCCTCATGAAGATCGAGGCAGGTGGCGACGAAGTTCAGCTGCGCGTCATCCACCGCGGTGTAGGTGCTATCACCCAGAACGACGTCAACCTGGCAACCGTCGATAACGCAATCATCATCGGCTTCAATGTGCGCCCCGCCGAACGCGTGGCAGAACTAGCCGATCGTGAAGGCGTAGAAATGAAGTTCTACTCCGTCATCTACCGCGCTATCGAAGAAGTCGAAGCAGCCGTCAAGGGCATGCTCAAGCCCGAATACGAAGAAGTCGAACTCGGCTCCGCCGAAATCCGCGAAGTCTTCCGCTCCTCCAAGTGGGGCAACATCGCAGGCTCCATCGTCAAGACCGGCATCATCAAGCGCAACTCCAAGGCCCGCCTGGTGCGCGACGGTGCGGTTGTCGCCGATAACCTCACCATCGAATCCCTGCGCCGCTTCAAGGACGACGCCACCGAAGTACGCGAAGGCTACGAGTGTGGTATCGGCCTGGGCTCCTTCAACGACATCAAGGAAGGCGATGTCATTGAAACCTGGGAGATGCAGGAAAAGCCCCGCGTCTAGGCTTCTACCTGGTTGATTATTAAGGACGCCGGCGGGCGGGGCGCCCCACCCGCCGGCATCCCTTAACGCCAGACCCGGCCAGCCGGCTCTGGGGCGCCCCGCCCCGCCGGTATGCCGGGTACATAACCTAGCAATCACGCTAAGGCACCCTAGGGTTCGCGCTTGCTGCAGACCCTCTCGCCTGGTTCGCTTCGCTCACAAGGCGATTCACGCCAGCCGCCGAGCCAGCAGCTTCGCCGCGAACCCTAGGGTGCCTTTACACTTAAACATAGAAACCTCTCTAGAGAAGGAGAACATCATGGCAGATCCGGCACGCGCCGCCCGCCTAGCCGACCGCATCAAGGTCATCGTTGCCCAGGCCCTCGAACGCCGCATCAAAGACCCCCGCCTCGGCTTCATCACCGTCACCGACGCCCGCGTCACCAACGACCTCCAGCACGCCACCATCTACTACACCGTCTTCGGCTCCGAAGAAGAACAGGCATCCACCAAGGCTGCCCTCGAATCAGTCAAGGGCATCCTGCGCTCAGAAGTTGGCAAGAACATCACAGCGCGCCTGACCCCCACCCTCACCTTCGTCCCCGACGAAGTACCCGTCAATGCAGCCCACATCGAAGACCTGCTGCGCAAGACCAAGGAACGCGACGCTGAACTGGCTGCCGCCCGCGAAGGTGCCGAATACGCCGGTGGCGAGGACGCCTACAAGAGCACCGAAACCGAGGAAGACGAAGCCTAAACCGTGGCCAAGAAAGCACCCACCGGGCCCTCGGGCCTCATCGTCGTTGACAAACCCGCCGGACTCACCAGCCACGACGTGGTCTCCAAAATGCGGTGGATCGCCGGCACCCGCAAAGTCGGGCACGCCGGCACCCTCGACCCCATGGCCACGGGGGTGCTCATCCTTGGCGTCAACAAGGCAACCCGCCTACTCACCTGGGTCGTAGGGGAGACCAAGACCTACACCGCCACCATCCGCCTCGGCGTCTCAACCCTCACCGACGACGCAGACGGCGAAGCCACCGCCGTCGCTAACGACGGCGCGTTGGATAGTATCAGCGAGGACGCCATCAGGCAGCACATTGCGGACCTCACCGGCGACATCATGCAGGTACCCTCTGCCGTCTCGGCCATCAAAGTCAACGGGGTACGCTCCTACGCCCGCGTGCGCTCAGGGGAAGAAGTCGAACTCGAAGCCCGGCCCATCACCGTGCACTCCTTCGACCTGCACGAGGCTCGCCCCGCCACTGCCACCTACCAACTGGGCGACGAAGAGGTGAGCACCAGCGTCCTTGACCTCGACGTCACCGTTGTCTGCTCAGCAGGCACCTACATCCGCGCCCTAGCCCGCGACCTCGGTGCAGCCCTAGGGACCGGCGCCCACCTCACCGCCCTGCGCCGCACCGCCATCGGCGAAATCCGTGCCGAAGACGCCCACACCCTCGACGAACTCATCGCCGGGCGAGAAGCAGAACAGGCAGCCCCCCTGCTACCCATCGAAGAAGCAGCCCGCCGCCTCTTTGCCGTCCGCAACCTCACAGCAGCCGAAGCCACCGACCTCGCCAACGGCCGCCGCATCATCCCCACCGAAGGCAGCCCCGCCACCACCGCACCCAAAACCGGCTCTACTGGCGGGTACGACAAACCCACCACCACCGGCCTCACCGCCGCCTTCGCCCCCAACGGCACCCTCGTCGCCATCATCGAAAACACCCGCTTCCGCCGCGAAAACGTAGCCGCCCCCGTGCTCGTCTTCGAAGCCGGAACAACCTTCAAGGAAAACTAACCCGCCATGATGATCGCCGGACTCGACCTCTGGTTCTGGGCCATAACCGCGCTCGGCCTAGCCTCCTTCCTCATCTGCCTCATCCGCTTCCTGCGCGGAGCAGCCCCCGACGACTGGTCACAAGGCTCCGTCATCCTCCTTGAAGCCTTCCTCATCATCTACCTGATCGGCTCCATCATCATGCAGGCCACAACGGACGGCCCCAGCGGCGACTGGCTCGAATACTACGGCTACCTACTCACCGCCATGATTATCCCCGTCGGCACCTTCATCTGGTCACTCTCCGAACGAACCCGCTGGTCAACCCTGGTGCTGGGGCTAACCGGGCCGGTGCTGATTATCATGGTGCACCGTATGAACATGCTCTGGTACTACTATTAGGTCGATGCAGCCACAGGTGAGCGCAGGGCGTGCGCTCTCGCCGACTAACCTTCTTGGGCTCGCGCTGGGGCGCTCACCCAATTCATGCCAGCCCCAGCCAGTCGGCTACAAGCGCACGCCTTGCGCTCAAGGCCAGAAACGCCAGTAAGAGCAGCATCAACATTGCTTGGGAGATGGAAGAAGACAATGAATCAAACACAGAACAAAGCCTCCGCTACAAAAAATAGCGGCTTTGGCCGCCTGCTCGTCGTCATCTACGGCGTCTTTACCCTGTCGGCGGGGGCCCGGGCCCTCTATCAGGTCATCCGTAAGTTCGACGAAGCCCCGCTTTCCATCAGCCTGTCAGCTCTCTCAGCTCTCATCTACCTGGTCGCCACTATCGCCCTGGCCAAGAAGGAGGAGGGGGCATGGAAGGTCTCTCTGCTTGCTGTCGGTATCGAAATGGCGGGCGTGCTCCTGATTGGCGTCTTCTCCTACCTGCAACCCCAGCACTTTGAGCTAGCCTCTGTCTGGTCCCACTTCGGTTCCGGCTACGGCTACATCCCCCTGATCCTGCCCATGGTAGGCCTCTGGTGGCTCAACAAAACCCGCCCCAGCCGCACCCGCTAACTACCGGCGTCCGCCTGCCCTCAGCAGAAGGCCCCAAATACGCGTAGTATAGACACGAAGCAACCCAACCGAGGAGCACAGTGAAGCGCTTTACCGATCTCGCCCAGATCCCCGCCGACTTCGGCCCCACCGTGGTCACCATCGGCAACTTCGATGGCGTACACATCGGCCACCAAAAAGTGCTCTCCACCCTGGTCAATACTGCCCGGGTCCATGGGCTGTCCTCCGTTGCGGTTTCTTTCGACCCCCACCCCGCCCGCGTCCACGGGCCAGCCGGGGTGCATATTGAAATTATGGGGCAGGACGGCCGCCAGCAGATTCTTGCCGACCTCGGCGTCGACTACTATCTGCTGCTGCACTACAACCTTGCCTTTGCCGCCCAAACCCCCGAAGAATTCGTCAAACGTACTTTTGTTGACGCTCTCAAGGCAAAGTTCGTGGTTATTGGCGATGACGTGCGCTTTGGCACCAAGAACTCCGGCGATCTGAACACCATGAAAGAGCTTGGCCAAAAGTACGGTTTTGAAGTGCTGGTGGTTGAAGACCTGCTCGCCCACGATGACCGCCGCTGCTCATCCACCTCTATCCGCCAGCTCCTAGCTGAGGGCAGGGTCGCTGACGCTGCCTCAATTCTGGGCCGCAACCACTACATGAGCGGCGAAGTCGTGCACGGCGCTGCCCGCGGCCGCGAACTCGGCTTCCCCACAGCCAATATGGACGTCGACTCCATTGGCCTCGTACCCGGCGACGGGGTCTACGCAGGCTGGCTGATTGACGAGGCCGGAACCCGCCACCCCGTTGCCGTATCGGTGGGCACCAACCCCACCTTCGAAGGCATCACCACCCGCCAGGTCGAAGCCCACGTCATCGGCCGCCCCGAAGAGAAGGTTGAAGACTTCAACCTCTACGGGCAGCACGTCACCCTAGAATTCGTCGACTACCTGCGCGGCATGGTCGCCTACACCGGCGTCGAAGCACTCATTGAGCAGATGCACGCCGACGTTGAACAGGCCAAGACCATCCTCGGCATCGGCTAGAGAACATATAAAAAGTTCCCGGGATAAGAGTTCTTATTCCGGGAACTTCTTTATGTGGGATCCTTGCTCTTGCGGGAAAAGGTAGGAAGGGCGGCAGGCTCACAGCGAAGCTGCTGGCTCGGGGCTGGCGTGAATCGCCCTTGTGAGCGCTAGCGAACCGGGCGAGAGGGTCGGCAGCGAGCATGAGGCTGCTGCCCCTCCTCCATCTCTTCCTACATCTCTTCGTGAGTATTCGGGTCAAACCCGCGGCCTACGCCAGCTTCGAGTGCGTCGATGCGGGCGATCTGGTCGTCGGTGAGTTCCCAGTCGAAGACTGCCATGTTTTCTTCCATGCGCAGGGCGTTGGAGCTCTTGGGCAGGGGCACCAGGTTCTTCTGGACCTCCCAGCGCAGTATCACCTGGGCTACGGTTTTACCGGTCTCGGCGGCGATGGTTTCTAGGGCGGCGTCCTTGAGCAGGTCGGTTTTGCGGCCCAGGGGTGACCAGCACTGGGTGAGAATGGCGTGGTCGAGGTTGTAGGCTGCCCAGTCCTGTTTCTGGGAGTAGGGGTGCAGCTCGATCTGGTTGATGGCGGGGGTTACGCCGGTTTCTTCAATCAGACGGTCGATGTGCTCGGGCAGGAAGTTAGAGACGCCGATGGACTTGACCAGCCCTTCTTCCTGGGCTTTGATGAGAGCCCGCCAGGTGTCGACATAGAGGCCCTGGGAAGGGTTGGGCCAGTGGATCAGGTAGGCGTCGAGGTAGTCAAAACCCATACGGCTCAGGGTGCCTTCGAGAGAGCGGAGGGCTGGCTCGTAGCCGTGGTCGCGCCCCGGCAGCTTGGACTGCACGAAGATTTCATCGCGTGCAGTGCCTGAGCGCAGGACGCCGCGGGCAACACCCACCTCGTTCTCATAGTTCACCGCGGTGTCAATGAGGCGGTAGCCGCGGGCGATGGCCTCAGAGACGGCGACCTCGGCGTCTACGTTGTTGAGCGGGTAGGTGCCTAAGCCCAGGGGAGGGATTGAGGTGCCGTCGCGCAGGGTATGGTTTTGCATTGGTTTTCCTCTCGGGTGGAGCGGGGGGCGGACGCGGGCTAGCGGCTGAGCAGGTCAAGCACCAGGGTGGCGCTTCGTTCGGCCACGATGGGGGCATCCATGTGGAAGTCCTGGTCGGCTGCCGGGCCGCAGAGGTCAGAGATACCGCGTACCGCGATGAAGGGTAGGGAACGACTGGAGCTAACCTGGGCCAGGGCGGTGGTTTCCATGTCGGTAGAAAGTGCCTGGGGGAAGAGTTGGCGGGTGTCTTTGACGTTATGGGCGGTAACAAAAGACCCACCGGCTAGCATCTGCCCAAAGAGGGCGCTACCTTCACCGGTGTAGGCCGCCGCGGCAGCGCGGGCCTTCTCAACCAGCGCCGGGTCGGTGGCGTAGGTTGCGGGCATGCCGGGAACCTGCCCGAACTCGTAGCCGAAGGCGGTGGCGTCCGCGTCCGTGTAGGTGTAGTCGGTGCCGATAGCCAGGTCGCCCACATTTACGTCGGCGCGCAGGCCGCCGGCGGTACCGGCAGACACAATGACGCGCGGGGTGGGTACCAGTGCCAGCGCAACAGACAGGGCAGTGGCAGCATTGACCAGGCCAATCTTTGAACGCACCAGCAGAATCTTCAGCTCGTCAGTACCGGTAGCAAGCCCCCGGGGGTAGAAGAGGGCCTCACCCAGGGCGTAGGCCTCACCGACCGGCTCGGTCTTGGCGAGGAAGGGGGCAGCCTCTTCGTCCATGGCTACCTGCACGATAGCGGCGTTATCAAAACCGCCGGGAAGATCAAAAGCCGACACTAGGCCATCACCTGCTCCCACTCGTCCTTCTTCTCGAGGAAAGCACGAACCGCAGCCTGGGCCTCGTCGAGCGAGTGGTTAGCACCCCAGCCGCACTGCACCTCGTTCGCTGCCGGAACCTCATCGGCCTCCAGCAGATCATTCATGGTAGCTTCAAGAACCTGCATAAAATCGGCAGGCTCAAGGCCCAGGGTCAGGGCGTAGAAACCGGTCTGGCAACCCATGGGGGAGAAGTCAATCAGAGCGTCGGTGTGATTGCGCATATGGTGGGCGGTCATGTGCTCAATCGAGTGAACCGCTTTCATGCCCAGGTGACCCTTGTTCGGCTGGGTGAAACGCACATCGTACTTAATCAGGACGTCCCCACCCGGCAAGGTCTTACGGTCAGCTACGCGCACGTAGGGGGCCGCCACAGCGGTATGATCCAGGTCGAAAGACTCAACGTTAGTCTTCTGCTTCTCAAAATTCTCAGTGATTTGCATGCTTACTATTCTCCCAGGCTCAGGGCACAAGCGCTAGCTGCGGAGTAATCTACTCACTGTAGGCATATTCAGCAGGCTATGAAGGCTCGTGCACTGCAGGTTGCACAGGCTCACGCTCGCTGCCGACCCTCTCGTCTGGTTCGCTAGCGCTCACGAGACGATTCACGCCCCGCCTTGCGGCGGATTCCGTTCGCTCTTGTGTGCTGACGCACCCGCTCACTCTATCGAGCCAACAGCTTCGCTGTGAGCCTGCTTCACCTGCTCAACAAACCCAACAAAACTGTGGAGTGTAAACCATGAACGTACTGATTCCCACCGCTGCTGCCTCAGCCGGCCTAATGGGCGGCTACAAGGTTGCCCGTGTTACTAACGTCCGCGCCCTGGGCGGGGTCGCCCTAGCCGCTGGTGGTGCTGCTGCCTTTGCCGGCTGGAAGAAGAACGCCGGAACCGGCACCGCCGCTGCCCTCACCGCCGTCTACCTCGGCGCCTTCGGCTACTCCCACGCCCTGCACAAGAAGATTGGCCCCTGGCCCGCCGTCTGCGCTGTCACCGGCGCTACCGCGCTCGCTTCCCTGGCCTTCGGCCGCGAAAAGAAATAGCAAGGGGAGGTCTCCCCGCCGGCTTGACCAGGTTTGTACCACGCCCTGCCCGCAAGCGGTACTAAAAATGGGCCGCGCGTGGTACAAACTGTTGTTGCGGGCATGGCCAATAGAGCGGAGCAGGTGAGCAAGCTACCACCGGGGCCTCTCTTCCCGGTGGCTAGCTTGTGCTGTAGAGTTGACTATGCATGTGACTGCAGTCCGTGGCAGTTACCTGCAGCGGGAAAGCCGCCCACCGGCGTCCTTGCCCCTCAACCCGGCAGCAAAAATGTTGACCGGGCCGCACACGGCACTAACTCTAGGAGTTAACCCATGGCTCTTGATCCCAAGATCAAGCAGGAAATCATGAAGGAATACGCAACCCACGAAGGTGACACCGGTTCACCCGAGGTTCAGGTTGCAGTTCTGACTCGTCGTATCACCGACCTGACCGAACACCTCAAGTTCCACAAGCACGACCACCACTCACGTCGTGGTCTGATGATTCTCGTTGGTCGCCGCCGCAACCTGCTCGGCTACCTCAAGAGCGTCGACATCGAGCGTTACCGCGCCCTCATCGAGCGTCTCGGTATCCGCCGATAACACAAGGTTTGTGAGCGTGAGGGCGACACCGCAACCCGCGCATCCGGCTTGATAGCCGGACGCCGCTGGTCGAGGGTGACGCCCTCACCCACACCTACCACCCACAGAATAGAAATAAGTCGCCGCGTGCTTTGACGGTCCTCGGTAGCGGTTTACAGAAAGCCCCATTGGCGGGGTCTGTGAGCCTCAATCGATGACCGAAGGCGCGGCGCAGACAACAGAAATGGAGGAACCTTGGAAGGTCCCGAAATTCAGTTTGCAGAAGCAATCATTGACAACGGCAAGTTCGGTAAGCGCGTAGTGCGCTTCGAAACCGGCCGCCTCGCCAAGCAGGCCGCAGGCTCTGCCCTGGTCACTATCGACGACGACACCACCCTGCTCTCAGCCACCGCTATCGGCAAGAGCCCCCGTGACGGCTTCGACTTCTTCCCCCTGACCGTAGACGTTGAAGAGCGCATGTACGCAGCCGGTAAGATCCCCGGCTCCTTCTTCCGCCGTGAAGGCCGCCCCTCAACCGAAGCGATCCTGGCTGCCCGTCTGATCGACCGCCCCCTGCGTCCTGCCTTCAAGAAGGGCATCCGCAACGAGGTGCAGGTCGTCGTCACCGTGCTCACCATTGAGCCCGACGAAATCTACAACACCGTAGCAATCAACGCAGCCTCCTGCTCCACCACCCTCTCCGGTGCCCCCTTCGCGGGCCCCGTTGGCGGTGTGCGCGTTGCCCTGATCGACGGCCAGTGGGTTGCCTTCCCCAAGCACTCCCAGCTTGAGAACGCTGTCTTCGATATGGCTGTTGCCGGTCGCGTTGTGACCAAGGCTGACGGCACCGAAGACGTCGCCATCATGATGGTTGAGGCTGAAGCTACCGATAACTCCTGGAAGCTCATCAAGGAAGACGGCGCCACCGCACCGACCGAAGAAGTTGTTGCTGAGGGTCTCGAAGCTGCTAAGCCCTTCATTGCTGCCCTCTGCAAGGCCCAGGCTGACCTGGCTGAGCGCGCTGGCAAGCCTGCCCTGGAGCTGCCCATCTTCGGTGAGCGTGCCGCAGAAATCGACGAAGCCGTCAAAGCTTTTGAACCCAAGATCGTTGAGGTCTACTCCATCGCCGGTAAGCAGGACCGCGAAACCGCGTCCGCTGACCTGCAGCAGGAAATCGTAGAGTCCCTCGCCGGTGAAGGTAAGGAATTCGAAGGCCGCGAGGACGAAGTCAACGCAGCTTTCAATGCCCTGACCAAGCACGTTGTGCGTCAGCGCATTCTCACCGACCAGGTCCGTATCGACGGCCGCGGCCTGACCGACATCCGTCAGCTCACCGCTGAGGTTGAGGTACTGCCCCGCGTCCACGGCTCTGCTATCTTCGAGCGCGGCGAAACCCAGATCATGGGCGTCACCACCCTGAACATGCTCAAGATGGAGCAGCAGCTGGACTCCCTCTACCCGGTCAAGTCCAAGCGCTACATCCACCACTACAACTTCCCGCCCTACTCAACCGGCGAAACCGGCCGTGTGGGCTCACCCAAGCGTCGCGAAATCGGCCACGGTGCTCTCGCTGAGCGCGCCCTGACCCCGGTTCTGCCGTCACGCGAGGAATTCCCCTACGCTATCCGCCAGGTCTCTGAGGCCCTGGGCTCTAACGGTTCTACCTCCATGGGTTCCGTCTGTGCCTCCACCCTCTCCCTGCTGAACGCCGGTGTGCCCCTGCGCGCACCCGTCGCCGGTATCGCTATGGGTCTTGTCTCTGACGAGGTCAACGGCGAAACCCGCTACGCAGCCCTCACCGATATTCTCGGTGCTGAGGACGCCCTGGGCGATATGGACTTCAAGGTCGCAGGTACCTCTGAGTTCGTGACCGCTATCCAGCTGGACACCAAGCTCGACGGCATCCCCGCCTCCGTTCTGGCCGGCGCTCTGACTCAGGCCCGTGAAGCCCGCCTGCACATTCTTGAGGTCATCAACGCAGCGATCGACGCACCCGACGAGATGAGCGACTATGCACCCCGCGTGATCTCCGTCCAGGTTCCCGTTGCCAAGATCGGTGAGGTCATCGGCCCCAAGGGCAAGATGATTAACCAGATCCAGGAAGACACCGGCACCGACATCTCTATCGAGGACGACGGCACCGTCTACATCGGCGCTACCGACGGCCCCTCCGCCGAAGCAGCCCGCGCAGCAATCAACGCGATTGCCAACCCGCAGGTTCCCGAGGTCGGCGAACGCTACCTGGGTACCGTCGTGAAGACCACCACCTTCGGTGCCTTCGTCTCACTGACCCCCGGTAAGGACGGCCTGCTGCACATCTCCGAGCTGCGCAAGCTCAACGACGGCAAGCGCGTGGACGACGTCGAGGACGTCGTCGGCGTAGGCCAGAAGGTCCAGGTCGAGATCTCCAAGATTGACGACCGCGGCAAGCTGTCACTGGTACCCGTCGTAGCCGAAGGTGAAGAGAGCGGCGACGAAGAGTAATGACCGCTCCGTAGCTTCTACCGTACGAAGCAGATAGAGGGGGCAGACACCCGGTGTCTGCCCCCTCTTACTCATTCAATTTCTTACTTTCCCCATCAGAAAGACCTGACTGATATGCCCGTCCTTCTACCCCTTGAAACCGCTGACCTCACCGACGAGCTCAATTACCGCACCGGCCGTCTCATCTACGCCGGTGGGGGAGGCAACGAAGTGCGCCGTTCCGTGCTGCCGGGCGGCGTCCGCGTCATCACCGAACGTATGCCCTCCCAGCGCAGCGTCTCCATCGGTTTCTGGGTAGGGGTAGGCTCCCGCGACGAACAGCCCGGCATGCTGGGCTCCACCCACTTCCTCGAACACCTGCTCTTTAAGGGCACCGAAAGCCGCACCGCCCTCGACATCGCCCACGCTTTTGACCGGGTAGGCGGCGAATCCAACGCCCTCACCGCTAAGGAGCACACCTGCTACTACGCCCGTGTGCTCGATGAGGACACCCCCATGGCTATCGACGTTATCGCCGACATGGTCACCGGAGCCAAACTAGACCCCGCCCTGCTTGAACAGGAACGCGGCGTCATCCTCGAAGAAATCGCCATGGATCAGGACGACCCCACCGACGTAGCCTTCGAATCCTTTATCGAACAGCTCATGGGCAGCAACCCCCTGGGGCGCCCTATCGGTGGCACCCCGCAGGAAATCACCGACGTTGCCCGCGATAAGGTCTGGGAGCACTACAAGAAGTTCTACACCCCCGACCGCTTGGTCATTTCCGCCGCCGGTAGCCTCAATCACTCAGAGATCGTCAACCTGGTTCTTGACTCTCTGGCCAACCGCGGCTGGGACCTGACTGAAGGTGCCCTACCTGCCCCGCGCCGCGTCCGCCAACAGAGCAACATCGTGCCCGGTGCCCGCGAAAAAACCCTCGAAAAGGGCTTTGAACAGACCAACATCGTGATGGGCTGCCCTGGCCTCATCGCTGGCGACGAGCGCCGCTACGCCATGAGTGTGCTCAACTCCGCTCTGGGCGGGGGCATGTCGTCCCGTCTCTTCCAGGAAATCCGCGAAAAGCGCGGCCTGGCCTACTCCACCTTCTCCTTTACCGGATCCTACTCAGACGCCGGCTACTTCGGCATGTACGCTGGCTGCCTGCCTGCCAAGGCAGAGCAGGTCACCGAGCTCATGCGCTCTACCTTCGATGAATTTGTGCGCTACGGTATTACACAGGAAGAGCTTGAGAAGGTCGTCGGGCAGCTCGGCGGTTCTACCGTGCTAGGAAGCGAGGACGCCGGCTCCCGCATGAGTCGCCTGGGCCGGGCAGAACTGGACTCGGGCAAGTTCCTCTCGATTGATGAGCTGCTCGATGGGGTTCGGTCAGTAACCGCCGACCAGGTTAACGACCTGGCCCGCTATCTGGCAGACCAGGAGTGGGTCACCACCATCGTCAAATAAACTTTAGGGAGGGCGCCTGCTTATCTGCGGGCGTCCTTCTTTTTTGCGCTCTCTACGGGTACCTTGCCGCTTTGTACCGCGCCCTGCCCACTTTTGGGGCTAAAACTGGGCAGTACGTGGTACAAAGTGAGGGGAAAGCAGGGCAGGCGGACGGGGCTCCTCCCCGAAACGGGTAAACGACAGCCGGTCAACCCCTGTGGATAGAAGGCGAAACAAAGCGTCTTCACTGCACCAAAAGAACGCCCCAAAGACCCCTGGCTAGGCCCAAGATCCTTATCCGCTATCCACAAGCTGCCGTATGGTAGAAAACCTCAGACACCGTGAGCCAAACTCACCCTATGCGGATCGCTGAACCTCTAACCTTCGTTTCCACCCGTGCCGAACTTGTAGCCGCCGGCCTATGCAACTCCACCATCACACGCAAAATGCACCGCGGCGAGCTCGTGCAATTACGCCCCGGCATATTCTGCCCAAGCTCTATCTATAACTCTCTGCGACCAGCTGAGCGATACCCCTACGCCATAGCTGCCTATGCAAAACAGAACCCTGATGCTATCTTCAGCCACAGGAGCGCTGCCTGGCTCCATGGCCTTAGCGTCATTGCTTCAGAGAACCTGGTCGATATTCTGGCTGGCTCGAATACCCGAGGCCGCGCTCAAGGAATCATCAAACATTACACTGTAAAACCTTCTGTGCCTATCGCATACATATCAGGAACAGTGCGAGCAACTAGCCTGCTACAGACACTCGATGACTGTGCGAGATACCTGGAGCTGAGCGAATCGGTGTGCATTATCAACTCGGCTTTGAACCGGCAACTTACAACGAGTGAAGCTGTAGAAGAGCGGCTGTATAGGCTCAAGGGCCGGGGAGCACGCCGAGCGCGGGCTACACTTCCGTATCTCAGTAGCCTGTGCGAAAGCCCCGGTGAAACTCTTCTATTGATCGCAATTATTGACGGTGGCCTACCGAGACCTGCACAGCAAGTAAATGTAGTGGTTGGAGGTAGGGTATATAGACCTGATTTTCTGTACGAGGATGAGAAGGTCATTGTCGAGTTTGACGGCCACATCAAATACACGGACTACGGGCCTACTGATCGGGCTGTTATGTCAGAGCGCAGGCGTGAGAAACAGCTGCAGAATCAGGGCTGGATTGTTCTTCGGTATAGCTGGGCGCAGGTGAGAAACCATCCGGAGCAGGTAGCCAGTGAAATTGCTGCAATGCTTGAACTGCGCAGAGGGGCACCGCTCTAGCTACTTTGTACCGCGCCCTGCTCACATTTGGGGCTAAATATGGGCAGCACGTGGTACAAAGTGAGGGGAAAAGCGGGCAAACGCGGGAAAGACGCCGGGAGCCGGGAAACAGCCCGTGACACGGCACAGACCTGACGGCCCGGCCCTGCAACGACCTTATCCCGCCAGCGTCTTCGCCACCGCGTCCTTGACGGTCTGAGCATAGACGGTCAGGCCCTCGCCCTGAGGGTGCACGCCGTCGGAGACCAGGTACTCGGGGTGGCCCTTGGCAGCGGCCTGCCAGTCAGCGATAAAGACCGTGCCGGGGTTCTGCGCCGCGAACTCGCGAATTACCTGGTTAGAGGGCTCAATCCAGGTCAGGTTTGCCGGGCCAACGCCGGTGACCAGCACAATCTTGCGCTCCCCGTTGGGCGACACCGAGGCCTTGAGCTGTTCTAGCTGGGCAACGGTGAAAGTAGAGTTGGCGGTTACCGATAGTACAAGTACCTCACGCATCTGCCCCGAATCTACCAGCTGCTCCACAACGGGCAGGGCAGCTGCGCTGGTGCGGGAAACTTCCGCATTGACCAGGGCCTGAGGCATAGCCTCCCCCAGAGCAATCGATGAAGCCAGTGTGACCGAGTCACCCACAATCGTCACCTGGGAACCATCAACGTTAGCGGACGGTGTGGTGGACGAAGCAGGGGAGGGGCTGGCACTTTCCGTCGGTTCAGCTGAGGCGCTGGGGCTGGCAGAAGAGCTGGGAGCGGCTGGGACAGCGGTCGGCTGGGGCGCCGGTGCGGACGCCTGCGCGTAGTTGGCACCGGCTGCCACCACAGCTTCAGCCTGGGTCATGGTAGGTGCGGTACGCACCGCAAAAACGGTGGCAATCAGGGTTACTCCGGCAAGGACGGCTGCGCCCACCGGTAGGGCCCGGCCAGTCGGTGCCACCATGGCTGAGAACCAGGCTGAAAGCGCTCCGCGGAAGCCCAGCTGGCGCACGGGCTGCTCCACATACATATACGACAGACCCGCAACAATCAGGGTTAAGAACAGCACACCGACGTTCACCCAGGGGGAGCGCGCCGCACCAAAGGTGTAGTGGGCCAGCACCATCAGGGGCCAGTGCCAGAGGTAAATACCGTAGGAGCGCTGGCCGATCCAGCGCAGGGGAGCTAGGGACAGCAAGCCCCGAAAGAGCCCGGAGGTGCCGCCGCGGACGTCCGGAAGCAGGGCCTGAATAATGCCCATACCCAAAAGAGAACCCACCAGCAGGCCCCAGGGCATGAGCCAGGAGCTGTGGTCTGAAAGGGTCAAGGCAAAGGGCAGAACGGCGACCAGGCTCACCCAGCCGACCAGCTGGCGCAGCCAGCCCCAGATACCGTTGCCGTAGCCGACCAGGGGGTAGAGGCGGTCATCAACGGGCGGGTACATGGACCAGGGAATCATCATGGCCAGCAGGACGCCCAGCATCAGGCCGTAGAGGTGGGTGTCGGTGCCGTAGTAGAGGCGGGTGGTGGAAGCACCCAGTAGGCCCAGCACGACAGCAGCCAGCAGCGACAGGGCCCCCAAAACACCAGGAACAAGAGCCCGCTGCCACCACTTGGCGGTAAACATAAAGACAAAGACCATCACCACGGGCCAGAACAGGTAGAACTGCTCTTCAACTGCCAGTGACCAGAAATTGGTCATGAGCTCAGGAGAGGTTTGCGTGAAGTAGTCGTTACCGGCCCAGATCAGCAGCCAGTTCGACGAGTAGGTAAAGGCACCGAGAATCTGGCGGCCCAACCCCACCTGGGCGTCCCCACCCACCAGCAGGGCCAAGGACCCCACCACCAGCGTCAGCAGGGCAAAAGCCGGTACCAGGCGGCGCAGGCGCCGAACCCAGAAAGAGACGATATCCATCTTGCCGGTATAGGCACCCTCACGTAGCAACAGAGCGGTGATGAGGTAACCAGAGATGACAAAGAAAATATCGACACCAATCATGCCCCCGGGTAGATACTGGGGCCACAGATGGTAGACCAGCACCAGCAAGACCGCGATAGCGCGGATGCCATCAAGACCGCGCAAGACGAAGCGTCGCTGCCCCTCATGGGGGTGCACGGCGGAGTAAAAAACGTGGTCGTCTTTCATAGTTCCCTTGGGTTGGTGAGCTGGGGTGCAGGCGCACCTTTCTAGTGTAAGAGTTTGCCGGGTTTTCTTGCGTCGCACCCGCCGGGTAGTTTTCGCAACAGGCAGGCCAAAGGCAGTTCCGGATGCTGAAATATCCCGGTCTGGCCGTAGATGTTCTCGCAGGTGACATAGCCCTTGGGTGAGGTAAGGCGTGCGGTGGGGCTCCCCTCTTCGCTAGAGTAGTGTGATGTGGCTTGTTGATGCGATACAGGTGCCAGCCGGTGCTATGCGTGTGAGCGAGTACTGCCAGGTGTCACCCGGCACCCGTAACATCAACGTACTAAAGGGGTAAAGAAGGTATGAGCAAGATTTGGAAGGTCGCTGTTGTCGGCGCCGCAGGACGTATGGGCTCAGAGGCGGTCAAGGCCGTCAACACCGCAGAAGACATGGACCTGGTAGCTGCCCTGGGCAACGGAGACTCCCTAGATCTCTTAGTCGAGTACGGCGCGGACGTCATGATTGACCTGACCGTCCCCTCCGCCACCGAGGCGAACGTACGCTTTGCCGTTGAACACGGTATTCACGCGGTGGTCGGCACCACCGGTTGGAACGAAGAGCGCCTAGCCTCCCTCGAAGCCCTGCTTGCCGAGCATCCTCGGGTGGGCGTACTCATCGCCCCCAACTTCGCCATCGGCTCCATTCTAGCTACCGAATTTGCCGCTAAGGCAGCAAAGTTCTTCGAGTCAGTAGAAGTCATCGAAATGCACCACCCCAACAAGGTCGATGCGCCCTCGGGCACAGCCGTCCACACCGCCCAGAAAATTGCTGCTGCCCGGGCTGAAGCCGGGGTGCCTGCCTCACCTGACGCCACCGAAACCGATGAGGGCGGCTCCCGCGGCGCTAAGGTTGCCGGCGTCAACGTACACGCCGTCCGCCTGCGCGGCCTCACCGCCCACCAAGAAATCCTGCTCGGTGACGCCGGCCAGCAGCTGGTCATCCGCCACGACTCCTTCGACCGCACCAGCTTCATGCCCGGCGTCCTGCTGGGCGTCCGCCAGGTCGAACAGCACCCCGGCCTGACCGTGGGCCTTGACCGCTACCTCAACCTGGACTAACCCATGACCTCGCTGCGCGCCTTCACCGCCGGAGCTATTACCCTGGCCGTCCTCACCGTACTGATTTTGCCCCTACCCCTGGGCACCCGCCTCTTCCTGCTGGCAGTAGGCGTGTTCTGCGCGGTCTTCATCGCGGTGGACGCCGGTGGGCGAGGCAAAGCCTTCGCCGCCCTGGTGACGGTAGCCCTCAGCCTCTACCTGGTGCTCACAGTCCAAAGAGGCTTCATCTTCCTGCAGAACGCGGGGGCACTAGGCGCTCTGCTGGGTGGGGCCCTCATCGTCCTACCCGTCCTGGGTGCCTGGGCCATGGTTCGCGAAATTATCTTCGGCTCCCGCACCCAGGCGCTGGGCCAAGAACTTGCCGCAACCGGGGAACTGCCCGAAGACACCTTACCCCGCACAGAATCCGGCCGTATCGACCGTACCGCCGCCGACGCCCAGTTTACTCGGATTGCCGCAGCAACCGAGGCAGAACCCACCAACTGGAAAAACTGGTTCCACCTCTCCCTGGCCTACGACGCCTCCGGCGACCGAAAACGCGCCCGCAAAGCCATGCGCACCGCCATCGCCCTTCACCGCGGCAAAACCCCGGCCCAACTCTCCGTCTAGAAGCTGCACGCAGGCGTCCGCCCCGCCAAGCCACCTAGCTTTAAGCAAACTCACCCCACCCCACCCAGCCAGATAAGGTAACGTAGTAGATATGTCTGAGACCGCACAGAACACCTCAACCGCAGCAGAACCCGTCTTCGGGCGCCTGCTCACCGCCATGGTCACCCCCTTTGCCGCCAACGGCGAAGTGGACGAACAAGCAACCGCAGCGCTCGCGACCAACCTGGTGGACCGAGGCCACGACGGTCTCATCGTCTGCGGCACCACCGGCGAATACTCCACCATGACCGATGAGGAAAACGAAAATGTCTTCCGCATTGTCAAAGAGGCCGTCGGCGACCGCGCAAAAATCGTAGCTGGCGTTGGCTCCAACGACACCGCCCACACCCTGCACCTGGCCTCCCGCGCCGAAGCAGTAGGCGTAGACGGCCTGCTCGTGGTCACCCCCTACTACAACAAGCCCACCCAGACCGGCCTGGAAGCCCACTTCCGCACCGTAGCTGACGCCGTCAAAACCCCCGTCATGCTCTACGACATCCCCGGTCGTGCAGGCATCCCCATCACCCCTGCTGTCTACCGTGCCCTGGCAGACCACGAGAACATCGTGGCAGTCAAGGACGCCAAAGCAGACTTCACCGCAGCCACCGAGGTCATGGAAACCACCGACCTCGACTACTACTCAGGCGATGACGGCCTCACCCTGCCCTGGCTCGCCATGGGCGCAGTCGGTCTTGTAGGCGTCACCTCCCACGTAGCCCCCGAACACTTCCGCCAGCTCATCGACGCAACCATCGCCGGTGACCTGGCAACCGCCCAGAAACTGCACCTCGACCTGGCCCCCGTCGTCCGCGCCGCTATGAGCCGCGTACCCGGCTGCGTCGCCGCCAAGCAGATTCTCACCTGGCAGGGCATCCTCGACTCAGCTACCGTGCGCCTGCCGCACGTACTGGCTACCGACGAAGAAGCCGCCCTCATGCGCTCCGACCTCGAAGGCTCCATCATCGCCTCAACCCTGGTCAAGTAAAAACGTACTGCGGGTACCCGGCGGGCCCACCCAAAATCACGGCGATTTTGGGTGGCCCGCTTTGCCCGTATTCAGAAAAAGAAAAACGAACGAAAGAGAAACTATGCAAACAGTTGAAAGCCCGCACCTTCCCCCCAAACTGAAAAAAGACACCCTGCGTGTAGTACCCCTGGGCGGTCTCGGCGAAGTTGGCCGTAACATGACCGTCTACGAAATCAACGGCAAACTGCTCGTGGTCGACTGCGGCGTGCTCTTCCCCGAAGAGTCCCAGCCCGGCGTAGACCTGATCCTGCCCGACCTTAACTACATCAAGGACCGCCTGCAGGACATCGTGGCGATCGTGCTGACCCACGGCCACGAAGACCACATCGGCGCTGTACCCTACCTGCTGCGTATGCGCCCCGATATTCCCCTGGTAGGCTCTCAGCTGACCCTGGCCCTGGTGGAAGCCAAGCTCCAGGAACACCGCATTAAGCCCTACACCATGGACGTTGTTGAGGGCCAGGTTGAGCGTTTCGGCCCCTTCGAATGTGAATTCGTAGCCGTTAACCACTCCATCCCCGATGCCCTGGCAGTCTTCATCCGCACCAAGGCGGGCAAGGTCCTGCACACCGGCGACTTCAAGATGGACCAGCTGCCCCTGGATGGCCGCATCACCGACCTGCGTCACTTCGCCCGCCTGGGTGAAGAGGGAATCGACCTCTTCCTGCCCGACTCCACCAACGCAGAGGTTCCCGGCTTCACCCCGACCGAAAAGAACATCGGCCCGGTGATTTCCAACGTTATGCGCGATGCTAAGCGCCGCGTCATTGTTGCCTCATTCTCTTCCCACGTGCACCGTGTACAGCAGGTGCTCGATGCAGCTGCTGAACGCGGCCGCAAGGTGGTCCTGGTCGGCCGCTCCATGGTACGCAACATGACCATTGCAGAGAAGCTGGGCTACCTGAACGTACCCGAAGGCATTCTGGTTGACCTCAAGAAGGTCGATGACTACCGCCCCGAGCAAATCGTCATGATGTGCACCGGCTCCCAGGGCGAGCCTATGGCGGCTCTCTCCCGTATGGCCAACGGTGACCACAAGATCCAGGTCGAAAAGGGCGACACCATTATCCTGGCCTCATCCCTGATTCCCGGTAACGAAACTTCTGTCTACCGCGTGATCAACGGCCTGATGAAGCTGGGCGCCAACGTGGTTCACAAGGGCAACGCTAAGGTACACGTCTCGGGTCACGCTGCTGCCGGTGAGCTACTTTACTGCTACAACATCCTGCAGCCCAAGAACGTCATGCCCGTGCACGGTGAAGTCCGCCACCTGCTGGCCTCAGGCAAGCTGGCTATCGAAACCGGAATCAAGAGCGACCGGGTGATCATTGGTGACTCCGGTACCGTCGTCGATTTGCGCGACGGCCGTGCTGACATTGTCGGTCAGGTACCCTGCGAATATGTCTACGTTGACGGTAAGTCTGTAGGTCACGTTACCGAAGATGACCTCAAGGACCGCCGCGTCCTGGGCGAAGAAGGCTTCGTCTCTATCGTCACCGTAGTTGACCGCGCCACCAAGCGCGTGGTCACCGGGCCCGACATCCATGCCCGCGGTATCGCCGAAAATGATTCCGTCTTCGACGACATCACCCCCAAGATCACCGCAGCCCTTGAGGACGCCCTGCACCGGGCTCCTGAGCGCGTGCACACCACGCATCAGCTGCAGCAGATCGTCCGCCGCACCATGGGGGCTTGGGTAGCCCGCCGCTTGCGTCGCAAGCCCATGATTGTGCCCGTGGTCATCGAGACCCACACCCCCGAGGCTGACGGCAACTAGCAACCTCTGAGCTTACCCGGCGGCAGTTTTACCTGCCGCCGGGTAAGCTATTTAAACGCAACCGATCATCAAGCAGTATTGGGAAGAATGGCTCCGCGAAAGTCTGCATCGAGTAAATCAGCCCCCCGCGCCGCGGGGAGCCGCTCCAAGACGTCCTCACGTCGCTCAACCTCAGCTCAAGGTAGAAGCCGGAAGGCCTCGTCAGCACCCCCGCAGGAAAGTAACGCCTTTGTGCGTGCCCTGGTAGGAGCCTGGCAGGCCCTGGCCTTCACCGTGGGCGGTGCTGTACGCCGTATGGGCGAGCTCCGCACCGATATTGAACTCCACGAACGCCGCGACGGCGGTGCCCTGCTGGTGCTGGCTATCGGCCTGCTGACCGCCGGCGTGGAATGGTGGGGCTGGCGGGCGGACCCCGCGAACCTGGCCTGGTACGAGTGGCCCCTGCATCTGTGGCACATCGCTGTGGGCGGTCTCTTCGGCCAGGGCTCCCTGCTGATTCCTATCCTCTGCCTGATTTTCGCTATCCGTATCTTCCGCCACCCGCTGGAGGTGCGAGCTAACAACCGCATCGCCATTGGCTTTACCATCATGACGGTCTCTGCCTCGATGATGGGGGCTAAGGTGGCGGGCTACCCCTCTTTCTCATCGAGTTTTGATGAATTCTGGGGCGGCGGCGGTACCGTTGGTGTGCTGATTGGCACCCCCGCCAGCCGTATCGTAGGCGGCGTGAATGTGCTGGAATGGCTCCTGATTGCCCTGGTTTTCCTGGCCGGTCTGCTGGTGGCCACCGATACGCCCCTGCGCCAAATCTGGCCCAAGGTCGTGCATATTTTCGGCCTGCTGCTGGGCGAAAAGCCCCACGGCTCTGTTGCCGACGCCGGGCGTCCTTCCCGCGCCTCCCGTTCTCAGGATGAGGCCGAAACTCGCGTGCTAGAGGGCGAACACGACCGCTCCTATCTCTACGAGGACGCCCCCGCCCCGGCTCCCCGCCGTCGCGGTGGCTTACTGAGCTGGTTGGGCTTTGGCCCCCGTACCGAGAGCGACCGCAGGTTAGACCGCTACGAGGCGGACGAGGCCTACCAGACCGCTGTGATCGATGACGGCTCTGAGGCTGACCCCGAGACAGCCCGCGTTGAGCAGGTGGCCCCGGCACCCCGCCGTGCTGCCCAGAACGCAGCCCGCCCGGTGGAAGCCTTTGACGTTGAGGCCCCCCGCAAGCAGACCTGTAAAGAGAAGAAAGCAGCGGCTAAGGCCGCCAAGAAACAGGGCGAGCTCTTTGACCAGGGCCTGTGGGAGAGCGAGGACGAGCTCGCGGCCAGCTACGCCGAGCAGGAGCGTTCGGACGCCCCCGCCCAGCGCCTCGACCAGGCACGCCAGGCTGCCGCGGATCACGGCTACAGCCCTGAACCGGTAGAAGCAGACCGTGACGGCTTTGAGCCCGAGACTGCTGCACCACAGCCTGTTAGCCGACCGGCTGCTGCTCCTGCAGCGGCACCCGCACCCGCATCAGCTCCTGCCGTACCCCGCCCCGGCAAGGGGAGCGCTTCTGCCCGCCTGCAAAACAACACCGTGGCAGAGCGAACCGAGCAGCCACGTGGCGAGCTGGTCGTGGAATCGTCGACCGGCTCCTACACCCTGCCCACCGAGTCCATGCTCGAGGCTGGCCCGCCGGCCAAGGAAAGCTCCGAAGCCAACGAGCAGGTGGTCGATGCCCTGACCAACGTGCTCCAGCAGTTCAACGTGGATGCCGAAGTCACCGGCTTCTCCCGCGGCCCCACCGTCACCCGATACGAGATTGAGCTGGGCCCCGGCACCAAGGTGGAGCGCGTCACCGCCCTGTCCAAGAACATTGCCTACGCCGTAGCATCTGCCGACGTGCGCATTCTCTCGCCTATCCCGGGTAAGAGCGCTATCGGTATCGAAATTCCCAACACCGACCGTGAAATCGTGGTGCTGGGCGACGTGCTGCGCTCGGCTAAGGCCCACGCTACCGACCACCCCATGGTCATGGGTGTGGGTAAGGACGTTGAGGGCGGCTTCGTCATCGCTAACCTGGCTAAGATGCCCCACATGCTGGTGGCAGGTGCTACCGGTGCCGGTAAATCCTCGTTCGTGAACTCCATGATTACCTCGATTCTGATGCGGTCTACCCCCGATCAGGTGCGCCTGATTATGGTTGACCCCAAGCGCGTGGAGCTCACCGCCTACGAGGGGATTCCCCACCTGATTACCCCCATCATCACCAACCCCAAGAAGGCCGCCGAGGCCCTGCAGTGGGTTGTGCGAGAGATGGACGCCCGCTACGACGACCTTGCTCACTACGGCTACAAGCACGTGGACGACTTCAACAAGGCCGTCAAGGCTGGCAAGATTCAGCCGGAGCCCGGCTCCAAGCGCCAGATTAAGGCCTACCCCTACCTGCTGGTGATTGTGGACGAGCTTGCCGACCTGATGATGGTTGCCCCGCGCGATGTGGAAGAGTCCATCGTCCGTATCACTCAGCTGGCCCGCGCCGCCGGTATCCACCTGGTGCTGGCGACCCAGCGTCCGTCCGTCGATGTGGTCACCGGCCTGATTAAGGCCAACGTGCCCTCTCGCATGGCCTTTGCGACATCCTCGGTCACAGACTCCCGCGTGGTGCTCGACCAGCCCGGCGCCGAGAAACTGATCGGCCAGGGTGATGCTCTCTTCCTGCCCATGGGCGCGTCGAAGCCCATGCGTGTGCAGGGCGCCTGGGTGGGTGAATCTGAGATTCACGAGGTCGTGGAGCACGTAAAGAAGCAGGCCCCCGCGGTCTACCGCGACGACGTGATCGCCGCTGCCCCCTCCAAGAAGATTGACGACGACATCGGGGACGACCTGGACGACCTGCTGCGGGCAGCTGAACTGGTGGTCAACACCCAGTTCGGTTCGACCTCCATGCTGCAGCGCAAGCTACGCGTGGGCTTTGCTAAGGCAGGGCGCCTGATGGACCTGCTCGAATCGCGCGAAGTCGTTGGCCCCTCCGAAGGCTCGAAGGCCCGCGACGTGCTGGTCCAGCCCGATGACCTGCCCGCCGTCCTCGCTAAGATTCGGGGTGAAGAGCCTCCGGCCCCTGTAGGCAGCGACCCCTACGGAGGGGACCCCGTCGCCCACATGAACGACGGGGTGCCGCAGGCCGTTGACTACTACGACGAGGCGGACGACCCCGACAGCGAAGACGCCTGGAACCTGACCGGCCGCTAGCCGGCCTTCCCCTGCCAGACCCAACCGACGGCGTCCGCCCCGCTTATCGCGAGCGGGGCGGAACCACCCTAAGGAGAACACCGTGGCCGACCAGACCGCAACTGCTTCTAACTGGAACATCCCGAATGCGCTGACCGCCCTGCGCATTGTGATGGTTCCCCTGTTCGTCTGGGCCCTCTGGGCCGGCGGGCCCCACGGCGAGGCCAACCTGAGCCTGCGCTGGTGGGCAGCCGCCGTGTTCGTACTGGCCATGATTACCGACTGGCTCGATGGCTACCTGGCCCGCAAAAACAACCTGATTACCAGCTTCGGTAAAATCGCTGACCCCATCGCCGATAAGCTGCTCACCGGGGCTGCCTTCGTGGTGCTGTCGATGCTGGGGGAGCTGTGGTGGTGGGTCACCATCGTCATTCTGGTGCGCGAGTGGGGTATCACGGTGATGCGCCTGTTCATCATCAAGTACGGGGTCATGGCGGCCTCTAAGGGCGGTAAGCTCAAGACCGTGCTGCAGACGGTGGCACTGGTGCTGATGATTCTCCCGCTGGGGCAGCTGGGCTCCTGGGCTCTGTGGCCCGGCTACCTGGTGATGGCCGCTGTGGTGGTTGTGACCGTGGTGACCGGTATCGACTACGTCATCAAGGCCATGCAGCTGCGCCGCGACTACTTCGCGGCTCAGGGGAAGTAGCTCGGCATGGTAGAGATGATGCCTCAGGACCTTGAGCGTGCAGCTGCCCGCCTGGTTGCCGCTGCGGTAGCTCGCGCAGCCGATGGGGCGCAGAAGGGGGCGGACGCCGGTGCTCAGCTGGCAACGGCAGAGTCCCTGACCGGGGGTATGGTAGGCCAGCTCATCTGCACGGTTCCCGGGGCATCTGCGGTATATCGGGGTGGCGTTATCTCCTACGCCACCGAGGTCAAGGCCTCTGTGCTGGGGGTACCTGCCGGTTTGCTCGCTGAGCGAGGGGCGGTAGACCCAGACGTTGCAATCGCCATGGCACAGGGAACCGCCCGGGTCTGCGGGGCTGATTTCGGCGTAGCCACCACCGGGGCTGCCGGGCCGGAGCCCTGCGATGGCAAACCGGTAGGGCGCGTCTACCTGGCTGTAGCGCACCCGGCGAGCGGGGGCGGCCGCGTGCTTGAAAAAAACTATGCGGGCAACCGGGCAGAAATTCGTGCCCAAGCCGCCCACGATGCCTTGAACCTGCTTGCAGAGTTTCTTGCTGAAACCGCTAAGTAAGCTCCCAGAAAATTTTCAGATGAATTTTTCAGCTAACAGGGAATGAAAACACAGCCCTGTGGGTTTAGATAGATGTAACAAGAAAAAGTCGTAAGTAAACGAAATATTCTTGAGGTCAGCTGACGAAAGCGCGAACATGCGATAGGCTGATAACACCCGCTCCTGATATAACGGGAGCATGACAACCAGGAGATTGGTATAAAAATGACTAAGCAGCCCGTATCCGTGAACGGTGTCGTCCGTTGGAAGGATGTGGGTCAGACCGAGAACGCTGCCCCCGCCCAAGACACCGGTAAAGTAATCCTGCTCCGCCACGCTATCGGCGAAGTTCTGCGCGATGTTCGCCAGCGCCAGGGCCGCACCCTCCGCGAAGTTTCCCATTCAGCCCGAGTGTCACTGGGCTACCTCAGCGAGGTCGAGCGCGGCCAGAAGGAAGCTTCATCAGAGCTGCTGGCTTCCATCTGCCAGGCACTGAACATCTCCCTCTCAGCTATGCTGGCCGAAGTCTCAGCCCGCATGGCTGTTGAAGAAGGCTTCTCGGTACCCGATACCGTGCCCGCTGAATTCTCAGAACAGTTCAAGCGCGAATACGGTATTGCCGCAACCTCAAGCCGCGATATTCCCGCCGTCGAGCGCCCCCTGGCAGCTCGCTAGATAATTCGCTCTCTAGGTAACTAAGAGATGGAGCCGGGCCCCGCAAGGGCTCGGCTCTCTTTGTGCCCTGTGGTGCCTGTGTACTGTGGAGGAAGGAAGAAGATGAAGCTCAGCGAATTTTGGGCGGCGATGGACCATGAGTTTGGTCCGGTCTATGCCCGCCATCTAGCCCGTGATCTGGTGCCCGGGGACTTCGGTGATTTGACGGCCCAGCAAGCCCTGGACGCCGGCGCCAACGTGCGCGAGGTATGGCTGGCTATCTGCCGGGTGCAGGACGTTCCTGTGGAGCGGCAGCTGGGGCCCGATATCGAACCGCGGCCCTAGGCTAGAAAGTCGTTCGTACTTAATAGAAAATGTGTTCGAATTCCTGTAGGATTGTGAACAAACGACCGGCAGCCCGCGACACATAACCGGGTTATCCACAGATTTTCAAAATCTTCGCGCTGAACCCTTAAAGTGTCAGCCCTAGGTATTACCGTGGTAGCCAGAGAAGAACTCTCGTACCGCGATAAGAAATGAGGAACATACATGGCAGCGAAAACTCGCATGCAGTCAGTAGGTCAGGTGCCCGCCGAAGGGCGCGAAAAGGCACTTGAGGCCGTCCTTGCCCAGATCGATAAGAACTACGGCAAGGGCTCCGTCATGCGCCTGGGAGACCGCGAGGCCAGCAAGGTCGAAACTATTTCAACCGGTGCTCTGGCCCTGGACGCCGCCCTCGGCATTGGCGGCCTGCCCCGCGGCCGCGTGGTAGAAATCTATGGCCCTGAATCTTCCGGTAAGACTACCGTCGCCCTCCATGCCGTGGCTAACGTGCAGAAGGCCGGCGGTATCGCAGCCTTCATCGATGCTGAACACGCCCTTGACCCGGTCTACGCAGCCAAGCTGGGTGTAGACACCGACGCCCTGCTGGTCTCCCAGCCCGATACGGGTGAGCAGGCCCTGGAAATCATGGATATGCTGGTGGGCTCTGGCTCCATCGACATCATCGTGGTTGACTCCGTTGCCGCTCTGGTGCCCCGCGCCGAAATTGAGGGCGAGATGGGTGACTCCCACGTGGGTCTGCAGGCCCGTCTGATGTCCCAGGCTCTGCGTAAGATTACCGGCCGCCTGTCAGCAACCAACACCACTGCTATCTTCATCAACCAGCTGCGCGAAAAGATTGGCGTTTTCTTCGGCTCACCCGAAACCACCACCGGTGGTAAGGCTCTGAAGTTCTACGCCTCGGTACGTATCGATATTCGCCGTATTGAGACCCTCAAGGACGGCGCTAACCCCATCGGTAACCGTACCCGCGCCAAGGTTGTCAAGAACAAGATGGCTCCGCCCTTCAAGCAGGCTGAATTCGATATTCTCTACGGTGAGGGTATCTCTGTTGAAGGCGGTATTCTTGACCTTGCCGTCGAGCACAACGTGGTCAAGAAGTCCGGCGCCTGGTTCACCTACGAGGGCGATCAGCTGGGCCAGGGTAAGGAAAACGTGCGCCGTTTCCTCAAGGACAACCCCGAACTGACCGAAGAGATCAAGTACAAGACTATGGTCAAGCTCGGCATCATTGAGGGCGAAGAGGAAGAGCTGGACGAGGTAGAGCCCAGCACCTCTGTTGACCCGCTCGATGATATCTCTGAGAACTTCTAAACTCATAACAGCGAGCTAGTAGCCGCCACCACCGGGAAAAGCCCCGGTAGTGGCGGCTTTCGACATGACACGATGTAGGTAGTAGGAGGGGAATGTGAGCGCAGAAAACCCAGGAGTCGAAGATTTTCTTGCCCCTGAGGAGTACCCGGCCTGGCACCCGGCGGCACAGGGCCTGGTCCAGGACCTCCCGGGGGAGTCTGGCGCCTACGCCAGTACGCAAACCGCTACCCCCTATACCGGTAAAGCATCAGCCGCAGCGGCCAGTAACCGGGACGGTGGGCAAGCAGCCGAGGCTGCGGAACCAGCCCATCAGAGCAAATACACCCGCCGTCGCAACCCCAACCTCAAAAAAGGGTTCCGCAAGCCGCCCGCCAAATACGCTGCCCGCTCGCCCTTCGCACCCGCTATCGGGGCGGCGTCCGCCCCAGAGAACGAAGCTCCCCAACGCAAGCGCTCGCAGCCCCTCTTCCGTGAAGGTTCAGCCCTGAACGAGCCGGTCACCGACGAAGAGATGCTGGTGCAGGGGGTCACTCCCATGCCCGAGAAGAGAGGCCGCGCCGGTAAGGAACCGGAGAGCGAATTTACGCGGGCTAAAAATATTGTGCTGAATCAGCTGGCTGCCTCGCCTAAGTCCCGGGCCATGCTGGAGAAAAAGCTGGTTGAGAAAGAAATTTCGGCCGAGGTTATTGAGGATATCCTGAACCGTTTTGAGGCGGTCAACCTGATTAACGACGCTGAGTTCGCCGACATGTATGTGCGTACTCGAATGAACGTGAAGAAGCTGTCGCGGTCGGCTATCCGGCGGGAGCTGAAAACCAAAGGGGTTGAGGGTGAGCTTGCCGAAATAGCTCTGGAGCAGCGCACTGAGGAGGACGAGCGCGCCGACGCCCACGAGCTGGTGCGCAAAAAACTGCGCCCCTCAATGGATCTGGGGGACAGGGCTGAGAAAGAGAAGGTTATGCGCCGCCTGGTGGCTATGCTGGGCCGTAAGGGCTACCCGGCGGGCCTAGCTTTTAGCGTGGTGCGCGAAGAGGTCGAGAGCTACGCGCAGGAGATGGGTATGAGCAGTGACTCTCCTTACTATGATTAGCTGATGAAAAGCACGTAGAAGGGAAACAGCAAAAATGCGCAGAGGGAAAAGTATCAACCTGTACCTAATGGACGGTACACCCAGTGAACGGGTCAAATGTACTTTGGCTAACTGGACAGGGGTTGCCTACAAAATACCTCGCACAATGCTCGACCAAGCGCAACGGATAGAACATCTAAACCAAACCGGTGTATATATTTTGTTTTCTGGGCGGCAGGCGGACGCCGGGGAATCCGCTTATATAGGGCAATCGAATCTACGCAGCAATGCTCGAGGCCTCATCGGACGTTTATTTGAACATAGGGCTGACCCGGAGAAAGACTACTGGAATGAAGCGGTTGTCCTAACGACCTCCAATAACTCTTTCGGCCCGACCGAGATTAGCTACCTTGAAAACCGTTTCTATAACATTGCTCGTGAGACCGGTCGATACGACATACAGAATGGGAATAACCCCAACTCCGGGCATGTAACAGAAGAAAAAGAGTCAGAACTTGAGGACTTTATCGACTACGCAAAACTTGTAGTAGGAGCTTTAGGGTACGACATCTTTGAGCCGCTGATTAGAGAAAACGCCCCCTCTGCTGTCGAAAGCACTTCTCAAGACACGGCACCCTCTGACTATTTCCTGGCAGGGAATGGCTACTTTGCGAAAGGGCGGCAGACTACTGAAGGTTTTGTTGTGCTGAAGGGTAGCTCTATTAGTTCTGTGGTTTCATCTTCTGCTCCCGTCATCGTCCGTCGTGTGCGAGAAGAGCGAGCAGCTGATATCTCAAATACATACGAGTTGCTGGATAACTTTAAATTTAATAGCCCTTCGTCAGCAGCTTCTTTTGTTGCTGGCAATAGTAGAAGCGGCAACGCTTCGTGGAAGAATCAGGCCGGAGACACTCTGGGAGAGGTTGAATCCCGAGTTTCCCCAGAGTGAAACAAGTTATCTGCGGAAATTATGAACTATACCCATGCCTGTGGTTATACGGGGTGAGGGAAAATCCAACATTTATAGAACATTTTGTTCTGCCATAATCGCCTGCACCGCTACCTTTGCTGCAGCTACCTGGGCGTCATCGTGTGCGCTCCCGCGGGGGCTCGGAGCCACCTGCTCATAGAAACGCTGTACGGCCCCCTGCCACAGAGTGTTCTCCACAAGGCCCGCTGAAACCGGCCCCTCTGGCCAGGACGGAAAACCCAGCAGGAGTTCAGCCACCGGTAGCGCCCAGTGGTGCCAGCAAGTTCCCTCAGCGTCGATACCGCGAACCCCCGTCCCAGGGGCTGCCTGCTGCAACAGGTTGGCCGGAGAAAAATCGCCGGACGACAGCACCCTCTCACTCGGCGCCGGGTAGATAATGCCCTCCACAGCCTGCTCCATCTGCGTGAACTCAACCGACCCCACGGGCACACCCTCTCTCTCAGCAAGCAGGTGCAGACCCTTGAAGGCAAGCTGGGGTGAGGGCAGGGACCCCGGTGCGGACGCCCGCGCGTCAGCGCTCGCAAGCTCAGCGGCAAAAGATACCTGGGCGGCAGCCTGGGCGGGGGAGCCCAGAATACTAGCCCAGGTATTCACCCAAGCGTCCAGGGCCTGCCGGGGTGCGGCGTCCGCCCCGGACGACAGCAGCAGCTCACCCAAGCTGATAGCAGACGAGAAGCCGCCGGTGACATCCTCAAGAATCAGCAGACGGGCAGCGTCGTCGGTAGCCAGCAGGCGGGGGTAGAGCCCCGGTGCGACCTGCTCCAGGGCAGCAAGGCCGTGTTTTTCGCGCAGGTAGCCAAAACCGCCAGAGTTGCGGGCTGAATCCTTGCGGCGAAAATACTTGAGCACACAGCTCGCCCCGCGATGATCCCGCACCCGAACCACCACCGACCGCATCCCACTCGACAGAATCTGGGCATCAGCAACCTGAACGCCGGTTAGTTCCACAGACCGCTCTAAAAGCCCGGCCAGCAGGCGCAAAAAAGCGGGGGAATCTACGGGCTGCTCCACCGCGCTAGGGGAGTAGGCGCTCGCAGCCTGGGCGGCACGTGATGCAAAGAATGAGGGAGAAGGGCGAACCGGCATAGAGCCCAGAATAGCAACCTAGTAGACTGTACGGGTGAGTATTGACGTGAACACCGACAAGCCCGTGGCAGCACCCAAAACCCGCACCTACGAGGTGCGTACCTTCGGCTGCCAGATGAACGTACACGATTCAGAGCGCATGAGCGGCCTGCTTGAGGCATCAGGCTACGTGCCCGCAGAAGAGGGAACCACCCCCGACCTGGTCGTTTTCAACACCTGTGCCGTGCGCGAAAACGCCGATAATAAGCTCTACGGCAACCTGGGCCAGCTCGCCCCGGTCAAGCGTGAGAACGAGGGCATGCAGATTGCCGTAGGTGGCTGCCTAGCGCAGAAGGACCAGGACGTCATTCTGAAGAAGGCCCCCTGGGTCGACGTGGTCTTCGGTACCCACAACATCGGATCCCTGCCCACCCTGCTTGAGCGCGCCCGTCATAACAACGAGGCCCAGGCTGAGCTGCTGGAGGCCCTGGAGGTTTTCCCCTCCACCCTGCCGACCAAGCGCGACCACGTGTACTCCGGCTGGGTCTCTATCTCGGTGGGCTGCAACAACACCTGTACCTTCTGCATCGTGCCCTCTCTGCGCGGTAAGGAAGAAGACCGCCGCCCCGGCGAAATCCTGGCAGAAGTACAGGCCCTAGTCGACGACGGCGCTATCGAAGTGACCCTGCTGGGCCAGAACGTCAACTCCTACGGTGTGGGCTTTGGCGACCGTCAGGCCTTTTCGAAGCTGCTGCGAGCCTGCGGCGAGATTGAGGGGCTGGAGCGCGTCCGTTTTACCTCCCCCCACCCGGCCATGTTCACCGACGACGTCATCGACGCAATGGCTGAAACCCCCAACGTTATGCCCGTACTGCACATGCCCCTGCAGTCCGGCTCTGACAAGGTGCTCAAAGATATGAAGCGCTCCTACCGCTCCAAGAAGTTCCTGGGCATCCTGGAGAAGGTGCGCGAGCGCATCCCCGATGCCGTCATCACCACCGATATTATTGTCGGCTTCCCCGGCGAAACCGAAGAGGACTTCCAGGAGACCCTGCGCGTGGTGGAGGAGTCCCGTTTCTCGTCCGCTTTTACTTTCCAGTACTCGATTCGCCCCGGCACTCCGGCAGCGACCATGCCCAACCAGGTGCCCAAGGCTGTGGTGCAGGAACGCTACGAGCGCCTCATTGCCCTGCAGGACCGCATTGCCGGTGAAGAAAACCGTAAGCAGCTGGGTAAGACCGTTGAGCTGATGGTTACCGCAGAGTCAGGGCGCAAGGCAGAAGAAACCGGCCGCCTGTCGGGCCGCGCCCGCGACCAGCGCCTGGTGCACTTCACCGTGCCCGAAGGCTGCGAGGTGCCCCGCCCCGGCGACCTGGTGACCCTGCCCATCACCGAGGCAGGCTCCTTCCACCTGATTTCTGACCCCACTGCCGACCAGTACTCGGTGCGTCGCTCCCGCGCAGGCGACGCCTGGGACCGCGCCCAGGCCGACTCCTGCGGAACCGGTACCACCCAGGTGCCCGGCACCCCGGTTTCCCTGGGCTTCCCCACCTTCAAGCCCGCCCTCTAGCCCATGACAGAGAAGGACGCCGCCAGCAGCTCCCTGCCCATCATTGCGGTGGTGGGCCCCACCGGCTCAGGTAAAAGCGCCCTCGCTATCGAGCTGGCACGGGCTGTGGGCGGGGAGTGTGTCAACGCCGATTCCATGCAGTTCTACCGGGGTATGGATATCGGCACCGCCAAGGTCACTGCCGAAGAAATGCGGGGGGTTCCCCACCACCTGCTCGACACCCTCGATGTCACGGAGGAAGCCTCGGTCGCTACCTTCCAGGCTCAGGCCCGGCAGATTTTTGATGAGATTCGTGCTCGCGGGAACTACCCGATTCTGGTCGGTGGCTCCGGCCTGTATGTGCGAGCTGCCCTGGACGTTCTGGAATTTCCCGAAACCGACCCAATGGTGCGCTCCCGGCTGGAAGCTGAACTGGCGGCGTCCGGCCCCGGCCCCCTACTTCAGCGCCTGCGCACGGTTGACCCCGAATCAGCTGAGCGGGTGAAGGACGACCGCCGCCTGGTGCGCGCCCTTGAGGTCTTTGAGGTGACCGGCCGCCCCTTCTCGTCCTTCATGCCCACCCGCACCTACCACCAGCCTGCCCTGCAAATTGGTCTCAACGGCGACCGCGCTCAGCTGCACCAGCGGCTGCACCAGAGGGTAGTTACCATGGAAGAAGCCGGGCTGCTGGCCGAGGTAGAAGCCCTCGAAGCCAAGGGACTGCGCCGGGGCAAAACCGCCCCGGCAGCTATCGGCTACCGGGAATTTCTCAAGGTTCTGGACGCCTCCCGCGGCTTGCTGCCTGCCGGTGAGGAATATTCTGTCGCCCAGGCAGTTGAAGATACCGTCACCGCCACCCGCCAGTTCGCCCGCCGCCAGCTCACCTGGTTCAGGGCAGATGAACGGGTGCACTGGCTTGACTGGTCCAGCCCCGATCTGCTCACCGAGGCCCTGGCCATCATCAAGGGCCACCAGGCACTAGACTAAGAAGAAAAAGCGCCCCACAACGGAAAGGCAAAACCCGTGGCAACCCACACCGTAGAAACCCCCGTCTGGGGCGATTTGACCGGCAAGACCCTCACCAAGGGGCAGGCAACCGGCAACGACTTCATCTTCGTCACCGACCCCGAAGCTAGGCTCGACCTACCGGCTGAGCTCATTGCCAAGGTGACCGACCGCCACTTCGGCATCGGCGCCGACGGCTTTATCCGCGCGGTCAAGACCGAGCACCTGGATTTTGCCTCCCACCTGCTGGAAGAGGCCCCCGAAGCTATCTGGTTCATGGACTACCGCAACGGCGACGGCTCAATCGCCGAGATGTGCGGTAACGGGGTACGTGCCTTTGTTGACTACCTGCTGACCGAGAAACTGGTTGAGCTCGAAGAGGGCGGACGCCTGCTCATCGCCACCCGCGCCGGTATCAAGGCCGTGGGCCGCACCGAAGACGGCTACGCCATCGACATGGGCCCCTGGGGCTTCATCAACGGTGACATGGCCCGCGATAACGGCACCGACGCCCAGGTGACCGCCAAGGGCCTACGCACTCCCCGCGGGGCCCTGTCCATCACCATGGGCAACCCCCATACCGTCGTCATGCTGGGCACCGACGGAAAACTTGACGGGCTGAACCTGCACGAGGCCCCCAAGGTTTCACCCAACCCGCCTGAAGGCACCAACGTAGAGTTCGTCGTCCCCGAAGAAATCTCAGCAGAGGACGGCGACCCCGCCACCGAAAATATCGGCTCAATTCGCATGCGCGTGCACGAACGCGGCGTCGGCGAAACCCTCTCCTGCGGTACCGGCGCTTGCGCCGCCGCAGCCGCTACCCGTTTCTGGGGTGGTGAGGACGCCCCCGACGAGTGGCTGGTCCGCGTACCCGGTGGAACCCTCGCCGTCACCTTCGTGCTGGGCCCCGACAACCTCGAACACGTTGTCCTGGCAGGCCCTGCCGCTATGACCGGCAAGGTGCTGCTGGGCTAAATGACTGAAAACGTAGAAAACAACCGGGAACTCTGGAACGAGATTTACTCAGAGCGGGAACAGATGTGGTCGGGCAAGCCCAACGCCTCACTCGTTACCCTGATTGGAGACCGCGCTCCCGGCTCCGTCCTTGACCTTGGCTGCGGCGAAGGCGGGGATGTGCTCTGGCTGGCAGCCCGCGGCTGGCAGGCTACCGGCATCGATATTTCGGACGTCGCGGTAGGGCGCGCTCGCGCCCGCGCGGCAGCCGAAGGGTTGGACGCCAGCTTTATCGACGCTGACCTTACCGACTGGTCCACCGACCAGCGTTTTGACCTGATTGTCACGAGCTTCTTGCAGTCCTACGCTGACTTTGACCGTCTACCCCTGCTTGCAGCGGCCCTGGATCTGCTGAAGCCCGGTGGAGAGCTCATATCGGTAGCGCACGCAGGTGCCCCCTCCTTCGCTGACCCCGAGGACGCCCGCAAACACAAGGCCCGCATGGTCAAGGCGGCAGAAGAGGCCCGGGCCCTTGCTCAGGGCCGGGACGATATTGAAATCGTGCTAGCCGAAGAATGGAATCGGGATATCACCTCACCCGAGGGTGAGCCCGCAACCATTCCAGACGCGGTGATGGTGCTACGCCGGGCGGTGCACCTCTAGAATGCGGAAGCCCTTCGAGGTAGCGTAGCGGGCTACCTCTAGGTCGGGGAAAGTCTCAGCCAGCCACTTCTGTAGGGAATCTGAGCCCAGGTTTTTCTGCACGACCAGGTAGGCGGTACCGCCGGGGGCCAGGCGGGGGAGCCAGGTGCGCATGATGCCGTGTAGAACGTCCTTGCCCACGCGAATGGGCGGGTTAGACCAGATGGTATCGAAGGTCAGCGACTCATCGAGGGCATCGGGGGCAGCTACCGTCACGTTGGTGAGACCCAGGCGCTCAGCGTTCATCTCGGTGAGCTGGGCGGAGCGGGAGTTCACCTCGACCCCGTAGACCTCAGCATCAGGCGCTGCCATCGCCAGGGTCAGGGTAATCGGGCCCCACCCGCACCCGATATCGAGCATGCGCGCCCCCTGCGGGGCGGGGGCCTCATCGAGGAGAATACGGGTTCCCTTATCAACCCCACCCGGGCTAAAGATGCCGGAAGCGGTCAGAACCTGCACCCGGCGTCCGCCCAGCTCAACAGTCACAGGCTGGGGCGAAAAATCGCCGGTGGGGTTTTCAGAAAAATAGTGCGCGCTACTCATAGACGTTCATTCTACGCTAAGCCCCTGCCCTTACCGCCCCGGAAAAGCTAGAATAGAAGGACGCCTCAACCCACCTCGAAAGGTACTATGACCGAGACTTCAACCCCCAGCAATGACCCCAAACTTCCCTCAGATGAACAGCTGAGACGTACAGTAGACCGCGTGCTGGGGCGGGCACAGGGCAACGGTAGTGTGCTCGATGAGAGGGCCCGCGAACTCTCTAATAACCAGCGCGAACACTCTGAATACGATGGTGACCAGCAGGACCTTGAAGAGCGCCGAGCCCTGCGCCGAGTGGCCGGCCTATCGACCGAACTCGATGACGTCACCGAAGTTGAATACCGCCAGCTGCGCCTTGAACGCGTTGTGCTGGCAGGTGTTTGGTCTGAGGGCACCCTGGAAGAAGCTGAAAATTCCCTGCGTGAGCTGGCCGCTCTAGCCGAGACTGCGGGTTCTGAGGTTTTGGACGGCCTGGTGCAGCGCCGCCTCAAGCCCGACCCGGGCACCTACTTGGGCTCAGGCAAGGTACTTGAACTCAAAGACATCGTTGAAGCTTCCGGCGCTGATACCGTGATTGTGGACGCCGAACTGGCCCCCTCCCAGCGCCGAGCCATTGAAGATATCGTCAAGGTCAAGGTCATTGACCGGACCGCCCTGATTCTTGATATCTTCGCCCAGCACGCTAAGTCGCGTGAAGGTAAGGCCCAGGTTGAGCTGGCCCAGCTCGAATACATGCTGCCGCGTCTGCGCGGCTGGGGTGCCTCGCTGTCCCGTCAGGCTGGTGGCCGTGCCGCCGGTGGTGAAGGTATCGGTTCCCGCGGCCCCGGTGAAACCAAAATCGAAATGGACCGCCGCCGCCTACGCGCCCGCATGGCCAAGCTCAAGCGAGAGATCGCGGCCATGGCTCCTGCCCGCGAAACCAAGCGCCTGAACCGCAAGCGTAACCGGGTGCCGTCCGTAGCTATTGCCGGTTACACCAACGCCGGTAAGTCCTCCCTGCTCAACCGCCTCACCGACGCCGGCGTGCTGGTCGAGAACGCCCTCTTTGCGACCCTCGACCCCACCGTACGCAAGGCCCAGACTCCGGACGGCGTGGGCTACACCCTATCTGACACCGTCGGTTTCGTGCGCGCCCTGCCCACCCAGCTGGTGGAGGCATTCCGCTCTACCCTTGAGGAAGTTGCCGACGCTGATGTGATCGTTCACGTTGTGGATGTCTCCCACCCCGACCCCGAGGGGCAGATTCACTCCGTCCGCCAGGTGATTACCGAGGTCGATGCCCAAAACATCCCCGAAATCATCGTGCTCAACAAGGCAGATGCGGCCGACCCCTTCGTCATTGAGCGTCTGCGGCAGAAGGAACCCAACCACGTTGTGGTCTCGGCTCGCACCGGTGAGGGAATTGAGGAGCTACAGCAGAAGATTGCGGACACCATTCCCCGCCCCTCGATTGAGCTCAACCTGCTGGTACCCTTCTCAGCAGGTGGCGTGGTGTCCCGTCTGCACGAGTGGGACGCCGAGATCCTGCGTACTGCCTTTGTGCAAGACGGTACCTATGTGCAGGCCCTGGTCCGCGAAGAAGTAGCCTCTGACCTCGCTGAGTACGTGCTCGAAGAAGACCTTCTTGAGGTACTGCAACCTGAAATCGACGAAGCTATCGCCTCAGGGGCAGTAGAGACCCAGCGCGCATGAACGACCACGTCACCGCACCCACCGGGCAGGAGCTAGAGACCCTGCCCGGAGCCAAACCCGTCCTACAGCTCCTCGACACCGTCGTGGAGCGTTCCGGCGGCCAGAAGCGCGACGGCCAGCGTACTATGGCAGCCCACGTAGCCCGCGCCCTCGACACCGAAAAACACCTGCTGGTGCAGGCTGGCACCGGCACCGGTAAGTCCCTGGGCTACCTGGTACCTGCCATTCACGCTGCCCAAACAGCAGAAAAACCTATCGTGGTGGCTACCGCAACCCTGGCCCTGCAATCGCAGATTGTTAATCGCGATATTCCGCGCCTGCTGGAATCTCTGGGTGATGAACCCGAGCACGAAACCGACGTCGCTATTCTCAAGGGCCGCAACAACTACGTCTGCCTGCACAAGCTTGAAGGCGGCTACCCCGAGGACGATGGCGACGCCCTCTTCGATATGGACGCCGCTACCGGCGCCACCGGCCCCTCCGGAAAACTGGGGGAAGAGGTGGTGCGCCTTCGCGAATGGGCACAAACCACCGACACCGGCGACCGTGACGAGCTGCTGCCAGGCGTGAGCGATAAGGCATGGCGGCAGGTAGCCGTCACCGCCTCAGAGTGCCTGGGCAAAAAGTGCCCCCTGGTCGAAGAATGTTTCAGCGAGATGGCCCGAACCAGGGCTGCTGAATCAGATATCGTCATTACCAACCACGCCCTTCTCGCTATCAACGCCTTTGAGGGTGCTGCGGTGCTGCCCGACCACGACATCGCCATCATCGACGAGGCCCACGAACTGGCTGACCGCGTCACCGGCGCCGTCACCGGGGCACTATCACCGGCCGCTATTACCAAGGTTGCCCGCAGCCTCAAGCGGCACACGGACGCTGATCACAAGGCACTCGAACAGGCAGCGCTCGCCCTTGACGACTCTCTCAATGGGGTACCCGCTGAGATGATGCCCAAGGGCTTGCCTGACCGGGTTGCCGCTGCCATGGAACGCGTGCGCGATGCGGCGCGTCAGGCCCTCACCGATACGAAGAGCGGGGACAAGGACGGCGACGCCGGCCGCCAGATGGCGCGTGCCGCCCTGACCGAGGTGCACGAAACCTCAGAAAAGATGCTGACCGCTGACCCGCTCTATCAGGTTATTTGGGTTTCTCGTATCGGCTCCTGGGAGCCCGGTAGGGGGTATGTGGCGGCAGCTGACGATGACCCCGCTACCCTGAACATTGCACCTATCTCGGTTGCCGGTTATCTGCGAGAAGGTCTTTTCGAAAACCGCACCGTGGTGCTGACGTCTGCGACGCTGACGGTGGGAGAAAGTTTTGATGCCGCCGCTGGTGCCCTGGGGCTGATGGGTAAGGACGCTCCGCGCTGGGACGGTATCGATGTGGGGTCTCCCTTTAACTACCCCAAACAGGGCGTGCTGTATCTAGCCTCTGACCTGCCTAAACCTGGGCGGGGAGTTTCGGTAGAGCAGCTGGACCGTATCGTTGAGCTTGTGACCGCTTCGGGTGGCGGCGCACTGGGGCTCTTTTCCTCTAAGCGCGGAGCTGAGCTGGCTGCCGAGTACGTGCGAGAGCGCACCGACCTGAACATTCTTCTGCAGGGAGAGTCGTCTCTGCGCGCCCTGGTGCAGGAGTTCACCGAGGACACCGATTCCTGCCTTTTCGGCACCATGAGTCTCTGGCAGGGCGTGGACGTTCCTGGCGACTCCTGCCGCTTGGTCATGATGGACCGTATCCCCTTCCCCCGCCCCGACGATCCGCTGTCGCAGGCTCGCACCCGGGCGGTAGCAGCTGCTGGCGGTAACGGCTTTATGGCTGTTTCTGCCTACCACGCGGCGGTACGCATGGCCCAGGGCGCCGGCCGCCTGGTGCGGTCGGTCGGTGACAGGGGAGTTGTGGCCGTCCTTGACTCCCGCATCGCTACTCAGCGATACGGCTCTTACCTGGTGAAATCCCTTCCACCCTTCTGGACAACAACCCGCAAGGACGTTGTACTAGGAGCGCTTGAGCGCCTCAAACAGTCAATCGACTAGTGAGAGACTAGACCACCGTTAGAGACTGCGCAGTACGGAGACGACCTTACCCATGATGGTGGCTTTATCGCCCAGAATGGGCTCGTACTGGGTGTTCTGGGGCAGCAGCCAGGTGTGACCATCGCGCTGGCGGAAGGTCTTAACGGTGGCCTCGTCATCGAGCAGGGCCGCGACGATGTCACCGTTCTGGGCGGTGTTCTGGGCACGCACTACGACCCAGTCGCCATCGCAGATTGCAGCATCGACCATGGAGTCGCCCTTGACTCGCAGCATAAAGAGGTCACCCTGACCTACGAGCTGGCGGGGGAGCGTCATGACGTCTTCAATTGCCTGCTCAGCGGCAATGGGTGAGCCCGCAGCAATACGGCCCACCAGGGGAACGGTAGCGAGGTTATCGTCGGTCTGCGCGAAGGTGGGCACAATCGGCAGCGTGATGACGCTGGTTTCAGGCTTTGCTTCTTCAGGGGAGGTCTCGCCGGTGAGAACCTCAATGGCGCGAGGACGCTTGGGGTCACGCCTAATATAGCCCATCTCTTCGAGGCGAGAGAGCTGGTGGGTAACAGATGAGAGTGAAGCGAGACCAACGAGGTCACCGATTTCACGCATAGACGGCGGGTAGCCGTGCTCATCAATAGCGCTGGAAATGGCGCTCAAAATTTTTTTCTGGCGGGCAGTGAGGGGGCGAGAGCCCTTGTGGGGCGGGCTTGCCGGAGTCTGCGGAGTTCGTTCGCTCACGGTATCTCGTCTCTGTTGGTTCTTAAAATGTCAGCCACCCGGTGTTCACTATCAAGTGGTCTTCTAAGACTATGTCAAGCAAACAGGTTATTCAAACATTTGTTCTAATTTTTCTCGACTATGTTCGATTTTTCTGATAGAACATAGATACGAAGAAATTTTAGAACAAAGATTCGACTTTTGGTTGAATGTTTGAGCGTGAATCAGGAGAAAGACTTATGAGCACCATCGCCTTGCCCGAGTTTATGGCTCGTACTTCTTTGAAGAAGCCCCTTGATCAGGCTGCTACTTTTACCGTCCGTCAGCACCCGCAGGTGCCCGCATCGGCCGGGGCACTGCGGCAACCCCAGTACCGCATTCGTTTTGCGGCACCTGTGTCTGCGCGTCCCGCACCTGTAGCTCCCTTGCGGAATCTGCCTTCCCACCCTGCTGCTTCTACCCCGGCTCAGCGGCCTAGCGCGGTAGTAGAACCGTCTCAGAAAGCGAAGACGGGGCGTGGGAAAATCCGTTTGACCCGCCGGGGGCGCCTGGTTTTTAGGGGCCTGCCTCTACTCACCCTCGTGGCTCTTGTGGTTCTCGGTGCCCTGACTTTCCTTGCACCCGGCGAAGCTAAGAGTGCCACTGTCGAACCTGTTGTTCCGGTTAGCCAAACGGTCACCGTTGTGCACGGCGATACTCTCTGGACCATCGCAGCAGATGTGGCACCCGGTGAAGATAATCGCGACGTCATCAATCGCATCATGCAGATTAACGACCTCACCAGCGCACAGCTGGTTCCCGGTCAGGTTCTTGAGGTACCTGTCTACACTCAGTCACAGTAAGAAAAAGAGCGGTACCCTATGCCAGACTGCGAAACAAGAATGCAGCGTACGGGGCTAGGTCGCTACACTAGGGGAGTGACCGAAACTACCACAGCACTCGAAGCCCTGCCCCTGCGCGAAGATTTGCGGGGCCGTTCACCCTACGGCGCACCCATGATTGATGTTCCGGTAACCCTCAACGTTAACGAGAACACCCACCCCATGCCGCAAGAAGTTATCGATGCCATCACGCGCGATGTAGCAGAGGCCGCCGTAACCCTGAATCGCTACCCCGACCGCGAGTTCGATACCCTCAGAGCGGAACTCGCAGACTACCTGGGGCACGGTCTGACCCCCGAAAACATCTGGGCAGCTAACGGCTCCAATGAGATTCTCCAGCAACTCATGCAGGTCTTTGGAGGCCCCGGGCGCTCGGTCATGAGCTTCGTGCCCACCTACTCTATGTACCCCCTGCTGGCAGACGGCACCAATACCGCTTTCATCGCGGGTACCCGCGCAGCCGACTACTCCCTCACCGCAGCTTCAGCAGTTGAACAGATTGAAGAGCACAAGCCTTCTATCGTTATTCTCTGCTCACCCAATAACCCCACCGGCACCGGCCTGGGGCTAGACGTTATCGAAGCGGTCTACGACGCGGTGGCAGCCTACAACGGTATCGTCGTGGTCGATGAGGCCTACGCAGAGTTTGCCCAAGACCGCACCCAGAATGCTCTCACCCTACTTCCCGGCCGCCCTAACCTGGTTGTCTCTCGCACCATGAGCAAGGCCTTCGCACTTGCAGGTGCCCGCTTGGGCTACTTTGCAGCAGATCCCGCTGTTGCCGATGCCGTCCGCCTGGTTCGCCTGCCCTACCACCTCTCAGCCGTCACCCAGGCAACCGCGATTGCAGCCCTGCGCCACCGCACCCAGCTGCTGGCCAACGTCGACGACATCCGCGCCCAGCGCGACCGCATCGTGGAACACCTCACCGGCCTGGGGCTAGAACCGGCTGTATCGGATTCTAACTTTGTGTTCTTCGGCGGGCTCAAGGACGAAAAAGCTGCCTGGAACTACCTGCTAGAACGCGGCGTCCTGGTGCGCGATAACGGAATCCCCGGCTACCTGCGCGTCACCGCCGGAACCGAAGCCGAGACCAGCGCCTTCTTAGACCACCTCACCGACTACGTGCAAACTTTCGAGCGCTAAGCGCAGCGCGTAGCCCCATCAATATCGGCAGACACCTTAGAAAAAGAGACAGACATGGCAGTACCTACTGAATCATCCACCGGCATCGGCCCCCGTATTGCAAAGATGGAGCGGGCAACCAGCGAGTCGTCCGTCAGCGTCGAAATTAACCTCGACGGCACCGGCATATCAGACATCGACACCGGTGTGCCCTTCTACGACCACATGCTCACCGCTTTGTCTAAGCACTCCCTGATTGATATGACCATCAAGTGCTCTGGCGATACCCACATCGATGTGCACCACACTGTTGAAGATACCGGCATCGTGCTGGGCGAGGTGCTCCGCCAGGCACTGGGCGATAAGGCAGGCATCCGCCGCTTCGGTACTGCCACCGTACCCCTCGATGAAGCTCTGGCCTCTGCCGTGGTCGATATTTCTGGCCGTCCCTACCTGGTCCACACCGGCGAGCCCGAAGGCTTCGAATACCACCTCATCGGTGGGCACTTCACCGGGTCAATGGTGCGCCACGTCTTTGAGGCTTTCGCCTATCACGCCGGTATCTGCCTGCACATCACCCTGCTGGGCGGGCGCGACCCCCACCATATCGCTGAAGCCCAGTTCAAGGCTCTCGCCCGTGCCCTGCGTCAGGCAGTAGAGCCCGACCCCCGTCACGCCGGTATTCCCTCGACCAAGGGAGCTCTCTAATGAGCGAAGCTGTACAGCAGAAGCCCACCGTCACCGTTCTTGACTACGGGGCAGGGAACGTGCGCTCAGCCGTCCGCGCCCTTGAAGAAGCCGGCGCCCGAGTGGTGCTGTCCCGCAAGGAGTCAGACGTTCTGGGCGCAGACGGCCTGGTCGTGCCTGGCGTGGGTGCTTTCAAGGCCGTGATGGACGGGCTCAAAGAGGCGGACGCTATCCGCATGATTGGCAGGCGCGTTGCGGGCGGACGCCCCGTACTCGGCATCTGCGTAGGCCTACAGGTCATGTTCGAAAAAGGCGTTGAGCACGGAGTTGAAGCCGATGGCCTGGGCGAGTGGCCCGGCACCGTCGAAAAGCTCAAAGCCGAGGTCGTGCCCCACATGGGATGGAATACCGTCCGCGCACCTGAAGGGTCCACGCTCTTCGCCGGTATCGAGAACGAACGCTTCTACTTTGTGCACTCCTACGGGGTGCAAGAATGGACCTTCGACCAGAACAACGAAGCCATGCTGCCTCCCCAGGTCACCTGGGCTAACCACGGCGGCGACTTCATCGCGGCGGTCGAAAACGGGCCCCTAGCTGCCACCCAGTTCCACCCCGAAAAGTCGGGTGAGGCCGGCATCCGCCTGCTCAAGAACTGGATCAGTTCCCTGCCCGTAACCGGGCGTCTAGACGGGGTGAAGTAGGATATGTCAGCTACAACGTCCGGGCTACTGCTCATGACCGTAGGCATGATGTTCATCGGCGGAGCCTACTCCTTCTACAAGCAAAAAATTACCTGGGTGGCCCAGCTTGTACTGCTGCTGGTGGGCCTAGCCTTTGCCGGGTACGGCCTGTACGTCGTGATGAACTACAGCTAGCTCGCTACCCCATAGACCTAGATTTTTACCGTCCTACTCCCAAGGAGAGAACAATGACTGATCGTCTCGAACTGCTGCCCGCGGTCGACGTAGCCAACGGCCAGGCCGTGCGCCTGGTACAGGGCGAAGCCGGATCGGAAACCAACTACGGTTCCCCCGTCGAAGCTGCCCTAGAGTGGCAGAACGCCGGTGCTGAGTGGCTGCACCTGGTCGACCTCGACGCTGCCTTTGGCCGCGGCGACAACATTGAGATTCTGACCGAGGTAGCTCAGGAACTTTCCATCAAGATTGAGATGTCGGGCGGCATCCGCGACGACGAATCTCTGGAACGGGCCCTGTCGCTCAACCCCGCCCGCATCAACCTGGGCACCGCTGCCCTCGAAAACCCCGAGTGGACCCGCAAGGTCATCGCCGAGCACGGCGATGTTATCGCTGTTGGGCTGGATGTCCGCGGGGACGTACTGGCCGCCCGCGGCTGGACCAAAGAAGGCGGCAACCTCTGGGAGGTTCTCGACCGCCTGAACGATGACGGCTGCGCCCGCTACGTCGTCACCGACGTCACCAAGGACGGCACCCTGCAGGGCCCCAACCTGGAACTTCTGCGCAAGGTCGCTGAACGCACCGACAAGCCGGTGGTCGCCTCTGGCGGTATCGCCACCCTGGACGACATCGCCGCCCTGCGCACCATGGTGCCCCACGGAGTTGAGGGCGCTATCACCGGCAAGGCCCTCTACGCCGGCAAGTTTACCCTCGCCCAGGCACTCGACGTCGCAGGTCGACCCTAGTGACAGACTTTTCAGATCGCGTGCACCGCGCCCACACCCACGGACACGGCAACCCCGGAGACCCCAGCGCACCCCGCCGGGAACTCCCCGCACATATTGCTGCCCAGCTGGCGTCCGCCGGCCAAAAAACCGATACCGGCGGGCAGCCCTGGGAAGGACGCAACCTGGGGGAAGGCACCAGCCACACCCACAAGTTCCCCGGCGACGACGGCAGAACCGACCCCGCCCTGCAAAAAGTTCTCGATGCTTTTGCCGCGGGCGAAGTCGATGAAGTCGCCGTGGTCGATGCCCTGCGCTCCGTGCGTATCTTTGCCCCGGTCGTAGCCCAGCTATCTCAAGCAGAAATCACCGAGCACGGCCTGGTATCAGACAAAGAATCGGATATGGCGCTGGTGAGTATCCAGGGTCCGGACGGACGCCGCGCCCTCCCCGTTTTCACCAATGTAGACGCCCTCACCGCCTGGCACGACCTAGCCCGCCCAGTTGCCGCAGACATGCGGAAAACCGCCCTATCAGCCGTTGAAGACGAGAACCAGCTGATTGTGGTAAACCCCGGCGCCGACCTCACCTTCGTCGTGCGCCGCCCAGCTTTCTGGGCAATCGCCAAGGGAGAAGAATGGGTGCCCTCCTACCGCAACCCCCGGGTCGCCGAAGAGCTCAGCAACATTGCAGCGCCCCTGTCTGCCGTGGTTGCGGTTGAAGCAGGCCCCGGCACCGGTGTGTACTCGCAGACCGCGAGCGGACGCGTACTGGCAGGTGGTGGGCACGGGCCAGAGCTGAAAATCATGCTCAAACTCCGCCCCGGCCTCACCCAGGAACAGGTCAACCAGACCGTGCAGACCTTCCAGCAGGGGCTCGCCCTCAACCAGGTCATTGCCGAGCAGGCTGACTCAGTGCAGATCGCTTTGGCCTCAGCCTAGAAAACCGGCCCGGTGAACTTTTCGCCGGGCCCCTTGCCGGGGGCGTCCGGGTAGGGGGAAGCCTCACGGAAGGCCAGCTGGAGGGAACGCAGGCCGTCACGCAGGGGAGCGGCGTGCTGGGAACCAATCTCGGGCGCCGCAGCGGTAACGAAACCTGCCAGGGCGGTAATCAGCTTGCGGGCCTCATCAAGATCTTTGAGGTCTTCGGCGTTCTCTTCAGCAGCCAGGCCGCACTTGACGGCAGCGGCGCTCATCAGGTGAACAGCAGCGGTCGTAATGACCTCAACGGCGGGAACCTCAGCGATATCGCGCATCTGGGCGTTAACTTCTTCAACCTGCTCGGCAGTCAGACCATCGGGTAGCGCCTCGCCCTGCTTAGCGGAATCTTCAAAACGGTAGCTAGTTTCGTTGCTCATGGTTACTAGAATCTCACACCAACCCCACCGAGCGTGAATCGCCCGTCACACTCAACCCGACCGCCGGCGTCCGCCCCAAGAAAAACAGCCAAAACCCTTGAAAAACCGCCCCTAACCCAGTAATGTTAAGAGCTGTTTGCAAGTGGAACTTAAGTTCCCACCCGCTGCCGCCAAATCTGGTGACCGGGTCAGCCCCAGGCTCCCGCAAGGGAAACCTTCGAAGGCTCATAGCGCCGACTACCGGCGTCCGCGCCTTCAGCCTGGGTAGGTAACTGAAGCCTCCGCTTGCTAGCCGCAACCGGGGGCTTTTTCGCCCCCACAGAAATTCACGGGGGACACCCCCACCACAAGCAACAGGAGCTTTGTCATTAGCGATCCACGCATCAACGACCGCATTCGCGTTCCGGAAGTTCGACTCGTCGGCCCCGGCGGTGAACAGGTCGGTATTGTCCGCGTAGAAGATGCACTGCGTCTTGCTCAGGAGTCTGACCTTGACCTGGTTGAGGTTGCCCCTAACGCTAAGCCGCCTGTGTGCAAGCTTATGGACTTCGGTAAGTACAAGTACGAAGCCGCAGTCAAGGCACGTGAATCTCGAAAGAAGCAGGTCAATGCTTCTTTGAAGGAAATCCGTTTCCGCCTCAAGATTGATACCCATGACTACGAAACCAAGGTAGGGCACGCACGTCGTTTCCTGGCTGGCGGTGACAAGGTCAAGGCTATGATTCAGTTCCGTGGTCGTGAACAGCAGCGCCCCGAGATGGGTGTGCGACTGCTTGAACGCATGGCGAACGACCTGACCGAGGTTGGCACCGTAGAGTCCAACCCTCGCGTTGATGGTCGCAACATGGTGATGGTTCTTGCCCCGCTGCGCGGCAAGCAGGAAGCCCGCCGTGAGAGCCAGAAGTCAGGTGGCCGCAAGGGTCGCGAACGCGTCAACACCACCGAGGCAACCCCTGTAACTAACTCCCTGGCAGATGCAATGCCCGAGGAGCTCAAGGCACAGGCGTCAGCCGAATAGGAGCTGTTTAGACAACCAGGCGCGAGCTCGTGTAGGGTTTCGTGCTTGGTCGTCGTTCGCTCTACCGCTGTTTTTATTGAAAGATAAGGGCACCGGTGAGCGGGCAGAACACCCTTAAAACTTCCCCGCCCGCCGGGGACGTTGAGTTTTTCAGTTCCTCACCCCGTAACCGGGGCGAGGGTAGAACGTAAGGAGAATCGGCTCATGCCGAAGCAGAAGACCCACTCTGGTGCTAAGAAGCGCTTCAAGCTCACCGGTACTGGCAAGGTTAAGCGCCAGCAGGCCAACCGCCGCCACTACCTCGAGCACAAGTCCTCCCGTCTGACCCGTCGTCTGGCTTCTGACCAGATCGTAACCGGCGGTCAGGCTAAGGTCATCAAGAAGATGCTGGGCAAGTAAGCTCCTTCTTTTTGAAGCTTCGCCCCGAAAGGGCGCACCAAAAGTAGATATTTTCTCTCCTGCACCAGCGCTAGAGTTTTTAGCTGGGTAGGACATAGACGTTAGGAGACACACGTGGCACGTGTGAAGCGCGCGGTTAACGCGCACAAGAAGCGCCGAGTAATCCTTGATCGTGCATCAGGCTACCGTGGCCAGCGTTCACGCCTTTACCGTAAGGCTAAGGAACAGGTCACTCACTCACTGGTATACAGCTACGACCACCGTCGTAAGAAGAAGGGCGACTTCCGTCGTCTGTGGATTCAGCGTATCAACGCAGCTGCACGCGCTGAGGGCCTGACCTACAACCGCTTCATCCAGGGCCTGAAGGCTGCTGAGGTTGAGGTTGACCGTCGTATGCTGGCTGAGCTGGCTGTTAACGAGCCTGCTGCTTTCTCAGCTCTGGTTGAAATCGCTAAGAACAACCTGCCTGAGGACACTTCAGCTCCCAAGGCTGCCTAAGTCTTTTTAGGTTTGTCTTGCCCCATCTAAGTGGTGGGGTGCGGACGCCGCCTCCCGCTTTCCTGCCACCTGGCAGGGCAGCGAGGGGCGGCGTCCTTTTTGTTGTGGTCTTACTGGGGCTGGAGCCTCGGGCTGGAGCTGGAGCACCGGGCCGGGGTGTCGGGCGGGAGCGCCTTGAGCGCCCACCAGACTCTCGCAGTGACTACTCCTATGATGGGCGCAGCGAGAGTCTGGTGGACAGTCAGATTTTGAGCGGGGATGGATGAGCGGCTATGTGTCGGCCGCGGCGCAAGGTTGCTGTCTTTATGACAGTGTTCGGAGCATCACCCCGTCCTTTTCACGGCCTGCTACAGGGACGAAGCCCTCAGCTAGGTAGAGGTTGCGGGCGAAGTTATCGGCTTCTACAGAGAGGCTCATCTGGTTCAAGTTCCTGGTGGCAGCTTCTGAAATGATGGCATGTAGAAGCACTCGGCCAGACCACGGCCGCGGTGCTCTTCTGATACCCAGAGGCTGACTTCGGGGATTGTTTCGTCGATGTAACCGTAACCGGGGTCGTCCGCTGACAAGTAGAGGGCCCAGACTACCCCAGCCGGTTCTTCATCGTGGTATGCGGCGATACCAAAATCGCCGCGTGCTGGTTTGCAACGGGTGTAGTGGGAAAATTCAGGACGGGTGCGGACGTCCGTGAGCGTGAAACGCGGCCCACACCAGTTCATGGTTCCCAGAGTCGCTTGTTCGAGCAGGGGAGTATCTTCTGCGCTGAGCGCGCGATAAGTGTATGTTGGCATGATTTCAAGGGTAGATATTTGGAGCTAGATCTTGTGCATGGGGTCTTAGAGCAATTTCTTTTTCTTGGCTGGGAAGGAAATACTGTTATCTTATCTGTAGACTTCTCGTTTATGCCCTAGTTTGAGCACTAATATGACTAGTTCCCCGTGTTCTACTTCGTAGATAATTCTGTAATTTCCTGTGCGGATTCAGAGTTCACCGGTACCGCCCTTGAGCTGAATTGCTCCCTGAGGGTAGGGGTTGCTCTGCAGGGCTTCTATTGCTGTGATTATTTGTCGGGCTATCTGCCGATCCAGCTTCTTGAGGGTTTTGGCTGCGGTAGGGGGATAGGTGATGGTGTAGGGCATGGACGTCAGCTACAAGTCGAGTTCCTTTATTGTCCTTGTGCGGACGGTAGCGGGGCGGACTAGATACCGGAATTAGTACTCAAAAGAGGTCTGAATGGCTACCTGTATTGAGCAAGATGAGAACCAGCTGATCTTCAACGTGTTCATATATAAGTAGCCAGTCTGGTTCGATATGGCACTCGCGAGTATCGGCGTAGTTTCCAGTGAGCGCGTGGTCTTTGTGTTTTGCGCTGAGTTGCTTGCCCTCGGCGAGAACCTCAACAATATCCGTGAGTTTCTGAAGGTCTTTTCCACGCTTTTTAGCGGTTTTTAGACCTTTTTTGAAAGCATTAGTAGTGATGATTTCGTATCTCATAGTTCGTTAATGAGAGATTTGAACTCCTCGATTGACCTAATCCGGGGAGTGTTTGGGTCCTGGGCGAGCCGACGTCCTTCTTCGATGGCAGCAATGGTTGTCGCATTGGGGTAGGGGCGCCCAACGGTGAAAGGTATTCTTCCTTCGCGAAGGGCCTGCTTCATGAACATGTTGATTGCTGTAGACATGTTTAGTCCTAGCTCGTTGAAGAGTTCCTCTGCCTGGCGTTTAGTCTCCTCGTCGGTTCTAACGCTAATGGTGGTGCTCATAGTCGCTCCTTTCTTGCATTTGTGCGACATAGTTCTACATTAGCAGGGATACATCAATGTTTGAAGAGTTATCAGGTTCGAGGAAATAGGTGAATAAAAAGCAAATACGAGATGGTCGAGGCGCTTGGGCCATGGTGTGCTGGGGGCCTGCTTACGCAAAAGCCCACCCTGCTTTCGTCCTAGTGCGGACGGCAGCGAGGTGGGCTTCTGCGCTACCTGAAGCCGCAGGTGGGGTGGGGGCTGCTACTTAACCCAGGTGATGACCTCTTCGGCGGGCTTGCGGGTCTGGGGCCAGGGCAGCTCTTCGGTGCGGTAACCAAGGGCCAGCATGGTAACGATGCCTTCGGTTTCGAGGATGTAGGTGATGTCGTCGTCGCTGATTTTCTTCTCGGTGTCGAAGAACTTGATGGCACGACGGCGGTGGGCGGCGTCAAGGACGAGCTGCTTGATGTCTTGGTTCTGCATGGGGCATTCCTTACCGTTGGGTTTATAGTGCTTATCTACTCAACATCTGGAGTATTTAGTTTATTCCGGATTGTAAGTGGAATACGAAGCTTATTTGCCAAGCTAATGATAGTCATGCACTGCAGGCTTGCTATTTTTAAGAGATACATGAAACATTAAATGATCCCTTAACTAAGAGGCTTATTCATAAGGGGTTCCGCAGGCTCACGCTCGCTGCCGACCCTCTCGCCTGGTTCGCTTTGCTCTCAAGGGCGATTTACGCCCCGCCTAGCGGCGGATTCCGTTCGCTCTTACGTGCTGTCGCACCCGCTCACTTCATCCGAGCCAGCAGCTTCGCTGTTAGCCTGCTCCACCTACCCTAATGAATAAGTCTCTAAGCAGATGCTCAAAAGAAGGCTACTGGGATAATTTCTATCAAGCATCCATACTAAAAATTGCAATTTGTATTTTTGAAAACTATCGTGTATAATGTTTAGATTGATAAATTTTTCATTTGGGACATAGGTATGGAGAAAAAAACATTACTCGAGTTGAGTAGAGTATTTTCATCCTCAATTATTAGTGAGCTCAAAAGTTCGAGCAGGTCAGAAAGACTTGCCTCTCTTTTTATGTCTCTAGATCCAGTAGTGGGCTATAGCTCCAGTGCAGAAAAAATATCAGATATTTTTGAAACTTCATATAATTTACTCAGAAAAACAGGCAATAGAGATGAATACATTTATAAGAATGCTTTAATTATTAAGCAACTGCTTGGACGTCATAGTCTTAGCACTTCGACCGCGGTTAAAGAAATGCGTTCAAGAAACTCTAAAGCTGATGTTGTAATTTTCAATGGAACTTCAACAGCATATGAAATTAAATCGGAACGAGATAATTTTGAAAGACTTGCTAGTCAGCTTGAAGACTACAGAAGTACATTTGCGGCCGTTAACGTTGTAATCCCTACGAGTTGTATAGATGCAATATTAGACTTGGTACCTGAAGACGTAGGTGTTCTTGCGTTAAGTCAGCGTTATACTATTCAAACAATTCGGAAGTCTCAAATAAACCCATCTAGAATTGATAAAATTTCTTTGTTTAATACACTTAGAACAGCTGAGATTGAAGCAATTCTAACAAAAATCAATCCATTAATCGATATTAATATCCCTAATACTCTAAAAAGAAAAGCATATCTAGAGGACTGGAATCGAGAACCAGTTGAGAAGTTACATGCAGAGAGTGTAAAAACTTTGATAAATTCTAGGTCATGCATAAAAAATATAGATTTGATTAATCAACTACCTCACTCATTGAAAGCTGTAGGTATTGGTGATATTATGTCAGTTAAAGAAACAAATAATTTGTTGAAGTCGCTTAATAGCCCAATAAATCAGATATACCAATGGAGGTAATATGTATTATCCGTTTATGAGGGGGAAACAATTTGAGCTTCTAGCTTTACGAGATATATCGACTAGCTTCGAGGACCATAAGAAAGAACTAATTCACCCCATTATCGAACCAGTTAAAGAAAATCTTAACAGTTTGACGAGAGCGCTGCAGGCATTATCTAAATCACAAATTGAATCGTTTGTTATCATTAATCCAACTGTTGGATACTATCAAAAAGATAAGACTAGCCTTCTCGACTATCTGTGTAAATCGCATATCCGTGATATCTATCCGGCTGTTTATTTAACTACAGGTACATCTAACGATCAAATCGAATATTACCTGAATTCATTAGCCTCTTTTGACAAGATTTGTTTAATCCATTCTGGGTTTCCAGATTCTGAATTTATACTTAATCAGATTAGTAAAAGTGGCAAAGAATTTATTAATATATTCTTTCATAAGCACTCTTCAGCTATTTATAGAAATAAGTTCAGAGAATATGGTAAAAGAGTTTTAATTGACGATTATTTTGCAGCCGAAGAAAAAAATTCGGACTACCAAAAGCAAAGTTTTTTTACCGATATCCATTTACTTTTTAAAAATGAGTACAATTTGGATGGGTTCGGTGATTTCCAAACTATTGGGAGCAGGTACTCTGAATCGGGTGGACCAGCATATGCGGTAGCATTACATTTCAGCTACATAGACGCTGAAGGCGATAAAGAGATTTTTGTAAGGCACTACGTATCTGATACGAATCATACTCCAGCTGACCCTGCTAGCAAATTTGCAGAAGCCCTGGAAAAATTTTTTATTGACTATGAAGCAAATCCTGGTTTATTTTATGAGACTCAAGCAATAGTCGAATTTAAAAAATTAAAACAAAATGGGCATTTTCCAGGTCTAGGGTACATAAAAAAACTCTCAATTAAACATCATTTGGAGACGGTTGTTAATTTTTTGGGTAACTAGGGTGGCAAATGGGGAAAATAAATTTTAGAATTTGTGCTGAATGCTTTACTGACAAATATATTAGTGAAGTTATTTTTAACAATAAAAATCCATTTACTGGTAAATGTGATGCGTGTGGCTCAGATTCTAAGCTAGTTGCTGATTCGGAAAACTTTGTTGATGAGTTTGAACAGCTTCTAGAGATGTATACGGATAGCATCGATGAAGACGTAGCAGCAAACGCACTTTCAATAGCCGATAGGCTAAAAGAGGATTGGGGTTTATTCTCAAATAAGTCCCCAATTACAGTTGAAACTATACTAGAAAGAATAACGGGAGATTCATTTTCTGGAAAAAAATTTATTGTAGATGGTGATATAAATTCTCAACCAGTTAGTAGCATTTGGTCTGATTTTAAAGAAAAAATAAAACATGAGAATCGTTGGTTTTTTGAAAAACCTTTCGATGATTCTGTGATGAAGAATTTGTTTACGTTACTACTTGAGGAGCGACTCGTCAACAGTGAATGGTATCGCAGTCGAATCCATGATGAAGACTGTATTCTTCAACCAAGTGAGATGGGCCCACCGCCAAGCAGTGTATCTACGCACGGTAGGGCTAATCCGGCTGGAATCTCATATTTGTATGTAGCCTCTGATATAGCAACTGCTATTTCTGAAACTCGGCCCCATCCAGGCCAATACGCTAGTATCGCTAAGATTAAGTTTAGAAATATTGGTAATAACTTTGTTGACCTTAGAAATCCAGTGGATGATTTGTCACCTTTTGGGATAATGGACACTGTAGAAAATGCTGATCTCAAAGATTACTATTTGAGCGCTAAGCTCTTAGAAGTATTTTCAGCAGAGTTGAATCTCCCAATTGTTCCCTCAAAAAGTGGCTTTGATTATACTCCAACTCAATATATCTGTGAATTTATAAAATCGCTAAACTATGACGGTGTAATTTATAAATCTTCTCTTGGGGATGGTACTGGTTTCAATTTGGTATCCTTTAAATCGGCTGATGATGAGTATGTTATTGAGCAGACCATGTTGCACAATGTTGGATCAGTTAAAGTGCAATCAAAAATGATTGATTAATAATAAATGTGTGGCTATTATGATAATTTATTTAAAATGAAATAACTGTATCGTACAGCCCTACTTGTCGGAGATCTTTATGGCTTCTGATCCCGGTGTACGAGAGTGAGGCATCTTCATAGCGGCGGAACGCAAAAACTGCCTGATTCATATGCACCGAATTGAAAACCCGCAAGCTAACCAGCAACTCAAAGTCAGCAACGCTCAGGCCCGTAACTGTCTTAAATAAGTCCGGTTCTATCCTCGAGATGACATCCTGCAGGGTATTCTCGCGGAAATCGGTGAGATACATGAAAGCAGGAATGCGAGTTGCAAACTTGATGAGCTTTTCTTGAATCTTCCTTCGCTTATCTTTATATTCTTTCTCTTCCGCAGACAGCTTCTTCTTCTCGCGTGCAGACAAGGAAGCACCTTTAGACTTCTTCGTCTCAGAAACCTTGTCACTCTTATTAACTACAGTTTCAATGACATCAGTTCCCAAGGCACGGAAGCCCTCAATCTGCATGATAGCTTCCATAGCAGCCTCACTATTCATGACCCTACGAAGCGTCGCATTATCAACATTTACCAAGACAGCTGACTCCCATTTACGAGCCAAAAGCGTCGCAGAGGTACCAGCCATAGCAATATCAAGAATGCTCCCAGCATCTATCTGAGTCATTTTCGCACCGTCGTAGGCAAGCACGGGCAAAAATTTAACCAACTCAGCCACCGAATTCTCAGGATTCGACTCGGACGGATTCAGCTTTTGGCCATACTCAGCTATCTGACGCAAAGCCCGCGTCGGTGCAAAATCAAAGACAAAAGCAACAGGCTTCAAGATATCTTCTCTGCTGGGATCATCACCATCAGGATTCCTAATCGACCACGGCGATTGAACCCGGAAAGCAGCCTGAAAATATGTTTCAGGGCTCGACAAATTCCTCAACATTAAAATCGAAGACCATTGCTTGACCGTCACACCCGTGGTGAGCTTCCCACACGATAGCGTAATCGTCTTAGAGCTATAACCATCACCAATAGCGTTCCGAACGGGCGGTAAAGCCTCAACACCTACCCCAGCTTCGGCACCAGCAACAACCAAAACCTGATAATCATGCCAGTAGGTATTGTGCCTGGCCTTTAGAAGTCTAGCCATAGCATGACAAGCTGAAACATTAGGCAGGAACCAGAATGAGTGCTGTAGATACGGTAGGAGTCTAACGTCGGCGTAGGGGAAAGGCGGACGCGAACCTGAACGGAGAGCGTCTAGCTGAGTTGGTGCATGTTCACCACGAATCAGGTCTAACCATTTCTGCACATCTGATTCATGCACAAACCTAGCCTCAGCCCCGGTTCCTGTTGCTTCAAAGAAACTGTTGAGGTCAAACTCGTCAAACTCGCCTTGACTTGCAATCGATAGAATATCGTCAGGCATTTGGTAGGTCATCAGGCGCATTTCAGGCAGGGAACCGTAGGGGTTAAACTCGCCAGGGTGCTCCTGTTCCCAATCAATTTTTGCCTGTTGCTCATCGGTGTAGGTCCAGTTAAAGATTTGCTCTTCGATGAACTCACCACTGGTTAGAGCTTTAAAAGGTGTACCTGAGAGGTAAAGGTACGCCCTGGTTGTAATAGGTAGGAAGTCCTCTTCGGAATTGTTGAGTTCATCTAGTTCTTCGTCAAAAGTCCTAAGCGAGTCGTGAAATTCAGCCTTAAATTCTGCCTGACGTTCTTTGGCTTCTTCGCCTTCGAAAAGTTCCTTTGCTTTATCACGCCAGGCACCGAAATGGTACTCGTCAAAAATAACAAGGTCCCAGTTAATGGTGTGGAGCCACTCATTTTTAGCTTTGATGAGCCCTGTTGCCCTGTCTCGGCCCATTAGGTCTTGGAAAGACCCAAAATATACGAGTGGTCGTGAGGGGTCGTATTCTTCCTGGGCGGCTTTTCTCGACGCGTTGAGGTATTGCCATCCCTCAAAATCAATGTGAGATTCAAGGTCCTCTTGCCAGGCTGACTGTACTGCTGGTTTGAAGGTAACAACCAGAACGCGCTGGGCATTCATTTTTTGGGCCAGTTTATAAGCGGTAAAGGTTTTACCGAAACGCATTTTGGCGTTCCACAGGAATCGGGGCGTAACATCGGGTTCTTCGTGCCAGAGGGAAAAATAGTAATCGTAGGTAAAATCTACGGCACGTTGTTGTTCGGGGCGGAGCCCAAAAGTTTGGTGGCGCTTACCTGAAAAGACCTGGCCTAAACGGATTTCCTCAATGGCTGTTAATACATCGGCAACTGTGCAGCGAACCCACTCACGCGACGACCCAATAGCGGGGTTATTGAACCCTTTAGCCTTGAGATGGTTAATGACATCTCTATCCTTGAAAAGACTGCCATCCTGACGCTCTGCTAGGACATCTATGTGGAGGGTGTACTCCTGCTGCATTTGCCCTTGAGACTGCCGAATACGGTCATTGACATCGGCCTGGGTGGTCTGGCCAATCTTGATGAGACCCTCATAACCAGCAGGAGGGGTATTCGGCGTCCAAGCGTAGACCTTGAGACGGGCTGAGGGCTTTTCAGGGAGGAGCGCTTCAATCTTTTGACTCACAGCAGCTCTTCCTCCATGGGACGAACAACAGACTGGATATAGGAGATTTCTTCATCCGTTAGTCCATATTTGATATATAGGTCTTCATCTGTCCAGATACGGTCCCAGGCCTGTAATGGAACGAAGCCATATACGTTCTTTGAAGCATGTTGAGCTACTTTGCGTAATGAAACAAGAAAGCGTGCAAACTGGGTTCTGAGATATGAAGCTAAGCTTTTTGCTTCATCTTCTGATTCAAAGTGACCAGCAACTAGATAAGTCTCGGTGCATGCAGAATCAGGTCCTGCAATAATAGGGCGAGAAAGGAACATCGTTTCGACGGCAGCACTAGTCCCTTGCACACCTGTCATCAAGACCTTCCACTGGTCAATCCAGTCTTGATTAGATGGAATCTCATTTCTTTCTATCCAGCTAATACGTTGGGAACCAAAAAGAGTGATAGGGGATTCCATTCCCTTTGAATGTGCGTTTCCATGAACGTAAGTTCGTAGACCGAAAGGCTTTTGACTAGAAACCATTTTGTCCATGGTTTCTTCTTCAACGGCCTGTACCTTTTCGAGAATAGAAACCGCCTGATTAGATCTCACCAAGACATCAAACTGGTCAAGGTACCGCTCGACAGGCTCACCTGTGGGCTTACCGTCCCAAATAGTCTGAACGCTACACTTACCGTCATGATTCTTATCCCAGAGGAAGTAGGAAACACCTCCACGAATCTTAACCCCGGGGAAGGCCTCATAGAGTTTGGGGTAGTCTACGAGTGCTTTCATACGGTGGTCAGATAGCATTTTTTGCCGGTACTCATCTAAGCCCTTACCGCCAGCAAACCACCGGGACGGGGTAATAAAGACCGCATACTTTGGGTCGAGCTCTAAAGCCTTCTCAACAAAGTGCTGGTAGATAGGAGAAGCAGAGGCCCCATGCCCACCATCTGAGAGCTGGTAAGGCGGGTTGCCAATCACGACGTCAAACTGCATATCTTCTCCAAAAATCTTTCTTATCAGTGTTCGAGGTTCGTCAGTGTGTATAAAAGCGTAGGCATGGGATTCAAAGTCGTCACCTCGGCTATATTCCGCTTCGTTAGCCCCACAGAAAGAACAGCGTCTATTGACGTAGGTGTACTTCTTTGTCTTAGCGTTTTTGCGACTGATTAGCTTCTTCTTCCCACCAGTCCAAGTGTGCTCTATCCGCTCAAACCAGATATTGCCGTCATCAGTCTCAAAAGCAGTGCAAATTGAATGTTTTTTCGAGGCCCACTTGGAACAATAAACACTACGCCGGGCTATTAGAGCCGTTATCTCAGTAATCGCTATCCCGTAGACCTGGCGGGTCAAAATATGATTGACCCTTTCTTGAACATCGGGAATTTTGTCTTCGAGCCCTTTTACCAGGCGTGAAGTAATTTCACGCAAGAAGACCCCTGACTTCGTGAAAGGGTCCAAAAATTTCACGTCAGGATTAGACCAAATATCCTCACCATAACGCTCCTCCCAGGAGCGAGCCACCTGGTCGAGCATAGCCACAGCCAAGGTGGGCGGGGTGAAAACCTCATCGTTTGAGAGGTTCGCTATGCAGGTCAAAACATCAGGGTTATGGCCCCTTAACAGAGTGTTTTCTGTCATCTATCCGTCCAGTTCTGCTATCTGCTTGACCGTCATTGGCTTGTGGGTGTGTACCGGATCAAAAATGCTCTCTGCCTCAAGCTCCCCAAACAGACTATCTGTATGCTCATTACCTTGAGCAAGGTTCTTGCCCCTGGCAAGATTCTCGAAAGAAAAATCTCGGCGCTGAAACTTTCCCTTAGCCAGGTAGCCCCACTCAGGAAAAATTATCGCTTCGCCGTTGGGCCTGAGCAGGGTGAGAGCGTCAGCTTGAACAATATTGACATCCAGAACCTTACGAGCTGCTTTACCCCATTCGGGGGTGCTGCTGTCATTGATAAAAGCATCAAAGATACTAGCCAGGTTCTCACGGCATATTTGGGCATTATCTTCAAGCAACTCGATACCGTATATGCACATCAGTCCGAGTAGGGCATAGTGCCGGCGTTCAAACTCATTTTTGCCGTAACGGCCCTGAACGGTTGCTAATTTTCGGAGTAGCACCTGCACCAGAAAGTTGCCTTCACCGCAGGCTGGTTCCAGGAACCGTGAGTCGATACGTTCAGATTCATCTTTGACAAGGTTGAGCATTGCCTCAACGATATGAGCAGGTGTAAACACTTCACCATGGTCGGCAACTCGTTGTTTAGATTTAACGAGGAGCTCTTCCTTGAGATCAGCAGAATCTGCCATGATGTACCGCCTTGCAGTTATCGTCCGAACGGGGGGGCGCTCTTATCGAGACTATCTACCACCCCTCAACATCATAACTTTTCGCTTACCAATTCGTTATCCCCATAAGCTGATACCTCAACTCAGATGGGCGTAAGCAATGCCTTGCTAGCAGCTACACGACATGAGAGGTTAATTCCCTTTAACCTGAGCAACCGACCGGCGCAACATACTCACATTAGCCTCGGAATAAAACGGATCAATCGATACCTCAAAGGGAATCCTCTGCTCCCTAGTCATTTTCTTCGCAAACATCGAAAAGGCAGCAGAAACCGTAATTCCCAGCTCCTGACACAAGACCTCAAGGTCCCTCTTAGTCTGCTCATCCAACTTCACCTCTACCGCAGACATCACCACAACAAAGCCCTCCTCAAACTCAGCCTATATTCACTGTAAGGCTTACCCAGATAAGACTGAAGACCAGCCTGTCATTGTCTCAGGCTTACCCCCCACTCCCACCGCGTCCTTCCCCACAAACCCACAAGTCAGCAAACTAGCCATGAGACAATAGAACCTATGGACTTCAAAGAACGCCTCAGCACCCCCGTCGTCATGGAAAACCCCCAGGCAGACCGTGTCAAAGACATCGCCAAGCTTGCCACCCGGGCAGCCCGCACCAAGACCGGGCACTTCCTGGTCGAGGGGCCGCAGGCCGTCCGCGAAGCCCTCAAAGCCCACCAGGTCAAGCCCCTGCTCGACGCCGTCTACATCACCGAACGCGCCTTCGACCGCCACCCCGACGTCGTCGATCTGCTCGAAGAAGCCCACGGAACCCCCACCCCTGAGCCCGGCCGCAAGGTCTTCATGCGCATGGTGACCGAGCCTGTCCTCGCGGCCATGGCCGAATCCGTCAGCCCCCAGGGCATTATCGCCGTTGCCTTCCAGAATGACATCGCCCCCTCAGACATCTGGGGCGAAGGGGCCATCAACCCCAAGCTCATCGCCGTCCTGGCCCGCGTGCAAGACCCCGGCAACGCCGGCACCATCCTGCGGGCCGCCGACGCCGCCGGTGCTGACCTGATTGTCACCACCAAGGGCGCAGTTGACCTCTACAACCCCAAGGCGGTGCGCTCCACCGCAGGCTCCCTCTTTCACGTGCCCGTTATCCAGGGCATCGACCTCGAAGACTTCGCCGAGGACGCTAAGGCCCAGGGTATCGGCGTGCTCGCAGCGGACGGCTACGGGCGCGTCTCCCTCGACGACCTCCAGGACGCCGCCTTCGCCCTGCGTAACGGCGTCGAACCCCGTAAGAAGGTCAAGTATGACCTGGCCAAGCCCACCATGTGGCTCTTCGGCAACGAAGCGGCGGGCCTGAGCGATGAAGAGAAAGCCGCTGCCTCCCTGCGCGTGGCCGTTCCCCTGCGCGGGGCTGCCGAGTCGCTGAACGTCGGCATGGCAGCTGGTGTCTGCCTCTTTGCTTCATCCCTGGCCCAGAACCGCAAGGGCGACTAGTGGGGGAGCAGCCTACTGCCGTCTACCCGGTGCAGGTGGTCGGGGCGGCTATCGTCGATTCTTTGACCAGCCCCACCCGCCTGCTGGTGGGCCAGCGATCGGCTCCACCGGCGCTGGCGGGTCTCTGGGAGTTTCCCGGCGGCAAGGTTGAGCCCGGTGAAGCCTGCGAGGATGCCCTGCTCCGTGAACTGGGTGAAGAGCTGGGTGTTACCGCCCAGCTCGGTACCGAGATTATTGGCCCCCACCCCCAGGGCTGGGTGCTGAACGAGAAGGCCGCTATGCGGGTTTGGTTTGCAGAAATTACGGACGGACGCGCCACCGCCCTGCAAGACCACGCTGAGTTACGCTGGGTCCAGCTTGATGCCACGGTGCTGGAGCTGCCCTGGATTCCCGCTGACTTTCCTATTGTCGAGGAGTTGCTGGCGGGCGTCCGCGCCGCTTAAGCTGTAGAGAAGCGTAATAGAGCCTGCCCCCAGCGAGAATGTAAGGTATCTGACTTTTATCTCCGGTATGATGTGTAGTACGCAACATATCTTTTACATGGAGGTTTAGACATGTCACAGACACCCTACGGAACTAATGATTACTCCGCACCGAACGATACTCAGGCTATGTACATGGGCGGTCAGCTGGGCTTCGGGCAGCAGCCAGTAGCCCCTGACGCTGAGCAGAAGCACAAGCGCTCACAGACCGTTCTCTTGGCTACAGCTGTTGTTTACCTGCTGGTGCAGGTGCTGGGCTACGTGCTGGCACCCGAAACTATCGACGTGCTCGGCGAGACTGTGCCCACTGACCAAAATCCTGTGACCACTGTGGCGGGAACCGTTATTGGTCTGGCACTTTTTGCCCTGGTGTATTTCCTCATGGCTAAGTACAAAAAGGCCGGTCGCATCACCGGCTATGTTTTCGCGGGTCTGGGAATTCTTGGCGCAGCCTTCTCGGCGCTGGGCTCAATCTACATTTCGATTATTGTTGTTGCACTCTGCGTTCTGTGGCTGGTTCTGGCCATCGTCTGGATTGTTGCGGTATCGAATAAGTCTGTTGCTTCAATCCTGCGCTAGACCTTATCTTCTAGCTGTGATGGGCCCTCCGGTTGATCCGGAGGGCCTATTTTGTGCGCGCTTCACGGTCTTGAATTGTGACCGGCTGGTCGTTACGCTAAAAGAAAGGAGGCTGATTATTTATGAAAGAAAAAGAGAAACAGCAACTGGCTTTTAGCAGGGGAGAAGTGCCTACGGTTATCCGGGTAATGCAGGGCATTTTAGTGCTGTCGGGCATCGCTTACCTGACGCAAATGGTTACTTCCCTTGATGTCAGCGACGCACGGGGAGCCGTAAGTGCTGGTATTTCAATTGCCCTCACCTTCCTGCTATATATCTGGGTTATCCGCCGCACCGGCACCTGGCAAAAAGCAGGAGCTGCTAACCTGCTCGGGTTTGTCTGTACCGTCATCAGCACTGTTTCGCTTCTTTCACTGATCTGGGTTGCACCTCCTGCTGTCGGTCCAACGGCTATGACCGGGTTCCTGGTGTGGTCTCTAGCCAACCTCACCTGGCTTGGCCTAACTTTCACCCCTGTTGCCCGTGCTTTCTTTGAACGGGTTGATGTTATTCCAGCGCCCTAAGTGCCTGCTAGTGGTCACTTACCTGTGGGCAGCGTCCGTTCCGTTCCCATCGAGCGCGAGCCTGCTTCACCTTTTTGCACTAAACTATTGTCTTGATGCCCTGGGTGCGGTAAGCGCCCGAAACCCACATTGTGAAGAGAAGTGCAGATGACTGATTCTTTGCCCGAGGTGCCTGAGAACCCCACACCCTTCCAGGTGCTGGCTAACATTCGCGCCATTCTAGAAAAAGACCCCGAGAACGGTCTGGCGACCGTCCGCGATGCCTTCACCGCCGAGTTTGAGCGGGCTCAGAAGGAAATCGCCGAACAAACCCCCACCTTTGAAGAACTCAAGCGTGTGCGCCTGGACTTTACCGGCGAGAAGGCCGGTTTTATTCTGGCCAATAAGCAGATGCGCGATCTGCGCAAGGAGCACAAGGCTGAGGTTGGCAAGATTATGGGCCAGGTGCGCGGACGCCTGACCAAGGCTCTTGAGGCCCGTAACGCTGAGCTGGAAGAAGAGCGTGACGCCCGTATTCTGGTTGAAGAGGCTGTGGACGTCACTGCCCACACTCCCCGCCGCCGTATTGGCGGCCGCCACCCCATCAGCGTCCTGCAGGAGCAGATGTGCGATATCTTCGTGGGCATGGGCTGGGAGATTGCCGATGGCCCCGAACTTGAATCAGAGTGGTACAACTTTGACTCGCTGAACTTCAAGCCTGACCACCCGGCCCGCGAGCTGCAGGACACCTTCTTCGTGGAGCCCACCAGTGCCCACCTGATGCTGCGTACCCACACCTCCCCGGTGCAGATGCGCTCCCTGCTTTCCCGCGACCTGCCCCTCTATGTGGTCTGCCCCGGCCAGGTTTACCGCACCGATGAGCTCGATGCTACCCACACCCCGGTCTTCCACCAGATTGAGGGCCTGGCCGTTGATAAGGGCCTGACCATGGCTGATCTCAAGGGCACCCTGGAGCACATGGCCCGCGCTATGTTTGGCCAGGAGGCAAAGATTCGCCTGCGCCCCAACTACTTCCCCTTCACCGAGCCGTCCGCTGAGCTGGACGTCTGGCACCCGGACGCAAAGGGCGGCCCCCGTTGGATCGAGTGGGGCGGCTGCGGCATGGTCAACCCCAATGTGCTGCGAGCAGCCGGTGTTGACCCTGAAGTTTACTCAGGTTTCGCTTTTGGTATGGGCATCGAACGTACCCTCATGTTCCGCAACGGTGTGCAGGATATGCGCGACATGATTGAAGGCGACGTCCGTTTCTCACAGCAGTTCAAGATGGAGATCTAACCCATGCGAGTACCCCTTTCCTGGCTGCGTGAATACGCACCCGTCCCGGCCGACGCACGCGCCGAAGATGTCATGGCTACCCTGGTCACAGTTGGCCTGGAAGAAGAGGACGTCCACCGCCCCACCGACGAGCTGACCGGCCCCATCGTGGTGGGTCAGGTGCTCTCCATGGAGCCCGAAACCCACTCCAACGGTAAGACCGTTAACTGGTGCCAGGTGCGCGTTGTGCCCGAGGGGCAGAAGCAGACCCTGACCGGCAAGGGCATTGAAGAGTCCGGCGTGCAGGGTATTATCTGCGGCGCCCACAACTTCAAGCCCGGCGACAAGGTTGTAGTGACCCTGCCCGGGGCTGTGCTGCCCGGCGGCTTCGCTATCACCGCCCGCAAGACCTATGGCCACAAGTCAGCCGGTATGATCGCCTCCGTCAAGGAGCTCGGCATTGGTGAGGACCACGGCGGCATCCTGGTGCTCTCCACCCTGGGTCTTGACCCCGAGGTCGGCACCGACGCCATGGACCTGCTGGGTCTCTACGACGAAGCTGCCGAAGTTAACGTCACCCCCGACCGTGGCTACGGCTTCTCCATTCGAGGTATCGCCCGCGAGTACTGCCACGCCACCGGCAACGACTTCGATGACTTCGTACTCGATCTGGCTGCCAAGGCCCCTGCTGCCAACGGTTCTGGCCTGCCCGTCACCCTGACCGACTCTGCCCCCATTCACGGCAAGGACGGCGCCACCCGCTTCGTTGCCCGCTCGGTCAGCGGCGTGGACGCAACCGCCCCCGTGCCCACCTGGATGTCCTCCCGCCTGCGCCTGGCGGGCGTCCGCTCCGTCTCCCTGCCGGTGGATATCTCTAACTACGTCATGCTCGAAACCGGCCAGCCCCTGCATTTTTACGATGCAGATAAGCTAACCGGCGGCATCACCGTGCGCCGTGCCGAAGCTGGCGAGAAGCTCACCACCCTGGACGAGAAGGAACGCGAGCTTCACGCCGAAGACCTGCTGATTACCGACGAGTCCGGCCCCATCGGCCTGGCCGGTGTCATGGGCGGGGCCTCCACCGAGGTCTCCGACTCAACCACCCGCATCGTGATTGAGGCAGCCCGCTTCGATGAGGTCTCCATCGCCCGCACCGCCCGCCGCCATAAGCTCTCCTCTGAGGCCTCCAAGCGCTTTGAACGCGGCGTTGACCCCCAGATTCAGGCAGCTGCCGCCCAGCGGGCCGTTGACCTGCTGGTAGAGCTGGCAGGAGCAACCGTTGATGAGGGCGTGACGGACGCCGGTGGCAGCTTCGAGCCCACCGTCATCTCCCTGCCCGCCGACTACACCGCAGGCCGCATTGGCATCGACTACACCGAAGAGCAAATCGTTGGCTCTCTGGAACAGATTGGCGCCAGCGTTGAAGTGGCCGAGGGTTCTTACGAGGTTACCGTGCCCTCATGGCGCACCGACCTGGGTGCCAAGGAAGATTTGACCGAGGAAGTTGCCCGCCTGGTGGGCTACGATAAGATTCCCTCGACCCTGCCCGTGGCCCCTCCCGGTCGCGGCTACACCGTCGAGCAGACCCTGCGCCGCCGGGCCCTGAACGCCCTGGCAGCATCGGGCCTGACCGAGGTCTTTGCCTACCCCTTCGTCTCTGATGAAGATAACAACCTGTGGGCAACCCCTGTAGCCGGTGAAAAGGTGGATTCTATCCGCCTGGCTAACCCCATCTCGTCCGCCCAGGGCTGGATGCGCCGCTCCCTGCTGCCGGGCCTGACCGAGGTGCTCTCCCGCAACCTCTCCCGCGGCTTCAAGAACCTGGCCATCTACGAGACCGGTTCCGTCTTTATTCCCGGCACCCAGCTGGGGTCAGCCTCAATCCCCGGCCTGGGCGTCAAGCCCGCCGACGAGGTTCTGGCCGACCTGAATGCCGGTATTCCCGACCAGCCCCGCCACATCGCCGGTCTTTTCGCCGGTGCTGAGCATGAGGAAACCCCGGGCATTACCGCCCGTGCCTTTGACTGGCGCGATGCCCTTGACTCCGTGCTCCTGGTTGCCGATGCCGCGGGCGTGAAGCTCACCCTTACCAATGGCGAGCACCAGGCCTTCCACCCCGGCCGTACCGCCGTGCTCAAGGACGCAGCTGGTGAGGTCATCGCCTACGCCGGTGAGCTGCACCCCAAGCTGCTGGCCAAGCTGAACCTGCCCGAGCGCACCAGTGCCTTCGAGCTCAACTTCACCGCCCTGATCGCCCAAGCTGGTGAGGCGGTTCAGGCTACCGGTATCTCCGGCTACCCGGCAGCCAACCAGGACGTCGCCCTGGTGGTCGATGCTGCGGTCCCTGCCGCTGACGTGGCCGCCGCCCTGGCTGAGGGCGCCGGGGAGCTGCTTGAGGACGTCCGCGTCTTCGACGACTACCGCGGTACCGGCATCGAAGAGGGCAAGAAGTCCCTGGCCTTTGCCCTGCGCTTCCGTGCCACCGACCGTACCCTGACCGCTGATGAGGCCTCCGCGGCCCGTGAAGCAGGCGTTGCCCTGGCCGCCGAACGCTTCGGCGCGGTTCAGCGAGCCTAAGCACCGCAAACCCTCACACAAGGGGTAGAGCCCGGCGGACGCGCGTCCGCCGGGCTCTTTGCGTGCAGCGGGTGGATTGTGGGGAAGTCCAGGGCAGCGCCTGGGAGGCACCGCTGAAAAAGCTGACCCTTCTGTGAGACCGATAAGCCTTTTAGGGGCTGACGCGATAGAATGGACTTCCGCCTTCATCTAGGCAATCACCCACAACCTCTGGAGATGCACCGTGAGCGATCAGCGTTACCTCGAAGACCGCGATAACTTCGACGAAGATGACCGCACCGACGACTTCTTCACCTTCACTGAAGAGGAAGAAGACTACGAGGAACCCCGCGGACCACTTGGGCCCAAGCTGGCTGCGGCGGGCATCATGATTCTGGCCTCCATCTTTGCCATTATCCTGCTGATCGGCGGCATCCGGACCTTCAACGAGGCCCGCGCCAACGAAGGCTACGAGGGGCGCTCCTGGGTCATGAGTGGCACCTTTGAAAAGGTCACCAGCGACCTGCAAGGTGATAGCAACGTGGCGACTTACACCGGTACCCTGCCTGACAACACCGCGATGACCGGTAAGACTTTTATTTCGGAGATTGCTGATCCTGTGCAGGTCAACCCTGGCTCCACCGTTGAGTTCCGCGGCTCCCAGACCGGTACCGTCAGCGCTGACTTCCCCGAGACCGTCGATGCCCTGCTGGTGCAAACCGGAGACGCTAACCTCACCGTGGCCCGTACCGGCGAAGAGGGCAGCCTGGTGCCGGTGACCGAAGATACCGTAGCCTCCCAGAAGCGCAGTGCTATGTTCCGCCTAGCTGGTGCGATTCTGGTCTTTGGCGCCGGTGTTGTCGGCACCTTCATGATGATCCGCAAGCGTAAGGGCGCAGAGAGCCTCGACTAGGTTGAGCTGTTCCCCACCTCAACATCAAGGGGACCGCATTTTCAAAAAGGGACCGCATAATATGCGGTCCCTTTTTGGTTTTCAGGTCCCTTTGCGGGGACGGGAGCGGACGCGCGTGGGTGGCTTTGCGCTCGCAGGTTCACATTGCGAAACGCAGTGCATAAATATTTACTACTATGTAAAAACATGCAAATATGGTGCTATGACTATTACCGTAGCTGTCACAGGTGCCACCGGGTATGCCGGTGGTGAGATTCTGCGCCTGCTGGCCACCCACCCGCATATTGAGGTTAAAACTGTAGCCGCGCACTCGTCCGCTGGCTCCCGCCTGGGCGACCTGGCCCCCCACCTGCGCGCCTATGCCGACCTGGTCGTTGCCGACACCACTGCCGAGGCCCTGAGCGGCCATGACGTAGTCTTCATGGCCCTACCCCACGGTGCCAGTGCAGAGATCGCAGCCCAGCTACCCGAGAACACCCTGGTGATTGACGCCGGAGCAGACCACCGCCTTGAGAACGCTGACGCCTGGGTGAAGTTCTACGGCTCAGAGCACTCCGGCACCTGGCCCTATGGCCTGCCCGAGCTGCCCACCGCCACCGGCAAACAGCGTGAGAATCTGGTGGGGAGCAAGCGAGTTGCTGTGCCCGGCTGCTACCCCACAGCGTCCATCCTGGCCCTGGCTCCCGGATTTGCCGCAGGCCTGCTGGAACCCACCGATGTTGTGATTGTTGCGGCCTCCGGCACCTCGGGAGCAGGGAAGAGCCTCAAGCCCCACCTGCTCTCAGCAGAGATCATGGGTGGCATGAGCCCCTACGGGGTTGGCGGCTCCCACCGGCACACCCCCGAAATTGAAGAAAAACTTTCCACCGTAGCGGGGGAGCAGGTGCAGATTTCCTTCACACCAACCCTTGCCCCCATGCCCCGCGGCATTCTGGCAACCGCTACCGCGCGCGTCCGCCCCGGCGTCACCGAAGCCCAGCTGCGTGAAGCCTGGCAGGCCGCCTACGCCGACGAAAAGTTCGTGCATCTGCTTCCTGCGGGGCAGTGGCCCACCACCAAGAGCGTGCAGGGCTCCAACCACGCTGAGATGCAGCTGGCATACGACGAGCACGCCGGGCGCGTCATCATCACCAGCGTCATCGACAACCTTGCCAAGGGCACCGCAGGCGGTGCCATCCAATCTATGAACATTGCCCTGGGCCTGCCCGAAAACGCAGGTCTACTCCAGGAAGGACTCGCACCGTGACCGACACTATCCACCAGATTGAAGGCGTAACCACCCACGGCGTGACCTTCCCCCGCGGCTTCCGTGCAGCGGGCGTCCGCGCTGGTATTAGCGCTGTTGAGGGTAAAAAAGACGTCGCTCTGGTCGTCAACGATGGTCCGGTTAAAAACGTCGCCGCGGTCTTTACCAGCAACCGCTTCGCCGCTGCTCCTGTCCTCTGGAGCCAGCAGGTCATCAGCGATGGCCGGGCGGACGCCGTCCTGCTCAACTCCGGCGGCGCCAACGCCTGCACCGGTGCCCCCGGCTTCCAAGACACGCACGCGTCTGCTGAACTCGTTGCTGACCTGCTCGGCGTCTCAGCCGACGACGTGCTGGTGTGCTCCACCGGCCTCATCGGCGAGCGCCTGCCTATGGACAAGCTCACCGCGGGCGCAAAGGACGCCGCAGCCTCCCTGGGCGTGAGCTCCGGCTCTTCGCTGGCGGCGGCTGAAGCCATCATGACCACTGATACCGTCTCAAAGCAGGCCGCTATCGGCGTGGAAATTGAAGAGGGTGGCGCCTACCTTATCGGCGGTATGGCCAAGGGCGCAGGTATGCTGGCACCGGGGCTGGCGACCATGCTGGTGGTCATCACCACCGACGCTCTCATCTCACCTGACAACCTCGATACCGCCCTACGCGAGGCCGTGCGTCTGAGCTTCAACCGGGCCGACTCCGACGGCTGCATGTCGACCAACGACACCGTTATTCTCATGAGCTCCGGCGCCTCCGATATCGAACCCGACCTGGGCGTCTTCACCGAAGCCCTTACCAAGGTCTGCCAGGACCTCGCCCTGCAACTCATTGGGGACGCCGAAGGCGCCAGCCATGATATCCACGTGCGCACCCTGGGCGCTGCCAGCGAAGCGGACGCCGAAGAAGTCTCCCGGGCTGTCTCCCGCTCCAACCTCTTCAAAACAGCCATCTTCGGCAACGACCCCAACTGGGGCCGCATCCTCTCTGAAGTCGGCACCACCTCAGCCGCCTTCGACCCCGATAGGGTCAACGTCACCATCAACGGCGTGCAGGTCTGCACCGGCGGCGGCATCGGCGAAGACCGCTCCCTGGTAGACCTAGCCGCTCACCGCAAGGTAACCGTCGAGATCGACCTGGGTGCAGGGCAGCACGAAGCTACCATCTGGACTAACGATCTTACCCACGACTACGTCCACGAAAACTCGGCCTACTCCAGCTAACCCAAAGGAACACCAGATGGCAGAGCAAAAAAACGCCCACGCCCGCTTCGATACTGCCCAGCAAAAAGCGAAAACCCTGATGGAAGCCCTACCCTGGATCCAACAGTTCCGGGGCAAGATTATGGTCTTCAAATACGGGGGCAACGCCATGATTTCGGACGAGTTGCGCGCTGCCTTCGCCGAAGACATGGTCTTCTTGCGCACTATCGGTATCTGCCCCGTCGTCGTGCACGGCGGCGGCCCCCAAATCACCGCCATGCTCACCAAACTCGGCATCGAAAGCGAGTTCCGCGGCGGCCTGCGCTACACCACCCCCGAAGCCATGGACGTCGTCCGCATGGTACTCACCGGCCAGGTTGCCCGAGAGCTTGTCTCGCTGATCAACTCCCACGGACCCTTCGCTGTCGCTATGAGCGGGGAGGACGGCGGGCTGTTGCGCGCCCGCCGCATTGGCACCGTGGTGGACGGCCAAGAAGTTGACCTGGGCCTGGTGGGTGAGGTGGTCGGTGTGAATACCACCGCTATCATGTCCATGATTCAGGCCGGAAAAATCCCCGTGATTTCATCTGTTGCCCCCGAAATGCACGACCCCGAAAAGTACCCCGACCACAACCACGGTTTAGCGGGTCTTACCGGCGAAATCCTCAACGTGAATGCAGACACCGCAGCTGCAGCTGTTGCCGCTGCCCTGGGAGCCGAAAAACTCGTCGTCCTCACCGATGTGGAAGGCCTCTACGCCAACTGGCCCGACAAAGACTCCCTGATCTCATCTTTGACGGTCAGCGAACTTCGGGAGATGCTGCCCGGCCTGGTGTCCGGCATGATCCCCAAGATGAGCGCCTGCCTGCAGGCTGTAGAGCAGGGCGTCCCTAGAGCCTCCATCGTCGATGGCCGCCTGGCCCACTCGCCCCTACTTGAAATCTTTACCGACCGCGGTATCGGCACCCAGCTCACTCCCGATGATGTGGACGATACCCCCTGGCACCACCCGGCCCCAGATTTTCAGGTCAAGCCCATTACCTATTAGAAATACAGTAGCTCTGCGGCACATGCCTCTGGCCAACACCCTAAACGCCAGCCCCGAGCCAGTTGGCCGTCAGCACGTGCCGCAGAGCCCTAAATACCGCTAGCGCGAAATATCTGTTTCGCTCGCTAACCTCAACGGGAAATACCATGTCTCAAGAACAACTATTGAACAACTACAAAGATGAGCTACTCGGGGTCTTTGGCGACCCCTCCCTGGTGCTGGTCTCGGGGCAGGGCTCTCGGGTGACGGACGCCGACGGCAAGGTCTACCTGGATCTGCTCGGCGGCATAGCCGTCAATGCCCTTGGCCACGCCCATCCTGCCTGGGTACAGGCGGTCAGCGAGCAGGCCGCAACCCTAGCCCACGTCTCAAACTTCTTCACCACACCCCAGCAGATTGCTCTGGCCCACCGCCTGCTGGGCTACTTGGGAACTGAGCAGGGTCGCGTTTTCTTCTGCAACTCCGGCACCGAAGCCAACGAAGCTGCCTATAAACTTGCCCGCCGCCACGGTAACCTCCACGGCAAAGGCACCATCCTCGCCCTTGACCACGGCTTCCACGGGCGCACTATCGGGGCTCTTTCCCTCACCTGGAAGCCCGCCTACCGTGAGCCCTTCGAACCGCTCCCCACCGGCATCAAACATATTCCTGCTACCCTCGAAGCCCTCGAAGAAAATCTGACCGACGACGTCGCTGCCCTCATCGTCGAGCCCATCCAGGGGGAGGCCGGCGTCCTGCCCCTGCCCGCAGGCTACCTCACCCGCGCCCGCGAACTCACCCGCGACAAGGGCGCCCTGCTGATCGTGGACGAGGTCCAGACCGGTATGGGCCGCACCGGCCGCTGGTTCGAACACTCCCGTGAACTCACCGGCGAGAACCTGCCCGACGCCATCACCCTGGCCAAGGGCCTGGGCGGCGGCTTCCCCATCGGCGCCATGGTCGTAGTCGGCGAAGACAATGCCAGCACACTCGAAGCCGGTATGCACGGCACCACCTTCGGCGGCAACCCCCTGGCCACCGCAGCAGCAACAGCAACCCTCGAAACTATCGAAGCCGAGCACCTGCTCGATGCCGCCGCCCAGCGCGGCTCCACCTTCAGAGCCGCTATCGAAGAAGTAGCCGGCGTGGCAGAAACCAGGGGAGCGGGCCTGCTGGTTGGCATCGTCCTCACAGACGAAGCAACTGATACCGGCGCGCCCCTGGCACCTGCCTTTGTCGCCGCCGCCCGAGCAGCAGGCTTCATCGTCAACGCTCCGGACGCCCGCACCGTCCGCATCGCCCCCGCCCTCACCATTACCGACGCCGAACTGGCAGAGTTCACCGCTGCCTTCCCCACTATTCTGGCTGAGGCGCGACAGCAGTAAATGCGGATGGAAAAATGTCGGTGAACATCGCGGATGCCTTTCTGCCGACTAACCTTCTCACAGGCTCGCTAGCGCTCGCATGTGATTCATGCCAGCCCCAGCCAGTCGGCGTAAAAGGCATCCGCGATGCCTACTCTTATTCACAAACTGCATAACTATCAGTAACTGTGCATATAATGAAAGGTCAGCTGAAACGCTGCCCCCCAACCCTAGGAGAAAACCGTGGTACGCCACTTCCTCAAAGACACCGACCTCACCCCCGCCGAGCAGGCGCAGGTGCTCGATTTGGCTGCCTCCATGAAGGCGGACCGCTACGGCTACAAGCCCCTGGCGGGCCCCCAGACCGCAGCTGTCATCTTTGATAAAACCTCGACCCGCACCCGCTTCTCCTTTCACGCAGGTATCGCAGAACTCGGCGGCAACCCCCTGATTGTTAACCCCGGCGAAGCCCAGCTTGGCCATAAGGAAACCATCTCAGATACCGCCAAGGTCATCTCCCGTATGGTCTCCACTATCGTCTGGCGCACCTACGCCCAGGCGGGTCTTGAAGAGATGGCTGAGCACTCCCGCGTGCCCGTCATTAACGCCCTCTCCGACGACTACCACCCCTGCCAGATTCTCGCCGACCTGCTCACCATCCGCGAGCACAAGGGCAAGCTGGCCGACCTCACCATGGTTTACCTGGGCGATGCCGCCAACAACATGGCTAACTCCTACCTGCTCGGTGGCGCCACCGCGGGCATGCACGTTCGTATCGCGGGCCCCGAGGGCTACCTCCCCGCCGACTCCGTCGTCGCAGAAGCCCAGCAGCGAGCAGCCGAAACCGGCGGCTCCATCCTGGTCACCACCGACCCCGACCAGGCCCTAGCAGGCGCCGACGTCGTCATCACCGACACCTGGGTCTCCATGGGCCAAGAGGACGAAAAAGAAGCCCGTGCCCAGGTCTTCAAGCCCTACACCGTCAATACCGAGGCTATGAATAGGGCTGATTCCAGCGCTATCTTCCTCCACTGCCTTCCCGCCTACCGCGGCTACGAAGTCACCGCCGACGTCATCGACGGGCCAGCCTCCGTCGTCTTCGACGAAGCAGAAAACCGCCTCCACGCCCAAAAAGCCCTCATGGCCTTCCTGCTCGCCGAGTCCAACCTAGCCACCAACGTCCGCACAGCTCTCAGCTAAACCGACCAGAAAAAGAGAAGAAACAATGGCGATTCCCTCCACCAAAACCGCGCGGCAAGCCCGCATCATCGAGGTGCTCCAAACCCACCGCGTGCGCTCGCAGGCCGAACTAGCCCAGCTACTCACCGACGACGGGCTCAAAGTCACCCAGGCGACCCTCTCCCGCGACCTGGTGGAAATTGGCGCCGAGCGCGTGCGCGACGAAAAATCGGGGCTAATCTACGCCGTACCTAACCACCCCGTCCGTCGGAGCACCCAGGAAGGCCCCGACGCTCGCCTCGTTTCCCTCTTCAAAGAACTTCTTGTGACTGCCGAGGCCTCAGCCAACCTGGTCATCCTGCGTACCCCGCCGGGCGCAGCCCAGTTCCTGGCCTCAGCTATTGACCAGGCCGGGCTAGAGCCCCTGCTGGGGTCCATCGCGGGCGACGACACCGTCATGGTCATTACCCGCGACCCCAACGGCGGCGAAAAAGTAGCCGCCCTCTTCCTCGAGTGGGCGGCTTAGGCAAAGAAAAACTAAAGAACAGGGGCGGGCTACCTCGGTAGCCCGCCCCTACTTTTTAGGCGAAGAGCTTCTTCATCTCTTCAAGGTTGAAGAATTCGGCGACGTCGGCCGGGGTCTGGCTTCCCAGGGTCTCGTCGGCTCCGGCGTCCAGGAGCATGCGGGCGATGGGCAGATTGTTACGGAAGGTCGCGCAGACCAGGGCGGTCTGGCCCCGCTCGTTGAGCCGGTCAAGATCAGCGCCCTCGTTAATCAGCAGCTGAACCAGCTCCGAGTGCTCGTGGTAGGCGGCCAAAATGAGCAGGGTGTCGCCCTTTGCGTTGGTCAGGTCAACGGGTACGCCCTGGTCAAACAGGGATTTGAGGGCTACCGGCTTGTTGTCCCGTGCCAGGTCGAAGACCGAGTTGAGGAAGTCGATGTCCTGCTCGGTCAGGGTATGGTTCACATCTGTCATACTGTCACTTTCTCAGAAAGTGAGCCCCTTTAGCAACCCTGTCTAGACCAGCAAACAACTCATGCCGACCTTATTTAGAACTTTCGTTCAGAAGTGTTGACCGGGTGGGTGTGAAAGAATAGGCAGGGCCAGCTAGGCCCCGCAAGGAAAGGCTCCCTTAGTGAATATCAAGCACGACCAGCAGACCGTAGCTCCCTCTTCCCAGAATAATCTGGCTGCCCTGCTTGCTGCCCGCGCTAGCTCTGAGCGCCCGGCCCTGACCTGGGCAGGTGGGTCTTTGACCTACCAGCAGCTGGCTCAGCTGGTCGGCGCTGCCCGCACCTGGCTGGGGGAGCGGGGCCTGGTTCCCGGCGACAGGGTGGCCCTGGCCCTGCCGAACGTACCGGCCATGGTGGGCCTCTACTACGGTGCCCTATCGCTAGGGGCGGTGGTGGTGCCTATGCACCCCCTGCTGTCGGCTCGTGAGGCTGCCTATCAGGTGCAGGACGCCGGTGCCCGGCTCCTGGTTGCTGCCGCCGGTACCCGGGTGGGGCAGGAGAGCGAGCAGATTCTTGACGAGGTGGAAGGCCAGCTTACCTTTGAGGTGCTATCGCCCGATGCGATGTTTGGTGCGGACGCTCCCGCCCCGCAGCCCTGGGAGGCTCACCCGGTTGCCGCTCAGGACCCGGCCGTTATTCTCTACACTTCGGGAACCACCGGCGCCCCGAAGGGGGCGACCCTCACCCACGCCAATATGCTCTCCAATGCCCTGACCTGCGTGGATGTCTTTGGTTTCACGTCAGACGACATTATTTTCGGGGGCCTTCCCCTCTTCCATGCCTTTGGGCAGACCGTATCGATGAACGCGGTACTCGCAGCGGGCGCCGCCATTGCTCTGCTCCCGCGTTTCACCCCGGGTGGGGCAGCCCAGCTGTGTGCCACTGCCGGAGTTACGGTGTTTGCTGCAGTTCCTACCATGTACAGTGCCCTGGCTACCTATCTGGGCACCGACCCTGCTTTGACCCACCGGCTGCGGGGGCGCGTCCGCTTCGGCATATCGGGCGGGGCTGCTCTGCCCGCCTCTGTCCACGCTGATATTGAGCGCCTGGTGGCCTTCCCCATCTACGAGGGCTATGGCCTGAGCGAAACTGCACCCGTTGTGTCCTTCAACCGGGCTGAATACGGCCTGGTGATTGGTTCTGTCGGCAGGGCCCTACCCGGGGTAGACGTGAAAGTAGTCGATAGGCAGGGCCAGCCGCTGGCTACCGGTGAAGCGGGTGAACTGTGGGTTGCCGGGCCCAACGTTATGGCCGGGTACTGGGGCCGTCCCGAAGCGAGCGCTGAGGTGCTCAAGGGCCGCTGGTTTGCCACCGGCGATGTAGCCCGGCTCGATGAGGCGGGAAATATCTTTATCGTTGACCGCCTCAAAGACATGATCTTGCGTAACGGCAACAGCGTCTACCCGCGGGAAATTGAGGACGTCCTCTACACCCACCCCGCTGTCCAGCTGGCAGCCGTGGTGGGGCAGCCCTCTGAGACCGTGGGCGAAGAAATTGTGGCGGTAGTGGTGCCGCGCGAACCCCTGGACGCTTCGCAGCAGGCTGAGCTGACCGCGTCCCTCGATCAGCTGGCCCGCCGGGAACTTGCCGCCTACAAGTACCCGCGTCGCTATGTTTTCAAAGAGGAGCTACCGCTGGGGCCCACCGGCAAAATTTTGAAGCGGGTACTGGCAGAGGCCCTCACCCAGGAAGTCTAGGGGAGAGCCTCTACCGTTCGCCGGTTACCTTAGGCGGCAGTTAGCTGCGCCCGGCGGGACCGCATGGAGGCCGAAAGCGAAGCACCCAGCAGAATCATGCGGAAGGTGCGCTCTGCCGAGTCGGTCAGCAGCTCTTCACCGTTGACCAGGGCATCTTCGAGATCCATGGGCAGGGGGATAATCGAGGCGAAGGCGTCGATACCGGCATCGTGTACGCGGTAGGCCTTCTTACCGATAGAGCCAGCCAACGCGAGGACCGGGGCACCTGAACCCTGGGCGCGGGCGGCGATTTCTGCGGGAACCTTGCCCTTGGGGGTCTGGAAGTCGATAGCGCCTTCTGCGGTAACGACCAGGTCGGCGTGGCGGATTTCTTCATCAAGGTTGATGCCGGCCAGGCCGGAGTCGATAAGGGCCTCAAAGCGCGGGGTGAGTTCGGCGCCGATGAAGGCCAAACCTGCCCCCAGACCGCCGGAAGCGCCGGTGCCTGCGCCGGTGTGGAAGTCCATGTGCAGCTTGCCGTCGGTCATGGCCTCGTAGGTCTCTTCCAGCAGGTTGGCCCAGTGGGTCAGGGCCGCATCCAGCTGTTCAACCTGCTCGGGGGTTGCCCCCTTCTGGGGGCCAAAGACGCGGGCAACGCCCTTGGGGCCGGTCAAGATGTTGTGTTGGTTGAGAGCCAGGACGATGCGCACCTGGGAAAGGCGGGGGTGCAGACCGGAGTAGTCGATGGACGCAGCCTCGGTCAGGTGGGCACCGCCCAGGGGGATTTCTTCTCCGGCCTCGTTGAGAATACGGGCACCCAGTGCTGAGAGGGCACCTGCACCGCCGTCTGAGGTGCCTGAGTCGCCGCAGCCTACCAGTACGGTGTGTACGTCATCGTTATCGAGTGCCGCAGCAATGAGCTGCCCCACCCCGTAGGTGGTGGTTTCAGCGGGGTTACGCAGATCCTTAGGTACCAGGGAGAGCCCCGCTGCCGCTGCCATTTCAACGACCGCGACGCCGTCCTGGGCTCCACCGAGCAGGGCGTAGTGGGAACGAACCTGCTGGCCTACCGGGCCGGTGACCTTGGTGTGCACGAGCTTGCCGCCGGTGGAGCCAGCCAGCATCTTTGCGGTGCCCTCGCCGCCGTCGGGAATCGGCATGGTCACGGTGTTGACGCCGGGAATGACGCGGCGGATACCGGATGCAATGGCGTCCGCTACAACATCAGCTTCGAGAGAGCCCTTGAAGCCGGAAGGGGCGATCAGAATACGCTGGGGAATGGACATGGTCATGGTGTTTCTCCTTGTAAAGGTGTGGTGATTTAGAGGTAGAGGGGCAGGCCCAGGGCCGGCCAGATGAAGAAGGCGAAGCCGGCAATGAGCGCTGCGTGCAGCGGGGCCAGCCAGGCCGAAAGCTTGAGAAGGTCGGACGGGGTGTAGGTGGGTTTCCCGTCGATGGAGGCAAAGAGGGCTACCGGTTTAGCGCTGGATGTCAGCGTGTGGCAGAAGCCGGCGGCTGCGGTTGAGATGAAGGCGGCTGCTACCGGGTTGACCCCCAGGGGAATCGCGGCGGTGATAATCAGGGGAACCAGAACGGCCGAGCGGGCTGAGCGGGACTGAATCACCAGGTGGGCCACCGTCGAGAGGGCGATGACGAGAAGCACGAAGGCTGCCGCGCCGCTGCGTCCTAGCCCTGAAACCGGGGCGAAGATTGACTCTGCCAGCCAGGTCGCTGCCCCCGACTCCGAGAGAGCGGTACCAATGGCCAGGGTCGTGGCCATGAAGATGAGCATGGGCCAGGGGGCCTTCTTGAGGGCGGCAGCCAGCTTGACGGATCCGAAGCCAGGGGCACTAGCGGCCAGTGCGCCGAGCACGGCCACAATCACCGGGTCTACCTCGTGGAAGGACTCCGTGCACCAGAGCAGGATTGCAAGGCCGAGTACCAGGGCGATATTTTTCTCTGGCTGGGTAAGTGCGCCACGTACGGGGGTGGAATCTTCGGTTTCAAAGTCTGCCAGGTCGATGTGCAGTTTTGCCGGAGCGTCGTCGCGGGTGGGGAAGAGCGCGAAGACCAGTTCGGTGACCAGAAGCGAGGCAAGCAGACCCAGGCCTGAGCCCAGAACCATCCATTCAAGGAAGCCGATGGTTTCTAGCCCGTAGGCCACCAGGATTTCGGCGGTGACCAGGTGGGCACCTGCACCGATAAACGAGGCAACCGCTGAGACCAGGATGGTGGAGGGCGCTAGGATTCCCAGGGCCTTGACCAGCTTGGGGCGGTCGGGCATAGCTTCTGCCATGGCCAGGTAGATGGGCAGGGCAAGGGCTGCTCGGCCTGAAGGTGAGGGGACCAGGTAGACGGTCAGAAAGAGGGCTAGGTTGTAGAGGTGGGCGAGCTGACGCGGGGTGCGGGCCAGTGCTACGAGCCGGGCGGTGAGACGGCGGGTGAGACCTGAGGCGGTCAGCGCTTGGGCCATCACCACAGCGGCCACCAGCAGCCAGACAGCCGAGGTACCCAGTGAGGCGGTGAACTGGTCGGTGCTGATGATGCCGGTGAGCACCAGAGCTACCGCAGCTGCGAGTGAGACGTAGGTGTCTGACAGCGGGCTGAACACCCAGGCCCAGATCGCCAGAATAAAGATGGTGAGGGTGAGGGCCCCTTCGAGGGAGAGCTCTTCTGAGGTGACTCCGGTCAGGGCTGTGCCCGCAATCAGGAGCACCGCCAGGAAGAAGGAGATAAGCACCTTGACGGTGATGAAGCTGGGGGCCTGTACCGGTAGCGGCGCGGTGTGGGTCGGCGGCTCCTGCGCCGGGGTGGAGGTTGAGGTGTAGAGAAGTTTCATTAGACGAACCTGTAGCCTGCCCCGCGTACGGTTGCGATGTAGTCGTCGCCGATTTTCTTGCGAAGGGCGCGAATGTAGACGTCAACGATGTTGGAGTTGGGGTCGAAGTCCATACCCCACACCTGCCCCAGGAGCTGCTCTCGGGAGAGCACCTGGTTCTTGTGGCGCATGAAGGTCTCTAGCAGGGCAAACTCGCGGCTGGTGAGCTCGGTGCTGGCTCCTGAGACGGTGATCTGGCGGGTGAGCACATTGAGGACGAGGTCGCGGTGGGTGAGGGTGGATGCGCTGCTTTCTTCGCGGTTGGTATCGAGCAGGCGCAGGCGGATGCGGGCCAGTAGCTCGGCAAACTGGAAGGGCTTGGTCATGTAGTCATTAGCGCCGTTTTCGAGCCCTTCGAGGGTGTCTGAGACGGAGTCGCGGGCGGTGAGCATGATGATGGGGGTGGTGATGCCGTCGGCGCGTAGGGCCTTCATGATGGTGAATCCGTCCATGCCGGGTAGGCCTACATCGAGGATGATGAGATCGAAGTCGCTGACCTTGGCCAGGGCGTAGGCTGAGCGGCCTTCGTCGATGAGGGTTGAGGTGTAGCCGGCTGATTTGAGGCCCTTGACGATGAAGGACGAGATACGCGGGTCATCTTCAACGATGAGGATATGGCTCATGGCGGTGCTTCTTTCGACGTGTTTGGGTGTGTGGGTGAGGGGTTAGCGGGTCCAGCTGGGGTAGCGGGTGACGGTGACGGGGGTATCTGCCGGGGTGCTGTCGTCCTGGCCCTGGTCGGGGTCGGTGGGCGCTGGCAGGGTGATGCCGAAGATCGCGCCGATGCCGTCGTCCGGCTGGGCGATCCAGACGGAGCCCTCGTGGGCTTCTGCGATGGAGCGGACGATGGCCAGTCCCAGGCCTGCCCCGACCGAGTGCTTTTTGGCGGTGGCGGGGTTTTTGGCGTTGTTGCGCTTGAATCGTTCGAAGAGGGTTGCGGCGTCTTCTTCGCTGACGCCGGGGCCCTGATCTCGTACCCAGAGCTTGAGCTCGCGGTGGGAACCTGCTCCCTCAAAGGCTGAGCCGATAGAGATGGTGGTTCCTTCGGGGGAGTACTGGGCTGCGTTGGCGCAGAGCTGGACGAGAGCCTGGGTGATGCGCTGTTCATCCAGGTCAACTTCACCTTCTGCGATGTCGGCCATCATCCAGCGGTGGTCGGTAAAGGCCTGTACCTTCGAGTCGAGGGTAATCATCAGGTCGGCGACGTCTACCGGGTGCGGTGAGACAAAGTCAGGACGCTCGGACTTGGCGAGGGTGAGCAGATCGGCGACGATACGACCCATGCGTTCTAGCTCATCGTCGACCAGCTGCAGGGTCTGATCCTGTTCCTCGGTGCGGTCCATGAGCTCAAGGTGACCGCGCACGATGGTGATGGGGGTGCGCAGCTCGTGGCTCACGTCGTCCATAAACTGGCGTTCAATCATGGCTGACTCCTCCAATCTATCTAGCATCTGGTTAAAGGTGTGGCCCATAGCTGCCACGTCGTCGTCGCCCTTGACGGCGACTCGTCCTGAAAAGTTTTTGTCGTTGATTTCTTGGGCGACGGTGCGCAGGCTCCGAATCGGTTTGGTGATACGGCCCGCGACCAGCCACGCGATGACTACGGTGGCAGCTAGCCCGCCCAGCCCCACCCAAATCATGGTGACGATGGTGTGCTGCACCGCATCGAGCTCAGGCTGGATATATTCCACAACGATGAGGTGCCCGGTCTGGGTTCCATCGTCGGTGTTGAGGCTGACCTCGACCTTGCCCCAGTGCACCGGGCCTGCCGGGGTTTGCTCGATTCCCGACGTCCTCTCATACCCGGTGATGAGGGCAAGGAGGTCCTGATCCTGGTGCAGCCTGTAGCCGGTTTCTTCGGCGTAGTCCTGCTGCTCATCGATAATGATGACCTGGTTGCTGGTAACGCCAATGAGCTGCTCAGCGTAGCCGGTGAACTGGCGGGACACAAAGGCTGTGAGCAACTGGTCCAGGTCTTCGAAGGGGGCAGCGGTGGTGGGGTCTACACCGAGTTCAGCAAACGTGCGGAACTCTGAAATTTCGCTTTCGGTACTTGCTGCGGCGTTGGCGCCGACCTCGCTGATGAGGATCTCACGAACCGTGAAGATGAGGCCGGTGATGATAAAGGCGGTCACCAAAACCATCCATGCGACAATGCGAAGTCGTACCGACCCTGTGCGTTGGTTGTTCAGGCGGGAAGAGTCGCTAGAACGCCGCTTGGCCCACAGCTTGGTGAGAGGGTTAGTCATCGTCGCCATCGTCATCGACCTCGTAGTCATCATCAAAGTCATCGTCGTCGGCAGGTGCGGGGGCGGGTGCCGGTGCCTGTTCTACCACGACGGGAGCCGGTGCAGGTGCGGGAGCCTGCTCGACTACAACAGGGGCAGGGGCCTGCTCAACCACTGCGGGGGCCGGGGCTTCAACAACAGCCGGCGCCTGCTCGGCGGGGGCTTCTTCAACCGGGGCTGCTTCCTCAGCCGCTGGCTCTTCGGTGGGCTCAGGGCTGGGGCTCTCGCTGCTAGCTGACGGCGAGGGGGTTGCAGAGGCGGACGCTGACGAGCTGGGGGAGGTGGTGCGGTCGAGGACGATGGGGTCTACCTCGTCACCGAGCTGGCCGCGGAAGCTCATCAGTAGAGCGAGAGCGGCGACCATTCCAACAGCTGCTAGGAGCAGGATTCCGAACATGTATTTCTTGAGCATGTTTCTAGTGTGTCAGTCGTCTTTAAAAGTTCTGTGAGTATTCCATTAAGGTTTTTTCATTTTGGGGTGCGCGTTTCTCTTGCCGGTTTTGTAACGGCGCGCGATGATAGTAGCGCGTATCACTGGCCGATACGTTTTGCATAATTATGTCTGAGTGTGCATAATTATTTATAGAACCTGCGGGGACCTCCCGCCCCTGAATGTAATATCTCAAGGAGCACCATGAAAGAGCGCATCGTCCTGGCCTACTCAGGCGGTCTAGATACCTCAGTTGCCATCGGCTGGATCGGCGAAGCAACCGGCGCAGAAGTTATTGCCGTTGCCGTTGACGTAGGGCAGGGCGGCGAGGATCTTGAGACTATCCGCCAGCGCGCCCTCGACTGCGGTGCCGTTGAAGCCTATGTGGCGGATGCCCGCGATGAATTCGCCAATGAGTACTGCATGCCGGCTCTCAAGGCCAATGCCCTCTACATGGACGCCTACCCCCTGGTATCGGCTGTTTCCCGCCCCGTCATCACCAAGCACCTGGTAGCAGCAGCCAAGCAGTTCGGCGCCACCACCGTTGCCCACGGTTGCACCGGTAAGGGCAACGACCAGGTCCGCTTTGAAGTGGGCATCCAGACCCTGGGCCCCGAACTCAAGTGCATCGCCCCCGTGCGTGACCTGGCCCTGACCCGCGAGAAGGCCATCGACTACGCAGAAAAGAACAACCTGCCGATCGTCACCACCAAGAAGAACCCCTTCTCCATCGACCAGAACGTCTGGGGTCGCGCCGTTGAGACCGGCTTCCTCGAAGACATCTGGAACGGCCCCACCAAGGACGTCTACGACTACACCGATGACCCCACCTTCGCCCCCACCCCCGACACCGTCGTCATCTCCTTCAAGGAAGGCGTCCCCGTTGCCATCGACGGCCAGGCAGTCACCCCGCTTGAAGCTATCGAGATTATGAACCGCCGCGCAGGTGCCCAGGGCATCGGCCGCATCGACATCGTCGAAGACCGCCTGGTTGGCATTAAGTCCCGCGAAATCTACGAGGCTCCCGGCGCTATGGCCCTCATGGCTGCCCACAAGGAACTCGAAAACGTCACCATCGAGCGCGAGCAGGCCCGCTTCAAGAAGATTGTCGGCCAGCGCTGGACCGAACTGGTCTACGACGGCCAGTGGTTCTCACCGCTGAAGAAGTCCCTGGACGCCTTCATCAACGACACCCAGAAGATGGTCAACGGCGATATCCGCATGGACCTGCACGGTGGCCGCGCCGTTGTCACCGGCCGTAAGTCAGAGACCTCCCTCTACGACTTCAACCTGGCCACCTACGACGAGGGTGACACCTTCGACCAGTCCATGGCCCGCGGCTTCATTGAGCTGTTCGGTATGTCCTCCAAGGTCGCTTCAGCCCGCGACCAGCGCCTGGGTCTCTAAACCTCGCCCAGCCCGTGCCGCCCAACCCCGCGCGTCCTTACCCTGCTCAAGGGCGAGGACGCCGGCGGGCGGCTTTGCCGTACCCCGCACGATTTTCCCAACCCCGCAAAGGTAAAACTATGTCAGCTGAAAAGCACGGTACCAACGACGGCGCCCTCTGGGGCGGACGCTTCGCAGGCGGCCCCTCTGAGGCTCTTGCCGCCCTGTCGAAGTCAACCCAGTTCGACTGGCGTCTAGCGCCCTACGATATTGCAGGCTCCCGCGCCCACGCCCGTGTGCTGGCTAAGGCCGGTCTGCTCACCGACGACGAACTGGCCGGCATGATTGCAGCCCTCGACCAGCTTGAAGCCGACGTCCGTTCTGGCGCCTACACCCCGGCGGAGTCGGACGAGGACGTCCACGGTTCCCTCGAAAAGGGCCTCATCGAACGTGCCGGGGCCGAACTGGGCGGTAAGCTGCGTGCTGGCCGCTCCCGCAACGACCAGATTGCCACCTTGGGCCGCATGTACCTGCGCGATCACGCCTCCATTATTGCCACCGGCGTCATGGACACCATCGATGCCCTCATTGCCCAGTCCGAGGCCCACCCCTACGCCCCCATGCCCGGCCGCACCCACCTGCAGCACGCCCAGCCCGTCCTGCTCTCCCACCAGCTCCTGGCCCACGCCTGGGCGCTCTCTCGCGACCTTGACCGCCTGCTGGACTGGGACAAGCGCGCCGCCGTATCACCCTACGGCTCCGGGGCGCTCGCGGGCTCTTCCCTGGGGCTGGACCCCGAAGCCGTAGCAGCTGATCTGGGCTTCAACTCCGCAACCCACAACTCCATCGACGGCACCGCCTCCCGCGATGTCTACGCCGAGTTCGCCTGGATCGCCGCCATGATTTCGGTAGACCTCTCCCGTATCTCTGAAGAGATTATTCTCTGGGCCACCAAGGAATTCTCCTTCGTAACCCTGCACGACTCCTTCTCCACCGGCTCATCGATTATGCCGCAGAAGAAGAACCCCGATATCGCTGAGCTTGCCCGCGGTAAGGCCGGCCGCCTGATCGGTGACCTCACCGGCCTGCTTGCAACCCTGAAGGCCCTGCCCCTGGCCTACAACCGCGACCTGCAGGAAGATAAGGAACCGGTCTTTGATGCCATCGACCAGCTTGAAGTTCTGTTGCCCGCTGTCTCCGGCATGATTGCCACCCTCACCTTCAACACCGACCGTCTGGCTGAGCTGGCTCCCCAGGGCTTTGCCCTGGCGACGGACGTTGCCGAGTGGCTGGTGCGCGAGGGCGTGCCCTTCCGCGTGGCCCACGAACTGGCCGGTGAAGCTGTGCGTGTCTGCGAAGAAAAGGACTGCGAGCTGTGGGACCTGACCGACGAGGACTATCTGGCTATCTCACCTGCCCTGCACGCGGGCGTCCGCGAAGTGCTCACCGTTGAGGGGTCTTTGAACTCCCGCAGCGCCCAGGGCGGCACCGCCCCGTCCGCTGTTGCCGCCCAGCTGGAAGCACTCAAGAGTGAGCTAGAACCTGCGCGTGCTTTCGCGGCCCGCCCCCAGGTCATCAGCTAGGCTAAAAGCATGATTAAGCCCGTTGATTCTTCCCTGCCCCTTGAGGAGCAGATTCCCGCTGCCTGCGCCCAGATTCAGGATTACCCCAAGGAGGGCATCCTTTTTTACGACGTCACCACCCTGTTCGCTAACCCGCAGGTGTTCCGGGCGTCGATGGAGGAGCTGGCCCGCCGTTTTGAGGGGCAGTTCGATATTGTGGCTGGTGTTGAGGCTCGTGGCTTTTTGATGGCTTCGGCTATCGCCTATATTGCCGGTACCGGCGTCATGACCGTGCGTAAGGCAGGTAAGCTGCCGCGCGATACCTACATGAAGGAATACTCCCTCGAATACGGCCAGGCCGCGATTGAGATTCACAAGGACGACATCCCGGCAGGTTCCCGTGTGCTGATTGTGGATGACCTTCTGGCTACCGGCGGCACCCTTGAGGCGGCCACCCACCTGATGGAAATGGCTGACCTGAAGGTCGCCGGCATTGGCGTGCTCCTGGAGCTTGAGGGCCTGGGCGGACGCGAAATCCTGGCTGGCCACCGCCTGGAGGCTCTGTCTCTGGTCGCTGAGTAGGTCTTCTACACATAAAATTTTGTAACTTGAAGCCCAACAACGGTGCGTACGTACTGTTGTTGGGCTTTTGAGTAAGCTGGTGATATCACTATTACCGCACACACTACGAGGTCATGATGCGCCGTAAACTTTTTGTTTCCTGCACTACTGTTGCTCTGCTTGGTCTGGTTGCCTGCGGCTCTAACGCTCATCAGGCTGAATCTATCGAATCACCAACTACTGAGGCGACCAACTCAGCAAGTGCATCGGCTTCTCCATCTTCTGCATCCACTGTAGCTACCAGTTCAGCTAGTGCCTCCAGCGCCGAAACTGCTTCATCGGAGCCTTCTCCTGAAGTGACTAGCGAAGCAGCTGTTGCTTTAGCCGCACCGGGCACAGATTGCGGTCTTGCCCAGTCAACCGGAGTTCAAAGCCATATCTATGTCTTTGGTGGCCAAGTCAGCTGTGATGAGGCCGTTGACGTTATGCAATCCTTCCTGCCCTCGATGACAGACGGTTCTGCAGGGCAGGCCCCTGCACAGGTAGCTTTGGGTAACTACACCTGCTTAGAAAGTGGTAGCTCGAGCCGCACAACGGGTGCTTACGCTACTTGTACTAACCCTGTGAACAGCGCATACATCCAACTGCGTTCAGGCATTGCCCCTATCCCGGGGCCGGTAGCTGATACTGCGCAATACTATTCCACGGTTGCTCAGAGTACCTATGACTACGGTTTTGCTCCGGCTGGTGCGTCGACGGGAACCTTCGGTTGCGGTATCACTATGGGAGGTCTCGGCGTAGTATGCGAGACCGCTCAGACCAATGGGGCCGTTGCCGGCAATCCTATCGGTGGTTATGTCAAAACCTGGAAGGTTACCATGAACCCGAGCGCTGGCGTGGTTGTTGAGGAAGGCGGCCTGCAGGGGCCGAGTGAGACAACGTCTCAAAGCACCGCGCTTGATGTTGGCACCGTTATTAACTTCAACGGTGTTTCCTGCCAGGCTGTTTCTGCCGATTCCATCAAATGCATTGGCACTGACGGCGCAGGTTTCACGATTTCACCTGACGGCGTGACCCAGCCCTAGCGGCGTTTGAGCGGACGCCCGTCCTTCCCAAGCAGGGGAGAGGCGGGCGTCCGCTTCGTTCTGGAATGGGCTGCGTTGTTCTCTCGGGGACTATCCAAGAAAAACCACCAGTCGTACAATTGGTTGTACAAGAAAGGCTGTGTGGAATGAAAACAATGACCTATTCAGAATCTCGGGCTCGGTACGCAGAGGTCATGGATTCTGTTATCAACGACCGCGAAGAAGTCATCATCACTAGAGTGGGGCACGACCCCGTCGTCATGCTATCGCTCGAAGACTACGAGTCCCTCAAAGAAGCCGCCTACCTCATGCGCTCCCCCCGGAACGCTCGTCGAATCTCTGAATCAATCGCGCGGCTGAAAGCTGGTCTGGGGGAAGAGCACCAGCTGATCGAAGAGTAAGCCATGAAAATCGTGTGGGATGAAAACGCCTGGGAAGACTACCTCTGGTGGCAGCAGCAGGACCGCAAAGTCCTCAAACGCATTAACACTCTGATCAAAGATATTGCCCGCAACGGGCACGAGGGTATCGGCAAACCCGAGGCCCTTAAACACGACTGGTCAGGGTTCTGGTCGCGGCGGATTACAGACGAACACAGACTCATTTATGCGATAACAGATACGTCAATCTTGATTGCCGCCTGCAGATACCACTACTGATAGGCAGCGATTGAAAGTCTGGGCGCCCTGCCCCGCCGAGCTGCCGCGGGCGTCCTTTCTTTTTGCTCGGGTGTACGGGTAGAATGGAGGGCTTGAATTTTCCGCGATGAAGGGTTCCCTCTTGACCGAGAACACAACCGCAACCGGTGAGCAGACTGCCGCTGAAAAAGCCTACGAGGCTCAGCTGGCAGGTGAACGAGCCTACGTGGGCAGGCTGTACGCCCGCCTCGATGAGCTCCGAGAGATTAACGAGAAAAAGCTCAAGAGCACCCGCAAGAACCAGGCTGTTGGCAGCCACCAGAACCGTTCAGAGCGTGACGCCTACGCCCAGCATTATGAAGACCGCCTGGCCCAGTACAACGCTGTCGACCACCGCCTGGCTTTTGGCCGTCTTGACCTTGACGACGAGGCTATCCGCTATATCGGCCGTATCGGCCTGGCAACCGAAGACCACGAGCGCCTGCTCATTGACTGGCGCGCCCCCGAAGCGGGTACCTTCTACCAGGCCACCGCTTTCAACCGTCAGGGTGTGCGCCGCCGCCGCCACCTGATGCTAGAACGCCGTGAAGTCACCGGCTTCGAAGATGACGTGCTCGACTCAACTCTGCTTGAGGAGGGCGATGAGAACCTGCACGGTGAGGGTGCCCTGCTGGCGGCCCTGAACCGCAAGCGCACCGGCCGTATGGGCGATATCGTGGCGACAATTCAGGCAGAGCAGGACGCCATTATCCGCGCCGACCTGGCAGGCGTCCGCGTTGTGCAGGGTGGCCCCGGTACCGGTAAAACCGCCGTTGCCCTGCACCGTGCTGCCTACCTGCTCTATACCTTCCGCGAGCGTCTCAATAACGCTGGTGTTCTGGTGGTCGGCCCCTCTGCTTCCTTCATGTGGTACATCGAGCGTGTGCTGCCCTCCCTGGGCGAGACCGGCGTGGTGATGTCGTCCTTAGCTACCCTGTACCCCGGTATTAAGGCTGTACCCGAAACCGATCCCGCGGTTGCCCAGATTAAGGGCGACCTGCGCATGGCCGAGGTCATTAAAAGGGCTGTGGCCGACCGTCAGAAGGTACCGGCCAAGCCCGTGAAGATGTACGTGGATTCCACCGCCATCGAGATGACCCCCGGCATGGTCAAGCACGCCCGTGCAACCGCCCGCTCCACCGGCAAGCCCCACAACGAGGCCCGCGAAACCTTTGTGAAGGTGCTCCTGAAAGAGCTCACTACCCAGCTCAACGAAAAGCTGGATGCCGCCGCAGGCCACGCGGTTGACCGCCCCTACCTCGAAGACGATGTCCGCGGGTCCCTGGACGTCCGCCGAGCTATCAACCTCGCCTGGATGCCCCTGTCACCCGAGACCCTGGTGCGCTCGCTGTTTTCCAAGCCGGAGTACCTCCACAGCGCGACCGCCGGCGTCCTGACCGATACCGAACGCGACGCCCTGGCCCGCCCAGCGAACCTGCCCTTTACCGAGTCCGATGTACCCCTGCTTGATGAGGCAGCTGAGCTGCTCGGTGATTTTTCCAAGGTCGCTGGTGCCGGGGCTGCTGCCCGCGCTGAGGCTGCCCACCAGGCTAACCTCGAAAATGCGCGTAAGGCTCTGGAGAACGTGGACCAGCAGCTGGCCGATATGGGTGTCGATGGTGTGGTCACCGCCGAGCAGATTGCCGAGCTGAACGAGGAACGCGGCGAGCATATGACCGCCGCCCGCGCCGCGCAGGCCGACCGTACCTGGGCCTACGGGCACGTGGTGGTCGATGAGGCCCAGGAGCTTTCCCCCATGCAGTGGCGCCTGCTCATGCGCCGCTGCCCCATGAAGTCCTTCACGATTGTCGGCGACATTGCGCAGGCTTCATCGGCTGCTGCTTCCCAGTCCTGGGCGCAAGCTCTGGAACCCTTCGTGGGGGAGCGCTTTACCCTGGACGAGCTGACCGTTAACTACCGCACCCCCGCCCAGATTTCGGACACCGCCGTTGCGGTTGCCCGCGCTGCCGGCCTGGAGATTTCAGCCCCCCGCGCCGTGCGCGAGGGTAACTGGGCACCGACCGCTCGTATCGTGGGTGAGGACGGCCTCTACCCGGCTGTGGTGAGTACCGTCAGCAATGAGCTGGAGCAGGGCGCCGGTGGCTTGATTGGCGTGATTGTCAGTGAAGAGCGCTACCGCGAGACTGCCCTGGCGATCGCTGCCGAGCACAAGGGTAAGCTGGGCACCTCAGCCTCAGCCCTGGAGCACCAGGTACTCATTCTGACCCCGTGGGAGGCCAAGGGCCTGGAGTTCGACACCGTGATTATCGTTGAGCCCGCCGACCTGGTGCGCGCTGCTAACGGTTCAGTTGGTGACCTTTACGTTTCCATGACCCGCCCCACCCAGCGCCTTCACCTGCTGGCCTCGCGTGAGCTACCGGCTGGTCTTGTCCCTACAGAGTAGCCTTCTTTTGGTTTCTGAATGAGAGGACGCCGCTGCCTCCTTCCCTGCCGTTGAGCAGGGGAGTGGGGTGGCGGCGTCCTTTTTCTATCTCTCAATCAGAGAACACCGCAGCTGTCCGAAGCCTGCCTGGGCGGTGAACTGGTACCGTGGTAGCAGGTGGCTTTGCCACTGCTTTTTGTTCATTACTAACCATGGAGTAACCGTGTCTGAAGAGACTCTTGCAGCTCAGCACAACGATGATTCCTTCGAGAATATCTGGCAGGAATTGAAGTGGCGTGGATTTGTGCACGTCAGCACCGACGAAGAAGCCCTTGAGAAGGCGCTGGCTGAAGAGACCGTGAACTTCTATATCGGTTACGACCCCACAGCGGCTTCCCTGCACCTGGGGCACCTGGTGCAGCTGCTGCTGATGCGTCGCCTGCAGCTGGCTGGTCACCGCCCCTTCGGCCTGGTCGGTGGAGCTACCGGTTTGATTGGTGACCCCCGTCAGACCTCTGAGCGCGTCCTCAACTCCCGCGATGTGGTGGAGGGCTGGGTAAGCCGTCTGCGCGGCCAGATTGAGCGCTTCCTATCTTTTGAGGGTGAGAACGGCGCCCAGATGGTTAACAACCTGGACTGGACCAGCGAGCTATCTGCTATCGATTTTCTGCGTGAAATCGGTAAGAACTTCCGCGTGGGCACCATGATTAAAAAAGAGATCGTGGCTAAGCGTCTGAACTCTGAAGAGGGTATCTCTTACACCGAGTTCTCCTACCAGATTCTGCAGGGGAATGACTTCCTCGAATTGAACCGCCGCCACAATGTCACCTTGCAGTGCGGTGGCTCCGATCAGTGGGGCAACCTGACCAGTGGCACCGAGCTGGTTCGTAAGGTCACCGGTAAGTCTGTTCATGCTCTGGGTACTCCGCTCATTACCAATTCGGATGGCACCAAGTTCGGTAAGTCTGAGGGCAACGCTATCTGGCTGGACCCCGAGATGTGCTCACCCTACGCTTTTTACCAGTTCTGGCTGAACACTGCCGATGCTGACGTAGCTGACCGTCTCAAGGTCTTCACCTTCAAGACCCGCGACGAGATCGCTGCCCTGCAGAAGTCGGTTGAAGAAGAGCCCTTCAAGCGCCTAGCCCAGAAGACCCTGGCCTACGAGGTGACCTCTCTGGTACACGGTGTTGAGGCTACCGAGAAGGTAATCGCTGCTTCTGAGGCTCTCTTCGGCAAGGGCGATTTCGCTGCCCTGGACGAGGCAACCCTCAAGGCCGCTACCGCAGAGCTGCCCCATGCGGTACTTTCAGCTGATCAGCTCGACATGGTGTCTGTGCTGACCGAAACCGGCCTTTCTGCTTCTAAGTCCGAGGCCCGCCGCACCCTCAAGGAAGGCGGCGCAGCAATCAACAACGTCAAGGTACAGGGCGAGGACGCCGCCCTCACCGAATCTGACCTGCTTCTCGGCAAGTACGCGGTAGTTCGCCGCGGCAAGAAGAACATGGCAGTTGTTGAGGTTGCCCAGTAAGTTCTTCTCTTGAGTGAGGACGCCCGCCCCACCTCTTCTCCCTAGACCGGGGAGGGAACGGGGCGGGTTTTGCTATTTCTGCTGGTCAGAGCAGTAAAAGTGGGGGAAGGTGGAGTTTGCACGGGGTGAGACCCGGTGGAGCTGGAAAATTTTTTGAAAATATTTTTGAGAAAATTTAACCCGCTGTTTACTAGGGGAAATATCTTCGTTTGGGTGGGTTTAGGTGGTGTTTTGAGGGAAAAAGAGCCTCGTTGGGGTTGCATGCTCCAAAAAACCTGCGTAAAGTATAACGAGTCGCTGAGGCACGGGGAACCGGCCGAAAGTGAAAAATAATCGAATAGTGCACCACAAGTTGAGTCGATATAAGACTCCCAGGGAAAGTTGATTGAACTGGTTTTCGGGTTTGAAGCTAAGGCTTTGAAGTAAAGAAAAGAGCTTGTGGCTATCGTCACGCTCTAGCGAGTTGCGATGATGGAAAAAGCATTATAGACTGAATGAGTTACCCAAACGGGTAACACAAAAACTGAGAATGACCGATACGAAACACCGGCCAACATCTGGCTAGGGTTGAGAATGCGGTTTGTTGCTTGAAAACTCAATAGCGTACCAATGTTATAAATAACATTCTTATCGTCCATCATCACAATACCAAGACCACAACGGTTCTGGAGTGATATGGAAATTGAACTGATACCAAATATTTATATAACAATGTGAGAAACCAACGGTTTCTTACAGAATTTGATAATCAATTGGTTTCAGATTCGTCAGCTCGAACCACACCACCCCGTGGTGAATGGTTCGCTAACAATCAGAGACCAGGATCATCAACTACTTCATTATTTTTCTAACGGAGAGTTTGATTCTGGCTCAGGACGAACGCTGGCGGCGTGCTTAACACATGCAAGTCGAACGATGAAGCCCAGCTTGCTGGGTGGATTAGTGGCGAACGGGTGAGTAATACGTGAGTAACCTG
>NZ_CAKMSR010000008.1 GCF_928381705.1 Rothia nasimurium | reverse complement strand
ACAGGACGCCCAGCCCTCTACGACAACGCTATCGACACCGACTACACCCACTCAATCGGCATTCAAAAAGGCCAAATCTAACCCCCGCGACACGCCGAGCCAGACACACATTTTGACCCTTAACCCGGCATTGCAGACCCTCTAGAAAAAGCCGGAATACGACAATAGCCCCAGTCCGTGAACTCACAGGCTGGGGCTATTGGGTGTTAAAACAAAAAACCCACTCTCATGTAGAAGCCTAGAGAGTGGATTTCGTGGCTCCGACCGGCGTCGATCCGGTGACCTTACGATTTTCAGTCGCACGCTCTACCAACTGAGCTACAGAGCCAGGCATACCCTTAGATATGCCACAACCGCGTCTTCTCACAAGTGAGAACTTACGCGGTCGGAGCGACCCCGACGGGACTTGAACCCGCGACCTCCGGCGTGACAGGCCGGCGCGCTAACCAACTGCGCTACGGGGCCATACGTAAAAACCGAAGTTCTTACATGGCCGTGAAACCGAAGGTTTCACAGTACCCCCAACGGGATTTGAACCCGTGTTACCGCCGTGAAAGGGCGGCGTCCTAGGCCGCTAGACGATAGGGGCTAGTTCGCTGTATCGTGACTGGCTTCGTTTCCTCAGCCCGTCGCTCGAACAAGTAATACATTACGCGAGTTCAAACAGGCGCGCAAATCGAAAACCACCCAGAGAGGCTCTTTAGGGCTAAAAATTGGGTGCCCTGCACCACAATATTCACCTAAAAGTAACCGGAGCTACACACAAATAGCCTAGTCAAAGCGCATATTGCTACCGCGGGCGTCCGCGCAAAAAATTTTTTGAACTTTTTTAAAAAAGACGGCAGAACAGCGCCGTCGGAGCCCTTTTCCCTCTGAAAAGGTACTTCGGCGGGAGCTGTCCTGCCTTTCTCTTGTCTCCAGCCTACTCCCCTGCCGGGGAGCTGACTAGAGCATGTTCATGCTGTGACTAGCCCCAGGTAACACCGGCATCGGGTGCCTGCTCAATACGGGGGTCATCGAGCTGGGGAACAATCATGACCGGCACCTGAGTGTTGTGCAGGATGCCCTGGGAGGTGGAGCCCAACAACATACCGGCGATACCGCCACGGCCACGGGTACCGACCACAATCAGGTCAGCTGCCTTACCCGCCTCTAGCAGTACCTGAACGGGTGAACCGTCAATGAGCTTGAATTCGATTTCCAGGTTGGGGAAGTAACCGCGAATCCACTCAGCAGCCTTGCGCTGCAAATCAGCAATTTCGCGGTAGAGGGCTTCAAAATCAACCGCGGCAGGCACCCAGTTAAGGGCACCGGTGTAGGGAGCCAGGGCGTTGACCAGGGTGAGCTTGACGCCGCGGCGGGAGGCTTCGTCAGCTGCCTGCATCATGGCCAGACGGGCCTCATCGGAGCCGTCCGAACCAACAACAACAGACTGGCCGCCGCCCAGAATGCCAGGGTCAGCTTCAATCTTCTCGGCATAGGACTGGGGAACTGCCACGGTGGGGCAGTGAGAGTGGGCAGGCAGGGAAGTAGAAACAGTGCCCAGCAGGCGCCCTAGGAAGCCGCCGTGAGAGCGGGAACCTACCACCATCAGCTCAGCCTTCTTGGAGAGTTCCAGGAGGACGGCGGTAGCGTCGCCGGTCTCGACCGTAGCGCGAAGTTCAACGCTGGTTTCGCCCACGCGGGAGTGAGCTTCGTCGAGAATCTGGGCCACACCGTCGGTCAGGGCCTGCTCGTCAACCATGGAGTAGCCTGCGTCGAAACCGGTACCGGTGAAGACGGGCAGGGAGTAGGCAGTGACCATGCGGACGGGCACCTTGCGGACTTCAGCCTCGTGTACGGCCCAGCGCAGGGCACCGTAGCTCTGTTCGGAACCGTCGATACCGACGATGATTTCGCCGGCTGCGTTGGCCACTTCTGCGATGTCGTTGCGGGCAGCTACTGCTTTTTCACCGAAGGTGAGAGCGTGTTCGGTCATGGTCATCTCCTTAGATTCATGATGACCCCGCTCTGCCAGCCGGGTTGCCGGCGCTGCTGCCGGGGCCTACTTCTAGTTTAGTCCTCGCCCGGTGAGCAGCGTGACTTATTTCGCATCATTACCGCACTTATTCATTTTTGAACTAGATAAGGTAAGGACGCCGCACCCCACTCTCCTGCCGCTGGGCAGGGAGGTGGGTGGCGGCGTCCTTGCGCCAACGAGCGTGCGTTATATCGCTGAGCGTGCAGTAGCCATGCGCACGCTCGGCGATACGGCGCACGCTCGCTGAGAAACGCCTAACCCAGGGGACTAAACACAGCGCCGGAGGCGGTCACCGTGAGTACGCCCTGTTCGGTGTACAGCACTGAGGCATCCCCTACCTGCTGCACCTCAGCCACCGGGAAGCCAAAGGCATCTACAGCACCGTGGGCATTGAAGTAGTCCCCTGCCGGGGTTCCAGACTCAACAAAATGGGCACCCGTAGCCTCAGACCAGAAGACGTTACCGCTAGCCAGGCCCGGCTGGGCAAAACTCTGGCGCACGCCGCTGCCCACCGGTTGCTCGTCGGTCACAGGAATCAGGTTGTACAGGGCAGAGCCGTCGCCCACCGTCACCGCGCCAAAACGCCACAGGTCATAGATAGCACCGTGCACAGCATGGGTGCCCGTTACCTCGTTATAGAACACAGCCCCGCGAGTAAAGTTCTGGCCAATAAACCCGGGGGTATCAGGAGTACCGGGAGCAATAAAACCCTCATCGGTGGGAGCGCCCAACCAGGCGTAATCTTCGGGAGCCCAGGGCAGGGTGCCGGTGCTTAAGCTGGTCGCCAGCGACGGCTGCTCCGCGGTACCGGCCTCGCTGGCCTGGGCGGGAGCAAGCCCTGTGAGCGTCAGCGCCCCGAGGGCGAGCGCCGCCGAACCGCAACGGGCAAAAATACGGAGTGAAGACTTGTTCATGGTGTTGTACCTTCCTTTCTCCAGTACTTCCACCCCATCACAGCCACCCTGGCCCGGGCAAGCAAAAACAGGCAGGTTTATCGAATTGTGAGTCAACTGTTACCAAGCTGTGACCGGCCGCCCAGACTCACAGCCAGCACCCACCTCTTCGTGCGAAAATATGCATGAACGAGCAAGAATCGAGGTAGATTATGGCCGACACCCCGCAGACAAGCCCCTCGTGGAGCACCTGGGCGCGCCAACACACCGTGCAGCCCACCGGCGTCCTTGCGCCCCGGTCGGTGCCCGAGCTGCAACGGCAGATTCAGGACGCCGCCGCGGCAGGTACCCGGGTCAAGGTAGTGGGGCGGGGGCGGAGTGCGTCCGCTATTGGGCAGCCGGCAGGCACCCTGCTGACCCTGGATCACCTGACCGGCCTGGTGCGGGTGAACCCAGACGAGCTCACCGCAACCTTCCTGGCGGGCACCACCGTGCGTGAGGCTAACCGCCTGCTGGGCTACTACAACCTGGCCTTTACCAACCTGGGGCGACTCGATGAGCAGACCCTGGCCGGGGCTATTTCAACCGGCTTTCACGGCACCGGTCTGACCTACGGTGTCTTCGCTACCCAGGTGGCTGAGCTCAAGCTGGTGGACACGACCGGTGACCTGCTGGTCTGTTCCTCCCAGCAGAACCCGGAAATTTTCTCGGCGGCCCTGTGCGGGCTGGGGGCGCTGGGCATCATCGTGGAGCTGACCTTTAAGGTGGTGCCCCAGTTCCGCCTGCACGCGGCGGAGCGGGGCCATTCTTACCAAACCATTGTGCACTCTTTTGAAGACCGCTCCCGCGGGGCGGACCATTACGAGTTCAGTTGGTTCCCCGGCTCAGGCGAGGTGCGCACCCGCAGGCTCACCCGCCTGGCTCTACTGACCGAGGGCTACATGCCCGCCAGCGCTGCCCTGAGCCAGGCCCGGCGCTACGGCGGCGACCATCTGCTCAACAACGGGGTATTCTCGGCGCTCAGCTACGCCGGGGCTAAGGTGCCTGCGGCGCAGCCGACGCTGAACAGGGTAGCCAACTGGGCTAAGGGCAACCGCCGCTACGCCGACTACTCGGCCCGCGTTTTCACTATTCACCGCACCGTGCGGCAAAACAATATGGAATACGCATTCGATATGTCGCAGTTTGCCGACGTCATGCGCGATGTGCGCGCCCACCTGGCGTCCTACCGTAGCCAGATGGCCTACCCCCTGGTCGTGCGCACCGCTGCCGCCGACGACATCTGGCTTTCGCAGGCCTACGGGCGGGAGACCTTCTATGTCTCGGCACGCGCCTACTGGCGTCAGCCCCACGCCGAGCTCTTCAGGGTGTTAGAAGGGGTTTTCAAGGAGCACGGCGGACGCCCCCACTGGGGTCAGTTCCACACCCAGGACGCGGACGCCCTCGCCCAGCTCTACCCCCGTTTCAACGACTTCGTGGAGCTGCGCGAAGAGCTAGACCCGTCGGGCCTCTTCCTCAACCCCTACCTGGACTGGGTGCTGATGCGATAGGGGCGGCGGACGTCCGCGCTTCTGTAGCCCCGCTTTACCCAAGGGGACCGTAAAACTTAAAAGGGACCGCATAGTATGCGGTCCCTTTTAAGTTTTAAGGTCCCCTTCTGCTGGAGGCGGGGCCCAGGCGGTGAGATACTACTCGCCGCGTGAAATCGCGGTCATCTCGTCGCGGTCAACCACCTTGATGCGGGCGCGGGGCTCGCCGGCAGCGTCCTTGGCCTCTGCGCCCAGGGCCTTTTCGTGGTCGTCCAGGCGGTGCCAGCCTTCCCAGGTGGTGTAGCGGACGCCGGCCTGATCGAGGAAGGCCTCAATGGCTGCAGGGTCGGCGGCCTCGGCGGTGTAAAGGTTTTCGCGGTCTTCCAGCAGGTGGGTGACGGTTTCGAGGGCGTCTGACTTGGTGGAACCAATCAGGCCGACGGGGCCGCGCTTGATCCAGCCGGTGGCGTAGAGGCCGGGGACGGGCACGTCGCTGTCGTCGATGACGCGGCCCTCAACGTTGGTGATGACGCCGCGTTCGCTGTCGTAGCCGACCTCGGGCAGTTCGGAGCCGAAGTAGCCGATGGCGCGGTAGACGGCCTGCACGGGGTAGTCGATGAATTCGCCGGTGCCGGTGACGCCGCCGTTGCCGTTGAGCTCGGTGCGTTCCATCTTGATGCCGGTGACCTTGCCGTGTTCACCGAGAATTTCGGCCGGTGACTGGAGGAAGTGCAGGTGCAGGCGGCGGGAGGCGGTGCCGGGGTTTTCCTTCTGCTCTTCGAGCCAGCCGTTCAGGGTCTTCATCATGACCTTGGTCTGGGCGTTGGTTTCCATGGCTTCGCGGGAGGCCTCGTCGAACTGGAAGTCTTCTTCGTAAAGCACGATGTCAACGTCGCGGGAGTGGGCCAGTTCGCGCAGTTCGAGGGGGGTGAACTTGATCTGGGCGGGGCCGCGGCGACCGAAGACGTGCACGTCGGTGACGGGTGAGGCCTTGAGACCTTCGTAGACGTTGTCGGGGATTTCGGTGACGAGCAGGTCGTCGGCATGCTTGGAGAGCACGCGGGCGACGTCGAGGGCTACGTTGCCGTTACCGAGCACTGCGATTTCTTTGGCTTCCAGCGGCCAGGTGCGGGGCACGTCGGGGTGGCCGTCGTACCAGGAGACGAAGTCAGACGCGCCGTAGGAGCCGGTGAGCTCAACGCCGGGGATGTCGAGGTCGGCGTCCTTGATGGCGCCGGTTGCGAAGATGATGGCGTCGTAGTGCTTGCGCAGGTCGGCCAGGGTGACGTCGGTGCCGTAGTTAACGTTGCCGAAGAAGCGGATATCGCCGCGGTCGAGCACCTTGTGCAGGGCGTTGACGATGCCCTTGATGCGGGGGTGGTCGGGGGCTACGCCGTAGCGGATCAGGCCGAAGGGGGCGGGGTAGCGGTCGAAGATGTCGATGGCTACGGGCACGGCTCCGGTGCGGACTTCTTCGCTTTTGGTGAGGATGTCTGCGGCGTAGATACCTGCGGGGCCTGCACCGATGACGGCGACGCGCAGGGCGCGGGGGGCTTCGGTTGACACGGGTTTTCCTTTCGGCGCCGGGCGTAGGTGGGCACGGCGGGTTGGGACTTTGGTTCTGCTCTAGTCTACCGAGTTTGGGGCGGACGCCGTCGCCCCGGTTACAGAGTAAGTCCTGGGGTTACCGCTGGTAGGGGCTGGTCGTAACAGAGGTAACAGATGCAGGCGGGGGTGCAGGGCGCTTTAGATGGCTCCGGCCTGGGACCAGCCAGCGTCTAGGCATTCTTGGGGAGCGGTGAAGATACCGGTTTTGTTGTTCTCGCTCTGGGCAAGGACTTCTGCCGGGATCTGGCTGTAGTGCTGCTGGTATTCTTCCTCGCTCATGTAGTCACTGGCTAGTTCTTGCTCAGCAAACTCGGTGGGGTCAGCTAGTGTGCCACCGAAGCACATGACGCCGGAGTAGAGCACGTAGATATTGCCGGTGTCGATGCCCCGCTGAATATCTTCGTTAGAAATAGTGGGGCCCTGGGTTGCCAGCTCTTCGGGGCTGGCGGTTGCTGTGGTAGCAGGTGGCGGCACAGTGGTGGTGCGGACGCTCGGGGTGGAGCTTGGTGCCTCAGCTGTAGTGGACGCGCCGCTGGAGCAGGCCACCAGTAGCGGAATGAGTAGGGCAAGGGGAAGGGCTCGACGTGGCATGGTGCAATCTCCTTTGAATGCCAAGAATTGTAATTATTCCAGCAGACACATCTGAAGTTTTCAAGAGATAGAAGCACCTTCAGTACTTAAGTACTGAGTTGTGCTTAGAAACTTGGCTCAACGCTCCTTAAGGGTATTTTCCTCTTCACGCCAGCAGTCCCAAACTAGGCAGACATAGAAGTAAACAGTCAGGTGCGTACTTTAACTGAAGTGTTTCTAGACAACCGCTAGGCCTGCATCTCACAGCTGGAGATGCAGGCCTAGCGGTGTCTATTTACTGATTCTCGCGCTTAGCTTTTTGGTGCCGATACAGAGTTACCGTAGCAACACACAAGGTAGCAATTGCACCACCGTAGGTGATGTAGCTCAGAAGCGAGCTGAGAGTTTCTGAAGTCATGTTTCGCTCCTATTTAAAATATTTGGGTTAATATCCTGACGGCTTATTGATCTTCCACCATATTCCTGTGGCTACAAGCAATAAGAGTGCCGGTATCGCAACATAGATAGCCCAAGCCACACCTGAATACCACGATTCTAATGCTTTTAAACTGATAGAGGTGAAAAATGCAGACAGACAAAGAACCCAGACTGATTTTTTATCCATATTTAAGGCATATTCTGCACTAGCCAGGCGTATACATGATTTGACGATACCCCAACAATAATCCCACCAAGGAAAGGATTATGTTGTAGAAATAAGTTAAACGCAGCATAACCTCTCTTTCCATAATACACGCCACCCTTAATAATTAGTCTCAGCGTAGAGTAGAGCGCTCCCCCAGTTCGAATTGCAGCCTGGAGTAAAATTCGAGCCACATGCACCACGATTAGAGGAAGGGCCTGTGCTGAATGCCCTGGCTCTATATCTGTCATGCGTGTAAGATAGAGGGCAACTTGGCCACGGCTGTTATAGCCTGCCCCATGTCTTGTGACGAAATTTCGATAAGCCCGATGCGCTCCGCTTCCCGGCGTTTCTGGAAAAATCTTCTCAATCTCTTCTATTGATGCATTTTCTGGAACAAAATCAAGTAAAGAATACCATTCATCAAAATTTTTTGATGATTTTACAGGTACAGAAACCTGTCCCTTCGAAGCATGAGCAGGACTTGAGAAGTTGCAAACCACTGCTGCAGCACCAGCTGCTAGCGATGATTTGAAGAATATACGACGATTGAGAGCAGGAAGGGACATTTCATTCTCCTTTGAAGGAAATTAATATATAACGAATAACCGAAACCCATCGGCGTTTATCCACAGGTTTCATGTCACATTTTGATGGTAGGGGTCGAAGGGCGCCCCCGGCAAGGAAAAACAGCCTCTGGAGGCAAGGTCAGTACCTTAGTACTGACTTTCACCCAGGCCCTTGACATAGCTCACATATATGGGTTATCAAAGATGAAGATTTGTACCCATCTGAGAAAGTGAAGACCCTTGAAATCCCTTGTCACAGTCCTCATCGCAACCAACCTTCTCTTCGCATCAGTAGCACCAAGCTACGCCCAAACAGAAATATATGCTCAGGAGGCAACCCCTACTCCTATGCGGTTCTGCAAAATCCTCCAGCACATACCACCCTTCTGCAAGCAAGCACACCAGTGACCCAACTACTACACACCCTACGGTCTCTGCCGACCGCACGTCCTTCCCGCGCAGTCCGGCTCACCACACTCGTCCTTTCTTTAACAATCGGCGTTACAGGCTTCTTCCAAGCCGCTAGCCACCCCGACGGTTACCTACCCCTGCATATCGCCTTCTTTGCGCTCATCACCCTCTGGGCAGCGCTCTACTACACCGCCTACCGGTACTCTGTATATGCCCTGTGCGCGCTCATGCTTCTCAGCGCGGCCTACTACGACCAGGAGTCCGCCCTACTGGCCTTCTTCATTCTTGCCTGCACCTTTTTGTTCGTTCTTACCGGCCCCCTACCAGGTATTTTTCTCCTCGCCATCTCACACATAGCTGGAGAAATCATCACAGCTTACACCCTGCTGCGGCCCTTTAACCTGCTAACACTCAGCATCAGCCTTTTCCTCTTCATAGGCACCCCTCTAGCACTACGAATCTCCTGGGAGCAGAGAAGGACCCTGGCCCAGGAATACGCCGACTACAAAGAACAGGTAGCTGAATCCAACCGTGCTCTAGCCCGCGAACTCCACGACACCGTAGCCCGGCACATCAGCGTCATCGGCCTCACCACCGGCCAAGGGCTCGATGCAACCGACCCCAGCAGCAAAGACGCCGCCCTGCACACCATCGAAGAACACACCCACAAAGCCCTCACAGACATGCGCCTGCTCATTCGCACCACCCGAGGCGACACCGACCCCACAGCCCTACCCCAGACGTCCGCCCCCACCATCGACCTCAGCCAAACCCTAGCCCAAGCCCGCCAAGACCTCACCGCCCACGGCTTCACCCTGCACGAAAACATCACCATCACCGAAGCCGACCTACCCGACGGTGTGCGCCCCACCTTCCACAAACTCATCCAAGAAATCTGCCACAACGCCAAAAAATACGCCCAACCAGGGTGCACCATCACCGTCACCGCCAAACCCAACCTCACCGGCGTCACCGTTACCACCTCCAACCCCACCGCCCCCAGCAACCCCAAAAAACACACCCGGGGCACCGGCTACGGGCTCGTCGGCATAGGTGAGCGCATCCGCGCCCTCGGCGGAACCATGCACTACGGAGTAACAGACACAACCTGGAACCTCACCATCCACCTGCCCCTCGCCACCGCCTAGAAAGCACCCACCATGCACCAACCCACCGTAGCCCTCATCGAAGACGACCCCGACCTCAACGAACTCCTGGGTCTCTACATCAAAAACGACCCCGACCTCAACCTCATCGCCACAGGACGCAACGGGCAAGAGGCCATCACCATCGCCAACACCCTACGCCCCGAGGTCTTCCTCATGGACCTCAACATGCCCGTCATGGACGGCATAGAAGCCAGCAAACACATCCTGGCAACCCACCCAAACACCAAAATCATCGCCGTCACCACCTTCGATAGCTACAGCTACGTCAGCCAAGCCCTCGCCGCAGGCGTACACGGCTACCTCCTCAAAAACTCCCGCGCCAAGGAAATCAAACAAGCAGTCACAGCTGCGGTTGAAGGGCGGGCCATCATCGACCGGCGGGCCCTCGCCAGCCTAGTTATCTCCATGAACCTCACCCAACCACCCCAGGGCGACCCCTGGAGCGAACTCAACGAGACAGAGCAGGCCATCACCAAGCTCGTCTGTCTGGGGCACACCAACCAGGAAATTGCACAGGAACTGAACTACTCACTCTCAACCGTCAAAAACACGCTCTCACAGGTCTACAAAAAGATGGGCGTCACCACCCGCACCCAGCTCCTGGTGCACGCCGGGCACCACAACTTCCCGGTGCTGGACTAAAACTTCATCTGCCCTGTAATTTCAGGTATACCTGAAATTACAGGGCAGATTTCACTTAATTTCAGGTATATTCGAAATTATGACTCAGCTTCTTGCTCGCGACCGCTACCTTGACCTGTTAACCAGCATCACGGACCCCGCTCTTGTACGGGTCATTACCGGCGTACGACGCTGCGGCAAATCAGCCCTACTTCGAATGTATCGAGAACACCTCATAAGCCACGGGGTTGCCCCTCACCAGATACTATCTATCAATTTTGAAGACATGAGCAACGACAACCTGCGAGATCCGCAGATCTTCCACGCACATGTTCTCGAAACGATAGAAAACCACGAAGTACGGTTTCTACACATCGACGAAGTTCAGGAACTAAATGACTGGGCTCGCGTCGTAAACTCACTGCGTAGCCGCGAGAATCTTGAAATCTGTGTTACCGGATCCAACGCGTCAATGTTCATTTCTGAGTCCATCACCTATTTAGCAGGGCGCTATATCGAGATATCCATGCTCCCCCTGTCATTGACCGAATTTACTCGTTTCCGAGAACACTCAGGGATACACTTCACAGGAGCAGTTCAGGCCTACCAACAATGGATCAAATGGGGTACCTTCCCAGCAGCAGCTGTAACAACCAACGAAGAAGTAGTACGACAGCTCAACACCGGTCTCTTTGACTCAATCTTTACCAGGGACATAGCGTTACGCGGGCAGATACGCGATACCGAAGCCTTTCTGCGAGTAGCCCGTTTCGTTTTTGATAACGCAGGCTCTGAACTTTCAACCCTCTCCATCGTGAAACAACTCAAGTCACACGGCAGGAATGTTTCATCTGAGCTCGTAGATCGATACCTACAGTTAATGGTCGACGCGCACTTACTTTACCGCTGCCGCCGGTACGACACCCAAGGGAAGCAGTGGCTAAAGACCAACGGGAAAATGTACTTCGTAGACCCCGGTCTACGCAATTCTTTGCTAGGGTCACGGGATTACAACAGGGGTCGAGACCTCGAAAATATGGTGTACCTAGAACTTCTCCGCCGGGGTTTTGAAGTCACCACCGGGCAGGTCCCCGAAGGTGAAATAGACTTTCTAGCCAAGAAAGAAGGGCGCACAATCTATATTCAGGTAGCCCTAACAACAGAATCTGAGCAAACCCTAGCACGAGAATTAGCCCCTTTTCAGCGACTATCCCCCGGAGCGCGTTGCCTCCTACTCACAGGTGATAGATTCGCCCCTTCAACAGGTGATATTGAGTGGCTAGATGTATTTGAGTTTTTAGCCGGTTCATCCTTCTAGTATCTAATGTAATCGAAAGCTTCATCAGCATGTTCTTAGAACGCGCTGATGAAGCTTTCGATTACCTTGGGCTGGCTGGGGCCCGGCCGTCTGCCCGCTACCGCCGGTTATGCCTTACGCCCCAGCGGTTCCAGGCGCACCAGCACCGACTTATACACCGGAGTATTCGAGCGCTTCGCCGCCGAATCCAGCGGAACCAGCACGTTACCCTCGGGCAGGTAGACGGTGCAGCAGCCGCGGGCGTGGTCGTACTCCACCACGCGGAAATTAGGAGCCCGACGCTCGCCGTCCTGCCAGACCGACACAATATCCACCAGCGAGCCGTCCTCAAGGCCCAGGGCAGCGATGTCGTCCCGGTGCATAAAGACCACACGGCGGCCACCGCGCACACCGCGGTAGCGGTCGTCCAGCCCGTAAATCGTGGAATTGAACTGGTCATGCGAACGCACCGTCGACAGCAGCAGGTGCCCCTCGGGGACCTCCAGCACATTGGTCTCATTGACCGTCAGCCGGGCCTTGCCAGTTTCGGTGTTGAAGACGCGCTCACGCGGGCCGTTCGGCAGGTAGAAACCACCGGGCTTCTCAATCCGCTCGTTGTAGCGCTCAAACCCGGGGATAGTGCCCTCAATAGCCGCACGAATCACGCCATAGTCGTCGATCATGGGCTGCCAGAAATCATCGCCGAAGGTTTCACGGCCTACCGAGCAGATAATCTCTACCTCGGACTTGAGGTCCAGATCGTCGTTAGCGGTGCGCTTGCCAATAGAAGCAGAGACGATACCGAAAGAGTTCTCCACGGTAATCTTCTGCGGACCGGAGGCCTGCACATCGCGGTCGGTACGGGCCAGGACGGGCAGAATCAGGGCCTTCTCGCCGGGGAAGGCGTGCGACCCGTTGGGCTTGGTCGAAAGATGGACGGTCATTTCCTGGCTGCTCATGGCCTTCTCGCAGGCGGTGGTATCTGAGGCAACGCGCACCAGGTTACCGCCCAGGGACATAAAGAACTGGTTCTTCCCATCGCGCATCTGGCGCAGGGCATCCACGGTGTCCAGACCGTGCTCCCGGGGGACGGGGAAGCCAAAGTAGTCTTCAAGAGCCGCAAGGAAGGGCTCAGGCATCTTCTCCCAGATACCCACGGTGCGGTTGCCCTGCACGTTCGAGTGGCCACGGAAAGGCGCAGAACCAGCCCCGGGCTTACCCATATTGCCGGTGAGGAAGAGGAAGTTCATCATCTCCCGCAGGGTAGCCACCGACTCGCGGTGCTGGGTGACGCCCAGGGTCCAGGAGACAATAGCGTTTTCAGAGGACTCAACCAGATCGGCCACCCGCGCCACCTGGGCAGCCGAAATGCCAGAGCCGCGTTCCAGCTCAGCGTCGTCCAGACCCAAAAGGTGCTCGCGCAGCTGCTCGAAGCCGTCCGTAAATTTCTCAATGAAAACGTGGTCGATGGCGTCGCGCCGAATCAGCTCTTTGTTGAGCTGCTGGAAGAAGGCTCGGTCGCCGTCCAGACGCACCTGCAGGTACTCGTCTGCCAGCTTCTCGGGCACAATCATGCCCACCGGCGACTGGGGTTCACGGAAGGCCATCAGACCGGTTTCGGGCATGGGGTTGAGCACCACCATCTTGCCGCCGTTTTCCTTCATCTTCTTGAAGCTGGTCAGCGAGCGCGGGTGGTTGGTGCCGGGGTTCTGCCCCACCGAGATGAGCAGGTCGGTGGTTTCGAGGTCGCTCATGGTGATTGAGCCCTTGCCCAGGCCGGCGACCTCTTTGAGGGCGACGCCGGTGGACTCGTGGCAGAGGTTGCCGCAGTCGGGCAGGTTGTTGGAGCCCAGGCGGCGGGCCAGCAGCTGGAAGGCGTAGGCGGCTTCGTTGGAGGCACGGCCCGAGGTGTAGAAAACGGCCTTTGTGGGGTCGGTTTTCTTGAGCTGCTCAGCAATCAGTTCAAAGGCACGCTCCCAGGTGACGGGGCGGTAGTGGTCGTCGCCGCTGGAGCGGTCGTAGAGTAGGGGCTGGGTGATGCGGCCCTGCTTGCCCAGCCAGAAATCGGTCTTATCGCGCAGCTCAGTCACAGAGTACTGCGCCCAGAAATCGACGCCCGCACGTTCGGGGGTGGTCTCCTCGGCAATCGCCTTGGCGCCGTTTTCGCAGAACTCCACCACGTTCATATCTTTCTGGTGGGGTTCGGGCCAGGCGCAGCCGGGGCAGTCGACACCGCCGTGCTGGTTCATATTAATCAGGGGGAGCAGACCGCGGGCCGGGATCGCGTGGGCCATAGCGTGCAGCACACCACCGGGGCCCGCCGCAACCTTGGTGCGGTGGCCAATCTTGGGATTATCAAAGGCCGTGGCTTCTTCGCTCACGCGGCTGACAACAGGGACGTCTTCGTGCTTGCTTACCGTGCTCATACACCCCAGTTTAGCGTGATGTGTGCCAGATTACTGAGCTAGCTGACCCGAGTACAGGTTAAAACGTCGTTCGCGGGCAAAAGCGACCAGGGTGAGGCCCGATTCCTTGGCAAGTTCCACGGCCAGCGAGGACGGGGCAGAAACCGCCACAAGCGCTGAGAAACCGGCAAGTACTGCCTTCTGTACCAGCTCAAAGGACGCCCGGGAGCTGACCACCAGCGTCCACCCCGGTAGGCCGGGGGCGGGGGATTCTAGCCCACCGTTCATGAGCAGGTGGCCGACGACCTTGTCTACGGCGTTGTGGCGGCCGATGTCTTCGCGGGCCACGATGAGCTCACCGGTTGGTTCAAAGACGGCGGCGGCGTGAATACCGCCGGTTTTTTTGAAAATCACCTGGTGGTCGCGCAGGCGGGCAGGCAGTTCCAGCACCTGAGCGGGGGTGAGGGCGGTAGACGGAATAGGGCGGGTAGCCTTCCCCATAATCGAGTCAATTGAGGCAGACCCGCAGACCCCGCAGGCTGAATTGGTCACGGTCAGGCGCAGGGGTGCAGCCTTCTCAAAGAGGGGTAGGACGCCGCCCGCCGGGCTGGGGTGCGTAGCTTCAGGGACTGCGCGGGTCAGGTCAAGCACGTTGTAGGTGTTGGCGCCGTCCGGCCCGGTCGCCCCGGCGCAGTAGCGGGCGGTGCTAATCTCAGCGGCGCTCCTAATCAGCCCCTCGGCGTGCAGGAACCCGTGGGCCAGCTCAATATCGTGGCCCGGGGTGCGCATAGTGGTGGTGACTGTCTGGCCATCCAGCCTGATTTCGAGGGGCTCTTCGGCAGTGAGGGCATCAGCCCGGCGGTCTACCGAAAAGGTGCCGTCGTCTTTGAGCACGTACCGGGTAGCCGGGGCGGTGCGATTAAGCCTGCCCATCGGCCCGCTCTTTATACTCGTCAATCAGGGCCTCCACCTGCGCCAAAGCCGAGCGGACGCGCTCCCCCGCCTGACCGGCGTCCGCCTGACTCTCTGCCTGCGCGGCCGCGTAACCCACCAGGAAGGCAGCCAAGGGCGCTGCCGGGCGCACCACCCCACGCGCCACGTGCTTAGTCATACCCAGAAGGTGGGGCATGGCCTGCTCCATCAGGGCAGGGTCAAGATTCAGGCGGGTGGCCAACTCTGCAAGAAAATCGCGGGCAACCTCAAGGTCGCGAGGGTCTCTCTGGCTCATAACGCTCCAACGGTGCAGCGGGAAAAAATTTCAGTTTCAAACATACACCCGCACACCGCAAGAGCCTAGAGGGCTACGAAAGTGACGGCAAGACCGTCCTTCTCACCAAAACGCTCCAGATGGCGGCCCAGCACACCCTCAAGGCGCTCGCGCTTCTCGGGGCTCTCCGCGTAGGTCAGCAGGACAAGGTGTTCAACACCGTCAACCTCCTGCACCAGCACATCGCCGTAGCCACCAAAATTGCCGTCACGGTTGAAAGTCAGGCGGTGGCCACCCTCAATCTCTTCAGTCAGAATCTTATGCCCGAAGTGGCTAGCGAGCTGCTTGGCATAGCGGGCGGGGCGGTCGGTCAGGACGACGGCGCGCGAGCGGGCGGTCAGGGTGTCGATGGTGGGGTAGGGCGTAGAGTCCACGGTTAGCCTTTCTTATAAGTTAGGTTTACCTAAATTATACTCAGAGCATCGAAGCAGGCATACCTTTCTTTTCACTATGTTGCTTCCCCCAGAGTGCCGCCACAAAGGACCATGCATACCCCGGCCTATAATTACACCCAGCAGGTGCCCTGCCACACACTCACACGCACACAATCTAGAGGTCTCTTATGTACCCCCGCCCAGAACTTAAGGTAAACCGCGCCCAAGCCATTACCCTCGCAGCATCAAGCCTAGCCATTTCAGCGCTCTCAACCGCTCCGGCCGCAGCCAATATCCCGGTATCCGGCGGCATCTACTCCCTCTGGATAACCAACCCCGCCCGCTTTGGGCAGCCCGTCACCGCCGAGCAAGCCCTCAGCCCCGTCAGCGCCTACCAACCCTTTAGCAACGGCATCATCATCTGGGACGCGGCCTCCGGTTCCCATTTCTACCCCGGAGCCCCCAACAACTTCGTCCGTACAGGCCCCGGCAACATGCTACGCGATGCCAACATAAGACTAACCAGCTCAGATGCCCTCATTATCGGGGACTCCCAGGTAGGCGAACCCAACACCAACCACAGCTACTGGGTAGGTCAAGGCTTCACCCAGGCAGGCTACCGCCCCTATTTTTATAGCTGGGGTGGAATCGGTGTATACGCAGCCAACCAGTACCACCCCTCATACGTCGATAGCGTTATCAATAACGCTAGGGCCCTCCCCCTTGGCTCCCCCGGTATCGTCTACATTCAAGGATCTGGCAACGACCTATGGACCGGGCGGAGCTACCAGGACACCGCCGAAGGCATGCGGGCAGTTATCAAAAAGCTGCGCGAACTCTACCCCACCAGCCTGATTATGCTCTCTGAGGTAGTTGGCCGCCGCATCGCCGAACAGACCAACCGTCACCAGCTATCAGAGCATCTTGCCGCAATGGGCAGGCAAGAAAATGTCAATGTAGTCCCTACCCGCTACTGGATTACCGATAAAGGTGTTGCCCACCTTCTGGCAGACTCCGTCCACCTCTCACCCACAGGCCACACTGCATTCGCTCCCCATCTGGCCGCCTGGATCCGCTGGGCCAACGGCACCGGCTTCGCCGATGTGCTCCCTACAGAAACCTTCTTCACCCAAATGAACTGGATGCGCACCAGCGGCATCTCCACCGGCTGGGAAGACGGCACCTACCGCCCCTACCAGTCAGCGCTCCGCGGTGAAAATGCAGCCTTCTTCTACAGACTTGCAGGCTCCCCTGCCTTCACTCCCCCAGCAGTGAGCCCCTTCCGCGATGTGCCGACTACTCACGCCTTCTACCACCACATCACCTGGATGCACGCCAACGGCATCACCACAGGCTGGGCCGACGGAACCTTCCGGCCCCAGCAAACCGTCCTGCGCGCAGAAATCGCAGCTTTCTTCTATCGATTTAACGGTTCACCCGCTGCAAACCTGTCCGCTATTTTTAAAGATGTACCCCTCACCCACCCCTTCAACAAGCACATAGCCTGGATGCACGCCAACGGCATCACCACAGGTTGGGCCGACGGCACCTTCCGCCCGCAACAGCCCGTCCTGCGTGCAGAAATCGCAGCATTCACCTACCGCAACGCCCACAGGAGTTAGCCCGCATGCTCAACAAGTTCCTCCGCAAGGACTCCCCCACCCCACCTGCCCCAGCGCCTGCACCGGTAGAACACAAAGAAACACCTGCGCCCGGTAAGCCCATCTACCTCATCTCCATGGCCGGCTACCCCAACTACGGCGACGAACTCATCACCCTGCGCTGGCTCCAGTACCTGGCAGCAACCCACCCCACCACCGAGGTCTGGCTCGATGTGCGCGAACCGGGCCATGCGACGTCCCTCTTCAAACACGCCCACCCCAAACTGCACGTCACCAATACCCTCTTCCGGGCAATTCACGAGCACCTCCACGGCGATTCCAGGACCCCGGCCGATAAGATCCGTGAGCTCAGCACGCCCAACTACGACCTGGGCATCATCGACCTGCGGGAGGCAGGCACCCTGCACCTGCTCGGTGGCGGTTACATCAACTCCCTCTGGCCCGAAAACCAGCTACTCGTAGACGCCATGCGCGCTACCCGTGACATCTCAGGAGCCCGCCTCTTTGCCACAGGTCAGGGCCTCACCCCGCGCAACGACGAAACCTTCGAAGACTTCTATCACGTCAGCGTACGCGACCTACCCAGCGCAGAAGCACTCAGCCTAGAAACCGGCCTCGACGACGCCCTGCTGCTCCCACCCGGCCAGTCACCCGCGTCCGCCCTTCAAACAGGACGTCCCGAAGAGCTCTACCTCTGCATACAAAATGACGCCCTCGAACCCGGGGCCCACGAAGCAATGCTCGCCTTCGCGCGCACCCAAATCGAGCACTTCGGCATCCCCAAGGAACGCACCTACTATGTCGAAGCCATCCCCGGCAACGACTACGCAGGCTACGACGCCCTCCGCGACCTCGTAGCCGACGACGGGTTCATTCCCTTCTCACGCTTCTGGCGTGAAAACTTCACCTACGGCCCCCACCAGGTATGGATCACCAGCCGCTTCCACCACCACCTCACCGGCGCCCTCCACGGGGCCCGCGGCATCGCCCTCAACGGGCAGCCCGGCTACTACGACGTCAAACACCAGTCAGTGCTCAACCTAGGCAGCAACTGGAAGCTCGTCAGCCCCCTCAGCGACCCGCAGAGCCCCCTTAACCTCACCGACCTCACGGCGCCCCGAAGCTTCATCCACCACATCCGCGCCAAGCGGCAAGAAGCCCAGGAGCTCTACCCCAGCCGTCCGCTCTAAAAAACAAAAGGACGCCCCGCCCTCCCTAACAGGAGAAGCGGGGCGTTCGCGCCCTCCCCTTGCACAGCGTCACACCCGCCGCTCTCGCCAGAAACCGGCACACGGGCGTACACTAGACAGGTACATCAGCGCCGTCCGCACCAAAGACGGCGCACTTTCATTTCTGGGCCACACAAACCCACACGAGTATCTACGGATTTTCACGAATGTCTTCTGAGAACACCGCGGCTCACAAACCCGCACCCTCAGCGCCCACCAGCGCCATCGACCGCTACTTCAAAATCACCGAACGCGGCTCCACCCTCTCCACCGAAGTCCGCGGCGGTCTAGCAACCTTCTTCGCCATGGCCTACATCGTGGTGCTCAACCCCCTCATCCTGGGCCTCGGCCCCGACGGCGCAGGCAACACCCTCGGCGTCGAGCGCGTCGCAGCAGCAACCGCGCTGGTGGCGGGCGTCCTGACCATCATCATGGGTCTCTGGGCCAAGCAGCCCTTCGCCATGGCGGCGGGCCTGGGCGTCAACGCCCTGCTGGCCTCCACCATCGCAACCACCCCCAACCTGACCTGGCCCCAGATTATGGGCCTGGTCGTCTGGGCCGGTATCGTCATGGCTATTCTGGTGCTCACCGGCTTCCGCCGCGCCGTCTTCGACGCCGTCCCCGAATCGCTCAAGACCGCCATCGTCGTGGGCATCGGCCTCTTCATCTCCCTGATTGGCCTGGTCAACGCGGGGATCGTCCGCCGTATGCCCGATGCCGCAGGCACCACCGTGCCCGTCTCCTTCGGCGCCGGCGGCCACCTGCAGGGCTGGCCCATCTTCGTCTTCCTCTTCGGCCTCTTCCTCACCATCGCCCTCTTCATCCGCAACGTGCGCGGTGCGATTCTGATCGGTGTAGTTGCCTCAACCATCTTGGCAATCGTGCTGGAAAAGGTCTGGCCCTCCGGCTCCTCCATGGACTCAGCCACCGGCTGGTCCCTCATGATCCCCGGCATCCCCACCCAGTGGATCGGCCACCCCGACCTCTCCCTGCTGGGCTCCGTTGATATGGTCGGTGCCTTCTCCGGCTCCTCCCTGGGCACCCTGGGCGCAACCATGCTCATGTTCGCTATCCTGCTGGCAGTCTTCTTCGACGTCATGGGAACTTCCGTGGGCCTGGCTTCTGAAGCTGGCACCATCGACGAGGACGGCAAGATCGAGAACATCGACCGCGTTCTGCTGATTGACGCCGCCGGTTCCGTGCTCGGTGGTGGCTCATCATCCTCAGCCCACCAGATCTTCGTGGAATCCGCCACCGGCATCGGTGAAGGTGCCCGCACCGGCTTCGCCAACATCGTCACCGGCGCCCTCTTCCTGCTGGCTGTCTTCATCTCCCCGCTGGTATCCATCGTGCCCTTCGAGGCTGTAGCCCCCGCCCTGGTGGTCGTTGGCTTCCTGATGGTCCGCCAGGCTGTTCACATCGACTGGACCGACTGGGGCCTAGGCATTCCCGCCTTCCTCACCATCATCATGATGCCCTTCACCTACTCCATCGCGGACGGCATCGGTGCCGGCTTCGTCGCCTTCACCTTCATCCGCCTGGTACAGGGCCGCGGCAAGGAAGTACACCCGATTATGTACATCGTCTCAGCCGCCTTCCTGGTCTTCTTCGGCATGGGCGTGATTGAGGGCTGGCTGCACGCCTAACCCTCCCCTTTCCTCAGTACCCCAGTTTTGGTGCAGTTACCCCGGTTTTTACCCGAGGTGCCTGCACAAAAACTGGGGTATTTGCTTATAAAGAGGACGGGTTAGCCACCTGCCTACCTGTTTTAATAGAGGCATGCTTGAACCCGATACCCGCTGCCCCTGCGGCACCGGCGAAGTGTACAGCGCCTGTTGCGGCCGCTACCACTCCCGATTCGCCCAGGCCGGCGAACTCACTGCACCGACCCCCGAGGCGCTGATGCGCTCCCGCTTCACCGCCTTTGCGGTGGGCCTATCCAACTACCTACTGGCTACCTGGCACCCGAGCACGCGGCCGGCGTCCTTGCACCTCGACGACAGCCTGCGCTGGTACCGACTCGACATTCTCAGTACAGCAGGCGGCCCCTTTGACAGCACCGGCGGCGTAGAATTCGCCGCCTACTACAGGTCAGTGCCGGGGACGCCCGAGGACGAACGAGTGCGAGGGGTACAGACCGAGGTCTCCCGATTCACCAAGGACGGCGGGGTGTGGCTTTACGTTGACGGTGAGGTCAGCTAACGCCCGGCAAACACTTCGCCCTATTCCTTTTCTCACGACCCTAGAGATTATCTCGGGGTGAAGAGAAAAGGAATGGGGCGATATTTTATTGGCCAGCGCGAAGCTGGGCGTCCAGCTGGGCCAGGTCGGCTTCGGGCTGGGCGTCGCGGCGCGGGGTAGCCGAGCGGGCGAAGTCGCGCACCCAGGCATCGTCCTTGTACTGGGCGGGCACCCCACCACCTAGCAGGCGTTTGGTGATGGCGGCGGTTGCCAGGTCACCGGCCACCGGCAGGGGCGCGTGGGAGCCAGCGATAATGACATTGCCCTTACGCCGTCCCTTGAGCATGGCCGGGTCGGCCACAATGCAGGTGTGTTCAAAGACCTGGGCGATAGCGGCTGCCTCGGCCCGGGCACCGGCCAGGGAGCGGTCGTCGCCGCAGTTGATGATGTAGAGCCCGTTTGGGGCTAGCGAGCGTTCGGCCAGCTGGGTGAATTCGAGGGTGGTGAGAGGCTCCGGGGTGATGTAGCCAGCGAAGACGTCGCGGATGATGACGTCGCGTGAGGCCGGGGCGAACCCTTCGGTGACGGCGCGGGCTTCGCCCACCCTGATTTTGACGGTGGGGGATTTGGGCAGGTCGAACCATTCGCGCACGTAGGCGGCAAGTTTTCCGTCGAGTTCGACTACGGTGTTGTGGGAGGCCGGGTAGACGTCGGCCAGGTAGCGGGCCATGGAGCAGGCCCCGCCGCCCAGGTGGGTGATACGGAGTTTGGTCGGGTCGAGGTTGGCGTCAACGAAGGGCTCGATAACGGCCGCTAGCCAGCGCATGTATTCGAAGTCGAGTTCACGGGGCTGGCCCAGCACGATATGGGAGGATTCCATGCCGTTGATTTCGAGCACCCAGCCGCCGGGGGTGTAGTCATCTTCGATGAGTTCGGCGATGCCGGTGTCGATGGGGTAGGTGCCTTCAACGAGGGCTTCGGGGGTTTCTACCTGTTTTTTGGGGGTTCGTCTGCGTTTTGCCACCCCTCTAGCCTAGTGGGTGGGGCGGGTGCTGGAGGGCTTGCTAGAGTGAGAGGGCAGTGACAGTAGGTGAAAGGACGGACGCGCGTGGGTTTTGTAGCTGATGGCAGGTATGTGGTGGCGCCGGTGGGCGCTGAGGACGCCGAGAAGTATGTTGACCTGCAGCTGCGGTGCCTGGCGGAGACCTATAACGGGCTGGTAGACCCCGGTTTTGGGGCCCGGCAGGCGGCTAACCGGGATGGCTGGCTGGAAGAGTTTGCTGAGAATATCGCAGCGCCTGGTGCCCGCGCCTTTTTTGCCTACGAGAATCCGGCATGGACGCCCGCTGGTGGTCTGAGCTGTGCGGTGGGAGGCGAGATTGATTGGGACGCCCCGGTCGGTTTTGCGCTGTCCCGCCCCGGCCCCCTGGCCTGGGAGCTAGAGATTGGCCTACCCCCGGTTGAGGAGGGGACGCGGGAGCTCACCCATCTTTATACTCTTGCCTCGACTCACGGCACGGGCTTAGGGGCGGCTCTTTTTGACACTGTTCTCTACCCTGATGAACCTGCCTACCTCTGGTACATCGTGGGCAATGAGCGGGCTCGGGAGTTTTATGGCCGTCGAGGCTTTGAGGGCGAGGGGCTCCCCATTGACTGCGGTGGCGCCTGGGCTCCCGCGCGAACAGCTCGTATGTACCGCGGGCTGACGCTGCCCTCTTAGGTAAAGCCTTCAGGACGCCCCACACGATGCTTTACTTTGAAAGTATTGTGTGGGAAAGTTCTTATATGAGCGCTACCGAACAGACAGAGCATTCAACCCGCGGCTCCTACGTGCACGCCGGGGAAGAATACAACCGCGATACCACCTACATTGAAGACCGCATTGTCGCAGACCCCGCCGCTACTGCCCAGCTTGACCCCAACCACCAACTCTGGCCAGTCAAGCCCGGTGCCTACCGCCTGGTAGCCGCCCGCGCCTGCCCCTGGGCTAACCGCACCCTGATCGTCCGTCGTCTGTTAGGTCTCGAAGACGCTCTCTCCGTTGGCCTACCCGGCCCCACCCACGACGCGCGCTCCTGGACCTTTGACCTCGATGAGGACGGCAAGGACCCGGTACTGGGTATTGAACGTCTGCAGCAGGCCTACTTTGCCCGCTTCCCCGACTACCCCCGTGGCATTACCGTGCCCGCCATCGTCGATATCGAATCAGGTGGCGTTATCACCAATAACTTCCCGCAGATTACCGAGGACTTCTCCAAAGAGTGGAAGGCCTACCAGCGCGAGGGAGCCCCTGACCTCTGGCCCGCTGAGCTCGAAGAGGAAATGCGCGCGGTGATGAAGCGTATCTACACCGAAATCAACAACGGGGTGTACCGTTGCGGTTTTGCCGGTTCCCAGGAGTCCTACGAGGCAGCCTACGACCGCCTCTGGACGGCCCTAGACTGGGTTGAAGAGCGCCTGGCCACCCGCCGCTACCTCATGGGGGACCACATCACCGAAGCAGATGTGCGCCTCTTTACCACCCTGGTACGCTTTGACGCGGTCTACTACAGTCACTTCAAGTGCAACCGCCAGACCCTGACCTCCATGCCTAACCTCTGGGGCTACGCCCGCGACCTCTTCCAGACCCCCGGGTTTGGCGATACCGTGGACTTCCAGCAAATCAAAGAACACTATTTTATTGTTCACGAGGACATCAATCCCACCGGCATCGTGCCCGCCGGCCCTGACCTGGCCGGCTGGCTCACCCCGCACGGGCGTGAGGCGCTAGGCGGCTCCCCCTTCGATACGGACGCCGGCGCCACCGCCCCTGCCCCGGTACGGGAAGCCGAGCGAGTAGCGTCCGGCCATAACCCCCTCTACCCGGCAGCTTAAGAGCCCGCCGCTTCGTCCGCCTCCTAGCCTGGCTCCACCCCGGTACCTCACTCGGGCGGGGTCGAGCTGGCGGGCAAAAAGACTCTCACCCCCTCATCGATTGCTTCGTCGCTGATGAGGTCACCCACCCCAGCTAGGTTGGTCAGGTTGCGTACCTGCTGCTGGGCGGTGGGTTCATACACCCGGATACTGCTATCGAGCACAGGCGCAGGCGGCTGCTCCCCCACCGCTGGCAGGGTGATGGTGGGGTTATAGAGCTGCACACCGCCAATTTCTACCTTGCGCAGCTGGGTATCGAGCCAGCGATCCCCCTTCTGTATCACCTCGGTATCTAAGGTGCGCAGGGCTGAGTCGGCGTCCTGGTAGAGGTCAGAAGGGTTAATGCTGGCGCTATTGATCAAGCGGTTGCCCAACCCTATTTTCTGAGCCCCAGCGTGCACAGCGTTACCGACTCCCGCTATAGCCATCTGTTCCTGTTCGGTGCGGGTGATGTCGGGCTTCTGGGTCGTGCCGGCGGTAATCGTCGTTTTTACCACGCTGTAGCCGCCCATCAAGCCCTGCAGCTCGGGTATCACCCGCTCCGTACCGGGGTTAGCACCCGCGATCTTCACGTAGTCCGCAGCCCCGTGAACCGAGGCGTCTGCAGGTCTGTGCTGCATCACGGTAGACGCATCGGGCGCGTAGTCGGGGCGGTCACCCTGAAGGTAGGGGACGGGGTCACCCTTATACCGGGTATCAACGTGGGTCACCGAGGCAGGTACCTTGATCTCGTCCACCGGACTGCCCTGGGTGATGAGCCCCTTGACCCGGTAGCGGGAACCGAAGGACGTATTGGCCGCGAGCGCACCGGCAGCTAGCCCGCCCTGGCTGAACCCGGCCAGAATCACGCCGCTGCCCTCAGCCGCCCCTGCCTGTTCCAGGGCTCGCTCTACCTGGGTCATCAGGGCTGTGTACTGGTTAGGGGTCAGGTCGGAGCCATACCCCGAGGTGGCACTTCCGGCGGTGCCGGCCCAGGTGTTTGTGCCCCCGCGCCAGGGTTGCAAGAAATCCTCGCGCTCGCCGTCACCGTCCGTCCCGGGAATGGTGACCAGGTACTGGGTTTCACCGGTTTCTGGGTTGTAGAGGGTTTGAACCATGACGTGGTCCCAGGCGCCCTGGTAGTGGGCGGCTTCAAAGAGCTCATCGCCCCGGCTCTCTATGCCTTCCATGCGCTGGAAGTGCTCGGCGATTCCGCGGGCGCTCAGGGGTAGTTCCCGACCGGCTCCATTGGGTTCAAGCCGGGGGATACTCTTACCGGGGTCTAGGTTATCGACGCGCAGGCTGGGGCTGAGCACATCCGTCATGTCGCGGGTAGCCCGCAAGCGCCCGGTCGTACCCGTTACCTGCGCCAGCTTATTAAGTCCCTTAGTCGTATCCTGCATGATCTTACGCCCATCGGGAGTAGTGCGAGCCAGCAAGAAGGCGTCCTTCGCGTAGACCACCGCCAGCACCGCTCCCCGCTTAACAACCAGCTTAAGCAGGTCAACCCGGTAGCCGAAGGCCGACTGGGTGCCACGCAGCACCGCCATGCCCAGGGTCTGAGCCTGATTCGTCTGGTTAATAACCCGATTGGCGAAGTCCTCCGCCTGCCGGTAGTTCTCAGCGGCGCTCTGCACGCCTCTGGCTAGGCCCCGCATACCCGCCACCATGGTGGTGAGCGTTAGGGTGTTGGTACCCAAGGACGCCAGGGCGCGGCTACCTGCCCCCGTCAGGTCGAGGGATGCCAAAAGAGCCACACGCGCAGTGAGACCACCCAGTTCCCGGCTCACTTCTTCGTACCGCCCAGCCACGGCAGCAAGCTGGTGAGCTAGGGGCTCTAGCTCAGAGAACTCCACCGAGATACGGCCACCCGAAGGGCCTGCCCCCGGGGCACCAGAAACGTATGCTGCGACCACGCCTACCACCCCTCTCCTGCCAAAGTAGCACTCACACGGGCAAGCAGAGGGTTGCCCATAGCCGAGGTGAGAGCCCCGTGCAGGGCAGGTAGATTAGCCCGCTCGGCGTGCACAATAAAGTCGTCAAAGTCGATATCGTCCAGCACCGCCATACCCGCTAAGGCGGCATCAAAAGCAGCCCCGGCAGCACCGATAGCAGAAGCCACCAGCTCAAGCTCAGCAGCAACAGCCTCACCGGCCAACCGCACCTCCTGGGCACCGGCCTCCAACTCCCCCTGCAGAGCCCTAGCCGCACCCCCTTCTGCCTCCAAAGCCCCCTGAAAGGCACGGCCAGCCACAGAATCCCACTGCACCTGCCCCGCAGCTAAAGCCTGCCCAGAGGCCTGCCCGACGGCGTCCGCCTGCCCCAGCACCTGCTGCGCCAGCGCAGCAGACCACTCCCGCACCCGCTGAGCCAAACCCAGGGCACCCGCGGACGCGCTCGCGGCTCCCTGGCTCCCCAGGCCGACCCTGCCCGCAGCCGCAACAAGCTCATACACCGAAGGCATCGCTTTTCCTCCTCACTTCTTTTACGGGCGATTCCTTAGCCCACACCCTAAAAGCAGCACCCGGCGGGGCGCCAGCGTCCGCCCGCCTGTGGATAAGCCCCGCCTCGGCCGTCCGCGCACACCACCCCAAAATTGGTGCAGCCGTGACGCAAGATGACGCAGCGAGTTCACACCCCTTGACGACAGCCACCGCTTACCCGTAAAAGCCCATCTCACACCCCCACAAAAACGTGCGCCACCCCACCTAGCCGTGAGAAACTAGAGTCATGTCTCATCGCGAAAACTGCACCACCCTGCCCTCTGGCCGTCACTCCCTCACCGGCGCAGGCCTTGCCCTCGGCGCCCTCGACGGACGCTACAAGGCCGCCACCGAACCCCTAGTCGACTACCTCTCAGAAGCCGCCCTCAACCGCGACCGCATCCACGTTGAGGTTGAATGGTTCATCTACCTCTGTGATCACCAGGTCCTGCCCGGCCTCGAACCCCTCACCGACGAGCAGCGGGCCGGCCTGCGCGCCATCGTCACCGACTTCACCGAAGAATCTGCCGCTGAACTGGCAGAAATCGAAGCCGTCACCGTCCACGACGTCAAAGCTGTCGAATACTTCATCGCCCGCCGCCTCGAACCCCTGGGTCTGGGCCATCTGAAGCCTCTGGTCCACTTCGGCTGCACCAGTGAAGACATCAACAACCTCTCCTACGCCCTGGGTATCAAGGACGCCGTCACCAACGTCTGGCTGCCCGCCGCCCGCGGCCTGGTTGAGCAGATCATGAAGCTGGCCGAAGAAGCCCGCGACGTGCCCATGCTTTCTCGCACCCACGGCCAGCCCGCCACCCCCTCAACCCTGGGCAAGGAACTGGCTGTTTTCGCCTACCGCCTGAACCGCCAGATCAAGCACGTTGAAAACGCTGAATTCCTGGGCAAGATCAACGGCGCCACCGGCACCTATTCCGCCCACGTCGTCTCTGTTCCCACCGCCGACTGGCAGAAGATTTCAGAAGAGTTCGTCACCGGCCTGGGCCTGGACTGGAACCCCCTGACCACCCAGATCGAAAACCACGACTGGCAGGCTGAGCTCTACTCCTCCATAGCCCACTTCAACCAGGTGCTGCACAACCTCTGCACCGACGTGTGGAGCTACATCTCTATCCGCTTCTTCCGCCAGATTCCCGTTGCGGGCGCAACCGGTTCCTCCACCATGCCCCACAAGGTCAACCCCATCCGCTTCGAGAACGCCGAGGCCAACCTCGAAATCTCCAACGCCCTGCTGAACACCCTGGGCTCAACCCTGGTGCAGTCCCGCTGGCAGCGCGACCTGACTGACTCCTCCTCCCAGCGCAACATCGGTGTAGCCTTCGGCCACTCCGTGCTGGCGATCTCTAACGTGGTCAAGGGCCTGGAGCGCCTGGACATCGCCACCGACGTCATCGCCCAAGATCTCGATGAGAACTGGGAAGTTCTGGCCGAGGCCATCCAGATGGTCATGCGCGCCGAAGCAATCGCGGGCGTCCCCGGCATGGAGGACCCCTACGAGCGTCTCAAGGAACTGACCCGCGGCCACCGCGTTGATGCAGCCCGCCTCAAGGATTTCGTCGCCGAGCTCGGTCTCAGCAAGGACGCCGAAGCCCGGCTATCCGAGCTCACCCCGGCAACCTACATCGGCCTGGCTCCCTCTCTGCTAGAGCACGCCACCCGCTAAAGACTGACTCGCGCAGGTCACATAAGAAAACCCCGTCATACCTGGCGGGGTTTTCTACTCCCCCGAGAGGTTTTCACTTTTAAGATAGAAGGTATGACCGAGAACTCCCGCCCCGCAGACAGCTCGCCCGAGCAAACCCCGCTAGCCGTGCGCCGCCTGCGCAAGCTCCGCACCCGCTACCCCGAAGCCACCCCCGCCGACCTAGCAGAGCGCCTAGGCGGAATCTTCGTACGCGACTTCACCCTAGTCGGGTCAGCCCAAGCAGGGGCACAGGAGCTGACCCCCAACGTCCTCGGCAGCGTCACCCGCAACCGCCGCGTCGCCGGGCTCACCCAGGCAGCCGCCCACCTGGGCGCGGTGCAGCAGGGCATGGCCACATACAGCCGAGCCGCCAACAAGGGCATTAACACCACCGCCCACGTGGGCAGCGCCCAAGCGGTCAAGACCTACCTGCACGGCATGGCCCTGCTACACGGCCTACAGGTTGAAAGCAGCGACGAGGCCGCAACCGCTATCTTGGGGGCCGAGGTCAACGATATTCTCACCCAGATGCAGGAGGCCCCCCGCGGTGGTGGCACCACCCAGCAGATGAACATTCTGGGAGCCGTAGCCGCCATCGGCCTGCGCAACCCCCAGACCCTGCTGCTGGTCAAGGCAGGCGAACAGCTAGTCAAGGCAGGAGGCGCTGTTTTCGCTAGTCAGAAGATGCGCCGGGATTTTGCCCAGCAGATTATCGCCCAGGTAGACCAGAACCTGGGGGCAGCTCCCGACCAGCTACCTGCCAGCACCCTCACGGTCTTGAACAGCGGGCAGGACGCCGGCGGCCCGGTCGACGGGTCGGGGCCGGGTAACGGGGGCTCGGTACCCGCCGATGATGACGCTGACCTGCTGGAGCTCTCCGCTGAAGAAGTAAGTGCCATTGAGTCGCCCGAGCCCGTGGAGCCTTCTACTCTGGATGAGCCTGAGCCCATCGAGCCCTCCCAGCTTGAGGCACCCGAGCCGGTGACCGCGTCCGCCATTGAAGAACCGGCCCCGGTGGTGACCGAAACTCAGGTGCGGCCCAGCACCGAGGCAGAGCTGGCGGCAGCCGACGGGGCAACCGCCAAGGGTGCCCGCATAGCTGCCCGCGCCTTCGTCCGCGCCCGCTCCCGTTTCAAGGGTTAAAAGATAAGGACCAGATTCCTACCGAATACCGTGTGGACGTTAGGTACTTCGGTAGGAATCTGGTCCCTACTGTAAAGAGACGGGTGCGGACGCCTAGGGGCAGTTCGCGCGCCTCGGTTAGGCGCTCCGTTTAGGAGTTGAAGGGCTGGGCGCAGGCTGCCATAGTGCCCTCGGTGTAACCCTTAGTGAACCAGCTGACGCGCTGCTCTGATGAGCCGTGGGTCCACAGGTCGGGGTTGACCTCTTGACCCGAAGAACGCTGAATCGCGTCATCGCCAATAGCGCGAGCAGTATCAATGGCCTGCTGAATCTGGCTCTCGGTCAGGGGGTCCAGCAGGGCGTTTTCACCCTTATCAGCCTGGGAAGCCCAGACGCCGGCATAGCAGTCGGCCTGAACCTCAACCTGGACAGCACCCGAGTCAGCACCCGGATCCTGGTAGTTGGAGTACTTCAGGGTGCCCATGGTCTGCTGAATGTGGTGGGCGAACTCGTGAGCGGTCACGTACATGACCGCAAAATCACCGTTCGACCCGCCCATAGCCTTGAGCTGGTCAAAGAAGGGAACCGACATATACACGGTCTGGTCAGCCGGGCAGTAGAAGGGGCCGGTCTGCGAGATATTGGCGGTACCGCAGCCGGTAGAGAGCTGGCCCTCCCCCAGCACCAGGTCGGGTGCGGTGTAGGAGATACCCGCCTCCGCAGGGAGCTTCTCTTCCCACACCATATCCAGGCTCACGCCGGTCGCCAGAATACGGCAATCATCGTAGCGGTTGGCGTCCTCATAGGTCTGGCAGTGGTCGAAGTTCCCGGCGCCGGTAACCTGGTCCTGCTGGGCTTCGGTACCGTACATGGAATTAGAACTACCGCCAGTCAGTCCACCAAGGCCGCCCGAGGCAAAGAGAAAGATAGCGCCAAGAACAAGCACGCCGGGAATACCGAACTTACGTGCAACACTGCTCATGAGCATCATCATGAGCGGGTTCGCACCACCGCCACCACCGCCACCACCGGAGCGGCCGTTGCCGCCCGATGAACCTCGCTGGGAGTAGTTGTTATTTAGGTTGTCATTAAAACCCATGGCAGCTCTCTTTACTTCTCAAGCTGCGCGGTCTCACCCTGCGCGCCCTCGGAGGTGCCGGCGTCCTCGCCCTTGCCACCCTCAAACTTGGGGGCCCGGTCGAGGTTAAGGGCATCGGGGAAGACAGCGGGCAGGGCACCGAAGGTCTGCTCCACCGACTTGACCACGTTCTTACCCAGAGCCAGGTTGGCACCGCCACCCACCACAGCACCGATACCGAACGGCAGGGCACGACCGAGCAGCGCACCGGACTGGCGGGTCAAGAAGCGCTTAATAAACATATTGCGGATGGTGCGCTCGATACTGAACACCTTGCCGGAGTCCTTGGAGCCCATCATCATGCCCCACTTACGGGAAACACCACCGGTCTTACCGGTGTGGGCCAGAATCGAGTTCATGAGCACAGAGCCGTCTTCACCCAGCATGATAGCCATGACCATGAGACGGGACTTCTCGGGGTCCTCAACGTGCACGCCGTGCAGTTCAGCCATAGCCTGGGCGTAGATAGCGGTGCGTTCCAGGTAGCCGCCCACCGCCAGGGCAGAGAGGCCGACGGACGCCGCAGTACCCAGACCGGGCACAAAAGCGGTGGCGCCCACGGCACCGCCGCCGACCGTCACATCGCGCAAGTAGGCCTTTTCGAGGCGCTTGGCAATCTGGTCGGGGGTCTCGTGGGGGTGCTTCTCACGCATCTTCTTGAGCATGGAAACAATCAGAGGGCGCTGAACCTTCAGCACGGTATCTACGGTGCGGGTAACCGCGGGCTTGGGCTGACCGTTAGCGTCAAAAGCGCTAGATGCGTTGAAGTTGAACATAGCTTTTAGTTTACCGGCAAACAACCCTAAACACAGTGTACTTGCTATCGTGTATGCCCTGGGCATGACAGGTTACGCAGCACCTCTAGGCGGTAACTGTGACACAGGCCGCCACATGTGCGAGCGGCACCGTAACATTTGGCGGTCAGCGCCACCCCTACAGCAGGCAGCCACCTACACTGTTTGCAGTACCCCTCGCGAAAGAAGGCACCCGTGCAGGCAGTCCGTTCCCGTTTCACCGGCTCCGATAAAACCACCGGCGTACTTCTCGTGATCGGCTCCTGTATCTCCCTACAGATAGGCGCGGCTTTTGCGGTGCAGCTCTTCCCCCAGCTGGGCGCCTGGGGCGTGACCACCCTGCGACTAGGGGTAGCTGCCCTGGTCATCTGCGCTCTTACCCGGCCCCGTTTCTGGGCCTGGAACCTGCCCCAGTGGATTGCCGTGGCCCTACTCGGAGCGTCTTTTGCCTTCATGAACGGGGCCTTCTACCACGCCATCGAGCTGCTGCCGCTAGGGCTGGCGGTGTCTGTAGAATTCATCGGCCCGCTCGTGCTCGCAGCGGTGCTCTCCCGCCGCCTCATTGACGGTCTCTGGATCGGGCTAGCCACCATCGGCATGGCCCTCATCGGAGTTGAAAAGGTCTTCGGGGCCGAACATATCTCCACCCTGGGCCTGGCCTTTGCCCTAGTCGCAGGCTTTTTCTGGGCCTGCTATATTCTGGCGAGCTCCCGCGTGGGCAGGCTCATCGACGGGGCTGGCGGCCTGGGCGCCGCCCTGGTCATCGCCACATTTATCACACTGCCCTTTGGCGGGGCCGGTGCCGCTCAGGCCTTTGCCGACCCCGGCGTCCTTGCCCTGGCGGTGGGCACGGGTCTGCTGGCGTCCGTTGTGCCCTACACCTTCGAGCTGGCGGCCCTGCGCCGCCTGCCCAACAATGTCTTCTCGATTCTGCTCAGCCTGGAACCCGGCATCGCGGCTGTCGGCGGCTGGCTGTTGCTCGCCCAAGGCACCGGGCCCCTACGCTGGACGGCAATTCTGCTGCTGACGGTGGCGTCCATGGGCATCACCATCACCTCACGCCCTCAGCGGGCAGCGGGCGAGCCCGCTCCCATCACCAGCACGATCGCTCAGGTAGACGCGCCCTAGCCCAGCTTCCCCAGGAGCTCCACCAGTTCATCGGTACCCAGGGCGGACGCCGGGTACGGCCCGGCGCCCACCAGGTAGGTCGCGGCGTCCTGGGCGAGGGCCACATGGGAGCCCACCAGAATAAGGTTGCCCGCATGGCGGCCGCCCAGCATGGTGGTGTCGGCCAGGCACCAGACGTGTTCAAAGACCTCTAATAGGGTTCGGGCCTGGGCCACGAAGAAGCTGAGCCCGGCGTCGTCCCCCACATTAACGGCCAGCAGGCCGCCCGCACTGTCACCGGCTGCCGGTGCCAGGGCCTGGCGCAGGTCGGTGTAAAACTCGGCAGTAGTCAGGTGGGGTGGAGCCTCCCAGCCCGAGAAGATATCGAGAACGACTAGGTCAAGACCGCCCGGGGCACCCAACTCATCCCTCAGTCGGGGAGCTGCCGCGGCGGCGTCCTCAATCAAAATTGTGCAGTTAGTACCCTCTGGCAGGGGTAGCTGCTCCATCACAAAACCGGGCAGCTCCCGCTCGATGTCAACAGCCAGCTGGGCTGAGCCGGGCCGGGTGGCCTGAATATAGCGCACCAGGGTCAGGGCACCGGCCCCCAGGTGGGCGGCGGTGATGGGTGCCCCGGGCTCAGCCTGAAGATCAACTAGGTTGCCGATCCGGCGTAGGTACTCGTAGAAGATGAAGTCGGGGTGGGCTAGATCCACGTGGGACTGCTCTGCCCCGCCGATTTCAAGAATCCGGCCGGTCGCTGAGAAGCCGTCAGGGGCAACGGATGCGCTCAGGCCAGAAAAAGAAAGTTGAATGGTGCGTGACATGTTCTCTAGCCTAGCCCCTTTCCGGTCTAGTGCAGGTGCCGCAGGTCTTCGTCGGCAGCCAGGGAGCGCGGCTCCATCTGGAAGGTGGAGTGCTTGATGGACACCTCAAAATGCTCAGCCACACAGCTTTGCAGGTGCTTGAGAATCTCTACGGAGTGGCCCGAGGTGAAGCACTCGTCGTCGAGCACAATGTGGGCGGTGAGCACCGGCAGGTCGGAGGAAATCTGGCTGGCGTGTAGGTCGTGTACGGCAACCACGTGGGGCTGGCTTTCCAGGTGGCGGCGGACCTCGTCGAGATCAAGCCCGCGCGGGGTTGATTCCAGCAGGACCGAGGTGGTTTCGCGAAAGAGCTTGACGGTGCGCGGAATAATGAGCAGGCCGATGAGCATAGCGACCAGGGCGTCGGCCTGGTAGAAGCCGGTACGCCATATCACCAGGGCCGAGATAACAACGGCCACCGAGCCCAGGGCGTCGTTGAGCACTTCGAGGAAGGCTGCGCGCATGTTGAAGTTGGTGCGGTCACCACCGAGAAGAACGGCGATCATCACGATATTGCCTACCAGCCCGATGACGCCGAAGATTAGCACTTCACGGCCGGGAATGGGGGCCGGTTCCAGCAGGCGCTGCACAGCCTCGTAGAGTACAAAGAGCCCTACGCCCAGGAGTACGGCTGCCTGGAACATGGCTGAGAGCACCTCAACCCGGCGGAACCCCCAGGTGTGGCGCGAGGACGCCGGCAGGCGGGCCAGGCGCGCGGCGGCCAGGGCAACGCTGACCCCCAGGGCATCGGTGAAGACGTGGACCGTATCAAAGAGCAGGGCCAGGGAACCGGTCAGCCAGGCCCCAACCAGCTGGAAGGCAACCAGTGACCAGGCAATAACCACCACGGTGATGAGGCGGCGCTCGTTAGCCCCGCTGCCGTGGGAATGCCCGTGGGCATGGCTGTGGGAGTGGCCGTGCGAGTGGCCCATGGTGCGCCCTCCTAGTAGATGCCGAACCCCTTATAGGAGCCAACCGGCTGGGTGATATCAGAGTCAACATGATCAACCCTACCGGCGGTATCGCCGCCGGTCAGTTCGGCAAGGAGCTGCTCACAGGCGTCCGCGCTGCCCTGGGCAACGATCTCAACCGACCCGTCGTCCATGTTTTTGGCGTAGCCCACCAGCCCCAGGGGCTTAGCGATACCGGCTACCCACCAGCGGAAACCCACGCCCTGCACGTGCCCGTAGGCGGTGGCCATGAGCTGGGCCTCGGCCGGTTCGGCGGGGGCTTTATCGGTGAAGATGTCAAAGAAACCCATGTCAGGTGCTCTTTCTCTAGTAGTCCAGCTTGGCGTTGCGTAGTACGGGCAGGGCGGAGCGGGCACGATCTACCTCAGAGAGGTCAATGTCAACCACCAGAATTTCGGGGGCTTCACCCGCCTCAGCCAGGGTCACGCCGAAGGGAGAAACCACCCGGGAATAGCCCACACCGGTCGGCTGGGTGATATCTGCCCGCGGGTCAGCGCTGGCGGGGGACGCCTGGTCAACCGCCAGCACAAACATATTGGAATCTAGGGCACGGGCACTGGTGAGAATCTGCCACTGACTCACCTTACCCTCACCCCCAGCCCAGGAGGCCGCAACAATCGTTGCCTTAGCCCCTGCCCGGGAGTAGTCGGTAAAGAGCTTGGGGAAGCGCACATCGTAGCAGGTAGCCAGACCGATTTTGGTGCCATCCACGGTGACGGTCACCAGCTGCTCACCTGCCTTGACGCCCTCAGATTCCTTAAAACCAAAAGCGTCGTAGAGGTGCATCTTGGTGTAGACGATCTCTACCCCGTTCTGGTCGAAGCAGTAGAGGTTGTTATAAACCCGCAGGTTCCACTCATCAGAGAGCTGCACCGGGGCGAAGCCGCCCGCCACCACGGTCACGTAGTTCTCGCGGGCAATGTTAGCGAGGGCGGTGCGGAAGGTTAGCTCGTGTTGGGCAGCGTCATCATACAGACGCCCGCCAAAACTCAGCATGGCTGCCTCGGGGAAGACAACCAGGCGGGCCCCGCGCTCTGCTGCGAGCGCCGTGTATTCACGGATCGTCTCGATATTGCGGGCAACGTCCTTGGTACTGAGCATCTGGGCGAGAGCTATCTTCATACCTTCAACTCTAGAGGGCGCAGCGGGCGGTGACCAGGCGTCCGCCCCGGCGAATGTAATCGAAACCTTCATCTGCGCGTTCAAAGAACACGCACATGAAGGTTTCGGCTACCTACACGACTTCTTAGAGCCCGGCCGCCTGCTTGAAGGCCGCCACCATGTCGGCGGTGCTGGTTGCGGAGTCGACGTTCTCAAGTTTGGTGCCCTCCACCACGAAGCTCGGGGTGCCCTTCACACCTGCGGCGACGCCGTCCTGGTACTCCTGCTCAATCAGGGCCAAGGCCTCTTCGCTTGCCAGGTCAGACTCGAAACGGGCGCGGTCCAGGCCCAGCTCTTCGGCGTAGTCACCCATGAGGGTGACGAACTGGGCGGTGTCGGTGATTTCCTTCCAGTCGGCCTGGTGGGTGTAGAGGTGATCAGCCATAGCCACGTAAGCCCCCTGAGCCTCAGCAGCCTGCACTGCCTGGGCCGCAGGGACGGCATTGACGTGCATGGGCAGCGGGAAATGGCGTACCGTCACGTTCATGGTGCCCTCCAGTTCGGCAGCGGCTTCACGGTACTTGGGGTCGGCCTTGGCGCAGTAGGGGCACTGCAGATCGGTGTAGAGGGTGACCGTGGGGGCCCCGTCCGTCACTGCATTGAGCTGGTAGCCAGCATCGGTGCGGACGCCCGCCGCAGCTTCACCGCTCGCGTCGGCAGAAGCGCCGGCGGTGGTCTCGGTAGAACCGCCACAGGCCACCAAGCCCAGCAGAGGGAGGGTGCTCACAAGGGCTCGGCGGGTAAGTTTCACAGACATAAGACTCTTCTCTCAGACGATAGTTCTGTACCCAGCCTAACCACCCGCCTGCACCCCGTGCGGGCACAGACTGTCAACAAGCGTCCGCCCCTCATGAGATACCACACAAACGCACGCCGCTCCGCCCCTAAAGTCCACACAAAGGAATAAACTCAGAAGTAAACATACGGTAGCTCCACAGCCGCCGTAACCCACGAAAACACAGCCACAAGGATGTAGACCCAGATGACCAACGGCATGTACATTTCCGCGATGAACCAGGGCTCCGGCAAGTCCCTCATCGCCATCGGCCTGCTCGACTCCCTGCTCAAAGAAACCGACCGCGTGGGCTTCTTCCGCCCCGTCTTCAGCGGCGAAATCGAGTCACAAGACCCCCTCATCCGTCTGCTCCGCACCAAGTACAACCTCAGCGACGCCCAGGCCCGCGGCGGTGTCTCCCTCGAACGCTGCCGCGAACTGCTGGCCTCCGGCGACCACGAAGAAATGTCCTCCATCGCCGTCTCCGTCTACTCCGATATGGCCAAGCACTGCGACGCCATCATCGTCGACGGCACCGACCTGCTCTCCCACAACGCTGCAACCGTAGAATTTGACCTCAACGCCCAGTTCGCCAAGGACCTCGGCACCCCCGTCATTGCCGTCGTCGGCGCCCAGGAATCCACCGTCTCCGACGTCGTCAACGCCGTTGACGTCGCCCGCACCGAACTCCACGGCGCCAAGGTAGACGTCCTGGCTGTCATGGTCAACCGCGCCCGCCCCGAACTGCGCGAAGAAATCCTCAAGAACGTCAAGCGCGGCCCCTCCAACCGCCCCGTCTACGTCCTGCCCGAACTGCCCGAAATCTCCCTGCCCACCGTCGCCGAAGTCGTCTACAACCTCGGCCTCAACCACGAGGGTATGAGCCAGGACTTTCTGGACCGCGACATCCACGACATCAAGATCGCGGCCATGACCGTCTCCAACTTCCTCTCCCAGTTCACCGACGGTGACTTCGTCATCGTCCCCGGCGACCGCTCCGACATCATGGTCGCAACCCTCGCCTCCGCCCTCTCCCCCAGCTTCCCCGCCCCCTCCGGCATGCTGCTGACCGGCGGCCTGGCCGCAGAACTCAAGGGCGACACCGCCATCGGCCAGCTGGTCGAAAAGGCCCCCTTCCCCGTCTTCTCCACCCAGCTCGACACCTTCAAGGCCGGCCGCGCTGTCTCCATGGTGCGCGGCCAGCTGGCCCTCGGCCAGCCCCGCAAGATCGCAACCGCCCTGGGCGAATGGTTCCGCAACGTCGACGAAAAGGAACTCTTCGAGCGCCTCGAACTCGAACGCCCCGCCACCATGACCCCCCTGCGCTTCCTGCACAACCTCATCGAAAAGGCCCGCAGCGACCGCCGCTCCATCGTCCTACCCGAAGGCTACGACCCCCGTATCCTGCGCGCAGCCTCCATCATCGTCCGCCGCGACTTCTGCGACCTCACCCTCATCGGCAACCCCGAAAAAATCACAGAAATCTGCCAGCGAGAATCCATCGACCTGCCCATCGCAGGTGACGGCAAGCGCGGCGTCACCATCATCGACCTCGACAACAACACCTACACCGAGGACTTCGCCAAAACCTACGCCGAACTGCGCGCCCACAAGGGCATGACCCTCGAAGGCGCCCAGAACCGCATGATGGACCCCTCCTACTTCGGTACCATGCTGGTGCACAAGGGCATCGTCGACGGCATGGTCTCCGGCGCTGTGAACACCACCGCCAACACCATCCGCCCCTCCCTGGAATTCATCAAGACCCGCGAAGGTGTTAAGGTCGTCTCATCTGTCTTCCTCATGCTCATGGAAGACCGCGTGCTCGTCTTCGGCGACTGCGCCGTGAACCCCAACCCCAATGCAGAGCACCTGGCCGACATCGCCAAGGCCTCCGCCGAGACTGCCCGCCAGTTCGGTGTTGACCCCAAGGTCGCCATGCTCTCCTACTCCACCGGTACCTCCGGCTCCGGCACCGACGTCGAACTCGTCGTCGAAGCCACCGAGAAGCTGCGCGAGTCCAACCCCGACTTCGCTTTTGAGGGCCCCATCCAGTTCGACGCGGCATCCAACATGTCCATCGCCTCCTCCAAGCTCCCCGGCTCAGAGGTCGCAGGCCAGGCAACCGTGTTCATCTTCCCCGACCTGAACACCGGCAACAACACCTACAAGGCTGTGCAGCAGACCTCCGGCGCAGTAGCCGTCGGCCCCGTCCTGCAGGGCCTCCGCAAGCCCGTCAACGACCTCTCCCGCGGCGCTACCGTCGATGACATCATCAACACCGTAGCTATCACCGCGATCCAGGCACAGACCCTGTAAGTAGGACGTACGGGGTTGGGTTGGCATAACGGCCGCAGCAGACTCCCCTGCGGCGACTAACCTTCTCGAGCTCGCCCTGGAGGGCTCGCTCGATTCATGCCAGACCCAGCCAGTCGCCTTTCGGGGAGTCCACCTGCGTCCTAGGCACAGGCATCCGCGCGCCTCCTCATTACATCGAACTCAAGTAAGCAACTAAAGGAAAACACTTTCATGCTCGTACTCGTTATTAACTGCGGTTCCTCATCTGTGAAGTACCAGGTGCGTGACACCGCCGCTACCGGTGAAGAAAACCAGGTCATCGCTAAGGGCCTGGTAGAGAACATCGGCTCAGCTGAGATTCCCACCCACACCGAAGCTCTCGACATCATGGCTAAGGCCCTGGTTGAGCCCCTGCACGGTAAGACCATCGACGCTATCGGCCACCGTATCGTTCAGGGCGGCGACGTCTTCTCAGAGCCCGTGCTGGTCACCGACGAGGTCATCGCCAAGATTGATGAGCTCTCCCCTCTGGCTCCCCTGCACAACCCTGCCCACGTGCTGGGTCTGAAGGCTGCCCAGGAAACCTACCCCGGCGTCCCCATGGTTGCCGTATTCGACACCGCCTTCCACGGCACCATGCCCGAGCACGTCTACCGCTACGCTGTGCCCGAAGAACTGGTGGAGAAGTACGGCGTGCGCCGCTACGGCTTCCACGGCACCAGCCACGACTACGTCACCGGCATTGCCGCTGACTTCCTGGGCCTGGACCGCTCCGAGTTCAACGGCGTGATTGCCCACCTGGGTAACGGCGCGTCCGTCACCGCCGTTGAGGGCGGTCAGTGCCTGGACACCTCCATGGGCTACACCCCCCTGGCTGGCCTAGTCATGGGTACCCGCTCCGGCGACATCGACCCCTCCGTGCTGACCTCCATCATGATGCGCGACCCCGAAATGACCCCCGCCAAGATGGACTCCCTGCTGAACAAGGAATCCGGCCTGCTCGCTATCGCTGGCAACAACGACATGCGCGCTGTGGTTGAGGCTATGGAAGCTGGGGACGAACGCGCCAAGCTGGCCCTGGACATGACCTCCTACCGCCTGGCTAAGTACATTGGCGCCTACCATGTGGCTGTTGGTGGCGCTAAGGCCCTGGTCTTCACCGCAGGTATCGGTGAGAACTCCCACCAGTTCCGTGAGCTGGCTGTTGAGCGCCTGGGCGCCCTGGGCATCAAGCTGGACGCCGAAGCCAACAAGGTACGCGGCGACGAGCCCCGCCTCATCTCCACCGAAGACTCAGCCATCCCCGTACTGGTCGTTCCCACCAACGAGGAAAAGGCTATTGCTGAGGCTACCGAGGCCCTGGTTGCCTAAGGTTTAGGGCCTCACCGCTGATAGAGCGGGGTTTCTTTCGAGCTACGGTTCTTTACTGTGTTTCGAAAGAAACCCCGCTTTTCGTTTCTAGCTAGACAGCAAGACCCACCGGGCTAGGAGCACTCCGAAGGAAACCTTGAAAAATCTATCAACTTTTTTCAGATAACTTCTTGGCTAAACCCTCACCAAGGTATTAAAGTCAGAAGCACAAGAACTCACTCTTGAACCCCAAGCCTCAGCCAAAGACGGCTGACCAAGCACTCAAGGAAGAAGTATGAGGCATTAAATGGATAGATTAATAAAAAATCTCACTCTATTATTTATACTCATATTATCTGGGGTGCTAATAACATTGTCTACCCCCTTCGCAGAGACGCAAAATGATAGCACGGATAGCAGGCTGGATATTATTCTAGTAGACTCTTACGCCCGCGAAAGTGTTTTATATAAATGCCTAAGCTCAACATATCCAACATCAGATATTCAAACGCTTGACTCAACCAATACTCCCGAACTTCACTCAGAAAAGACGCTCTCTATACTATTCAAGCTAGATTCATCAACCTGCGGAGATTTACCTCCCAATGTATCGATTAAACATATAGGAACAGTCGGAAATGAAAAAATTAGTGAAAAGGAATTAATTAGAGCACTTGAGGCAGCCTGCTTAACCGACCCAGATATAATTCTCCTACCCATGTCAATGAGTAATTCAAGTAAAGACCTGGAAAGGGTGACCAAATGTTTGCTAGATTCTGGGGCGACAATACTTGCTAGCGCAGGGAATAATATTGGAGGTCCAATAGGGTATCCCGCTGCGCTAGAAGGGGTCTGGTCAGTTGGTGCACTCGATGAAAAAGGGAAACCTGCGATATACAACTCAAACGGTCAGATTGATATATTTTTCCCGGGAACACAAGTTAAATATGTAAATGCACAGAATGAAACAGGTCTAGCAACTGGAACATCGATTGCTGTCGCAAATGCAGGTATTTTTCTAGCAGAGAGCTATCTACATAAGAAAGATATCACATCCCTGCTTAACGATTCAAGATATCGAGAGGAAAAACAATGAATAAAAAACGTATAATAACAGTAATGACTTTGATTCTTACTATTACCCTAAGCGGTCTTCAGCCATCACTTGCCACAAGCAACCAGCACTCTCCGTTCTATATTACACCCACAAAAGAAGTGGAAATTGAAGTGGAGATAGATGAGGAACTAAGAAAAAGCTCGCAACAACTCGAATCAATAAACATTAGCGAAAATAAAATATCGCTAGAAACAAGCTTCGAATTATCTGACAGCAGCGAATTAACTCAGGAAATCGATATTGATGTTTCGTCAGGAGTTCATGAGGTATCAATTCAGAGCGATAATGAAAATATTGATAATTCAGAGTATCTTCTCGAAATTCATCAACTCAATGAAGAACTTATTTGGTTCACGCTATACGACCCAATAACTGGTGAATCATATGAGTCCCGGTCAGACTACGCCACCTACGACGCGATACCACTAGCCCTAGTTCTCGTACCTTCACTCGGAGCTGCATTAAAAGCTCTATTTGTAGCTAGCGCAGTTATTGTGGTTGTTGGGGTCACCTATATAGCAGCAGAGAAAGCTATACCCAAAATTCAAGAGGCCATACGCAGAAAGAAAAACCCTCCCGCACATTACAAAGCTACCCTCCATAATGGCGGCCTTTGGATTGGCGACGGAATGACATTTAATGAATCAATCTCATGGGCAAGAGCCGGAAAAAACGTATGGTCAACTACGAAGGCAGGCGCTGGCAGAGTTGCGTACAGTGTACGATATCAAGACGCTATCGGCCCAGAGCGTGATAGAAATGGCACTGGAAAATACTGCCACTACCATCCTGCTCACAGGTCACCGGGCTCCCACATGTTCTACGGAACCGCTGCACGAGGAGGAACACCTTGCTAACAGCAGAAGAAAAAACAAACCTGCTCAGCCGTTGGCTCAAAGCTAACCCCCAACAACCCACCAAAGAAGAGATCTACATTCTCCTTGAAGAAAAATACGGTGCCTACCAACTCCCCCTTGCCTATATGGAACCAGACGGCTACCACCATGACGAAGAAATACGAGCAGACACAGTAGATTCCCTATACACCATCACTCACCCCATCACGCTCAACACAATATCCTGGCCCCTAGATACTTACGAAACAGATAAAATATTCGACGGAGGATATACCGAAACCGCAGAAGAAAGAGCTGAAATTGCAGAATGGAAAATGCAGTTACTCTTCGATCAATGCAACTCAAATATTCCTCTTGAATACCGCATTATCTCAGCTCAACACAGTTTGGGACACAGAGTCTCGCTCATCCTCATGGCAGAAAATGGGCGTATCACTGATTATAAAATGTACGGCTCCCGTGGTATGGGCAATAGCTTAGATCGCTACCTTAGAGGCTGGATAGGCTTCCCAACCAAACGCCCACAAGATCCCGAAGAAGGCCCCTACATGAGACCCGGTGACATTACTGATGTGGGCTTCCTCCAATACCTGGAAGTCGCAGCTGAACAAGGGTTTATATAGACCTGGCGCCCTGGGCATCAAGCTGGACGCCGAAGCCAACAAGGTACGCGGCGATGAGCCCCGCCTCATCTCCACCGAAGACTCAGCCATCCCCGTACTGGTCGTTCCCACCAACGAGGAAAAGGCTATCGCTGAGGCCACCGAGGCTCTGGTTGCCTAAATTTTAGGGCCTCACCGCTGATAGGGCGGGGTTTCTTTCGACATGCGGTGATTCTATCCGCAGTTCGAAAGAAACCCCGCTTTTCGTTTCTATCCAGGTAGCAAGATTCGCCAGGCTAGGGGCACCCCGAGGAAACTCTTGAAAAACGTATCGGCTTTTTTTAGATAACTTCTTGACTGGATTTAACCAAGGTATTAAAGTCAGAAGCACAAGAACTCACTCTTGATCCCCAAGTCTCAGCCAAAGACGGCTGACCAAGCACTCAAGGAGTACCTCAGGTGAAAACTAAATTTGTTTCTAAACTTATTGCCACTACCGCAGTATTATTAACAACCTTCACTATAAGTGACGCCACAGCAGCGGAAGCAAGTTCGGAGTTTCCGAATGAAATCATGATTAGCGAAATACAGTCAATTGACAATCAGAGCATCCCGAATACTGCAGAAACACTAAAATTGATTGAGGATTTATCGAATAGTCCTAATCCCAGTTTATCTTACAGCCAACTCACCGCCACTGAGAGAATGGCCGTGGATAAATATACTACTGTTACACACGAGAAAGAAACATTTGTTGAATTTTCACCACTAGCACACTGGGAGACTTACACAGCAGGGGAAAAACCATTACCAGCAGGAGCCCCTTTCACCCCCTCGGCCACATTACCCTACTGCAGAAGCGGTGCTGCAACCAGCGGAGGCTACAATGCCTTCAACCAAAGAGTTCGAACTGTTACCGTTGAAGGAAGATGGTGTGAGCATCGGGGCAAAGTCGTAAGCGCAGAAATACTTAACCACTATGCGTCCACCTCCCTACCCGGTACTACATATTCTTTCAATAATTCAGGTACACATATCTCCCACATAGTAGCTACCAGACGAGCCAATATGATGGCAAACTACTCATTTAGTATTGTTTGGAATGGAGTACTTGCGCAAAACCTGTGTGCTCGCCTGCACGGTTACATCAATGGAATAACTACCCAGGATACGAGCTGTTCTGTTCTTTAGAGCTAGATTTATAGACAAGGCCGCTCAATGAATTAGTGTTTTCCAGACTCACGTTCACCATTTTCCGGCGCCAGCAGAGCTTCACCATAAACTCTGCTGGCCCAAATCATTATCAGCAAAGGATTTTTCCCCATGATAAAACAAACGAAGAAAGAAGGTCTCCCTCTCCTCATCCACGTGCAGGGAATAGGGACTATAGTCGCATATTTTGCTCCTTTCCTTATAGTGCCCATGCTAATTTTAAATATTTTTAGCATCTTACACTCCCTAGTAAACCACCAAGCCATGCAAAAAAAATATTTTTTTCAAATCCTTTTCTTGCTTACTACAGTCATTTTCCTACTTGCCCATACGACAACTCAAACTAAGAACGTTTTTTAAAAAATAGGTGAAAATCTAATATCACAAGATAAAATATCGAGTCAAGTCCATCTGAAACATCAGGCTTTTCTTGCTACTGTGGAACCAGAACACACCGCCTAACCAGCAGGAAATCGCATGAGTGAGAACAACCCCGGCACCACCCCGCCCTACCCGCAACAGCCCGGCCCACAGGCGTCCGCTCACAGCAAGGAGCAGGGCCTCACCCAGCCCCTGCCCAACGACCTCAGCGGCGGCTGGCTGCCCGAAGATATGCGCCAGCGGCCCCTCTCACCCCTGCCCGCGCCCAAGCTCTTCGGCTTCCAATCCCTGCTGCCCTTCAAGTTCCTCAATGCGCTGCGCCACCCTGCGGAACTACCCCTGGTTGTCATGGCCTACGCGCTCACCATCATGCTCTACGTGGGCGGCGGTATCTACCTCATCTACTCACTCTTCAGCAGCGTGCTGGGGGACGACTTCGTCAACTACCAAATCAGTAACCTGGTCGGCCAACTCATCGCCATCGCCATCTACCTGCCCCTGGGCATCTTCTTCGTCCGCGGTGCCATGTACGGCCAGCTGCGCCTCAGCGGGGTGCGCATTACCCCCACCCAGTTCCCCGAGGCCTACCAGATGGTTGTTGAAGCCGCCCACGCCGCCGGCCTGCGCCGCGTACCCGACGCCTACGTCGTACTCGGCAACGGCCAAATCAACGCCTTCGCCTCGGGCCACGGGCACCGCCGCTTCATCGCCATCTACTCCGACCTCTTCGAAATCGGTGGCGCAGCCCGCAACCCCGAAGCCCTGCGCTTCATCATCGGGCACGAGGTAGGGCATATCGCCGCCGGCCACGTCAGCTACTTCCGCCTGATTTTCACCAGCTTCTTCATGCAGATTCCGATCCTCGGCAATCTGCTCTCCCGCACCCAGGAATACACCGCCGACAACTTCGGCTACCGCTACGCCCCCGACGGCGCCGAAACCACCACCACAGTACTCGCCGCTGGCAAGTACCTGATGAACGACGTGAACTTCCACGAACTAGCCAACCGGGCCGTCTACGAGCGCGGCTTCTTCACCTGGTTCGCGAACATCGGATCCACCCACCCGCCGGTCACCTGGCGTGCCCATGCCCTGCGCGACCGCACCGAACCCGGCCGCCTCATCTGGCGACCCAAGAACAACCCGCCCTACCCGCTGTCCATGATTCCGGCGGCAGAGCCTGCCGAAGCCTGGGCCGACCCCCTACAGGCCACCGACCACCTGGCCACCTACCCCGAGCGGGCCGATAACCAGCACTGGGGTTCAGTCAACACCACCTACCGCCGCCCCGCCCAGTACCGCGACCGCACAGTGGGCGATATGCTCTACACCGGCTGGGTACCCCCGCAGTACCGCCAGCGCACTCCCTGGAACAGCTTCGGAGCCCCCTCACCGCAGGAGCCCCAGCAGGCGCCTGGCCAGCATTCACCTGGCCAGCAGGGTCAGGACGCCGGTAGTGACCCGGGCGCTACGCCTCGGGAAGGTGAGCGCCCGGCGTCCGCACCTGGCAACCCGCCCACTGACCAGGGCTAACCCTCGACACGAAAACCCCACCCCGACCTATTGCCCACATCACAGGCATGGGTTAGGGTGGGGTTTATTAGCCCTCAACGAAGAAGGTGAGCCCCATGGGTTTTCTCTACGCTATCGCAGGTATTGTTGCCCTGGTTCTGGCCGCGCGCGGCGGCGCTAAGTGGTACGAGGCTGAAAAGGCAAAGAGTAGAATGGGCTAAATGGCCCTACCCCAGAAATTGCGCTCCTGGCGCCCAGACCCGCTCATCACCCTGATTCTGCTCGCCGTTGCCCTGGCGATTATCTTCCCGGCGCGCGGGGACTTCGCCGAGGGGTTCAGCGTAGCCACCAAAATCGCTATCGGCCTGCTCTTCTTCCTCTACGGCGCCCGGCTCTCACCGCAAGAAGCCCTGCAGGGCCTGAAAAACTGGCGGCTCCACAGCACTATCCTGGGCTTTACCTACCTCATCTTCCCGCTCATCGGCCTAGCCCTCTACCCCCTTCAGAGCATTATCGGCAAGGAGCTCTATCTGGGTCTGCTCTTTATGACCCTGGTGCCCTCCACCGTGCAGTCCTCGGTGGCTTTCACCTCAATCGCTAAGGGCAATGTGGCCGGGGCAATTGTTAGCGCGAGTGCCTCAAATATCGTGGGTGTGGTTGCCACCCCCCTGCTGGTCATGCTGCTGATGCAGAGCGATCAGCTCACTATCTCCGGCTCGGTCTTCGGTGATATTGCCCTTCAGCTCCTCCTGCCCTTCATTCTGGGCCAGCTCCTGCGCCGCTGGGTGGGCGATATAGCCAAGAACAAGCTGACCAAGCACGTTGACAGGTTCTCCATCGCCATGGTGGTCTACGCGGCCTTTTCGGACGGCATCGTGCAGGGCATCTGGACCCGCATCAGCCCCTGGCAGATTCTGCTCCTGGTTCTTCTGTCGATTGCCCTGGTGGAGTTTCTGCTCTGGCTCAGCGGGGTTGTGGCCAAGAAGCTGGGCTTTAGCTACGGCGACCGGGTGGCGGTGCAGTTCTGCGGCTCGAAGAAGTCCCTGGCCACCGGCCTACCCATGGCAGCGGTCATTTTCGGGGGCGGAGCCGTGGGTGCCCTCATTCTGCCGCTCATGATTTTCCACCAGGTTCAGCTCATGATTTGCGCAGCCAAGGCCGCCCGCTGGGGCAGGCAGATCGAGGCTTCATAGTGAAAATCATGGTGACTATCATGGTGAAAAGAGCCATCATGGTTAGCAATGACGGCCGATTTTCACATTGATGACGCCGGGTTCAGCTCCCGCAGAATATCAACGAGGAGGCGGGCGGCGGCGTCCTGCTCCGAACTTGCCCTAAGTACCGCAAAAACCCGGCGGCGCCCCAGCGGCTCGCTCACCCACAGGTTTCCGGTGCGGACCCCCTGCCGCCAGCGCTCAGTCCCACTGGGAGCCGGGACCTCTGACCGGTAGAGGCCGTCAAGCACCAGATGGGGCAGTAGGGCTACAGCATAACCACCGTAGGCCGAGTGCAACTGCCAGCTCAGGTCGGTTGAGATAAACCGCGGGCGGGGTGCAATGTGGGCGTCGGCCAGATAGGCGTCCGACCAGGCCCTGAGCTCCGTTCCCACTGGCTCCATGCACCAGGGGGCGCTCTCAGCCCAGGCAAGAGAATCGAGCGGTTGCGGCGGCACCATAGCCGCCGGGGCCACCAGCACGATGGGGTCTTCCCAGAGCTCCCGCCGCACCAGGGTGACGGGGAGCTGCACCGGGCGTCCTTCGTATTCTTCGGCGATGACCAGGTCAAACTGGTGCCGGGCAAGCTCGGCGATAGAGCGCTGAGGCTCCAACTGGGTGAGCTCCAGGCTCAGGTGCGGGGCGCGCTCTTCAAGCAGTTCGAAAACCCGCGGCACCATGTAGCGGGCTGCCGAGTTGAAGGACGCCACCTTGAGGGTTCGTGGGGCCAGGCTGGTTTCGCTGGCCATGGCGTTGTGGGCGCGCTCCATGAGCGAGAGAATCTGCCCGGCATAGTCGGCAAGTTCCAGGCCGCGCGGGGTGAGCACCACGCCGCGGCCGGACTTTTCATAGAGCCGATGACCCACCTCAGCCTGGAGTTTGGCCAGGTGGTTTGAGACGGTTGAGGGATCGTAGCCCAGCACATCGGCGGCAGCTGCCAGGGAGCCCTGCTGGGCTAGCTCGTAGAAGATTTCGAGGCGGCGGGAGTCGTACACACTCACTCCAATTCATTGATAAATCCCATGAATACTGTTTGAACTCATGGAATTGAACCGGGTTTACCCCTAGTTTACAGTGGAGTCCATGACTCTCACCCAGGCCCTCATCGGTTTCGCCGGCATCGCTTTCCTCATCACGATTATCCCGGCCACAGACACCGCCCTGGTGTTGCGCTCCCTGGTCGCGGGTGGACGACGAAGCGCCTACGCCTGCGTCTTCGGCATCACCGCAGGCCTGCTCATTTGGGGTATCACCGCCGCCACCGGCCTAGCCGTGCTCATGGCCGCAGCTCCCCTGGTCTTTGACCTCATCACCGTGGCAGGTGGCCTCTACCTGATCTACCTGGGTATCAAATTCCTGCTCAACCTCAGGCGCTGGGGACAGGTGACCGCCCTCAAAACCGACCAAGCCGCCCTGGCCTCGCTGCCTGCACCCGCGGCGTCCTTACCCGGAGCTAGCGGAGCGGACGCCCCCGCTGGCGAACACAGGGTGGGTAAGGATTTTCTCGCGGGCTTCATCGCCAACATTCTCAACCCCAAAATCGCGGTCTTCTACATCGCCAGCGTGCCGCCCTTTATGGTCGCCAGCGTGCAACCCTTCATCATGGGAAGCCTGCTAGCCCTCATCCACGGAGGCATTAACGTGCTCTGGTTTACCCTCATCATTTCGCTGGCCTCACTGGCCATGAAGTGGCTACTGCACCCGCGCGCCACCCTCGTCATTGACGGCATCGCGGGGTCAGTGCTCCTTGTCTTTGGCGTGCTAATCCTGGTGGAGGCGGCGCACAAGCTGCTCTAGAGAATTTAGAGCAGGTGGGTATACCGAAAGCCTGCTGGCTCGGGGCTGGCGTGAATCGCCCGTGAGCGCTAGCGAACCGGCGAGAGGGTCGCAGGCAGAGGTATACCCACCTGCTCAACACCTTTTTCTACAGCCCCAGCGCCTCCACCGCCCGGATCAGAGAGATATGGGCCAGGGCCTGGGGGAAGTTGCCGGTGAGGCGCTGCTGTTCAAAGTCGTACTCGGAGCTCATCAGCCCAAGATCGCTGGCGCAGTCCAGGACGGTGTCGATGAGGGTGCGTCCGTCCGCCTCCCGTCCGGAGCGGATGTACTGCTCTGCCAGCCAGAGGGAGGAGATGAAGTGGGGGTTGTCCTGCCCCTCAAAGCCGTCTTGGGAGTCGGAGTTGTCGTAGCGGTAAATCATGCCCGAGGAGTGGCGGATGGTCGCTTCGATACGTTCAACGGTTGCCAGCATGCGGGGGTCGTCCCAGTCTACGAGCCCGATTTGGGGCAGCTGCAGCAGGGAGGCGTCCACGGCTGTGCCGCCGTAGGTGGAGACGAAGCAGCCCAGGTCAGCGTTGAAGCCGCGGCTCAGGATTTCATCGGCGACGGCGTCTCGGCAGTGTTCCCAGGTGGCGGCGTCCCCGTCGAGCCCGAAGTCACGCACGGCTGAGACACCGGCGTCGAAGGCTGCCCAGAGCATAGCCTGGGAGTGAGTGTAGACGGCGGGCTCGCCGAAGGTCTCCCACATGGAGCGGTCGGTGTCGCCGATACGTTCGGTGGCGGCATTCAGCAGAGCCTTCTGGATGGGCCAGGAAAGGTGGTCTTCCGCAACGCCCGCTTCGCGCAGGTTGGCGAAGGTAACGAGCACCTGGCCCAGGGCGTCCCCCTGGAACTGGTCGCCCGAGCCGTTGCCGCTTCTCACCGGCTGGGACCCCTCGTAGCCGGGCAGGGCGAGGCGGCGCTCGATGTCGTCCTTTTCGCCGGCCAGGCCGTAGACCGCGTGGATACGGCGGGGGTTGTTGGCTAGGGCGCGCAGGATCCAGTTACGCAGCTGGGCGGTCTCACGCTCGTGGCCGTGGGTGAGGGTTACGTCCATGGCCATGGCGACATCGCGCAGCCAGGTGAAACGGAAGTCGTAGTTGCGTTTGCCCCCGATGACTTCGGGCAGGGAGGTTGTCACGGAGGCGACCAGGGCGCCAGTTTCACGGGAAATCAGGGCGCGCAGGACCAGCAGGGACCGCAGACGGACTTCCCGGTAGCGGGCGTTGGCTTCTTCGCGGTGGTCCTCGGCAGTGGGGGCAACAACCTGGCTCGCAGCTGTTTGGGCCAGCTCACGATAGGTGGCTTCATCGACCTCGGGAGCGGCGGTGTTAGACCCGGTTTCCAGCAGGATTGATGAGGTCTTAGCTTCTTCCAGCTCTTCAACCTCGCGCACCGCCGAAATAGTAGCGGGCACCTGCTCTGCCTGCTCAGATGCTCGGACGCCGGTGGGCACCTGCCCACCCTCGGGCAGGTAGGCGGGGGTGGCGTCCTCATCTTCGGCCTCTGGCAGGGAGTCTGCGGGGCTGTAGAGATCGGACCACTCCTGCCACTGCTCCTGGGTGTAGGTCAGGGCCGTGGGGTAGTCCACCGGGGCAGGCGGATTGTGGTTAGACGCAAAGTAAGACAGGGTGAAGGTATAGCTCTGACCAGCAGAAACGGTGAAGGTTTCGGCCTTAGATTCGGGGTCACCCTCAGGCAGGGAATCACCCCGGAAGACCAGGGCGTGGGGGCCAGCCATACCCACCAGCATGTCGGCGGACGGGTCGGGGGCACCAGCGGCGTCCACCCCCTCATAGCGGGTAACCCAGGGAATCGTCTTACCGTAGTCAAAACGCAGGGCCAGCTCGTGGTACATGGTGACCTCACCGGTCAGGCCCTCCACGTTGCGCACAATGGTGGTGCCACCCGAAAGCGGCATAAACTCGGTGACGCGCACCGACGCCTCCCCCACAAACCAGACAGTCTGCAGAATAAAGGTGTTCTCGCGGTAAGAGCGTTCAGTGCGGACTTCTTCGACCGGGGCGGGATTGACCGACTCAAGGGGAGCCAGCAGCCAGCGTCCGTGTTCCCGCTCCCCCAAAAGGGCGGCGAAGACCGCGCGAGAGTCAAAGCGCGGGGCGCAGAACCAATCGATGGAGCCGCTTCGCGACACCAGCGCACCGGTATTCATATCTGAGAGCAGGGCGTAATCCTCGATGAAAGAAGCCATAGAACCAGTCTAACAGGGCGCTTAGTATCGACCGGCGGTGCTGAAGGTAATCGAAATTTTCATTAGCGCGTTCTTTTTCCGCACCTATGGCAATTTCGGTTACTTTCAAGAAACCACCCTCTTGTAAACATACCCCCAGGGGGTATAAGCTTAAGGCATGAGCGAAGAACACTGTGCAACCCACCAGGCCAGCCCGCACGAGGGGCACCAGCACGGCTACACCGCCGACAAGGACGCCTACCTCAAGCGCCTGCGCCGCATCGAGGGGCAGGTACGCGGCATCCAGCGCATGGTCGACGAGGACGTCTACTGCATCGACATCCTCACCCAAGTCTCTGCCATCAACAAGGCCCTGCACAGCGTCTCCATCCAGCTCCTAGAAGACCACGTGCGGCACTGCGTCGTCGAAGCTGCCACCCAGGCAGAAACCACAGGCGACACCGCCCCGCTCGACGACAAAATCAGTGAGGCCATGGCAGCTATTACCCGCCTGATTAAGAGCTAAACCCGGCGGAAGCCCACCGCTTCCCGCCACCGCAAGTACGGGCGTCCGCGCCCCTTACCTCACAAGGAGAAATCCCATGTCAGCAACCATCGTCAAGGCAACCGGCCTCACCTGCAACCACTGCGCCATGAGCGTGCGCGAAGAAATCGAAGAGATTGAGAACGTCACCGGCGTAGAGGTCGATGTGGTCAAGGACGGCGAATCCACCGTCACCATCAACCACACCGGCGACCTGGACGCCGCAGCCGTCTCAGCTGCCATCGAAGAAGCCGGCTTCACCCCCGTCGCCTAATCTCCCAGCGGGCTGCCGAGGGCGGCTTTGCCCACGGTGGGGCGGACGCGCGTCTCTGCCAACTAACCTTCTCGCGGGCTCGCAAGCTCGCGCGCGATTCATGCCAGCCCCAGCCAGTTGGCTGCCGACGCGCGCCCGCACCCCCGGGCGACGGAGGGCGGCTGGCGCCCAGCTGGCTCCGGGGCTGGCGTGAATTGCGACGAGCCCCCAGGCGAGGAGCAAGAGGGTCGCTGGGCAAAGCCGCCCTCCAAAGCTCGCGATATGCGCCCGGCCCCAAGAACCCTACAAGCACCAAACACAACAGACACATCAAGTGAAAGAAGGCATCATGCCAACCCAATCTACCGCTGAGGTTTTCACCGGTGACACCCGCATCGTGAATCTGAATGTGGGGGGTATGACCTGCGCGTCCTGTGTGGGGCGGGTGGAGCGCAAGCTCAAGAAAATTGGGGTGGACCCCTCGGTCAATCTTCCGCTGGAAACCGCCCGTGTGGTTGCACCTGCTTCGGTCACTGACCAGCAGCTGATTGAGACGATTGAGAAGGCCGGGTACACGGCGAGTTTGAAGCAGGACGCCGTCGAGCAGGCTGAGGAAGCTGAGCAGGGGTCGCTCACTCCGCGCCTGTGGGTGGCGGCGGTCTTTACCCTGCCGGTGTTTCTGATGTCTATGTTTGCTGCTTTCCAGTTCCCCCATTGGGGCTGGGTGGTTGCCGCCCTGACTCTGCCGGTGGCGACCTGGGCGGCCCTGCCTTTTCACCGCCCGGCCTGGACTAACCTGCGGCACGGCTCGTTCACCATGGACACCCTCATTTCTCTGGGTGTGGTTGCCTCCTACGCTTTTTCGCTCTGGCAGCTGGCCATGGACCCGGCTATGACCGCCCATGCCGGCCACGGGGCGTCCGCCGGTGGGCACGGCATGGACCATATGCTCTACTTCGATGCCGCCGCCATGATTACCCTCTTTTTGCTGGCTGGCCGCACCATTGAACACCGCACCGCCCGGCGCTCGTCCCAGGCCCTGCGGGCTCTGCTGAATCTGGGGGCTAAATCGGCCACGGTGCTGCAGGGCGGGCGGGAAGTGCAGATTCCCGTCAAAGATCTGCTGCCCGGCGACATCTTTCTGGTGCGCCCCGGCGAGAAAATCGCGGTGGACGGCGAGGTTGTCGAAGGACGCTCGGCGGTGGACACCTCCCTGCTGACCGGTGAGTCTGTGCCGGTTGAGGTGGAAGTTGGGGACGCTGTTGTCGGGGCGACCGTCAATACGTCCGGATCCCTGACGGTGCGGGCCACCCGGGTAGGGGCCGATACCGTGCTGGCCCAGATGAGCCGTACCGTGGCCGAGGCCCAATCGACGAAGGCTCCTATCGCCCGCCTAGCAGATAGGGTTTCTGCGGTTTTCGTTCCGATTGTCATTGGGCTGGCCCTGGCCACCCTGGCAGGCTGGTTGTTGCTGACCGGCGACCTCAACGCCGCCTTTACCGCAGCCGTGTCGGTGCTGGTTATCGCCTGCCCCTGCGCCCTGGGTCTGGCCACCCCTACGGCCCTGCTGGCAGGCACCTCGCGCGGTTCCCAGCTGGGTATTTTGATTCGGTCGGCCCAGGTGCTCGAATCCACCAAGCACCTGCGCACCGTGGTGCTCGATAAGACCGGCACCGTCACCACCGGTACCTTCACCCTGGCTGAGGTAACTCCCCTTGCGGGCTTTGAAGCCCAGGACGCCGGACGTCTGCTCGCGGTGGCTGGGGCGGCTGAGAGCCGCTCTGAGCACCCCATTGCCCGGGCTATCACCCAGGCAGCCCAGGCTGCTGGGGCGGGTTCCTCTCTGTCTGAAGTCACCGCCTTTGAGTCAGCCCCCGGCGGGGGTGTTCAAGCTACCCTGCTGGAAGAGGTTTCCCCGGGTGAAAGCCGAGAAATCACGGCTCTAGTGGGTCAGGCCAGCTTCTTGGCTGCCGAAGGTGTCGAGCTGAGCGAAGCCCACACCCGCACCCTACTGGCCGGGCAGGAGGCCGGGCGCACCACCGTCGTCCTTGCTCTCAACGGGCAGCCCGCGGCCCTGCTGGCCCTGCAAGATACCCCCAAGCCGGGGGCGTCCGAAGCCCTGGCAGAACTCAAGGACCTGGGGCTCACCCCGGTTCTACTGACCGGGGACGCCGAACCCGTCGCCCGTGCGGTAGCTGCCCGGGTGGGCATTGACTCCGCGAATGTTTATGCGGGAGTTAGCCCCTCCGATAAGCTGGCCACCATCACCCGCCTGCAAGAGGGCGGGGTGGGGGTCGCCATGGTGGGCGACGGTGTGAATGACGCAGCCGCCCTGGCCAAGGCCGATGTGGGCGTGGCCATGGGGTCGGGCACCGACGTGGCCATGGAGGCTGCCGACATGACCATTGTCCGCAGTGACCTGGGCTCACTCCCGACGGCGATTCGGCTCTCGCGGGCTACCCTGCGCCTGATTAAGAGCAACCTGTTCTGGGCTTTTGCCTATAACACGGTGGCGATTCCGGTGGCGGCGGCGGGCCTGCTCAACCCCATGATTGCGGCGGCGGCCATGGCTTTCTCGTCGGTCTTCGTGGTGCTCAACTCCACCCGACTCTTCCGCTTCTCATAACATTCAACCCACACCCTAGGAGGTAACTATGAAAACCCTAACTACCCGCGTCCTCGCCCTCACCGCTGCATCGCTGCTGGCTTTGACGGCCTGTGGTTCCAACGACTCCACGGCTAAAAGTGAAGCCGAGACCCTGGTGTCATCGGCCGCAACTGCCCACGCTGATCACGCCAATCACCCGGCAGATGGCGGGCCTGCCCCTGCCGGCATCGCCGAAGCTACCGACCCCACCTACCCTGTTGGCACCGAGGTAGTTCTTGCTGCTGACCACATGAGCGGCATGGACGGGGCGACCGCCACCGTCGTTGGTGCTTACCAGACCTACACTTACTCGGTGAATTACACTCCCACTGACGGGTCTGCCCCCGTGACCGACCACAAGTGGGTTGTGCAGGAAGAACTTGCGGACGTTGGGAGTGAGCGCCTTGCTGACGGCACTCCCGTGACCATCGAGGCTGAACACATGGCAGGCATGAAGGGAGCCGAAGGAACAATTGAGTCATCGACTGATGAGACCGTTTATATGGTGGACTTTACTGCCGGTGGCATGACCATGAAGAACCATAAGTGGGTCACTGAGTCTGAGATTAAAGCCGCCAAGTAACTCCTCACTCTCAAAGGGACCGCAAAACTTCAAAAGGACCGCATATTATGCGGTCCTTTTGAAGAAATGAGGTCCCCTTGCTAGGGGCGGGAACGGGGGGGTTAGAGCGCGGGCTTGATGTCGCGGACGATGGCCTCCAGCTGACGCAGGTTGAAGTCCACTCCCAGCATGTTGGGAATGGTCACCAGCAGGGTGTCCGCCTCGGCCACGGCCTCGTCCTGAGCTAGCTCTTCGGCGATTTTGTCGGGCTCACCGATGTAGCTCTTGCCGAAGCGGGAGACGGCGCCGTCCAGAATACCGACCTGGTCCTGGCCCTCAGCCTGGGCGCGCAGGCCGAAGTAGTAGTTACTCTGCTCGTCAATAATCGGAATAATCGAACGCGATACCGACGTGCGCGGGGTGCCCTCGTGCCCGGCGTCCGCCCAAGCCTGCTTGAAGATACGTAGTTGCTCGGCCTGGAGCTGGTCAAAGGGCACACCGGTATCTTCCAACAGCAGGGTGGAGGACATCAGGTTCATGCCCTGTTCGCCGGTCCAGCGGGCAGTATCGCGAGTGCCAGCACCCCACCAGATACGACGGGGCAGGCCGGGTGACTGGGGCGTAATCGGATCAAGCTGGGTGGGGTCAGAAACGCTCTGGGCGATTCCCTTCCCGGCAATAGCCTCGCGGAAGAGGGCGGTGTGACGGCGAGCCATGTCAGACTCGTCCTCCCCCTCGGCAGGTAGGTAGCCGAAGTGGGCAAAGCCCTTGTAGACGGTCTCGGGTGACCCGCGGGAGATACCCAGCTGTAGGCGCTCGTTACCGGCAATCAGGTCGACCATGGCGGCCTGTTCTGCCATGTAGAGCGGGTTTTCGTAGCGCATGTCAATGACGCCGGTGCCCAGCTCGATGGTGGAGGTGCGGGCCCCTGCGGCGGCCAGTAGGGGGAAGGGGGACATCTGTTGCTGGGCGAAGTGGTGGACGCGGTAGAAGGCCCCATCCAGCCCGATGTCTTCAGCGCCGACAGCCAGGTCGATGGCCTGGTGGAGCATGTCGGCGCCCGTGCGGGTTTTGGAACCGGGGTAGTCGCCGTAGTGGCCGAAGGAGAGGAAGCCTATTTTAGGTGCCATGGTTGCATGCCTTTCAGGTTGATTTTCCTTACAGGCATTACTTTACCAGGAAAGCATTTCGAGCGATAGGGAGACGCCATCGGAAAAGTGCAAGTGCCCGTCACTTTTCATACGGCAGTTGCACTTTTCGACAGGCTAGCTAGCCAGCATTCTCGCCCGGTAGGCCGAGGGCGATTCACCGTATTCAGCTTTAAAGGCCTTACTCACGTGCGAGGGGTCAAACAGGGCATAGCGAGCACTGATAGTCTGCACCGAATCCCCGCGGTAAAGGGGGTTAGCCAAATCCTCTCGAATACATTCCAGGCGGCGGGTGCGGATGTAGGTAGAGACGGTCTGCTGATTGGCCGCAAACCTGCCGTGCAGCTGCCGCAGGGAGATGTAGAGGGCGTCAGCGATTTTGCCGGGGCCCAGGTCAGGGTCGCCCAGGTGCTCTTCAATATAGGCGACGGCCTGGTGAAAGAGCATATTGCCCGGCGAGCGCCCGGCTTCGTTTGATTCTGCTGCCATGACGGTAATCAGCATTTCGAGGGCTGAGCGTACGAGGGCCAGGGCATGGGGGCCACTGAGTTCGTCAAGGTTGGCTGCGAGCTGCTCAAAGAGGGGCACAGCGAACTTTCCGAGCCCTTGCTGGTCAGAGACGGGGGTGGCCGTAATAACCCCTACGTAGTCGGCCCCCAGGTGCACGAAGTTTTGCGGGAAGAGCACAATGAGGCTGCGCTGCTGGCCGGGGTATTCGAGCTGGTAGGGGCGTTTGGTCACGTAGAGGGCCAGGTCGCCGGGGCGCAGGTGGCAGGTGCGCCCGTCCTGGGTGAGCACGGCTTCGCCGTCGAGTTGCAGGCTGAGTTTGCAGTAGCCGTTGTGTTCGGCGTCGTGCGCATCGGGGGTGCGGGCGACGCTGTGGGCGGGGGTGGTCATGTCGAAGAGTTCTACATCCCCCAGGGAGGCGGTGCGGACGCTGGCGCTGAAGTTTTCGGGCTCGTCGCAGGTGATGCGCAGGTCGCCGAAGCTTTCGCGCGCACCGGCACACCAGTCGGTGAAGCCGAGTTCTTGGTGCTGCCTGAAGCGGTAGGCTGCGCGGTTTTCTTCTTGGCTCACGTGGGCGCCCTCCTGCTGTCCTGCGGTCATATAAGTGACCGGGCGCACACTGCGCCAAATACTGTGCACAGCTCGCCTAACGCGCATAAAACCGTGACTCACATCATAGATGTAACCGTTTTTAACAGCAAGGAGATGACAATGCTGTCACTACCCACATCCTACTCAGAACTGGTGAGCCGCGTGACCACGGGCGGCACCCGCGAGGTTTTTGACCCGGCCACCGAAGAACTTATCGGCCTGGCACCCGAGCAGGGCACCGACGTCCTTGACCAGCTTGTCGCCAAGGCGCGTGAAGCCCAGCCGGCCTGGGCAGCCCTCTCTCACGCCGAGCGCAGCAACTACCTCATGAAGATGGCGGACGCCATCGAGCAGGCCTCCGAGCCCCTGGCCGAACTGCTGTCGCGCGAGCAGGGCAAGCCCCTCAACGGCCCCAATGCCCGGTTTGAGCTGGGCGGTTGCGTAGCCTGGACTCGCGCCACCGCGTCCTTCGGCATGGAGGAAGAGACCCTGGTGGATGACGGCGAGACCCGCGCCGTGCTCAACTACCGCCCCATTGGCGTAGTGGGCGGCATCGGCCCCTGGAACTGGCCCCTCATGATTACCATTTGGCAGATTGCCCCGGCCCTGCGCATGGGTAACACCATTGTGCTCAAGCCGTCCGAGTACACCACCCTGAGCGTGCTGGCCCTGGTTGAGGTAATCAATACCGTGCTCCCCGAGGGCGTTGTGCAGATTATCCCGGCAACTCCCGAGGTAGGCGCTGCCATGACCACCCACCCGGGCATCGACAAGATTACCTTTACCGGCTCCACTGCTACCGGCAAGAAGATTGCCGCATCAACGGCCGATACCCTCAAGCGCCTCACCCTGGAACTGGGCGGCAATGACGCCGGTATCGTACTGGATGACGCCGACCCCAAGGCCATTGCCGAGGGCCTCTTCTGGGGCGCCTTTATCAATACCAGCCAGACCTGCGCGGCCCTCAAGCGCCTCTACGTCCCTGATTCCCTCTACGATCAGGTCTGTGATGAGCTGGTTGCCGTCGCCCAGAACATGCCCATGGGTGTGGGCCTTGAGGAGCAGAACGTCCTGGGCCCCCTGCAAAACAAGGCCCAGTACGACATTGTGGCCAACCTGGTGCAGAAGGCTAAGGACGGCGGTGCTCGCGTCCTGCTGGGCGGCAACCCCGACGAAGATGCCAAGGGCTTCTTCTACCCCACCACCCTGGTGGCCGATCTTGACAAGGACAACCCCCTGGTGGTTGAGGAGCAGTTTGGCCCGGCTCTGCCGATTATCCGCTACTCCACCCTGGAGGAAGCCCTCGAAGAGGCCAACAAGCTGAACGTGGGCCTGGGCGCCTCGGTCTGGTCATCGAATATTGAGCGGGCCCGCGAGGTTGCCGCCAAGATTGAGGCTGGCACCGTCTGGATCAACAAGCACGGCGCGATTGACCCCCGCATCCCCTTCGGCGGCATCAAGAAGTCAGGTTACGGCGTGGAGTTTGGCGTCGAGGGCCTCAAGCATATGGGCCTGCCGCAGGTTATCTGCGAATAAACCCCGCCCCTTCCCTGCCCCGTCCGGACGCACCCGGGCGGGGCAGGCGTCCTTAACCTCCCTGCGGGCGGGGTCGGGTAGAAATTACTGACCGAGCGTTAAAAAATTTCTCGCGCAGACCTATTGCACACCCCACATTTTCGTATATGATTTCAAACAAATGTGACCCCCACCTCAGGAGGGCGCATATCATCCACCCCCGCATACAAGGAGACACCGATGTCTTCACACATGGCAGCTAGCACCCGCCACCGGGTCAGCCGCGAAGAAAAGAAGGTGCTAGCAGGCACCCTCATCGGCACCACCATCGAATGGTACGACTTCTTCATCTACGCCCAGGCCGCAGGCCTGATTCTTGCCACCCAGTACTTCACCCCCGAAGGTGAAGACAAGACCATCGCCCAGATTGTTTCGTGGGCGTCCCTGGGTATTAGCTTTATCTTCCGCCCGCTTGGCGCTATCGTCGCCGGTCACATCGGCGACAAGTTCGGCCGCCGCATCACCCTGGTGCTCACCCTCATTCTGATGGGTATCGCCACCGTCGGTATCGGTTTTGTGCCCACCTACGCCCAAATCGGCATCGCAGCGCCCATCATTATCGTGGTTCTGCGTATTCTCCAGGGTTTCTCAGCCGGCGGCGAATGGGGCGGCGCCGCCCTCATGTCGGTGGAGCACGCACCCCGCAACAAGCGCGGCTTCTTCGGAGCCTTCCCCCAGATCGGCGTGCCCCTGGGCATGATTCTGGCAACCCTGGTCAATCTCTTCCTCAACTCCATTTTGACCGAAGAGCAGTTCCTCAGCTTTGGCTGGCGTATCCCCTTCTGGTCGTCCATCATCCTGATTCTGGTGGGCTTCTACATCCGCCACTCCGTTGAAGAATCCCCCGTCTTCAAGGAGATGCAGAACCTCAAGAAGCGCGAATCGGCACCGCTCAAGCAGCTCTTTAAGGGCAACACTAAAGAGGTTATGTTGGCAGCCCTGATCTTTATCGCCAACAACGCAGCGGGCTACCTGGTTATCGCCTTCTTCATTTCTTACGGCGTGAAGGCCCTGGGCATGACCCGCGGCGATGCCATGACCGCCTCACTTATTGGTGGCCTGGGCTGGCTTACCTTCACCATGATCGGCGGCTGGATGAGCGACAAGATTGGCCGCGTGCGCACCTTCCAGCTGGGTTACGGCTTTATGATTCTCTGGGCCGTACCCATGTGGTTCCTGATCGACAGTGGCAACGCAGCCCTCTTCACCCTGGCTATTTTCATCCTCACCATTGGCCTGGGCCCCTCCTACGGCCCTCAGTCGGCCATGTACGCCGAGATGTTCCCGGCCTCCGTACGATTCTCAGGCATCTCGATTGGCTACGCTATCGGCGCGATTCTGGGTGGCGCCTTTGCCCCCATGATTGCTGAGATGATTCTGAAGCAGACCGGCCAGTCATGGATGATTGGCGTCTACATCGCAGCCCTGGCTGTGGTGTCGGTGATTGCGGTCAGCATGGTACCCAAGAGCAACCAGGAGATCGACCTTCACCCCGAAGAGGCATAAGCTCTCAACCCCCGCCACCCACCGGTGGCGGGGGTCTTTCTCTTGCCCTTGACCTACATCACTTAAAGTGAAAAGATTTAGTGAACGATTGGTCAGTTATTTCTTGGCTTTCTGACAAAGGAGTTTGAATGTCGCAGACACCCCAGGCTTATCTCGTAGGCGGCTCCCGTACCCCCGTGGGGCGTTACGGCGGGGCGCTGTCGTCCGTCCGCCCCGATGATCTCGCGGCCCTGGTGATTAAGGACGTCGTCGAGAAGGCCGGGCTTGACCCGGCGGCTGTCGACGAGGTCATCTTGGGCAACGCCAACGGTGCCGGTGAAGAGAACCGCAACGTAGCCCGCCTGGCCTGGCTGCTCAACGACTACCCCGACACCGTCCCCGGCATCACCGTCAACCGCCTGTGTGCCTCGGGTATGAGCGCTATTACCCTGGCTGCGCAGATGATTAAGGCGGGTGAGGCCGATATCGTGATTGCCGGTGGCGTGGAGTCTATGTCCCGCGCCCCCTGGGTCATGGAAAAGCCCACCACCGCTTTTGCCAAGCCCGGCCAGAGCTTCGATACCTCTATCGGCTGGCGCTTCGTCAACCCCGTTTTTGCGGCGCGTGACAAGTTCACCTACTCCATGCCTGAAACCGCAGAAGAAGTAGCCCGCGTCGATTCTATTTCCCGCGAAGACTGCGACGCCTTTGCCGTCCGCTCCCACGAGCGGGCTATCGCGGCCATTGAGGCCGGGCACTTTAAAGACGAAATCGTGCCCGTGGTGGTACGGGACCGCAAGGGCCGGGAAACCGTGGTTGATACGGACGAGGGCCCCCGCCCCGGCACCACCCCCGAGGTACTGGCCAAGCTGCGCCCAGTCGTCGCCGGTGGTTCTGTGGTGACGGCAGGTAATTCATCCTCCCTCAACGACGGGGCATCAGCCATTATTGTGGCCTCCGAAGAAGCCGTGAAGAAGTACGGGCTAACCCCGCGCGCCCGCGTTGTCACCGGCACGTCCGCCGGTCTAGCCCCCGAAATTATGGGTCTGGGCCCGGTACCGGCCACCGAAAAAGCCCTAGCCAGGGCCGGGTGGACGGTGGCAGACCTGGGGGCTGTGGAACTCAACGAGGCTTTTGCCTCCCAGTCTCTGGCGTCCATGCGCCGCCTGAGCCTCAGTGAGGAGATCGTCAACCGCGACGGCGGGGCGATTGCCCTGGGCCACCCGCTGGGTTCGTCCGGCTCCCGCATTGTGATTACCCTGCTGGGCCGTATGGAACGCGAGGGAGCCACTAAGGGCCTGGCCACCATGTGCATTGGCGTGGGCCAGGGCGCTGCCCTGCTAGTGGAGGCCGTCTAATGTTTGAGCATTTCACCGCCCTGGCCGTTGAAGAGGGCGAGGACCGCCTGGTCGTCCGCATGAACCGCCCCGAAGTGCGCAACGCTATTGATGCCACCATGGTCGCCGAGCTCCACGAGGTCTGCGCCTACCTCGAGGTCACCCCCAAGATCCTGATTCTGACCGGCTGCGAGGTGAACGGGCGCGGAATTTTCGCCTCGGGTGCCGATATCGCCCAGCTGCGCGAGCGCCGCCGGGAGGACGCCCTGCGCGGGGTCAATTCGCAAATTTTTGACCGCATTCATAAGCTCCCCATGCCGGTGATTGCCGCCATTGACGGCTACGCCCTGGGTGGCGGTGCGGAGCTGGCCTACGCGGCTGATTTCCGCCTAGGTACCCCCTATATCAAGATGGGCCAGCCCGAAACCAACCTGGGTATTATCGCCGCAGCCGGTGCCCTCTGGCGCCTCAAGGAGCTGGTGGGTGAGCCGGTGGCCCTAGAGATCCTGATGGCCGGCCGTATTCTGTCTGCCGACGAGGCACTTGAGCTGCACCTGGTGACCGAGCTGCATGAGCCGTCCGCCCTGCTCCCCGCGGCCCACGCCCTGGCAGACCGCATTGGAGCCCAGGACCCGCTGGCGGTGCGCGTAACCAAGCGGGTCTTTGCGGCCCCGCGCGAGGCCCACCCCCATATTGACGAGCTGGCCCAGGCGATTCTGTTTGAGTCCCAGGCCAAGTTTGACCGCATGCAGGCTTTTCTTGACCGCAAGAAGAAGTAGAGGTAAGTGATGACTGAAGTTCACGAATTGAAGGTTCCTGCCCGCGTGGGTGTGCTGGGCGGCGGACGCATGGGCGCGGGTATTGCCCATGCTTTTCTGCTGGCCGGGGCCCAGGTTGTGGTGGTTGAGCGGGACGCCCAGGTGGCCGAAGCTGCCCGCGAGCGCGTGGAGCGCGACCTGGCTAAGTCGCTGGAGCGCGGGGCTTTTGACGGTAATTTTGATGAGCTGACCGAGCGGTTTGCGGTGTCGGTTGATTACGGTGATTTTGCGGACCGCCAGCTGGTGGTTGAGGCCGTGCCCGAGAACTGGGATCTGAAGGTTTCTGCTTTGCGGGCAGTAGAAGAGCAGCTGGGTGAGGGCGCCTGGTTGGCGTCGAATACGTCCTCCCTATCAATTGATGGGTTGGCGGAGTCTTTGCAGCGCCCCGGTAATTTTATTGGCCTGCATTTCTTTAACCCGGTGCCGGCCTCCAAGCTGGTGGAGGTGGTGCAGTCTAAGCATTCTTCTGCCGAGCTGAAGGAGGCTGCCCGCCTCTGGGTTGAGGGCCTGGGTAAGACCCCGGTGGTGGTCAATGACGCCCCCGGTTTTGCATCCTCGCGTCTGGGTGTGGCGATCGCTCTTGAGGCTATCCGCATGGTCGAGGAGGGGGTGGCCAGCCCTGAGGATATCGACAACGCCATGGTACTGGGCTACAAGTTCCCAATTGGCCCGCTGGCCCTGACCGATGTGGTGGGGCTGGACGTCCGCCTCGGCATTGCCGAGTATCTTGAGTCGCAGCTGGGTGAGCGGTTTGCCCCGCCGCAGCTCATGCGCGACATGGTAGCCCGCGGGGAGCTGGGCCGTAAGAGCGGCAAGGGCTTCTACGACTACAGCTAGGCCGCCTGCCCCAGTAGGTACCATCTGAGTCAGAAAAACCCATCTAGTTGGTGGGTTTTTCTGATTTAAGTGGTACCTACCCGACTGAGGTGGTACCTACTTGATGAAGTTGGTGATACGCAGGGTGCACAGGCGCGCGCCCGTATCTTCGTGGGTAATAATCACTTCGTGGGTGGTCAGGGAACGGCCCAGGTGAATGGCGGACGCCGTCGCCCGCACGGTGCCGGTTTTTGAGGATTTGTGGTGGGTGGCGTTCACATCCACGCCCACCGCCACCTTGCCCATGGATGAGGCATGGATGACCGCGGCCCAGGAGCCTACGGCCTCCCCCAGGGCCAGCATGGCACCCCCGTGCAGCAGGCCCAGGGACTGGCGGTTACCCTCCACCGGCATGGTGGCCACCACCCGTTCAGCAGATTCTTCGAGCACCTGCATGCCCATCTTTTCATCTAGCTCACCCAGGGTAATTTTCCAGAGTTCGACCTGCCCGTCAGCCTCCTGGCCGGTGCCTACCTGCTCGCCCATGAGCGTCCTTTCCGCCCTGTCCTCAAGGGGTGCAAGGCTTTTCTTCACCTGTGATGTGAACTATAGTTTATACCAATAACTGAACGCTCGGTCATTTATTTCCGGGCTTCCTAACAGTAAGGATTTCTCAATGACGAGCACCCCCGCACTGGTCCCCAGCTTCATCAAGGGCTCCTGGTGGGCCCCGGAAAACCCCACCTCTTCCCAGGACGTTCTCAACGCCATCACCGGCGAGCCCATCTACCGGGTATCCACCGAGGGAATCGACACCGCAGGGGCTATTGACTATGCCCGCACCACCGGCCAGGCCAACCTGGGCAAGCTCACCTTCCACGACCGCGCCCTGATCATCAAGCAGCTGGCCCAGTACCTGACCGAGCACAAGACCGAACTCTACGAGCTTTCTTTCGCCACCGGCGCTACCCAGCGCGACCACTACATCGACGTGGACGGCGGCATCGGCACCCTCTTCACCTTCTCCTCCAAGGGCCGCCGCGAGCTGCCCAACTCCCGCGTCATTATCGACGGCAACGTTGAGCAGCTCTCCCGCGACGGCTCCTTCATCGGTGAGCACATCTACACCACCCTGCCCGGGGTGGCCGTTGAGATTAACGCCTTCAACTTCCCCATCTGGGGCATGCTTGAGAAGTTCGCCCCGGCCTTTATCGCCGGTATGCCCACCATCGTCAAGCCCGCGACCCCCACCGGCTACGTCACCGAGGCAACCGTGCGCCTCATGCTGGATTCCGGCCTGCTACCCGAGGGCTCCCTACAGCTGATTTCTGGTTCAGCCCGCGACCTGCTGGACTACCTGGACTACCGCGACCACGTGGCCTTTACCGGTTCAGCCGCCACCGCCCGCACCCTGCGCCAGCACCCCAGCGTGCAGACCAAGGGCCTGCACTTCACCGCCGAAACCGACTCCCTGAACGCCGCTATTCTGGGCCCGGACGCCACCGCCGACACCCCCGAGTTCGAGGCCTTTATCAAGTCGGTCATGGTGGAGATTACCGCTAAGGCGGGCCAGAAGTGTACCGCTATCCGCCGCGTCCTGGTGCCTGCCGGGCGCTCCGCTGAGGTTGTTGAGGCCCTGGCGGGCAAGATTTCCGGACGCGTGGTGGTCGGCAACCCACGCGAGGAGGGAGTGACCATGGGTTCACTGGCCTCCCCCGAGCAGAAGACCGAGGTTGAAAAGGCTGTGACCCGCCTGGTTGAGGCTGGTGGCACGATTGCCTTCCGCGGCGAGGCCCCCGAGGGCCCCTCTTTCTACCCGGTCACGGTGCTGACCTTTGAGGACGCCCGCACCCCCGAGGTTCATTCCGTTGAGGCTTTCGGCCCTGTGACCTCCGTACTGGAGTACACCGACCTGGCCGAGGCTGTTGAACTGGCCGCCCTGGGCGAGGGCTCCCTGGTGGCTACGGTCTGCACCCACGATGACGCCACCGCCGCCCAGCTGGCCCTGGGCATTGCCGCCCATCACGGCCGCGTCCTGGTGCTGGATCGCGAGGACGCCAAGACCTCAACCGGCCACGGCTCCCCCGTACCCCACCTGGTACACGGCGGCCCGGGTCGCGCCGGTGGCGGTGAGGAGCTCGGTGGTGTTCGCGCCGTGAAGCACTACATGCAGCGCACCGCTATTCAGGGCTCCCCCAATAAGCTCACTGCCCTGACCGGGGTGTGGCACCCCGGGGCGGACGCCGCAACCGTCACCCGCGCCCAGGTAGAGTCGGGCGAGGGTGTGCACCCCTTCCGCAAGTCCCTGGCCGAGCTGGCCATCGGCGACCAGTTCGCTTCTGACCTGCGCGAGGTCAAGCTACAAGACATCACCGATTTCGCCAACGAGACCGGGGATCAGTTCTACGCCCACACCGACGAGGAGGCTGCGGCGGCTAACCCCTTCTTCCCCCGTCGTGTGGCCCACGGCTACCTGCTGGTCTCTTGGGCGGCGGGGCTCTTCGTTGACCCGGCACCGGGCCCGGTTCTGGCTAACTACGGCCTGGAGAACCTGCGTTTTATCACCCCGGTCACCTACGATGATTCGATTCGCGTGACGCTGACCGCCAAGAAGATTACCCCGCGCGTGACCGACGAGTACGGCGAGGTCACCTGGGACGCGGTGCTGCACAACCAGAAGGACGAAATCGTGGCCACCTACGATGTGCTGACCCTGGTGGCCAAGACCTGGCCTATGGCTGAGGCTGACGCCAGCTAACGCCCCAGTTTAGCCAGGAGCCGGTCGTGGTAGAAAGGCGGGTAGCAGCCTGCTTCTACCACGGCCTGCATGGCGGCACGATCACCCATAGCAGCCGCAAAGGCCTGCCCCATAGTCACCCCGTGGTCGGGGGCAGGTAGAAAAGTAATAGTATCCCCGGCTGTGATGGTACCGGGCTGGAGAACGCGCAGGTAGGCACCGGCGTCCTGACGCTCAGTAAAGGTCTTTACCCAGCCTTTTTGGCCCAGCCAGTCGGCAAAGGTGCGGCAGGGCTGGCGAGGCACCGACACCTCAAGCACGGCCGTACCCACCGCCAGGCGCTGGTTGATGAGAACCCGGCTCCAGGTAATACCCTCAGTGGTTAGATTCTCGCCGAACTGCCCGTCGGCTAGAGGTGCGCCTAAGCGCTCGGCCCAGTAATCCAATTCTTCCCGGGCAAAGGCATAGACCGCCTTGTCAGCACCGCCGTGGTGCTTGGCGTCCCCCACGAAATCCCCGCTCACACCGGAGCCGTTCCCATAGCCGGGCGCCGGGGCAAAAACCTCCAGCGAATCTACCGGCTGCTTATTGATGCCGGTGGCACCCTTACCTGTAGGGCTGGGCATTTCTGCCCCGCGATTGGTGGAGCGGACGCGCGCCCCCGCCGGGCTTAGGCCAGGAAAGGTGGGTGCGGAGTGGGTTTCAGTCATAGGTCTACGATACCCTGCACCACCTCTAGGGGCGGGGGCCTGCCGCAATCCCCCGAAAGGCCATATCGACGACCGTATCGGCCAGGGCCTCCACGTCGCCACCACGGGCCGGGTCATACCAGACCGCCAGGGAGTTAATCATGCCGAAAATCAGGCGGGCCAGGGTGCGGGCGTCCGCGCTCTGCCGCACCTGCCCAGCCTGCTGGGCAGCATCCACCAGGGCCGCCAGGCGGCCGGTCAAGGCCCGGCGCTTATCGAGAGCAGCCTGCTGGGCCGGGGAATTACCGCGCAAACGCAGCAGCAGGGTCACATAGGGCAGGTGCTCAGCCAGCACAAACACGGTCTGGCGCACCACGAATTCAAGCCGCTCGCGGGCGTCCGCCTCTAAACTCTCGCCAGCCTCAAACACCTCGTCAAGGGCGTCGAGGGCACGGTCGAGGGCGATGCGTAAAATCTCTTCCTTGCTGGCCACGTGGTGGTAGATAGCGCTCTTGGTCAGCCCCAGGCGCTTGGCGAGCATGTCCATGCTGGTGGCGTCGTAGCCGTGCTCGTTGAAGACCTCTACGGCCAGGCGCAGTACCTCTTGGCGGTCATAGCCGGGGCGACCGCGCTTGGCGGGCTGGGACTGGCGAGTGCTCACAGCATCTTCCTCTCACACACGGGTAGGGAGCCCCCGCACGGGAGCTCCCTACATGCTAACAAACCTGCCCGCAGGCGAGTAGGTTTATTCGTTGCCCTTGGGCTTGTTGCGGTAGTCGTAGATACGGCGAATCTTGCCGACGGAGCGGGGCAGGACGTCCGGGTCCAGCACCTCGATACGGCAGGTGGAGCCGATCTTGGTCTTGATGTCGTGCAGCAGGCGCTTACCGGCTTCTTCGGCGGCTTCTAGGGTGAACTCCTCGCGGCGTTCGATGCGCACGGTCATTTCGTCCATGCGGCCAGGGCGGGTCAGCTCCAGGGCGAAGTGGGGCGACAGCTCCGGCTGTTGTAGGGCCAGCTCTTCTACCTGGGAGGGGAAGAGGTTGACGCCGCGCAGGATAATCATGTCATCGCTGCGGCCGGTGATGCGGCCCAGGCGGCGGTGGCCGGGGCGGGCGGTACCGGGTAGCAGGCGGGTCAGATCGTGGGTGCGGTAGCGGATGATGGGCAGGGCTTCCTTGGTCAGGGAGGTAAAGACCAGTTCGCCGGGGCGGCCCAAATCGAGCACGGTGTCGTCGAAGGGGTCGATAATTTCGGGGCGGAAGTGGTCCTCCCAGATGTGGGAGCCGTCCTGCGATTCAAAGGACTCACCGGCCACACCGGGGCCCATAACCTCAGACAGGCCGTAGATATCGCAGGCCTTGAGAGTGCCGAAGGTGACCTCGATTTCGCGGCGCATTTCTTCGGTCCAGGGCTCAGCACCCAGCACAGCGGTCTTGAGGGAGGTTTCCCTGGGGTCGATACCCAGCTTGCGGAAGGCGTCGGCGATGGTGAGCAGGTAGGTGGGAGTGGAGAGAATCGCGTCGGGCTCAAAGTCACGGATGAGCTGCACCTGTTTTTCGGTCTGGCCGCCAGACATGGGAATGACGGCCGCGCCCAGGCGTTCAGCACCGTAGTGGGCGCCCAAGCCGCCGGTGAAGAGGCCGTAGCCGTAGGCGTTATGCACCTTGTAGCCGGGCTTGATACCTGAGAAGCGGAAGCAGCGGGCTACCAGGGCGCTCCAGGTGGCGATGTCGTTTTCGGTGTAGCCCACGACGGTGGGCTGGCCGGTGGTACCCGAGGACGCGTGGATGCGGCGCACATCGCTCATGGGTACGGCAAAGGCCTTGAAGGGGTAGGCCTTCCGCAGGAATTCTTTGTCGGTGTAGGGGAAGAGCTTGAGGTCGTCGAGCTCCTTGAAGTCACCGGGGTGCACGCCGTGCTCATCGTAGAGTTCCTTGTAGGCGGGCACGTTTTCGTAGGCGTAGTGCAGAGTCCAGCGCAGGCGCTCGAACTGGAGGGCTTCAATCTGGTCGCGACTCATCAGCTCCTCGGGGTCGGGAGCGCCGGGGTCAGTGGCTCGGGGGGCCGGGGTGTAGGGGTTTTCTACGCTGCAAGAGGGGGCCTTGTAGGTACTCATACCTGCTGTCCTTCCGTGGCTGTTGGGGGCTTGATGGAGCGGCCACGACCGCGGAACTCGGCGATGAGTTTGTCTCCGCAGGTGACGGTCACATCAACGATGCTGTTGCGCCCGTACTGTGCTGTGAGGTTCGCTTCTGCTCGTAGGGTTTGCCCTTCGTAGGCTGAGGCGATGTAGTTAACGTCAACGCCTGCCCCCACAGTGATGCTCTGGGCGTAGAGCTCGGGGTCACTGTGGTTGCAGGCGAGGGCGAAGGCGGTGTCTGCAAAGGCGAAGGTCATACCACCGTGGATGATGCCGAAGCCGTTGACCATCTCATGCTTGATGTCCATTTCGATGATGGCGTGACCCAGCTGGGCGGTGAGCACGCGAATGCCCATCCAGTCACTGGCGTGATCGCGTTCAAGCATGGGGTGGGTTGCGCTCACTATGCCTCCAAAGTATTTAGTGACCATTTGGTCAGTTATTCACTCAACCCAACTGTGTCACATTTTGGTGAGACGCGCAACACTTTAGCGGTGCTTAAAATCAGCCTCCCGCTTCTCAACGAAGGCAGCCATGCCCTCTTTCTGGTCCTCGGTTGCAAAAAGAGCATGGAAGGTGCGGCGCTCAAACTGGATACCCTGGGCCAGGGTGGTCTCAAAAGCGGCGTTAACGGCCTCTTTACAGACCTGGGCCACGAACTTTGACTTAGAAGCGATGGTTTCTGCCATCTCAAGGGCAGTGGGAAGGACGTCAGCGTCCTGCTCCACCAGGCGGGAGACCAGCCCCGCTCGCTCGGCCTCGTCCGCCCCCATAAAGCGCCCGGTCAGGCAGAGGTCCATGGCCTTGGCCTTACCCACAGCGCGGGTAAGGCGCTGGGATCCACCCATGCCGGGGATGACCCCCAGGTTGATTTCGGGCTGGCCAAACTTGGTGGAGGGCCCGGCGACCAGCATGTCGGCCATCATGGCCAGTTCGCACCCGCCGCCCAGGGCGTAGCCGTTCACGGCAGCCACGATGGGGGTGCGCAGGCGGGTGAGGTTGTCCCAGTGGGCAAACCAGTCGGCCGCGTACATGCTGGCGTAGGTCTGGGACGACATCTCCTTGATATCGGCGCCAGCGGCAAACGCTTTTTCGCTACCGGTCAGGACGATGGCGCCCACCTCGGGTGAGCAGTCGAAGTCGGTTGCGGCGGCAACAACCTCGCGCATGGTGGCATCGTTGAGGGCGTTGAGGGCCTTGGGGCGGTTGAGGGTAATCAGCCCCACCCGGCCGCGGGTTTCAACCAGAATGTTCTCGTAAGTGGTCACGGTGTTCCTCCTTGCTGTAGGCGGGTTAGATACCTGAGACGGGTGAGCCGTTGGCCTCGCGAATGGCGTTAATGACGTCTGAGAAGTCCTTGGTGCCACGCCCTTCTTCTACCAGGTGAGTATAGATATCTGCGGCGTGCTTGCCGAGTTCGCCGTTAACCCCTGCGGTGTCGAGGGCAGCAACTGCCAGGCCCATGTCCTTGCTCATGAGGGCGGTAGCGAAGCCCGGTTCATAGTCGCGGTTAGCGGGCGACCCGGGCACGGGGCCGGGCACCGGGCAGTTGACGTTGACCGCCCAGCAGTAGCCGGACGAAGTGGAAATGACGTCGTAGAGCACCTGGGCGTCGAGCCCCAGACGCTCGCCCAGCACGAAGGCCTCGGAGGCACCCACCATGGTGATGCCCAGCAGCATGTTGTTGCAGATTTTGGCGGCCTGACCGGTGCTATTGGTACCGCAGTGCACCACCTTCTTGCCCATCACCTCAAGCAGGGGGCGTACCTGCTCTACGTCCGCCTCAGTGCCACCCACCATGAAGGTGAGGGTGCCCTGCTCGGCCCCCACCATACCGCCGGACACAGGAGCGTCCACGGCCCGCATACCGGCCTGCACAGCCAGGTCGGCTGCCTGGCGGGCATGCTCCACCTCGATGGTGGAGCAGTCCACGAAGAGGGTGCCGGGCTGAGCGGCAGCCAGTAAGCCTCCCTCACCCTCGCGTCCGCCATAGGCTCCCAGAACGTGCTGGCCGGCAGGCAACATGGTGATGACAATACTGGCCTGGGCTACAGCGTCTTCACCGCTGGCGGCCACGTGGATTCCGCGGTCGCGGGCGGCATCGAGCGCGGCGGGCACCAGGTCAAAGCCGTGCACGGTGTAGCCTGCGGCAACCAGGTTGGCCGCCATGTAGCCGCCCATGTGCCCCAGGCCGATAAAAGCGATGGTGGGTGTGGTGGTCATCTTCTTCTCCCTTACAAGGTGGGCTGGTAGGTCTGGTGAAGCTAAGGCGCAATCTAACGAGGGGCCATGCGTAGGGCGCCGTCCATGCGGATAGTTTCGCCGTTGATGTAGTCGTGCTCGGCGATAAAGACCGCTAGGTCGGCGTATTCGGCAGGAGCTGCAAGGCGCTGCGGGAAAGGCACGTTTTTAGCCAGCTCTTCACGGAACTCTTCGGTGATACCGGCCATGAGCGGGGTATCGACAATGCCCGGGGCAATGGTATTCACGCGGATTCCTGAACTGGCCAGGTCACGAGCGGCAGGCAGAGTGAGAGCAACAACCCCGCCCTTAGAGGCCGCGTAGGCTATCTGGCCAATCTGTCCCTCATAAGCAGCAATAGAGGCGGTGTTGATAATGACGCCTCGCCCGGCAGTACCCTCCACCGGCTCCTGGCTGGCCATTAGGGCAGCCCCGGCGGTGAGTACGTTGAAGGTGCCATTGAGATTGATATTGACAGTTTTTGCGAAGAGGGCAGAGTCGTGCGGGCCCTTTTTAGAAAGGACGCGGGCCCCCGGGGCGATACCGGCACAGTTGACTACGGTACGCAGGGGGCGCTCGTCCTGCCCCACCCGTTCGAAGGCAGCTTCAACGGCGGCGTAGTCGGTGACGTCGCCGGGCAGGAAGGTAACGCCATCAACCTCCCCGGCCTTCTCGATACCGGCGGGAAGGTCGAGGCCGTAGACGTGCACGCCGCGGGCAACCAGGGCGCGGGCGGTTGCTGCTCCGATACCCGAGGCTGCGCCCGTAACCAGGGCGGTGGTGTTGGTGAGATCCATGATGCTCTCTCTTTCAGGTGGGAGGTGAGGGTTTTAGACGAAGGCTGAGTAGCCGGTCAGGGCCCGGCCCACGATGAGGGAGTTGATTTCGTAGGTGCCCTCGTAGGTGTAGAGGATTTCGGCGTCCCCAAAGAACTTGGCCATCTCGTAGTCGGTGGTCATGCCGTTGCCGCCCTGGATTTCCCGGCCCAGCCAGGCGCTCTGCCGGGCCAACTTGGTGGTGGTGGCCTTGGCCATGGCGGCGTGAACCATGTCGAGGGTTCCGTTTTCTTGCATGCGAGCACAGTTCATCATGAGCCCCAGGGCTGCCTGGGTGTTGCTCATAATTTCTGCGATGTTCTTTTGGATGAGCTGGAACTTAGCCAGGGGCTTGCCGAACTGCTGGCGGGTGATGGCGTAGTCGCGGGCGATATCGAAGATACCCAGCTGAATACCGTAGCCCTGCCAGCCCACCCAGGCGCGGGAGTTGCGCAGCATCTCGTTGGCGGCGTCGAAGTTGACGGCCCCGGGCAGGTGGGCGCTAGCGGGCACCTTCACGTCGGTGAGGGTGATGTGGGCGTTCTGCATGACGCGAAGGCCGATTTTGTTGCGAATCTTCTCGGCCTCATAGCCGGGGGCGTCGGTGGGGACGATGAAGGCCTTAATCTGCTGGTCGGCGGTATCGCGGGCCCAGACCAGGGCAAAGTCGGCGATGGTACCCATGCCAATCCAGCGTTTTTCGCCGTTGATGACCCAGTTTTCGCCGTCAAAGGTGGCACTGGTTTCGAGGCCGCCAGCGATATCGGAGCCGTGGTCGGGCTCGGTCAGGGCAAAGGCGCCGGTGAGTTCAAAGCTTTCGAGTTTCGAGAGCATCTCAGCTTTCTGCTCGTTGGAGCCGAGAATGTTAATCATGCCGAGCACCAGCTCGTTGTGAATACCGACCAGGGCTGAGAGCGAGACATCTACCCGGGTTACTTCTGCGTAGACCAGGCCGCGGAAGAGCCAGGAGGTGCCGCTGGTTTCAAGGCGGGCCAGGCCCACCTCAGCCATACCTTCAAGCAGATGCAGGGGGAACTCTTCGGTGTTCCAGTAGTCAACGATGTGGGGGCGTACTTCTTCTTGCAGGTAGGTGCGGATGCGCAAGAACCACTCTTTTTCGTGGTCGGGCAGCAGGTTGAGGACGCCGAAGGGGTCGATGTCGGGGAAGGGCAGGGGCTTTTCGGGTGGGTTTTTGACCATTCCGCGGATGTGGGTGTTCATAGGGTAGCTCTCCTGTGCAACGTCGTCGTGTGCAACTCACGGGCGGGGTTCACCCGCACTTTTTGTGTGAGTCAAGCCATATTTAGCTCTGAATGTACTCCACCTTGGGGGCTGCCGGGTAGCTTTTGGGGGAATTAATTGGTTCGTTACGCACAGACAGGCTTGCTGTCGTTGATTTTTCCACAGGGTCTTGGCAGGGGTGCCACCCCTCCCCTATAGTGACTCACAGCACCCTATCGTGACCCATGCCACTATTTCTGTGTGGTTTATTGTCGAAAGAGGTTCCCTATGAGCGTTACTGAAGAGTTCCGCACCATTCGCGACCAGCTCGTTGCCCTGCGTGAAGACTACACTGCAGCGCGCGAGCAGTTCACCTGGCCCCAGTTTGAGCATTTCAATTTCGCCCTCGACTGGTTCGACCAGGTGGCTGCCACCGAGGACCGCAAGGACGCCCCCGCCCTGATTATCGCGGAGCAGGACGGTTCCAGCGTGAGCGTGAGCTATGCAGAAATGTCTCAGCGGTCATCGCAGGTGGCTAACTGGCTACGGTCGGTAGGCGTGAAACGCGGCGACCGTGTGATTCTCATGCTGGGCAACCAGGTAGAGCTCTGGGAGCTTATGCTCGCCGGCATTAAGCTGGGCGTTATTCTCATGCCCTCCACCGAGATGCTTGAGCCGGTTGACCTCGACGAACGCATCAGCCGTGGCACGGTCGAATGGGTCATTACCAACAGCAAGAACGTGCCCAAATTCGAGCGAGTTGAGGGCAACTTCACCGTGATCGAAACAGACGGTAAGACCGAGGGGGCCCTGACCAAGCACCCCCACCTGAACTACCTGGATGCGGCGTCCGCTCCCACCGATTTCACCCCGGATGTCCCCACCCGGGGCGACGAGCCCCTGCTCTGGTACTTCACCTCGGGCACCACCTCACGGGCCAAGATGGTGGAGCACACCCACACCTCCTACCCGGTGGGCCACCTTTCGACCATGTACTGGATTGGTATGGGCCCCGGTGACGTGCACCTGAATGTGGCTTCACCCGGCTGGGCCAAGCACGCCTGGTCCAACATTTTTACCCCCTGGATTGCTGAGGCAACCGTCTTTATCTACAACTACTCCCGCTTCGACGCTGCCGCCCTCATGCAGAACATGGAAAAGTTCGGGGTCACCAGCTTCTGCGCCCCGCCCACCGTCTGGCGCATGCTCATTCAGGCTGACCTGAGCCAGCTGGCAACCCCGCCCACCAAGGTCGTTGCCGCAGGTGAACCGCTGAACCCCGAAGTAATTTCCAAGGTGAAAACCGCCTGGGGTGTGGATATTCGAGACGGCTTTGGGCAGACCGAGTCCACCGTGCAGATTGCCAATACACCCGGCCAGCCCATCAAGATTGGTGCTATGGGCAAGCCCCTGCCCGGCTACGACATTGTGCTGATTGACCCGGCTACCGATGAGATTTCTGAAACCGAGGGTGAGATTTGCATCCGCCTGGGCGATGCCCGCCCACTGGGCCTCATGACCCAGTACAAGGGGGACCCCGAAAAAACCGAGGACACCATGCGCGGGGGCTTCTACCACACCGGCGATATTGCCGAGCGGGACGAGAACGGGGTGCTCACCTATGTAGGCCGTGCCGACGACGTCTTCAAGGCCTCCGACTACAAGCTCTCCCCCTTTGAGCTGGAGTCCGTGGTCATTGAGCACCCGGCTGTGGCTGAGGCTGCGGTGGTGCCGTCACCCGACGAGATCCGCCTGGCTGTGCCCAAGGCCTACATTGTGCTGGCCGCTGGGCACGAGCCGACGGCTGAGACCGCGAAGGATATTCTCAAGTACGCCCGCGACCACCTGGCCGCCTACAAGCGGGTGCGCCGCATCGAGTTCTACGAGCTACCCAAGACCATTTCGGGCAAGATTCGCCGCGTGGAACTGCGGGCCCGTGAGAACGAGTTCCACGGCCGCCACGGCGAGAAGACCGCAGCCGCTCTGGCCGCCCGCACCACCACCGAGGGCTACGGCCACGAGTTCGCAGACACGGACTTCCCGGATCTCAAGGGCTAGGCAAATCTTTCTCTACAACGAATGTGACTCATATTCCCAAGCGGGCGTTAAAACAACACCCTTTCGGGAATATGAGTCACATTCGTGGTGGGGTGACTGCATCTTTAGGCTAGACCCAGCTCCCCCGCCTTCGTGGGGGTGAAGAAGGCCAGGACGCTCTCGCGCGAGACCTCCGCCAGGCTGGCCGGGGACCACTGCGGGTTGCGGTCCTTATCGACCACTTGGGCCCGGATACCCTCACGCATATCGTGATGGGTCAGGGCATTACAGGAGGTCACAAAGTCCTGATTCAGGGTTTCTGCCAGGCTCTGGCTACCGGCCCGGCGCACAGCTTCCAGGGCCACCTTCATACCGGTCGGCCCGTTCTTCTGCAGGGCCGCCAGAACCGTACCGGCGAACTCGGCGCCGCCTGCCCCCGAATCAGCCACCGCCTGGACCTTCTCAAGGATTTCCTCAACGGTATCAGCGGCAAAAGCACCCTCAACCCAGTGGGCGTTCTCCACGAGTTGGGAGGGAGGTGCGTCAGCTGCAAAGCCCTCAATGACGCGGGTGACGGCGTCCGCACCCTCGACCTCCTCAAGGGCAGCGACCAGGCCATCAAGCTTCTCAGACGGCACGAAATAATCAGCCATACCGACGGCGAGCGCGTCCGCCCCGGTCACGTGCAGGCCGGTGACGGCCATAAGGGTGCCAAGGTTCTGCGGGGCGCGGGCCAGGATATTGAGGCCGCCCACGTCGGGGCAGAAGCCGATGACGGTTTCGGGCATACCGGTGCGGGTGCGTTCGGTGACGATGCGGTGGGAGCTATGGGCTGAGACGCCCACGCCGCCACCCAGCACCAGGCCGTCCATGAGGGAGATGAAGGGCTTGGGGTAGCGGGCGATGCGCAGGTCGAGGGTGTATTCCACTCGGAAGAAGTCCACGCCCTGATCCGGGTTTTCGCCGGTGGCCTTGTAGAGGGCCACCACGTCACCACCCGCACAAAGACCCCGTTCACCGGCGCCGCGCAGGAGTACGGCGGCGATGTCGGCGTCCTGTTCGAAGTCGTCCAGGGCTGCGTTCATCAGCTCCATCATCTCGGCGTTGAGGGCATTGACCGCGCGCGGGCGGTTGAGGGTGATAACCCCCAGGTTGCCGCGTTTTTCGGTCAGGACGCTCTCGGTCGGCTGGGTGCCGGGCGTATCGGTCACGGTGGGCCTCCTTTAGTTGCCGGTGGGCATGACGAAGCTGGCGCCCTCTTTAATGCCGGAGGGCCAGCGGGATGTTACCGTCTTGGTCTTGGTGTAGAAGCGGAAAGCGTCGGGCCCGTGCTGGTTGAGGTCGCCGAAGCCGGAGGCCTTCCAGCCGCCGAAGGTGTAGTAGGCAATCGGCACGGGGATCGGCACGTTCACACCCACCATACCCACATCGACGCGGCGGGCGAATTCGCGGGCGGTATCGCCGTCGCGGGTGTAGATGGCAACGCCGTTGCCGAACTCGTGGTTGGTGGGCAGGGCCAGGGCCTCTTCAAAGTCATCGACGCGCACCACGGAAAGGACGGGGCCGAAAATTTCTTCGCGGTAGATGGACATATCGGTGGTGACCTTATCGAAGAGGGTAGCGCCGATGTAGTAGCCGCCCTCGTGGCCTTCAACCTTAACTCCGCGTCCGTCCACCAGTAGCTCGGCGCCTTCCTTCTCGCCGGCGGCGATGTAGCCTTCGATGCGTTCGAGGGCGCTGGCGGCAACGACGGGGCCGAAGTCTGCCTCGGGGTCAAGGGCGTGGCCGACCTTGAGGGTCTTGGTGCGCTCGACCAGCTTTTCAACCAGGGCGTCGGCGGTGGCCTGGCCGACGGGTACAGCAACTGAGATAGCCATGCAGCGTTCACCGGCAGAGCCGAAGGCTGCACCGATCAGGGCATCGGCTGCCTGGTCGAGGTCGGCGTCGGGCATGATGATCAGGTGGTTCTTGGCACCGCCGAAGCACTGGGCGCGCTTGCCGGTGCGGGCTGCGTGCTCGTAGATGCTCTGGGCGATGGGGGTGGAGCCCACGAAGCCGACGGCCTTAATGCGGGGGTCATCGAGCAGGGTATCAACGGCCTCCTTATCGCCGTTGACCACGTTGAAGATGCCGTCGGGCAGGCCGGCCTCGGTCCAGAGCTCAGCCAGACGCAGGGGCACAGAGGGGTCACGCTCTGAGGGCTTGAGGACGAAGGCATTACCGGCTGCGATTGCGGGGCCGCACTTCCAGAGGGGAATCATGGCCGGGAAGTTAAAGGGGGTAATACCGGCGACCACGCCCAGGGGCTGACGCATGGAGTAGACGTCGATGCCGGTGCCTACGGAGTCGGAGTACTCGCCCTTGAGCAGGTGGGGGGCGGCGGTGGCAAATTCGACGACGTCAAGGCCGCGCTGGATATCACCGTGGGCGTCGGCTACGGTCTTGCCGTGTTCGAGCGAAAGCATCTCGGCCAGTTCGTCGGCGTTCTGGTTGACCAGGTCCACGAAGCGGTGCAGAATACGGGCGCGCTTCTGGGGGTTGGTAGCAGCCCACTTGGCCTGGGCTTCTGCGGCGTTGGCGATAACATCGCGCACCTCATCAGCGGACGCCAGGGGCACCTGGGCCTGCACCTGGCCGGTGCTGGGGTTGTAGACATCGGCGAAACGACCTGAGGTTCCGGGGCGATGGGCGCCGCCGACGTAGTGGGTTAACTGCTTCGTCATCGAAGCCTCCTTCCGTGAGGGCGCACAGATTTCTGTGCATCAGCTCACACGATACAGAAAAAATAGACGGGTGCATAGAGGCCAATCCCAAGATTACGCTTGACCGTGATGTGCTCAAGACTATATTCTGAACGAACGGTCAGTAATTAGTGCAGATGGGGCTGCCTCGCCCCGAGCAGCCCGCACCCGCAAGGAGCCAGACATGACTTCAACGACGAAGAACCCCGACCTCTCCCCCGTCGCCGACGCCCCCGCCCAGGCGGGCAAGAACGTCCTCAACGAAGAAGCCGAGCAGGCCTACTTCGACAAGCTCATCGCCGACGACTCCCGCGTCGAACCCCGCGACTGGATGCCCGAAAAGTACCGCAAGACCCTCACCCGCCAGGTCTCCCAGCACGCCCACTCCGAAATCATCGGCATGCAGCCCGAAGCCAACTGGATTACCCGCGCCCCCTCCCTCAAGCGCAAGGCCATTCTCATGGCTAAGGTGCAGGACGAAGCCGGTCACGGCCTCTACCTCTACTCCGCTGCCGAAACCCTCGGCACCCCCCGCCACATCCTCAACGAGCAGTTGCTCGAAGGCCGCGCGAAGTATTCCTCTATCTTTAACTACCCCGCCCGCACCTGGGCAGATATGGGCGCTATCGGCTGGCTGGTCGACGGGGCCGCTATCTGCAACCAGGTGCCCCTCTGCCGCGCCTCCTACGGCCCCTACGGCCGAGCCATGGTGCGCATCTGCAAGGAAGAATCCTTCCACCAGCGCCAGGGCTGGGAAATCCTCTACGAACTCTCCCACGGCACCGAAGCCCAGAAGAAGATGGCCCAGGACGCCGTCAACCGCTTCTACGGCCCTGCCCTGCAAATGTTCGGCCCGCCGGATGCCGACTCCCCCAACTCCCAGCAGTCCATGGCCTGGAACATCAAGCGCTTCTCCAACGACGAGCTGCGCCAGCGCTTCATCGACATGCTAGTCCCCCAGGCAGAAGCCCTCGGCCTCACCCTGCCCGACCCCGACCTCAAATGGAACGAAGAACGCGGCCACTACGACTACGGGCCGCTGGACTGGGACGAGTTCAACTCCGTCATCTCGGGTAACGGCCCCTGCAACGTCCAGCGCATGCAGCGCCGCCGCGCCGCCCACGAAGAAGGGGCCTGGGTGCGCGAAGCCGCCGCCGAATACGCCCGCAAAACCGCAGAACAGCACTCCGAACTGCTAGGACCCTAACCATGACCGAGAACATCGCCCACCTGCCCGAATCCAACGAATGGCCCCTCTGGGAGGTCTTCGTCCGCTCCTCCCGCGGCCTCTCCCACGTGCACGCAGGCTCCCTGCACGCTCCCGACGCCACCATGGCCCTGCGCAACGCCCGCGACCTCTACACCCGCCGCAATGAGGGCACCAGCGTCTGGGTTGTACCCGCCGAAGCTATCCTGGCCTCCGACCCCGACTCCAAGGGCGGCTTCTTTGAATCGTCCCAGGGCAAGAGCTACCGCCACGCCACCTACTACACCAAGAGCGAAGGAGTGAAGCACCTATGAGTTACGCCTCCTTCGAATCAGCCACCCGCCACAGCGAAGGCGAATCCATCATCGCTGAAGACATCGCCGCCTCTGGCGTCAAGGCCAGCGAAGAAGTCGCCCGCTACGCCCTGGCCCTGGGCGACGACGCCCTCATGCTCGGCCAACGCCTAGCGCACTGGATTTCCCGCGCCCCCGAACTCGAAGAAGACATCGCCCTGGGCAACATCGCCCTGGACCTGATCGGCCATGCCCGCTTCTTCCTCACCTACGCAGGCACCGCCTGGGGCAAGACCGAGGACGACCTGGCCTACTTCCGCGACGAAGAAGAGTTCCGCTCAGCCCGCCTACCCGAACAAGAAAACGGGGACTTCGGACAGACCATCGCCCGCCAGCTCATCTTCAGCTACTACCAGTACGAGCTCTACTCAGCCCTGGTGAAATCTGAAGACCCCACCCTGGCAGCAATTGCCGCCAAAGCCCTCAAAGAGGTCGCCTACCACCAGGACCACGCCACCGCCTGGACCCTCCGCCTGGGCATCGGCACCGAAGAATCCAACCGTCGTATGCAAGAAGGCCTCTACTACATGTGGCCCTACATCGATGAACTCTTCTACGACTTCGACGACGCAGCAGCCCTGCCCGGTGTAGCTGTACTTCCCTCCACCCTGCGTGAGAACTTCGATAGGCGCCTAACCGCCATCATCGAAGAAGCCCAGCTACAGGTCCCCGATGTGCCCCAGGCCCGCGGGGGCGACCGCTCCGGCGTCATGAGCGAGGCCCGCGGCCACATCCTGGCAGAAATGCAGGTCCTGGCCCGCGCCCACCCCGGCGCCACCTGGTAATTCCCAGCAGGCCAGCACAAGGAGGTGCCCCGTGAATAGCCGCAGCAACCGTCCGCCCCACCAGCACCAGGGCGACTCTCTCACCAGCGAGCAGGCCAGCGCCGGAGTCGACTTCAGCTTTGGCTTCGATGCCGACTCCGGCTACACCGCTCCGGTCCTAGAAACCGAGAGCTCTGTGCCCGCCCCGGCCGGTTCTGACTCCGCCTTATGGGAACTTGCCGCCCGAGTCGCCGACCCCGAAATTCCCGTTCTCTCCATTGCTGACCTTGGGATTCTTCGGGCCACCCGCTACGAGGGCGACCAGCCGGTTGTAGTTATTACCCCCACCTACTCCGGCTGCCCGGCCATGGACGCTATCACCACCAACGTCCGCCGGGTCTTCACCGACCAGGGCTACCCGGCCCCGCGCGTGGACACCGTCCTCTCCCCCGCCTGGAGCACCGACTGGATGAGTGAAGCAGGCAAAAAACGCCTGGCCGACTACGGAATCGCCCCTCCCACCGGCACCGCCGCCGCGGGGCCCGTCCGCCTGGGACTTGCCGTCAAATGCCCCCGCTGCCACTCCCTAGCCACCCGCGAACTCACCCGCTTCGGCTCCACCTCCTGCAAGGCCCTCTACCAGTGCGAATCCTGCGCAGAGCCCTTCGACTACTTCAAGATTCACTAGACCCAAGGAAGACGCCATGACCGAAACCAGCACCCGCCGCCGGGCCACCTTCAACACCCTCACCGTCTCCGGCGTCCGTAAACTCACCAAAGACTCCGTTGAAGTCACCTTCGCTGTGCCCGACGAACTCGTCGCCGACTACGACTACCTGCCCGGCCAGTACGTCGCCCTACGCGCCCAGATTGACGGGCAGGAAGTCCGCCGCTCCTACTCCATCTGCGCCGAGCCCACCCCCGGCGAAATCCGCGTGGCCATCAAACGTGACTTCGGCGGCCTCTTCTCCAACTGGGCCAACGACACCCTCAAACCCGGCTACCAGATTGACGTCATGAACCCCCAGGGTGCCTTCGTCTCCAAGAGCACCATCACCAGCCTCAACGACCCCGACAAAATCGCTGAGGACGCAGCCGCAGCAGGGGGTGAACACATGGTCGCTTTCGCCGCCGGCTCGGGTATCACCCCCATCATCGCCATCGCCCGCACCGTGCTCAAGGCCAGCCCCACCAGCACCTTTGACCTGGTCTACGCCAACAAGTCCGCCATGGACGTCATGTTCGCCGAAGAAATCGGCGACCTCAAGGACCGCTACCCCACCCGCTTCGCCGCCCACCATGTGCTCTCCCGCGAACAGCGCATCAACCCGCTCATGAGCGGCCGCATCGACGACGAGAAACTCAACGCCATCTTGGACCACGTCATTCAGGTGGACAAGGCCGACGAGTGGTTCCTCTGCGGACCCTTCGAACTGGTGCAGCTCTGCCGCGACACCCTCGCCGAGCGTGGCGTCCGCGAGGACGACGTCCGTTTCGAACTCTTCACCACCGGCAAACCCGAAACCCCCGCCGGTCAGCAGGGCCGAGCCGTCGAAGCCGACCCGGCCGGGGCCAACTACGCTATCTCTTTCAACCTGGACGGCACCTCCTCCTCCGTTGAATCCCCCATCTCCGCCAACGAGACCATTCTCAACGCCGCCCTGCGCGTACGCGCCGACGTACCCTTCGCCTGCGCCGGTGGCGTCTGCGGAACCTGCCGCGCCAAGGTGATTTCGGGCGACGTCAAGATGGAGGAAAACTACGCCCTGGAAAAGGACGAGGTCGATGCCGGCTACATTCTCACCTGCCAGACCCGCCCCTGCTCCGACGCCGTGACCGTGGACTTCGACGCCTAGGAAGGGTGTAGCCTTGATTGATTTAACCATTGAGGGCGCTGTTGCCGAGGTTGTGCTGAACGCCCCCGAAAAAATGAACGCCGTGAACGAGGCTGCCCTGGCCGAGCTTTCTGCCGCCTACGACGAGGCGGCTGCGGCGGGCGTCCGCGCCCTGCTTCTGCGCGGGGAGGGGCGAGGTTTTTGCGCCGGGCGGGATATCGCCGGGCTGGTGCCTGCTGAGGACGACGCCTACGCCTACCTGGCCGGTCAGGTAACCCCGCTGCTGAAGAAGATAAGCACCTTCCCTGCCCCGACCTTTGCGGCGGTGCAAGGCCCCTGCCTGGGCGTTGGGCTGGGTCTGGCTATTGCGACGGACGTGGTCTATGTGGCTGAGAACGCCAAGATTGGCTCCCCCTTTGCCAATCTGGGCGCCACCCTGGATTCTGGTGGGCACGCCCTCTTTGTGGAGCGGCTGGGTGCCCACCGGGCCCTGGACCTGATTTATACGGCTGACCTGATTTCTGGGGCTGAGGCGGTGGCTGCTGGGCTCTTTAGCCGGGCTGTTCCCGCCGAGGAGCTCTTGGACTTTACCCGCGAGAAGGTGGCCAAGGTGGCGGCTGGGGCGACCGGGGCTTTTGTGGCTTCGAAGCAGCTGGTGGCCCAGGTGCGCGACGCCCGGGTGGGACTCTGGGAGTCTGTTGAAGCTGAGAACAAAGCGCAGGGCGACCTGTGCTCCTCTGCGGACTACGCCGAGGGGTTCGCGGCTTTCACGGAGAAGCGGACGCCGGTTTTTCGGGGTAAGTAGCTTTTTATCGAGAGTAAGAGAAAACTTCATGAGTACGTTCTTTGCACGTGCTCATGAAGTTTTTTCTTACTCTCACCAAGGAGCAAGGACGCTGGATTCGGCTCTAGTAGCCCACGTCGGCGGAGCCGGGGGTGGCGTCCTGGACGAAGCGGGCAGCCAGCTTCTTAGACTCCAAGGCCAGGAGCTGCACGTCAGCGGCCACCAGAATAAAATCAGCACCGGCAGCCAGATAGTCCTCTGCCTGCGCTGGGTCAAAGGCATTCACGCCCACCTTCACCCCGGCGGTACGGGCTAGCTCGATAACTCGCTTCACGGCGTCCACCACCTGCGGGTGGTTCTGCTGACCTAGCAGCCCCATGGAGGCAGCCAGGTCTGAGGGCCCGACAAAAATCCCGGCTAGGCCGTCCACCGCGCAAATCTCTTCAGCATTAGCCACGGCCGCCGCAGACTCAATCTGCACAAAAAGCGAAATGTACTTCTCAGCCTCGGTCAGGTAGCCGGGCACCCCGCCCCAACGGGCTGAACGGGATAGGGCAGAGCCCACCCCGCGCACCCCCGCCGGAGGATAACGGGTAGCAGCGACCGCGTCCTGGGCCATTTGGGCAGTATCGACCATGGGAATGAGCAGGTTCTGGGCGCCGGCGTCTAAGAACTGCTTAATAGCAACCACATCCAGGGAGGGCAGGCGCACCATGGTCTGCACCGGGTAGGCGGCCGTGACTTGCAGAAGCTGCTGCACAGTCTCCAGGCTGACAACCCCGTGCTCACCGTCAATGAGCAGCCAGTCCAGGCCGGAACCGGCGCAGATTTCAGCGGCCACCGGTGAACCTGAGCAGACCCACATGCCCACTGCGGGGCGTCCGAGGGTGTGCAGGTGCTGGCCGAAGGGCTTATCTAGACGAAGCGACACGTTACCGCCCCTAAGTCTCCGTAGTCTGCGTGGACGGTATCACCCGGGTGCACCCACATGGGCTTGGTGAAAGAGCCGGCCAGAATAATCTCACCGGCTGTGAGAGAGTCCCCGTGGGCAGCCAGCTTGTTGGCCAGCCAGGCAACACCGTTGGCCGGGTGGTTCAGGACGGCGGCAGCTACCCCGGTGTCTTCAATCTGCTCGTTGCGGTAGAGCAGGGCTGAAACCCAGCGCAGGTCAATAGAGGCCGGGTCAACCGGGTTGCCCCCATAGACCATGGCACCCAGGGCAGCGTTATCGCTGATGGTGTCGACGATGGTGCGGCCCTCCATCTCAATGCGGGAGCTCAGAATCTCTAGGGCTGGAACCACATATTCGGTGGCCCGCAGCACGTCGAAAATGGTGACGTTGGGGCCGGTCAGGTCGTCCTTGAGCACGAAAGCCAGCTCAACCTCAATACGCACGTTGGAGTACTGGGAGTGCTCAATGACCGAGCCGTTTTCGTAGACCTGGTCGGCGAAGATCGCCCCGTAGTCGGGTTCGGTAATGCCGGTGGCCTCTTGCATAACCTTGGAGGTCAGCCCGATTTTGCGGCCGATAAGGCGGCGGCCAGCGGCCTCACCCCGGGCCCGCCACATGTTCTGCACCGCGTAGGAGTCCTCAACGGTCATGTCGGGGTAGGTGGCGGTCAGGCGTGGAATCATGGTGCGATTCGCCTCGGCCTCGGCCAGGTCATCAGCAATTTTGGTGAGCTGTTCTTTAGTGAGCATAGATAGCTTTCAATACTGCGGGAGGTGCTTGAGGGATATGCTCGCCGCCGACTGGCTGGGTCTGGCGTGAATTGGGGCGAGCGCCCCGCGCGAGCCCCAAGAGGGTCAGTCGGCTAGAGCATATCCCGAAGCACCGAACTTATGTATTTCAGTCTTTACAGCTGGTGCCCCAGCTTGTATTCGCCCTTCTTCCAGTCGGGCATATCTTCTTCGCCGGCGCGGGTATAGGAGAAGCCGTCGGCGCCGATGGTCTGTTCCATTTCGGAGTCGTCGGTGCGTTCAACCAGGGGCACGAGGTTGCCATCGAGGTCGAGCACGCGGGAGGCGTCGGTGTACCAGGAGGGGACGACGGGGGTGCCCCACCAGTCGCGGCGCTGGTTGTCGTGGACGTCCCAGGTGACGCGGGGGTTGTCGGGGTCGCCGGTGTAGTAGTCCTGGGTGTAGATTTCGACGCGGTGGCCGTCGGGGTCGCGCAGGTAGAGGTAGTAGGCGTTGGAGACGCCGTGGCGGCCGGGGCCGCGTTCGATGTGGTCGGAGAGACGCAGGGCGCCGAGCTTGTCGCAGATGGCGATGATGTTGTGCTTTTCGTGGGTGGCGAAGGCGACGTGGTGCATGCGGGGGCCGTCGCCGCCGGTCATGGCGGTGTCGTGGACGGTGGGCTTACGGCGCATCCAGGCGGCGTAGGAGGTGCCGGCTTCGTCCTGGATGTCTTCGGTGACGCGGAAGCCGAGGTCTTCCATGTATTCGATGGCTTTGGGGACGTCGGGGGTGACCTGGTTGAAGTGGTCGAGACGGACGAGGGCGCCGGGAGTGTGGAGTTCGTAGCGCCAGGCCAGGCGTTCGACGTGCTCCACCTCGTAGAAGAATTCGTAGGGGAAGCCGAGGGGGTCGAGCACGCGCACGGAGTCGCCGAGGCCCTTGACGAAGCCGTCCTTCTTGCGGCGCACCTCGCAGCCGCGGGCGGTGTAGAACTTTTCTGCCTTATCGAGGTCTTCGGGGGTGCGGACGCGGTAGGAGAAGGCGGCTACAGCGGGGGTATCGCCCTTGCGCAGAATCAGGTTGTGGTGGATGAATTCTTCCAGGGAGCGCAGGTAGATGGTGTTGGCATCTTCTTCAGTAACAACAAGGCCGAGCACATCGACGTAGAAGTTGCGGGAGCGTTCGAGGTCGGTGACAACCAGTTCCATGGAGGCACAGCGGACGATGTCGGGGGCGTTTTCGTCGGGGACGATGACGGGGTAGTCGACAAAGGTAGGTGACATGGGTTTTTGCTTTCTTGGGATGGGGCGGACGCCGGGAGGCTACGGTGCGCACCCGGCGGCCGCGGAGATGGGGTGGGTGTTAGTCGGCCTTGCCGAAGACGGGGTTGTGGACTTCGCCGAGGTTGATGTGGACGGCCTGCTGGTCGGTGTAGAAGTCGATGGAACGGTAGCCGCCTTCGTGGCCCAGGCCGGAGGCTTTGACGCCGCCGAAGGGGGTACGCAGGTCGCGGACGTTGTTGGAGTTGAGCCAGACCATGCCCGCCTCAACGGCCTGGGAGAAGTTGTGGGCGCGTTGCAGGTTGGAGGTCCAGATGTAGGCGGCCAGGCCGTACTTGGTGTTGTTGGCCAGCTCTAGGGCCTCTTCATCGGTGTCGAAGGGGGTGATGGCAACGACGGGGCCGAAGATTTCTTCCTGGAAAATGCGGGCGTCGGGGGCGACGTCGGCGAAGACGGTGGGGAGGACGAAGTTGCCTTCGGGAAAGTCGGCGGGGCGTTCGCCGCCTGCAACCAGGCGGGCTTCGGTCTTGCCGATTTCTACGTAGGACATGACCTTGTCGTAGTGTTCAGGGTGGACCAGGGCCCCGACTTCAGTTGCGGGGTCTGAGGGCAAACCGACTTTGACGCGCTTGGCCTGGGCTGCGTAGCGTTCAACGAATTCATCGTAGATGCTGCGCTGGACCAGAATACGGGAGCCTGCGGTGCAGCGTTCGCCGTTAAGGGAGAAGACGCCGAAGATGGTGGCGTTGATGGCGGTTTCGAGGTCGGCGTCTTCGAAAACAACGGCCGGGGACTTGCCGCCGAGTTCCATGGAGAGGCCCTTGAGGTAGGGGGCGGCATTGGCGAAGATAATTTGGCCGGTCTTGGATTCGCCGGTGAAGGAGATGAGGGGGACGTCGGGGTGCTTGACCAGGGCGTCACCTGCGGTTTCACCGAAGCCGTTGACCAGGTTGAAGACGCCTGCGGGTAGGCCTGCTTCTTCGAAAATTCCGGCCCAGAGGGAGGCCGAAAGGGGGGTGAATTCAGCGGGCTTGAGGACGACGGTGTTGCCGGTTGCCAGGGCGGGGGCTAGCTTCCAGGATTCCAGCATGAAGGGGGTGTTCCAGGGGGTGATCAGGCCGGCGACGCCAATGGGCTTGCGGTTGACGTAGTTGACCTGGCGACCCGGGACCTTGAAGGCGTCGTCGGTCTGGGCGACGATGAGGTCGGCGAAGAAGCGGAAGTTTTCGGCGGCGCGTCGGGCCTGGCCCTTAGCCTGGGTGATGGGTAGGCCGGAGTCGAAGGATTCCATCTGGGCGAGGGCGTCCTCGCGGGATTCGACGATGTCGGCGATCTTCATGAGCACGCGCGCACGTTCGCGCGGGAGCATACGGGGCCAGGGGCCCTCGGTGAAGGCGGTACGGGCAGCGGCTACAGCGGCTTCGATGTCTTCTTTCTTACCCGAGGCAGCCTGGATGTAGGGCTGGTTGGTGACGGGGTCGAGCACGTCGAAGGTTTCGCCGTCGATGGAGTCAACGAACTGGCCGTTGATGTAGTGCTGGATGCACTCGGGCAGACCGGCGGGCTTGGCGGGTGCGGTAGTGGTTTCAGTAGTGCTCACAGGTAACTCCTTTGTGTGGTGTGAGGGGCGGACGCCGGTGGGCGGGTTATACCGGCTCGGGGATAGTGCTGAGGTAGCTGGTGAGGGTCGCCTGGCGGTGGTCTCGTACAGCTTGTTCGACCTCGTGGGCTGGCTGGCCACGGTCGATAAGGTCAATGATTCGTTCGTGTTCTGCCACCGATTCGGCAGCTCGGCCGGGCACAAAAGAGAAGGTTGATTCGCGCAGGTTGCCCAGGCGGTCCCACTCGCTGCCAACAAGATCGACAAGGTGCTGGTTGGGGCAGCGGTGGGTGAGAATTTGGTGAAAGCGGTGGTTGAGGTCGGTGAAGGTTTTGGGGTCAAAATCTTCAAGGAGGGTAGCAAGCTGGTGGTTGTAGTCGCGGGCAGCGGCGATATCTTCGGCAGTGAGGTGGGGCAGGGCTAGGGCGGTGGCTGCCCCTTCTAGAATGCCGAGGGTTTGCATGCTCTCTACGTAGGCGGAGCTGTCGACCATGGCGACTCTGGCACCTACGTTCCGTTCGAAGGTGACCAGGCCTTCTGCTTCAAGCTGGCGGATAGCCTCTCGCACAGGAACCACCGACATATCGAGTTCACGGCCGATAGAGGCCAGCACCAGGCGGTGGCCGGCGGCAAAATCGCCGTTCACGATTTTTTCGCGCACCCAGGTGTAGGCAGTCTCGGCTTTAGATAGACCCTTCTCGTAGTTGAGGGTCACCTGCAGGGGCTGCCCGGGGTAGAGATCGATGTTCACGGTGGTTCCTAGCGGGTTAGGGCTGAGCGGGCGGGTTCTGGGCCAGCCAGTCTTTGTACTTTTCTTTCCAGGCGCCGGTGGGTGGGAAGAGCCCGTCCACAGGGTGACCGGCTGCGACCTGTTCGGCGACCCAGGCGTCCTCCTGTTCTTTTTCGAAGGCGGCTTGGGCAACTTCGGCGGCGAGGGCCGGGGGGATAACAATAGCGCCGTCGTCATCACCAACGATGATATCGCCAGGCAGGACGGTGGCGTTTCCACAGGCCACAGCGACATCGACTTCCCAGGGCACGTGTTTACGCCCCAGAACAGCGGGGTGGGGACCCTGGGTGAAGACGGGCAGGCCGATATCCTTGACGGCCGCGTAGTCCCGTACCCCACCGTCGGTAATGACGCCAGCGGCTCCCCGGTGTTTGGCGCGCAGGGCCAGGATGTCGCCCAGGGTGCCGGAGCCGGACTCCCCGCGGGCCTCGATGACGATGATCTCGCCTTCGGCCACCTCGTCGAAGCAGCGTTTTTGAGCATTGTAGCCCCCGCCGTGGGTCTTGAAGAGGTCTTCGCGGTTGGGCACAAACCGCAGGGTTTTGGCGGTGCCAACAATTTTAGTGCCGGGGGTCTGGGGGTAAACTCCCTCAATCACAATGTTGTTGAGGCCGCGGGCGCGGAGCTGGGCTGAGAGCCCGGCGGTGGGTACTGCCTCTAGGAGGCGTCGCAGCTCGGGGGTGAGAGCGGACGCCGGTGCCTGGGTTTCTGCCTCAGCTAGTGGGGGTAGCCCGGCCGCCTCACGGGACCCCCAGGCTTCTTCGGTCTGTTTTTCATCAACGGCAGGCAGGGTTCCAACAGTCTCCTTGAAGTCACCCCGACCTGAGATAACACGGGTCACCAGACGGCCAGAGGTGGGGTTTCCTGCAGCGGTAGGAGCATCGACTTCCACTTCAACAAGGTCACCGGGAACAATAACGGAGGACCCGGCCGGGGTGCCGGTCAGAATGACGTCACCGGTCTCTAAAGTCATGTGCTGGGAGAGGTCAGCGACGAACTGGGAAAGGGGGAAAATCATGTTGGCTGCGGCGGTGTCGTCCTGCTGCACCAGCTCACCATTGACCCAGGTGCGGATGCGAAGCTGGTCTTCTGAAACCGCGCGGGCATCAATCAGATGAGGGCCAAGAGGGGTGTAGCCGTCACGCCCCTTGGAGCGCAGATTGGAGCCCTTATCGGCGGGCCGGTAATCGTAAATCCCCAGGTCGTTAGCGGCGGTCACGTAGGCTACATGATTCCAGGCTTCTTCGGGAGGAACGTGACGGGCGGGGGTACCGATGACCAGGGCAATTTCTCCTTCGAAGGCCAACAGCTCAGTACCCTCGGGGCGCTCAACGGCAGAACCGGAAGCGGCCAGGGAGCTGGTGGGCTTCAGGAAGTAAGAAGGCTGGGCAGGACGGCGACCGCGCTGGGCGGCGCGAGATTCGTAAGCTACGTGCACAGCAATAATCTTGCCGGGTGTCACGGGGACGGAAGCTGCGCCCCCCTGGCTTTCGGGGTGGCTGGAAGGTGCGTTAGTCATGGAGTCTCCTCGTTGAGCTCTATCAACCTTGTCTGGAATCGTATATCATTTTCACACACTAGCAAGTAACTCACGTCACAGCAAGGGGCTTTTATAAAAGTCTTACTCCACCTCATGGCAAGTTTTAGACAAGCCTTGCAAGCCTTGCTGTACATCGTATATGATTCAGAACAAGTGTCACCCATCACATGTTTGCTGGGGTGCAGTGCCGCACCCACTCCCTAAGGAGCACCATGCATTTCCACCACAACGGCTATATTTCCCGCGATCCCCGCCTCGAAGAAGCAGCCGGGTACGGCATCAACCGCCCTGACCAGCTCCCCGAGACCATGGACGTCCTCATCGTCGGCTCCGGACCCGCCGGCATGATTGCCGCCGCCCAGCTCTCCCAATTCCCCACCGTCAACACCCGAATCATCGAACGCCGGGCAGGGCGCCTCGAACTCGGCCAAGCCGATGGAATCCAGGCCCGCAGCGTCGAAACCTTCCAGGCCTTCCGCTTCGCCGAAGAAGTCATCCGCGAGGCCTACCACATCACCGAAACCAGCTTCTGGAAGCCCGACCCGGCCAACCCCAACCACATCATCCGAACCACCCGCACACCCGACGACCCCCAAAACATCAGCGAATTCCCCCACCTGATCATCAACCAGGCCCGTATTCTTGACTACTTCGCAGACTTCGCCCGTAACTCCCCCGGCAAAATCACCCCCGACTACGGCATTGAATTCGTCGGCCTAGACATTGAGGACGGACAGGACTACCCCGTGAAAGTCACCGTCCGCCACACCACCGGCGAACACTACGGCGAAGAACGCACCGTTCGCGCCAAGTACGTCATCGGTTGCGACGGGGCCCGCTCCGGCGTCCGCAAGGCCATCGGTCGCACCCTCTCCGGCGACGCCGCCAACCACGCCTGGGGCGTCATGGACGTGGTCGTCAACACTGACTTCCCCGACTGGCGCATGAAGTGTGCTATTAACTCCACCAAGGGCTCCATCCTGCATATCCCCCGTGAGGGCGGCCATCTGGCCCGCGTCTACGTCGATCTGGGCGAAGTGCCCCTTGACGACAACCATGCCGTACGCTCCACCCCCATCGAAGACATCATCGACCGGGCCAACGCCATCTACCACCCCTACTCCATCGACGTGAAACACGTCGCCTGGCACTCGGTCTACGAAGTGGGCCACCGCCTCACCGACCACTTCGACGACGTCGACACCTGCGACCGCGGCACCCGCACCCCCCGCGTCTTCATCACCGGCGACGCCTGCCACACCCACTCAGCCAAAGCCGGGCAGGGCATGAATGTTTCCATGCAGGACGGCTTCAACATCGCCTGGAAACTAGGCCATGTGCTCTCAGGACGCGCCCCCGAGGCCCTGCTCGACACCTACTCCGGCGAACGCCAGGAAATCGCCAAAAACCTCATTGACTTCGACAAAGAGTGGTCTACCCTCATGGCCGCCAAGCCTGAAGACCTACCCAGCCCCGAATACCTGGAAGAGTTCTACGTCAAGACCGCCGAGTTCCCGGCCGGGTTCATGACCGAATACAAGCCCTCTCTTCTCACCGGCAGCACCGAGCACCAGCACCTGGCTGAAGGCTTTCCCGTGGGCAAGCGCTTCCGCTCCGCCCGCGTCAACCGCCGTGAGAACGCCTACCCCCGTCACCTGGGGCATGAGGCTATGGCCGACGGACGCTACCGCCTCTACGTTTTTGCGGACGCCGCCCACCCCGCGTCCGCTGACTCTAAGGTGCGGGCCCTGAGCGATTTCTTGACCCAGGACGCTGCCTCCCCCTTCGTGCGTTACCGGGCTAAGGGTGCTGACTTTGATGCCCTGATTGAGCCGGTGGTGGTTTACCAGCAGAACTACACCGACTTTGAGGTCACGGACGCACCGGTGGCCTTCCGGCCCCTGGTGGGCACCTATCAGCTTGAGTACTGGGAGAACATCTACTGCGCCCTACCCGATGAAGATATCTTCGAGGAGCGCCAACTCTCCCGCGACGGCGTGATGGTGGTGGTCCGCCCCGACCAGTATGTAGGCGCAGTCCTGCCCCTGGCCGATCATGCGGCTCTGGCCGCCTACTTCGACGGGGTCCTTCTCAACCCTGAAGCCTAAGGCGCTCAAGACTAAGAGTCTTAACAGTAAAAGGTCGGGGCGGGTACCGTTACTGGTACCCGCCCCGACCTTTCTGCCTTGACGACAGGGCTACTGCTGGCCGTCCTGGGCAGCGTTAGCCTCGTCAATGCGTTTGGCCAAGCGCTCCTTTTCCTCAGCCTCACGGCGCTTGGTTTCAGCTTCACGGCGGGCCTTAGCCTCCGCGTACAGCTTGGCGGAGGACCGGTTGATGCCGGTACCCTCCCCCAGCTCGGGGTCGTTAGGACGTTCCACCAAAATCAGGGTTGCACACATGACCAGGGTGACCACGAAGACGGCACCCGCAACAGTCAGAGCCAAGACCACGTTCGGGGTGTTATTTGTACCGCCAGTTGCAAAAACCACGATGCCTAAGAAAGCCACCAGAGCCAAGACCGCCGCAATAATCAGCGGACCGCGCACCTGCGCCTTAAACCCACGATTGGGTGATTCACTCTTCTGAGCCAAGACCATTCCTCCTGAAAACAAACTCTCCACCAGTCTACGGGGTGAGCGCCACTTTTGCCCGACAGCTCCTAGCCGCGACGGGCGTCCGCGCGCAGGGTCAGAGCCCCAACTACCAAGAAAATACCGGCCACCAGGGCGCCGCCACCGGCGGTTCCCATAATGGCCTTATCGCCAATCTCAGAAACCACGGGCAGAGCAGCAGCTGAAAGTGTCACGATAGTTCCCTCTAGCTGCCAGTCGCGGGCCGCGGGGTTGCTGGCTTTAGTGCGCATACCGGCAAGTAGCTTGAGCACACCGGTCAAACCCAACACACAGGCGGCGATGAGGGTCAGCCAGAACTCCCCGCGGGGGGCCACAAAAGCTAGCACACCACCGGCGGCCTGCACCAGGGCAATAGATGTAAAGGCCTGGGCGGTGCTGGAATCACCCACGCGGCGCAGGGTTTGCGCCGTCAGATAGGACGCCCCCGCATAGCCCAGCATATAGAGCCCCAGCATGACGGTAATGACGCCCAGGGTCGGCTGCTGCCAAAAGACCGTGGTAAGACCGAAGGCTAGAAACACTAGAGCGTGCACCAGGGTGGGACCTGTCAGGGCAGCAGCAAGTGCCGGATCAGCCGGACGCTTGGGGGCAGCCTGCTGACCGGTGCTAGCCGGGTGGGGCGTGGAGGGCTTGGAATCGGAGTGCTGAGAATCAAAAGTCACCCCACCAGTCTAACCAGCCAAGCTGACCGCCGCTGAGCTACCGGCAGCCTGTTACGCGCTACTGGCCTGTTGGGGCATCTCCCTCGAAAGAGTAGCCCTCAAGCACCTGCCGCAGACGCGCCAGACCCAGAGCCAGCTTGCGGTCACTGACCGCACCAAAACCTAGAACCAGCCCATAGAGGCCTTCACCGGTTTCTGCCCGGGCTGACCAGTAGTCCCCCAGCGGGGCCACCAGTACACCGGTTGAATGGGCAGTGGCAACCAGGTCCTGCTCAAGGCTTGTGCCCCGGGCAGGGTCAGTACCGGGGAGGTAAATAACTGTATGCAGGCCTCCGTCCATGGGTAGTACCTGCGGACCGGCTAGACCCTCCAAGGCTGTGAGCACTTGCTCCCGGCGTCCGCGGTAAACCCGGCGCATGCGCGCCGTATGGCGGCGCACCCCGCCCGCAGCAAGGAAGGCCGCCATGGCATCCTGCACGACCGACGACACCGGGTTACCCAAATCGGCACGCAGTTCTAGCAGGTCAGCCAGCAAGTGCCGAGGCACCACCACATAGCCCAGGTTTAGGCCGGGAGCCAGCATCTTCGCAAAAGACCCCAGTGTCACCACCCGGTCGGAGGCCCAGCGGGCAGGGTGGGCCTCGGCCCCGCCCGGCAGAGTCGGGCGGTCAAGGGCCGCCAGCGCGGGCAGAGGATCTCCCACGTAACGCAGCTCAGAATCGTAGTCGTCTTCAACCAGCAGGGCGTCGTGGGCGCGTGCCCAGGCCAGTAGCTCCAGGCGGCGCGCCAGCGGCATAGAAGCCCCCAGCGGGTACTGGTGGCTAGGAGCTATGAGGACGAGGTCGGGCCGGTGAGGCCCCGTAGGCAAGTGGGCGGGGTTAAGGCCCTGCTCATCAACCTCAATCGGTAGGATTTCATGACCGAAGGCAAGGGGGATGCGGTGCAGGGAGGGGTAGCCGGGGTTCTCGACCGCGATTCGAAGCGGACGGTTACGCACCCGGCGCCGCAGGGCGGTAAGAATCAGGCGGAAGCCGTCGCGGGCACCGGCAGTTACCAAGAGGTCATCGGGGGTGCGTAGCACCGACCGCATGAGTCTCAGGTGCTCAGCCAGCTGCACCCGCAGTTCGTAGGAACCCGCCGGCGGGTGGGCAGTACCCGGGTTGGCAGCGGCTTGTCGCCAGGCAGCCCGCCAGGTGGAGCTTGCCACCAGAGAGGTATCGGGACTACCGGGGCGAAGGTCGATGAGGTCACGGTTAGCCGTGTCAGCAGGAGAGGTGATCGGCACCCTCCTGTGCGCGGACGTCCGCCCCATTTCTCCGCTCCCAGCAGGGGGCTGGACGGGACCCGCTCCTCCCACGGAGGCGGGAACCCCAGGAAACTGCGGGGCACTCAGAGTGAGGTTTCCAGCCACGCGGGTGCCGCCGCGTCCGCTGGTTAAATAGCCCTCACCCACCAGCTGTTCATAGGCAAAAACAACCGTTCCACGTGAAACATTCAGGCGATCAGCCAGCGCGCGAGTAGAAGGCAGCGGGTCCCCCGCCACCAGAAAACCACCCAGCACCAGAGCCCGAATCTGCTCAGCCACCTGCGACGGCAAAGAACCCGGCGCCGACCGCGACACGCTCACCGGCAACTGATCAAACCGCGAATACCCCGCCACGCTACACTCCCCTCACATCAAAGCCGCGCTCCCCCGATACTAGCCCACCGGCGTCCGCACCCCACGACAAATGTCCACCACGAAAAATGCCCGCCGCGAAGCACACGCGGCGGGCACCTATCCCAAACAAAACGAAGAAGGGGCACCGGGCTGCTGGCGCCGGTACCCCCTCTCGCATCAGATTCTTCCCAGGGAATCTGACTAGCCTACGTACTCCCAAACGCGTACGTAGTCAACCTCGATTGCGCAATCCGCGGTGGTCTCAGCGAGGCCGCCCCAGTAGGCATTGCCTGCCTGCATGCACAAACGGATGTTGAACTTCTCACCAGCAGGCAGTGCGGCCTGGTAGCGAGGATCCTCTGACGAGACGAACAGGTATTCAACCCCGTCAAAGAAGAACTTGATACCGGCAGGAGTCTTCTCAACTGCCCAGGTGTGGTATTCATCGGCAAGGTTCTGGCCCAGTACGGGAATCAGGGCGTTCTTCTTAGCCTTGTTACCCTGCTGCTGGCCGTAGTGCACAGTGCCCTCGGAACGGTTGGAGATATCAACCTTCTGCTTGCCGGAAGCGTAGCCGTAGGACTCGGAGATGTCGATTTCACCGAGCAGAGCGGTGTTGTTGGGGCGCATCCAGATGCCGCCCCAGGCGCCGATGTGGGTGGGGTTTGAGGCGGGCTGCTTAGCGCGGTATTCCAGGCGGAAGCTCTCAGCGGAGAACTTGCCCATGGTGTCGATGTAGCCGGTGGCCCATTCGCGCAGCTTGCCGTCCTTGTAGGTGACGGGGGTAGCCAGCTTCTTCAGCCAAATCTTGGCGGAGGAGTCGCCCATGGTGACGGCTTCCTTGAGGTTCACACCGGAGTCGTACCCTACGTAGGACTTATCGCGTACGCGCCACTTAGCGCCGTCGATTGCACCGTTGTTGAAGTCATCTTCGAAGATGAGCTTGCCCCAGCCTGAAGCGGTCAGAGCGCCACGGTGCTCACCCCAGTTGTCTGCCTTGGCCTTAGCAACAGAGACAACGTGGGTGGAGGGGACGGTGCGGCCTGCGTAAACGCTGATGCCGGTGCCGGTGCCCTGGGGGGTGCCGTAGAAGGGGATGACGTTGTCGTTTGCTACCAGGGTTTCAACGGCCTGGCCGTCAACGATAACCTGGGCAACGAGGCGGGTAGCGCGCACCGAGAGAGCCAGCTCGTAAGAGAAGGTTGAGGTGGGGGCGGTAGCCGCAAGGACCTTCTGGCCCAGGATGACGGTGCGGTTGTTGATGACGCGCTCGATCAGCAGGGTCAGCTGGCCGGTGTTACCGATGGTCAGCAGGGCGGTGTAGTAGTCGCGACCGGTGGTAACGCGTCGTGCGATGACGCGAGTATAAACGGTGCCAGCGGCAGGACGCGAGGTGGTGTAGGTTGCCTCAACTAGAGCGTCGGAGGTTTTGGCGCCCATGGGGGTGAAGGAGCGGGCATCGGTGAAGGCCTGAGCGAAGGGGGAGGTGTAGGCGACGTCTGCCAGGGGGGTGAAGCGCAGGACGCCTGATGCCAGGCCGTTGCCATTGAGCACGGTACCGGTGTTTGCGTGCGCTGCCTGGGTGGTCAGTGCGGTTGCTACAGCGGTTGCGGCGGTCAGTGACAGGAAGTTGCGGCGGGATACAGAAAGCATGGTTTGGGTCTCTTTCGTGTGTATTTGTTTGGGACGGGAGACTCTTGGGGAGAGCCGGGGTGTGGATTCTTGGGGGAATCCGGGTGAACCCTGGGGTGGGTTCGTGTGGCTCCTGGGTGGAGCCTGTGGGCTTTGGGTTAGCCCTTTGTGCTTCGGTTGAAAACTTTATAGGACGTTTGGGGGACAAAACAAGGCGAGATGGGGACAAAACTACCACTTTCCTCGTGAAGTAATTTTATTTACCCTTATGAAAGCGCGCTTGTCTGGTGAAAAAATTTTTTGGAAAAAAATTTGAAGCTGTCCCCAGGGGTGGGTTTTTTGAGCAAAATAGCTCATTTTTTCAAAGATTTTGGGGGAAGTTTGTCCCCCAAACCTCTTCATCAGCTGGCTGGCAGGGCCAAAAATTTTAGATTTTGGGGACAGCTTGCCCCCCAAAACGTGCCGACGGGCGTCCGCCTCCCTACCTGTGGTCTAAAAACTTTGCTAGAAACTGGCCCTATTCTTAGACCACATTGGCGGGCACAGTTGAAACCATGACTGAAAACAAGACCACAGAAACCACCGTTACCGGCTCCCCCCTCGTCAAGCGCGGCCTGGCCGACATGCTCAAGGGCGGCGTCATCATGGACGTCGTCACCCCCGAACAGGCAAAAATCGCAGAGGACGCCGGCGCCGTAGCCGTCATGGCTCTCGAACGCGTCCCCGCCGACATCCGCGCCCAGGGCGGCGTAGCCCGCATGAGCGACCCCGACATGATCGAGGGAATCATCGACGCCGTCTCTATTCCCGTCATGGCCAAGGCCCGCATCGGCCACTTCGTAGAAGCCCAGATTCTTGAACACCTCAAGGTTGACTACATCGACGAATCCGAGGTTCTCTCCCCCGCTGACTACGTCAATCACATCGACAAGCGCGCCTTTAAGGTGCCCTTTGTGTGCGGTGCCACCAACCTGGGTGAGGCCCTGCGTCGCATCACCGAGGGTGCTGCCATGATCCGCTCCAAGGGTGAAGCTGGCACCGGTGACGTCTCTGAGGCCACCAAGCACATTCGCACCATCAAGACCCAGATTGCCGAGTTGCAGGCTCTGCACGCCACCGCCCCCGACCTGCTCTACGTCAAGGCCAAGGAACTCGCTGCCCCCTACGAGCTGGTGCGCGAGGTCGCCGAAACCGGCAAGCTGCCCGTCGTACTCTTCACCGCCGGTGGTGTAGCAACCCCGGCAGATGCGGCCATGATGATGCAGCTGGGTGCGGACGGCGTCTTCGTTGGCTCCGGCATTTTCAAGTCTGGCAACCCCGAGGCCCGTGCCAAGGCCATCGTCAAGGCAACCGCCTTCTACAACGACCCTGCAGCGGTTGCGGACGCCTCCCGCGGCCTGGGCGAGGCCATGGTCGGTATCAACGTGGCAGACCTGCCCGCCCCCCACCGCCTGGCGGAGCGTGGATGGTAAAAATGATTTTTCGCCCCCAGGCGAATCAAAAAATCATTTTTACCGCCGAGCATAGCGTAGCGGCGAGGCGAAGACAGGGCGAGCTCAGCGAGCGCCTCTAGACCTTTTGAGAGATAGGATTCCCATGAATGGATACCGCCCCGTTGTTGGCGTCCTTGCCCTGCAGGGCGGGGTCGCTGAGCACGCGTCCCTGCTGGAGAAGCTGGGGGCGCAGGTGGTTTTGGTCAAGCGCCCCGAGCAGTTGGAGGGGCTGGATGCCCTGGTTCTTCCCGGTGGGGAATCGACGACCATTGACCGGTTGACCAGGATTTTTGGCCTGCGCCAGCCCCTCATTGACGCTATCGCGGGTGGCCTGCCCACCCTGGGCACCTGCGCCGGGCTGATTCTTCTGGCTCAGGGGATTGAGGACCCGGCGGCAGCCCAGCAAACCCTGGGTCTGCTCGATGTGACCGTGCGCCGCAACGCCTTTGGCTCCCAGGTTGACTCGGCAGAAACCGAGCTGACCTGGGGCGCTACCGAGGCGGACGACTCCGGTCAGCTGACCGGCACAGGCGGGCAGGTACCGGTGAAGGCCGCCTTCATCCGCGCACCCATTGTCACCCGGGTGGGTGAGGACGTCACCGTACTGGCCCGTCACGCCGGGCAGGTGGTCGGGGTGCAACAGGGCCACCTACTGGGCATCTCTTTCCACCCGGAACTCACCGGCGACACCACCGTGCACCGGGTCTTGCTGGACCTGGCTAGCCGGGCGGGGGCGTCCTAGTTTCTACTCGCTTCTTGTAGGTAATCGAAAACTTCATCTGCGCGTTCAAAGAACGCGCAGATGAAGTTTTCGATTACCTTCAGCATGAGTGGGCTGAGCTGCCGCGGCTAGAAGCGTCCGCCTCCACCGCCGCCGCTAAAGCCCCCGCCGCCACCGAAGGACGAGCCGCCCGAGAAGCTACCCCCTGATGCTCCCGAATTTTCCGGCACGTGATTGCTGCCCGAGTAGAGGTGGGGCATGGTCGCGCAGAGGGGTAGCCAGGTGCTAAAGGTGGGGGCGTAGCGGGTGTAGGTCTCCTTGTTCTCCGCTTCCTGCTCGGCGAGCTCGGCCTCGCGCTGGTCGGGGTCTGCCGGGGCGGTGCGGTTGGCGTAGCGGTATTTGATGTAGTCACGGCGCATATCGTCGGGAATGCTCAGGCCGGGGTTCTCCTCCTTGGCCCGGCGCATCTCGTCCTCGGCATCCCGCTTGACCTTGCGGTAGTCGCGGAAAACCCACCCAACAATAATCGCGGCAACGGCACCCAGGGTGCCCAGGACGCCCCAGAGAATCAGGTTGCTATCTGCGCTCTCGGTTTCTGCGGCGGCATAGATTTCGTCGATGGTGGTCTCTAGACCGGCGGCATAGTTGCCGTCGGTGAGGTAGGGGCCCAGTACGTCGCTGGCGATGGTTTCTGCCTCGGAGTCGCTGATGTAGTCCCCGGCGCCGTCTGCTACCGCGATAAAGGTTTCGCGGCCCTCCATATCAATGACCAGCACAGCGCCGTTATCTTTGCCTTGATCGCCGACGCCCCAGGCGTTTCCTAGGTCGGTGGCGTAAGCGGGCAGGTCACCGGGGCTTTGGTCGGTGGTGTAGATGGCGAAGCGGGTGCGGTCGGTGCCCCGGTTTTTCTGGTCGATGAGGTCGTTGAGGGTGTTCTCTTCGGCGTCGGTGAGCAGGTTGGCGTCGTCGCGAATGTTGCCGGACGCCGGCGCAGCAGGTAGGTCTGCTGCTTCGGCTGCCGTCATGGTTAGGGGTGCAAGGGCGAGGACGCCCGCCGCCGCTACCGCGGGCAGGGTGGCGAGCCTGCGGTGCGGCTTCTTGTTCTGGATCTGGGGGCTTGTGATGTCGGTCTGAGGGTTCACGGCTGCGTCCTTTCTGGCATCGGGTAGCAGGCTTCTTTACCGGCTCTTACCGCCAGCTTAGCAAGCCTGCTGATAAAAGAACTCCCCCGGCAGAATGAAATAAAGAAAGACTCGTACCTCCTTGAACCCACCGCCCAACCCAGCATGACCCATCAAAGAGCAAGCCCTAAAGTTTTCAATCTGCCCCAAGAGACTCCGCATCATAAACGCGGAATTACCACTGTTTGGAGATAACGAGCAAAATTCAAAGCTCCTGCTTTTCGAAGCATGCTAGGCACGGTCGCATTAGAATCCCTACGTTCAAGGTAGGCTTCTTGTTTTAGGTATACCGAGTCAAGGGCCTCTGGATGTATAAAGTGAGCCATCTGCATAAGAAAGTCATCAGCGCTCATGGTGTCATAGGGCAGAAGGTGCTCCCCCTGATAACTTTGACCAAAAACTATCAGCTTAGAGTCATCGGTAATAAGAGCATCTGCGTTAGATGCAAGCACCGCCGCATGAACATGCGCATCATGCTCGTCAGGGTAACCAGCAGGAATATTTACCTCAAACCCCTCCACGATATCTGTCACGCTAGCCATAATCTGCTGCATATAACGTTGCCGCACAGCATCGTCATGGTGTGGATGTTGTTTACGCCAATGGTAACCAAACTCGTCCAAGATACCCTGCGAAAGATAGACCTGATAAAAAAGATTGTTTGTTTCTATACAGGTGAGGAAAATCCAGTCTCTCAACGTCTTGCTCATGAGTACGTTGGTGTCGAGAACTATCCGATAGATATCGCTGCTCATACCACCCCATCTTAAAGATATGGGTAGCATAAGCAGCGATATTTCTATTTTGTTTAGTCTAAAACTCCAAGCTCTTCGTCAAGTTTCATGAGCTCTTCGAAGGCAGCTTTCTGCTCGGCGGTTTTCGCAGCAAGTAGCTGCGCCCTGTAGGCATCAACATCAGCTGTGCGAACACGCCAGTGGGTGCCTACCTGATGGGCAGGAATCTGACCTTCACGAATGAGCTTCATAAGAGTTGGGCGAGAAACCCCGATGCGGCGGGCCGCCACAGTCGTAGTCAGATCCTTGGGTACGGAGACAACCTGCGCTTGACCTCCTTGACTGATGATTGACAGGGTTGCCTTCAACGCTGCGACCAGCTCTGGCCCCAGCACTTCACTGGCCTCGCCAGATACAGTCAGCGACACAGACAGCTTGGGTGACTTCTCAAGGTGAGCAAGAAGGTTGTGGGCTTCCTGAGCCATAGCTTGGCTTGTTTCGATAGTCGCAGTATTTTTGAGAGCCTGCGCAGTCATAGTATTCCTCGGTAACAGTGATTCTTCGCTTGATGCACCCTCAGACTATCGGATTAAGTGAAATAAGTGCAAGGGTTTTCATTTATTGCACTTATTACACACTTTGCGTCATTCACATCTAGAAGGTACTTAGTCCCGTCGCCTCCTGGGCGCGGTAGGCCAGGGTTTGCAGGGTCGATTTTAGGACGCCCCCACCCGCCTTGGCTGCGTAGGGCAGGGTGAAGGTGGTTTGGGCACCGCCTACCGGTTCGTTATTCCAGATCAGGGACCAGTAGGCAGAGAACTCCTGGGCTAGGGCGGAGTCACCCGCGGCGCGCACCCGCAGACTGGTTTCTAGGTTGTAATTACAAATATTTCGGCGGGTGAAATTACCCGACCCGCTCAGAAGCTCAAAGCCGCCAGAATCTGCCGGGGCGGGTGCGTCCGCCCCTCGGTGAACCGCCAAATACTTGGGGTGGAACTGCTCGCCCCCTGTGGCGTACCAGCGCACCTGAACCCCGGCCCGTACTAGTTCTCGTGCAACAGGCAGGGCGGGCAGGCCGGTTTTTGTGCGGCCAAAGGCGTCAATGTTGAGGTCGAGCACCACCTGCACCGAAGCGCCACGGGCCACAGCAACCTTAAGCCCAGCAATGACAGCGCGCTCCGATAGATAGAACATGCCCAGGCAGACCCGATCCCCCGCGCCAGCACCAGCCAGCAGCTCCAGCACCGCAGTGCGAATACCGCCCTCGGTCACCAACTGCACCTCAGACGCCTGCCCCGGGAGCTTAACACCCCCAGCAAACCTTAGCCCCCGCAGGGAACGGGCAAGGTCGGGAGCAGAAAAGTCTAGAACCGCCAGCTCACTGGCCAGCAGGTCGCCCACCACAGCACCGGTGACCCGCAAACCCAGGTTGGAGTTGGGCGCAGAGGCGTCGTGCGGGTTGGCGGACGCCACCACAGCCTCGGCCTCAGACAGGGCCGCCTTGCGGTGGTTGGCCTTGAAGTTAAAGAGCCGGGCATAGGCATTGGCAGAGACACGCGGCCCGCCCGGTGCCAGGGCATTGGGCAGCACGGCAGGGAGCTCCGGCAGGTGCGCCAGGGCTGCCCGATAGAAGCTGGAGTAGGCGGGGTTAGAGTCACGCAGAGCCTCTAGCCGGGTTTCAACCACCTGCACCCCGGCGGCCCGCAGTCGCTCTAGATGAGGCAGGGGGTAGCTGCCGTAGAAGGTGTTGATGGGGTCGGTGATGAGCACGATGGGCACATCGGGGGCAGCGACCCGCTTGGCAAGAAGGGCCTCGGTAAGGCGCTGGGAGAGGGCCGGGTAGGTGCGCCCGCTGGAGCGGTCATAGTCGCTATTGAAGAGGAACATATCGAGCACCAAGAAGCTTGTAGCCCGCTCAATGACCCCCTCAACAGCGGTGAAAATCTGCTGGTCAGAGCGGCATTCACCGTCAGCCGTGTAGGTGAGATCTGCCAACAGCTCTACCTGCCCGCTTCGCCAGGGCCCGGTAACATCCAGGCCAGCTGGCAGGGGTTTGTAGCGGTGATAGAGGGCGGACGCGGCTGCGGCAGCACCGCAGGCCAGGGCGGCAAAGGCGAGGGGGCGGGGCAGTGTGCTCATGCCTATAATCTACCTAGACAGCTATTTCTTATCTCACACACTCACCGCTTGCCGATATTTTTTACAAGTGTAAACTTTACATCTGTAAGAAAAATTGTTGGCAGAGGATACCCGCTATGACCCCCACCCTGGCACCCGCCGCAGAGGACGCCCGCGCCGCCGACCCGCGTCCGGCCCGCTCTCGCGCAGCCCTCATCGACGCCGCCACCGAGGCCCTGGGCACCAGCGACCCCGGCAACCTCAGCATCACAACCCTGGTCAAGACCGCAGGGGTCAGCCGCCCCACCTTCTACCAGCACTTCACCGACGTCCACGAGCTCATTCACGCCGCGGCCCTCACCAAACTCAGCGCTGCCTTCGACGCCCTACTACCAGCCGACCCCGCTGCGTCCGTTGCTGTCTTTACCAGCGAGGTCAGCACCAACCTGCTCAAGCAGCTGCAGGCCGACGCGGATTTCTACCGCAATGTACTGGCTATCTCGGGCAACTCCTCCCTGGTCGCCGAGCTCATCGACTTCCTCAGCCACCGTTTTCTCAGCCGACCGGCCGTTGCCGAACGTTTCATCGCCAAGAACCCCGACCTCACCAGCGACTACGTCCAGTTCGTTGCCGCCGGGGTCGCCTGGCTGGCCGTCCGCTGGCTGGCCACCGACTTCACCGGCGAAAACACCGCAGAAGCCACCGGCGAACACCTTGCCCAGATGATGCAAGCCGTGATTTCCTAACCCGAGAAACAGACTTTTCACGATCCCAACAAGCCGAAAGTAGGTGAGATCCCGTGCCCTCAACACGCGCTAAACGCCCCAAGCTGCACCCGCATCGCTTCAGCCCCATGAAGTACCTGGTGCTGCTGGCCGTCATTATCATCCCCTCGATTTACTCAGGCATTCTAACCTGGGCTAACTATGACCCCACGGGCACCATCGACGCCGTTCCGGCTGCCATTGTGAACGAAGATTCACCGGCAACCACAGCCACCGGCAGCACCCTTAACCTGGGTCAAGACCTCACCGACGAGCTTCTGAGCAACGACAGCAAACAGAATTTTGACTGGTCGACCATGAGCGCAGACGAAGCGCAGACCAAGCTCGAAAACGGTGACATCCAGGCTATTTTGACGATTCCGTCTGACTTCTCTGCGAACGTCGCGTCAGTGTCTGAAAACGACGCGGCGGCAGCCCAGACCGCCAAGCTAAATATCACCACCAATGACGGCTCCAACATCATCTCGGGCAATATCGCCAGCTCTCTGGGCACGGCGGTCACCGACACCCTGGCCAGCCAGGTGTCCACCGAGTACCTCAACAACATCTACGCGGGCTTCACCGATATCCACGACTCCCTGGGGCAGGCAGCGGACGGCGCCAGCCAGCTCGCTGATGGCTCCACCAGCGCTAAGGATGGCTCCGACGAGCTCGTGGTGGGCCTGACCGACCTCAAGTCGGGCACCGGCGAGTTGAGCTCCGGGGCAAGCACCCTGGCGGACGGCGCCACTCAGGTGAACAATGGCGCTAGCTCGCTGGCGTCCGGTTCAGCCTCCCTAGCCGACGGCGCGACTCAGGTGAACAACGGCGCGTCCTCCCTGGCCTCCGGTGCCGCAGAACTGAACAGCGGTGCCACCTCGCTGGCGAACGGTGCTGATAGTGCCGCCAGCGGTGCAGCCTCCCTCTCGGACGGCCTGAGCCAGATCAACTCCGCCGTATCTGCCCTACCCGAGCAGCTCCCCGCCCTGACCGAGGGCACCGGCTCCCTGGCGTCCGGCGCCTCTGACCTTGCCAGCGGCGCACAGAGCCTTGAGGACGCCGCCGGGCAGCTCGCAAGCGGCGCCACCACCCTCTCGGATGGTGCGGACGCCGCCGTCACCGGTGCCCAGAATCTCGCCGACGGCGCGGAGCAGCTGCACACCGCCACCGGCACCCTTGCCAGCGGCGCGCAGGGCCTTTCGACCAGCTCCCAGGCCCTCATCGACAACTGGGGCAACCTCACCGATGAGCAGAAACTCGCTGCCCTGCAGCAGCTCAACGCGGGGGCGTCCGCCCTTGCCAGCGGGGCCGGGGCTGTAGACACAGCCGCCGGGCAGCTCGCCACCGGGGCAGATACCCTGGTGGGCACCGACTCAAGCGGCCTGACCAAGCTGGCTGCGGGGGCGTCCGCTCTCGACAGCGGGGCAGGCCAGCTGGCAAGCGGCGCAACTTCCCTCTCTAACGGGGCAGACGCCCTTAGCCAGGGAGCTGCAACCCTCAACAGCAAGGCAGGAACCCTCTCCACCAGCCTGGGCGCCCTGGTCACCGCTATCTCCCAGGCCAATGACGGGGCAGCCTCACTCGCTTCGGGCACCAGCACTCTGGCCAGCGGTGCATCCACCCTAGCGGACGGCACCGGCACCCTCTCATCGGGCGCGTCCACCCTGGCCGAGGGCACCAACTCCCTGGCTAGCGGGTCCGCCACCCTCAACGACGGCGCCCAGACCCTCGCTGAAGGAACCAGCAGCCTTTCATCGGGCGCCACCAGCCTCGCCAGCGGCGCCGCAACCCTCAATGAGGGGGCAGGCTCAGCTGTGGACGGGGCGTCCTCCCTGGCCAACGGCCTGAACGAGCTAGAGGACGGCAACACCCAGCTAGCGACCTCCCTGGGGGACGCCGTGGGGCAGGTTCCCAGCTACACCACCGACCAGGCCAGCGAACTCAGCGCGGTCACCAGCGACCCCGTCACCATTGAGAAAACCCGCCTGAACGAGGTGCCCACCTACGGCCATGGCCTGGCCCCCTACTTCATGACCCTGGGCCTGTGGGTCGGCGCTATCGCCTACTTCATGATGTACCCGGCCATCTCCCGCAAGTTCGCCCGCGGCGGTCACTCCGGCCTGCGAACCCTGCGCGGGGCCCTGGTACCGGTGCTGCTCATGGGTATTGTTCAGGGCACCGTGATGTCTACCGTTATCCACTACTGGGTGGGCATTGAAGAGAGGAACTTCTGGGGCCTAACCGGCTTTGCCGTCCTGACCTCCATCACCTTCCTGGCCATCAACCAGGCCCTCATTGCCCTGCTGGATGCCCCCGGCCGTTTCATCGCCCTGATTCTGACCGTGGTTCAGATTGGTGCGGCGGGCGGTACCTACCCGATTGAGACCGCCCCGGCCTTCCTGCAGGCTATCCACCCCTGGCTGCCGCTGACTCACGCGCTGGAGGCTTTCCGCTCCCTGATTGCCGGTGGCTCCATCGGTATTGCAACGGGTATTGTCTGGCTGCTGGGCTGGATTACCCTGGCTGTTGCGGGCACTGCCCTGAGCATCTGGATTCGCCACCGCCGCGAAGATAAGGCAGAAGCCGAACGCCAGGCCCGCCGGGCCGCCCTGGCGAGCGCCTAAAGAATCAAGGCCCCTAACCTACGCCCTTTCGTTTCTGCCCCCGGTGCATCACCCCGGAGTCAGGAGCGAAGGGGCGTAGAGGGTTAAAGGCTCCGTTCAATCGTTCTACTCATAAGAGCACCGCTTCATTCACAATTCGGTCACGCACATCGGGGCGAATCGCATGGTCAAAAACAATATCAACAGGGGCGCCCAGAATCTGTGTAGCTTCAGCCTGCAAACGGCTCTGTGCAAGCAGGCCGAGAGGCCTGTGCGCTGTGACAAGCAGGTCGATATCTGATGTGGGTTTATCTTGACCAGTTGCTACAGACCCAAAGACCCTCACGTTATCTACCCCGTGTTCTTCGAAATAGTCTATGAGCTCTGCCCGGCGCTCTCTAAGAACGCGGCCGTGAGGCGAGGTTCCATGAAAATGAATGATACGGGAAACCTCTGGTTGGCTTCGCCCAACGACTTGAGCGATAGCCCGCTGTGACATGCCCGCCCGATAAGCCGAACGCACAGCGTTCACGAGCTGCTGGCGTCCTTCTTCTATCTTTTGCTGGGCGGTGTGAGCCGCCCGGGCCAACTGCACGGTATCCATAGTTTTAAGATAGCAAATGCTATCAGCAATCTGTAGGGCGGTCTCGACAGATCTCAGCGTCGGCTTCCATCCTCCACCCCAACCCACCTTTGCCCGAACCTATAGGATAGAGAGAACCGTACCAGTATCTTCCACCGTTGAAAGAGGAACCATGGGGTACTTTGATTCCGTCCAGTCTGCCGCGCAGCTACTCATGCCGATTACTAACGAGCGTATGCTGGCTGCCCTTGACCGCCTTGAGGTGGATTACGAGCTGGGCGACGACGGCACCGCCGTGTTCCATTTTGAGCGGGGCTACTTTTACTACACCCTCTCTAACGCCCCCGCCCGGGATCTGCTGAGCGTGCGCGGTAGCTACCGGGGTACCTTCCCCCTGGAGGCGTTGCCTGCCCTCAACGAGTTCACCAATGCCTGGAACCAGCAGAACCTCTTCCCCAAGGTCTTCTCCTACCGGATTGAAGAGGACGGTCAGGGGTTGGTGATTCTGCCGGTTGAGCTGAGCATGGTGTATGTAGGCGGGGCAACGGACGCCCAGATTGACGAGCACCTACGGGCTGCTATGCAGACTTCACTAGAGTACTTCGAGAACCTTGCCTCCGCCTTTGGCTTTGGGGAGGAGGAATAGCCTTGTCACAACGTTTTAAGGTTGATTTGGGCGGCCTGGTTGAGCTGCTGTCGAAGAACCTGTACTCAGGCCCGCAGGTCTATCTGCGCGAGGCCATTCAGAACGGGGTCGATGCTATTACTGCCCGCCGGGAGCAGGACGCCGACGCCCCGGCCCGGGTGCTGCTAGAACCCTGGGAGGACGGCACCGGCATCACCATTACCGACACCGGTGTGGGTCTGACGGCCGAGCAGGCTGAGGAGTTTCTGGCGACGATTGGCCGTACTTCTAAGCGCGATGAAGTCTTTAACGAGGGGCGCGCCGAGTTTTTGGGCCAGTTCGGTATTGGCCTACTGGCCTGTTTTTTGATTGCCGATACGGTTGAGGTCACCTCTCAGAGTGTGTTGCCGGGAGCTGCCCCGGTGCGCTGGCTGGGTCATGCGGACGGCACCTTTGAGGTGCTTCAGCTAGCCGGCGGTGAGGACGCCGCCGGGCAGGTTCCCGAGGTCGGCACGACGATTCGCCTGAAGGCGCGGGCGGACGCCGCCCACTGGGTTGCCGAGGAAACGGTGGTGACGCTGGCCAGCGACTACGCCGATATGCTCCCGGTGGAGGTGGCGGTTCGAGTAACGGCTGCCGGTCAGCGGATCTGGCGCCGCATTTCCTTACCTGCCCTGCCCTGGGCTAAGGGGGAGGGTGAGCACCAGCCCAACCAGCACGAACGAGCCCTGGCCCTGACCAACTACGCCGAGAAAACCCTGGGATTTACTCCCCTGGCGGCTCTTGAGATCGATGTGCCTGCCACCGGCACAACCGGTGTGGCCTATGTGCTGCCGCAGGCTGTGTCACCGGGTTCAGGCCGCCACCGCGTCTACGTGAAGAACATGCTGGTCAATACCCGCGAAGATACCCTGCTACCCGATTGGGCTTTCTTTGTGCGGGCCGTGGTGAACTCGGAGTCCCTGACCCCAACGGCCTCCCGCGAGCAGCTACGCGAGGACGAAATCCTTCTACTCACCCGTGAGGCTATCGGTGAGCAGCTCAAAACCTGGATTACCGCTACCCTCTCTGAACCCAGTACCCTGCGTGACCGTTTTGTTGAAACCCATTCCCTAGCCCTGCGCGCGGTGGCCTTAGCCAGCGACGACATGCTCGATGTAGTAGCGCGTTCCCTGCCCTTTGAAACCACCGGCGGTATCGCTACGCTCACCCAAGTCATTGAAGAAACCGGGCAGGTGCTCTACACCCCCACCACCGAGGCCTACCGCAGGGTGGCTCCGGTGGCGCGGGCCCAGGGGCTGTGGGTGGTCAACGGCGGCTACGTCTACGACGCCGACCTGCTGGCTAAACTGGCTGACCGCCCCCGCTGGAAGGTCACCGAGCTGACCAGCAAGGACGTCACCCAGACCCTGGCAGCGGTTGAGATGGAACGCGAGTTCGAGGTGCTGCGCGGCCTGGAGCGCGCCCGGGCCGTACTGGCGGCCCAGGACTGCGGCGTCCTCTTGCGTACCTTTGACCCCGCCGAGGTACCCGCGGTGCTGCTGCGCGATGCCGAAGCCGAGCGCGCCCGCGACCTGGCCCAGGAGGCTGAGGACGCCGGTGGCGCCTGGGGTGGGCTACTCGGCTCCTTCACCGAGACGGCAGCCGAGCCGACCCGCACCCTGGTGCTCAACGACGCCAACGAGAATACCCGCCGCCTACTGCATCAGCCGGAGCACGCGTCCTTTGAGCCGGGCCTGACGACCCTCTACCTCTCTGCCCTCATGCTCGCCGGTGAGGGCCTGCGCGGGGCCGAAACCAACCTGCTCAGCGATAGCCTGGCTCAGCTGCTTGAAGCTGCCCTGCGCCAGCCCTAAAGATAGCTACCAACAAGGGAGAAGACTGTGTGGTCCACCCACGAAGCCGCCCAGAAAATTGCCGCAACCCGCGACCTGCCCTACGGTAGCGCCCGCACCGCCGCCATGGAGTACATCACCCGCACCCTAGAGCGGGAGGGCCCCGAATCCATGCTGCCCGAGGCCTACCTCAACCTGGTGGAGGCCTATGTTTTTGGGCAGCCGACCCCGGCGTCCTTCGCGGTGTTCTCTAAGCTGTTGCGTCTCTATGACGCCCACCCCGAGCACTTTGACGAGTTCACCGCCCGCACCCTCTTCTGGCAGTTCAAGTGGATTATCGGCGATATGACCGCCTACCCGCAGATCTCTAAGGAGCAGGCGCGCGAGCTGCTCGATGAGATGCGCCGCCGCTACCGCCTGGCAGGCATGGGCGAGATGGCCCCTGACCGGGCCGAGTACATGTGGGCTGCCCATATCGGTGAGGACGAGGCCGCCGAGACCTGGCGCGCCCGCTGGCTGGCGCACGGTGAGGACGAGATGGACTGCGGCTCCTGCAGGCACGGCGGGATTCTGCGCGACCACGTGACCGACGGGGAGTTTGAGGCGGCCGTCCGCCTGGGTGCCCCCACCGAAGATTTGTGTAACCGGGAGCCTGCGGCCTCCCACCGGCAGCTGGCCCTTGCCTACCTGCATTTGGGGGACGGCGAAGCAGCCGGTCGTCACCTACTGCGGGCTGCGGCTAATCGCGACCAGTATGATCCGGACGACCTGGGCGTTGAGTTTGAGGTGCTGGCCCGCGGCCAGAACCTTCAAGCGGCTTTTGACCTGCTGGCTGACCATGGCAAACGCGCTCTTGACCTGGCGGGGGATCCCGGCGATAACCGCAACTTCCTGCGCTATATCGTCGCTGGCCTGGCCTGGGCTTTAGAAGACCACGGGGATATGCCCACCGGCTTGCGGCCTGCCGGTCAGGTCGAACGGTCTACCTTGAAGGAGCTCTACGACTGGGCGCTGGCCAAATCCCGGCCGCTGGCGCAGGCCTTTGACCGCCGGGCGGGTAATACCCGGTTCTCGGACTCCCTGGAGGCCGCCACCGAGCTGCCCGCCCTAGTGCCCATTGTGCTACCTACGGGGGCGGACGGGGCTGGTTCGGCTAGTTTGACCGAAGCGGACGCCGCCGAAGGTGCCCAGACCGGTGGTGCGAGCGCGACCGACGCTACTCCCCTGTCCTTTACCCCGGTGGAGTCCTACCTGGCGGTGGCCCGCGAGCATGAGGCGGCGGGGGCTTCCCTTGAGGCGGGTATGGCCTATGCCGAGGCTGCTTTCTTGGTGCTGGCCGGTGGGCCTGTCACGGGGGCGCAGGCGCTTGAGGCCCACGGGTTCTTTGAGACGGCCTGGCCTCTGCTGGCGGACGGCGGTGCCGCCCCTGCCCTGCTGGCCGAGGTAGTGCGCGTGTGGGCACCGGTTGCTGAACGGGTAGATGATCTTGAAGCCCTTCGTACCCCGGTCAATGAGCTACAGGAGCTGGCTCGGCAGGCGGCTCACCCCGACCTTCTGACTGTGATGCAGGCTCAGGATCTCGCTGCCCGTCTTTCACTGGCGGCCGATGACTCTGCGAGCCAGCAGCTCGTGGATGAGCTGGTAGAAACCTACCGCGAGAACGAGTGTCTGGAGCGGGCAGCCCGCCTGCTGGTGGTCGCCGCTGAAGCTGCGACTGCCGCCGGGCAAAGTGAGCTGGCAATTGGCCGCTATGAGTTGGCGGCAGAGTTTTTTGAGCCGTTGAGGCTGAAGAAGTCCCGTGCTGCTGCCCTGGACGCCTGCATTGAGCTGCTGCGCGCCACCGGCCAGGAACACCGCGTCGAGGCCCTGCTGGCTGAGCTTATGGCGGGCTAGCGCAGCCATACCCCACTGCGGGCCCGCCAGCCCAGGGTGAGGGCGCGGGCGCCCATATACCACAGGGCGTAGGAGCACCAGAGCAGCAGGTAGGCCAGGGTGGGGCCATCGACCAGCCCGCCCCAGCCCCAGGAGGTGCCCCCGGCAAGCGGGGCGGGAGCGTCCGTACCGGCACCAAACCAGAGGTACAACCCGGCCAGCACCGGCAGGTAGGCCGCCAGGGTGAAGAGCCCAGCCAGACCCAGGTAGCGCACGTCCTGGGCGCCAATCAGCACGCCGTCCAGAATGAAAACATAGGCGGCCAGAGGCTGGCCCACCGCCAGCACCAGCAGCGACAGAGCAAAGAGGCGCTGCACCTCGGGGTCAGGGGTAAACACCCAGGCCAGGCCAAACCCGACCGCCGGGCAGACCAGCGCCGTAACCAGGCCAAAGGCCAGGCTCCACCGCACCAGGCGGTTTTTGAGCTGAACCACCGCGCTCTGCCCCTGCCGGGTTGAAAGATCCTGTGCGCCCATCTCCTTGCCCAGCAGGGCCTGGGCGGCAATGGCCAGGGCGTCCAGGGCGAAGGCCAGCAGGTTAAAGAAGGCCATGGTCAGCTGGTAGGCGGCCAGGTTTTTCTCCCCCTGACTGGTCACCACAAAGACCGTAGCCAGCAGGGCAATCCGCAGGCAGGCCGCCCGCACCATCAGCCAGGCCCCCACCCGAAAGACAGCGGCTAGTCCGGCGCGGTCGGGTAGCCAGCCGGGGGTTCGCGCCGATAAGCCGGAAGAGCGGGTAGCCGTGCCGGGCGTCCGCGTCCGCACAACCACCGCGTAGGTTAGTGCCAGGGCCATGCCCCACTGCACCACCGCTGTCGCCACCGCTGAGCCAGCCACACCCCAGCCTGCCGGGTAGACCAGGGCCCAGCTCAGCGGCACGTTGAGGGCAGCGCCAGCGGTAGCAACGTAGAGGGGAGTTTTGGCGTCCTGGAAACCGCGCAGGGCACCGGTCGCCGCCAGCACCAGGAGCATGCCGGGCAGACCCGCAAGGGAGGGCAGCAGGTAGGCGGTGGCGTGGGTCAGGACGTCCCCGCCCGCCCCCAGCGCACGCAGCAGGGGGCCTGCGGTCAGCGCCAGCAGCACCGCGAAGAAAAGACCCAGGCCAGCAGCCACCCACAGGCCGTTGCGGGCGGCAGCAAAAGCGCTGGGGGTATCGCCTGCTCCCACGGCCCGGGCCACCGCCGGGGTGGTGGAGTAGGCCAGAAAAACCATGAAGCCCACCAGGGTCTGCACCACGGTTGAACCCAGCGTCAGGCCAGCTAGCGGGGCACTGCCCAGGTGGCCCACGATGGCAGAATCGGCCAGCACCAGCAGGGGCTCAGCGATGAGGGCACCAAAAGCGGGCACCGCCAGGGCAAGAATCTGACGGTTCAGTGAAGGCTGCCGGGGCGAAGAAGACTGTGTGGAGGGCATAAAACCACCCTACCGGCGTCCGTATGGGTAAGCGAAACCTTCATCTGCGTGTGCAAAGAACGCGCTGATGAAGGTTTCGATTACTTTCAAGAACCTAGTTGGCCTGGGCCTCAGCCTCAGCCACATCGGCGTCACTCACCTCGACCCCGGTGTAGAGCTTGAACTGTTCAGCAGCCTGCAGGGCGATGACCTCGCCGCCGGTAATCACTTCCTTGCCCGCAGCCCGGCCAGCGCGAATCAGCGGGGTTTCAACGGGCATAGCCACCACGTCAAAGACCACCTGGGCAGCCTCAATTGTGGGAGCGGGGTAGGCCAGGGTGTCTACCTCGGGACCACCCTCCATGCCGATGGGGGTGACGTTCACAATCACGGGGGCGGTCAGATCGCCCACCTCAGCAGCCCAGGTGTAGCCGTAGCGGTCAGCCAGGGCGCGGCCGGTCTCTTCATTGCGGGCGATAATGGTGCCGGTGCGGAAGCCCGCGTCATAGAAGGCCCCGGCCACAGCCGCCGCCATGCCGCCCGAACCGCGCAGCAAGAAGGGCAGGTCGGGATCTACCCGGTGGGAAGCCAGCAGGGAGGCCACCGCAATCACGTCGGTGTTGTAGGCCTTGAGGTAGCCGTCAGTGTTCACGATGGTGTTGACTGCACCAATCACTTCAGCGGAGTGGTCTATCTCGTTGACCAGGGGAATCACTGCCTGCTTGAAGGGCATCGATACCGAGCAGCCCCGAATGCCCAGGGCCCGCACACCGCCGATAGCGGCCTCAATGTCGGTGGTGGTCATGGCCTTATAGAGAAAGTCCAGGCCAAACTTTTCATAGAGATAGTTGTGGAACTTAATACCGTGGTTTGAGGGGCGGGCTGAGAGGGAGATGCAGACGGTGGTGTCGCGATTCAGGGGCGGACGGCCGGACGCGGCGGGCGAGCTAGTCATAGGGTGTTTTCCTTGGTGAGGTTCGAACCGGGCTCCTCACAGCGGGGCTAACCCGGCCTGACTCTTTCACCCTACCACCGGCGTCCGCGCGCCGCTCCACCTCGGCTGAGTGTAACGATAAATGCCATGGGCGCGAATCGTTACCGCGCCCATGGCATTTAGCGTTACAGTCAAAAGTGGGGCCGCTAGGGCCGGGTCATGATGTAGGTTTTACGGCCCGCAAACTCGTCAGAGCGGGCGATGGTGAAGCCTTCTTTTTCATAGAAACGAATCGCGCGGGCGTTAGTGGAGAGCACCTCAAGTTCGGCCGGGCCGGGGTCGAGCACCTCGCCCAGCAGAGCCTGGGCAACTCCCGTGCCGAAGGCCTCGGGCAGCAGGTAGAGCATTTCAAGTTTCTGCACCTCATACGGCATCTGGGAGGCGAAGGCCAGACCCAGGAGTTTGCCCGCGGCGTCCTTTTCTACCGCCACCAGGGCTCGGCGGTGCTGGCCCAGTTGCTGCTGAATATCTTCACCGGTGCCACCGGTGGAATCAAGCCACTCTGCAAATCCGGTGGCGCGGGCGTCCAGCTGCTCTTCCTGCTTAGCGAACATTTCGGGGGGTAAATGTGCCTGCGTAGGCGTGACGCCAGGACGTCATGCGCAGCTCTTCCCACGCTCTGGCCTCTGCGGGCACAGGTGGGCGGATCTCAAAATTCATTATTCTCCTCGAGCCCTGCCGCTGCGAGCGAGTGGGGGAAGGCAAGGCGTAGAGTCATAATACCGCACCGACCTGCACAATCTTCAGGTTTTAAATAGACAGGTGGTAGATGTAGTCGTGGGCGACTTCGGTGGCAGTGAGCTGGAAGGTGCGCTCACCCACCCGGGTGAATCCCATCTTTTCATAGAAGGCCTGGGCGCGGTGGTTGAGCTGGTGGGTGCCCAGGTGCAAGCCGTCTTTGCCGTCAGCGCGGGCAGCCGCAATGACGGCGTCCATGAGTTCCCTAGCCAGGCCGGTTCCGCGGGTTTTTGCGGAGAGGTAGAACTTGCTCAGGTAGGCGGCCTTGCCGGGAATTTCGGCAGGCTGGGGTGCCTCGTGGTCAATACCGAAATAGGCGATAATCTCGTCTGCTTCATTGACGGCCAGAGTGAAGCTGTAGGAGCCGGTTTCGATGTAGCGGGTGAAGGACGCCTCATCTAGGTTTTCGCTCACAAAGGCCGCCACGAACTCGCGGGGCACCACGGGCGGGGCAGCGTCGGGGAAGTGCGCGCTAGCGAAGGCGGAGAGGGCGGGAACGTCAGCAAGGACGGCCGGGCGCAGGGTGTGGGGCATACTTATTCTTTCTCATAGCCGCGGAGCTTATTGAGGGCGCGGCGCTCAGTTTTGGTGGGCCGGCCTGCGCCCCGGTCACGGCGGGGTAGGGCGCCGCTGGTGAGGTAGGCGGGTTTGGGGGCGGAGATGTCGTCGTAGCAGGTGACGGCCACGGGTGCACCCACGCGCTTGGAGATGGTTTTGCGCACGATGAGCACGCGTTCCCAGCCGGGGTAGCGCACGGTGACGGTGTCGCCGGGTTTGATTTTTTGGGAGGGCTTGGCGTGCTCGCTGTTGATGCGCACGTGCCCGGCTTTGACCTCGGAGGACGCCAGTGAGCGGGTTTTGAAGACGCGCACCGACCAGAGCCAGGCGTCGATGCGCACAGGTGGCTGCGGCTCTACGGGGGCTGAGTCTGCGGGTGAAGTCATGTATCTAGGCTACCCAATGAGCAGGCGAAGCTCTGACCTGCGCGAGCGTGCGTCATATCGCTGAGCGTGCAGCAGCCGTGCGCACTCTCGGCGATATGACGCACACTCGCCGCCCCTTGGAGCCCGCGCTGGCGTACACTTATGCCCATGACTAGCCCTACCGCACCTGTTATTCCTGCCGATTCCTGCTCCCTGCCGGTTGATGAGAACCTACCGGGCACCGCTGCCCGCGAGACGCTCTGGGTTCTGCTGGAGCACCCCGGCGGCTGGGGCCGCGATATTCTCGATGGAACCGTCTTTGGGGCAGAACTCTCAGCCGCCCTTAAAGAGAAGATGGCGCAGGTGGGTGCCCGCCTGCTGCTGATTCGGCAGCCCGGTCGTGAGGGGCAGAAGGTTAAGGACGTCGGCGCCCGCCGCCGCGCCTTCCTTGCGGTTACCGGGGGTAGGGATTTTTCACCCGCCCGGCTCTACTCGTTTGAGGTAACAGGCGCGGAGGATTTACTCTCCCTCCCCCTCGAAACCCCCGGAAATATACCCGGTGCGGTTGTTTCACGTGAAACACTCACCCTTGTCTGCACTCACTCTAAGCGCGACCGCTGCTGCGCGGTACGGGGCCGACCCATCGCGTCCTTTGTTGCCGAGCAACTAGCTGACGGTACCGTCTGGGAGTGCTCCCACACCGGCGGGCACCGCTTCGCCCCGGTCGCTATCAGCCTGCCCACCGGCTACACCTACGGGCGACTGAACTTCGAGCAGGCCCTCACCCTGGCCCAGGGCGCCCGGCAGGGCCGGGTAAAACTCGCCGGTCTGCGGGGCCGCTCCTCCCACTCCCCCATCGAGCAGGTGGCCGAGGTGGCCGTCCGCTCCCTCCTGGCGGACACCGGTGAGCAGGTAGGCTCCGAGGACCTGAGTCCCAACGAAATGACCGCCACCGAACCCGACCTCTACGCATCCCACGTAGCCCACCGCGACGGACGCTTCTGGGTAGTCACCGCCCGCCGCATCGAGCTGCCGCCGCGGCCGGCGTCCTGCGGTAAGAATGCCGGGGAGGCCTTCAGCTGGGAGGTCGTCAGCCTGCACCCGGGGCCAACCTCCTAACCCCTAGTCCACCACCCGGGGAGTACCCAGGACGGCACAACAAAAGCGGGCCTGCTCACGCAGACCCGCCTACAAAAGTAAAGAGTGTCTGATGGTAATGAAGCTATGGTAGCCGGTGGTGCGGTGAAAGCTCCAAGGTGTGTCATCCATTCCAGGAGCCTCCACCTATAGCTAAGATTAGCAACGAGAGACTGTACACACGCCCCTGAAAGAACGGGGAAAACGCGCACAAAATTATTAACAAAAGGGAGTGATTCCGGTGAAGTACGCATACGAGAATCTCTCCCCTGGCCAGTTCGAAGAGTTAGTCATTTTGATATGCCAAGAGATTCTCGGAATCGGCGTGCAAGGTTTTGCCACGGGGCCAGATGGCGGACGCGATGCAAGGTTCCAAGGAACCGCGCAACTCTATCCGAGCACCTCTGCGCCTTGGACAGGTTGTGTGATAATTCAAGCAAAACACACGAACGGTCTTAACAGGTATTTCACTGAGTCTGATTTCTACAGCGCAACAAACAAGACTTGCGTCATTGCCGAGGAGATCCCGAAGATCAAATTACTGAAAGACTCAGGCGAACTCGACCACTACATACTTTTCTCGAATCGGCGACTAACCGGTAATGGAGAATCTACAATTCGTCAGGCTATTTCCTCCGCCTGTGGAGTTCCCACTAGCTCTATATATCTTTGCGGGATTGAGCAGATCGAGGTTTGGCTGAAGCGATTCAGCAACATACCGGAGATCGCGGGCATAGATCCCATTGACTCCCCACTAATCATCAGCCCAGAGGACATCGCAGAGATTGTCGCTGCGTTCGCCCAGCATCGTGACGAGATAGTATCAATACTCGATGACCCACCTGCCCCGCGAGTTGATCTGGCCACGAAGAATCGACTGAACGGGATGAGTGACGATTACTCGAATACACTCCTGCGTAAATACTTGAAAGAAACCGAACAAATTCGGCAGTTTCTTGCCGCTCCCGAAAATGATGAGTTGCTCAGTGCCTATGAGTCAGCAGTCGACGAACTTGAGTTGCGAATCATCGCCCATCGAAAGGACTATCAGTCTTTCGATCAGGTTATGGACTATCTCATCGACTTGCTTTTTAATAGAGACCCCATACTGAGACAAAAGCAGCACAAGCGTCTGACTAGAGCATTGCTCTTCTATATGTACTGGAACTGTGACATCGGAGTGAAAGGAGATGACAATGTTGAGGCCGACGAAACACTCGCATCCTGACCGAACAGTGCTCAACGTTGCTCTCATAGTTCTGGAAACCCTCAAGCGCAAGCGACTCGAAGACTACGACTCTCTTCGTACTACGGCAAAGAAACGGGTGGCCGGAGGCGATGTCTTATTCCTTCCGGCAGTGAACTTTCTCTACCTAATGGGTCTCATCGAGTACCGCTCCAAGACTGACTCGTTCGAGTATGTAGGTCCCAATGAAACTGTCTAGAATCTACTCGAATCGCGATGAGGCGTTTACTCCAATCGACTTTAATGATGGTCTGAACGTTGTTCTTGCGGAGATTCGTGTACCAGAGAACCGCAATAAGGACACGCATAATCTGGGGAAGACTACCCTTGGTCTACTTCTCGACTTTTGTCTACTCGCGCGGCGTGACGCGAGGATGTTCCTATTCAAACACGAGGAGCTATTCGACGACTTTGTTTTTTATCTCGAACTTGAACTTGAGTCAGGATCTTACGTAACTATCCGAAGGTCGGTTAGGGAAGCAACCAAGATTAGCTTTAAGCGACATGCCTCACCTGGCCAGGATTTTCAGCACCTGCCCGAAGAGCAGTGGGATCATTACAAAGTCGCGTTCGATCGCTCTAAAGTAATCCTGGACGGTCTTCTAAATCTAAGCGCCGTTCGCCCTTGGGACTTTCGTAAGGGCCTGGGTTACTTTCTGCGCACTCAGGACGATTATTCTGACGTTTTTCAACTCAAGCGATTCGCATCAAAGCATGCCGATTGGAAGCCGTATGTGGCTCATATCCTAGGTTTTGACGCTCAGTTATTTTCTGACTTTTACAGGCAAGAGGCGCAGATTGATACCCTTCGCTCCAATGAGAGGACTATTCAGTCTGAGCTCGGGGGATCCGTTGAGGACCTTAGTCGAGTCGAGGGTCTTTTGCTTCTAAAGCAACAGCAAGCGGAGAAGCAGCAGATGAAACTTGATAGTTTTGATTTTCGGGATCAAGACAAGGCAAAAACGAAAGACCTTGTCGACCAGATTGATCAGGAAATCGCCAATCTGAATGCCGAACGATACACGCTTATGTACAACAGGAAGAAAATACTATCCTCCTTAGACGATGGGGAGATAGCGTTTGATCCAGAGCGCGCCGCGCGTCTCTTTGAGGAAGCTGGAGTGCTTTTCAGTGGGCAAATTAAGCGTGACTACGAACAGTTAATTGCGTTTAATGCGGCGATTACTGAAGAGCGTCGTGGTTACCTATTGGAGGAGAAGGCAGAAGTTGAGTCTCGGCTCAAGGAAGTGGAAATAGAGCTCAATCGACTCGGCAAACTTAGATCTGAGAATTTGTCTTTCTTGAGCGATACCGACGTTGTGCGCAAGTACAAGGAAACCTCAGATGAGCTAGTTGAGCTACGTTCAGATATCGTTTCCCTGACCCGGCAACGCGAGCACTTCCAGTCCCTCCAAAGGCTACGATCAGAAATCCGTAACGCTGTTGAAGAGAAGGCTCACTTAGAATCTACCTTGGAAAGGGAGTTCGAGGAGAAGAATAGTCCAGGTACCGACAGCATCTATCGGACTATCCGGCTGCTCTTTGACGAGATAATTGATAACGTGCTTAATCAAAATGCGCTGCTCACGGTATCGTTGAATCAGCAGTATCATCCAGAGTTTGAAGCTGAGATTCTTGACGAGTCAGGGAATACCACGAGTGCACAACGAGGCTATACATATAAGAAACTTCTATGTATTGCGTTCGACTTAGCAGTACTCAGGGCACACCTCGGCAAAGGCTTCCCCTCATTTGTCTTCCATGATGGAGTGTTCGAATCATTAGATAAGCGCAAGAAGTCGAAACTTCTTGATGTAATGCGGGAATACTCAAATCTTGGAATACAACAAATCATCACGCTTATTGATACAGATATGCCCCCAAGCATCGATGGAACCTCGGTCTTCTCCGAGAATGAGATTGTGCTCAGGCTTCACGATGAAGGAGATATGGGCAGGCTTTTCAAGCTGCGGTCATGGTAATCCGAGGCCTCTGTAAAGGTTCTCACCCTGGGTGAACCCTTCTATCATTTGCAGCATTTTTATAGATAGGATTAGGTCTAGCCCTTTACCAAAACAGCACACAGGCGGGCCTGCTCGCGCAGACCCGCCTGCTGGCGTCCGCCCCGGTTCAAAGAATCAGGGGCCGAATCCCGAAGTTTTAGATCACGCCGCTTGCCCCCAGCAGGGAACCCACAGCGAAGGTAACAGCCAGGGCCAGGGCGCCACCGACGACGACGCGCACCGCCGCCTTGCCGTAGTGCGGGGAGCCACCCCACTTAGCCCCCAGAGTGCCGGTAATAGCCAGGGCGATCAGCACACCGGCGAAGGTCACCGGAATACGAATCGACTCGGGGAAGAGCAGAATCAGCAGGGTGGGCAGCAGGGCACCCATGAGAAAGGACCCGGCTGAGGCAAAGGCCGCTGACCAGGGGGAAGGGATGTCCTCATCGTCGATACCCAGCTCGAAGTGCAGGTGGGTTTTGAGGGCGTTCTTCTCGGTCATTTCGATGGCCGCCTTGCGGGCAGTTTCCGGGGAGATGCCGCGCTCTTGCAGGATTTCGGTCAGCTCGTCCAGCTCTTGTTCGGGTAGGTCGCGCAGCTCACCCTTTTCCTTGGCGATCAGGGTCTCCTGGCTGTCTACCTGGGAGGAGACTGAAACGTACTCACCCAGGGACATAGAAATGGCACCACCGACCACGGCAGCCGCTGCGGCCGCGCCAATAGCCGATGTGCTAGCAGTTGCACCGGCAACGCCGACCACAGTAGCAGCCACCGACACAATACCGTCGTTGGCACCCAGCACAGCGGCCCGTAGGCGGTTGAGCTTCTCCTGGTAGGCTCCGACCATGTCGTGAGCTTCACCGGTGTGGGAATGGGGTGCGGTTTCCTTCGCTTGGTTCATCATACTTTCATCCTAGACTTGCTCTCGGGCACTTTCCAGCGAGCGCACAGTTACCCCCTGTTCGGCGGTGCTTAACCGGCCGGTGAGGCCAGGCTGGGCTACCTAGAGGCAGTCGATGAACTCGCCGATAGCCCGGTAGGTGGCGGTACGGGCGGGTTCGGGTGAGAGGACGAGGTCGTGGGTTCCACCGTCGATGACGCGGCTGGTGACGTCCCTACCCAGCCCCAGGCCCCAGCGGCGGATTCCCTGCACGTTGAGCACAGCGTCGAAGTCGTGGCGGTCGGTGGGGTTTGTGAGTTTGCCGGAGCGGGCCGAGGTTAGCAGCAGAACGGGGGCCTGGATGTCGAGGCCGCGCTGTAGCTGCCGGTGGGCCCGGCGCACAGCTGCCAGCCAGCCCGCGTAGACGGGTGGGAAGTTGAGGGTTTTCCAGGCGGTGTTGAACTGCCAGGTTCCTGCGTGCTCAGCGTGCAGGGAGCGGGCGTAGGCGTCCTCCTGCTCCTTCTGCACGATGGTGCGCGGCTTGAGGCGCGCGAGCGCCGCCACCGACCCGGTCATGAGGGCACGCTCAACCGGGTTGTTGAAGTGGTCGAGCCAGGGTGAGTTAAGGACGAGGGCGGCCAGCTCGGGCGGGGCGGTTCGGCTGGCCCAGAGGGAGGCGATAAGGCCACCGGTGGAGTGGGCCATGAGAATAACCTGCTGGTGCCCGTCGCGGCCGGTGATGAGCTTCCAGGCGGCGGTGAGGTCTTCAAAGTAGTCGTCGAGGTTTTCGGTGTAGAAGGGGGTCTGCCCCGGTAGCAGGGAGCGCCCATATTTGCGCAGGTCAAGGGCGTAGAAGTCGTGGCCGCGGGCTGCCCACCAGTCGCCGAGGTCCTTCTGGAAGAAGTAGTCCACAAAGCCGTGCAGGTAGAGCACGGCGGGCTGTGCCACCCCGCCCTTCCCCTGCGCGGACGCCGGTAGCTGGGGGGCCGCGTCCGCCCCGTCGGCGCCTGCGGGTCGGTGGACGAGGGTGGCAACGATGGGGCCTTCTGCGTCGCGGCCCAGGTCGATGGTTTCGGCGGTGTAGGGGGCGCCGAGAATGTCTGGCTGTGTCATAAAACCCACTATACTCTCGCACGCATTTTCGTATTACGATATTTATATGGAAACTATCAACGGCACCCCGGTAACAGAAGAGCAGATTCAAGCCTGGGCTGACGAGGCTGAAGCGGGTTACGCAGTAGAACGATTTAAGAAACGTGGCCGCCCAAGCCTCGGGAGCGCTCCTGCATCGGTCATTCCCGTCCGCATGGAGGAGGAGCTCCTTGCAGCCCTCTTACATAAAGCTGAGGTTGAGCATCTTAACCGTTCAGAAGCTATCCGCGCCGCTGTCCAGGCCTGGGTTGATGCATGATTTCAGTTCACCACTCCGCTCTCAAACATGGAATACCAGCAGAAGATACCCTGGCAGCCGCCCAAACGTACGTCTTCTCAGAGGCCCTAGACGAAGAGAACCCCTGGAGGGAGTTGCGCCTGGGATTCGACACTAATGGCAGATTGCTTGAGCTCGTTGTTCTTATCTTTGATAGCGGGAATGAACTTGTCATTCACTCCATGAAGGCCCGAAAGCAGTACTGGGAGCTTTTGTAAAAAATCTTTTAACCTAGAACCTTTTCCACCCAAAACATGAGGGCGTAGAACTATCCACCGCTAACATTCTTATAGAAGTGATACCGGCAACACCCCGCAGGTATCTCATGCAAAAGACCCCTTGCTCCTCTTCTTAGATTTATAAGGACACCATCCATGACCTACACCGTCAGCGACTACCTGCTTGACCGCCTTGTTTCCCTGGGCGCCACCGATATTTTCGGTGTGCCCGGCGACTTTAACCTGCAGTTCCTCGACCATGTGATTGCGCACGAGAAACTGACCTGGGTGGGCAACGCGAATGAGCTCAACGCCGGGTACGCGGCGGATGGCTACGCTCGCGTAGGCGGTATCGGCGCCCTGGTGACCACCTACGGTGTGGGTGAGCTTTCCGCTATTAACGCAACGGCCGGTTCCTACGCCGAGCACGTGCCCGTCCTGCATATCGTGGGTGCCCCGTCCAAGGACGCCCAGGCCGCCCACCTGACCATGCACCACACCCTGGGTGATGGCGATTTCACCCACTTTATTCGTATGGCCTCTGAGGTGTCCTGCGCGGTTGCTAACCTTGAGCACGCCACCGCTACCGCCGAAATTGACCGCGTGCTGCGCGAGATGATGATTCAGAAGCGCCCCGGCTACATTCTGCTGGCAACCGACGTTGCCCGGGTTGAGGTGGCCCCGCCGAGCGGCCCGCTGGAGGTGCCCAAGGCCCTCTCGTCCCCCGGTGCTGTTGAAGCCTTCCGCGCTGACCTGGCTGAAGTGCTGGCGGGCAAGCAGACCACGGTGCTTGCTGACCTTTTGGTTCACCGCATGGGTGCGCAGGCTAACCTGACCGAGATGCTGGCGGCAACCGGCCTGCCCTACGCCACCCTGATGTGGGGCAAGACCCTGGTGGACGAGTCCAAGCCGGCTTTTGCTGGTATTTACGCCGGGGTGGTGTCGTCTGCCCGCACCAAGGACGCCGTGGAGCAGGCAGAAGCCCTAATTTGTGCAGGCGTGACCTTCACCGACACCACCACCGCAGGTTTCTCCCAGAACCTCCCCGAAAACACGGTCTTCTTGGGTGCCCAGACCGCCAAGATTGGCAGGAAGACCTACGCCCCGCTCACACTCGATACCGCCCTGGATATTGTGCGGGAGGTCGCCCGCGAGGTCGGCGCAACCCCCAAGGAGCTGCTGCCCTGGGATGAAGAAACCCACGAAGACATTGACATGACCGCCCCGCTGACCCAGGACGTCCTCTGGTCCCTGCTCTCCCGCGAACTGTCACCGGGCAACATTGTGGTGGCCGACCAGGGCACCTCCTTCTTCGGCATGGCCTCCCGCCGTTTCCCCGAGAATTCCATGTTTATCGGCCAGCCCCTGTGGGGTTCGATCGGCTATACCCTGCCGGCCATGCTGGGGGCTTCCATCGCAGACCGGGGTGCGCGCGGCGTCCTGCTCATTGGCGACGGCTCGGCGCAGCTGACCTTCCAGGAGATCGGCACCATGCTGGAGCAGAAGACCAACCCGGTAGTGGTGCTGATCAACAATGACGGGTACACGGTAGAGCGTGCCATTCACGGCCCCACCCAGCCCTACAACGATATTCGCCGCTATAACTGGCAGCTCATCCCGGCAGCGCTGGGGGCAACCGAGGACGACGTGCTCATGCTGCGCGTGACCACCGCCGCTGAGCTACTGGAAGCGACCGCCCTGACCCAGGCCACGCGCGACAAGCTGGTTTTCCTGGAGGTCATGATGGATAAGGATGACGTGCCCGCCCTGCTGGCCGACGTCGCCGCCGCGCTCACCCGCGCTAACTCCTAAGAGTAGGTGGGCCCGCACCCGGCTAGTTCTGCGCCGCCCAGGCGGCGTAGCTGCCTTCTAGCTCAAGCACGGTGTAACCGGCTCTGCGCAAGCCGCTAGCAACCACCGAGTTGCGAACGCCGGACTGGCAGAAAGTCAGCAAGGTTGAGCCGGGGGCGGGCAGTTCATCAAGACGCCAGAGGGCTGAACCTCCCGAAAGTTGCTGGGCACCGGGAATGGTGCCTGCGGCGTACTCGTTTTTAGCGCGCACATCGACCAGGGCGTCGCGGTCGGTGGCGTCCAGCTCGTCCACTGTGACCAGGGGCGAGGTGAAGTTCACCAGGGGTTCGATGTCGGTGGTGTAGTAGCGCACGGTATCGATGCCTACCCGGTAGAGGGCATCGCGCAGGTCAACTGCTTGGGTTTCAGCATCGGCGAGGACGACCAGGGGACGACTTTCGCGTTCGGGGTCCACGACCCAGGCGGCGAAGTTAGATACCTGGGGGCCTGCCGGAACGTTCAGGGAACCCTCTACGGTGCCACTGTGCACCTCGTTCTGACCGCGGGTGTCAACGAAGATTACCTCATCAGTCTCAAGTTTTTCTGCCACTTGAGCTGCGGTAAGTTCAGCGGGCTCGGGAGCGGGGTAGCCGATGAGGGCTGGCCCGACCCGGTTTTCCTTCTTCATGCGGGCAAAGTAAGCGTGGGCGTCAGGCTGGCCGTTGAGCAGCTCGTCGATAAAGCCCTGCTCGTCATTGTCGCGTACGTAGGGGGCCCACCAGGCGTAGGCCTTTTCGTAGCCGACGGTACTCGAGGGCACTGCACCGAGAGCCTTACCGCAGGGGGAGCCTGCGCCGTGAGCAGGGTGCACCTGTACGTGATCGGGCAGGGGCATGAAGACATTTTTGAGGCTGGCGAACAGATCGCGGGCACCGGCAAAGCGGGTATCGACGCCGCCGGCCGCTTCATCAAGCAGGTCGGGGCGACCCAGGTCGCCGACGAAGACAAAGTCGCCGGTGAGCATGTAGCCAGGGGCATCAGCCACAGCGCCATCAGTAATAAGGAAGGAAAGATGCTCTGGGGTGTGGCCGGGGGTGTGCTGGGCGGTGACGGTGATTTTACCTAGCTGGATGGTGTCGCCGTGGTAGAGACGGGTGCCGTCGAAGTCGTACTGCCAGTCGTCCCCGCCTTCGCCGGAGAGGTACATGGTGGCGCCGGTTGCGGACGCCAGTTCTCGGGTTCCGGAGAGGTAGTCGGCGTGGATGTGGGTTTCGGTGGCGGCCACGATTTTCATGTTGTTTTTGGCGGCGAGGTCGAGGTAGACCTGGATGTCGCGACGGGCATCGACCACGATGGCTTCGCCCTTGCGCTGGCAGCCGATAAAGTAGCTGGCCTGGGCAAGGCCTTCTTCGTAAATGCGTTCAAAGAGCACGGTAGGTCCTTTCGGTAACACTCGTTTAAAAAATACCCCTGGGGGTATTTAAAAGATACCAGAGTCCCACCCGAAAATAAACCCCCGGGGGTATAATAGAGAGAAAGTTTTTACTAGAAAGCAGGAGCTATGCAACTCAACCCGGAAGAAATGAAACCCGTCATCAACCGCCTCAAGCGCGCCCAGGGGCAGCTTAACGGCATCATTCGCATGCTCGAAGAGGGCGATGACTGCCAAAAAATCGTCACCCAGCTCGCCGCCGCCTCTAAAGCGGTCGACCGCGCCAGCTTTGCCGTGGTCGCCAGCGGACTCCAGCAGTGCCTTACCTCAGATAAGCCCGAGATGACCCCCGAACAGCTCGAGAAAATGTTCCTCTCCCTGGCCTAGGCCCCACCCACAAATCAAAACACCGCACCCCGGCTCCCACCCCAGCACCAGCAAGGTGCGGGGCGAGAACCGGGGTGCGGCGTCTTTACACCAAACCGGGGCCTAGCTCACTTGAGGGGCACCAGTGGCAGCCAGGCGACGCTTGGCTTCGCGCAGGGTCACATCCCCACCCTTGTTGTAGGGCAACTTGGAGAGCGCCGCGCCCATGGCACAGGTGTTACTGACTGCAGCAAAGGTCAAGCCTCCACCAATGGCACCGGCCAGGTACTTAGCCTTCGGGAAAATGGTGCTAGCTGCTACCCCACCCAGCACCAGAGAACCCGCAACCAGGCGCACCTGACGCTCGAGATCCCAGCGGGCCGGGCCCACATTGACTGGCTGATCTGCCTTCTTCCAGGCCTCCATACCACCGGTCAGAACGCTGGTGCGGGTAACACCAGCCCCAGCCAGGAGCTTCTGGGCGCGGGTGGCGCGAGCACCGGAACGACAGATAATGACAGCTTCATTATCGATAAAGGCGCTCAGTTCTTCAGGATGCTTTTCAATCAGAGCCAGGGGTACGTTTACACTCCCGGGAATATGGGCACCCTCGTATTCCGCTGCGGTGCGCACATCGAGCAGCAGGGCCACATGAGAGTCTTTGATGTTCTGTGCCAACTGCTGCACCTCAAGAGTGGAGGGGAGGACGCTTGTAGTATCTGACATATTTTTTCCTTTCCTTATGCCATCAGTTCAACGAGAGTGGTAGCTGCCATGTAGACCGCAACAATGTAAAGGAAGATAGCAAAAACCATCTGCAAGGCCCGCTGGGGCAGCCTCTTGCCGCCCCAGGTACCCACCAGGGTACCCACCACAGTTGCAGCCAGCAGGGGTGCGAGCGCTGACCAATCCAAGGACGGCAGAGCCCCAGCTCCCAGGGCGAGGGCAACGAGGCTGTTGATGAGGATAACGAGCAGGGATGTCCCCACAGCAGTTGCCATGCTGAGCCCCAAGATGAGAGTCAGGACGGGCACGATAGCAAAACCGCCACCCACACCAAAGAAGCCGGTCAAAAAGCCAACCCCTGTAGCCGCCCCCATCAGCGTAGCGCCCTGCCGGAAGGCGGAGGGGCGGGAGGTGGCGTTCATACCCTGGGCTCGCACAGAGCTTCTGCGTGCCTTGCGCACCATTAGACTGGCCACTACCAGCAACAGGGTAGAGAAGGCCAGCAGGAGCAGCCGCCCATCGAGGCCATGGGCTAACATTCGACCACTGTAGGCGCCAGCCAAACCAAGCGCCCCAAAGAAAGCGCCGCGACGCCAGTCAACAGAGCGGGCTTGGGTCAGCACACCGGCGACAGCACCAATACCCACGACTACGAGGGAAGCTAGGGTCGCCTGGGCCGGGCTAAACCCGAACCCGTAGACCAACAGGGGAATCGCTAAAATAGCCCCACCCCCGCCCAGGGCACCCATGAGCAAACCTATAGCCAGGCCGCCTGCAAGAGCTAACAGCACAGTTCCTCTTTCTCTTTCTTCACCCTAGAGATAATACCCCCAGGGGTATATAAAAAACAAGGCTGCCCTCGCTAAGGCACCCAACTCCACACCCTGCCACAAACCGCTGCGGGCGTCCGCGCAATTTCGTGACAGGGCGTGGGGTTGGGAATACCTTGCAAAGGCGATCTAGCTCTTCGCCGCCACCTTCTTACGGGCCAGGGGCCACAGGGCCAGCATGGCTACGGTGACAATGAGCGAGGTGTAGACCTGGGTGCGGCCCGACTCGCTGCCCAGCATCACGATCAGCACGAAGAGAATGCCCACGATGAGCACGATGTTGAGCCAGGGGAAGAGCCACATCTTGAGTTTGAGCCCGGCAACTTCTTCGGGGGTCATCTTGCGGCGCATGTTCCACTGGGTCAGGGCGATAAAGACGTAGACGAAGAGGGCGACCAGGCCCGCTGAGTTCATGATGAACTCGAAGATACCCGAGTTGGGGGCGGCAAAGTTCACGATGGAGGCAATGACGCCGCCGATGGTGGATGCCAGTAGGGCGTAGACGGGCACGCCGCGGCGGGACTTCTTAGCGAGCAGGTCGGGGCCGAAGCCCTGCTGGGAGAGGGCTGCTGCCATGCGGGAGGCAGAGTACAGGCCGGAGTTCAGCACCGAGATAACGGCGGTGAAGATAACCAGCTGCATAATGACCGAGGCCCCGGGCACGCCCAGGCGCTCAAAGACCAGGGTGAAGGGGGCGACCGACACGTTGGTGGGTTCGGGCAGTTCGTCCCAAGGAATCACCATGCAGATCACGGCGATAGCGCCGACGAAGAAGAGCAGGATGCGCCAGATAACGGTCGAGGAAGCCTGGCGGATACCCTTGGCGGGGTCTTCCGATTCGGCCGCTGCCATGACGGCAATTTCGGTACCGAAGTAGGAGAAGATCACCAGGGCGACACCGGTGAGCGCGATGCCGTAACCGTTGGGGGCGAAGCCGCCATGGCTCCACAGGTAGTTGACGGTGTTAGTGGAGTCGGGCCACAGGCCAAGGGCGAAGAGCAGACCGGCGGCCAAGAAGACCACGATGGCAATCACCTTGATGGAGGCCAACCAGAATTCGACTTCACCGAAGGTGCGCACAGAGATGAGGTTGGTGCCCACAAAGATGGCGAGAAGGACGAGGGAGGCGGCCCAGGCGGGCACGCCGGGGAACCAGCCCGCGATGGTTTCGCCACCGAGTACCGCCTCATAGGCGAGCACGCCGACCCAGAAGTACCAGTAGAGCCAGCCGACCAGGTAGGCAGCCCAGTTGCCCAGGCCTACGCGGGCGTATTCCATGAAGGAGCCGATGGCGGGCCGGGCAGCAGCCATTTCGCCCAGCATGCGCATGGCGAGGAAGACCAGCAGGCCGCCGATGAGGTAGGAGATGAGGGCGGCGGGGCCGACGGAGCGAATCACGTTACCGGAGCCCACGAAGAGGGAGGCGCCGATAATGCCGCCGAGGGTAATCATGGTGACGTGGCGGGGGCGGAGTTTGCGCACGGTGGCGTCCCCGGTGATGGGTGGGGCGGTGTGCTGGTTGACTCGCATGCCGACGGAGGTCTCGGGCGAGACCGCGTCGTCGTAGGGTGAGTGGGGTTGTGTCATGTGTTTTCCTAGGGGTGCGCGCTGGGTGCGCTGGGAATTTTTAAGGACGCCGCCGCCCGCCTACTCTGCCGGGGGCAGGGTGGCGGGCGGCTGCGTCCTTGCAACGTATGTTTATTGTACGGCGCTACTTTTGGACGAAGTAGAGGCGCTTATTGACGAATTCGTCCATGCCGTAGGGGCCGAGTTCACGGCCGTAGCCGGAGTTCTTCACGCCGCCGAAGGGGATTTCGGCACCTTCGCCGGCGGGGGTGTTGACGTTGACCATGCCAGCGTCAATCTGCTGGGCCAGGCGGCGGGCGCGAGCCTCGTCCTGCGAGAAGACAGCCCCACCCAGACCGTACTGGGTGTTGTTGGCCAACTCAATGGCTTCCTCATCGCTCTCTACCCGGTAGACGGTGGCGACGGGGCCAAAGAGCTCCTGGTAGTAGACCTCAGAGCCAACAGGCACATCGGTGAGGACGGCCGGGGAGAGGTAGGCGCTCTTATCGTCCAGCAGCTGCCCACCGACGCGCAGGGTGGCACCGGCGGCAACGGCCTCGTCGAGCTGCTTCTTGAGGCCTTCGGCTGCCGAGCGGGAGGAGAGGGACATGTAGGTGGTCTCGTCCGCCTCAGCGGGCTTGCCCGGCTTCATGGCCTCGGCCAGCTTGACGAGTTCGGCGACAAACTCGTCGTAGATGTCGGCCATGACGATCATGCGCTTGTTGGAGTTGCAGGCCTGGCCGGTGTTGTACATGCGGAAGCCCCAGGCTGTGGCGGCGGCTTCAGCGACGTTGTCGGTGTCGAGCACGATGTAGGGGTCGGAGCCGCCCAGTTCGAGTACGGCCTTCTTGAGGTTGCGCCCGGCAATACCGGCAACGATAGCGCCAGCGCGTTCGGAGCCGGTCAGTGAGACACCCTGGATGTGGCGGTGACCAATCATGGTTTCGATCTGGTCGTGGCTAGCGAAAACTGCCTCGTAGGCACCTTCGGGCAGCCCGGCGTCCTTCATAATCTCAGCGATTACGAGCGCTGATTTGGGGCAGATTTCGGCGTGCTTGAGCACGATGGTGTTGCCCAGCATGAGGTTGGGGGCAGCGAAGCGGGCGACCTGGTAGTAGGGGAAGTTCCAGGGCATGATACCCAGCAGGGCGCCCAGAGGCTTGCGCTGGATGTAGGCCTCGGAGTTTTCGGTCTCTGAGGGAATCGGCTCGTCTTTGAGATGGTCAGCAGCGATTCCGGCGTAGTAGGCAAAGATAGCGGAGGAGAATTCGGCTTCTTCGATACCTTCTGAGATGGGCTTACCCATCTCCTGGGAGATGATTTCGGCCAGTTCCTGCTTGCGCTCTTCGAAGAGCTCGGCGATGCGGTTGACGATAGCGGCGCGCTCTTCGACGCTGGTGGTGCGCCAGGAAAGGTAGGCGGCGTGGGCACGCTCTACAGCCTCGACGGCCTGTTCGTCGGTGAGGGTGTCGAAGGTTTCGAGCACCTCGCCGGTGGTGGGGTCTTCAAGTCGGTAGCTCATGGGTTTAGTTCCTTTGTGTTTGTAGGTTGGGGCGGGGCAGGTGCCCCGGCAGTCGGCTGGCTGGGTCTGGCATGAATCGAGCGAGCGCCCCGCGCGAGCTCGAGAAGGTTAGCCGATAGAGGGGCACCTGCCCTGCCCGTACAAAACAGGTGATTAGTTCCCCGCGACCTTGCGGATTTCTTCCACGAAGATGTCCAGGGCCTGGCCCAGGAGCTCTTCGCTGATAGTCAGCGGGGGCAGCAGGCGCACGACGTTGCCGTAGGTGCCGCAGGTGAGGATCAGGACGCCGTGTTCGGCGCAGGCTGCTGCGATGTCTTTGGCGGCGGTGGCGTGGGGTTCCTTGGAGTCGGAGTCTGCTACGAATTCGACGGCGAACATGGCGCCGCGGCCGCGGATTTCGCCGACGATGTCGAGTTCGTCGACGAGGGGGCCGAGCTTTTCGCGGGCGATGTCTTCGATGCGGGTGGCGCGGGCGTTGAGGTCCCACTCTTCCATGGTTTCGATGGCGGCTAGGGCTGCGGCGCAGGCGACGGGGTTGCCGCCGTAGGTGCCGCCGAGGCCGCCGGGCTGGACCTTGTCGAAGAGTTCGGCGCGGCCGGTGACGGCGGAGAGAGGCATACCGCCGGCGATGCCCTTGGCGGTGGTGATGAGGTCGGGTTCGATGCCTTCGTGGTCGGAGGCGAACCAGCTGCCGGTGCGGCAGAAGCCTGCCTGGACTTCGTCCGCGATGAAGACGATGCCCTTTTCGCGGGCCCAGGTGACCAGCTCGGGCAGGAAGCCTTCGGCGGGGACGATGAAGCCGCCTTCGCCCTGGATGGGTTCGATGAGGATTGCGGCAACGTATTCGGAGCCGATCTGCTTTTCGATCATGTTGATGACGCGGGCAGCGGCTTCCTTGCCACCTAGATCACCGTCGCGGTAGGGGTAGCTCATGGGGGCGCGGTAGACCTCGGGGGCGAAGGGGCCGAAGCCCTTCTTGTAGGGGGCGGCCTTGGCGGTGAGGGCCATGGTGAGGTTGGTGCGGCCGTGGTAGGCGTGGTCGAAGACGACGACGGCGTTGCGGCCGGTGGCTGCGCGGGCGATTTTGACGGCGTTTTCGACGGCTTCGGCGCCGGAGTTGAAGAGTACGGTGCGCTTGTCGAAGTCGCCGGGGGTGAGCTGGTTGAGTTTTTCGGCGACGGCTACGTAGCCTTCGTAGGGGGTGACCATGAAGCAGGTGTGGGTGAAGTGGGTGGCTGCTTCGCGTACGGCGTCTACGACTTTGGGGGCGGAGGCGCCGACGGAGGTGACGGCGATGCCGGAGCCGAGGTCGGCGAAGGAGTTACCGTCGACGTCGACGATGACGCCGCCGTCGGCGTCCGCTGCGTAGACGGGCAGGGTGGAGGCTACACCGGCGGGGACGTTGGCGGCGCGGCGGGCGGCTAGTTCGGCGGATTTGGGGCCGGGGACGGTGCCCTTGAGGCTGATCTGCTGAGGTAGGCGGTAGGCGATGTCGGCCATGGTTGAGGGTTCCTTTAGTGATGGATTTTGTGTAACTACAAAAAGTTGGGGTGCGGACGCCCGCACTGGGGCAACGGCGCCGGGGTGGGCGTCCGCGGGGTTTGGGGTTTTAGTTGGCGTAGGGGTCGCGGATGCCGATGTACTGGATGGAGGAGTACTCGTCGATGCCTTCGGCTGCGCCTTCGCGGCCCATGCCGGACTGCTTGACACCACCGAAGGGGGCAGCCGCGTTGGATACCACACCAGCGTTGAAGCCCATGATGCCGAACTCTAGATGGTCGCTGGCGCGGTAGAGGCGGTTGATGGATTCGGTGTAGACGTAGGAGGCCAGGCCGTATTCGGTGTCGTTGGCTAGGGCGTAGGCCTCGTATTCGTCCTTGAAGGTGAAGATGGGGGCGATGGGGCCGAAGATTTCTTCGCGGGCGACGCGGGCATCGAGGGGTACGTCAACGAGCACGGTGGGCTTGAAGAAGTAGCCTGCACCCTCGCCCTTTTCGCCGCCGGTGAGTACGCGGGCACCCTTGGCGACGGCGTCCTCGACGAGGGCAACCATGGAGTCCTGGGCTTTCTTTTCGACGAGGGGGCCGCAGGTAACGCCTTCGTCCAGGCCGTTGCCGACCTTAAGTTCGCCCATTTTTTCGGCGAACTTCCGGGAGAACTCTTCGGCTAGGGATTCGTGCACGATGAAGCGGTTGGCGGCGGTGCAGGCTTCGCCGATGTTGCGCATTTTGGCAGCCATGGCGCCAGCGACAGCCTGGTCGAGGTCGGCGTCCTCGAAGACCAGGAAGGGGGCGTTGCCGCCCAGTTCCATGGAGGTGCGCAGCACGTTGTCGGCAGCCTTTTTGAGCAGGTCCTTGCCGACGGGGGTGGAGCCGGTGAAGGAGACCTTGCGCAGGCGGGAATCGCTCATGATGGGCTCGGAGATAGCTGCTGCCGATTTGGAGGAGACGACGTTGAGGACGCCGGCGGGCAGGCCAGCGTCGAGCATGGTCTGGGCGAAGTACTGGCTGGTGAGCGGGGTCAGGCGGGCGGGCTTGAGCACCATGGTGCAGCCTGCTGCGATGGCGGGGGCGACCTTGCGGGTGCCCATGGCCAGGGGGAAGTTCCAGGGGGTAATCAGCAGGCAGGGGCCGACGGGCTTGCGGCGGGTGATCATGCGCAGGGTGCCCTCGGGCATGTCGAGGGAGCGGCCGTAGTGGCGGGGGGTTTCTTCGGCGAACCAGCGCAGGAACTCAGCGCCGTATTTGACCTCGCCGAGGGCTTCGGCGTAGGGCTTGCCCATCTCTAAGGTCATGAGGGTGGCGAACTCTTCAGCCCGTTCGGTGACGAGTTCGAAGGCGCGGCGCAGGATCTCTGCGCGTTCGCGCGGGGGTGTGGCGACCCAACCGTGCTCACCGGCTTCTTTTTCTGCCCGGCAGGCTGCGTCGAGGGCGGCGAGGGCGTCTTCTTCGGTGGCGGAGGCCAGGGTTGCGATGACTTCACCGGTGGCGGGGTTTTCAACGTCGAAGGTTCCCCCATCGGAAGCCTCACACCACTGCCCATCGATGAGTAGGCCGGTAGGCACCTTTGCCAAAAGTTCTTTCACATCTACGGTCATAGCCGGTGTGCACCTTTCGTGAACTATATATGTGATGGGTGCGTCATTAGACCCATTCTTCTGCTTATCTTACGCCCCCTACCGGTCGGCAGGTAGCCTGTCTCACACGCCCTGAGCGGACGCCCGCCCCGGGGCGGAGCTTATTCGGGCAGGTCAAGCATGTGCTCAACGTCCATGGGTACTCGGCCTGCGAAGAAGTCGGGGCGCTTGACCCGCTGGTAGAACATGACGGCAACACCGAGGGCAAGGAGGACCAGGGAGAGGATGAAGACCAGGCCGATACCACCGATTTCTGAGCCGGAGCCGTAGGCGGGGTCCATGGAATCAACGAAGGTTTGGGCGAAGAAGACCACCAGGATGATGCCACCAATAAGGGGCAAGATGAACTGGTTGAAGAGGTTGCGAGCCCCGCTCTTAAGGGAGGTCTTGCGGAAGTACCAGACGCAGGCGAAGGCGGTAACACCGTAGTAGAGGCAGACCATGAGGCTGAGAGCCGCGATGGTGTCCCAGAGTACCGAGGTGGAGATAAAGCGCATGGCCACGTAGAAGATGCTGGCGATCAGGCAGGAGGCGATAGTGGCGTAGGAGGGTGCCTGGTACTTGGGCGACAGTCGGGCGAATTTGGGGCCCAGTGCCCGGTAGTAGCCCATGGCCAGCAGGGTGCGGGCCGGGGAGACAGCGGTGGACTGTAGGGAGGCAAGCGCTGCGACCATCACGGCAATGGACATGAGGATACCCAGGGAGCCGAGCACGGGGCCGGAGAGGGCGGCAAAGATATTTTCCTGGTTGTCGGGATTCCCCAGGCCCAGGCCGTCCTCGCTGGTGCCCGCGAAGGAGAGGGTGCCGACGGAGAGGAAAAGGTAGAGGACGACGATGGTCAGAATCGTGCCGACGGCAGCGGTTCCGCTGGTGGTGTGCTTACCCTCGGTTTCTTCATTCATGGTGAGCACAGCGTCCCATCCCCAGTAGAGGAAGAAGACCAGCGACATGGAAGCAGCCAGGGTTGAGAAGGAGTCGATGCCGAAGGGGTTGAACCACTCCAAGCTGAAGGTCAGGTTAGCAAAGCCGGTGCCGGTGACTGCCTTGTAGAGGGCGACGGCGGAGAAGAGGGCCAGGACGATCAGTTGGAAAATGATGAGGACGGTCTGGAGTTTCTGGGTGGCATCCAGGCCGCGGTAGGTGATGTAGCAACCAAAGGCCATGAAAGCGAGGAAGGTGGCGATATTGACCAGGTTATTGGAGGCGAGGTCTGCGATGTCGGGGTTGCCCAGGGCCTGGGAGAGGAAGAGGTAGAAGAAGTCAACGGCGATGCCGGCCAGGTTGGAGAGCACCAGGATGGTGGCAACCAGCAGGGCCCAGCCGCCCATCCAGCCGATGTAGGGGCCGAAGGCCTTGGTGGTCCAGGTGAAGGTAGTTCCGGCATCTGGCATGGCGGCGTTGAGTTCGCGGTAGCCGATGGCGACCAGGAGCATGGGGATGAAGCCGATGAGGAACATGGCGGGCATGTAGATTCCGGCTTCTGCGGCGACGGGGCCGAGGGCACCTGAGAGGGAGTAGGCGGGAGCTACAACGGAGATGCCGATGATGATGGAGGAGAAGAGGGTGACGTTACCCGAGGAGAGGCCTTTTTTGTTGGCGGCGCTGACGTCGACGGAGCCGTGGGGTTTGGCTCCCGAGGTAGCTGGGGTCTGGGTCATCACTGACTCCTTTTCACTATCACCTTCAGAGGTTGCAAGCAGAACAGTAAAACGAACATCATTCGTTTAGTTAGTTAGATTACAACCTTAAGTGGTTCTTGTGAAGTGCGTAACGAAATTTTTACACAGCAACCGCCCCAGAATGCAAGGTGCGCCACCCTGCCCGACACCCACCCAAGGAGTAGGCATCGAGCAGCGCGGCGCACGCACACCCATGAGGAACTAGCGACCCACCACGGGAATCGAGCCGGTCCAGGGCTCCTGAGCCGAGCCGCGGCGTCCTGGCGAATAGTCGCGGGGAACAACCACCAGGGGAATCGGCAGGCGGGTGAGAATCTTGGCGGTGTTAGAACTCAAGAAAAGCTCCCCACGCTGAGCCAGCTTAGACGACCCAGCCATGAGCACGGACCCGGCAGACCAGTCCACCGATTCCACGGCATCAGGCACACTGGCGCCGTGCCCGACAGCAACAGTGATGAGGTCCGGACGCTCGGGTACCAGGGAGGACTGCTCCAGCAGGTCCCGCACACCCTCCTCAGCTTCACGGGCAGCAGAACCGTCAGCGGCGGCGTCCTCGATGAGGGACACCAGGCGCACCGCAAGGCCGGTGCGGTTGCAGGTAGCCACAGCTTCTTCCACCAGGCCAATCGAGTCGATATCGGGGGAAACCGCACAGTCAATCTGGGTGATATGGGTAGCCGCATCGTAGTTGTGGGGCGCAAGAATCACCGGCACTGAAGCCCGGTGCAGCAGGGCATTACCTACTGAGCCGATGGAGTGGAAGAGCCAGCCACCGGTCTTAGCACCACCCACAATGATGGCACCGGCCCCGATAGCGCTAGCGAACTCCATCAGCCCGGCTGCGGTGGACTCCGCCTGGCGCAGGTGGAAACGGGCCTTGAGACTGGTGGGCACCCGCTGCTGGGCCTCCTCAAGCCAGCCCACAGCCTGCTCCTGCAACATGGCTCCGAAGTTAGAACGCGGGGCAGCTAGGCGCGGGTTTTGCTGCTTGAGCACATAGACCACATCAAGCTCAGCACCCAGCGATGAGGCGAGAGCAACCGCCAGATTGAGCGCATCCCGCCCCCGGGACGAGGGAGAATAGCCGACAACGTAACGCATGTTTTATCCCTTGAGTTTTTCGCTAATCATAGCGGCGGTTTTTTCACCCATACGAACCGCGCCGTCAACATGCTGGTAGCCTTCAGCTGCCAGGTCGGAGCAAGACCAGTGGATGGGGCCAACAGGGTCTGACTGGTAGGCACCGTAGCGAGAGAGGCCGCCCAGGTCGAAGCTGGCGGCGTAGGCGCCACGAGTCCACTCTTCAGCCCCCCAGTCGGATTCGTAGTAGCGGATGGGGTTCAGGGTCTCTTCACCCAGCATCTCTGCCATGGATTCAAGGATGGCACGCTTGCGTTCCTCAGCTGAGAGAGTGAACATGCGGTCAGCCTTTTCGTCAGAGACAAAGCCAACCAGGGTGCCGCGCTCTTCTTCCTGGCCAGTAGCCGGATCGTAGTTGGTGTTGTCGTAGATTTCCTGCACCAGGTTGTCACAGGCGAAGGAGGTGCCAGACAGGCCCTTCTCGCGCCAGAAGGGGCGGTCGTAGACAGCGTGCACCTTGATAACCAGGCCCAGCGACTGGTGCTGGTGCATCTGGTGCTGGCGGCGATCCAGGGCAGGTACATAGGAGACACGGGAGTAGAGGTTGGGCGGGACGGCCATGATGGCGTACTTGGCGCGAACCTTCACGGCCCCATCGGGGTTGGCGACGCCGTCCTCGGTGAAGTCTTCAGCTTCGGCCAGGACGGGGTAATCCCCCTCCTCCTGCCAGCGCAGCACGCGCACGGGGTGGCCCAGGATGATGTTCTCGTGGCCGATCTTTTCGGTCAGGGTGAGGGAGACCTTCTGCATACCGCCAAGCACGCGCTTGTCGAGGATGAAGTTTTCGTCGACCAGGTTAGAGAAAGAACCTGCGGAGGCCGCCATCAAAATAGCCTGCAGGGCTGAGAAAGCGTGAGAGGGCTTGGTCAGCATGGCTCCGGCGATGAAGAGGGAGATGTTGTTGAGGGCTTCTTCGTTATCGGTCTTGGTTTTGAGCCACTCACGGAAGCTGACGGAGTCGAGCTCCTTGGCGCGGGGGTGGGCCCAGGGGGCTTCGGCACCAACTTCGGCGACGATTTCGTCCATCATGTCGATGAGGCGCAGCATTTCGGCCTTGGTGGCTTCATCAACAGGGAAGATGTCGCCAGAGTAGCGCTTGACCTGACCATCGAGGGTTTTGTAAATGGAGTCACCCTCGCGGTAGCGGGAGAAGGTTTTGAGGTTGAGCTCGTCGAGTAGGGCTTTGAGAGCAGTCTGATCTGGGGAAACCCACTGGCCACCAATTTCGATAAAGGCACCATCAAGGTCGCCATTCCAAGTGCGGCCACCGACGCGGTGGCGGGCTTCGAGGACGGCAACCGAGTGCCCGGCCTGCTGCAGACGGTAGGCGGCGGTAAGACCCGAGGGGCCTGCGCCGATAATGACGACATCGCGGGTAATTTCCTGGGGAGCCATGGTGCTCAGCCTTTCTGCAGCGCTAGCTACACTAAACGAATACCGTTCGTTTTAGTGTAGCTTGAACCCTAATGCCTGTGAAGTACCTTACGAAAATATATAGGTGGGGCAGCTTCACACCTCATCAGCACCCGCCTACTGGCACAGTGCTACCGTTATATTCATGACCCCTACTCCCACTTCACCGCGCAATGCCGGCCGCCCCAGCGCGTCCTTACTGACCTCGGATAAAATCACCGAAACCGCTCAGAAGCTCATGGCTACAGAGGGTGATTTCACCATGGCGAAGCTGGCGCGGGCATTGGGGGTCGCACCATCTTCCCTCTACAACCATGTGGCCTCGCGCGATGAGGTTTTGGCGGCAATTTCGGACCAGGTGGCGCAGAGCATCGACACACAGGCTTTGCAGGACGCCGCCACCCAGATTCGCGGCGGAACCGTCAGCTCCCTGGGGGCGCGGGCACTATGGCTGGAGGCAACCGAGCGGTGGGCTAGATCGTATCGACAGGCCTTTTCAGTGGCACCCGCGGTCGTGATGACGCTGGCGGTGACGCCGGTACGCAGGGCACCTGCAACCCTGGCCATGTATGAGCAGGTAACTTCTGCCTTTACCGCCTTCGGCATGAGCCCCAGGCAAGCCCTGCTCACCGTAGAGGCTATCGAGGCTTTCCTCTTAGGGGCAGCCACCGACCTGCATGCACCCGTGGATATTTTCAACCCCGGCAACCACGCCGCCGAACACCCCACCATGGCAGAGGCCTACAAAGCACTGGGAGACACCCCCCAGGATGAAGCCTTTAATATAGGCCTCTCAGCGCTGCTCACGGGGCTAAGTGCCACACTAGGACTCTGAACAACACAAAGAGGTGAGCCCATAGCCCACCTCTTTGCAAATCCATAATCTAGTTACGGATAGTATTTGACCCACTGAACTCCGAGAAACCATCGCTAGTTGCACATTCACCATCAATAGTGAAATTCACAGAGGTGGTGTAACCGCCAGTAGATCCTGCTTCTATAACCTTGGACGCAGGAACCTTAACGTATACATCAAAACCAAGTGCATCAAGAGCACCATCATTGACAACAGTAATGGTGCGGCTATCTGAACCGATGGTGTAGTTCTGAGCATCGTATGACTGAAAAACCGATACTTCATCGCTCGCGACAAAGGTAATGGTGTTGTAGTTACCTGTTGAAGTAAAGGCATAAGAAAACAGAACAATGTAGTAACCATCTACAGTGTCTGCCGATACTTCCTGGTCTATGACCGGGTTGTTGAGCATATAGTCAGTCGGGCAGACCAGAGAGGATGCCGCGTAGGCAGGAACAGCTGCGGTGGCCACAACAACGGGTGCTGCCCAGGCTGCGCCGCGCACAAGACCGCGGCGGTTAATGGTGGTAGACATAGAGGCTTATTCAAAAGTCCCACCCGCAGCCAAAAACACCAACCCCCGCACCACCGCAAACACCCGCCCATACAACCCCAACGGCCGCCTAAACCCCGTATGAAGAATCCGCCAAGTCTTGATGTGAG
>NZ_CAKMSR010000007.1 GCF_928381705.1 Rothia nasimurium | reverse complement strand
TGATGGGGTTGATAGGCCAGGTATGGACGCGGGGAATGCCCGTGGAGTTGACTGGTACTAATAGTCCGAAGGCTTACACTTTTATGACTGAGTTTGTTGTTGTTTGCGTCCACTGTATGGTTTTGAGATAACAACCCTTGGGTTGAATCAGCGAGGGGTTCTAGAGCTAACGCTCTAGAACCCCTCGCTTTTTTGTGCCCAAAAACTGCTTTTTATAAAAATAGAACAAATATTTTATATACTGTGCGGTTAAAAATACCCCTCCAGCTTAGCCCGTAGAATCAGAGTATGACACTCACCGAGCAAGAAGCACACACCTGGTTCAGAGCTGCCGGGGCCCCGCTGGTTATCCCTGCGCGAGAGCGTGCACGATGGACTCTCGCCCGTTCTGCCCCGCTTTCTGCCTGGCTTATAGTTTCTTCCTTCACCTACCTTGCTTTGCTGTGGGGCCTAGCCCAACTTGATGTGGAGGCGCAGGACGGAGGTGTGCCGGTAGACGTGCCAGACAGCGTCCTGACGCCCATCTTCATTGCCCTAGCCCTCGTGCCGCCCCTTCTGCTTCTGGTTGTACCCTGGGCGGTATCGCGTGTACTAGCGCCCCTGCCCTTCTGGCGCCAAACCCTAATTGGTGCGCTGCTTCTGCCTCTAGCGGCTTTCTCCATGCTGCCGCAGACTGCCCGCTGGATAGGGCTGGCAGATGTTGCTGACGCCTTTGCTGCCGGTGATGTGCTCTGGATTCTGGGAGCTACGCTCCTAGCTGTTTACCTGGGCTTGGATTCCCTGTGCTACTGGGCGCTTCGGCAGGTTGTGAAGGAGTTGGCTGCTCTTTCAAGCATGGTGGTCAAGGTGCTGCCGGTGCTTATGATTGCCGTGCTCTTCTTTTTTGTGAACGGCGATATCTGGCGTGTGGCGGCGGCTTTGAGTATGCAGCGTACTCTGCAGGTGGTGGCTATCCTGACGGTGCTGAGCTTTCTGGTTGTTTCGTCGACAGTAACCGAGAAGACCCGCCGACTGCTGGGTGCCCGTAAAGGGGATAAGGTGGAGGAGTTTACGGACGCCGAGTACGCGGGTGCTGCTCTGCAGGCTGGGGACAGGTGGCGTCAGGAGCTTGAAAATTTGCCCGCTGCGGGCTTGGGCCGCCCGGCTGATTTTAGGTGGGGCGAGTGGAATAACCTGGTACTTCTTCCGATTGTGGTGCAGATGATTCAGGCTGTACTTTTTGCCGGGGTCGTTTTTCTGTTTTTTGTTTGGTTTGGCACGATCGCTATCCCCGATGCCACCATTACGAGCTGGCTGGGTTTTGAGGCCTCTAAGGTGACCCTGTTGGGTGTGCAGTTCCCGTTTACGGACGTTCTGGTGAAGGTTGCGATGGTGCTGGGGGCTTTTGCTGCCCTTAACTTTGCTGCGCAGACTAGCACGGATTCCCGCTACGCGGAGGAGTTCTTGGAGCCTGCCATCGGCCAGGTGCGGCGCACGGTCATGGTGCGAAATATCTACCGGGCTCGTCACGGCAGTAGAAGGTGTTGACCTTTTCTCTAGAGGTTTGTCAGAATGGACTCTACGAGGAGGCTTGTCGATTAGCTTTCTCCTAGATACAGAAAGTCAACGATGACCGTATAATTTTTTGCCTTCAGGCTCGACGCCATCCTATCAACTCGCTTGTAGAGATAAGCGGGAAGGTAAGTGCGCCATGGCGCAGGCCTTTCTAAAGAGACACAGCATGATTCTTTAAAGCCGCCATATGCGGCGGCTTGTTGTCTTGAAGGTAAAAATGAAAACTTTAATTTCTCTTTCGCGTTTTTCCGTTGTTACTTTTTCTCGGTTTTATACTGTAAACCCTTTGCATGCCTGGATAGTAATAATCTCTTTAGTGCTATCTCCAGCACTAGGGGTAGTAGTTTCTGCCATGCCCGGAGTGGCCCTTATCTGGGTTCTCGATGGTTTCGAACCTGTCTCTTTGGTTTTGCTGATTGTGGGCTACAGCCTGCTCTGGCTTTTATCCCGAGGGCTTACCTACTTGGTTTATCCGCTCTACGGAGCTCTCGAACAGGCTGCTCAAACTGAGATAGCTCTGGAGGCATTGAATCATACCTATTGTTCTTCACGTCCGGCTCGTGCGCGGCAGGATGATGGAGAACTGGCCTACGCTATTGACGGTCATATGAGTGCATTCCGTGAGGTATTAGGAACCCTTCTTCTCGCTTTTCTGCCAGCAGTGAGCGTCCTTGCTAGTGGAGCTATAGCCCTGAGTTTTGTCGGCGGCTGGCCGGTAGGCATCCTTTATGTCCTGAGCCTCGTGCTCTTTATAGTCCTGAGTATGCCCCTTATTAAACGTCATCAGCAGGTACAGGGGGCTTTCTACGCATCTGCTCTCAAAAACTTTGGAGTGCTCAGCAACTATGTGGCCTATTGGCGGGAAGTCGCTATTTTTGGGCTACATGGTCAGACACGTCGCAACTATCAGAAAAGCCGTATTGTGGTAGAAAAAGCCGGGGTGCAGTCCTACCGAGCTACGCGCAACCTATATTTGGGGCAGACCCTGTTCCTAGCCTTACTCCTAGCCGTTCTTATGGGTGTCTACGCAGCTCTTAATAAAGGCCAGGAAATGGACATGGTGATTTCCGGTCTTGTGGCTCTCATTGGAGTGGCTCTTTATTCTATTCAAACTGTGCAGGATATAGGGTTTGGCCTATCTTCGCTGGGTGTGGCTATGGCTAAGCAGGAAGAGGCCTTGCGAGCGGTGCAAGGGAATGGGGTTCAATTAGGGCAAGAAGCTATCGAGATAGGTCAGCTTCGTCAGTTGATAGCTACTCGTAGGCGGGGAATTATCTGGCTATGTGGAGAAAGCGGGTCCGGCAAGACCAGTTTGCTTGAAGCCTTGCTAGGGTTCCGCGCAGTTGCTGATGCTGAAGTAGTGTCACTGGATACCTTTTCGACTGTGCGGTATTTGCCCCAGAGTACTAATCTGATTTTTGATACTGCCTATCAGGTGATTCAGGCAAATCGTGCCCTACCTGGTGAAGATATAGACCGTATGCTCAGAGAGCTGGGACTACCAGACTTCACCCGGGGTGGTAGGAGATTTGGTGATGCTATAGCTGGAGAGGGAAACGCCCTTTCTGGCGGAGAAGCAAGGCGGGTGGCGCTCGTCCGTACCCTGCGTGGGCCCCAAGATTCTCTTGTCGTGCTCGATGAGCCGACCACGGGTATCGGTTCCGGACACCGTGCTGCGGTCTGGCAGCAGATACGGCAGATAGCTGAATATAATCTGGTTGTCGTGGTTACCCACGACGCTGATGCCCCTACCGAGTCCTCAGATACCTACCTACAGGTCGGGCAGGTGCCTTAGTGCCCGAACATGACCTTGTAGGCCAGGAAGAACATGAGGGCGGCGATGCCGGCGTCCAGCACGCGCCAGGCACGGGGGTTGGCAAAAACAGGACGCAGGAAGCGGCTGCACGAGGCCAGGAGGGTAAACCAGATAGCGCTACCTGTGACCGTGCCCGCGTAGAAAAGCCAGCGGTAGTCGCCTTGCTGTGCCGCAATGCCACCAATGAGAACAAAGGTATCGAGGTAGGTATGGGGGTTGAGGTAGGTCATGGCAGCAGCGATGAGCAGGGCCTTGCCCAGGGTTTGCGGCCCGGAGTCTTCGCTGGTGACCTTCATGGCGGACGGCCGCAGGGCACGTTTCGCAGCCATGGCACCGTAGATGACGAGGAAGGCCCCGCCGCCCCAGCGCAGAATCTCTAGTACCCAGGCGGCTGAGTCCACCAGGGAGCCGATTCCCAGCACTCCCAAGCCGATGAGCAGGGCATCAGAAAGAATGCAGAAGATGGCAATGGGCCAGATAAACTTGCCGATGATGCCCTGCTTGAGCACATAGGCGTTCTGGGCACCGATAGCCACAATGAGTGAGAGCGAGGTGCCGATGCCAAAGAGTACGTGGGGGAGGATTTCTGCGATAGTCACGAGAATCTATCGTAGGTGACCAGCATTCATAAAGCTATCTAATGAAACTTCAATAGCATAAGATGTTCTTATGATGCGCTTTACGACCGACCAGCTCCAAACCTTCGTCACCGTCATTGAATACGGCACCTTCGACGCAGCCGCCGATATTTTGGGCGTCAGCGCCTCTGCCATCTCACAACGCGTCAAGGCAATGGAACAGCTGGCCGGGCGGGTACTCCTCAAGCGCACCAATCCGGTGGCCCCCACAGAGTCGGGGCAAAGCGTCCTGCGTATTGCCCGGCAAAGCGAATTCCTGCACGCAGAAATGGAGCGTGAACTCGGCGGGAGCGAAGAGGGGCAGAGTGTAGCTGTGGCCGTCAACGCCGACTCCCTGGCCACCTGGTTTCTCTCGGCCGTTGCAGAGCTGGCCGCCCGCGACCGTATCTTCTGCGACGTGCGCCGAGAAGCCGAGTACCACTCGTCCGCCCTGCTGCGATCTGGGGAAGTGATGGCTGCCCTGACATCGCGCCCCGAACCTATCGCCGGTTGTTCCGTTGAGAAGCTGGGCGATATCCGCTACCGCGTGGTTGCCTCCCGCGACTACCTGGCGCGCTACTTTCCCGCCTACCCGCAGGTCACCGCCGAGCAGCTGGCACTTGCGCCGGTGGTGGAGTTTGACCGAAAGGACTTCGGGCTAGCGTCCGCCCGGGGTCTGCTGCTCGACCGCTTCGCGGTGGAGCCTGACTCCTGGCAGAGTTCGCCCACCATCTACCTGCCCAGCTCGCCCGACTATGCGCGGGCTGTCCTGGGAGGAATTGCCTGGGGTATTCTGCCGGAGGTACAGGCCCTTGACGCCCTTGCCTCCGGCGACCTGGTGGAGCTCGCCCCCCAGCCGGTTGATGTGCCACTTTACTGGCAGCACTGGAACATCAGCTCCCCCGTGCTCGCCCGGCTGAGCGAACGGGTGTACGCTGCGGCCGCGGGCGAAGGGGTGCTGCGATAGCCCCGCCGGCTAAAATTTTCTTTGTAAAATTTTTTACCGCACAGCTTGCACGAGTAAAACTTTACTTGTAAAGTAATAACTGTTGAAAACAAACCGTACCGCTCGAAAGGCATAATCATGGCAGAACTCACCGCAGGCACCTGGAACTACGACTCAGCACACTCAGAGGTAGGCTTCACCGTCCGCCACGCAGGCATCACCAAGGTGCGCGGCACCTTCGAACAGGTCGAGGCCCAGCTCGTCATCGCTGACAACATCGCAGACTCCACCATCAAGGCAACCGCACAGATCGCATCTGTTAACACCAACAATGCTGATCGCGACGGCCACCTGCGCAGCGCAGACTTCTTCGATGCAGACGCCCACGCCACCATGACCTTCGAATCAACCTCCTTCGACCTCGACGGCGAAGACCTGACCATCGCAGGCAACCTCACCATCAAGGGCGAAACCCGCCCCGTCACCTTCACCGGCGAATTCACCGGTGCAGTCGTTGACGCCTTCGGTGTTACCCGCGCCGGCGCATCTGTCTCAGCAACCATCTCCCGCAAGGACTTCGGCATCACCTGGAACGCCGCAGTTGAAGCCGGTGGCGTGCTGGTCTCAGATAAGGTCGTCATCAACCTCGATGTAGCCTTCACCGCTCCCGAAGCGTAATCAGACTCCCAGCGTGAGAACGCTGACGAGATAAAGCACACTGCTTGAGGCATATACCCAAGCCAAGGTGCAAAATCAGCTGAACTCGAGCTGATAGGTGTTGTGTAGCCCTGCCCTTCCCTGCCTTACAGTAGGGGAGGGCAGGTTGCTTTAAGGGAAAGGACGCTCGTGGTCAGCTTCATGGAGAGACACCAGGTGGTGCTCTACCTGCTTGCCCTGGCAGTGGGGCTTGCGGCGTCCTTTGTGCCGGGGGTTGCGGGTCTTGCTCAGCCGCTGGTTACCCCGGCCCTTGGTGTGCTGCTCCTGGCCACCTTCCTAACGATTCCGCTCCGCGGCCTTTTGGAACCCGGGGCGCTCACCGGTTTTACTAAAACCCTGCTGGCTCTCAACTTTCTTCTGGCACCCCTGGTGGTGGCGCTACTTCTGCTGGGGCTTCACCGGTTTGTGCCTCAGGTGCCTGATCTTCTGGTGTTTACCGCAGCACTTGTGCTCCTGGCACCCTGTGTAGATTATGTGGTGACCTTTACCGGTCTTGCGGGAGGCGCCCATGTGCGCCTCCTGTCGTGCACCCCGCTCCTGCTCCTGGCGCAGATGTGCCTTATTCCCCTGTGGCTTCTGCTCTTCCGTTCCGCCGGTATCTGGCGGGGGGATTTTCTGGCTGACGGCACCCTCTGGCAGGCCCTGCCGCAGTTGGCAGCCGCCCTGGCGGTGGTGGTAGTCCCCCTGCTGGGCGCGGCCCTTATCCAGGGAGTAGGTGGGCACCTGCAGGGATATTCTGAAGATGCAGCAAGTGTTTTAATGGTGCCGCTGATGGTGCTGGTGCTTGCCCTCACCCCGGCCGCTCATGCCGTTCACGTCACCCAGATCGCCTCGTATCTTATGCCCCTGGCCTGCTTATATGCCCTATACGCTATATGTATGGGGTTACTTTCTAGCTCCCTCCTGCGACGCTGGGGCAGGGCCCTACCCGCACCCGAGCGGGTCGCCCTCACCTTTTCAGCCGTCACACGGAATGCCCTCGTGATACTGCCCCTGGTCCTCGGCCTATCGACCGCCCTAGCCGACGAACCGGCGTCCGCCCTCATGCCCCTGGCGGTACTCACCCAAACCCTGGTAGAGCTCCTAGCCCTTACCGTGCTGGTTGCCCTCTACCGCACACAAAAATCCCCGCTACCGGAAGCCGGTAACGGGGAAACGACAGAAGCGCAGGCACCTTAGCCCGCCACCGCCTGCCACACAAAATAAATAGCCACAGCGGCAACCACACCAAACAGCGCCCACCGGCGCAGCTTGGTCTCAAACCGGGCGGCACGAATATCGGCGCGCTGCTCCAGCGTCTCGTTCGGATCAACCGGCGCTAAGTTCGAGGGGTTGGTTGTCTCAGGTTTCTTCTCAGCCACAGCGGCACCCTAGCGCCAGCGGGTGGTCATAACCAGACCCACCATCATGAAGCCAATGCCGATACCGATATTCCAGTTACCGATACCCGGAATCGGGTACACCGACTGGGAAATGTAGAAGGTAATAATCCACAGCACGCCAATCACAATCATGGCGAACATAATCACGCGATACCAGAGGGGGGTCGGCGACGGGAAGTCATCGTCGCTGTACATCGACTCAGCAACGCGGCGTAGCTCCGCCTCTTCAAAATCCTCGTCACGAATAGACTTCGACTCAGCCACTTTTCCTCCAGTAGGGGAGCACGCTCCCGGCAGTTTACAAAATATACGGTCAGAGACGATTTTAACCGTACTACCTGAAAAAGTTCTAACATTAAACAGTCCCCCGCAACCGTCCCACGCCGAGGTGAGATGTGACCACAGCAGCCCCCACCGCTAGCCGCCGCGCGCGTCCCCCTGCTAGCCGCACCCCCCTGCAATGGGTTATTCAAATCGTCGGCGAACTTCTGATCACGGCGGGTCTTATCTTGCTCCTGTTCGTTGCCTGGCAGCTCTGGTGGACCAATATCGACGCCAACCGCACCCAGCAGCAGACCGTCGACAGTCTCATCCAAGAATTCAACAGCGGCAGCGGACGCCCCGGCCCCGCTACCACCGGCCAGGGAGAGAACACCGAGGGGGCGGCGTCCGAAAACGTCGTACCCGACTATGACCCCGCTAATCCGCCGGTTACCGCCCCGCCCGCCTACGGGCAGGCCTACGGCGTGGTCTATATTCCCCGCCTGGGCCAAAATTACGCCCGGCCCCTCGCCGAAGGCGTAGGTACCGATGTGCTCGACACCCTGGGCCTGGGGCGCTACCCCAGCAGCCAGATGCCCGGCGAATACGGCAACTTCGCCCTAGCAGGTCACCGCCAAACCAACGGTGCAGTGCTCGATAATATCGACCTGCTCCAAAACGGCGACAACATCTACGTGCGCACCGCCGAGGGCTACTACACCTACCGGGTCTACGAGCACAAGATTGTGCTCCCCACCCAGATAGAGGTCATCGCCCCTAACCCCGACCAGCCCGAAGCGCCCCTTGCCGAGGCAGACCGCCGCCTACTCACCCTCACCAGCTGCCACCCCCGCTACGGCGATACCGAACGCTACATCGTTCACGCCGAATTCGTCAGCTGGCAGCCAGCTGAAGCAGGCGCCCCCGAAGAAATCGCCGCTATCGCCGGCTAAAGCCAACCACCGCCGTCCACCCCAAGGAACCCCATGTACGCCTGGATTTTCCGCCACCTACCCGGCCCCCTGTGGCTGCGCATCATCATCGCCATTGCTCTCATAGCTGCCGCCGTCTACCTGCTCATGGAATACGTCTTCCCCCACTTCGCCGAATACAGCCCCTTCAACACCGACGTGACCATAGAGCAATAAGCACCGGACGCCCGCCCCGCTCCGTGCGATAGAATCAAGACACCATCACGAAAGGGCAGGTGCCATGACCAAAATCCTCGTCATCGATAACTACGACAGCTTCGTCTTTACTCTGGTCGGTTATATCCAGCAGCTCGGCGCTGAAACCACCGTCATCCGTAACGATGAACTGACTCTTGACGAGACCATCGCCCTCGCCCAAGAGCACGACGGCGTGCTCGTCTCACCCGGCCCCGGCAACCCTGCCGAAGCGGGCGTCATCATCGACGTCATCAAATGGGCCAAGACTGCTAACAAGCCCCTGCTCGGCGTCTGCCTGGGCCACCAGGCCCTCGCCGAAGCCTTCGGCGGGGTAGTGGGTCACGCCCCCGAGCTCATGCACGGTAAGACATCCCAGCTGGTGCACACAGGCCAGTCCGTATTCAAAGGCCTGCCCAGCCCCTTCACCGCCACCCGCTACCACTCCCTCGCCGTTGAACCTGCCACCCTGCCTGCTGAGCTAGAGGTTACTTCCAGCACCGATAACGGCATCATCATGGGTCTGCGCCACGTTACCGCCCCCCTGCACGGTGTACAGTTCCACCCCGAATCGGTACTTACAGAAGGTGGCTACCTCATGCTTGGTAACTGGCTCGAAGAAGTAGGCCTAGAAGGGGCCGCAGCCCTGGGTGCGACCCTCTCTCCCCTCATCGAACCGGCAGCCTAACACCAGCTTGATAGCCCAAAAACCCCTATAAGAAAGCCGCCCTCCCCACGTGGGGAGGGCGGCTTTCTTATAGGTTGAGCACGACCTAGTCGTTGTTGTTACCGCTTGCGCTCGCTGCTGCGCTCGGGGTTGCCTGGGCAGTGGCCGTAGCGGCAGGCTGGGTGGCCTGGGCCGTAGCCGCTGCACTCGGTGCGGTAGTAGCTGCCGCACTGGGGGCGCTGGTTGCCACAGGGGCAACCGCCACGCGAATAGTCACGGTTGAACCCTGCTCAATCAGGGTTCCGGCAGTGGCACTCTGTGAGATAACGGTGCCAGCGGGCTGGGCGGTGGTGGTGACGGTTTCGATATTGGTGCTCAGCAGGGTATCTGATGCGGTCAGTGCTGCGATAGCGGCATCGCGGCTCAGGCCGACCAGGCTGGGGACCTTAACCTTACCGTTGGAGAGAATGATATCGATGGTCGCACCGGCATCGGCCTGTTCACCGGAGCCGGGGGTTACACCAACAACCATGCCCGCGGGGATGGTGGGGCTGTTGACGGTGGTGGTGCGGCCGGGCACGAAGCCAGCGTTCGTGAGAGTCTCACGCACGTACTGTTCACTCTGGCCCTCAAGGTTGGCAGGTACGGTCAGTACAGCCGGGCCGGACGATACCGTCACAACGATCTCACTGCCCTCTTCAGCTTCGAGGCCGGTCACGGGGGAGGTCTTGATAACTGAACCCTTGGGAATGGTGTCGGAGTGCTCTTCTTCGAACTTGAGCGCGAAGTTCAGGTTACGCAGCTGGGTTTCAGCCTCTTCCTTGGTGAGCCCCTGAACCGCAGGAACCACGTGCACGGGAACCTCGTTGAGCTTGGCCTGGTAGTAGAGCACAGAGCCTACACCGAAAGCTGCCAGCAGGAGGATGAGCATAGTGGTGAGAGCCTTGCTCCAGGCGCTGCGGCGGCGCTTTTTGCGGGCCTTAGCAGGGTCCTGACCGTAGCCGTAACCGTAGAGTTCTTCGTCGGTGTATTCAGACTGGGCGTTGTCGAAGAAGCTGCCAATGCCGGCTTCTTCGGTTTCGCGAGGAGTGGCGGCGACAGCGCCTGCTGCGGCGCCTGCGCCCAAGGTAGCCGCACCGAAAGCGGTGGTTGCTTCGGTGGGGTCCTGGTCGCTACCGGTAAGTATGCCGCTTTGGGCATCTTTGAGGGCGGACGCGAATTCGCCGGCGCTCTGGTAACGGCTGGCAGGGTTCTTGGCCAGGCCCTTGAGCACAGCGGCGTCGAGAGCCGGGGAGACCTCTTCTGAGGCGAAGGCGCTGGGAGGCTGAGGAGTCTCGCTCAGGTGCTTACCGGCCAGTTCCACGTTGGTGGGGGCGTCGAAGGGGGAGCGTCCTGCCAGCATCTCGTACACCACGCAGGCAGCTGAGTAAACATCGCTGCGGGCATCGACGGTCTCGCCGCGGGCCTGTTCGGGGGAGATGTAGCGGGCGGTGCCCATGACGGTGTTGGCCTTGGTCAGGGCATCACCGGCTTCTTCGGCGGCGCGGGCAATGCCGAAGTCCATGACCTTAATCTGACCGGGCTCGCCCAGCTCACGGTCCTCTGCTGTCTGGGGCAGAATCATGACGTTGGCGGGCTTGATATCGCGGTGCACGATACCTGCGCTGTGGCTGTAATCGAGAGCCTCAAGAATCTGCACACCGTAGGCTAGGGCCTGGGCCTGGTCGACCTCGCCGCGAGACATAGCGTCGCGCAGGGTGGTGCCCTGAACCAGCTCCATGACCATGAAGGGCACAGAGACCTCGGAGCTACCTACCTGAATATCGAAGGAGCCGGTGTCGTAGACACCCACGATAGAGCGGTGGTTGAGGGCCGCGACGGCCTCTGCCTCGCGCTGAAAACGGGCGCGGAAGATGACGTCCTGAGCATGCTCAGTCCGTAGAACCTTGAGCGCAACCTTGCGCCCCAGGCGTGTATCAACCGCCTCGTAGACGGTCGCCATGGCGCCGGAGCCGATAACGGCCCCTACCTCGTAGCGCTGATCGATAGTTTCAGGAACCTGCTGGTCCATGTATTCACCCATCATTTCCGGTGGAGTTTAGTTGCCGGTTGAATCAGCACTCGGTGAGGCTGATTCGGAGCCGGTGGTTGACTGTGATGCTGAGGCGCTCGGCGATGCGGATGCACTGGCTGCGGGGGCCTTGGCTACGTAGACGTCTACGCTGCTCCCTACCTCAACGCGGGACCCCGAGGTGGGGCTGGTGCGGAGCACGGTGCCTTCGCGGGCACTGCTGCTTTCTTCAAAGTGAATCTGCACGTTCACGCCGAGGGCGGTAATCGCGTTGATGGCCTCTTCAGAGTCTGTACCCTCCAGATTACTGGGTAGGGTCACTGATTTGGGGCCGGTGGAGTACTGCACGGTAATGGTTTCGCCCACTTCTACGCTACCGGTAGGTGAAACGGAGAGCACGGTGTCTACCGTGGAGTCTGAGGTGACGCCGGTGGTGCGGGTTGAGAAGCCCATGGCGGTGAGTTCGTTGACGACCTCATCGAGGGGGCGGCCCTCGAAGGAGGCTGAGTCAATCTCTACCCGGGTTTTCTCGGTGCTGGTTTCGCTGGCACTGGGTGTGGGTGAGACGCTGACGGTTGAGACGGTACCCGAGGCGGTGGGGGTGCTGTCGCCGGTGGTGCTGGAGCGGTTGCTACCAGCTAGTACAAACCAGACGACGGCGGCAATGAGGAGCAGGGCAAGCACCAGGGACACCCAGCCCCAGGGGCTCTTCTTCTTTGCCGGGGGCTCGGCTGCCGGGTAGGCGGCAGCGGCCGGGGCGCTGGGTACACGGGCGGTGGTGGGCTCGGGTTCGTAGTGGGCTCCTGAGCCAAACCGGGCCGCTGCGGGAGCCACGGCGGTGGGGGCCGTCATGACCTGGGTGGCCTGGGTATCTGCCCCCTGGGGCAGGAACTTGCCCAGGGGTGGTACAGCCTTGATGGCAGCCGGGATGTCGCGGCGGCGGATAGCGTCGATAGCGGACGCCAGCGCAGTGGCGGTCTCGGGGCGGTCCGCTGGGTCCTTGGAGAGCAGGCACATGATGAGCGCTGCTGCGGGGGCGGGGACGTCCTTGGGCAGGGGCGGCGGCGGGTCGTTGACCTGCGCCAGGGCGATGGCGATCTGCGATTCGCCGGTGAAGGGGCGCTTGCCTGCCAGGCACTCGTAGCCGATGATGCCCAGAGAATACATGTCTGAGGAGGGGGTGGCCTGCTGGCCGGTTGCCTGCTCAGGCGCCAGGTACTGGGCGGTGCCCATGACCTGGCCGGTGGCGGTCAGGGGTACCTGGTCAGCCAGGCGGGCGATACCGAAGTCGGTGACCTTTACCCGCTCGTCCGGAGTGATAATCAGGTTGCCGGGCTTCACGTCGCGGTGCACGAGACCCTGGGCGTGGGCGGCTGCCAGGGCGCGTGCGGTCTGCGCCATGATATTGAGGATGCGGTCAGCAGGTAGCTGCTTGTCGCGCTCAATGATGTTAGACAGCGGCTCCCCGGGAACCAGCTCCATGACCAGGTAGGCAGAGCCGTCCTCTTCACCGTAGTCAAAGACGTTGGCGACGCCGGGGTGGTTGAGCAGGGCGGTGTGGCGGGCCTCGGCGCGGAAACGCTCAAGGAAGCCGGGGTCGCCCGTATATTCCTCTTTCAGAATCTTTACGGCGACGGTACGGCCCAAGACCTTATCGCGCGCCTTCCAGACCTCGCCCATACCGCCAATCGCGATACGCTCGGTCAGGGTGTAGCGACCACCAAGAGTCACATCTACCGAAGGCCTCACTTGTTCAACACCGCCTCAAAAAGTTGTTTACCTGCGGGAGCAGCAAGCTGCGCCCCTGTTGTGACGTCTACACCTTCATAGACTACCGCGATAGCTACCTGCGGGTCGTCAGCCGGAGCGAAACCGGTGAACCAGGAGTTATTCAACCCCGTGTCCCCAATTTCAGCGGTACCGGTCTTACCGGCCACCTGGACCCCGCTCACTGCGGCGCCCGAGGCGATACCGTTGCTCACGCCGTTTACCATCCACTCTGTTACCTGGTTAGCGATATCGGCTGAGGTGGAGCGTCGTAGCTCCTCAGCTGAGAACTCATACAGCGAGCTGAGGTTGTGAGACTTAACCGACCTAATCAGGTTGGGTTTCATCTGCACACCGTCGTTCGCGATAGCTGCGCTCATCATGGCAACCTGCAAAGGGGTGGTCTTCACATCGTACTGACCAATAGACGCCTGTGCTAGCTGGCTGTCTTCCATGTTGGTCGGGAAGACCGACTGTGACACGGTCAGGGGAATCTGGAGGCCTTGCCCGTAGCCAAAGTTGCTTGCGGTCTGGGCGATGGTTTCTTCGCCCAGGTCCATAGCAATTTGGGCAAAGGGGGTGTTGCAGGACTGCGCCAGGGCCCACTCGATGGTGGCGGACGTGCGGGTTGAGCACTGGCTGCCGGTGTAGTTGGGCAGGGTGACGGTGGTGTTCGGCAGGGTCAGGTTCTGCGGGTTGGGGATCACCGAGTCTGCATTGTATTTACCCGATTCGAGGGCGGCTACGGCGTCAATAATTTTGAAGGGTGAGCCGGGGGCGTAGGTGTCGCCCGCGATAGCGCGGTTGTAGAGCGGGTGGTTGGCGTCCTCATTGAGGGCCGCGTACTGGGCCAGCACCGACTCGGCGTTGTGGGACGAGAGGGTGTTGGGGTCGTAGGAGGGGGTGGACACCATAGCCAGGATTTCGCCAGTCTTGGGGTTGAGGGCCACGATAGAGCCCTTGTGGCCGTCCAGCAGGTCGTAGGCCAGCTGCTGGAGCTCGCTGTCGATGGTCAGCTCTACGCTGGCCCCCTGGGCGGTGTTGCCGGTGAACATCTGGGCCAGGCGGTCGTAGAACTGGGCGTCGGAGTTGCCCGAGAGCTGGTCGTTCATGGCAGCTTCCAGGCCGGTTGCCCCGTAGATGGACGAGAAGTAGCCGGTGAGCCCCGCGTAGAGCTCGGGCTGGGAGTAGGTGCGCTGGAAGGCGTAGCCGTCGTTCGACTCTACGGACGAGGCGATTTCTACGCCGTCAACCACAATGGACCCGCGCTGGGAGCCGTAGCTTTCGTAGAGGGTGCGGGAGTTCCAGGCGTTGGCCTGCAGGTTTTTAGCGTCAAAGAATTGGATATAGGTCAGGGTGCCCAGCAGCATCACGAAGACGCAGGCCGCAGCAATCCATGCCCGGCGGATAGCTTTATTCACCGCGAGCACCTCCTGAACGGTTGGTTTCGGTAATTCTAGAAATGACGGACGTGGCGCCCTCGGGCTCGTAGCCCTCGTAGTCGATGCTGTCTGCCTCGTCGAACTCTTCTACCACGTGCGGGGCACGGGCGGTGTGGGAGATGGCAAGCAGGATGGCTACGATGACCCAGTTCGAGAGTAGGGAGGAGCCACCGGCGGACATGAAGGGGGTGGTGAGACCCGTCAGCGGAATCAGGCGGGTGACGCCGCCAATAACCACGAAGAGCTGAATCACGATGAGGGCTGAGAAACCGGCAGCTAGGAGCTTACCGAAGGCATCACGGGTACCCAGGGCCGCACGGAAACCGCGGGAGACCAGCAGCAGGAAGAGCATAAGAATCGCTCCCAGGCCCAGCAGGCCCAGCTCTTCACCGAGGGCGGTGATAATCATGTCTGAGTTGGAATACGAGACGAGGTCGGGTCGTCCGTTGCCCCAGCCGCGTCCGAACAGGCCGCCAGAGGCCAAGCCGAAGAGGCCCTGCACAATCTGACCCGAGCCACCCAGGGGCTGGTTGTAGATTTCGGGGTCAAAAGCGTGCACCCAGGAGTTGATGCGGTAGTAGACGTGGGAGATGTAGTTGTAGGCTAGGACGCCGCCGGCGGCTACAAAGAGCAGGCCCAGGGCAACCCAGGTGAGGCTTCCGGTCGCTAGGAAGAGCATGGCCAGGAAGATGCCAAAGAAGAGGATAGCCGAGCCCAAGTCGCGCTGGAAAACCAGCACCGCCAGCGAGACAAACCAGGCGATAAACATGGGGGCCAGGTCTTTGAAGCGGGGCAGGCGTACCGGGCCGATACGCTTACCGGCCAGCATGATCAGGTCGCGGTGGGTTGAGAGGTAACCGGCGAAGAAGATGGCCAGGGTAATCTTGGCGACTTCACCGGGCTGGAAGGTGCGGCCGCCGAGTGAAATCCAGATGCGGGCACCGTTAATTTCGGTACCGATGACCGGTAGCAGCGGCAACAGGAGCAGCACAATCGAGGCAGCCAGAGAGATATAGGTGACTTTCCGCAGGACCCGGTGGTCGCGCAGGAAGAAGAGCACCACGGCTGAAGCAATCATGGCTACGCCGGTCCACATGAGCTGGGCCGCCCCCGCGTTAGCGGTGGTGGTCAGGTCGATACGGTAGATCATGGCTAGACCCAGCCCATTGAGAGCCACCGCAATCGGCAGAATAAAGGGGTCGGCGTAGCGGGCCCGCATATACATAACGGCATGCAGCACCAGGGCGCCCACACCCTGAACGGTAAGAGCCTGTACCCACATGCGGTTCTCCAGGGCCGCTTCGGGGTCTACCAGGTACATGGAAGCAGGGCAGAGCAACACCGCGAGCACGGTGAGAACCAGTTCGGTCAGTCGGCGGGAGCGGGGCAGCTCAACCGCAGGTGCGGCAGATGAAGCGCTCACTAGTTACCTCCCTGGGTAGTTGTGCTGGTATCGGGTGTTGGGCTGGTTTCGGACGCCGGGCTCGGCTCACCCGAGGCACTGGCAGAGGCGCTCGGGGTGGGCTCTGCCGTGGTGACGGTTCCCGGTGTGACCGTAGCCGGTAGCTGGTCGCGCAGGTTCTGCACGATCTGCTCAGCCTCGTCCTGGCTCGTAGCGGTGATAGTGCTGCGCAGAAGCGACTGGGAGAACTCCGGTAGGGAGCTGACCTCAATATCGGTCTCTTCCACCACACTGTTCAGGCTCACCGGCCCCAGGGACTGGTTGATGCCGTTGAATACCGTCACGTGGTCGTCCTTAACACCCACGTAGTACTGGGTTTTAGTCCACGAGAAGAAGCTCCAGGCGCTCGCTGCGAGAACCGCCAGGGTCAGGGTCACCACGAAGACCCGCATGGGCCAGCGGTGGGGCGACGGTGCCACCTCGTTGCTCAGGGCAACCCGGTATTCCTCGGGCAGCTCAGCGGGTTCCAGGGTCTGGGTGGCCTGCTGCTGCGAAAGAGTGCTGATGTTCTGGGCCGTGCGGGCTGTCACCGCCGGAATCATGCCGGTCTGGGTTGCGTTAACGGCAGCTCCCACCAGGTCGTGGGGGCGCTCCGAGAGCTCCTGGCGAAGGACGGACGCCGGGGTCGGCTCGTCCTCGCCGTCACCGGTGGTGGCGGTGGCGGCGTCCACCCCGGCCTTAACCGTCATGGTGTTGAGCACGCCGTCGGTGAAGGACTCGCCGCGCCACTTGCCGTGGCGCAGGGCGTTACGCATCTTGGCGTGCTGGGGCATGCGGCGGCGCCAGGGGGCGCGGTGCTCGCCGTCCTCGTCTACCGGCTCGGCGGCGTCCGCCCCCTCTGCCTCACTGTCGCTGGAGGCGGGCTCAGCGGCCTCCTGCTCCACGGTGGGGTAAACCCCCACCAGCTCGCCGTCCTTACCGTACTTACGCACCGGACTAATCGGCTGCGGGGCGGTAATCGCCGCAGATAGGGAATCCTCGCTAATGACCTGTAGGGCCACCACGGTCACGTTATCGGGGGCGCCGCGTTCCAGGGTCATGTCGGTCAGAATATCGACTATCTGCTGCAGGTCGCCGGTGGAGCGCATGACCGCCTCAATCTCAGCTACCTGCACCACGGCGTCCAGGCCGTCAGAGCTCAGCACCCACTTTTCGCCCACCACGGCGTCCAGGGTGCGAAGTTCAAGCTCGGGGGAGGCATCAACATCGCCCAAGACGCGCATAATCACGTTCTTGTGCGGGTGGGCCTCAGCTTCCTCGGGGCTAATACGCCCCTCTTGCAGCAGGCGCTGCACAAAGGTGTGGTCGGTGGTGACCTGCTCAAACACGCCGTCACGCAGGCGGTAGGCGCGCGAGTCACCAATATGGGCCATCTCAATACGGTCGCCATCAATCAGCAGAGCCGTGCAGGTGGTACCCATACCCGCCAAACGCGGGTTCAGCGCCACCAGCTCATTCATGATGATATTGGCATTCACGATCTCATCAGCCAGGTACACCCCGGCATTACCCTCAAAACCTGCCCGGTCAAGAGGGGTCAAATCAAGCACCGTGGTCGCCGACGCGACGTCGCCGCCCACATGCCCGCCCATACCGTCGGCAACAACCGCCAGGTAATGGCCCGCATACCCCGAGTCATCGTTTTTAGAGCGCACTCGCCCCACATCGGAGCGGGCCGCAAAACGGAAAGCGATACTCATGCACTAGGCTTTCAGCTGCATGGTGGTACGGCCAACCCTAAAGAGCTGACCAGCCTCAAGCGGAGTAGCACGGGTCAGGCGGGTATCGCCCACAAAAGTTCCGTTGGTTGAGCCCATGTCTTCAAGGAACCAGCGTGACCCCTGCGGGAAAAGACGGGCATGACGGCCCGAAGCGTAGTCGTCCTGCAAAGACACCTCAATATCGGTGGCGCGGCCAATCGTCACCGGGCTATCGCCCAGGCGCATGGTAGCCCCGGCCTGGGCACCCTCAACAATCGTCAGCAGGGACGGGCGGGCCGGCGGGGCAGCCGCCGGTGCCGGGTGGGCAGGAGTCGCTGGAGCAACCGGCGCATCAACAGCCACCTCGTCAAACTGAGCCCGCGCAGTGCGGATATTACGCCCCACACCCAGATCGCGGCGCGACGCAGCAAGAACCATAAAAATAAACAGCCACAGCAGGCCCAAAAAGGCAAAACGCAAAACCGTCACGGTAATTTCAGATGCCACAAGCTACCCCTTACGAACCATCAGACGGAAAACAATACGGGCCCGGCCCATCTCAATCACAGAACCGTTACGCAGCTCAGCCCGGCCGTGCAGGCGCTTACCGTCGAGGTAAGAACCGTTCGTGGACCCCAAATCAACCGCCAGGTAGGTGCCATCTTGCTCCACAATATCGAGGTGGCGGCGTGAGACACCCGTATCTTCAACGGTGATATCTGCGCTGGAGCCACGCCCCAGGGTGACCGGCAAATCGCGCACCACAACGCGCTCGCCGTTGATGTCGAGCACCACCTGGGGGGTGGGGGCAGGGCGGCGAGACTGCGGTAGCTGGTGGGCGGGCACCGGCTCGGTGCGCGGTGGCGCTGCCGGGCGGGTGATGCGCGTGGGGAGCTGCTGCTGGGCGGACGCCGGGTGGGCAGGCGCTGCCTGAGGGGCAGGTGCCGGGGCGGGTTCGTCCTGAGGGGCCTGCATCTTCTTCACCGCGCTGGTGATGTCGAAGCTGCCCGGTTCAAGCTCGTTGTTGAGCGAGAAGGTCACGCGCACCGCCCCGCGCAGGGAGTAGCCCTGGTCGCGGGCGTGGCGGATGACCACGTCGCAGAGCTCTTCAGCCAGGGGCACACCCCACTGCTGGGCTCGGGAAAAGTCACTGGCAGAAAATTCGGCGGTGAAGTTATTGGGGGCGATAGTGCGCCCGGACGAGACGGAGAAAGCCTTATTGTCCATCTCGGTGCGGAGCCGGTTGGCGATGTCTACGGGCTCAAAAGTGCCGCCCTTGCTGAAGGTGCCACGCACGGCCTTTTCTAGGCCCTGTTCAAGTCTGTCGATGAACCCCATGCTTGCCTCCTTCAACACAAAACTACGGGCGCACCGCGCCGTGTTCTGCGGGTGCTCGAGCTGATTCGCTGCGCAGGGTATGCGCACAGCCTAAGCTTCTAGTCTAGTGGATAACCGTAAAAACTCCCCGGGAAAACCTGGTAAAGCCCTGCTATCTCACGGGTTCTAGGGTGGGGAGCGGACGCCCGCGCGCCGGTTTTGGGCGTCTTTCTGGCTTGCGTGTGGTTGAGGACACTTAATTCCGGTTGGACATCTTCTTAATGGGGTGTGTATAGTTATCTTCGTTGCTCATTCAGCAACGATAAAAAATGAATAATGCGCAAGTGGCGGAATTGGCAGACGCGCTGGCTTCAGGTGCCAGTGATCGCAAGATCGTGGGGGTTCAAGTCCCCCCTTGCGCACAGAGAAGAAAAACCCGTTTTTCCTAGTGAGAGCTAGGGAAAACGGGTTTTTTCGTGCCTGAAAATGGCCATGGTGCTTCTGTGATACTCGTTTGCCCGGCAGTTGGGCGCCACGGCGGGTGTGGGTGCTCTTGCTCGCCTCCCCGGCACTGGCCAGAAGGTATATGTGCCGACAGCCGCCAAATGTGGTGGTGCCAGCGCCACATTTGGCGGTCAGTGCCACAGCTGCTTTTGAAATGTACCGCGCCCTGCCCACTTTTAGCGTCAAAAGTGGGCAGGGCACGGTACAAAAACTAGGGGAGGGGTTCATAGGGGCGAGCGTGAGCCTGCAGACCCCCTACACAAGAAGCTACAAAGCCTAGTGGTGCTTCTTGCCGGGCAGGAAGTGAACCACAGCGGCAATAATGCTGCCCCAGATCAGGCCGATCACCATAGAGCAGAAGGTGTTGATCAGCCAAGCTGCTACTCCGCCCAGGGCGGGCAGGTGGTGGCCGTACTCCTCAAGGTGGTGCACGAACTGATAGGGAGCCTCCCACCAGTGCATATCGTAAAGACCCAGCAGAATAATGTGGCCACCGACCCAGAGCATGGCGAACGTACCCACGACAGAAATAACGTTCATGACCACGGGCATAGCCTTCACCAGGCCTAGGCCAAACTTCTGCGCCCCGGCAGATTCACGCTGAGCCATCGCCAGGCCGATGTCGTCCATCTTGACCAGCAGGCCCACAGCACCGTACACCAGCAGGGTAATGCCGATGCCGACCACAGCCAGAATAGCGGCGCGGGCCCAGAAGCCCTCAGAAGCAACCTCGTTCAGGGCAATCACCATGATTTCTGCGCTCAAAATGAAGTCGGTGCGCACAGCCCCCGAGACGATTTTCTTCTCGGCGTCCTCACCCTGCACCACCGCGGGAGTTTCTTCCGCGGCGTGCTCCTTCTTCGAGAACATCTCGATGACCTTTTCGGCGCCCTCAAAGCAGAGGTAGGTGCCGCCCAGCATAAGTAGGGGGGTGAGCATCCAGGGCAGGTACTGGCTCAGCAGCAGGGCTGCAGGAAGAATGAAGACCAGCTTGTTGCGCAGGGACCCTACCGCAATTTTCTTGATGATGGGCAGCTCACGCTTGGGTTCGATATTGCGCACGTACTGCGGGGTGACGGCGGCGTCGTCCACCACCACACCGGCTGCCTTCACGCTGGCGCGGCCAGCTGCCGCTGCTACGTCGTCCGCGCTTGCGGCTGCCAGCTTGGCGAGGGCCGCTACGTCATCTAAGAGAGCCGCTAAACCACCGGCCATAGAAATCTCCTCGGGGAACAAATAGGTTTGTGTTGTTCCTAAGAATACTGCCCGGCGGCTCCGGGTGCGCTAAGACCCCGCGCACACTTTGGTGGGCGGGGCCCTCGTTACCTCAAGATGAGGACGCCGGTGGTCGGCTAGGCGCTGACCTCAGCGCTATCGAAGGTTGCGGTGTCGATGACCACGCGGAACTGGACGTTGCCATCCACAACACGCTCATAGGCGGCATCAACCTCGTCCACGCCAATCTTCTCAATCACAGCGCCGATGCCGTGCTCAGCGCAGAAGTCCAGCATTTCCTGGGTTTCGGGAATGCCACCGATGTTGTTGCCGGTGAGCACCTTGCCGCCCCCAATCAGGCGGTTCATGTGAATCTCGAGGGCCTCCGGGGGTAGGCCTACCACCGAGAGGATACCGCGGGGCTTAAGCAGGCCCAGGTAAGAATCCAGGTCGATGGGGGCAGAGATGGTGTTGAGAATCAGGTCGAACTCACCGCGGTGCTCGGTGAAGAACCCCTCGTCGGTGGTAGCCAGGGTGCGAGCGGCACCCAGCTTGGCTGCGGCGTCCGCCTTCTTGAGGCTGCGGGAGAGCACGGTGACCTCGGCGCCCATAGCGGCAGCAATCTGCACGCCCATGTGCCCCAGGCCGCCCAGGCCCATCACGGCTACCTTCATGCCGGGCTTAACGCCCCAGCGGGCCAGGGGTGAGTAGGTGGTGATGCCGGCGCAGAGCAGGGGCGCTGCCACGTCGAAATCCAGGGCGTCGGGAATGCGCAGAACGAAGCGCTCATTGACGGTGACCTTCTGGGCGTAGCCGCCCTGGGTGATGGTGCCGTCCACGTCCTTGGAATTGTAGGTGCCCACAGAGCCGTTCAGGCAGTTATTCTCGAAGCCGGCAACGCACTGCTCGCACTCGCCACAGGAGTTGACCAGGCAGCCAACGCCCACGCGGTCGCCCACCTTGAACTTGGTGACGGCAGAGCCAACAGCCTCAACAGTACCCGCGATCTCGTGGCCTACGGCCAGGGGGAAGTGGGCTTGGCCCCACTCATTGTGGATGGTGTGAATGTCGGAGTGGCAGATACCGGCTGCCTCAATCTTGATGACGACATCGTCCTCGCGGGGGTCGCGACGCTCGATTTCGGTGACTTTGAAGGGCTGGTCGGGGCCAAATTTTTGCAGGGCCTTGACGGTGATAGGCACGGGGGTCTCCTTGAGTGAAGTGGTCTTGTCACCTCTCACTTTACGCCTGCCTGCAGGCTGCGCTACCTACTGCGCGGCCGGTTCGCTCTCAGAGTGAGAGCTGGTGGTTTCAGCCAGTTCGCGCCGGTCAGAGCGCATGCGCAGCCAGTAGGCTAGGGGGCCAACGATAGGGATAAAAAGGGTGAAGAGCAGCCACTTGAGCTTCTGGATTTCACTCAGGTGGGGCTGGCGGTGCACGGTGAGCACGCAGAAGATGGCCAGGCCCATGGCAAGAAAGAGCAGGGGGTAGAAGAACCAGCCGAAGAGGCTGAGCTGGGTTCCCGTTTGCTCGGCGGTAAGGACGCCTGCGGCAAGTGTGCGTGTAGGCGATAGAGCGGGGGTGGAAAGGTAATCGAGGGGCATAGTGTCCATGGTAGTGGGCAGAAGAAAGAGAAGGGACCAGATCGCTCCGATAGTCCTTGTACACAACACATACAATGCGGAGTAATCTGGTCCCTTTGCGGGGGCAGACTAGATTTTTAGCGCAAACGCGGTATCTAGCCTATGAAAGCCAACTCTTAGGCCTTGCGGCGGCGGTTAGCTACCAGGGCAGCGCCACCGGCAAACAGGGCCAGGGCGCCCGCGCCAGCAATCATAGAGGCGGTGAAACCGGTGTTAGCCAGGTTGCCGGAGGAGCTGCTACCCGAAGAAGAGGTAGAGGACTTGATGGCGCTGCCGTCCTCAGCCTTGTTGGTGTAGTTGGGGTCCTGCTCGCACCCTACGCCGTCCTTATCGGCATCCAGGCCCTTGTGGAAGCCAGCCTCGTCGGACTTGATGGGGCGGCCCAAAGCGTCCCACACAGCGGCGCAGTTCTCGTACTCAAAAGCGGTAGCTGAAGGCGCAGGCGCTACGACGGTGCTGTCGGAGCTAGGAGCGGCGGTGGGCTGCTCGGAGGGAGCTACAGTCGGTTCCTCAGAAGGTGCCGCAGTGGGTTCCTCAGAGGGGGCAGGGGTGGGTTCAGCAACCGCACCGGTGAAGTTGGCTGAGAGGCGGACGGTGGTGCCAGCAACGCCGGTCGCATCAGTCAGAACAACCTCGTGGGTGCCGTTGGTGATGCCCTTACCTGCCAGATCCAGGGAAACTGTCGCGGTGCCGTCCTCAGCAACAGCAACGGTGCCAACCTCAATGCCACCCACGGTCACCTTCAGCTCGGTCAGGGCGGGTACGCCGTAGCTACGGACGTTCAGGTCAGACAGGGAGAAGGCCAGGGTGCCGTTGACGTCGTAGCTCTCAGCCAGATCAGCAACGCGCACAGCCTGCTTGGCGAAGTTGGGGTCAACGGTGCCAGCGTTCTTGAAGTATTCAACGAAGGCGTCCGAATCTACCAGGGCGGTGTCCTTGGCGTTAGCGCCCTGGGAGAGGGTGCCGAAGTTGTCGCCGCCGCCCAGCAGGAAGCTGGGGATAGCGACGGTGTAGGTGTCGGCGTCCTCAACCTTTGTGCCGTTGACGTACACATCGAGCACGTTGGAGCCGCGGCTTGCGTAGCCCTCAGCGTCGGGGGAGCCGGTGTAGGTGTAGGTGACGTTTGAGGAGAAACCCAGCTGCAGGTAGGGGCGGGTTGCTATCTCTCCTGCCGAGTTCTGCTGCCACTGCTCTTCAAGCACGGTCTTGAGCTGGGCGCCGGTGAGCTCGGTGGTCCAGAGGTTGTTGGCGAAGGGGGTCACGTTGACGACGTCCATGACGCGCACGTTCTTGTTCACGGCCAGCCCCAGTGAGGTGCGCAGGCCGCCGGGCAGCTCATCGCGCAGGCCGCCGGGGTTGACGATGCCGATATCGGCGGGGGTGCGGCCGGTGGAGTTAGCGGCAGCCAGGTACATATCCGCTACCAGGTGACCCATGGTGGACTCGTAGTTGCGCATGTCAAAGCCACCCTGGGTGTCTTTGGCGGAGTCAAAACCGGTGGTGATAGGGGCGCTGACCTGGCCAGCTACCACAGAGCCCTGCTCGGTGGCGTAGGCGTTGGCATTAGTGATGATGGTGTTCACGTTAGCCAGGACGGGATCAGCTGCGATCTGCTCGGCGGTGGGGGCGCTCATGCGCTTGACCAGCTCAGAGGAGTAGGCGGTGACGTTCTTCTCGGCATCCAGGGTCAGCACAACCTTGCCCAGGTTATCGCCGTAGTTGCCGGTCTGAATAACGGGGCGGGTCTTGCCTGCCTGGCCGGGAACGGCGCCGTCAATGACGTACTCGGCGTGGGTGTGGCCGGTGAAAATGGCGTCTATGGCGGCGCTGGTCTGGTTGATCATCGCGTCAGCTTCGGGAGCTGAGGTGTCTACACCCTCGTGGTACTCAGCGATAATCACGTCGGCTTCGCCGTTGCTTGCATCGCCGTCAGAGAGCTGGGCGGCGTACTTGTTCACGGCCTCGATGGGGTCGGTGAACTGTACGGACGCCAGCGCTGAGGGGTCGGTCAGCTGCGGGGTTTCGGTGGTGACAGCACCAATGACGGCCACGGTGGTGCCGTTGACCTCGGTGGTGTAGTAGGGCTTCAGGGCAGGGGTGCCGTCAGCGTTCAGGACGTTGGCGCCCAGGTAAGTGAAAGAGGACGCGGGGATGATGCGGTTAACCAGGTCGTCCATGCCGGCATCGAACTCGTGGTTACCTACAGCGCTGGCAGAGAGGCCCAGGGCGTTCAGGTAGTCCAGAGTGGGCTGATCCTTCTGCACGCTGGAAACGTAGAGGGAGGCACCTACGTTATCGCCAGCAGAGAGCAGCAGGGAGCCGTCGGTGGCAGCGGCACGTTCGGTCTGGATGGTATTGGCCAGACCCATAGCAATGCTGGTAGAAATACGACCGTGGAAGTCGTTGATATTCAGCAGGGTCAGGGTAGTGGTGTCGGCTGCACCTGCACCCGGAACGGGGGCAACAACCAGGGCAACAACGGTCGCACCGCTGGCTGCCAGGCCAGCAAGGCGGCGGGAGAGAGAAGAAGACATGCTTATCTTTCGGTGAGAATGATGATGTGTGTCATTCAACAGAATAGCCCGCTCCGCGCCGTCTTGCCGGTGTTTACAGTGACATTTCGGTAAACAAAGAGCTCTACCGGGTGAGCTCGTGAGCCAGAGCCCGCTCCAATTCCGGCTCAAAGAAAACGTAGCCACTAGCCAAGAGCTTATCGGCACTGGCCCGCTGGCTCGCCAGCGCTAATTCCTTCACTCCCTCCTGCCCCAGGGCCAGAGCAGGCACAGCAGGCGGAATAGGGAGCAGGACGGGGCGGCGCAGCACCCTACCCACCGTCTTGGCCAGGGCCTTCGCCGGTACCGGCGTGGGAGCCACCGCGTTCACCGGCCCCTCCAGCTTCTCGGTCAGCACCGCATGCACATAGATACCGGCAATATCGTCCAGGCTGATCCAGCTCTGCACCTGCTCACCCGAACCAATCCAACCCCCGGTCCCGCTCAAGAAAGCCGGAAGCTGCAGGCGCAACATACCACCCAGGGCAGACTGCACCAGGCCGGTGCGCACGTTAACTACTCGAAGTCCAGCCTCACGAGCAGGTTGGCAGGCAGCCTCCCACGCCTGGCATACCTGCGCCAGGAAGCCGCTCCCAGCGTCCTGGTCCTCGGTGAGTATCTCTTGGTCCCGGTCAGGGCCGTAAAAACCCACTGCAGAAGCGCAGACAAAAACGTGCGGGGCGGCGTCCGCACCCCTCTGTCGCACCAGGTCGGCCAGGGTAGTTGCCAGCAGGGTCGTGGACTCAACACGGGAGGTAAGAATCTTCTTCTTATTCTCCTCGGTAAACCGCTGGTTGATGCTGGCCCCGCCCAGGTGGATGACGGCGTCCGCACCCTCAAAAGCGGCAGTATCAATCTCACCGGCAGAAGGGTCCCAGCGGAACTCATGCTCCGCCTCAGGGGCGTGACGCACCAGCGTGCGCACCGTATGCCCACCACCGGTCAGCAGGGCAACCACCTGACGGCCGACCATGCCCGATGCGCCCGCAACCACTATCGTCAGAGGGTCACTTTCATAACGCTGCTGAAAATCAAGATCAGCACCGATTCGGCGCTCGCGGGCGGCAAAGACTTTCTCTAGCTGCTTTTGAGCCGCTGCCCGGGCAAGCCGTTCAGCTGCAGCTCCTACCTTTTCCGCGGGTGTGGGCGGCGTGGGAAGAGCTGTGAAGGTAATGCTGTCGCGCACCACCGTATCGCCCGGCGTCGACAGAAAATCGTGGGTGTGCTCCCAGGAAGAAAAGGGGCCGCGGACCATTTCGTCGGTAAAGGAATCGGCGGACGCCCGGGTATGGCGGGCCGCCCAGGGGAGGGTCAGCAGACCCGAGGTTAGCGGCAGTGCCACCCTGGTGCGAGCGGTACTTCCAGGCTCGTTCGGTTTGCCCTCTTCGGTGACGGAGCCAGCCCAGTGAGGGGTTGCCCGAGTCAGGGCGCCGGGGCGCACAAACCAGGTGCGCACGGTGTCTTCGTCGTAGGGGTAAGCGGCGGTGTAGGTAAAGTCAGCCATGGCAACCTTCCTGAGATTAAAGGAATTTTAAGTAACCTTACCTTTTGGGTGTTGGTGCATAGCAGAAGGCACGCGCAAGGCGTAAAAACCTTTTTAGAGAGCCAGAGTGGTCAGCTTCTCCTCCACCGCCTCAATCAGCTCAGCCAAAGTGGTGATGTAATACTTCTCAGCCAACGTCACCGCATTCTCACCCGGTAGACCCTCTGTAGCAAAAGACCCCAGGCCAAAACCCGCCCCCGCACCAAAGCTGCTGGGTGCGGGTGCCTGGCTGCCTGCGTCCTGACCAAAAGCGCCCACCCCAAAGGCGGACGCCGGGGCGCTCGCCGCCTCGCGTGTGAGGGTGTACCCGTAGGCGGTCGAATCGGCATAGCTGATATTGAGCACATACTCCACCTGCACGCCGTCCTCGGAGCGCTCTACCGACAGGTCAGCATCGTCAAGGAACTCGCCGTCTAGCTCCAGGCCGCCGTTGTATTCCAGGGCCCAGCCAAACTTGCGGGCCAACGCAAAAGCGGTCTCTTTAATCTGGGTATGCTGCGGGTCAATAGCCACTGACTCTCCTTGCCGGGGCGGGTGTTTCGTATCTACTGTACTTCGAGTCAAAGAAAGAGGATAAAGAGAAGTGGAGGCGAGCCCTTCCCAGGGGGCCCGCCTCCACTTCGGTTTACTGCCCACACCCCTGCGGGCAGCTATCAGAGACGATAAATTTGAAACACACTCATACTCTGAATCGCAGGTCTGTCAGCCCAAACTCTTCCAGACCTACTACACCAAGTATGACATCCCAACCTCTGCAAAACCTGAGATTCTGTAGGCATAAAAGGGGATAAAAACCAGGCAGGTGAGGGGCCTTGCCCCCTGTTTTGGGTTTGGCAAGGTGAAACAAAACCACCCCTAAATAGTGCAAATTTTATCTATCTGTAAAAAATTTCTAGACCTTCAGGGCGTGTTGCCCTCTCTGTCACACGCTTGACCGGTGCTAGAGAGGGCATGGTGGTACAGTCGCTCTATTTCACCTCGTCCAGGTCAGCGGACTCGGGTACCTTGACCCGGGTGTCCATATTCAGAGTCTCGCCCCGGAAGAAGGGCTTGAACTCATCCCGGCCCATCAACAGGGCCATCAGGCCAAAACCAATCACAAAAGAAGCTACCGCAGTGACAAAGACACCGCTGGTCCCCAGCATCTGGGTATAGCCGTACTCAGGGTCAGCCATATTGACCAGAGAAATCACCAGAATCGCGGTCATCATCACGCCACCGGTTGCTGGAATGATTAAACGGAAGACCACGTTGCGGGCGCTGGTGAAAATATCGCCCCGGTAGTACTTGATACAGGCAAACGACGTCACCGCATAGTACAGGGCCACAGCCACGCTGGCAGCCTCAATCGTATCGGCCAGCATGTTCTCGCTGATGTAGGTCATTCCCGCGTAGAAGAGAGCCGAGCAAACACCCATATAAACAGTGGAAGTCTTGGGGGTCTTGAACTTGGGGTGTACATCGCCGAACTTAGCCGGAACTGACCGGTAAACCGCCATGGCGAAAATACCGCGGGAAGAGGGCAGAATCGTGGTCTGGCAGGTCGCCAGGGCAGAAACAGCCACCGCCAGAATAATAACCCAACCCCAGGAGCCCAGGGCGGCGTCCTTAAAGGGGGTGAAGACGTCGTCCGAATTATCGGGGTTAGCCAGACCAATGCCACCTGAACCTGCCCCCGCGTACATCAGGGCCACCACGGTCACGAAAACGTAGGTGACCACCAGAATAGAGCTGGAGAGGACGGCCGCGCGGCCGGGAGTGCGGTGAGGGTCCTTGGTTTCTTCGGCGATAGCCAGGCAGGTGTCCCAGCCCCAGTAGATGAAGATAGCAATCAGCACGGCCTGAATCATGCCGTCAAAACTAGCCTCAAAGGGGTTAAACCAGTTAGCTTCAAACTCAAAGCCCGCTACCGCACCCGATGCCAGGGAGTTAAAAACACCCAGTGCCAGCAGCACAATCGCCACATACTGAATACCAACCAGCAGCCACTGGGTCAGTGAGCCGGCCTCAATATTGCGGTAGGAAATCCAGGTGGTCAGGGCAATCACCAGAACACCGGTTGCCACAATGACGTGCTTGTTGTGGGCCAGATCGTCCTGCCCCAGCAGCAGCCAAAAATAGATCGCCGCAATCTGGGTCTGATTAGCCATAGCAATCACGCCCGCCACGATAACGCCCCAGCCAGAAATCCAGCCGGTCTTCGGCCCAAAAGCCTTAGCGCCCCAGGTGAAGACCGTACCTGAATCCGGCACCGCCTCGTTCAGCTCCTTATAGGAGAGCGCCGTCAGGAGCATAGGGATAAAACCCAAAATCAGGGCTATCGGGGCTTGATAGCCCACGGCTATCACGATGAAGCCAATAGAGGCAGCCAGTGAGTACATGGGGGCGGTTGACGCTACCCCAATGACGGTTGAAGAAGCTAGCCCCAGGCGCCCTGCGGCGAGGCCTTTGTGGCGGAAGTCGTTGGTCATTGTCGCTAAAGATCATCCTCTGCGGTGGGGTGGGCGTAAGAAGCCTACCCCGGTGGCGGTTAAGAACAGCTTTCAGTATAGGGTTTTAAAACCAGGACGCCGCCGCGCACCATCCCTGCCAAGGGGCAGGGTGGTGGGCGGCGGCGTCCTTGCGGGTTAACTACCCGGGGGCTTGAGCCTACTTGCCGCGGGCGGCGCGCTTTTCAGCCTGCTCGCGGTCGAAATTCTCCCAGTATTCGCGCTGGGTGAGCTCGTCGGTGCCGTCCCAGGCGTCCAGGTTCTTAATCTCGGGCAGATCAGATGCCTGGAAAATCGGCTCGAGGCCAGCCTTGCGCTGGGCCTCGTAGTTGCGGAGCACCTTCATGACCTTAGGCATCAGCAGGCAGACCGCGGTCAGGTTGACGATGACCATGCCGCCGTTGAGCAGGTCAGCCAGGTTCCACAGCAGGTCGATGGAGGCAATAGCACCAAAGAACACGAACAGAATCACGATGACGCGGAAGATGTTCATAGGCAGGTGCTTCTCGGTGACGAAGCGGATGTTGGACTCACCGTAGTAGTAGTTACCGATGATGGATGAGAAGGCGAAGAGGGCAATCGCTACGGTCAGGAAGTGAACCGCCCAGGGGCCCAGCTGGCTAGAGAGCGCAACCTGGGTGAGGGTGCCTGCGGAGTTCTTGTCGCCGTAGGGGATGTCGCCGGCTACCAGCACGATAAAGGCGGTGACGGAGCAGACCAGCATGGTGTCGAAGTAGACACCCAGGGCCTGCACGAAGCCCTGCTTGGCGGGGTGGGAGACGGACGCGGTTGCACCGGCGTTGGGGGCGGTACCCATACCGGCCTCGTTGGAGAGTAGGCCACGGCGCATACCCTGGGTGATGACGCCGATCAGGGCGCCGGTGACAAATTCCTTCAGGCCGAAAGCACCTGCGAAGATATCTGCCAGGACGCCGGGGACGGCACCCAGGTTCATGACGACGATAATCAGACCCAGAATCAGGTAGAGCACAGCCATGAAGGGCACCATGATCTCGGTGACCGATGAGATGGTACGGATACCGCCGAAAATGATGAATGCCGAGATAACTGCAATCACCACGCCAATGGCAATGCGGAAGCCCATAGCGCTGGGGTCTGAGGCGTCAATGCCGAATGAGGTGGCGGTTGCGCCAACGATAGCGTTGGTCTGCACGGCGACGAAGACGAAGGCGTAGGTGATGACGATGAAGGCAACGAAGATGAGGCCCAGCCAGCGGGCGTTAAGACCGCGTGACATGTAGTAGGCGGGGCCGCCGATGTAGGAGTCCTCGCCCTTGCGCTTGTAGAGCTGGCCCAGCAGGGACTCTGCGAAGGCAGACGCGGCGCCGACGGAGGCGATAACCCACATCCAGAAGACAGCGCCGGGGCCGCCCATGGTGATAGCCATGGCAACACCGACGATGTTGCCCACGCCCACACGGGAGGCAGCAGAGACGGTGAAGGCGCGGAAGGCTGAGATGCTCTTCTTGCCGTTGTACTCGGTGCCGGCGGGGTCCTTGAGGGTGCGGAACATTTCGCCGATGAGGCGGAACTGAACGCCTCGCGTTGCGATGGTGATGCCCAGGCCTACGGCCACCAGGGCGTACATGAGGAAGTTGGCCCAGAGGTTATCTGAGATGCCGGTAATAACCTCGGTTGCTCCAGCGGTGGATTCGTTAATCCAGTGCACTGCGTTGAGCAGAGTATCCATGTGTACTCCAAATCGGTAAGAGGCCGGGTCGGCCCGGGGTATAGGTGGGCGCGGTGGCACGTGGTGGGGCGCCTTAGCTGCGGCACAGTGGGCAGCAAGGGCGGAGAATCACCGGCGCTAGGGCGGTGAACACTAGGGGTAATTCTCACAGCTCGGTTGCGTTTGTGCAAAACATGCCCACTGTGATGTTGCCGTTTCGTGCACCGCTTTAAACGGATAGGTACCATCTGACTCGGAAAAACCCAGCTGGTTGGTGGGTTTTTCTGAGTTAGATGGTACCTACCCTGCGAGATAGGGCGGACGGACGCTAGGCGCCGGGGCGGGGCGCGTCCGTGTTGTCGGTGAAGACGTCGGGGATGCCGTCCTCGTTCTCGTCGATGCTTTCCTTGAGTGCAATCTGCTTGTAGTGCTTGTTGCGAATCGACAGAATCGTTGCGCCTAAGACCGCTGCGATAACCGAGCCGATCATAATGCCGATCTTGGCGTCCTCGGTGTGCAGGGAGCCTGACTCGAAGGAGAGCTCGGCGACCAGCATAGAAACGGTGAAGCCGATACCGCCGGTGACGGCTAGGCCGATCACATCAATCCACTTGATATCGGAGTCTAGGTTCACGCCGCGGAATCGGGTGATGAGCCAGGTGGTACCGGTAATGCCGACGGTCTTGCCCAGTACCAGGCCAACCATGATGCCGATAGCAACGGAGTCGGTAAGGGCGGTGCGCAGGCCGTCCCAGCCACCGACTGCTACACCGGCGGAGAAGAAGGCGAAGAGGGGTACGCAGATGCCGGTGGAGAGCGGACGCAGGCGGTGCTCCAGGGTCTCGGCCAGGGAGGCGTGAGCATCGGCTTGCTTGGCCTGGGCGGTCATGCGGACGGGGACGCAGAAGCCCAGAATGACGCCTGCAATGGTGGCGTGAATGCCTGACTCTAGGAAGAGAGCCCAGGTGATGAGCCCCAGGGGTAGCAAGATGACCCAGGCCGCCCACTTTTTCTCGTGGAAGAACTTCTCATGCTTGTGGGTCAGCCAGAAATATAGCCCGATGGGAATGATAGAGATAATCAGGTACCAGGCGTGGAAGTTGCTGGTGTAGAAGAGGGCGATAATGACGATGGCAATCAGGTCATCGACCACAGCCAGGGTCAGTAGGAAGGTGCGCAGGGCCGCGGGTAGGAAGGTGCCCGCACCGGCCAGGACGGCCACCGCGAAAGCGATATCGGTGGCAGCGGGAATAGCCCAGCCGTGCACAGCGGTCTCATTGCCGTGGTTGATGGCGAAATAGATGATAGCCGGCGTCATGGCGCCGCCGAAGGCCGCCGCGATGGGGACGACGGCTTTACCCGGGTCGCGCAGGTCGCCCACCACGAACTCTTTTTTGAGTTCTAGGCCGGTGAGGAAGAAGAAGACCGTGAGCAGGCCGTCAGCGGCCCACAGGTGCACGTTCATCATCAGGTGGCTGAAGCCTGGAATGCTCAAGCCCAGCTCGGTATCGCGCACACTCTCGTAGAAATGTGCTGCCTGGGAGTTAGCCAGAATAACGGCGAGCACGGTGGCGGCGAGCAGAATAAAACCACCCACCGATTCCTTGCGCATAATCTCTGAGACGCGGCTGGTCTCGGCGTACGATCCGCGGGAAAAGAGCGGGTCCTTGTGAGGCGCTTCAGTCATGCCTCTCCTTAGGTCAGGTGTATCTTCGCTTGCTTCAGGTTCCATTATGCTCCTTTAGCCCAGCTAATGCCGGAATCTGAGATGCAGAACTGCACCCCGGCGTCCGCCCCGTTTGAAAAGCCTCCGCGCACCTGCCCCGCACACAAGGGGACCGCACAACCCAAAAGGGGCCGCATACTATGCGGTCCCTTTGAGGAAATAAGGTCCCCTTGAGGTAGCGGGGAAGTGGACGTTAGGCGCCGGGGCGGGGTGCGTCCGTGTTGTCGGTGAAGACGTCGGGGATGCCGTCCTGGTTTTCATCCACAGTCTCCTTGAGCGCAACCTGCTTGTAGTGCTTGTTGCGGATCGACAGGATGATGGCACCGAGCAGGGCGGCGGTGACCGAGGCGGTCAGAATCGCGACCTTAGCGGCGTCGTTGTAGTCGGAGCCCAGACCGAAGGAGAGCTCGGCAATCAGCAGGGAGACGGTGAAGCCGATACCGGCCAGGGTGGCCACACCAATCACGTCAATCCAGGCGATATCGGGGTCCAGGTTGGCGCGGCGCAGGCGGGTGACCAGCCAGGTGGAAGCAGTAATACCAATCATCTTGCCGAAAATCAGGGCCAGAATGATGCCGTAAGCAATAGGCTCGGTGACCGCGTCAATGAAGCCCTGGAAGCCGCCGATAGCGACGCCCGCTGAGAAGAAGGCGAAGACGGGGACGCAGAAACCTGCGGAGAAGGGGCGCACGCGGTGCTCCATGACCTCGGCCAGGCCGTGGTGGGCGTCCGCTGCTTCGGTGCGCTTGTTCTTGCGCACGGGAATCATGAAGGCCAGAATGACGCCCGCGATGGTGGCGTGAATACCGGAATTGAGGAAGAGTACCCAGACCACAAAACCGATGGGCAGCAGGATGAACCAGGACGCGGCGGGGGAGAGGTGGAAGAGCTTCTCGCCCTTGCGCGCTACCAGGGCGTAGAGGGCAATGGGAATGATCGAGAGGGCAAGGAAACCGATCTTCAGGTCTGAGGTGTAGAAGAGGGCGATGATGGTGATGGCGATCAGGTCATCGACCACAGCCAGGGTCAGCAGGAAGGTGCGCAGGGCTGACGGTAGGTGGGAGCCGATAACAGCGAGGACGGCCACCGCGAAAGCGATGTCGGTTGCTGCGGGAATAGCCCAGCCCCCCAGCGCCTCAGAACTGCTGTTGAGGTTAACCAGTACGTAGATGATGGCGGGCAGGGCAACACCACCGGCTGCTGCCACGATAGGAACGAGGGCCTTGCCGGGGTTGCGCAAGTCGCCCTCGACAAATTCCTTTTTGAGTTCAAGGCCGACCAGGAAGAAGAAAACCGCCAGCAGACCGTCGGCAGCCCAGTGACCGATAGAAAGTTTAAGGTGTAGGCCCCAGAAATCAGCGCCCAGGTAGGTATCGCGCAGGCCGAAGTAGTGCTCGGCGGCGGCTGAGTTAGCAAAAATGAGGGCGAGGACGGTAGCAACCAGCAGGATGATGCCGCCGGTGGATTCCTTGGATAGGATCTCTGAAATGCGCTGGGATTCCTTATAGGAGCCGCGCGACAGGACGGTATTTTCAGATGACATAAACGCTCTTTGGGGTCGATGGGTAACGATAAACCGCCTACTCACAGGAGTCTCCTGAAGCGATGTTGGGGCGGACGGTTGCGGCGCCGGGGCATCTATCTTCGGTAGAGCGGTGGTGAGTTGGGCGGGCCGACCAGTCTTCCCGGCACACCTTAGTAATCTAGCTTATCAAATGAAGGCCTGGTGAGGAATTAAGGGAGTGGGTGTAGGTTTTGGGCGCGAGTCATACTAGCAAGGGGCTGGCTTGAGGGGACCTTGCTGAAGAGCGGAAGGAAAAACTAGCCCTAAATAACCGATATTTTTTGCAAAAGGCATCAACACGGGTGCACCAGGAGCAGAAACTGTTTTGAATGAAACTTAGACTAGGTATAGACAACCCCACTTTTGCCTACAGTACCGACCAGAGGAACCATGAGCGAAGAAACCCCTGCAGCTGCTAACCAGAGCACCCGATGGCTGAACGAAGAAGAGCGCGAAGGCTGGCTCTTTATCTCCTCCATCATGTTTAACCTGCCCGGCCAACTTGAAAGCCAGTTGCAGAAGGATTCGGGCCTCAGCTTCGTTGAGTACATGGTGCTCGCTATGCTCTCAGAATCTCCCCAGCACAAACTCACCATGACCGACCTGGCTCGGCAGACCAACACCCTGCTGCCTCGACTGTCACGGGTGGTAACCCGCCTGGAGAAAGATAACTTTGTTGAGCGCAGCACCTGGGAAAAAGACCGCCGTGTCTCCATCTGCCACCTGCTGCCCGGTGGTCTGGCTAAGGTGCAGGAGGCTGCCCCCGGCCACGTCGAGGCTGTTCGCCGCATTATCTTTGATCAGCTTAATGCCCGCCAGGTGAAGTCCCTCGCCAAAATCGGTGAATCAGTCCTGGGGGACAAGCCCAGCACGGTCATTAACGTCTCGAATGTAGCCTCTCTCGACTAGGCGATTTAAACCTCTGGTGGTGGTTCCCGCTATGTCTATGCACAGTTCTTATCCACAGCTTTAAATCTGGATTATCTATAAAAAGGTGCCCCGGTCAGCCTGTTTAGGCGGCCGGGGCACCTTTTATCCCCACCTGTGGATAAGTCTGTGAACAATATCCACTTAAAAGGTGGAAAAACCGCCAGCCCTGTGGGTAAAAACGCTCAAAAGTGCGCTCATCACCGAGTTGAAGTGCCTAAAAAGTATGTTTTCCACAGTGCTTATCCACACCCGTGGATAAGTGACACCGGTGTGATTTTCGAACAACACCGGTGTATTTTCGAAAGGCTACGCCCCTGCTTGCCCTATCCTCTGCACTATTTTCTCGAACATCTTCGAAACTCCCAGCCGTGTAATTCGAATATCCCCAGTTTTATCCCCACCTGTGGATAACTTTCCCCGCTCTTAAGTGGAAAACTGTGGAGAACCTACCCCGGGCGTCCGCCTGCCCCCTTTCAGCCGTTTTGCCCAGGGCTAAACAAGGGGACTTATCAAGTAACCTCTCGTGACCCCGTGCTCCCCAGTGTGTAGAGTTAAACCCAGAAAGACCCAAAGAAGGGCCTTCAACGAAAGGAATGACCATGTCAGAAAAGTACGTTCTGCCTGAACTCGACTACGACTACGCAGCCCTCGAGCCCCACATTTCAGCCCGCATCATGGAGCTGCACCACTCCAAGCACCACGCCACCTACGTTGGCGGCGCCAACACCGCCCTGGAAAAGATGGAAGAAGCCCGCGAAAAGGGCGACTTCGCCAACATCGGCAAGCTCTCCAAGGACCTAGCCTTCAACCTGGGCGGCCACACCAACCACTCCATCTTCTGGAAGAACCTCTCACCCGAGGGTGGCGACAAGCCCGTCGGCGAGCTGGCAGCAGCAATCGACAACGACTTCGGCTCCTTTGACGGCTTCCGCGCCCACTTCGAAAACGTAGCCCTCACCATCCAGGGCTCCGGCTGGGCCATCCTGGCTTGGGACACCGTCGGTAAGCGCCTCGTCATCGAGCAGCTCTACGACCAGCAGGGCAACATCTCCGTCGCCCTGATCCCCGTGCTGCAGCTGGATATGTGGGAGCACGCCTTCTACCTGGACTACCAGAACGTCAAGGCTGACTACGTCAAGGCCTTCTGGAACATCGTCAACTGGGAAGACGTCGCAGCCCGCTTTGACCGCGCTGTCTCCCAGACCAAGGGTCTCATCATTCCCGAGGCCTAAAACCCTCGCACCCCGTGTGCAGGTGAAAAGCCGGGTGCCGGCGTCCTTCTCAGCAGAGCGGACGCCGGCACCCGGCTTTTAAGGGCACAACCTGGGGCTGTAATACTGGCAAGTCAGCCACTGGGACACCTAGTATGGTGAGCAACACAAAGGAGTAGATCCATGCGCCCTGCTCGCATTTTTGCACCCGCCACTCTCACGGTCGGCATGTTCACTCTCACCGCTTGCGGCCTCTTTGGCAATGCTGCTGAACCTGCCAGCACCGCCACCCCCAGCGCTACAGACAGCACCTCCGTAGCTTGTGTTGTACACGTCATCGATGCCGACACCCTCAGCCTGGAAAGGGACGGCACTACTATCACCGTTAACCTGCTGAACCTGGTTACCCCGCAGGCCAAGCACGATAATGAGGATATGCGCTGCCTGTCCACAGAGGCCACCGAGTACCTGACCAAGCTTCTACCTGTCGGCTCACCCGTCACCCTTACTTACGATGAGGCCCTAGGGGCGGGGGAAACCAGCCAGCCAGAGCCCTCCGCCAGCCCCACCGTTAAGGTTACGGCGGGAGTCACCCTGCCCGATGGGCGACTACTTAACGCTGAGATGGCCAGAGCAGGCTTCGGCGTAGCCGTTACCGAGGGTAGCTCCACCCTCTATGAAACTATCAGCGCAGCCCAAGACGAGGCTGATCAGCAACAGGCAGGTATCTACAGTCGAAGCGTTGAGTGCGCACTCCCGTCCCAGTTAAATTCTACTCTCACCAGTGTAAATAACGCCCAAGGAATAGGTCTCAAAGAGCCCCTAGAAGCCGCAGATTCTCTCACCCGCCGCCTCGAAGAGTACGAAACTGCCAGCGACCTGCCCCTGCTCTCAGCCATTGCCCAAACCCAATCCGTCAAAACCCTGCGTGACACCTTCCTGCGGGCTCGCGACAGCAAACGCATCGTCTACAACCTAGCCGAAGAAGCTGAACGAGAAAGACTAGAAAACGAAAAAGCAGAGAAGGACGGCAAGAACCACCCCACAGGTGAGGTCGCCCAGTTGCCGGCTCCTGACGCACCTCCTGCCTCAGATCAAGCTCCGGCTCCGGAAGAAGTTCCAGCCCCAGAACAGCCCCCTGCCCCCGAACCTACCTCCGTTAACCCAGATACCACCCACCCGGGCGATACACCCCACCCTGAAGACCCCGCAAACCCCACAGAGAGCTCTTACCTCAGCCCCCTAGCCCATCTACCACAGTGGATTAAAAGGACGCCGCCCCTCACCCGCCTGCCCAGAGGCAGGGGAACGAGGGGCGGCGTCCGCTGAGCTCAGCCCTTTTAGGAACCCGGGCGCACCGGGGTGGCCTCAGCCTCAGCCTTCTTCTGCTGGTTCACGCTGGTGCCGTTCTCAGGGTAGAAGTCATCGCCCAGAAGTGAGCGGAGTTCATTTAGCTGTGCTGTAACGGCGTCTAGGGTCACGATTGACCCTACCCACTGAGCGGGAGCTTTAGTCTGTTCTTCTAAGTCCTTGTACACCGCAGAGGCGTCACGGTAGATAGCCTGGCGTTCGTTTTCACGTTGCTTTTGCTCTAGTGGAGCTTCGGCTGATGTGTCTACTTCCCAGCTTTTAGCGTCCTCTACAGCTATCTTTTGTGCCTGGATTTGAGCAGGAATGGTACATTCGATGTCCTTGGAATAAAGACCAAGACCCTCATTGGCGGCATCCTGCTGAGCCTGAGAAATCTCTCCGTAGAACTCATCTGCATTGCTAGTAAAGGTGGTAGCAACCATGCCAGCCCGCGCCATATCACGATTGATAAAGGCATCTCCTGCATACACGGCGGCCTCAACGTAGCCGGTTGCCCCGCGCTGAGACTCATCAAAATTTAGAGTTACCTGGCTACCCTCAGGCAGTTTCTCGGCAAGCAGAGCTTTGGACTCATCCACTAAACAGGTACTTGAGAGAGCAATCCCACTGCTAGTAGGGGCTGCGACATTAAGAAGACGAACTTCTTTTTCCACTCCATCGATACTCGCGGTAAATGTATTAGCTGATTCAACTGTCACTACCGTAGCTGTCATCCCATCGGTATAAGTGATAGTGGGTGCAGCTTCAGGGGCTGTCTCTACAGAGGTGCCACATGCGCTGAGAGCAAGAATGGTGACTACTGCTAAGGGCACTAGGCGCTTCATAAATTTACTTCCCCTGTTCGGCGTTATAGGCGGCCTCACGGTACATGCCCAGAGGGCCCTGATCCGCGAAGGCACGCGAGTGATTGTAACGGTAAAGACGCGGCGGGCGGTGGCGGGTACCCTCAACACGCTTACCCGTATCAATAATAGACTTAGAGGCCGCAATCTGGCGGCGGAAATTTGCAGGGTCAAGAGCACGACCCAAAATCGCCTCATAAACCTCACGCAGCTGAGCCAGAGTAAACTCCTCGCCCAAGAAAGAATGGGCAATACGGGAGTACTCCACCTTATTCTGCAGGCGGTAGAGGGCGTACTCAACAATCTCGTTATGGTCGAAAGCCAGGATGGGCAGCTCGTCGATGGGGAACCAACGGATATTCTCGTGAACCCGGGTGCGGTTGACCTCGGTCTGAGGGATAGACGCCCAGTAAATCACCGACACCACACGCTCATGCCGATCTTCCTCAGCAGGAACCGGCAAGGAACCGCCCTCGCGCATAATCTTGTAGTCCGGAGTGCGGTGCACGTCGCCAAAAGCATAGAGCTGCTCAAGATAACCCGGCACCAGGCCGGTCGCCCGCTGAAGGGTGTAACCAGCCGCTTCTTCAAGAGACATATCGGGCTGCAAGGGGCCACCCGGCAGGGCCCACTGACCCTTATAGGGTTCACGCAGACGGCGCACCAGAGGCAGCCACAGCGAATGATGAGACTCGCCCTCCTTGCGCCGCAGAGCCAAAATCACGGTAGAAACAGCAAGCGAAACCGACGTATGGTCAGCATCAAGATGCTCATCGTGGTGGGCCTGGGCGGCATTCGGCAAAGTCATGTGGCTCCCCGGTCGTAGGCAGTAAAAATCAGGACGCCCCACGGCGACCTCCACACCCATTCTAGTCAATCGGTCAAGAGATAACCCTACCCCGGCTACACACCAGGGGCAAAAACAAGGACGCCAGTAGGCAGTGAACTGCCCACCGGCGTCCGGGTGCGGAGCAAGCTACGAAATTTTCAGCTCTCCCATTTCATCCCAGTCATTGCCGTCGATCGTGCGAGAAATAATCTTGGGAGTTTCGGTCAGCCAAGGCTTCATGGCCTCCAGCCCCTTGGCAAAGTGGTCTGACTCCACGTGATCTGCCGCGGCGTCGTCCTCAAAAGCCTCAACCAGAACAACCTCGTTGGGGTCCTCAACGCTCAGCGACCACTCAAACCACTTATTGCCCGGCTCAGCGCGGGTAGCCTCGGTGAACTCGCGGGTAGCGGCCAAAAAGCCCTCGCGGTCGCCGTCCTTAACCTGGTACTTCACAACAATGAAAATCATGTTCTCTCCCAATGTGTACTTACTTCTCAACTTCATCCTAGGCAGAGCAGGCGTACCTTGTCAGCAATTAAGTTATGAGCGATGTCTACAAGCAGAAGTGAAATTTTCTTTGCCGAATGATAATTTTTCATTCCTTAATGTAAAAAATAGTTTACACTTAATGGAGGTTGACACGTTGGAGTTCACATATGACAACAGAAGCCGCAACCAATATGGTTCGGAAATTTAGGCGATGGCAAGAAATCTCGCAGGGGGACCTTGCGACCCGTGTCGGTGTTTCAAGGCAAACAATCGCAAATATTGAGAAGGGTAACTACTCCCCATCGGTGCATCTTGCCTTGGCAATTTGCCGGGTTTTGGGGAGGACAGTAGAAGAGGTCTTTGACCCTGAAATGGAGGATTCATGAGTTTTAACGAAAAAATTTTGAACGACTACGACGAGTCAGTGGATGATGAATATGAACGTGAGGTGTTGTACAGGGCAACTGCGATTTCTTACGTCTGGACTATGAACCTGATGTTTATAGCGTCTGCTGTCCTAGCTTGGGTATTGCCTGAGATGTATTCGATGTGGGCAGTAATGCCCATGGGGGTACTAATTTTCGCTATGGCGGTGAGAGATTCATGGTTGCGTAAACGTGTGCCATCCCCCCGTCCGACACAGCACTCTTTATGGAAGCTTCTGACAGTTATCGTATCGGTCATGGTCGTGGGTGGTATTTACTGGAATACCTTAGACGTCGTGGACCATGACTTTTCTCGCGGGCTACTAGTTGGAGGCGTTATTGGAATAGTGGTGTCTTTAGTCCTAGCAAACAAAATTTCTGCTCATCAACGTCAGAGAGATCGCGAACGTCTCGACGCTCAGCTAGGTGAAGATTAAACAGGTTCCTGCTTGGGGCTAGTACTTACCATACTCGCTATGCAGAGGGCGAACTCTCCTGCAAAAGATGCCCCCGGAAAAGTGCACATGCCTGTCACTTTTTAACGGGAAGTTGCACTTTTCAGGGGGAACCGCCCGCGGGCCGCCCAGCAGAGCAGGAACCCGGCAATCATGGTCAGCACGATGACGCCGCCGGTGGGCAGGTTAAAGGCCCAGGAAAGGTAAAGCCCCACCGTGGATGTCACCGCCCCGAAGGCCGGTGCAAAGACCATCATGCGCCCCAGAGTAGAGCAGAGTAGGCGGGCGCTCGCCGCCGGAACCACCAGCAGGGCCAACACCAGCACATTGCCCAGGGTTTGAAGGGAGATCACAACAGACACGGTAACCACCACGTAGAGCAAAATATCCAGGGCTAGCACCGGCAGACCCGCAGCTTTGGCGCTCTCCTTATCGAGTGATACCGCCACAATCTCTTTATGGAAGAGCCCCAGCACAAGTGCCAGCACAGCAGCAATGGCCGCTGCCTGGGCGACGTCCGCCCCCGAAATACCCACGATGGAACCGAACAAAAAATCCTGCACCGACCCCGAGTAGCCCGGGGCCAGGGAAATGATGGTGATACCCAGGGCGAAGGAACCGGCAAAGAAAATACCGATGACCGAGTCCTCTTTGAGCTTCTGGTTCTGGCTAAAAATCGCCACCAGAATAGCGGTGATGACGCCCGCCACCAGGCCGCCCACTACCAGCGACCCGCCAACCACAAAGGCCACCGCCAGGCCGGGGAAGACCGAGTGGGCAACAGCGTCACCGATGAAGACCATGCCGCGCATGACCACATGGCAGCCCACCAGCCCGGTAATCAGGGAGGCAATCACGACCGCCGCCAGCGCCCGCGCCAGGAAGGCCAGGTTGGGGTTGAAAAGGTCTTGGATAAATTCGTAGGGAGTAATCATAGGGCTCGTTCACACCCTTCGTGCTGGCCGTGCAGGAAGGCGTAGAGTTCTTCGATGCTGTGCTGCTGGGCGGGGGCGTCCACGGCGAGGTGGCCGCGCACCCCGACGATGCGGGTGCACCAGGTGCGGGCGGCGATCATGTCGTGGGTGGACATCAGAATGGTCATCCCCTCGGCGGCTAGTGCCCGGTAGAGGCGGTTGAGGGAGTCCTGGGTGGGGGCGTCCACGCCGGTGAAGGGCTCGTCGAGAAGCAGGAGCTTGGGTGCGGACGCCAGGGCGCGGGCCAGCAGGACTCGCTGCTTTTGCCCGCCGGAGAGTTCGCCCACGGGGCGGTCTTTGAGGTCGGTCAGCTCTGCCTTGTCGAGGGCGGAGTAGACCGCCTGCCAGTCGGTGCGGCGGGGGCGGCGGAACCAGCCGATGGCGCGGGTGCGCCCGCTCATGACGGCGTTTTCAACGGTAATGGGGAAGTCCCACTGGAAGAGGTGCTTTTGGGGTACGTAGCCGATGTGGGCGCGGGCTTTGAGGGGCGGTTCATCGAGAATATCGATACGCCCTTTACTGGTAGGCACAAGCCCGAGCAGGGAGCGCAGCAGGGTGGTTTTGCCTGCGCCGTTTGCCCCGATGAGCCCGACGAATTCGCCGGGGTGCAGGGTTAGGTTGAGGCTGGTGAGGACGGGCCGCCCCGGGTAGCCTGCGTGTAGGTCGGTGATGGTGACGGTGGGGGCGGATGCCTCTGCACCGGTTTCTCGGGTGAGGGTAGGTGAGGTGGTGGTCATGCGCGGCCCCCGGTGGACTGCTCGAAGGCTTCAGCCTTAGCGGCTGCGGAGCGACGGGCTAGGAGAACACCACCGACGGTGAGGGCCAGAAGTAGCGCGCCACCACCGGCCATGAGGCCAATCGGTAGGGTTGAGTCGCTGTTCTCTGCTTCACTGCTGGTGCTTGAATCGCCAGCTGCCGCAGCGGTGGAGGTTGCCTCGGTCGCCTGGGCGCTCGCGTCCTGGTCTTCCCCCTGGCTCTCGCCCCCTGAGCTGCCCTCGTCAACCGCACCGAGGGCGTCCGCCCCGGCAAAGACCTGCTCGTTACTCACGGTCGAGCCGACGGCGAAGAGCAGGCGGGCGGTGTCGCTGACGACGGTGCCGTCGGCCAGTTCAGCGTGGGCGCGCACGGTCAGGTAGTAGGCGCCGGGGGCGGTGAAGACCCAGTTGGCGTGGGTGTGCACGTTGGGTTCAACGAAGATGTCCTGGGGGTCGGTGCTGTCGGAGGTCCACAGCACTTCCGGCGCCCCGAAGGTGCCGTTTTCCAGGTACATGGAGAACCCGCCGGGGCCCTCTACCGCCTCAAGGGTGAAGGTGACGCCGCGACCCAGGCGCTCCACCACCTGGGGGTTCTGGGTGTTCCAGCCGGGCCAGACCACCCCGGCCAGCTCGGTCTGCGGAATCACGTAGACCTGCTCCCCGGGGGAGGCCTGCACAAAGGAGTAGCGGGGGTCATCGGGTACGGCCATCATGGCGGTGTCATCGCCGCGCAGCACCACGTCGGCAGGGTCGCGCCAGACCGGCTCGGCAGTTGAATCGTCGCGGAACATGAGCTCCCAGGAGCCCTCAACGAAGGCCGGGCCCATATCAACGTGCCCGGCAGCAATCTCGTGCTGGCCGCTGACGACCGGCTCGTCGGGCGAGAGGGTCTGTTCCAGGGCGCGCTCTTCGGCGCTCTTGTTCTCTTCGGCCGCGTAGGCTGCGGGGGTCAGCGCGGACGCCGGCACCAGCAGGGCTGCCAGGGCCAGGGCGGTAGTGAATCGGGGAGAGATTTTCATGGAAATCCTTGGGTTAGGTGGAACAGTCGGTAATGGCCTGCGCGTTGGCCAGCATCATTTGGGAGTACCTGGGGGCATCTGCATCGAGGGAGTCGGAGTAGAGTTCGCAGACCCGCACCCCGGCCTCCTTGCCTACCTGTTGGAGCACCGGCGTCCTGTTCATTGACCCGCGCTCGGTGTAGAGGGCGGGTACGGCTAGGTCGTCGATGGTGCGGCGCAGGCGCTCGCGCTGCTGGATGCTGGGTTCTACGCCCGCGCCGGGGGAGACGTAGCCGGCGACGGTGAGCCCGTAGGTTGAGGCGAGGTAGCGGTAACCGTCGTGGGTGGTGACCAGGTTCTTAGCAGCGTCGGGGAGCTGGCCGTAGATGCGGTGGAGTTCCCGGTCGGTGTCTGCCAGTTCGGTGAGCAGGGCTTCGGTGTTGGCCCGGTAGGTGGCGGCCCCGGCGGGGTCGGCGGCGGTGAGGGTGTCGCGTATGAGCTGGGCTGCGGCCATGGCGTTGGGTACCGAGTGCCAGATGTGGGGGTCGATTTCGCCGTGGACGTGCTTGCCCAGCACCGCCTGGGCCAGCAGGTAGACCTGGTCGCCGGGCTTGCCGAGGAAGCGGTACTGGGGCCCGGTAGGGAGTTCCTGCAGGGTGCGGGAGGGTACCGCAATGACGGTGCTGGCGGGGTCGTGCTCGGTGACCTGCCCGTCGGAATCGGTGCGAATCACCAGGCGGCCGGTGTCGAGCTGGGCGGTGAGGTCGGCATGCCCGGCATCGAGGACGGTGACGGGCTGGCCGGTGGCCTCCTGTAGGGCGCGTGCCTGGGCGTCGGGGGAGACGCCGACGGCAAAGTGCACGGTGGTTGGGCGGACGTCGGTGAGGCCGTCCAGGGCCGCGCCGTCAGCGCCGCGGGCCTGGGCTTCAAGCTCCAGGGAGTATATGCCCGGCTGGGTATATGCCCATGAAAGATGGGTATGGGCCTGAAGGGGTAGGGAGGTTTCCCCCAGGTTTCCCGCCTGTGTGCCGCCGTCCGCGCCGGAGTCCGCTACCTTCTCAACCGACCCGAAGGTTCCGGTAATAAAGGCGGCGAGCTGGCCCGGCCCGCTGGCAGCAGTGGCCCTGAATGTGACCGAGGCGTCACGACCCAGGTCGGCATCGCGCGGGGCGCCAGAGGTGCGCAGGCCCAGCCAGATGGAGTCGAGGGAGGCGTCCTCAACAATCGGAATCAGGCTGCCTCCGTAGCTCTCAATCTCTTCGGCAACCGCCACCGAGAGCGCCCCCTCAGGCAGGTTGGCGTCGACCGTGCGCACCAGCTTCTGCTGTTCTAGCAGCAGGCCGTTGGTGAAGGCTACATCGGCGTAGGCTACGTCGCGAACGTCGCGCAGGGAGGGCTCGTAGGTGTGGGGGTCAGCCCCGGCGGGAACCAGCGAGGTCACCTGGGCCCTGTCCCCGGCAACGGCCGAGGCCAGGTCGGCCACAATGGGGGTGGATGCTACCACCTGCAGGCCCTCCTGGCCCCGCTCCCCTGCACCGCCACAGCCGGTGAGGGCCAGCAGAGCGGTCAGTAGGAGAGGGGCGAAGCGGCGAAAACGGTTACGCTGCACGGCGGGCAGAGCGACGACGAACAAAGAGCAGGACGCCCGCCCCGGCCAGCAGGGCCAGGCCACCGGCTGCGGCGAGGGTGCCAGTCGATGAGGTGCCGGTGTAGGCCAGCTCGCCTCGGGCTGAGGCCTGCTGGGCCTTGGCGAGTTCGTCCTCGCTCAGGGTGCAGTCGCGCCCGTCGGCGGTCTTGCCCACAATGCGCACCTGGGAGCCGTCGGGTCGCGTGACCAGGCCGGTGGCGCTATCGACAGAGCCCTGCCCACCACCTGCGGGGGCCTTGGAGCTAGAGCCGCTACCGGCGTCCTGCTGCTGGGTCTGCTGTTGGGACTGGGCCATATCGCCCACCTCAAAATTCAAGGTTCCGCTAGCTGTTGCCTGCCCGCCGCTCTTGAGCGGCACCGTCCAGGTGAGGGTTGCAGAGTAAGCACCGGGGGCAGTGAAGACCCAGTTGGCGTGCTGGTGAGTATTGAGCGGTACCGAGAAGGAGTCACCTACCCCGTTGAAGACGGTGGTTCCAGCTGAGCCAAAGTTGCCCGAGAGGAAAACCGACAGCCTACCCGGACCCTGCAAATCGGTCAGGGTGAGGGTGGCCGGGCCGGAGGCCTGGGCAACCAGTTCGGGGTTCTGTGTGTTCCAGCCGACCCAGGGCACGGTGGCCTGCTGGGTTGCCCCGATCAGGTAGACCTCGGCCCCCGCCGGGGCGATATGGTCCATGCCGCCGGGCATGGTGGTCTTTGCGCCGTCACCCAGCACAAAAGTGAGGGCACCTGGCTGCTTCCAGGTGGCAGGGGAGGTGCGGTCGTCCTTGACCTGGGCTGAGAGGTTACCGCCGCTCAGGACCGCACCAAAATCAAAGTGGCCGCTGGTGGCCTTGCTGGTGCTTGTATTAACGGCTTTTTGAATGGTGAAGGCGGGCTTGTCCAGGGTGCGCGCGGACGCCCGGTTAGCCGTACCTGCCTCACCCTGCTGAGCCTGCTCGGCAGGTTTGACCAGTTCCTCGGTGACCAGGCACTGCTGGGGCGCGGCGCCCCCGCTACCGCCTGCCGCTGAGTGCTGCTGGGCGGGGTGCTGCTGAGCTGGATTCTGGGCGGTCGGTGCTCGGTGAACCTGGTTGCTGCTTCCCGCCGCCGGGGCTGCATGCTGCTGGCTGGTCTGGGTGCTGGCGCTTTCCTGGCTACCGCCGGGGGCCGGTGCCGGGTTGAAGGGAGCGTAGCTTGGTGCTGCCGGTGCGGACGCCGGTGCTTCGGTTGTCTCTACCGGTGCGGGTGCGCTGGGTTTGGGGCTAGTAGATGAAGGTGTCTCGGGTGCCGTGCTGGGGGAGGGGGTGGCGGTCGGCTGGGTTGCCTCGGTTGGGCCGCCCAGTTCGGCGGGGAGCTGCCCTACCACAAAGGTGTAGGTCTGCTCGGTGCTGACGGGGGTGCCGTCCGCCCGGGTGGCGCTGGCGCGGAAGGTGAGCTCGTAGGTTCCGGTGGCGGTGAAAGCCCAGTTGGCGTGTACGTGGGAACCAACCGGCTGTTGCAGGGCGGGCAGTTTCTCGCGGGAGCTAAAGACCCGTTCGGTGCCGAAGGGGGAGGACTGGAAGACCTCGACCGCACCGCCTTCGGGGGCCTTGGTTTTTACGAGTTCTAGGGTCAGTTTGTCGCCGGCTAACTCACCGGGGTGGATCCCCTCGGTATTCCAGCCGGGCCAGAGCACCCCGGCTACCTGGGTCTGGGGTGCCAGCCAGATGGTTGACCCCTCGGCACCCAAAAAATCGAACCCTGCGGGCACGCTGACCCTGGTGTCAGCACGGTCTTGCAGGTTGAAGACTGTCTGGGCGGGGTCAAGGCGGGTGCGGGGTGCGCCGGGCAGGTCGGCGTAGGTGAAGAGTTCTAGCTGCCCGTTGGTTAGAGCCATAGCTAGGGCGTCGGTGTGCTCGACGGCGAGAACGGTGCGCGCCGCGGCTTCTTGGCTCGCGGTGGGGGCTGCCTGGCTGGCGGCAGGGGCGGGGCCGCCCTGTTCGGCTACTGCGGGTGAGGCTGCTAGGGGGCCTGCAAGCAGGGCCACGGAAAGGGCTGCGACCGAGAGGGCGCGGGGGAACTGGTACATGGTGTGCTTTCTAGCTGTGTGTTGTTTGGCTTTTCTCGACACATAGAATATCTTTAATGATAATCATTCTCAACTTATGGGTGAGCTTCTCGCCACCCACCCCGCACACACTAGAAAGACCGCAATGCAGACCCAAGCACCCGCGTCCTCCCCCTCACTGCGCCCAGTTGCCCGCAGGCGTCCTTACCGCGCTCTAACCCTCTCGGCCCTGGCCATCGCCACCCTGGTCGGCTCAGCCCTGCCCGCCACTGCCGGGCCCGACGACGGCAAAATCGTGGGCACCCAGGCCCATATCGACGCCCCGCAAACCGTCTGGGAAAACAACGGCTTTAGCCTCTACGGCAAGATGCCCCACGGCGACAAAAATGACGCCCTCGTGCCCTTTGACCAGTCGGTTCTCTGGCTGGGCAAGGGTTACTCCGCCCGCGCTGAAGCCAAAAACCAGTACATCTTCACCGTGCCCGATTCGCCCAATGCTAGCTTCCTGGGCAGGCCCGGCGACAAGCTCTACATGGCCCCCTCCCTGCCCTACGGCAACCACAACCCGGCCTGGATTGGCTTCGGGGCAGACACCAACATCCCCGTTGAAAACTTCCGCGACGGCACCTTTACCCTCGACCTGTTGAACGTCAACGGCCCCGGCGTCATGGAGATGTTCACCTACCGCTCCAACTACTTCCCCAACGACGTGCGCCGCATGCTCAGCTCCACCGACCCCGATTTCCAGTCGGCCGTGCTCACCCCCGGCGCCCACACCCACAACTTCACCACCTTCTCTCGCCCTGGCCGCTACGAGGTCACCTACCGCACCGTCGCCCGCGGTCTTGACGGTCAAACCATCGAATCTAAGCCCACCACCGCCGTCTGGCAGGTGGGCGGAAATCGCCCGGCAGACGGCGCTGGTGTTGCAACTGAGGCACCCCTGATTGATGCCTACAACAGGGCCCTGACTACCGCCCTCACCAGGGAAAACTACAGTCTGACCCTGGCTCCCAAGGCGAACCCTGAAAAGGACGGCGACGACTCCCTCACCGACATCACCTTCGATGCCGGGCGCACCGACGTCTCGGGCACCCTGACTCTCTACAACCAGGGCTACTTCCTCACCGACGTGCGTGTTGAAAACGGTAAGGCCACCTGGTCAGAAATGCTGGGTTCCCTAGATTCTCAGATTCAGGGCGTCTTTATTCCGGATGGCGCCGCGGCGGCTTCCGGTGCCAAGGCCGCCAAGTGGGTCACCCCCGCCCTGACCTACGCACCCGGGGGGAGCGCGTCCGTGCGCTCAGATGCGGGTGAAGGACGCTGGCCCGCCCCCACCGCTGACCCCGGCAACACCGTGCTCCCCACCGGCCACCACGCCCTGACCAGCGGCGACTACACCGTCACCATCAAACCCTCAGACCATGAGGGGTACAACCTGGTACAGATTAAATTTGCCGACCCCACCGTGCGCGGCTACGTTTCAGGCGGTATGTTCCGCCGGGCCGAGGACGCCTCGGGCGCCGCCAACTGCTATGCCCACATCGACAACGGGGTCGCTAGCTGCTACCTGAGCGCAGCCAGCTGGCTCAAGGGCTACCATGCCATCTTCAATATCACCCCCCACCCCGACATGGACGCCCGCACCGACCGGCACACTGTCACCAGCGACTATGTGCCCGGCCAGGAATATAGCTCCAGCGGCTCCCTTACACTCACCGACCCCGTGGTAGCTCCTAGCCAGCCTGCGCCCAGCCCTGAGCCCAGCTCACCTGCTCCTTCACCCAGCACTCCGGCCCCGAGTCCGTCCGCCCCGGTTCAGCCTGAGCCTACCACCAGCCCTTCCACCCCCGCCCAGCCCCTGCCCGATGCCCGCCAGTGCAAGGCTCCTGAGCTTGAAGGTCGCTACCTGCTCACCGACGGGCACGTCGATATCAAGGCCTCCCTGGCAGGCGGGGCGCTGAAGCTGGCGCTGAAGGACGAGACCGGGGCTGTCACCCGTGAAGCTGCTGAGCGATCTCTCAATGACGTGGTGCTGGGTCTGGGCGATAACACCCGCTTTGCCCGCCAGGAGCAGATGATGGCCCCCGAGCTGGACTTCCTGGGCGATGCCGGTAGCGAGTTCTACGGCCTGCCGCAGACCCAGCAGGCCGGTATTCTCTGGCCCGGCTGGAACACCCAGGACGTTGACTACGCCCAGCTTGCCGGGCCTGCCACCTTGCACCTTGTGCCGGTTGAAGTACCCGAAGGCGCTAGTTACGGCGTCTACGAGCAGGACTTCGCCGGTGCTGTCACCCTGCACGCCGGTGGCACAGCCAAGGACACCACCATCGACATTGACTTCGCCACCCACGCCCACGCTAACTGGGTCTTTACCACTCCCGGCGTCTACGGCTTCGAAGTCTACTACAGCGCCCCGCTGCCCAATGGAACCACGGCCCGCAGCGAGACCCAGCGTGCGGTCTTTGCTGTAGGCGGCGCGGCGATTGACGACTGCCTGGCTGTAGCTGAGAATGCCCCCAGCCCTGAGCCGACTGTAGAACCTAGTGTCGAACCGACTGTTGAACCCAGCGTCGAGCCGACCAGTCAGCCCAGCCCTGTGCCGAGTGCCGACCCCAGCAGCCTGCCCGTCTTTGCGCCCCAGTCGACCCCCGCTCCTAGCGCCAGCAGCCAGCCTGCTCCCACCCCCGGCGCTACTGCAGGGGCAAGCCAGTCCGCGACCCCCGGCGTCCAGGTGGATACCCCGAACGGTGGTGCCGGAACCCAGCAGGGCTTCCAGCCTGCCGCCCAGCCTGCAGGTAGCCAGCCTGCTGCAAGTGGCGGGGTGCTTGCCTCCACCGGTGCCCAGGTGGTCGGTCTTGGCCTAGCTGGACTCGCAGCCCTGACAGCGGGCGTCCTGACGCTGCGCCGCCGTCAGCGCTAACCCCCTGCTGAACCCGCCCCCTTAAAAGTGCAACTGCCCTTCACTAAGTGACGGGCAGTTGCACTTTTACGATGGCACGTGCGCGAGCTCTCCTCTTGCGATTGTTCAACAATTGTGTAATCTATGTCTATGACCTAGCACGCATTATGACGCCCCCGTCGCGTGCCCGCACCCCAAGGAGAGACATGGCAGACGCAAACGCCCTGATCACCCCCAAAGACCAGGCCGCCAAGGGGCGCCGTACAGCTCTGCTCGGCTCCCTCTTCCTCATGGCCACCAGCGCCATCGGCCCCGGCTTCATCACCCAGACCGGCCAGTTCACCTACCAGATGGGCGCAGCCTTCGCCTTCGCGATTCTGGTATCGATCCTCATCGACATCGCCGTGCAGCTCAATGTCTGGCGCGTTATTGGCGTCTCCGGCATGAAAGCCCAGGAACTTGCCAACTCCGTCCTTCCTGGCCTCGGCATCTTCCTCGCTATCCTGGTAGCCCTCGGCGGCTTCGTCTTCAACGTCGGTAACGTCGCCGGTGGCGGCCTGGGCCTCAACTCCATGCTCGGCATGGACGCCACCACCGGCGGCATCATCACCGCCGCCCTCGCTATCGGTGTCTTCCTTTCCAAGCGAGCCGGCGTCGCCCTGGACCGCATCGTCGTCGTCCTCGGCGCCGTCATGATTCTGGCAACCCTCTACGTCGCGATTGTCTCCAACCCACCCGTCGGTGAGGCCCTCAAGAACACCGTTATTCCCAGTGAAGTGAACTTCACCGTCATCACCACCCTGGTCGGCGGCACCGTGGGCGGTTACATCACCTACGCCGGTGCCCACCGCATGCTGGACGCCGGTATCCACGGCCCCGAGTACGTCAAGGACATCTCCCGCTCATCCGTCACCGGCATCGTCATCACCGGCATCATGCGCTTCCTACTTTTCCTCGCCATTCTGGGCGTGGTCGCTACCGGCGTAGCCCTCGATACCGACAAGTCCATCGCCGGTCAGGCCTTCGGCATCGCCGCCGGTGAAATTGGAACCCGCCTCTTCGGTCTGATTCTCTGGGGCGCAGCAATCTCGTCCGTCATCGGTGCGGCCTTTACCTCGGTGTCCTTCCTAACCACCGCTAAGACTTCCGTAACCGTCAAGAATGCCCTGACCATCGGCTTCATCGTCGTCTCAACTGTCGTCTTCATCGTTGCGGGCAAGGCCCCCGCCACCCTGCTGATCGTGGCTGGTGCCGTCAACGGCCTCATCCTGCCGGTAGGTTTTGCGGTGCTTCTCTTCGTAGCGACCTTCCGCGCCAAAACCCTGCTGGGCGGCTACCGCTACCCCGTCTGGCTCATCGTAATTGGCTGGATCTCCTGGCTGCTGACCATCTACCTGGGCTACAAGTCCCTCAGCGGTATCGCCGCCCTCTGGGCTGGCTAGGAATCCGCCTGCCGCTGCAAAAACTTATCCCGCGAGGCCACCAGGTAACTGCGTAAGGCCTCGTGGGCGGCGGTCCGCTCACCGTGCTCGACCAGATCGAGCAGGTGGGCGTTCATTTCAACGTAGGGAGCGTGGAAGCCCCCGTCCTGGGTGTACTCAAAAAAGAGCAGGCGCATCTCGGCAAGCAACCGTGACATGGTGCGGCTTAGCCGCTCTGACCCGGCAGCCGCAACCAGGGCCCGGTGAAAATCCTGGTTGGCGTTGGCCATACCGTCCACCGACCCCGCATCCCGGGCCGCTCTTGCACGCGCGAGGGCGGCCCGGGCGTCCTTATTCTCCCCAGCAGGAGCCAGGTCAAGGGCGGCCGCCTGCACCGCCCACCGCTCAATAAAAAGCTCTCGCACTTGCGTGCTGTCGGGCCGGGCCACAAAAACCCCGCGGTGGGGGATGCGCTGCACCAGGTTCTGCCCCTCAAGCTCGGTGAAGGCCTGGCGCAGGGTGTTGCGGGAGACATCCAGGGTGGCGGCCAGTGCTTCTTCCGTGAGCTGGGTGCCGGGGGTGAGAACACCCGCATCCATGGCGGTTCGCAGGGCATACACAGCCCACTCGGACGCCCGCAACTCGGCGGGGCGCTTGCGGGCTATCTCATCAAGGGACGCGGACGGCAGGGGTTCAGGGGCTAGGGAAGTCACAGTTTCATTTTACCGAGCAGGCGTCTCTGGTAGTTAAGCAATAAACCCCGCTCCTGGGAACAGGGTGCTATCCATAGGGTTTTTTAGCGTAGACCTGCATAACGCGAGAAGTGCCAGCTACCCAGCTTCCAAGGGCTGGGTCGATAGCCTGAGTAAGGCGGACAGCGGAGCGAAAAACCTTCTTAACATCGACGTTGAGCAGGCTTTCTTGATGAGCTATGCGGTTTCGAGCAGTACTTACTTGGTTGACTCGATGGGAGATGAGATACGGATAGGCGTTCTGGTGGGGAAAGGCGTTTTTGATACTTTCATTCCAGAGTTTAATCTGTGCATCGCGTATTCTCTGCTTGTCGCGGCTCAGATGCCTTGGATTAGAAGGGTCAGTTCTATATCTCGCATCGGGTAAAAGGCGCCCCCAAAGTCCCAGGGTTGTATGAGCAAGAATGTCGTCATAGTTAACCGTGTGACCGTATCTGGGGTGGGTAGCAATCCGGTTACTTTGGTCAGCAATAGCTCGCTGGTAGGCCGTGTCGTAAGGGGAGGTTTTTCTACCTCGGCCTGTAATGATAAGTGTGGCTAATTCTTTGGCGGGGTGCTTTAACCACTCTTCGCTCGCTCCACCGTACCGATACCTGGGGTCACGAGGGTGAACTTCAGGCATGGGATCTAAATATGGTTGCTGTGAATTCCAGGTGCGCAGTTGAGTATCGATAGCGTGTCTCAAAAAAACTTCGACGTGACCTAGCGTCGTATTGAGGGCCTGGGCTAACTCGATATTCCACAGATAAAGTGCTCTCTGTGCCTCTCTATTTGGGCTCCATGAAGCGTAGGAAGCAAATCGGGCAGGAGCCATATGAGCTTCAAAAGGGTAGGTCATGTATAGATAGTAACCTGCATTTTAGAAAATATGTTCTATTGATTCTCCTGTTGCGCGCGCGTAGGCTTTAATCAGAAACCGGGCCGCCAACTTGCTATGTTGGTTATGAAAGTGACCCAGGTATTTTTGAATGAAGTATAAATCCCCGCATTCGCTCGCGAATGCGGGGACTTCTTTTATTCGAAGACCACCAGCACCTGGCCCGCGGTCAGGCGCTCGCCTGCCTGGGCGGGGAGGTCAGCCACGGTACCAGCGGTTTCTGCCAGCACCGGAACCTCGGTCTTCATGGCCTCCATCAAGGCCACCTGGTCGCCGGCGGCTACCTCATCGCCCACGGCAACCGTGTAGTTAAGCAGGGCCCCGCCCATGGGTGCCAGTACCTGACCGGCACCCGCCTGCCCCTGCCCGCTGGTGGGGGCGACGGCGTCCGCACCCGACCTCAAAGAAGCAAACACCGAATCGGGCAGACCCACCCTGTGCGGGGTGCCGTCAATCTCCAGGGTGAAGCGGGTGACGCCGGTGCCCGGGAAGACACTGGCACCCACCGGCAGCAGGGGCTGGCGGTAGCCCTGGGCAGGTTCGGACGCCAGGAAAGAATCCTCGATCCAGGTCGTGTAGACCCCAAAGTCGCCGCTCTCGGCGGTAAAGGCCGGGGCCTCAAGCACCTGCCGGTCAAAGGGCAGCACGGTCGCCACCCCGGCAATATCCATCTGGGCCAGGGCAAAGCGGGCCCTGCGCAGGGCCACCTCGCGGGTCGGGCCGGTGACAATCAGCTTGGCCAGCATGGAATCGAACTCCCCGCTGACTACAGAACCGGGGCGTACCCCGGCGTCCCAGCGAATCCCGGGGCCAGAGGGTATGGTCATGGACTCAATGCGGCCGGCGGCAGGCAGGAAGCCCCGCGCCGGGTCCTCGGCATTGATACGGAACTCAAAGGCGTGACCGACCGGCTCGGGAGTCTCAGTAAAGGGCAGGGGCTTGCCCGCCGCAATATCGAGCTGCAGGGCTACCAGGTCAACGCCGGTGACCTCCTCGGTGACCGGGTGCTCCACCTGAATGCGGGTGTTGACCTCAAGGAAGGAAATCGTGCCGTCGAGGGCCACCATAAACTCGGCGGTGCCTACACCCACATACCCGGCGGCCCGGAAAATCTCAGCGGACGCCCGCTCAATCTGGGCCCGCTGCTCATTTGTGAGGAAGGGAGCGGGAGCCTCCTCCACCAGCTTCTGGTTACGACGCTGCAGGGAGCAGTCGCGGGTTCCAACTACCACCACATTCCCGTGGGAATCCGCAGCCACCTGGGCTTCCACATGGCGGGGCTTCTCTAGGAAGCGCTCAATGAAGCACTCCCCGTTACCGAAAGCAGCCACAGCCTCGCGCGAAGCTGCGACGAAGGCGTCCTCAACCTCGCCCAGCTCCCGCACAATGCGCATACCGCGCCCGCCGCCACCGTGGGCGGCCTTAATAATAGAGGGCAGGCCGTGCTCCTGGGCAAAGGCGCGGGCCTCCTCGGGGGAGGCCACGGGGCCGTCCGACCCCGGCGCCAGCGGGGCGCCCACCGACTGAGCCAGTTCGCGGGCCTTGACCTTGTCACCCAGGGCCTCGATGGTCTCGGGGGCGGGGCCAATCCAGGTCAGACCGGCTGCCATGACCGCCCGGGCAAAGTCAGCGTTCTCCGCCAAAAAACCGTAGCCGGGGTGAACGTCGGTAGCCCCCGAGGTCACCGCAATGGCCAGTACTTTCTCCATATCCAGGTAGGTTTCGGCCGGGCCGGTGCCCTCCAGGGCGTAGGCCTCATCGGCCAGGGCGGTGTGCAGGGCCTCGGCGTCCGAATCGGCGTAAACCGCTACCGACGCGATACCCTGGGCGGCGCAGGCGCCAATAATACGGACGGCAATTTCGCCACGGTTGGCAACGAGAACTTTACGCATGCGGGGGCTCACTTTTCGGTCGAGGTAGGGGTGGTCTGGGGTGGGGTTAGCAGGGTGAAGCGCAGGCGGGCGCCGGGCGGGGCCTGGGCCAGCAGGCGCAGGTCAGCCGGGTGAACCGTGGCAATCACGGGGTAGCCGCCGGTGACCGGGTGGTCGGCCAGGAAGACCACGGGCTCACCACTCGGCGGCACCTGGACTGCCCCCGCCACCATGCCCTCACTGGGCAGCTCCCGGGGCACGGCCCGGGTGAGGACGTCGGTGGGCTGGGGGGCTACGGGCCCGTCGGCGGGGGTGCTCAGGACGTCCTGCCCCAGCGGGGCTTCCTGTGCAGCGTCAGCCAAAATCAGCCTGACCCCGATACGGTCACTGGACTGGGAGACTTCCCAAGTCACCTCGGTGAAGCGGTCCAGAGACTCGGGGGTAAACCAGTCCTCACGCGGCCCGGGCAGCGCTCGCACTGTCAATACAGCGCCCGGCTCCGGCAAGGGCAGAGCTGGCACGGGATCAGCCACCACCGCTACGGGCGGGTTGGCGAGGGAGAGCTGTTCGCCCGCGGTGAGAGGTTCGGGGCCTAGACTAGCCAGAGTATCGCGGGAGGCGCTTGCCGCTTCGGTTCTAGCGGCAAACCCTCCGCGTACCGCGATATAGGTGCGTAAGCCCCGGGCCGGGGCGCCCAGGGTAAGCGTCTGGCCGGGCTTCAGGGCAAAGGGGGCATAGGAAGGCACAGCCAGGGGTGTCTCTGCCGCCGGGACTGAACCTTCTGCGGGATCTGTGACCTGCTCAGGGGCGTCCTCGGTAATCTGCGCCGGGGTATCTGCCCCAGTCAGGGCTAGCTCCACATCGGTCAGGGCGGTCAGCTTCAGCCCGCCAGCGAGGTTTTCGAGTACGGTGGCACCAGCCGAATTGCCGACCAGACGGTTAGCTTCAGCTGCTGCAGCCCGGTCTGCAGGCCCAGAGGGGGAGACGCCCCAATGGGTTAGTCCGGCTCGTCCCCCGTCCTGGAAGAGAGTCTGCAGCCCCGGCGTCTTCACCTCAAGTACGGGTCGGGCAGGTGCCTGCCCAGCTTCAGCGGGGTGGGTGGGGGCGTCCTTGTGCTCGAGAGAGATAAGCTCCCGCACCGCCTCGAACTGCACCTGCATGCCCGGCTCTAGCAGGGCTGGCGGGTTCTGGGTGAGGTCCCAGAGGGGCGCATTGGTGTGACCGATCAGCTGCCAGCCGCCGGGGGAGGTGCGGGGGTAGATGCCCGAAAAATCACCGGCCAGACCCACCGACCCGGCAGGCACAGAAGTGCGCGGGGTGGTTCGTCGCGGAACATCGAGCACATTATCGTGCCGGTGCAGGTAGAAGAAGCCGGGGGCAAAACCCGCGAAAGCCACCGACCAGTGGCCGGTGGTGTGGGCGTAGATAACCGCCTGCTCGCTGATGCCCAGGTGGGTTGCGACGTCCGCGAGGTCCTGGCCGTCGTAGACCACCGGAATGGTCACGGTGCGCCCGTGGGTGCGCACATCGCCGGACGCCTGTGGCAGATCGGGTGCAGCAAGAAAGGCGGTGGTGTGCTCGGCGGTAGCAAAGCGGACGAGCACGGTTTGAGCTGCCGGGACCAGCTCAACCTGACCCTGAGCCGGGTGCTGCTGCAGGTGCCCGTGCAGGTGCAGGGCGTTTTCGAGGGTGCGGCAGTTCACCATCACTGCCAGCAGACCGAAGGGCTTGACCGTGTAGATATCGGCTGTGTGGCCGCCGGTGGTGGGTCTGCCGGGTGTCTGCGCGGTGGCCATAGCGCCCCTCTCTGCTAGCTTCGTTGGCGGGGGAGGGGTGGCAGGCTGTGCGTTATTGCGCCGGGGTCTGGGCCGTGCCACCACTCCTAAGATTGTTCAACAATTCTGGCAGATGTGGCGCCGCCCACGCAAGCTGCGCCGCCGCCCGCCTTCCTAGGCGAAGGCGCGGACGTCCGCCCCGGCGTCCTCAAGGGCTTCCCGCACCTGCTGGGCGATGGCGACAGCCCCAGGGGTATCGCCGTGAACGCAGATGCTGTCGGCATGCAAAGGAACAACCGACCCATCAACAGCTACCACTTTGCGCTCCACCGCCATGCGCACCACACGCTCGGCCACAGCCTGCGGGTCGTGGATGACTGCCCCGGCCTCCCGGCGGGACACCAGGGTGCCTTCGGGGGTGTACCCACGGTCGGCAAAGGCCTCGTAGAAAACCGGAACACCCAGCGCCTGAGCCTCGCGGGCAACAGCTGAATTGGGCAGGCAGAGAACCGGCAGGTCACCGAGTTCGTGCAGGGCCTGTGCCACTGCCGCCGCCTGCACATCGTGGTGAACAATAGCGTTATAGAGTCCGCCGTGGGGCTTACAGTAGCGCACTTCGGCACCCTCAACCCGCGCTACCGCCTCAAGCGCGCCCACCTGGTAAATCACCGCGTCGGTGAGTTCGGTGGCCGTCATATCCATGAAGCGGCGGCCAAAACCAGCCAGGTCGGGGTAAGAAACGTGGGCCCCGATCGTCACGCCGTTCTCCCGCGCCGCCCGCACGGTAGCACGCGCAACCGACGGGTCACCGGCATGAAAACCGCAGGCGATATTGGCTGAAGAGACGGTCTGCATCATCGCAGCGTCATCTCCCATGGTCCAGGAGCCAAACGACTCCCCAGAATCAGAATTCACATCAATATGTAGGGTGCTCATGGCACTAGCCTACCGCCGCAGCTACCTGCCGGGCGCACCTTGCTGGGGCGCGGACGTCCGCCCCGGCTTAGCCTGCGCATGTTCCCTGGGCGGGGCAAGAGGGCTAGAATTGCTGAGGTCTCTCGTCATACCCCCGGCGTCCGCCCTACTACCCTAAGGAACCCTATGGCTCGCCCCGACTACGGCATTGGCCCGCTGGCCCACGCCCTGGCTACCGACTTTGGCTACGATTTTGAGTACGACGCCCCGGCTGAGGTCGATGGCCTCTGGCTAGAGACCGCCGAACTTGAGAAGACCTATATTGACCTGACCGGTCGCGTCTTTACCCTGCTGCTGAACATTTTTTATATTGGGGATGAACGCCGCTACGGCTTCGCTCTCTTTGAGCTAGAGGACGCCGCAGAGCCGGGCGCTGAGCCGGATGCGGACGCTGGTGAGCAGCTCGTGCTACAGGAGGACGGCCTAGCCAGCGCGGCTGACTTGAAGACCCGGGTGGCGGACGTGCTAGCTGATTCTGCCCAGCTCTTAGCCGAGCAGGACGCCTACGACCTGCGCGAGGCCATTCGTACCGTTGATGCTACCTATACCCCGGAGCAGCAGGCGGCCATTCTTGAGGCTTCACAGGCGCAGAAGGGCAAATCTTTCTTCGCATAGTAACTGCCCGTCAGGGCCGCGCAAAATGTGTGTGTTTTGAGAAAAGGCGAGCCAGAGGTGGCTCGCCTTTCTCGGTGAATTTAGCGGGTGACAGTTTCCCAGCGGCCGGAGGCTGCTGAGCGTTCAGCTGCGTCGAGGACGCGGGCTGAGGCTACGGTGTCCTCAATGCTGGCGTGGTCGCTGTCTTCGCCGAGGAGGGCGCGGACAAACTTTTGGGCTTCGATAATTTTGAGGTCGTCGTAGCCCATGGAGGTTCCGGCACCCGGTTGGAAGTGGGAGAAGTCGCCCATGGTGGGGTCGGCCATGACGCGGGTGTAGCCGGTGTATTCTGCTGAGTTGAGGGCGATCTCGAGTTCGTTCATGCGTTCGAAGTCCCACATGAGGGAGCCTTCGGTGCCGTAGATTTCAAGGGCGTAGCGGGCGCGGGGGCCGGAGGAAGCGCGGGAGGCTTCGAGGGTTCCAACGGCGGGGAGGCCGCTTTCGTCGGGGGTGAAGCGGACGAGCATGGCGGCGTAGTCTTCATTTTCTACGGGGCCCGTTTCTCCGTCTTCAATAATGGCGAAATGGGTGGCTTGGCCCATGGGGAGTACGGGGCGTTCGGTGTAGAAGGTGCTGGTGAGGGCGGTGACTTCTTCGATGGGGGCAACGATGTAGTGCATGAGGTCTACGAGGTGGCCCATGAGGTCGCCGAGGACGCCGCTACCGGCCTTGTCGCGGATAAATCGCCAGGAGAGGGCGCCCTTGGGGTTGGCTGAGTAGTCTGCAAAGAAGATTCCGCGTACATGGGTGATTCGCCCGAGTTTTCCTTCGGCGATGATTTTTTTTGCGTGTTCTAGGGCGGGGGCGTTGCGGTAGTTGAAGCCGACGGAGGTTAGGACGCCTGCCTCGGCTGCGGCCTGGGCAATGTCAGCGGTTTCGTCGCCGGATCGTCCTGCAGGCTTTTCAATCCAGAAGGGTTTTCCTGCTTTGGCTGCAGCTATGCCCATTTCGCGGTGGAGGAAGTTGGGGGCGCAGATGGAGACGACGTCTACGTCTGGGTTGGCGAGGACCTCGTGGTAGTCGGTGGTTCCGCTTTCGTAACCGAGGACTTCTTGGGCGTATTGGACGCGTTCTTCGCTGGTGTCTGCTGCTTGGACCAGGCGGGGGGCGACACCGAGTTCGGGGTAGACGCTGGGGAGTTCGCGGTAGGCCTTGGTGTGGACTTTGCCCATCCAGCCGACGCTGATGAGGCCAATGCCGAGGGGTTTTTGAGGAGTCATGGGGTGTGCTTTCTCAGTGGGTGGGGAGACGTGTGTCCTTCGGTGGTGGAGACCTGCGTCATTCTTAATTCTTCATTTAAGTCCCAAATAACTTATTTTGTCAATATGTAAGTACAAACCTTGACATGGGGGTGTGCTGTGTAGCACTCTAGAGGGTAAGAACCTCCAACTCCCACGTTTCATACCAAGGACGGGCAGCACATGACACACTACGAACTACTGACTATGGGGCGTATCAGCGTTGATGTTTACCCCAATGACATCGGCGTTGGCCTTGAAGACGTCACCAGCTTCGGTAAATACCTGGGTGGCTCACCGGCCAATGTCGCCGTAGCCGCAGCTAAGTACGGACATAAGACCTCTGTAATCACCCGCGTCGGCAATGATCCTTTCGGCACATACTTGCGCCGGGAACTCAACCGCTACGGGGCAGATGACGCAAACGTCACCGTCGATTCGAACCTCCAGACCTGCGTCACCTTCTGCGCGATTAAACCCCCAGAAGATTTCCCCCTCTACTTCTATGGGCGCTTCCCCACCGCGCCGGATCTTCAGATCACCGCCGACGACATCGATATGGAAGCCGTCAAAAATGCCACCATTTTCTGGACGACCCTGACCGGTATGTGCCAGGAGCCGGCCCGCTCCGCCCAGCTAGCAGCCCATGAGGCTCGTGGACGCGACAACCTGGCTGAGGGTCAGCACACGATTCTCGATCTGGACTATCGCCCCATGTTCTGGGAGAAGCCCGAAGAGGCAACTGCCGCAGCTCAGGAACTGCTTAAGTACGCCACCATTGCCATTGGTAACCGGGAAGAATGCGCTGTTGCTGTCGGTGATGGCACCCCGGACGAACAGGCTGACCGTCTCCTGGCTGCAGGCGTGAAAATTGCTGTGGTCAAGATGGGCGCTGAGGGTGTGATGGCGAAGACTGCTACTGAACGAGTTGTCTCAGCCCCCACCCCGGTCGAAACCGCTAACGGACTTGGCGCAGGAGACTCCTTCGGTGGGGCCTTCACCCATGGAATTCTCTCAGGCTGGCCCCTGGAAAATGCTCTGACCTTTGCGAATGCAGCTGGCGCTATTGTTGCCTCCCAGATTGCCTGCTCAGAGGCAATGCCCCAGGAACAGGACGTCATGGACTTCCTGAACGACCGTAACCGCGGATTCTAGAAAGGACGGGAACGACCATGACGATTGATCTCACCGCTGATCGGGACCCCCGCCGCTACGAGCATCTCACCAAAATCCGCCTGGAAGACCCCCAGGCAGTAGCCAGGGCTGCTGCAGCCCGACCCCGCCATGAGGGGCCGACCTACGGGCGTCAGAACTTCATTGTGGCAGCAGACCACCCAGCCCGGGGCGCTAACCGCGTAGGTTCAAACCCCATGGCCATGGCAGACCGTCGGGACCTTCTTGACCGCCTCCAGATTGCCCTGGCCAACCCGGCTGTTGACGGCGTCCTGGCTTCCCCCGATATCCTCGACGACCTCCTCCTGCTTGGTGCCCTCGACGGAAAGCTCGTCTTCGGGTCTATGAACCGGGGTGGTCTTTCGGGGCTTGTCAATGAAATGGATGACCGCTTTACCGGCCACACCGCTGACTACCTCAAATCCATCGGGGCTGACGGTGGCAAAATGCTGACCCGAATCCACTACGGGGACCCCAACACGGTTGCGACCCTTGAAGCCACAGCCCAGGCCGTGAACTCCCTTGCTGACCAGGGGCTCTATGCCATGGTTGAGCCCTTCATCTCTGAAACCATTGATGGGGCAATCCGCAATGACCTCACTCCCGACGCTGTCATAAAGTCAGTGGGCATTGCCAGTGCCCTGGGTACCAACAGTGCCTACACCTGGATGAAACTGCCGGTCGTTGATGAGATGGAGCGGGTCATGGCCTCCACCACCCTGCCTACCGTCCTGCTGGGGGGTGACCCCTCCTCGTCCCCCGATGAAGTTTTCGCCACCTGGGAAGCTGCCCTTAAGCTCCCCGGCGTGCAGGGGCTAACTGTAGGGCGGACCCTGCTCTACCCCGAGGACGGCGACGTCGCCGGGGCCGTTGCGACCGCAGCTTCCCTGCTCCACCACACCGCTTAAAAGAAGAATCACTCCGGTTAGAAAGAAACCCTCATGGCACATCAGAGAATGTCTGTCGCCCAGGCAGTCGTTACCTTCCTTGGCAACCAGTACACCGTCGATACCATCGGCGACGAAACTTTCCGGGCCCGCACCGTTCCGGGTATGTTCGGTATTTTTGGCCACGGCAACGTCGCCGGTATGGGGCAGGCCCTGCGCCAGTACCAGGAAACCGCTCCGGGTCTTATGCCCTACTACCAGGGCCGCAATGAGCAGGCCCAGGTTCACCAGGCTGTTGGCTATGCCCGTCACACCCGTCGTCGTCAGACCTTCGCCGTGACCACCTCCATCGGCCCCGGCTCCTCCAATATGGTTACCGGCGCCGCCCTGGCGACCACTAACCGCCTGCCCGCCTTGCTCTTCCCCTCAGACCAGTTTGCAACCCGCACCCCCGATCCGGTGCTCCAGCAGCTGGAACGTTTTGATGCCGGTGATATCACGGTCAATGATATTTTCCGCCCTGTTTCCCGCTACTTCGATCGGGTCCAGCGTCCCGAGCAGGTCTTTTCAGCTCTCCTCAACGGTATGCGGGTGCTGACCGATCCGGTCGACACCGGTGCTGTCACCATTGCCCTGCCCCAGGACGTCCAGGCTGAGGTCCTGGATGTGCCGGAAGAGTTCTTGGCCCCCCGCGAGTGGCGGATCCGCCGTCCGGAACCTGAAGAGGTTGATATCCGGGCTGCTGTTGAGGCTATTCGGGCCGCCCAGAAGCCGGTCATTATTGCCGGTGGCGGTGTCCACTATGCCTTTGCAACAGATGAGCTCAAGAAGTTCGTTGAGGCAACGGGTATCCCCGTGGCTTACACTCAGGCAGCTGTAGGCGTCATGGACTGGGACCATCCCCTCTGCCTGGGCGCTGTCGGCTCCACCGGCTCTACCGCCTCAAACGCCCTGGTCCGTGAGGCAGACCTGATTATCGGTATCGGCACCCGCTACGAGGACTTCACCACGGCCTCCCGCACCGCCTTCCAGAACCCCGACGTAAAGTTCGTCAACATCAACGTTGCGGCCTTCGACGCCTACAAGCAGGGTGCTGCCGTATCTATGGTTGCTGACGCCCGCAAGGCCCTGGTGAAGCTCAATGAAGCGATGAGCGGCTTTAGCGTCTCGGACGCTGTCCGTCAGCAGGTTGCCGACGAGAAGCAGCGGTGGGACGGCATTGTGGACGAGGCTTTCGCCCAGCGATTCCGCCCCCTGATGAGCCAGAACGAAATCATCGGTGCCGTCAACGAAGCGATGGACGACCGGGACGTCGTTGTGTGCGCTGCCGGTTCTCTACCCGGTGACCTCCACAAGATGTGGCGGGTCAAGGACGCCTTCGGCTACCACGTCGAATATGCCTACTCTTGCATGGGTTACGAAATCCCCGGCGGCCTGGGCGTCAAGCGAGCCTCCCTGGATGCCCAGGACGGACGCGACGTCGTCGTCATGGTGGGGGACGGCTCCTACCTGATGATGCACACCGAATTGGTGACCGCAGTTGCAGAGGGAATCAAGCTCATTACCGTCTTGATCCAGAACCACGGCTACGCCTCCATTGGTGCCCTCTCAGAATCCCTGGGCTCCCAGCGCTTCGGCACCAAGTACCGTATGCACGACGCCGAAAACCACACCTTCGACCACGGCGACAAGCTCCCGATCGACCTGGCAACCAACGCTGAGTCCCTCGGTGCCCGTGTAATCCGCGTTGAGCCGGGGGAGAATGTCCGCGAAGACCTGATGGCAGCTATCAAGGAAGCTAAGGCAGCCCCCGAAGGGTCAGGGCCCATCGTCATTCATGTCGAGTCAGATCCCATGATTGATGCCCCCTCATCGGAATCCTGGTGGGACGTTCCGGTCACTGCCGAGAGCGAGTTGGAATCAACCCAGCAGGCCTATCAGGATTACGTCAGCAACAAGGCCAAGCAGCGTCCCCTGCTCGGCTAGGCCACCCTCCACTGCCCCTGCAGAGGGCAAAACTAAGCCTGGGTTCCAGCCCTAGATACCCCGCAAGTCTCCATGAGCGTCAGGCTCACGGGGCTGGAACCCGATCGATGTACATATCAACATCAAGAGAAAGAAAAAGTTCATGTCATACGAGGTCGTACACTTCATCCAGGGCTCCGAGGTTGCCAGCGCAGGCGACGCCCGCCAGGATATCTTCAACCCTGCTACCGGCGAAACCATTGGCACCCTGCACTTGGGTGGTCAGGACGAGCTGCAGGCTGCTGTTGCCGCTGCCAAGACTGCGGGCCAGAGCTGGTCTGAGGTCTCCCTGGCCAAGCGCACTGCCATTCTTTTCCGCTTCCGTGAACTGCTTGTTGAGCGGACTGACGAACTGGCAGAAATCGTTGTTAGGGAGCACGGTAAGGTCTTCTCCGATGCCAAGGGTGAAATTGCCCGTGGCCAGGAAATCGTAGAATACGCCTGCGGTATTACCAACATCATCTCCGGTGCCTACACCCCCCAGGCGGCAACCGGTATTGACGCCTACTCCATGCGGCAGCCCCTGGGCGTCGTTGCAGGTATCACCCCCTTCAACTTCCCCGTCATGATTCAGCTCTGGATGGCTCCTCTGGCTATTGCCTCAGGTAACGCTTTCATCCTCAAGCCTTCAGAGCGCGACCCTTCTGCCGCTAACTTCATTGCCAAGCTGTGGAAGGAGGCAGGTCTGCCTGACGGTGTCTTCAACGTCCTGCACGGTGGCAAGGAGATGGTCGATGGCCTGCTTACCCACCCTGATGTTGACGGTATCTCCTTCGTTGGTTCAACCCCCATCGCCAAGTACGTCTACGAGACCGGAACCGCTCACGGCAAGCGCGTCCAGGCCCTGGGCGGCGCCAAGAACCATGCCCTGATCATGCCCGATGCTGACATGGACGTCGTCGCTGACCACCTCAGCGCCGCCGCCTTCGGTGCTGCCGGTCAGCGTTGCATGGCAATCTCAGTGGCAGTTGCTGTAGGGGACGCTGCAGAAATCTCCATCGCCAAGGTGGCAGAACGCGCCCAGAAGATCAAGGTTTCGAACGGTATGGATCAGGACGCCGACATGGGCCCGCTGATTACCCCCGCTTCCCGCGACCGCGTCCAGCGTATTATCACCGAAGCGGAGCAGGCCGGTGCGGCTGTTGTGGTTGACGGCCGCAACCTCGTCGTTGAAGGCTACGAGGGTGGCAACTTCGTTGGCCCCACCATCCTGGACCAGGTCAAGACTGAAATGGCCGCCTACGGTGAAGAAATTTTTGGCCCCGTACTCGTAGTGGTGCGTGTTGAATCCCTGGAAGAAGGTATCCAGCTGATTAACTCCAACCCCTTCGGTAACGGTACCTGCATCTTCACCTCATCTGGGGCTGCTGCCCGTCGCTTCACCCGCGACATCAAGGTCGGTATGGTCGGCGTGAACGTACCCCTGCCGGTGCCCCTGGCTAACCACTCCTTCGGTGGCTGGAATGATTCCCTCTTCGGTGAGCACCACATCTACGGTGAAGAAGGGGTCCGCTTCTACACCCGCGCTAAGGCCATCACCCAGCGCTGGCCCGAGCCCAAGCAGGCTTCAGGGGCGTCCTTCAATTTTGAGTCCCGCTCTAACTCCTAGGGTGAGGTGACCCCACTGGGGCTCTGCTGGAAAGAGTACTCCGGCCAGGATACTGACCTTTGGGTAGGTATCTTGGCCGGAGTTTTTTATGACTGAATAGCGGTTCTGGTGAGACCGAGCACACGGCTAAGTAGCAGATTTGATAGAATGTAAGGACAAATCTGTGGGGTTTCTGCCCCGCCCCCTTCCCTTTCACCGCAGAAAGAGACTACACATGACAGAGAACAAGCTCATCATTGGCACCGCCCCGGATTCCTGGGGAGTCTGGTTCCCCGAAGACGACGCCCAGACCCCCTGGCAACGCTTCCTCGACGAGGTCGCAGAAGCAGGCTATAAGTGGATTGAACTGGGGCCCTACGGCTACCTCCCCGCAGACCCCGAAATCCTAGCCAAGGAACTCAAAGACCGCGACCTGCAGGTGTCTGCAGGAACCGTCTTCACCGCCTTCCACCGCGGCCTCGACCAGTGGGATATCGCCTGGGAACCCGCCCGCAAGGTAGCAGAACTTACCGCAGCCATGGGAGCCCAGCACATCGTCGTCATCCCCGCCCTCTGGCGCGACGACAAGACCGGCAAGGAACTTGAACCCTCCACCCTCACCGACAAGCAGTGGGACGACCTCGCCGCAGGCCACAACCGCCTCGGCGAAACCCTCCAGAAAGAATTCGGCCTCTTCCAACAGTTCCACTCCCACGCCGACTCCCACGTCGAAACCATGGAAGAAATCGAAAAATTCCTAGCCGTAACCGACCCCAAGCTAGTTACCCTCTGCCTCGACACCGGCCACGCCGAATACGGTGGAGCATCCTCCGTCGAACTAATCGAAAAATACCCTGACCGCATTGGCTACCTGCACCTGAAGCAGGTAGACCCCAAGATTGTCGCCCAGGTTAGGGCTGAAGAAATGTCCTTCTCCAAGGCCGTCCGCCTCGGGGCCATGTGCGAGCCCCCCTACGGTTTGCCTGACCTCTCCAAGGTCATCGAAGCAGCAGAAGCCCTCGGCCGCCCCCTCTTTGGCATCGTCGAACAAGACATGTACCCCGTCGACTCCTTCGATACCCCCTTGCCGATTGCCAAGCGCACCAAGAACTACCTGCTCGGCTGTGGTTCACGCACCACCATCGGCTAAACCCCTCAACAAGATACTGCCCATGGAACCCCATCCGGGGCGTCCATGGGCAGTATTTTCTTGCCATGACGCACGAACACAGTGGCCCCACAGGAAGATCCTGTGGGACCACTGAGGCGTTGAATCTACCAGATACTACTGGTCTTCATCCACGGTAATCACCTTGATTGCAGAGGTGACCGGAATATGGCCAACTCCTGCGCTCTTATCACTGGAGATATCGTCGCGGACCTGACGGATCTCGCCGGTATCCGTGCCAGCTGCCCGGAGCTCATGCACCAGGGCTTCTAGCTCAGCGCCACCAGCCATCAAAGAAGTCAGCTCTTCAACAGTGATATCGCTCTTCTTGTGGTAGCCAATAGAACGACCACGCTTCAGGAGCAGGAAGCGGTCACCCACCGGGTAGGCATGGTGGGGGTTGTGGGTAATGAAGATGACGCCCAGGCCCCGGTCACGGGCCTGCAGGATGTACTTCAGAACCACACCAGACTGCTTCACACCGAGAGCTGCCGTGGGCTCGTCCAGAATCAGTACCTTAGCGCCGAAGTGGACGGCACGGGCGATAGCTACACACTGGCGCTCGCCACCAGACAGGGTGCCGATGGGCTGGTTGACATCGCGCAGGTCGATACCCATATCCAGCAGTTCTTTTTTGGTGGTCTCGCGCATGTACTCAACATCGAGACGCTTGAAGGGGCCCCAGCCCTTAGTCACTTCAGACCCGAGGAAGAAGTTGCGCCAGACGGGCATGAGGGGGGCTACAGCGAGGTCCTGGTAGACGGTTGCGATACCCCGGTCAAGGGCTTCACGGGGGGAGTTGAAGCGGACGTCCTCACCGCTGACCTCGTAGGTGCCGTGATCGTGCTTGTGGAGGCCAGCGATGATTTTAATCAGGGTTGATTTACCTGCACCGTTGTCGCCCAGAACGCAGGTGACTTCCCCGGCGCCTACTTCGAGGGTGATGTCTCGGAGGGCGATGATGTTGCCGTAGTCCTTGCCGACGGTGTCAAGTTTGACCAGCGGTGCTGCGGTAGCGGTTGCGGTATCTTGTGTCATTTCTTGCCACCTCGGGCTGCTCGACGTTGGAGGGTGAAGTTAAGGACGGTTGCAATCAGGAGCATGAGGCCCAGGAAGAACTTGAGCCAGTCCGGATTCCACTCGGCGTAGACAATGCCCTTGAGGGCCATGCCGTAGATGAGGGCGCCGATTGCGCCTCCGATAGCTGAGCCGTAGCCACCGGTCATGAGACAGCCACCGACGACTGCTGCGATGATGTAGAGGAACTCGTTGCCGATACCTTCACCGGATTGGACGGTGCGGAAGGCGAAGAGCTGGTGCATGCCCAGGAGCCAGGCGCAGAAGCTGACACCCATGTAGAGGGCAATTTTGGTGCGGACGACGGGGACGCCTACAGCGCGGGCCGCGTCGGGGGCTCCACCGGAGGCGAAGATCCAGTTACCTGCCCGGGTGCGCTGGAGAATCCAGGTGGCAACGAGGACGAGGGCGATCCAGTAGAGGACAGTGATTTTGACGTTGACGCCAAAGAGATTGATGTCTGAGGCGAAAACTGCTTCTGCTGAAGAGAACCCTGCGCCAGAGCCGATGGAGGGAGTAGCGACGCCGCCGGTGAGCATGCGGGTGACACCGAGGTTGATACCGGTCAGCATGAAGAAGGTGGCGAGGGTTACGATGAAGCTAGCTAGCTTTGACTTGGTCAGGAGGTAACCATTGAGGGCGCCAATTGCTAGGGAGAGTAGCAGGGAGAAGAGGACACCCAGCCAGACGTTTGAGCCGAACCAGTAGACGAAGATGGCTCCTGAGAGGGCGCTGGTGGTGACGGCGACACCTGCTGATAGGTCTACCTCACCGCCAATCATGAGGAGGGAGACGCCGACTGCCATGATGCCTACGGTGGAGGCACCGTAGAGGACGGTGGCGATAGAGGTCGGTTGGAGGAACTGGCTGGAGGCCATCGCGAAGATGATGAAGAGGGCAACAGCTGCGGTGGAGGCGCCTGCGATGGGTTGGCTAAAGAACCTAACGAAGAGGTTGGGGCGAGCGAGGCGCTCGTCAGTTGTGGTCATGAGTGTGCTCCTTAGCGGGTGCCGTTGGCTGCGTATTCAGCAACAGCATCGGCATTTTCGGAAGTGATGATTTGGGGACCGGTGAGGACGGCCTGACCGCCACCGAGGACGTTGCCGTTGGTCTTGTAGAGCCAGATGCCGTCAACGGCTGAGTAGCCCTGCAGGTAGGGCTGCTGGTCGACGATGAAGTCCAGACCGCCGCTCTGGAGGGCACCGATGGCGTCGGAGTTCATATCGAAGGTGGCGATAGCTGCTTCGGAGCCGGCGTCAGCTGCGGAGTCGATGGCGGTCATGGCGATAGGGGCGCCCAGGGTCAGAATCGCATCGATGTCTGAGTTGGTCTGGAGCTTGGAGGTGATGGTGGAGGCGACGTTGGTCATGTCGGTTCCCTGGACGTAGAGGACTTCGTACTGGCCGGAGAAGGTCTTGCTGACGCCTTCACAGCGGCTTTCAAGTCCAACGTTGCCCTGTTCGTGAATCACGCAGATGACGCGCTTGGAACCCTGGTCGTTGAGGGCTTCACCGGCGGCTTCACCGGCGACGGATTCGTTCTGGCCAAAATGGGCCAGGGCGCCAACGGTGGCTGATTCTGCTTCGCCGGAGTTGATAGTGAAGACGGGGATTCCGGCTTCCTTGGCCTTGGCCAGGGCACCTGCGAGAGCGTCGGGCTTGGCGAGGGTGACGACGATGCCATCAACGCCCTGGTCTACAGCCTGTTCGACGAGCTGGGCCTGGCGGGAGCCATCGGGGTCGGAGTTGTAGAGCAGTTCGATGTTGTCCTTGGCTGCTGCGGTTTCAGCACCCTTGCGGGCGATGTCCCAGAAGGTATCACCGGGGGAGGCGTGGGTAATGAAAGCAACCTTCATGGAGGGGGTGCTGACGGTGTTGGTCACGGAGGTGCCGGTTGAGCTTGAATTCTTGAGTTCACCGTTGACGCCGGCGGGGCCGCCGCAGGCGCTGAGGAGGAGAACAGTTGTTGCTGCGGTTGCAATTGCTGACTTGCGAGCAAGAGTGCTTGAGAAAAGTTTCATGATTTCCTCCCAAAGGGATAGTGGGTAGGTTAGTATGACCGTACAAAGGTTTGTTTCAGATAAAGCTACATCACATTAGTGAGATGGGCAACACTATTTTTTTGAGATCATTTGAGAGTGTCGCACGCAATATCGATTGTCTCGGCAATGGTGCGGTGGGGCATGAAGGGTCGCAAGCTGGTCGCGTATGAAGAAAAAAATTAATTGGTTATTCCGCTTCCGATGTGAAATAAGTGGGGTTTGGCTGGTTGAAACACTGAAGTTTGGACTTTTGCCCCCCGGGGGTAAACCGGCCTTGCCACCGGCATGCTGAAACAAGGAAAACGTAAAAATCCTGTGGTTCCACCACAATGAGAGGAATGAAAATGGCATACAAAATTTCTGCTGCTCCCATCTCTTGGGGAGTTTGTGAGGTTGAAGGCTGGGGTCACCAGATGAATCCCCAGCGAGTTCTAGCCGAGATGAAGGAGCTAGGGTTCGCTGCAACCGAATTTGGCCCAGAAGGCTTCCTGCCCGCCGAGCCGGCAGGCAAGGTTGAGGTTCTTGAAGAATATGGAATGAAAGCAATTGCTGGGTTCGTGCCCGTCGTTCTGCACGACGAAGATAAGGACCCCCTCCCTGCTATCAAGCGCGAACTGGAGAGCTTTGTTGCAGCTGGTGCGGAGACCCTGGTTTTGGCTGCGGCAACCGGTATCAATGGATATGATGCTCCCCGCCCGGTTCTCACCTCGGAGCAGTGGCAGACTGTGTACAGCAACCTTGAACGAATTGCTGAAGCGGCCTCTGCTGTAGGTATTGCAGTTTCCCTTCACCCTCATGCTGGAACCATGGTGGAGCAAGCTGAAGACCTTGATAAGATTTTGCAGAATACCACCGTCAATATCTGCTTCGATACCGGCCACATGTTTATCGGCGGAATCGACCCCGTAGAGTTCGCCGTTGACTACGCAAGCCGGGTGTCCCACGTCCATCTCAAGGACGTCCGCCTAGACCTGGCCCGGAAGGTGCAGGACGGCTCTATCACCTACTACGATGGCGTTGTGCAGGGCATGTACACCCCTTTGGGGGCCGGGGACGTTGATATCGCCCGGATCGTCTCCAGCCTGGTCGCCAGCGGCTACCAGGGCTGGTTCGTCCTAGAGCAAGACAACGTCATCACTGCAGAACCGCAGCCTGGTGAAGGACCCCTCTTGGACGCTAAAGCATCCCTGGAATTCCTGCGTCAGTGCCTCCAAGCCTAGGTTGGTGGGGTAGGGCCCGCCTCCTTTGGTAGTTACCCCGCATAAAAATGAGGCTGGCTGGCCTACTCGCATTGCCCGAGTAGGCCAGCCAGCCTTGTTTAAGCTAGGGAGTGAAGATGTCCCGGAAGATCTGGAGGGCCAGGTCTGAAGAAGTCTTCGCGTAGGATTCCAGGGCTATGACCCCCTGGTAGTCAACGGACTGGAGGTAAGAGGCAATAGCCTCGTAGCGGATCTCTCCTGTACCTGGTTCGCATCGCCCGGGTACATCCGCAATTTGTATCTCTCCTATCCAGGGCATGCAACGTTCAAGGAGCTGAATCAAGTTACCCTCCCCAATCTGGGCATGGTAGAGATCGAGGTTGAGTCGGATATTCGGGTGGTCTACTGCCTGGATGAGGGCCAAAGTATCCTCAGCCTTAGCCCACGGGGTTCCGGGGTGGTCTACCGCGGTATTGAGATTTTCGAGGATGAAGGTTTTATTGAATTTAGCTGCCTCATCTCCCAGCCGGCGGAGGGTGTCTGCAGTCTTGATCCAGTCGTACCCTGTGACCTCTTCCTGGGCCAGGACGGGAAGCCCCCCTTCTCCCAATCCTGTCCCGTGAAGGTTGAGCCGGGGAAGATCTAAGACCAGAGAGGCTTCTAAGGCCAGTCGGGCTGTTTCGATGAGCTCCTGCCTACCGGCTTCCGTTGTAAAGTTTCCTCTGATGTACCCCGTCATGGAGGAAAAGGTCGCGCCTGTAGCAGCGAGCTCCGGCAGGTTTTTAGAGGTGAAATCCCAGATTTCAACCTGGAACCCCTGGTTGTGGATGGCGGAGATGCGGTCAAGCAAGGGTAAATCCAGATAGTGCATTTCAGCACAGGCAGCCAATTGATAGGGCATGATGTTCCTTTGCGCTTAGGGGGGGGGGAGGTACAAGAAGAGCCCCGTAGGGACGGGGCTCTCTAAGGGGCGTTGTTACTTGTAGAGGTCAGGCTTTTCGTTGAGCTTGACGGTCACGGTGGAGCCGATATTTTCTACGGCCTCAATGCCGGCTTCACAGCAGGCGGTGGCGGCATAGCCGTCCCAGGCGGAAGGGCCAACCTGCTCACCGGCTAGGGTGGCGTCGATCCAGGCCTGGACCTCACGGTCGTATGAGTCCTGGAAGCGCTCAACGAAGCCTTCGGTGATCTGGTCGATTCCGGCGGTGAGGTGGTCTTTCTCGGTGATCGCCCGGGTGGTGACCTGGTAGCCGTAGTTTGAGACAACGTGGGTATTGACGGTTACGAGAACTCCTGAAGTGGTTTCCATAAGAACCAGGGCGGGGTCCTTGAGTTCAGGGTTGAGGACGTCTGCTGACTTCTTACCTGCGCGAACCTGGACGGTGGAGACCTCTTCGTTGGTAAAGTAGCGGACGGCATCAAACTCATGGACTACAGTGTCGTCGATGAGGTTGCGACCGGTGTACCAGTCGGGGACATCGGGGTTGACGTGTTCCAGGTTGAGCTGGAGAAGTTCACCGTATTCACCGGTGTCCAGCTTAGTCTTGATGTCCTGGTACCCTGCATCGAAACGGCGGTTGAAGCCTACCTGGACCAGCTTCTTGCCGGCCTTGACTTCGGCTTCAACAACTCGCCAGGCAGACCCCGAATCGGTAGTGAGGGGCTTTTCACAGAGGATGGGAAGCCCACGTTCGATAGCGGGAATCAGGACAGCTTCGTGGAGGAAACCGGGTGTTGCAATTAGGACGGCGTCAACGGTATCGGAGTCCAGAGCCTCAAGGAAATTAGTGTAGACCTTGGCGCCTTCGATACCTTCGATAGCCTGGGTTGCTGCTTCTTCATTGATGTCGATGACGGCGGTGAGGCGGGCCTTCTTCATGCGGTCGCGAATGCGGGAGATATGATCTGATCCCATGCGACCAGCGCCGACGACGGCGATACGGAGTTCTGCGCTCATGAGTGTCCTTTGTTGGTAGCCACCACATTACCTGTGATGAGCATAACTGTTGTTGCTCTTAAAGAGTGTCCTACGATACTTAGTCCTGTCAATTGTTTGTAAGAACAAAATCAATAATTGACCTGGTCTACCCATATTGTATATATGACCTAACAAAGCTATAGTGGTGTGTAGCACAGAACAATCCCAGGGGTGACCTGCAGAGTTGCACAAACCCTTCCATAGATATTTACGGAGAACACGGTGAAAATTGCGTTGGATCCCACCCCCTTCCACCACTCCCACAGCCTGCTGGAGTTCCCTCGTCTCGCCAAAGACCTGGGATACGACTACCTGCAGATGACACCCCACGCCGACTTCATTCCCTTCTTCAACCACCCCAAAGCCGACGACGAGCTCGTTCGCCAACTGGCTCAAGCCTGTAAAGACGCCGAAGTAGAAATTGCCTCCCTCCTGCCCGTCCTCCGCTGGTCCTCCCCAGACCCCGACGCCCGAGAAGCCGCCGTACGCTACTGGAAGCGCGTTCTCCGCATCGCCGTTGACCTCGGCGTCCAGCAAATAGGAACCGAATTCTCCGGCCGCCCAGAGCTCGCCGAAGAATCAGAACGAGCCTTCTACCGCTCCATGGAAGAACTCCTCCCCATCATCGAACGAGAGGGCCTACACGTCGCTATCGACCCCCACCCCGACGACTTTGTCGAAGAAGGCCTCGCCGCCTGGCGGGTCATCCGAGGGGTCAACTCCAAAAACCTGGGCATGGTCTACGTAGCCCCCCACACCTTCCACATGAAGGACGCCCCCCTCGACATCATGCGTGCAGCAGGAGACCGAATCCGAATCGTTCACGTTGCAGATACCATGGATCACCACCGCTCCCACGGCCTCCGCTACATCACCAATCCCCCGGGCAACCCCGTCCGCGTCCACCAGCACCTCAAAATCGGCGATGGAGACGTCAACTGGCAAGAGTTCTTCTCCGGCCTACAAGAAATCGGATTCCTCGATAACCCCGATACAGTGATGGCCTCATCAGTCTTCGCAGAAAACGAAAACGCCCACGAAGTATCCACATACCAACTAACCACCATGAAAAACATGGTCCAAGAGGCTCGTAAGGCATAGTTATTCAACGAAGATAACTTTTGAATAGAAAGATCATAAAAACATGAGTCATGCAGTTTCTGCCAGCGAGAGCAATCTGCCCCCGCTCACCAAAGGACCCCACACCCGCCGACTGGGTCAAGTAGCCACCGTCGCCACCCTCGGCGGCCTCCTCTTCGGGTACGACACCGGCGTGATCAACGGCGCAATCGACCCCATGACCGCAGAGCTCGGGCTAGAAGCATCAGGCATCGGCCTCGTCACCGCAACCCTGCTGGTTGGCGCTGCCCTGGGCGCAATCTCCATTGGCTACTTGTCAGACGCAATTGGCCGTCGCAAGACCATCCTCCTGCTAGCTACCATCTTCTTCCTCGGCGCAGTTTTATGTGCAGTTGCACCTAACTTAGGCATCCTCCTGGTTGGTCGTGTTCTCCTGGGCCTCGGCGTCGGCGGCGCATCCACCGTCGTCCCCGTTTTCCTCGCCGAACTCGCCCCCTACGAAATCCGCGGATCCCTCTCAGGCCGAAACGAAATGATGATTGTTGTCGGCCAGCTAGCTGCCTTCGTCGTCAATGCAATCCTGGGCACCACCATGGGCCACCTCGATCACGTCTGGCGAATCATGCTAGCCATATGTGCCCTACCTGCAGTCTTCCTCTTTATCGGCATGCTCCGCATGCCCGAATCTCCCCGCTGGCTACTCTCCAAGGGACGCAAGGAAGAAGCTATCGCCGTCCTCAAAACAATCCGCTCCGAGGACCGTGCTCTTGCCGAAGCCCGCGAAGTAGAGAAGTCCCTCGAACGAGACTCCAGCATGGTCACCCCCTCCTTGGGCTCCATGATCAAAGACAAGTGGATCTTCCGTATTCTGCTCGTCGGTATCGCCCTGGCTGTATTCCAGCAATTCACCGGTATTAACTCCATCATGTATTACGGAACCATCGTCCTGCAGGACGCCGGTTTCTCCCATCAAGCAGCCCTCATCGCTAACGTAGCTCCCGGCGTGATCGCCGTCCTCGGTGCCTTCGTAGCCCTCTGGATGATGGAAAAAATTAACCGCCGCACCACCGTCATCACCGGCTACTCCCTGGTCACCCTCCTCCACCTCCTCATTGGCCTGGCTTCCCTCGCCATTCCCGCAGATTCCGCCGCCCGCCCCTGGATTCTGCTTGTTCTTATCGTTGGCTTTGTCGGCTCCATGCAGACCTTCCTCAACGTCTCCACCTGGGTGCTACTCTCTGAAATCTTCCCCCAGCAGATTCGCGCCTTCGGTATGGGTACCGCAGTATTCTGCATGTGGATCGCCAATGCAGCTATCTCCTTCACCTTCCCCATTGTTCTTGAGGCTGTTGGCTTGAACACCACCTTCTTCGGCTTCGCCGCCATCAACGCCGCAGCCGTCCTCGTGATGGTCAAGTTCCTGCCTGAAACCCGCGGAAAGTCCCTGGAAGAAGTAGAAGTCGGAGTAACAACCGGCGCTATCTACATCGTCCAGCCCAAGGACATCAAGCGCTAAAACCCCCGAAGCGCAGGCCGCCCACCAGAAATCTGGCGGGCGGCCTTTCTTTAACCGAGAAGAAGATAGAGAGCTCCAAACAAGGTCGTCACACCGACAAGACGATCAAATACGGTCTGACTAATTATTCTTGCCAGAAACCTACCCAAAAAGGCACCAATTACCACAGCAGGAGCAAGAAAAGAAGCCACAGCTAAGGAATCAGGAGTAATGATCTCCAGCCCCAGGGAAAAAGGGAGCTTACAGAGGTTAACCACGGCAAAAAACCAGGCAGCCGTTCCCAAAAAAGCCTTCACATCAAACCGTGCAGCGAGAAAATACATACTCATCATGGGGCCACCAGCGTTAGCAACCGTCGTCGTGAAGCCAGCAAGAGCCCCGTACCCTAGACGACGGGCCCGTGACCTTCTCTGAGAGCTGACGACTCCAGCCCTCTGTTGGGTATGCCGCTGCCAGAAAGTCACACCGAGAGCCGCAAGGAGAATCCCTCCAATCAGCTGTTTAACCCCGCTATCTGTTGCCTGAGCCAGGAAGAGAACCCCAGCCAGAAGACCTACCAAAACGGCAGGAATCATACCGAGTAGGGTGGGCCAATGGGCGTGCTTGCGGTACATAGCTAGAGCGAAAACGTCACCCACCATAAACAAGAGAAGGACGATTCCGGTTGACGCCTTAGCCGGGAGCAAAGCTGCCACAAGGGCCACAGAAACAGTATTAATTCCCGGGATAGCCGTCTTTGACAGACCGGTAAGAAAGGCTGCTAGCGCGAGAAAAGTCCAGGTAAGAGCTGGGAAATCCATGATGCCCCTTTATGTGCGATATGGCCAGGCAGAAAATAGACGCACCACGCCCGGGATGGGCGGGGTGCGTCCGATGAAAGGAAGGGCTACTGGTCAGCGGTAAAGGGCAGGCGGGGGTCGATATCTTGCCCCTCCCAGGTGCTCCGGACCCAGCCGTGGTGGGGGTCGTCGCTAATGAGCCAGTCACGGACGGGGCCGGGGCCTGCCATGACATTCAGGTAGTAGAGATCGTAGCCGGGCGCTGCCATGGCCGGACCGTGCCAACCGTAGGGGACCAGGATAACGTCACCGGTACGGACCTCCTCATTGACATCAATGGGGCGGTCATCGGAGGCATAAACCCTCTGGTAGCCAATCGCATCGGTTGCTTCAGCCGGAGCACCGGGGGTGGGTCGAGTTTCGAAGTAGTAGATTTCCTCGAGGGCAGTTTCGCCATCCTTTTCCTCATCGTGCTTGTGGGGAGGGTAGGAAGACCAGTTGCCACCAGGAGTAATCACTTCGCAGACAATAATCCGGTCTGCTTCGAGAGACGCCGGGGTGCCAAAGTTATGCACCTGACGGGAGCTGGTACCGGCGCCCCGGAGTTCAACGGGAATCTCGTCCTTGGTGATGTGGCGTGTGGGGTAGTCCTTGTTAGCCGGGCCAGACGCAACGGCGACCCTCACTCCGGGGGCTGCAGTTAAGGTGACTTCGGCGTTCACACCGGTGTAGAGGACATCGGCGGGGCCGTGAAAAACGCTGCGGCGCCCGGAGAGGTGGTAGGTGCGACCCTTCATGGTTACGCTGACATCACCGGTCAGGGGGACGATGATTCGTTCTTCGTGGGTGGCCTCTAGGGTAAGAGGCGCATCGGTGAAGGTTGCGGTTTTAACGCCGGTATGCTTCCAGCCGTCGACGGTGGTGGATGAATCGGAGGCACCGAGGGAAACATCCCAGGGGCCGTCCTGGGCAGTGCCGGCAGGGTAGAACCAGTTGGTCATTTTGCTTTCCTTCCTTACTGGGAGAGGGTCATCTCAAAGGTGTAGAGGTCTGCACGGTAAACGTGGGAACCCGTTTCAATGCGCGTTCCTACGTCGTTCATGATGGTACGCTTCATGGTGACGAGGGCAGCACCGGGGGTGGTTTCAAGGTGCTCCGCTTGTTCGGCGGTGGCGACGGTTGCGCCAACTTTTTGGTGGCCGACGCTGAATGTTGCGCCTAGGCTTCTCATCGTTTCGTAGAGGCCGTTCTCTTCAAGCATGGCGGGGGTGATGTCGCCGATGGATGTGGGTACCCAGTTTTCCATGAGGGCGAGGGGGGTCTTGTTCTCATAGCGGATACGGCGGATGTAGTAGACCCTGGCCTTATCATCTAGCCCTAGCTCTTCTGTGATGAAGGGGGGAGGGACGATGGTATCAAAGGTGAGGACGCGGGTGCTGGGGTCGATGCCGCTGCGGGCTAGGTCGTCGTAGAGGGAACTGAGGGAGAGGGGGCGTCTGATCTCGTTAGAGACGACCTGGGTGCCTACTCCGCGCTTACGGACGAGCAGACCAGACCGGACGAGCTCGTCCATGGCCTTGCGGACGGTTGGGCGAGAGAGGTGGAGGGTTTTGGCGATATCTAACTCATTGGGAAGCATTGACCCAGCACTGAGGGTGCCTTCGGAGATAGCGTTGCGGATACCCGTAATGAGCTGGTGATAGAGGGGAACCGGGGAGCTGCGGTCGATGCTTATGGGGGGTAGGAGCGTCATAGTTCGAGTCTTCTCGATAATGTTACTTTGTAATTACAAAATCAGATTACAGGATTTTCACGGAATATTCGCATGGATGAAGGAGTTCTTTTCTGGAAATTTTTCGTAATGATTGAACTTTGTAAGGACAAAATGTAGGGTGGGTATGGCTACAGAAAGGAATGGCTATGCCCCTTGTTCGAATCGACCTCAATGAATCTCATACTCCCGAGCGTGCTCGTACTATTGCGGATGCTGTTCATGAAGCTATTGTTGAGGTCTATGGCATCCCTGTCCGTGACCGTTTCCAGATCATCAATCGTCATCAGCCCGGAGAAATTATTGCTGAAGATGCTAGTCTGGGGTTTGATCGTAGTGAGGGTGTAGTTATGATTCAGATTTTCACCCAAGAAGGTCGCTCATCAGAGGCTAAGCAGGAACTTTATGCTCGTATAGCGGAGAAGCTGGGGCAGGTGGGAATTGCTGGTGAAGATGTGTTCATTGGTTATGTTGAGAACACATTTTACGATTGGTCCTTCGGCTTCGGGGTCGCCCAATATGTTACCGGGGAACTGGGAGTACCCAAGGCCTAGTGTCTCACTATGTTGCCTCTGAGTGGAGGAGAAGGCGAGCCGATCGGCTCGCTTTCTCTCGTTAAAAGTCGTTTGCTCTAGTCAAATCTCTCACCCTTGGGGTTACTGGGTAGGGCTGAGAGCGCGAAGGTTACGAGGGAACCTATAAAAGGGAATGCATGAATCCACATCCAATGACCTGACAAATTAGCATCATGGAGGCGTCGAACCGAAAGCGACAACGTAGGCACGCCGAGTGCTACAAGCGCCGGAGCACTAAAAGCCAAGGAAGTCATCTCAGCTCTGTTAAAACGTTGTTTACGCGCTGCCTGTTCTTCTTGTGTCTCGGGCATGCCTGGGGCCGGTCGATCAGGGAAGGGCCAGAAGGCATCCTTGTTGTGAGGCCCTGTATAGGAATCAGGGTTTCGGGAGCGGTCGTAACGTCGTGCCGCAATATCGCATGCCATCAGCACACTCAAGGCAAGCATATTGGGCCACCAGAACTCACTACGAGACGCCCGCCCCGAGAAGGTAAAGGTCTTGGCGAACATGCGACGTGTTGCTAGAAGGGGGCTTGCTCCTGGAATAGGCTCAGGGGAAGAGAAAAGAGGAGTGGTCACGGAAAACCTCCTTGTTAGTCCGTTTACCATATTCTACAGAGGAAACGTGAGGGGCCAGCTTTCATTGGCGCGTCTGTGGATAACCCCTGTAATGCTCGGTCATAAATCCGCCGGGCACCCCGGAGTTATCCACAGATTTTTAAAAGACCTAGTGGGAACATGAATTTTTGCCCATACTGGTGCCATGAATAATACCTTTCAGCACCCCGAGCGTCCGCCTCGCCCGCTATCTACCGCCCCGGCTTATCCGGCCCACCCCGGTCAGCCCAACGCATACCCGCCCCCGGGTGCCGGGCACCATGTAGGCGCTGGCCAGCACCCAGTTGCCCATTACCCTCCAGCGGTTCGCCCGCCGGAACAGGCAAAGAAGCTCAATCCCTACGGCACGATCTCCCTGGTCATGATGCTACTTATGACCTGTGTAGGGCTTGCCAACTTCATCTTCTTCGACTGGGAACTCAGCATAGCCCTGCCCACAGGGTTTACCTGGCTTGGTGCCATGGGGCTGGCAATAGGGGCCCTCTTCGTGAGAGGCCGAGAGAAAATAACCGCGATTTTTGCCCTGATTTTAGGGGTGTTGATTATCGTTGCTGCCCCGCTATTCTTCATTCTCGCCATAACCTTCATCATGTGGGTGGGAGGCGGCTTCGCCTAGAGGATGAGGCTGCAAGCCTACCCCTCATACCCCGGTATGATTTGTATACCCCGGTATGATTTGTTGTTTTCTGGGCAGCAACCGGGTGTTGTCTGGGCAGGTTAACGCTTACACTAAAAGAGAACTGCACCACATTTATCTCCGCTAGTGAAGGACCAGCACCATGAGCACAACCCCCACACCTCCGACCCAAGCACCGGAAGCTGCGCACCGGCGTCCGCCTGCCAAAAAGAAAATGAGCACCCTCACCAAGGTGCTCATTGGTCTGGCTGTAGGCGTCATCGCCCTCATCGCCATCGGCGCGCTAGTCGTAGGTAGCATGTTTGGTGGCAACACCAGCGCTCAGAACTCCATCCCCTCCACCGACTACCTGATTTTGAGCGACGAAGGCGTCAGCAACAAAGTACGGGTGGATGGTACCATCGCCCCCGGCGAAGTCCGCTCCATCACCACCCACCTCACCAGCCCAATCAGCTCCGTTGAGGTAGAGGTCGGCGACCGGGTCGAGCTCGGCCAAACCCTAGCCACCATCGACACCTCCACCCTCCAGGGGGGCCTCGATACCCAACGCACCCAGCTCGATGGGGCTGTCACCAGCGCCCAGGGCGCTCTGACCGCAGCCCAGACTGCCTATGACCAGTACAGCCAGGGAATCACCAACGGCACCAACCCCGAAATTCTAGCGGCCCTCGCCACTCAGCGCTCCGCTAACGAACAGGCCTCCCTGGCTGCCACCGACCTCAACGCCAAGTACCAGGTACGCGACCAGGCCGCTGCCGCCGGTGAAGACCTCACCATGATTAACGCCGAAGTCGCCGCCGCCGAGTCGGCCCTGCGCCTGGCTAACGGGGCAAAGGCGGACGCAGACACCGGCGTCGCCACCGCCCGCACCTCCGCCAACACCCAGCTTGCAGCCCTCGAAACCGAGCTCAACAGCGCCCGCACCGCCCTGACCAGCTCAGAAACCACTCGCGACCAGACCCTGGGAGCCCTACAGGGCGATCTCAGCTCAGCCACCCTCACCTCACCCATCAACGGTGTCGTTATGAGCGTAGCCAAGCCCGGTGCCCCGGCAACCGGCCCCGTGGTGACCATCGGCGACGATTCCAAGCTCACCATTACCACCAGCGTCCGCGAGACTGACGTTGCCACCATCAAGGAAGGTAACCGCGTCACCTTCACCGCCGGAGCAACCGGCACCAAGGAATACTCGGGCACCGTCACCTCGGTTGCGTCCATCGCCGACTCCGCCCAGCAGGCCAACCCTGAGGCTGCCGCAGCGGGCATGGCAGCCGGTGGTTCACCCACCTTTACCGTCACCATCGAAGTTACCGGTGACCGCGACGGCCTCTACCTGGGGTCCTCAGTCAAGGCCAGCATTATCACCGCTGAAGAGGAAAGCTCCCTGGCTGTGCCCATCGATGCGGTCTACACCAACGATCTCGGTAGCGAGAGTGTTGTGGTGGCTGTCGCCAACGACGACGGCTCCTTCACCCTTGAAGAACGCTCCATTGAAACCGGCCTGGCTAATGAATTTGATATCGCCATTACCGGTGGTGACGTAGCTTCCGGCGACATGGTGCTCACCTACGGTGAAACCTACCGCTACCGCGTGGGTGAAACCGTCACCCTCGATGCCGGCACCAGCTTCGGGTGGTAGGCCATGAGCACTCTGCTCGATATGCGAGGTATCGTCAAAACCTTCAACGCGGGAACACCCAGCGCTATCACGGTGCTACCCGGTATCGACTTCCACGTGGACCACGGTGAATTCGTGTCAGTGGTCGGCCAGTCCGGCTCGGGTAAGACCACACTGATGAACATCATCGGCCTGCTCGACCGGGCCACCCAGGGTTATTACACCTTTGCCGGTGAGAATATCCCCTCCCTCAGTGATGACGAGCTAGCCTACTACCGTAGCCAGAACATCGGGTTTATCTTCCAGAGCTTCAACCTGGTGGGCCGTATTTCTGCCCTCAAGAACGTGGAAATGCCCATGATGTACGCCGGTATGAACCCCCGTGACCGCCGCGAACGCGCCGCCCACCTGCTAGAGCAGATGGGCATGGCCGACCGCATGAACCACAGCCCCGCAGCTCTCTCCGGTGGCCAGAAGCAGCGTGTTGCTATCGCCCGTGCCCTGGCCAACGACCCGCCCCTACTCCTGGCCGACGAGCCCACCGGTGCCCTGGACTCCCAGACCGGGCGCATGGTCATGGACCTCTTCCACGAGCTCAACCGTGAGCAGGGCAAGACCATCGTCTTCATTACCCACAACCCCGAACTGGCTGCTGAGACCGACCGCATCGTCACCATGGTCGATGGTCGGATTACAGAGGAGGTCTCGCAATGAACGTGCGTGAATCAATCTCCCTGGCCCTGGGGAGCCTGCGCAACAACAAGATGCGCTCCTTCCTTACCCTGCTTGGCATCATCGTGGGTATTGCTTCGGTCATTACGATTTTGACCCTGGGGCATTCGCTGAAAACTCAGGCCTCTGAGTCGATTGTGAGCTCCGGTGCTAACGACCTGATGGTGAGCGTGGTGCAGCGCCCCACTGAGGAGCAGGAAGAAGCGGGGCTGACCTCCGGCCCCATGGGTATGCCGAACGGGGAATACATCGAGCCCGCAGCTGAGTCCAAGTTCGACGAGGATAACATCGCCCGCCTCAAAGAGGCCCTGGGCGACAACATTGCGGGTATTCCCCTCGGGGCAAACTCCTACTTCGGCGTAGATCTGTTCGCCGGTGAGAATGAGGCCCCCTACACCAATGCCCAGTTCGTCAATATGGACTACCTGGAACTTAACCCGGTCACCCTGGTGGCGGGGCGCTCCCTGACCCAGGCGGATATGGACACCAAGCGGCCGGTCACCCTCCTTTCCATGGATCAGGCTGTCCCGCTCTTTGGCGACCCCCAGGCGGCAGTGGGAAGCGAAATTGATGTGCAGGCGGGGCTGACCTCGCGCACGGTTCTCGTGGTGGGTGTCTACCAGACCGAGATGGCTAGCGGCCCCTTTGCCTTCAACGGCCCCGGCTCGGTCTACCTGCCGCTGTCCCTAGAACCCGACTTCAACTCCTATAACAGCGACGGCTGGAATAGCATCACCGTGCGTCCCGCCGAAGGCAAGGACCTGGGGCAGGTCAAGGCCCTACTGCAGGCCCACCTGACCAGCATGTACCGTAGTGACGACCAGTTCATGGCTGAAATTCAAGACTTCTCAGCCATGACCGAGTCCTTCAATGCGGTACTGGACGGCATCAGCGCAGCTATCTCGGCTATCGCCGGTATCTCACTACTGGTAGGCGGCATTGGCGTCATGAACATTATGCTCGTGACCGTCACCGAACGTACCCGCGAAATCGGCATCCGCAAGGCCCTGGGGGCAACGCGAGGGGCAATCCGCCTACAGTTCGTGGTGGAGGCCATGATGGTCTGCCTGGTCGGCGGTATCCTCGGTGTTCTCATCGGTGGTGGCCTGGGCATGCTGGGAGCCAATATGCTGGGCACCTTCGTCTTCCCGCCGCTCAGCGCCGTGCTTCTAGCCCTGGGGTTCTCCCTGGCCATCGGTCTCTTCTTCGGCTACTACCCGGCCAACAAGGCGGCTAAGCTCGACCCCATCGACGCCCTGCGCTACGAGTAGCTATCCATCTCACCCCGGGTGAGCAGACGAAAAAAGGACGCCGCCCCGCACTTTCCTGCCAATTGGCAGGGAAGTGCGGGGCGGCGTCCTTATCTCTATGAGCTAGCTGCGCCTAGCGCAGGGTCTCACCAATCTTCAGGTGCACGACCGAGGGGCCGCTGGTAGCAAGAGCCTGCTGGACGGTCTCGGCCAGGGTGTCCATGGTGGCTGAGAAGCCTGTAGCGCCGAAGCCCTCGGCCAGTTTGACCCAGTCAGGCTGCACCAGGTCTACCGCTACAGGGGCGATGCCGCGGTCGCGCTCGTTCTGGCGGATCTCGCCGTAGCCGCCGTTCTCAACGCAGATGATGGGGAGGTCGAGCTGCTGCTCAACGGCGGTCATGAGCTCCTGGATGGCGAACATGAGGGCGCCGTCACCGAGTAGGCAGACCACCGGACGCTCGGGTGCAGCTACCTTGGCGCCGATAGCGGCGGGCAGGCCGTAGCCCAGGGTGGCGTAGGTTGCCATGTAGAGCAGGGAGTTGGGGCGGGCCGCCCGGTAGAAGGTGGTGGTGCCCATGTAGGTGACCTGGGAGGAGTCGCCGGCGATGATGGTGTCTTCGGGCAGGATCTCCATGATCTTCTCGTTGAGCTCTGCCAGTTCGGGCGCGATTGCCCGCCCCTCGTTGTCGAGGGCGTCGAAGATGTTTTGCAGGTCGCGGGGCTCGCGGGAGCCGGGAGCTAGGCCGAGCTCGGCGAGGGCGTCCAGAAGCTGCGGAATGACGGCCTTGGAGTTGCCCGGCAGCTCGATATCGGGGGTGATGTTGGTGAGCATCTGGTCGCGCGTAATATCGATGCGAATGACGGGGCCAGCGGGGCGGATGTCGCCGTCCCAGAGCTCCGCTTCACCGATCTTCGAGCCGATAATCAGCATGGCATCAGCCTCACGGCAGAAGGCGTGGGCTGCGCTCAGGCGCAGGTCAGCGCCGAGGGAGAGGCGGTGCTTTTCGGGAATGGCGCCCTTGCCGTTGACCGAGGTGATGACGGGAGCTTCCAGGGTTTCTGCCAGGCGCAGCAGGTCGGCTGCCGCGCCGATAGAGCCGCCACCGGCAACGATAATGGGTTTTTTCGATTCAGCCAGCATGCGGGCAGCCTCGCGCACATCGTCGATGGGTGCGGGCTGGGGCTTGCCGAGGGGACGGGCCTGCAGGATAGCGGGGTCAAGCTCAACCTCGCGTTCGAGCACGTCGAGGGGTACTTCGATGTGGATGGGGCGCGGACGGTTGTGGGCGAAGGAGCGGAAGGCGTTGTGGATGATGTCCACGGCCTCTTCGGCGGAGTTCACGCGGCGGGAGAACTCGACGATGGAGTTGACGGCACCGGTGGGGTTCTTGGTCTCGTGCAGGGCGCCGATGTCGCGGAACTCGTGACCCACGGGGCGGCCGGGGGAGAGGATAATCATGGGGCGCGACTCGGCATAGGCGGTGGCGGCACCCGAGAGGGAGTTGAGCAGGCCGGGGCCCGAAGTGGTGATGACGACGCCGGGCAGGCCGCGGGTCAGCGACCAGCCGTCCGCCCCGTAGGAGGCACCCTGCTCGTGGCGGGTAGTGACGGGGTGGATGTCGAGCTCTTCGAGGTGGCGGTAGAACTCGAGGTTGTGGGTGCCGGGAATGCCGAAAACGGTGTCGATGCCGTAGCTACGCAGGGTCGCCAGAATGGCGTAGCCGGCGTTGCGGCGGGGCTCTGTGGTTTCGCCGGAACGGTCGGGAAGTGATGGGTGAGTCATGGTGGCCTTTCGTGGGCGCGGGGTGCGGGCTTCCGCTTTAGCATACGGGGTCAATGCATAGATATGCGGGATTTTCGCTCCTGAAATGTTATGCGGAGCACAGTATGTTTATGAGCGGACGCGCGTGGCGACTTGGTTGCGCTGGGTGGCTCTGGTGGTAGGGGCTCTGTTATGGTTTCATGCTGCGTCACAGAAAGACATTAAGGGCAAATATTCAGTAGACTGATTAAACATTTGCAGTCAACTCCCAGGACACCATGCCTACTCGTCACACTTATCTTCTTGCCCTTGCGACCCTCTCTGCCCTCGTCCTGACAGGGTGCTCAGCTACTCCAGCTGATAACTCTGCGAGCGAAACCACCCCCACAACGGCCGCAAGCAGCTCGGCAACCGCCAGCCCCACACCCAGCGCGAGTGCGGCGGCGTCCTCACCTGCTCCTGCCACCTCGACCGCTAGCCCGTCCGCAAGTGCCAGCGCTACGGCGTCCGCTCCCGCACAAACCTCACGGGCCAACGCCCCTAAGAGCGAGGTGCTCGGCGGCGGCGACCAAATCTTTGCCCACCGCTATGTGGCACTCTACGGGAACCCCGGCGGCCCGTCCCTGGGAGTGCTCGGTGAGCAGGGCCCGGCTGAATCTGTTGCCCGGGTTAAAAATCTCGCCGCTGAATACCAGGCACACACCGACGAAAAGGTCATTCCCGCCTTTGAAATCATCACCACGGTAGCCAGCTCAGCTCCCGGGCCCGACGGCGATTACTCCGATGAGGCAACCATTGAAAGCCTGCGCCCGCTTGTCGATGAGGCCCGTAAAAACGGGGTCTACGTTATCTTGGACTTCCAGCCCGGCCGCAGTACCTTCACCGAGCAGGTCAAACAGTATGAGGAGTTGCTCAAGGAACCCCATGTTGGCCTGGGCATCGACCCTGAGTGGCGTATCTACCCCGGCCAGGTGCACCTGCAACAAATCGGTACTGTAGATGCCTCAGAAATCAATGAAACTCTGGACTACCTGGCGGCTCTGACCGATAAGCACCGCCTGCCCCAGAAAATGGTGGTGTTGCACCAGTTCACGCATTCCATGATCACCAACCGGGCGACACTCGATACGAGCCACCCGGAGTTGGCTCTTACCCTGCACGCGGACGGCCACGGCACACCTGAGCTGAAAAACTCTACCTACCAGGAGCTTATCCGCGATCTTGACCCGGCCATTAAGCCCTCGTGGAAGAATTTCTACGACGAGGACACCCCCACTCTGACCCCCGCCCAGACCTATGCCCTCACCCCCAAGCCCTATGTGGTGACCTACCAGTAGGGTCGGGGTTATCTGGCAAGCGAACCCTGGCGTGAATGTGACTTCTTTTCCCGAGCGGGCGTTTCTTTAACGCCCGCTCGGGAAAAGAAGTCACATTCGGCGTGAGGAGGCTGCCGGTATCTCCACTAGCCGGTACCAGCGTCCGCTCGCTCCGGTTTTTGCCCAGGCGGGGAATAGATGCGGGTCTGAGATGTGCCCGTCAGCTTCGACCGTACTGTGCCCTACGTCTGCTAGTTTTTCGAGGGAGCGTCGCAGGCAGGCCTCTAAGAGCAGTTCCCCCTGATTAGGAGCTGGGGTGGTTGTCTCTCCGCAGAGTTCAGGCTGGTCACCGGGGAAAACCGCTATGACCGCGCGCACCTGCCCGGCGGCGTCCACTGCGATTGACGAGTAGTCGTTGTAGGCTTCGGCGGCATGGCGTGCCAGTACCGGCCGGTGGTCGCCCGATACGGGGTGCCAGCTGGCGTGCGTCCACTCGTAAAAATCGATGTAGGCCTGCTCGAATTCTGGGTAGCTCACGCTGCGTGCAGAGCGGGCGGACGCGTGCTCCCGCAGGGCCTGCGCCGATGAAGTGGGTATGGCGGCGGGCGGAACCATCTGAATAGTCTGGGCACCCAGCGAGTCGGCTAAGTGCAGGGTCGGTTCGCCCAGATAGTCACGCATGAAGAAGGGTAGGGGAGCGGACGCCTGCGCCCGCGCCTGCCGGTAGAGGGCAGCACCTATACCCTGACGCCGCAGATGGGGCGCCACCGCAAGCTGGAGTTCATAGCGGGTGTGGTGGGCGCGGGCCGTCCACCAGGCAACAATTCCTATCAACTCTCTATCGTGATAGGCCAGGAGGCAGCGCGTGTGCTCATCGCGGGTGAAATCCGCGAAATACACGGCTTGCGCCCAGGCCGGCAGCTGCTCCCGATGGCCAGCTGGAGCTCCAGAATAAACCAGTTGCATACTAGCTATTCAGCCGTTCCTGCCAGGCCATAGGTATAGCCCAGGCCCACACCGCCCACGGTTGAGGCCCCGCCCAGCACTACCGCGCTCATGGTGCCGGTATAAAGGACGGGGCCTAGACGGCGACCTGCAACACGGAAGTCTTCGGTACTGTTGGCGCGGCGCTTGCCAAGGTACCCGAAGAAAACGAGGGCACCGAGGTAAAGCAGGATAATGGCGAGGTTCATGGGTCGCCTTTCGTGGTGATACGGCTTTAAGGTCGTGATGTAGCATACGCGATGGTTGTCACATATAGAAATTGTTGGTGAGCCTAGGAAGGCGTTTGTAGATCCCCCGCTGACCTCGATACGAGGAATACCTAATAACCGCATAAAAGCGTTGCACACCAGGGGAATGGCGTGCAACGCTTTTGGGGTTCAGCAGAATACTTTTACCTATCGAGCACCGTGTAATTGATAGGTGCGTTTTCCCTTAGTTCCTTGTTGGCTTTCTCCACCTTAAGCTGGGTGAGCAGGAGAAGAATGATGAGGTTGACCGCTGCCGGGATCCATAGGTACATGATGTAGAGCATCTGTAGTGCAGATTCTGATTGCTCCGGTGCGTTAGCGACGTAGCCGCTGAAAGCGAGTAGCCAGCCAGCGAGCGCAGTGCCTACACCGCCACCGATCTTGACGCCCAGTGAGGTTGCGGAGAACATGGTTCCATCTACCCTCTTCTTTTTGGAGAGGAAGGTGTATTCCGAGGCTTCAGCGATGAGTGCGTTGATGGTGCCCTGGAGGGGGCTCATTCCGATGGAGGCAATACCGGAGAAGACCAGCATCAGGGGGATATTGCCCATGTAGGCTGCCACGATTACAAGAACGCGGGCAACGAACGCGATGATGTAGCCGATGACGTTGATTTTGTACATGCCTTGGAATTTTTTCACCACGATGGGGGTGAAGAGCAGGCCAATGATGAGGGGGACGTTGATAGCCCAGGCGAAGGGGCCGAGGAGCTTGGCATCACCCAGGATATAGGTCATGAAGTAGATGCCCATGCTCAGTGTAGTGTTGAAAATCTGGTTGAGCAGGAAGACTGCAAGAATCAGGAGATAGAACTTGTTGCTTCCGAGCAGGCCGAGGGATTCTTTGAAGCTGTACTTCTCGGGAACAGGGTTGTTCCTCTCGTGAATGATGGGGATAGCCTGGGTTTCTTCTTCAAGGACTGATTTGGGGAGCTCCTTGACGGAGAAGACGGAGAGGGTATTGACGGCGAGGCCGATGAGGGCGTAGATGATGGCGATGGTGCGCCAGCCTTCTGCGCCGCCGCCGAACATTTCGACGCCTTGAACGGTGATGCTTTGAATGAGGAGGCTGGTGCCGAACGCAAACATGAAGCGGGTTGAACCCATCTGTACGCGTTCGTTACCGTTCTTGGTGATGAGTGAGGTGAGTGCGGAGTAGGCAATGTTGTTGGCGGTGTAGAACACGCCGTTGAGGAGGGTGTAGGCGATGAAGAACCAGGCGTACTGGGCGAAATCACCGAGTGATGGCGGAATCGCGAAGATGGCGATAATCATTGCGGCGCAGCCGACGTAGCCCCAGAGCATCCAGGGGCGTGCTTTACCCATGCGGGTGTTGGTTTTGTCGATCATTGCCCCAAAGAAGAGGTCGGAAACGCCGTCAAAAATCTTGGAGACAAGAATGAGGGTGCCGATAATTCCTGGGTTGAGTCCTACCGTGTCGGTAAGGTAAATCATCACGAATGATGCGAGGAAGGCGTAGACCACGTTGCCGGCAACATCGCCGGAACCGTAACCTACTACGTTGTACCATTTCAGGTATTTTGTTTCTTTCATTGTGTTACCTTTTGCCTGTTTCTCGCGCTATAGGGTGGGGGCGAGAGTGAAACCAAAGTTGATGTTTTGTGCGTTGAGTTTGTACTCGTCTAAGACTTCGGGGCCGCAGCTGTTGGACCCGATTCCGTTGTGGGCGTAGTCGAGGCAGAGGACTGTTGAGTCGGCTTCGACCAGCTCGAAATTATGGTTTTTGTTCGTCAGCTCTTCCTGCGTGTAGTGGGAGGCGCTGAACGAGAAGGGGTGTTCGGAGGCTACAGAGAGCTGATGGTGGGGGCTTGATAGGTGGACGTAGTCGCAGTCGAATCGGCTACCGTTTTCCTGCGGCATGATGTAGTCCTCGTGGAGATCTTCGACGGAAGATTGGAAGGTGCCGTGGTAGCTTGCTTCGTGTTTGTCGCTGTAGCTTTCATGGGGACCCATGCCGAAGTACTCAACATCGGCAAAAGACTTGTCGAGGAAGAGGCGAACTCCGAAGCGGGGGAGATCGGGGAATTCTGGGGCGCGTTCGATGTTGAATCGAGCGGTGATTTTTCCGTCGTTTGTGACGTTCCAGAGGACGGTGCCGGTGAAGATGGGTTGCACTGTGGGGGCTACCATGCTCAGGGTGCAGGAGATGGTGACACCGTTTTCGGTGTGCGTGTATCCACTGGTGTAGACCCTTGAGTAGGCCTGGTGGTAGTGCGCTTCTGCCCATTTGAGTTTGATGTACATGTCATTATCTGTGGGTGCCCGCCAGATATTGATGTTCATGGGCTGGGTGAGGAGGTTGTGGTCTTTGGTGGAGAGCTGGTCGAATACACCGGTTCGTCGGTTGAAGGTGTAGGTGAATCCATCGCCTTGGACGGTGTAGTGCTTACCTGTTTCGGTTACAGCGAGGTTCTGTGCGTTGTTGGTGGTGCCCAGAATATCTAGTGCCTTGGCATGGGTGGGGTTGATGGTGTGGACGGGTACTTCGTCGCGGCCGAGGAAGAGGCCTGTGGGAAGTAGGGGGAGGTCCTTCTTGAGAATGTATTCGATGTGGAGGTAGCAGCGTCCGCTGGTGAGCGAAGGTGCCTCAAGGTTAATGGTGGTTTCTTGGTGGGGGAGGAATGCCTGCTCAAAGTGGTAGGTGCCTGATGCTACTTCTATGCCGTCCTGGCTGAAGGTGTATTTCAGTTCTATGGCTTCTTGTGCGTCGGTGAAGTCAAGGTAGTTCTTGAGGGTGAGGGAGCCGGATACGGTGTCGAAGGAGACGACTCTGAGGGGGCGGTAGACGTTGCGGTATTCGAGGAGACCAACGTGGGGAGTGCGGTCGGGGTAGACAAGGCCGTCCATGCAGAAGTTTCCGTCGTGTACTTCTTCGCCGTGGTCGCCGCCGTAGAGGTATTTGGGTGTGCCATTTTCGGTGGTACCAGCGTAGATGGCGTGGTCGCACCATTCCCAAACGAAGCCGCCGCACATTGCCTGGTTCTGGTCGATGACCTGGAAGTAGTCTTCGAGGTTGCCGGGGCCGTTGCCCATAGCGTGGGCGTACTCGACGAGGAGGAAGGGCTTATTGGAGTTGCTGTTGAGGTACTGTTCGATGTCCTCGAAGGGCGGGTACATGCGGCTGTAGAGGTCGATGTTGGAGTAGTCGTAGCGGCGCTTTTTGTCGTCGTAGTAGGCGCTTTCGTACTGGGTGATTCGGGTGGTGTCGTAGGACTTGACCCAGGCGAGGGACTTTTCGAGGGTAACGCCGTAGCCGCATTCGTTACCTGCTGACCAGGAGACAATGCTGGGGCGGTTCTTTTCGCGGAGCACGCAGAGCTGGACACGGTCGAGTGTTGCTTCAGTCCATTCTGGATTGTCTGAGATGCGTTCGTTCCAGTGATTTACCTGGTTGTCGAAGGAGCCATCTTCGAGGTACTGGACCTGGGTGCCGTGGCTTTCGTTGTCGGCTTCGCTCATGACGAGGAACCCGTACTCATCGCACATTTGGTAGAAGTAGGGGGAGTTGGGGTAGTGGCTGCTACGGATAGCGTTGAAGTTGTGCTGTTTGATGAGCCCGAGGTCGCGTTTGATGTGGTTGTAGTCCACGGTTGGGCCGGTGACGGGGTCGGAGTCGTGGCGGTTTACGCCGCGGAAGGTGATGGGCTTGCCGTTGAGCAGAATGACATTGTGTTCAATGCGAATGGTGCGGACGCCCACGCGTTCGGTGATGACCTCGTCCTGGGTTTTTAGGTGGAGGGTGTAGAGGTAGGGGTTTTCTGGGTTCCAGGTATGGGCGTTAGGGATATGAAGGGTTGCTGAGTGAGTGAAGTTGGGGTTGGCAGCATTGGGTGTGAGCGTGGAGCTCGCTACCTCTTCGCCTTCAGCGTTGGTGAGGGTGAGTATGGTGTGTGTTTCTTGGCTGAGGAAGTGTGCCGCGATGTTGAGGGTCGCGTCGCTGGTTTTTTCGTTGAGGTTGGTGGTGATGAAGTAGTCGTAGAGGGCGTGGCGGGGGCGGCTGAGAATGTAGACGTCTCGGAAGATGCCGCTCATGCGGAATTTGTCCTGGTCTTCGAGGTAGGAGCCATCGCACCACTTGTAGACAAGTACGGTGAGGCGGTTTGAGCCGTTGGTGAGGTATTCGGTGATGTCGAATTCGCTGCTTGCGTGGGATACCTGGCTGTAGCCGATGTAGCTTCCGTTGACCCAGAGGTAGAAGCATGAATCAACGCCTTCAAAGGTGAGGTGGGCGAGCGGGGCCTGCTGATCCTGGGTGTACTGGAAGTCTAGAGTGTAAAGACCGCAGGGGTTTTCGTGGGGTACGAAGGGTGGGTCAAGAGGGAAGGGGTATTTGAAGTTGGTGTACTGGTGGGTGTCGAAGCCCTGGGTTTGCCAGGCGCCCGGGACGATGATGGGGGACGCGTCGGTGTGGGCGTATGTGGCAGTGTGGAAGTCCTGTGGTAGTTCGGAATCGTCGTTGAAGTAGGTGAACTGCCAGGTTCCATTGAGGTTGAGGAAGCGGTCGGAGGACTCACGGTTGTTCACCAGCGGGCCCATGTCATGGGAGGCAGGGACGTAGTAGGCCCGGGGGGCGAGGACGTTCTCGTGGAGAACGTTGAGGCTCTCGTGGTGCTTGGTGGGGTACATGCTCTCTTGTCCTTCCTGATGGAATTGGCTGAACCTCGGGTCCTGTTGCTATCGAGAGGGCTGAGGTTCAAGCCCTACGGTGTTCATATTAGTTCAAGATTGTTGCTTTTTGTAGATATCTGAACAAAAAATCGTTCCTTTTTGTTCAAAAGACTCATTTTGAGCATGTTTCAGCTCTGGAAATGCTTGTTTTTGTTTGATATTGTTCAGTTTAGAAGAAGTCGTTACAACCGGAATGAGGTTTAAGTGCTGGCTCAACAACGCCACAACGCAATCGTTGCAAAAGTACAGGAAAAAGGCACTGTTCAGGTCCAAGATCTGGCTGGCCTGCTGAATGTATCTGCGATGACGATTCGCCGTGACCTGGCAGAACTAGAAGAACAGGGGTTACTGAGCAGGGTTCACGGAGGTGCAACTATCTCTGAATCTACCCATGAGCCAATCTTTGCTGAGAAGACCACGCTCAACGCAGAGTCGAAAGCAAAAATTGCAAAGGCCGCAGCCCAGCTAGTCCGAAGCGGCCAATCAATTGCAATCGGCGGAGGGTCAACCAGCGCACGCCTTGCCCAAGAAATAGCTGCCCGCACAGAGCTTGAGAACCTCACCATCGTCACGAACTCCCTCCCCGTCTCTGACTTCTTCCACGGGTTAGCTGATACAAAGAACAAGCCCAAAGTGCTCCTTATCGGCGGTGAGCGCACACCCTCTGACGCCTTCGTTGGACCGCTTGCGGACGCAACCCTGGCAAACCTCAACATCGATGTTCTGTTTCTGGGTGCTCACGGGGTGACTCTGAAAGGCATGTACACCCCCAACATGAACGAGACCAGTACTAACAGAACTTTTATCGCAAACGCCCACGACACCGTGGCTGTTTTCGACTCCAGTAAATGGAATGTGGCTGGGCTATCTCGGTTTGCCTCCTGGGCAGACATCAACACCGTCGTCACCGACGAACTCACCCAGGAACGACACAACTTCCTATCCGACAACGTAGCTAAGGTGATTACCGCATGACCAACGTAAAAGTTACTAAAGGAACCCTCGCAGACGGGCGAGAAATCATCTTCTTCGATGACTCTGAACCCTACGTCTCAGGCCGGAAAACCCGAACCATCCGCGATACCCGCCCCCTGGAACCTCGCACTCTGCCTCCCCACGAAGCTGCCTGCGTGCGTACCGACCCTCTGACCGGCGAATCAATTGCTATCGCCGCTCACCGCAACAACCGAACCTTCCTGCCGCCTGCTGATGAGGACCCCCTGGCACCTGCTGGCGTAGGAACCGTACCCGGTGAAATCCCGGAAGAATCCTACGACGTTGTTGTCTTTGAAAACCGTTTCCCTTCACTGCAAGGGCCGCTAGAGACCCTCCGAGACGAGCCCCTTTTCAAGGAGACCACACCAGGCGGCCGTTGCGAGGTTATCAGCTTCACCTCAGACCAGTACGGTTCTTTTGGCTCCCTCAGCTATGAACGGGCACGCACCGTTGTAGAAGCTTGGACCCACCGCACCAAGGAGCTCTCAGCCCTCGACGGAGTCGTACAGGTCTTTCCTTTCGAAAACCGTGGAGAAGAAATTGGTGTAACCCTGCCCCACCCCCACGGTCAGATCTACGCCTACCCCTACATGCCGTCCTATACAGCTTCTGTTGCACGGCGAGCAGACGCATGGGCATCAGAAACCGGTGGAGACCTCCTGGGAGATGTTCTCGCTGCGGAACTTGCAGCAGAAGAACGAATCATTAGGAAAACCGACTCCTTTGTGGCGTATGTACCGTATGCCGCCAAGTGGCCTGTAGAACTTATGGTCATGCCCAAACGCCCGGTTCGTGACTTCACAGAACTTACCGAAGCAGAAAAAGACGAACTCACCGAGCTGTACCTAGACCTGTTGCATCGACTCGACAAATTCTTCGAAGGGGTAGACAAACTCCCCTACATCTCAGCCTGGCACCAGGCCCCCATCATCGGCGGAAAAAACGTCTCACGCATGTACCTCCACGTTTTCTCCCTCCTGCGTGCCCCCGGAAAGATGAAATACCTGGCTGGCTCAGAATCCGCTATGGCCGCGTGGGTATCTGACACCACACCCGAGCGTATCGCCACCCGATTCAAAGAACTTGCTTCTGACGCATAAAGGAAACACACCATGCCTGCTATCTGGAAGAACACCGTACCTGCACAGACACTCCGCAAGAACGTCGAAGACCGCTTCTATACTTCCTTTGGGGAAGCCCCTTACGGAGTGTACTCAGCCCCTGGGCGCGTCAACCTTCTGGGCGAACACATCGACTACTGCGGTGGCACCGTCCTTCCCTTTGCCCTCCCCCAACGCACCTTCGTAGCAATGACCCCCCGCCAAGACGGAAAAATTACGGCAGTCACCGCTCAGGGTGATGCCGGTTCAACCGCCCCTGATAACAATACTGAAACCGTTCAGTTTGCTGAGGTGGGCACCCAGCCCCTCTCCGGCTGGCTCTCCTACGTTGCAGGTGTTCCCTGGGCTATGCAACAGCAAAAGCAGGGCGATTTTGCTGGTTTCTCGCCGGAAGGGTTCGGCGCCAACATCGCCATCGACTCTTCCGTCCCCCTGGGTGCAGGACTCTCATCATCAGCTGCCCTAGAGTGCGCTGTAGCTCTCGGCGTTGACGACCTGCTAACCGCCCAACAGCCCACTAGAGAACTTCTCGCCAGCACCGACCAGGGACGTGCCGCACTGGCCTCAGCCTGTATCCAAGCAGAAAACGACATCGCAGGGGCCTCAACAGGGGGCATGGACCAGTCAATTTCCCTCCGTGCAGAAGAAGGCTCCGTCCTCGCCATCGACTGCCGCGACTTCTCCACCCGCCCTCTTACCATCGATGTCGCCTCAGCCAACCTCTCCGTACTCGTGATAGACACCCGTGCCTACCACAACCTCTCCGACGGGCAATACGCCGCCCGACGGGCAGCAACCGAGGTTGCCCGCGAAGCCCTGGGCGTGAACTACCTCCGAGACGCTTTCCAAGGAACCCCCACCCTCAAAGAAGCCCAAGAACTCATCGAACAGTGGGATAACAACGTAGACTCCTACAACCTGCCCGACGGAACAGACCGGGCAGTAATCCGTGATGCCCTACGCCATGTCTGGACCGAAATTGCCCGCGTTGAAGAATGTATCGCCCTCTTCGACAACGTAAACTCACCAGCCGATGACGTATGGGAAAAGCTCGGTGAACTCCTCAACGCCTCCCACGACTCCCTCCGTGATCAGTACCGAGTCTCATGCCCCGAACTAGACACCGCAGTGAACGCCGCCCGCGAAGCAGGAGCACTAGGAGCCCGCATGACAGGAGGTGGCTTCGGTGGCTCTGCTATTGCACTGGTTCCTACTGAAAACCTGACGAACCTCGCTGAAGCAGTTGCAGAAGCATTCGACCATGAAGGCTTCAACCCCCCAGAGTTCTTGGTAGCCACCCCCTCCCGATCCGCGGAGAAGGAGTAAGACCCCCCATGTCCACCTCCACCCAGAACCAGCCACAGGGAGCCGCAGTCACCCTCAAACACTCCGGCTACCAAGCAATAATTACCGAAGTCGGTGCCAACCTCTCATCGCTCACTTCCCCCAAAGGGCGCCAGCTCGTACTCCCCGCCCCACCACACAAAATACGAGAAGCCGCTCGAGGCGCCCTCCTAGCCCCCTGGCCCAACCGCATAGCAGAAGGCCGATACACCTGGAAGGGCGCCGAGTACCAGCTGCCCATCAATGAACCCACCCTTAGAAATGCAATCCACGGACTCGCTGACTGGACCCGCTGGGAACTCAACCAAGCAATTAACACCCCCGACTCATCATCAGTCACTGCCAATCTCCACCTAGTACCCCAACCCGGCTACCCCTTCCCCCTCAAACTCACCGCAACCTACACCCTCACCGCCCAAGGGCTCACCACAACCTTCACCGCACTCAATACTGGAGAAACAACAGCCCCCTACGCCCTCGGCGCACACCCCTACCTCATGGCAGGCACAGAACAGGAAACCCCCGGCGCAGTCGACTCATGGAACCTCACTGCTCCTGTCTCTACCTACCTCAAGGTCAACGAATCCATGATTCCCACCCAGGAACTCCCCCTCACCGAAGACCTCAATCTCGCAGATACACTCCCCCTCAAGGGCATAAATCTCGACCACGCCTTTGGAGGAATCCAAAAAACTGCTGGAGAAGCACACATCGTCCTCACCGCTCCCAACGGTGAAGCCACCCGACTAACAATCGGAGACGGTATCGAATGGTTGCAGTTCTATACAGACGGAACTCAGCGGCGAGCCCTTGCTGCTGAACCCATGACAGCCCCCGCAAACGCCTTCAACAGCGGCACAGACCTCATTGAACTAGAACCACACCAAAGCCACACCAGCTGGTGGCGAATCCAAGAAGACTAGGGGCAAACCGGCTGCATATAAAAGTGTGGGACTTTGCGCCATAGTGCCCTCATATTTTTTATGCCCGCCCTGCTGCAAATTTATGCACCCCCGCCCCTGTCCTGAGCGGTAAGGACGCTTGCCCCCGCCCGGGTACCCCCGGAGGCTTGGCATAGCTTTACCGGCACCTGAATAAGTATCGGTAGCGCAGGCCTGCCAGCTGGAGAACCTGCCCCGCCGCTGCCCCGCAGGCGGGTTATAGTGGTAGCGATTCTAGTGCGCCCGGCCACACTAGCCCCGGGCTTAGCCCGCACCCAACCTGTCCCGCGCACTGAGCCAGCTACCCGCGTCCTAACCTTCTTGGAGAACCCGTGACTCAAGCCTTCTTCTCAGCTGACCCCAACCGCGTCATCGCCACCGGAGCCGACGGCGTCGAACGCGTCGGCCCCGTCAACGCCGCCGAAGTACCCCGCTGGGCCGGCCTTGCCACCTTCGCCCGCCTGCCCCGCCTGGATCAGGTCGAGAAAGCCGACATCGTCGTAGCCGGTATGCCCTGGGACTCCGGCGTCTCCTACCGCCCCGGCGCCCGCTTCGGCTCCAACCACGTGCGCGAATCCTCCCGCCTACTGCGCCCCTTCAACCCGGCTGCCAACATCTCCCCCTTCAAAGAAGCCCAGGTGGCCGACGCCGGTGACATCATCGGCAACCCCTTCAACATCGAAGAAGCCCTCGCCATGTTTGAGGCAGGGGCCCACGAACTCACCAAGGACGGCGCCCGCCTGGTCACCATCGGCGGCGACCACACCATAGCGCTCGCCAACCTGCGCAACCTGGCCAAGAAGCACGGCAAAATCGCCCTACTACATTTCGACGCCCACCTGGACACCTGGGACACCTACTTCGGCGCCGAATACACCCACGGTACCCCCTTCCGCCGCGCCTTCGAAGAAGACCTGCTCGACACCGACGCCCTCTGCCACGTGGGCACCCGCGGCCCCCTCTACGGCACCGAAGACCTTGAGGACGATGCCCGCTTCGGCTTTGGCATCGTCACCAGTGCGGACGTCTACTACCTGGGCGTGCAGAAGGTCGTTGAGCTGCTGCGGGAGCGCATTGGTGATAAGCCGCTCTACGTTTCCATCGACATCGACGTGCTCGACCCCGCCCACGCACCAGGCACCGGCACCCCCGAAGCGGGCGGCATTACCTCCCGTGAACTGCTCGAAATCCTGCGCGGCCTGCGCGGGCTCAACCTGGTGGGCTCCGAGGTTGTTGAAGTGTCCCCGGCCTACGACCACGCCGAACTGACCGGCATCGCCGCCGCCCACACCGTCTACGAACTCATCTCCCTGCACGCCGCCGGGGTAGGTGCTGAGCCGACCTCACCGGCGTCCGGCGTTGCCGACATTACCTACGGTGGCAAGGAGTAACCATGAGCAAGATTGCAGCCCTACTAGCTGAAGCTAACCCTGCCGAAGCCCGCATCATGCGCCACTTCGCTGACCGCGCCGCCGGGTTCCGCCCGTCCGCTGTGCGTGACGTCTTTGAGGTGGCCATGCGCCCCGGCATTATTTCCCTGGCAGGTGGCAACCCCGACCTAGACCTGCTACCCCTTGATACCCTCGGGGCTATGAGCGCCCGCATTATCGAAGAAGAGGGGCTGGAAGTCCTGCAGTACGGCTCAGGTGCTGGTCTGGAAGCCCTCGCCGAGCTAGTCTGCGACTTCATGGAATCTGAGGGTGCCCGCCCGGCTGTCGATGATATTCAGATGACCGCGGGTTCCCAGATGGGCCTGGACCTGGCCACCAAGCTCTTCGTCAACCCCGGCGACGTGATCCTGGCTGAGGGCCCCACCTACACCGGCGCCCTGGGCGTCTTTGAGGGCTACCAGGCGGACGTCCGCCAGGTACCCCTGGACGCGGACGGCCTCGACCCCGCCGCCGTCGCTCGGGCTATTGAGGCGATTCGGGCTGAGGGTAAGCAGGTTAAGTTCCTCTACACCATCCCCAACTTCCAGAACCCCACCGGCATTTCCCTGTCGGATGAGCGCCGCGCCGAGCTGGTGCGCGTCTGCCGCGAAGCCGACGTGCTGATCGTTGAGGATAACCCCTACGGCCAGCTCTCCTTCACCGGGGAACGCCGCCGCTCCCTCTACTCGCTGGACCCCGAGAACGTGCTCTACCTGGGCTCCTTCTCGAAGGTTTTCTCGCCCGGCGTGCGCGTGGGCTGGATGGTTGCCCCCTTCCGCGTACGTAAGTTCCTGCAGATTGCGGGCGAAGCTGTAACGATTTGCCCGTCGGTGCTCTCGCAACGCCTGGTGCTGGGCTTCATGAGCGAGGGCCTGTGGGAGTCCCACACCCGCGCCACCGCCGCCCTCTATGAGGCCCGCTGCAAGGCCGTGCTGGACGCCTGCGAGAAGTACATGCCCGAAGGCACCACCTGGACGGTGCCCGAGGGCGGCTTCTTCACCTGGCTGACCCTGCCCGCCGGTGGCAAGTATGAGGACGCGACGGACGCCCTCGCCCCCGCGATCGACGCAGGTGTGGTTTTCATTCCCGGCTCGGCTTTCTACGAGCCGGTGGTTGGTTCAGATGGTGTTTCGCGAAACCCCGGCGCCAACCAGCTACGCATCGCCTTCTCAGCCATCGAGCCGGACGCCCTGACCGAGGGTGTGAGGCGGTTAGCTGAGGTCATCGGGAGCGAGCATGCGAGCTCCTAAGAGATGACCGAAGCGGGTGGGGCGGAGCGGCTGGAGAACCTGTCAAAGATTGAACATGTGACCTGGATCTGTCAAAAAATCCCGAAATTTTTAACATATCAGTGGTTTTTGGGGCTTATATGTCAAAAAATGGGTAGATTTTGAACATGACCTGGTCTGCTGATGAACCCTACAATGATCTTCCGCCGTTACCGCCCGTCGACTACGTGGAAACTACCCGCGTACTCAAGGCGGTCATCGAAGCGCGGGCAGCTATTGCTGGTTTAAATGAGGCCCTAGTGTCCCTGCCTAATCCGGGCATCTTCCTGCATTCTCTTGCCCTGCTTGAGGCCCAGGCAAGCTCTGAAATTGAGAACATTGTAACTACCACTGATGAACTCTTTAAGGCAGCAACGGTATCAACGGAGGCTAGCGGAGCGACCCGGGAGGCTCTGCGCTATCAAAAAGCCCTCTTTGCTGGGCTTGAAGCGATGCGGGAGCGTCAGGGCATTATCACTGCTAATACTGCCCGAGAAATCTGTAGCACTATCCGCGATATTGATACTCGGGTCAGACACGGGGACGGCGTGTATATCGGTAACCCGGTAACTCGCCGTCGTATCTACACCCCGCCCCAGGGCGCTGAGGTGATTTCTGCGAAGCTGAGCAACTGGGAAGAGTTCGTGAACTCTGCTGGTAGCTTTGACCCGTTGGTGAAGGTTGCGCTTGCCCATTATCAGTTTGAGGCTATCCATCCTTTCGACGATGGCAATGGGCGCACCGGGCGAATTCTGAACGTGCTGATGCTGGTATCTTCTGGGCTTTTGAGTGAGCCTATTCTTTATATTTCTCAGAGCATTATTGCCCAGAAGAATGACTACTACCGCCTTTTGAATGCGGTGACTTCTGAGGGGGCATGGGAAGACTGGATGCTCTACATGGTTGAAGCTATGCGTTCAACGGCAGTGAGTACTCTGCAGAAGATTAAGCAGATTCAGGCGTTGCAGGAACAGGTAAAAGAATGTGTTGGCTCTCAGATGCCGGTAGGTGTTGTAGATATTCTTTTTGAGCAGCCCTACTGCCGTATTAAGGACGTGGTGGGTCGATGCTCGGTGACCCGCCAGACCGCAACCAAGTACCTGGGGGAGCTCGTCTTGGCCGGGGTACTGCGGGAAGAAAAAGTTGGTAGAGAGAAGCTCTTCGTGAATGAGAGGCTGATGGATATTTTGAAGAGTGACGTAGTGAAAGGGTAGAACTCTTTGTCGTATTCGCTCTGTGCCGGTTTATCGCTGCATACGGCCTGAGGGGTCTGCGCGGATTGATAGGGGAGATGTACATTGAAATGTGCAAAACCATGTACATCATGTGTATAAGTGTGTATATATGTACATATGGAATGGACATTAGAACATCTCAATGAGACCCTGAACCGGCTCAGAACCTACGGTTCCGAAGAACCCCGCCTTGAAATTAAAAAGGCAACGGAAGGCTACCCCACTAGTATCGCTGAAACCCTCTGTGCCTTCTCCAATATGCCTGACGGGGGAACCCTTATCTGCGGTATCGATGAAGCAGAGAACTTCTCCGTTGTTGGAGTCTATGACATAGATGAACTTGAAAAGTCCATTGCCTCTGCCCTGCGAAACTCTTTGACCCCTAAGGGGAACGCCACCTTTGATCGCATAACAGTGGGTGATGCTGCCGTCCTCATCGTGAGCGTTGCGCCCCTCCCTCTGGTTGACCGCCCCTGCTATTACCGGGGCAAGGCCTACATGCGCTATTCCGACGGCGACTACGCCATGGACGACTACGAGATTACCCGTGTTCTGGCCGCACGGGAACGCAGGCAGCATGACCTTGAAGCGGTTGCTCACACGAGCCCTGAAGACCTCGATAGGCGGTACACCGAAAAATTTGTTTCAGCTGCCCGGCATACTTCGCAGCGGCTGAGTCAGATAGACGACAAGGTCGTGCTTGCTCGCAAAAGCGTTACTACAGCAGACCACCGACAGCTGACCCTGGCTGGCTTGTATGCCCTGGGAAACTACCCGCAGCAGTTCTACCCTGCTCTCAAAGTTTCTGGGTGGGTTGAAGATGAGGTCTTGCGTAATGCAGACAAGTTAGAAGCTGACGGCCCCTTGGTAGAGATGCTGGAGCAAACTCTGCAATGGTTAGTAAGAAATCTTCGTTTTTCTGTGGTTCCTGATGGTCAGGGAGGGCTGAAAAATCAGCCTGAGATTCCGCTCATTGTGCTTCGTGAGCTGGTGGCGAATGCTCTGGTTCACCGTGCCCTTGACGCTGATACTGAGGCTTATTCAAAAGTAGACACGCACCCCACACCCACCAACTAGACAACGGCCCCACCCGCAGCAAAAATATGAGCGTTAAATCTCTACAAATAACCTCAAGCCATACCGGACAAGACCGTTGCTACACCAGCGTACAACCGGCCTCACAGCCACGCAATTCGCCACACTACACACAGCCCTCACCCATCACCTCACCTGGTCAAAACCAGGCGGAAGACCACCAGCGCTAACCCTCACCCAAGCCCTCAAAATCACCCTGCTCTACCACCGCCACAACCTCACCGAAGAACTCCTCGCAGAACTTTTTGCTGTCTCTCAATCGACAGTCTCACGAGCTATCAACACCATCGAAAAGACCCTGGAGAAGATTCTCACTCCGCTGACTCAGCCTTTGAAAGAAAGCCTCAAAGCACCCGGGTCCTTAGTAGTTGACGGGACTCTGATACCCACGTGGAATTGGCGTTCACTTGGTAAAACAAATTTCTCTGGAAAGCACAAACGAGCCGGATTCAACCACCAAGTCATTTGCACCTTGGATGGAAAGTTGCTGGCTATCACAGACCCGGTGCCCGGGGCCAGGCATGATGCTTACGCCTTCAAACATCATGGCTTGGAAAGATATCTTGATGAGAGCACTGTGGCTGATAAGGGCTATATCGGGTTGGGGTTGGCTACCCCGGCCAGGCGCAAGCCGGGTCAACGGCTGAGTCGGGAGCAGAGGCGGAATAATCGAGTGCTGAATCGGCTGCGGTCGGTGGTGGAGCGGGTTATCGCTCACATCAAGACTTGGCGGATTCTTCATACGGGGTTTAGGCGGCCGTTGGGGTTGTATGGGCGGGTGTTTGCGGTGGTGCGGGGGTTGGTGTTTTTGGCTGCGGGTGGGACTTTTGAATAAGCCTCACTGCCTACGCGAAAGACGTTGTTATTCGGGTTTATCGCAATCGCATTGTTATCACTAACCCTGGAGGGTTATGGGCTGTGACTACTGCCAACCTTGCTCAACCGGGGCACAAAACTGCGGTTAATTCTGCCCTCTATGAAATTTGTAAACTTGCTCAGATTTCTGATGGTTCCAGGGTGATTGAGGGTGAAGGGAACGGTATTTTTGAGGCTCAAAAGGCCATGTGGCAGGCCGGTCTGCCGCCGCTGGAGTTTGTAGATAAGGGCTTCCAATTTACTGTGATTATTCGGCGCCCTTCGATGGACGTGCAGAAGGACGAAGTAGCTCAGCTTCTTGAGTCTGGGCAGGACGGTGCGCCTCTGGAGCTTGCAGAAACTGAGCAGAAAATCTACTCTTATCTGCTCCAGGGTGGCGATCGAACCGTCGCAGAAATTATGGAGGGGCTTCAACTGACCCGCCGACAGGTTGCCTACAATCTCGGTAAGCTCAAGGACACTGGGCTCATTAGCTCTTCTCATGTTCCTGGGAAGCGTGGGGCAGTCTATGGCGTTGCCGGGTAGTTCTCAGCAGGTGGAAGTAGCTGTCTAGCGCGGAACCTGTCAAAAACACGAAAATTTTGAAATATCAGCAGTTTTGAGGGCCTACCTCCCAAAAAATCGGTAGATTTTGTACATGACCTGGTCTGTCGATGAACCCCACAACGACCTATCGCCGCTGTCAAATATCTGAGTGAGTATGTCGCAGCTGGGGTGCGTCGGGAAGAAAAATTTGGTAGAGAGAAGCTCTTCTTGAGTGAAGAGATTATAGATATTTTTAAGCAAAAGGAGAAATAGTTGAGAAAAGATTTTATATTTTGCAACAAAAATATAGATAACCATATGAAGGAGGGAAAAAACCAGAAAAGTTATAAGCATCCAACAATTGATCAAGATCGAAGTTACTTTATAACAAAATTTCCTGCAGAGTCCCTTTCTGCGAAGGAGTTTATAGAGCGTTTTAATACCTTTCAGGATTCTGGATCTGGCATGAAGAAGTACTGTATTCCGGAATATGATGAGTTTTCAATTAAGTTTTCTCACGAAATTCGGGAGTCTCTGGAAAACTTGAGAGAAGAGTATTCAGGTGTGTATTTATTCGAAGTATATGATGATATTCGTAAGGAATCGAATTTAGGTATTCCCTATAGGTCGACTAACTCTGCCCCTGGTGTGGTCAAAAACCTTGTTCAAATGTTTGAAAACTACAGTCAGTTCTCAGATAATTTGGATTCAATAATGATAAGTGCAAAATTAAAAACAGATGCTAATGGGAATCCTAAAGATGGGATTTTTAAAAGTGATCTAAAGACAGCGGGAAGGCTCCCTGAGGAGGAAGAATCTGTGATGGAGATGGTTAATCTATTGAAATTCCAGAAAAATGCCATCGTGGAAGGTGTTGCCGGCTCTGGCAAGTCTCACATGCTTCAGGAACTGCGTGAAAGCGGGGAGTATGGTGAAAACGGCAGTCAGATTGAGGTTGTTGTCTTTCACCCCTCCACTTCTTATGAAGAGTTTGTTTCCGGTATTCGTCCGAACTTTACGAAAAAGAAAGGCGAAAGAGAATTTGTAACTCAAGAGGGCATCTTCGTACAGATGTGCAACAGAGCAGCCGCCAACCCAGATAAGAAATTCTTACTCTTCATCGACGAAATCAATCGCGCAAACACCTCCCGAGTCTTTGGCGACCTCATGCTGGTCATCGAAGATTCAAAACGTGTGGACTTCAGTAAATTCACCACTAAATCTCCTGAAGATGAAAATTTTGAAACAGAAAATAAACCTAAAGTAACTTCTTTGGGTGCTGACGAATCAGCAGACGGACAAGTTGCTAAGAGCGAAAAATATCCTTTGAAAGCTTACCAATATGGTGCTCTCTTCTCCTCAGAGACAATGATTCCATCCACCGAAGATGGGAAGCCTGCCGAATATGTCCGCCTGCAAACTCCTATTATTAAGCAGGGGATTGAGTTTAGTAAACTCGCGGTCCCTTCTAACCTGCACGTCCTGGGCACCATGAACACCACTGACCGTTCCGTAGGTACCATTGACCTGGCCCTGCGTCGTCGCTTTTATTGGATTACCCAGGAGCCCATGAGTAATAAGGCTGAACTGCTCAAGGCTTTGAAGCTTTCAGATGATAAGGATAAATCAGTTGGTTTAGTGGCTGATTGGTTTATGCATGCAAATGAAGTTTTAGGCTCAAAGGTTGGCCCTGACGCCCGTCTGGGACACGCCTACTTTTTCAATAAAAACGGCGATGCGGAAGCTATCGCCGATGCCCTGCTGAGCCAGCTCAAGGAAATTGCATTCACTTTCAACATTGATGAAAAGGTTCTCTGGGGAGTTTCCAAAGATGGGAAATTTAATAAAGATAACCCTGTCTACTGTTTAGAGTCTAAAAAATGTTTAGAGTCTAAGAAACATATTGGTGCAGTGAAAGTAATTATCCAGAAAGATAATCAGGAAGAGAAAAAACAACTCTGGGGTGTGCAGAATGAGGGCGAGGGTCTCGGCCGCCGCCCCGTCGTTAAAAAAATTGACGATAAAGGTAAATCTTCAGCGACCGACCGGGGCAGCAACTTTGAGAATGAGGGTTCTGAGAGCGCTACCTCTGAAGATGAGCAGGGCAACCAGTAGTCATGACCGCCTACCGCTATTTCCGTGTGAGCGGGAAGGGCAACGGTATCGGAATCACCGTGCTGAGGCTGGTGGGGGAAGAAAACCCTACTGGCCCAACCACCCTTACGCTGCACGTCCTCCCCAAAATCTGGTCAGACTACAAGAAACTTCGAAAAGAGTGGCTCGACGAGGGTAAAGGTCGCAAGGAGAAAGACTTCAAGCTCCTGCGTACCCTCCCAGACCTCAGCACCTCAGAGCACGAGGGGAAAGATACTTGGCACAGCTATCTCTACGAGATGGACACCCTCCAACTTCCGGACGAATGGGCTAAATGCCTAGCTGTCGCCACCCCAAACTCAACTGAATTTGAAGAAGAAACCCAAGAAACTGAGCTTGTATCAGAAGTAAAACAACACGGTGAGGAAGACGATAGGGAAGACGGCGAGGTAGACCCTCTCTGGCAGGAAGTCACGCAACCCGGAAAAGACCCCCACAAAGTCGAACTCAAGCCCTTAGAGGACGACCACGCCAAGCTCATGTGGTACATGCTCTCCCACTACGACCAGCACCCCAGCAGGGTTGCCGGTCACCGCGACTTTCCGCCTTCAGGCATAGAACTCTTCCCGAATATTCCTGCTATGCGTGAAGTTTTTTACGCCCAGTTCGTCCGCTATGCCCTTGAAGCCGTTCGCCACCGTAAACCCACCTTCTTACCCGTTCAGGAAGAGCTGGGGTTCGTGCGGGGACGCATGGTGCCAAGAGGGCTCGTTGACCGTAAAATCCAGCGACGTATGCCTATCCTGTGCGAGTTTGATGCTCTCACAACCGATAGTTACATCTGGCAGGTCATTCGCGCCGCTACCCAGCTTGCTGCCACCAGCAACAACCAAAGAACCCTAGATGCCGCTGTTGAAGTTGATGCCCACATTCGAGACGTCCGCCTGATTCAGCCTTTAACACTCCTCACGAGCAGCATCGCCGCTAATGAACTAGCTCGGCTGAGTGCAGACTTGAAGAAGGCCTACTTCCTGGGCCGGGCAATCATCAGCGAGCACTTCGGGCTCGGCGTTGAAGAACCCCTCACGGAGGGTGGTGTCATCGCCAACATCAAATACACCACCAGCGACCTGTGGGAAAAGATTGTTGCTGGTTACATGCGGCAAAGTGTCGATGAGGCTACGGTGGATGAGCAAAAGAAACTCTATCTTTACTACGACGGTAAGAAGAGCGCTTTCGTTACCCCCAAAACACCTGACCTTATCGTTACTACCCAGCAGAAGACCATGGTATTTGATGCCAAGTATAAGTTCTCTAAGGGGTCTATTACTCGGGCTAGTATGAGTGACCAGTATCAGCTCACTACCTACTCCTACCGGATGGGGTGCAGTGCTTTTTTGATCTATCCAGAGCTAGCGGTTGCCGAGCAAGAGGCGTCTGGCGGAGGATCTCAGTGCAACAAGGTTTCCTCTCTCTTCCTGGCACCTCCAGGTTATGGTATCGGCAGGGAAGAGAGGCAGCCCCAAAAGTCCGAAGACTGGAACCGTATCGGCGTCCTTTCCCTGCCCTTTCCTAGCCCTGATGCTGTGGACTTTAGCTTGGCTGAGGCATATCGGGAACGTATTCGTGAGATCTTTCGTGGCTCTTAGCCAGCTGTTCTCCTGAGAGCCATATCCAGCGGGTGCAAGGTTCCTAGGGTGTGTGCAGGGTTTTCCCTGCACACACGCCGAGAACCCTGCACAGAGGCCTACGATGGGGCACCTTTCGTTAACCTCCCTGCCCCATACTGGTGCCATGCGTATTTTTGCTCACCGCGGGGCGTCCGGAACCCGCCCTGAAAACACCCTCGCCGCCTTCACCGCCGCCGCTGACTCCGGCGCGACCTGGGTCGAAACCGACGTTGACATCGCCGCCTGCGGCACGCCCGTCCTTCTGCACGACACCGATCTCGACCGCACCACCAACCTCACCGGCCCCCTCTACAGCTACACCGCCGAGCAGCTATCTCGGGCGGACGCCGGCGCCTGGTTTTCGCCCGACACGGCGGGGGAGGCAGTGCCCACTCTGGCCCAGCTGATTGATCTGGCCAATGAGCGCGGGCTCAACCTCAACATCGAACTGAAATCCAACGAACAGGGGGCAGAGCGTTCCCGTCTGCTGGTTGACCGGGTTATTGAAGAGCTGGCCCGCCTGCTGCCGGGGCGAGAGGTAATCGTCTCATCCTTCAACCACCTGCTCCTGGCCGAGTTCAAACGCCGCGCCCCGCAGTATGCGGTGGGGGCCCTCTTCGTCACCGAGATGTTCCAGCCTGACTGGCGCTCCGTTCTAGAACTCATCGGTGCCAGCGCCGCTCACCTGGAAGACCGGGGCCTGACCCGCGCGACCGTCCGCGCCCTGCGCGAAGCCGGGTACGAGGTTAACGTCTGGACGGTCAACAGCCCCGCCCGCGCCAACGAGCTGAAAAACTGGGGCGCCACCGGTGTCTTTACCGACTACCCCGAGCGGCTACTGCACCTAGAGAAGTAAAGCGTGCCCGCTCTCACCGCCGCCACGCGGTCGGGGCGCGGGCGCTCGCACCCATGGTCTTGATAGGCTTGAATTCCATGGTGAACAAAATTGGTTTTGACCGTGAGAAGTACATCGAGATGCAGTCTCGACACATCCAGGAGCGCCGCGAAGAAATCGGCGGCAAGCTCTACCTCGAAATGGGTGGCAAACTCTTTGACGACATGCACGCCTCCCGTGTGCTACCCGGCTTCACGCCCGACAACAAGATTGCGATGCTGGAGCAAATCCGCGACGAGGTAGAAATTCTTATCTGCCTCAACGCCAAAGACCTGCAGCGCAACAAAATCCGTGCTGACCTGGGCATTACCTACGAGGACGACGTGCTGCGCCTGGTCGATGTCTTCCGCGACCGCGGCTTCCTGGTCGAGCACGTGGTGCTCACCCAGATGGAGGACGACAACGCCAAGGCCGTTGCCTTCAAGCAGCGCCTGGAGCGCCTGGGCCTGAAGGTTTCGCGTCACCGCGTCATTCCCGGTTACCCCACCAACACCGACCTGATCGTGAGCGAGGACGGCCTGGGCCGCAACGAGTTCGCTGAAACCACCCGTAACCTGGTGGTTGTTACCGCTCCCGGCCCCGGTTCCGGCAAGCTGGCAACCGCCCTGTCGCAGGTCTACCACGAGAACAAGCGCGGTGTGAAGGCTGGCTACGCCAAGTTTGAGACCTTCCCCATCTGGAACCTGCCCCTGGAACACCCGGTTAACCTGGCCTACGAGGCTGCGACCGTTGATCTCGATGACGCTAACGTTATCGACCATTTCCACCTGACCGCCTACGGTGAGTCCACCGTCAACTACAACCGCGACGTTGAGGCTTTCCCGCTGCTCAAGGTGTTGCTGCAGAAGATGACCGGCACCACCCCCTACCAGTCGCCCACCGACATGGGTGTGAACATGGCCGGTAACTGCATCACTGATGACGCCGCCTGCCGCTATGCCTCTGAGCAGGAGATTATCCGCCGCTACTTCAAGGCCCTGGTGGACGAGGCCCGCGGCGGCCTGGATTCCACCCAGTCGGACCGCGCTGCCGTGGTCATGGCCAAGGCCGGTATTAAGGAAACCGACCGCCCGGTCGTCACCCCCGCCCGCCTGCGCGAAGAAACCACCGGTGCCCCCGGTGCGGCGATCGAGCTGGCAGATGGAACCATTATCACCGGTAAGACCACCGACCTGCTCGGCTGCTCGGCTGTTGCCCTGCTCAACGCACTCAAGCACCTGGCAGGCTTGGACGACAACAAGCACCTGCTGTCGAACGAGGCCCTGGAACCCATCCAGCGCCTGAAGACCCTGCACCTGGGTAGCCAGAACCCCCGCCTGCACACCGACGAGGTGCTGATTGCCCTCTCAACCTCTGCGGCTCACGATGAGGACGCCCGCGCCGCCCTTGAGCAGATTAAGAACCTGCGTGGGGCTGACGTGCACACCACCACCATTTTGGGTTCGGTGGACGAGGGGGTCTTCCGCTCCCTGGGCATGCTGGTCACCTCTGACCCCAAGTTCCAGAAGAAGGCTCTCTACCAGAAGCGCTAGGCTGCCCGCCGTCCTGAGGTCTAAGATTCACTTAACCCCGCATTTAAGCGTAAAACCCCGCACTTAACTGCGGGGTTTTACGTTTAACTGCGGGGGGCTCGGGGTGCTCGAAACCCGCCCCCTGTGAAGCCCCTGTTTATGCTCCTGCCCACGCACCTGTGTGGTTGAGCAGACGGGCGATGTGGGTGCGCTTGTTGGATAACTTCTGATAGGTTCAAAATAGCAATAATTTGCATATCTAATACCAATGACCGTTATGTCAGGGGAGAATCATGACTCAACACGTTGACGAAACACACTACGACTGGAACTCCCGCTCGCTCGAAGTGCAAGAAGACCAGATCGCAGCCTACGATTCTATGCGCGCTCGGTGTCCTGTTGCTCACGATGAATTTATGGGCTACACCCTCTTCAAAAATGAGGATGTCCGGTATGCCCTTGAACATCCTGAACTGTTCTCTAACCGGGTGTCGACCCGCCACATAGCGGTCCCTAACGGAATGGACGCGCCCGAACACACTGCTTTCAGAGCGATTAACGATAAGTACTTTACCCCAGAACGTATGCAGGCTTTTGAGCCGCAGATTCGTGAAGTGGTGCGGCAGCTTGTTCGTGATACTCCTCGTGGTGAGACGGTTGACATCATGGGGGAGTTCGCCACCCGCTACGCCATGCGCGTGCAAAATGCTTTTATGGGGTGGCCAGAGAGTCTTGAAGAAGCTCTGATTGCCTGGATGAACAAGAATCGATCTGCCACTCTTAAGCGTGACCGCGCTGAAATCGCTGCAGTTGCTTTAGAATTTGACGGCTACATTCGCGACCTTCTGAATGAACGGCGGGCGAACCATGAAATTCAGGATGTCACAGCCGAGCTTCTGCAGGACCTTGTTGAACTGCCGGGGGAGCAGCCTCGTGTTATGACGGATGAAGAGATTGTCTCCCTTATCCGAAACTGGACTGTTGGTGAGCTGTCGACGGTTTCGGCCATTGTGGGAGTCATCGTGAACTTTTTGGGTGAGAATCAGGGTGAGGCTGACCGTTTGCGGCAGAATCCTGAATATATTGGTCACGCTGTTGAGGAGATCTTGCGTTTGCAAGATCCTCTCATTGCGAACCGCCGTGTGACAACTGCAGACGTTGAGGTGGGCGGTCGTACGATTCCTGCTGGATGCCCGGTGACCATCAACTGGACGTCGGCGAACCGGGATGAGGACGCTTTTGAGGATGCCCTGGACTACCGTCCTGATCGTGATCAGTCGATGAACCTGACCTATGGCGCGGGAATTCACGTGTGCCCGGGGGCTCCTCTAGCTCGGTTGGAGCTGCGCGTACTGGTTGAAGAGTTGCTTGCAGCGACGGAGTCAATCATAGTTGAGTCTACTGAGAATGCTCAGTTTCCAGTGGCTGGGTACTCTTCGGTGAAGGTTGTCATGAGGTAGGGGAGAGCCAGTAGCAGCTGCTTATCCGGGCAGCCAAAGTGCTACCCGGATAGTCTGTGGCTGCCTTCGCTCTTTTAGCCGGTGTAGGTAGCGTCGTCGACGGGGGCGCCCCAGTTGACGAATTCGCCGTCCTCGTTGAAGGGGGTGACGGCGATGTGGGTCATGGGCCCGTCACTGGTGGCCCCGTGCCAGTGGTTGACGCCGGGTTCGAAGAAGAAGGCTTCCCCGGGCTCGAGGGTTTTGGGTTCCTGGCCTTCGAGCTGGTAGACGCAGATTCCGGAGGTCACCACGATGAGCTGGCCAACGTCGTGGGTGTGCCAGTTGGTGCGGGCTTCAGCCTCGAAGGTAACGGCAAGCGACTGGAGCTGGCTGCTGGGTGCCAGCGGGTGCATATATACTTGGCCGGTGAAAGAACCGGCAGGGGCGGGCTTGCCCTGCGGGAAGAGCTGATCTGAGGGAACGGACGAAGCGGTCACGGGAATCTCCTTAATGGTTAGGTTTTCCCATTATCGCCCACAGAGGCCAAAACATGTATAACAGATGTTTATTTTACGGCTCCCCTAGCGCACCAGGGTAGCCTGCTTGAAGCTGGGGTCGGGTGCGCAGGTGACCGCGTATTTAGTGGCGGCCAGCTCGTCGATTTTGACCACGTAGTTCTGGGTTTCAAAATAGGGCGGGATGCCACCAAATTCCTCCACGGCACCGGGTCCGGCGTTGTAGCCTGCCAGCACGATATCCTGAAGCGAAGTTTCAGCCGAGGCGTAGGGGGCTAGGCGCTCAGAAAGATAGGCCAGGTAGCGGCCCTGGGCGGCGATGGAGTCTTCGGGGTTGTTGATGTCCCCCTCGCCCCAGATATCCCAGGTGTCTTGGGTGAACTGGGCTAGGCCGTGGGCGCCCGCGTGGGATTCGGCGGTGGTAATCCAGCCTGACTCGGTTTCTAGCTGGGCTGCCAGAACGCCTGCCCGGAAGCCAGAAACTTGGGCTGCAGCTTCAATATCGTCCCGCAGCTCGGTGGGGGCGTAGGCCAGGTCGGTTTGCCCGCAGTAGTCCTCGTAGGTAGCAGAAAGCCCCGCGACACCGGCTGTCATCAGCACTGCTGATGCCACAATTTGCCAGTGCGCGACCAGTCCTGCGCCGATGCGCAGGGCTAGATTGGGCTTGGTGCGTTCACTTGTCATCAGGTCAAGACTACTGGAAAACCCTCCTGCTCGTCAGGCGCTCACCCGCCCTACACACCCTAGGGTGATGCACCCAACCCCGGCACTAGGGGCTACTGCCAGATGCCCGCTGGTGGCGGCGTCCGCGACTTTAAGCCAGCTCTAGCTGCCGGCGACGGTGATCTGCCCGCGGGCCCCGCGTTCGGCGGCGGCAAAGTTGTGGTTGACGAAGGTGTAGGTGCCCGGTTCGGTAAAGACCATTTCGACGAAGCCGCCCTGGGCGGCTGAAAGGTCGAGGGCTTGGGCGCCGCCCCCGCTGGAACCAAATGCGTCTACGCCGTCCTGTAGTAGGTAGCCGCCTTCCTTGTAGACCGTGTCGAACTGGCTACCCACCACGTGGAAGCTCAGCTCACCGTTGGGTCCGGCGTTGAGTACCCAGATGCGCACGCGCTCGCCGACGCGGGCGGTGAGGGGGTCGCGCAGGTATTGGGTGGCGTGGCCGTTGAAGAGGGTGAGGGTAGGGGTGCCTGCGGCCAGCCCCTCGGGCGAGATGTCGGTGAGGACGCCCTCGCCCGGGTTGGCGGTGGAAGTTTGGGTGCTCGTGGTTTCGGTCAGGGCTACCTCTGACTGCACCAGCAGGTATTCGCGGTCGACCTGGGGCAGGTCGGCGGGGTCGATAATGACCGCCCCAAACATCCCCGCTGCCAGGTGGGTACTCATGGGCATGGTGGAGCAGTGGTAGAGCCAGATGCCCGAACGCACGGCTTCAAAGCGGTAGGTGAGGGATTCACCGGGGGCAATGGTGCGCATAACCTCATCGGGGGAGACGGTTCCGGCGTGGAAGTCTACCGAGTGCCCCATGCTCCCGTTGTTGACGAGTGTAATTTCAAAAATATCGCCCACGCGCCCGCGCAGGGTGGGGCCCATGTAGGAGCCGTTGAAGGTCCAGGCGTTGAGGTTGACCCCGGGGGCGATTTCGCGGGGGAGTTCCTGCACATCCAGGGTCTGGCGGTGCACGGTGCGGCCGTCGATGCTTTCACCGTCGGCTACGGGAGCCAGGGTGGCGTCGCGGGTCTGGTAGCTTTCAGAGATATCGCCCTGCAGGTCAATATCGGTGGGGGCTAGTACCGAGTTGGTCACCCCGCCGGTGCTGTGCCCGGCGTGGGCTGAACTATCGGCGGCGCTGGTGCCCGCCTGGGCGGCGTCCGCCCCGCTTGCTACCACCGTGAAGGTCATACCCATAGCCTTGTGCCCGACCACCGAGCACCAGCCCTCTAGGTCACCGGTGATGATGCCGACGTCCACGCTCTTGGTTGCCCGGGGGTCGATGCGGCCGGTGGTGGCTCCGTTGGAGAAAGTTAGGTCGTGGGCGTTCTTGGTGTCGGTGTTGGTGACCTCAATGACCAGGCGGTTGCCTACCGGAACCTCTGCGGTGTCGGGGGTAAAGCGCATGTCGGCGGTGGCTTCGACGGCCAGGGTGGTGGTCTGGCCGGTGGCACTCCCGGCGGACGAGGGCGCGGCAAGTCGGGCGCGGGCCGCCGGGTCAACCGCGACCCCTAAGGCTACGATCAGAGCCACAGCCAGGGCACCGATGAGGGCATTGCGCAGGTGGGGTACGGGAGTCGGCGCGAGCGCCTCGGGGTCGGGGGTGGGCGCCTCGCCGCGGGCTCGGGCCTGAATCATGGCCTTGCGCGCACTGACGGAGGCCCGCACCCCGCGCATCATGAGGGGGATGAAGGCGAAGAGGGTAAAGGCTCCGAGCAGGGAGGCGCCGGTGCGCACCCAAGAGCCGGTGAGGGAAACCGGCAGGATGAAGATCAGCAGGGAGAGGTTGACCATGACGGCGCGGCCCGCAGCGAAACGGTTGAACTCCTTGTTGGCGGCGCGGACGGCCTTGGGGCCGCCGCCCATACGGGCAGGCAGTAGGTAGGTCATGGCACCCAGTAGGGTCTGAGCCAGGAAGCCGGCAACAAACATGGGGGTGACCGGGCGCAGGGTCAGGGAGTCAAAGGGTGAGGTCGCGACCAGGTAGGCAGAGAAAAGGACGCCCGCGGTCAGCCAGACCATACCAGCAGCTACCGAGAAAGTCGCGTAGTCGGCAGGCTTCTTGGCGGTGGTGGTGCGCACCATGAGGGCAAGAACTAGCCCCAGGGCACCGGCATAGAGCAGCAGGCCGGTAACAGCCAGCCAGGTGAGACCTGCCAGGGCGCCAGCCACAGTGAGCCCCAACCCCGCACACAGGCCTGCCAGGGCGCGGGTGGAGCGGACGACGGCGTCCGGCACCATGACCGTGCGCAGCATGGTCGGCCAGAGGGTCATCAGGGTACCCACCACCGTGATACCCACAAAGCCCAGAACGTTGATAGCCTCGTGGGCCAGTAGGAGACGGCCGTGCCAGGTGGCACTCAGCCCGTCATAGGCCAGCAGGGTACCAAAAGTAGCACCCACCGGCAGTAGCCAGGAGGCTGCAATGTAGTAGCGAATCGTCACCCCGAAGCGGGCGGGTAGGGCAGTACGCATCTGCTGTAACAGGGCGACCCCGTGCCAGGTGACCACAGCACCTACGCCTACCGAGCCCAGCACGGTCAGCGGGTAGAGGGAAAAGGCCACGCCCACCATGAGCACCACCATTGAGGCGTTCAAGGTGTAGATGCGGGCCAGCTGCACGGGCCTGGCGCTATCGGGGAGCTTATGCTTGAGCAGGGCCTCGGTAAAGTGCTGGGACCAGACCAGAATCGAGTTGGTAATCAGACCCAGGGTGACCATGTGAACCATCAGCCAGAGGGATTCAGGGATCCACCTGTGGGTCATGAGCGTGATGAAGAGGGCGAGCATCCACACTGATACCGGCTTAGATGCCTTCCGGTGCCAGGTGCGGCGGCCGCTGGCGATATCGCGGGCCTGCCGGTCGGTGACCGGTGCGCCGGGAGCGTCGAGCGGACGCGCCCCCAGAGTCAGCTGCTCGCGGTAACCGGGGCGGGGGGTGGCGTCCTTATCTGGCATCTCTACTCCAAAACTTGTATGCGTAATGCTGATTATATCAGTGTGGTTTTACGATGAGATAGCTAAGCATTGGGCATACCTCTGCCTATCGACCCTCTTGCTCCTCGCCTGGGGGCTCGTCGCAATTCACGCCAGCCCCGGCCAATAGGCTTTGGCATGCCCAATGCTTGCCAGTAACCGCACCGGTAAACTGAACAGTATGACCCTAGCTATCGTGATGACCCTTATCGCCGTCGTCCTCATTGCCGTCGGTATTGTCGGTATCGTCTACCCCATCCTGCCCGGCTCCTTCGCCGTGATCGGCGGCGTGCTGCTCTGGGGGCTTACCCTGCGCGGGCCGGAAGGCTGGTGGCTTCTCGGCCTAGGCCTTCCCATCATGATTGCGGGCATGGCTGCCCAGGCCCTCCTCACCGGCAAGACCCTCAAACAGCGAGCCATTCCCAACCGCTCTATTCTCTGGGGCGTGCTCGGCGCGGTAATCGGCATGTTCGTAATCCCCGTCATCGGCCTCTTCGTCGGCTTCGCGGTAGCCCTGCTGCTCAGCGAAACCGTGCGCAGCCAGGGCGATATCGCCACCTCAGCACGCAGCACCCTGGCCGCCCTCAAATCAATGGGCATCGGCATCCTCATCGAACTCGCCGCAGCCCTCACCACCGGCACCATCTTCACTATCTGCGCCATCACCTACTTCATCACCGCCTAGCCGGTAGACTGGTTTCCCGTGAAAACACTGCCTGCTTCCCTCATCCTTGCCGCCACCGCCATCGTCCAGGCCCTCGGTATCTTCCGCTACACCGAAGACACCATGGCCCTCTCCGGTCAAATCTTCTTCCCCGTACTCTTTGCGCTCATGGCCATCTACATCACCTGGCGCAACAAAGAAAACAACGGCGCCTTCCCCCTCGCCCACATCATCATCGCCGCCCTCGCCGTCGTAGCCCTGGGCGCCACCATCGCCGGGTGGAGCGCCAGCCTCTACTACTTCTACCCCTCCTACTACGTCTTCTACGCAGCCCTCGGCCTACTCGTTCTCGAACTCGCCCTGCGCATCGCCGCCCTGCCCAAGAAAGCCGCCGAGGAGCGTCCTGCCAAACGCCTACCCGGCCGCGCCAAAACCAAGCGCGGCACCAACCTGGTAGCCGTCCGCAAGACCGCAGATCAGGACGCCGCAACCCCCACCGAAAAGTAGCCCCAGGTGCCCCTCTTCAGCCTCACCACCCGCCTACCCGCCCGGAACATCATCTGGCCGGCCCTCACCGGCCTCTTCTTCGTAGCGGTCATGCAGTGGCACATCCGCCACTCCATGATTCTCAACGGCCAAGACTTCGAGGTCTACCGCACCGGCGCAGGCGTGGTCTTCGGCGACCTCTACCCCGGCAAAACCCTCTACAACTACTACCTAGAAGACGGGCAGCCCATCACCCTGCCCTTCACCTACCCGCCCTTTGCGGTCATGGTCTTCGCCCCCTTCGCCTTCCTGCCCCTCTGGGCCGGCGCCGGGGCTATGACCCTCCTGGCCGTCCTGGCAGCCCTCTGGATCTCGGTGCTGATTCTCAACCACGCGCGCGCTCGCGGAATCACCGTACCCGGCGAGGCCCTGCTGGGTAGCCGCTCAACGGTTGTAGTGATGGCTACCTGCATCACCATGTTTAGCCCCTGGGACCGTGGTATTGGCCTAGCCCAAATCAACGCCCTAATCCTGCTGCTGGTGCTCATCGACCTGCTCCGCCCAGCCACCCGGGTGCCCCGCGGCGTGCTCATCGGTATCGCTGGCGGTATCAAACTCACCCCGCTGGCCTTCGGCCTAATCCTGCTCATGCGCCGGGACATCAAGGGGGTGCTTACCCTGGGCGTCACCTTCGCAGCCACGGTCGCGGCAGGGTTCATCTTCATGCCCGCCACCGCCCGAGAATTCTGGTTCTTCGCCATCTCAGACCCCTCCCGCGTGGGCAACATCGCCTACGTCGATAACATCTCCACCCTGGGCTGGCTCCTGCACCTTGGCCTGGTTGAGGGGCCGCTCCTGTCGGCCCTGCGCTACGGTCTTATCCTTGCCCTGCTGGTGGGTGTAGCCTACCTGATCCCGGTGTTGCACCGCCGCGGCATGGTGCTCTCCCAGATAGCCCTCAACGGGTTCTTGATGATGGCCATGTCGCCCATTTCCTGGTCCCACCACAACATCTGGCTACCCCTGCTGATTGCTGCCTTCTGGCTGGATGCCTTCCCCACCTTCTTCACCCTCGCCCCCCGCGCGGTACGCCTACTGGCCGGTGCCCTAACGATCATCGGCTTCGCCGGGCTCATCTACGGGCCCATGCGCATTGGCATTCGCCTCGACCCCACCACCCACAACCTCGACGAGCTCAGCCAGGCGGCCCTGGCGGTGTCCTCTGCCCCCATCATCTGCCTCACCGCAGCGGTGTTGCTCTGGGTCGCGGTTGCGGTGCGCTACCGGCGGGTGCTTGCCAGCTATCTTTCTGCCCGCAAGGCCGTGTGACGTGCAAGTTTTCACGAGGGCGCCTGAAATTTAGGGGAGTGAGACAATTTAGTGCTTTGATAGTGGAGCCTGACGGAGAGACATTCCATAATTGTGCCGGAGGCAGTACAATTATGGAATGATAACCGTTGAAGCTTACTCCCAAAAAGCAGGCATAACCCCCAGGGCAGTGCGAGCCAAAGCCCAGCGGGGGCTGATAAAGGCACATAAATTTGGAAATCAGTGGGTTATCGAAGAAGATCCCTCATCTGCTGAAAAGTTATCTGCTGGTCGCCCCCTCTCAACTCGGGCTTTTAACGACTTAGCTCTTATTGCTGACAATTTTTCCCCAGAACTTCCACCTCAGCGCAAGCACCGGGCTAAACAAAGACTTCAACAGCTAAAAGTAGAAGGCTTTAGCCGTTTTCTTGGTTTTGCTCGTAGAACAGATCTCGATGTGCAGTACTTCTTGCTCTCCCACCAGGAGATTGCTGAACTTTCTCAAGAGCTTGCTTCACAGCTCACCGGCGTTAGTAATCCGATAGCAGGAATAAACGGAACTCTCGTTGACGCCTACGTATCCAGGGAACAGCTAGAAGATATCGTACTTTTCTACTCTCTATCTCCCGCAACAAAAGCACACCATAATGTGCGGCTCAGAGTAGGGGATGTACCTAAGAACATCTCACGTTTGCATATTGCCGCTGACCTCTATGAGGATGCTACTCCTCGTTCACAAACTCGTGCACGAGAACTCTTTGAGCAAGTAATGCAACAAGGACTAAGCCATGGAGACTAACGTCGTTAAAATCAATGCTCTTAGTGAAGCTGAAAAAGAGACCTGGTGGGCCCTCTTTGATATTGCCCTCCAAATGCCAGACGGGTGGGCAATAACCGGTGGAAGTCTCATGAGACTTCTTCTTGAAGAAAGACAGCACCTTGGCGCGCGGGCGACAAACGACATTGACGTTGTACTTGATGTGAGAGCTCGTCGTGCAAATGTCTCCGAGTTTTATGAGGCTCTTGACCGGGTTGGATTTTCTGTAGATGGACATAATGCAAGTGGGCAGAATCATCGGTGGGTACGAGGCCGAGCTCAGATTGATGTTCTTGTTCCCTCTGGGTTGAGCTTGAGGACGCTATCGTGGAACTACCCGGGATTTGGCAAGCTTTTGCCGACTCGGGGAGCGCAATTCGTTTTATTTGATGTCGAAAAGGTGCTGGTGCAGGTGAACGAGCGTCAAGGCATCGTTAACCGCCCAACAGCGCTAGGAGCTTTATATGGGAAATGCTCTGCACTTTTGAATAATGGGGACACTGATAAAAGCCGTCACCTTGCAGATATAGCTCTGCTGAGTAAAGTTCTCAGTGTAACGGAGCGAAGACGCATAGTTGGGTTAAGCGGTAAACAAAAATATCGACTGAAAAAAGGAATCCAGGGTTCGTTGAGTGTGTCTTCAGATGCTGAGTCAGTTGAATCGCTTAACCGGTTGCTTAAAATTCTCGAGCGTTAGACCTGTGTAAGAAAGCCCTTCCTCGGTTTTCTCTGTAAACCTGCCCTGTAGGGTAGAGGCATGAGTACACCCAACGACCCCCGTATTCCCTGGCAGACGCCCGCCCCCAATCCACCGCAGGCTGCGGCACCGGGCTACGGGGCGGCGTCCGCCCACCCGCAGGGGCAGGTGCCCCACCCGCTAGCAACCCACCCCAACCCGGTGCCCCTGCCGCCGGTCGGCTGGCGCCCCGGCTATCGGCAAGAGAAGCAGAATCTGGGCTACCACCGGCTCTCCCACGCCGATCCTAAAGGTGCCTGGTGGAAGCCCCTGGTCGAAGCTGTCATCGGGGTGCCGCTCTACCTAGTGCTCTCCCTGCTGTTGGTAGCTGCCTTCTTCTTTGTGCTCCTGCTGGGTCTTGACCCCGCCCTGCCCGCTGACCCCAGCTACCTCATCCTCGCTGCGAGCCCGGGAATCCTTGAACAAGAGGCCCTGCGGAGCCCCGCCACGTTCGTCTTCCTGTTCGGGTCTGTAGCCCTCATGTTCCCCGCCCTCTGGGTTGCCCGCCTGATTCTGGGGCCCAAGCCCTGGGGCCTGATTCACTCGGTCGCCGGGCGTATGCGCTGGGGCTGGCTGGCTACCTGCTTTGGGATAGCCGCCCTGCTCATTGTGGCCCTGCCCCTCGCCTTTGATACGGCCCTGGGGGCTCGCTACGTTCCCAGCACGACCCTGCCGGTGAGCGGCCTCATCGCTATGCTGGTCGCTATCGCCCTGGTGGTGCCGGTGCAGGCCTACGCCGAAGAACTGGTCTTCCGCGGCTACCTCATGCAGACCATCGGCCGCTGGCTGAAACACCCCGCCTGGGCCATCGTGATTCCGGCCCCGCTCTTTATGCTGGGGCACCTCTACGACCTGTGGGGCCAGCTTTCCGTGCTGGTCATGGGTTTGGCTGCCGGGTACATTACCTGGCGTACCGGCGGGCTCGAAGCGGCGATCGCCCTGCACGTGGTCAACAACCTGCTGGCCATGAGCTTCGGTGTGCTGGGCATGGCCGACCCCTTCCTGCAGGAAGGTTCCACCGTGGGCATGTTCATCTCGTCGCTGGTGTCGAACGGCCTGTTCGTGCTGGTCGTCATCTGGGCGGCGAACCGTCGCGGGCTAGAACGCACCCGCCCAGCCCTGGTCTGGGTCAAGGAAGGCCACCCTGAAGAGTCGCAGCCTGTCCGGTAAAATGTGGTCTATGACTCTTTCACAGACCTTCGATGCCCGAACCAACATTGATGACCTAGCCGCCTTCGTCACCGCGTCCCCCACCTCCTTCCACGCGGCAGCCGAGGCCGCCCGCCGCCTCACCGCTGCCGGTTTCACAGAGTTGAGCGAGCAGGACGCCTGGGGCAGCACAGCTGCGACCGGCAAGCACTTCGTGGTGCGCGACGGGGCCATCATCGCCTGGGTGGGCACCGAAGCCCACGAGAGCTACCGGGTGCTGGGTGCCCACACCGACTCCCCGGGCTTCAAGGTCAAGCCCAAGTCCTCCGTACGCACCCTGACCTGGAACCAGGTGGGGGTCGAAGTCTACGGCGGGCCCCTGCTCAACTCCTGGCTCGACCGCGAACTGCGTCTGGCCGGGCGCCTCACCGTCCTGGTCGACGGGGCACTCGAAACCCGCCTGGTCGCCACCGGGCCGATTGCCCGCGTCCCCCAGCTCGCCATCCACCTGGACCGCGCCGCCAACGAGGGCCTCAAACTCGATAAGCAAGGCAACCTCTACCCCGTCTGGGGCTTCGGCGACTCCACCGGCGACGTGCTCGCCTACCTGGCCGAACGTGCCGAGGGTGGGCCCATCGACCCCGAAACCATCGTGGGCTACGACCTCATGTTCGCCGACTCCGCCGAACCCCGCGTCGTCGGTGAAAACGACGAGCTCTTTGCATCGGGTCGCCTGGACAACCTCAGCTCCGTCCACGCCGGCCTCACCGCCCTCATCCGCTACGCCGAGGCCGGGGTAGAGTCGGCCCAGACCGCCGTGCTCGCCGCCTTTGACCACGAAGAAATCGGCTCAGAATCGCGGTCCGGGGCTGCCGGGCCCTTCCTGGAGGACGTCCTGGTGCGGCTTTCTGAGGCCCGCGGCGACTCCGCCGAAGCCTACCGCCGCTCCATCTCAGAGTCGGTCTGCCTCTCCTCAGACGCCGGCCACCTGGTGCACCCCAACTACGCCGGGCACCATGACCCGACCGTCCGCCCCGTGCCCGGCGGCGGGCCCCTGCTCAAAATCAACGCCAACCAGCGCTACGCCACCGACGCCGTCGGCGCCGGAATCTTCGCCCAGGCATGCGCCCTAGCCGAGGTACCCTACCAGGAGTTCGTCTCCAACAACAATGTGCCCTGCGGTTCCACTATCGGTCCCATCACCGCCACCCGCCTGGGTATGCGCACCGTGGACGTCGGCGTCGGCCTGCTCTCCATGCACTCAGCCCGCGAACTCACAACCGTAGCCGACATGGCCCACCTGACCCGCGCGATTGAGGGGTTCTACAGAATCTAGAAGGCACAGCCCGATAGTCTTGTGCGCGTCGGCACCCTGAACGCCAGCCCCGAGCTAGCCGACGCGCACAAGACCATCGGGCTTTACCTTTACTTAACTGCCTTCGCTAAAAAGCGCAGGTGGGCAGGTTCGGGCTTGCGGGTCTTGTCGGCGTAGTCGGGGTGCTTCTCCACCCAGCCCTTGATGTAGGGGCAGACAATGACCGGTTCGTACCCGGCCTCAATGGCCTGGTCGAGGGCACTTTTGACGAGCTTGGATGCCAGCCCGTGCCCGCCGAATTCTTCCTTCACCACCGTGTGGGGGAAGATGCGCTGCTTGCCCCCGCCTTCGGTGTAGGTGAAGAACTGGGTGAAGCCAGCCGGGCTGCCGGAACTGTCGGCAAAGATTTCGTAGGCGCCGCGGCCGTCCTCGTCGCGCTCAGCAACAAGCGGGTTCTCAAGGGTTGCGTTCATAGGGAAGTCCTTTCATGAGACTTATCCAAAAAACCAGGTGAAGCAGGCTCACAGCGAGCGTGAGCCTGTGTAACTTGCTGAATAAGGGCAGGTGGCTAGGCCGGGTGCTGCGACATAATCGAAATCCGGTTAGCCGCGTTCATAGAGATCGCTAGCCACTGCACGGCACTGTACTGCTCATCAGTGAGCACACCCCGGGCGTAGGTGCGGGCAAAGTCGCGGTCCTCGGGGCAGGGGAGCTTCGTGACGGTTTCAGCCAGGAAGAGCGCCGCCTTTTCAGTGAGGCTGTATTCGCTGCTTTCCTCCCAGACGCTCACCAGGGCCCGACGGTTCTCACTTAGCCCCGCCTTAATGGCCCGCTTTGTGTGCACCTTCAGGCAGTAGGCGCAACCGTTAATCTGCGAGATACGCAGGCAGACCAGTTCAATGAGCTGGTCGTCCAGGCCCGCCGCGCGGGCTGACTCGCCCGCCTGCTTGCTCAGGGCACCAAAAGCTGCCCAGGCTGCCGGGTCGGATTTATCGAGATAAAACTCTTTGGGTGTATCAGACATAGCACCAGCTTACTTGCCCGGCTCTCTAGCAAGCAGCTAGACGGGATAGCCCGGGGCAAGCCGGTAATCTAGAGGGTGCCCCGTGAAGAGAGGTAGCCGTGAACCACACCCCCGAATCGCCCTGTACCGGTGGGGCGCGCGTCCGTCCGCCCGCTGCTCCCAAGGACGCCCCCGCGCCTGCTCCTGCCCCCGGCGAGCGGGCGGGGCTCCGGGCCCGTCTGGCTCGCGCCAGACTTACGGGCCTTCTGGTTTTTGTGGCAATGTGGCTGGTCAACGCGCAGTCCCTCACCAACCCCGTGGATAACGCCGTCTGGCAGGCGTCGCTGACCTGGCGCACGGGCACGCTCGATGCCTTTTTCTCGGTGCTCACCCAGGCCTTCAACACCCTGCCCATGACAATCTATGTGCTGGTGACTCTGGGGTTCTTCATCTGGCGCTACCGCTCTGCCTGGCCCCTGGCGACCCTGGGCGTAACCATGATTCTGGCCCCGCTCACCGTCACCCTCATCAAAAACCTTGTGGACCGCCCGCGTCCCTCCCTCACGCACCGCCTCGTTGAGGAGCTGACCTTCTCGTTCCCGTCGGGGCATTCCACCAGCACCGCTGCCTTCTGCGCTGCCCTCTTCCTTACCGCCTACCCCGCCCTGACGCAGCGAGGACGCCGCGCCCTGGGAGTAGGGCTCGGCGTCCTCGCGGTGACCATCGGGTTTTCCCGTATCTATGTGGGGGTGCACTGGGCTACCGACGTGGTCGGCGGCCTAGCCCTGGGCCTGGCAATCGCCTGCCTGGTGCACCTGGCCGTTTTTACTGCCTATACCAGGAATCAAAAATCGTGACCGGGGTGGTGCGTCTCAACGCGTGGATGCGCCCACAGCGCTGATATCGGAAGAACATGAAGCCAGGGCTCGGGGGAAAAAGCCAGTTCACCAGTATAAAGAACAGCTGCTGCTGCGACCCTGTCGCCTAACCGCTCCTTCATAGCCTGAAGATGCCCAGCTTGCCTTACACCAGCGACAGACCGGCTCTTCACCTCGAGGAGGATAAGACGACCATCGTTGAGTTCTAGGACCAGGTCAACCTCTTGGTTGCGTTCCCGGAAATGATGCACACGGAAGGCCGTATCGCTCCATTCTTGCTGCTTGAGCAGCTCATTGGTGACAAACTGTTCCAGTAAAGAGCCATAGTGTTCTCTTCCCCCAACGGTTGAAACTTTATCTAGGGTGAACCCGGTCAATGATGCTGCTAAACCGGTGTCTATTAACCCGACTTTAGGGCGTCGGATAACCCGAGAGCCATAGTTGAGACCCCAAGCGGGGGCCTCTTCTAGCAGATACATGCGTTGAAGCAACCCGATGTATTTGTTCACGGTAGTTTCACTGGTGCCTAGATGCTGAGCTATTCGGCGTTTGACGAGCTCATGGGCTCCGTGAGTTGCAAGATAGCTCATAAGGTTTCGGAGATGTGCTGAAAAATCTCCTTCTTCAATTTCTGCGGCATCATGAGTAGCTAATGCGTCAACATAGTTAGTGAACCACGACCGTTTAGTGCGTTCGCTGGTGCGGAGCAGAGGTACAGGATAACCGCCCCTCAGGACGAAGGGAGCGGGGTCCTGGGCGGTGAAGTCGCCTTGTGCTCCGGCAAGAACCCAGCTGACAAAATCTTCAGGGGGTAGTGAGAGCTGTTCACCGACACTCAGGGGGCGAAGCGTCACTGACTCTTGACGCCCTGCCAGTGAATCACCAGAACCCCGTGTTTTGAGAAGGTTAGCTGAGCCCGTAATGATAAAACGCCCCGGGCGCCGGTCCTGGTCAACGGCCGCTTTGAGTTGCAAGGTCAGTTCAGGAACACGCTGGAGCTCATCAATCACGAGGGTGTGCCCATTGGCCTGCTGTAGAAATCTAGCGGGATCAGCCTGAGCGAATTCTCGTTGACCGGCATCATCAAGCGTAACGACGGTTGATTTTTCTCCGGCGAGTTGTTGCGCCAAGGTAGATTTCCCCACCTGCCTGGCCCCTTGGATGACCATAATGGGGGTATCTAAAAGGAGCTCTTGGCAGATGGGGTAAAGATGGCGTGGGAAGGGGGTGGTCATACTCCTTATTTTAGAGAGTGCGTGGAGATTTACCACCCTTGGAATGGATATTTGCCACCTTCAACGTGGAGATTTGCCACCTCTGAATATTACTGCTTATACCAAGAATCAAAAATTGTGACCGGGGTAGTGCGCTTGTGGCGCGACCGCAGGAACCTACCCTCGATGTTTTCTGCTGCCGCCGGGTCGATGTCCTTACCTTCTAGGTAGTCGTCGATTTGGTCGTAGGTGACGCCCAGTTCGTCCTCGTCGGTGTGGCCCGGCTTACCGTCGAGCAGGTCGGCTGTGGGCACCTTCTCCCACAGACGGGTGTCAGCCCCTAGCACCTTGAGCAGAGCCCGATTCTGGCGCTTATTCAGACCAAAGAGGGGCATGATGTCAGCTCCACCGTCACCGAACTTGGTAAAGAAGCCGGTGACAGCCTCAGCACCGTGATCGGTGCCGACCACCAGCAGGTTCTTCTCACCCGCCAGGGCGTACTGGGCGATCATGCGGGCACGGGCCTTCACGTTGCCCTTGTTGAAGTCAGCAATGGGGCGGCCGGTTGCGGTAGCAAAAGCGGACTCGAAGCCGTCAACAGCCTCTGCAATGTTGTAGGTGACGGTCTGCTGGGGCATGATGAAGCGCAGGGCAGCCTGGGCGTCGTCCTCGTCGGCCTGCACCTTGTAGGGTAGGCGGACGGCAATAAATTCAGCCTCAACACCCTCTAGTTCCAGCTGCTCCACAGCCAGCTGGCACAGGCGTCCGGCCAGAGTGGAATCCAGCCCGCCCGAAATGCCCAGCACAAAACCGCGGGTGCCGGTGGCCTTGAGATAATCCACGAGGAATTGGACGCGCTTGCGCACCTCCTCGGTGGGGTCGATGGAGGGCTTCACGCCCAGTTCTTCAATGATGTGAGCCTGTAAATCGCGCATGACTCTATGCTACTGCCCGGTACGCATCAGGTTCACTGTCAGGGCGTAACGGATTGGTTAACTCTCCACCCAGAGAATGATTTTGCGGTGGAGAGTGAGCGCCTTCCTCGCCCTTACCTCTTCGGATTGGCTATGGTGGAAAGCGAGAGAACCAGCCCCGAACGGAACACAGGTCGATATGAACGAGCAGAACCAGAACCCCTACGGTAACTACAATCAACAGGGCCCAAATGGCCCTTCGCACCCGCAGCAAGGCCAGCCCTCTCAGCAGCAGCCCGGCATGCAGGGGCAGCCTCAGGGAGGTCAGTACGGTCACTGGCAGCAACCTGGCTTTGGCGCCCCTACCTACGATGCTTACGGCAACGTCATTCCTGCTGATGCTAAAAGCATGGCTATGTTTGCCCATCTCTCGGGTCTGTTGGGCCTGGTGCTGACCGCATCTTTCGCCAACTTTATCGGCCCCCTGATTTTCTGGGCTATCTACAAGGATAAGCCGGGCTACGGGTTTGTGCGCGTAGCTGCCGCAGGGGCTTTCAATTTCAGCTTCACCCTCTGGCTGGTCAATATTGCCGCCTGGGTACTTACTATCGCTACCTTCGGGCTAGCAGGTCTCTTTACCTGGATTGTTTTCATAGCGGTGTGGGTGGCCCTCATCGTTGTGCATATTCTTGCTGCGGTCAAAGCCAATAACGGTGAAGTGTTCACTTATCCTATGGTTCTGAAGGTGCTCAAATAGCTAAGGCCAGTCAGAGAAGGGTTTGATTTTTGCTCAACAGCAAATGAATTCTTGCCCAACCTGTTTGGCAGATGAAGCGACTCTATAGCGGAAGTACGCAAAATAGTGTCCACCCAGCTGTCGGGTATGCCCAAAAACTCATTTATCAGCGGCGTTTAAAAGTGTTATGTTGATTCGTCTGAACTTTTAACACTCACAGTTGGAGATCCCCCGCTTGACTTCACACGACGCCTACCTCAACGCAGCCGTTGACCCCGAACTCAACCCCGTCTTCCCCCGCATCGACTTCCGCTACCTCTCAGAAGCCGACATGATTGCGGCGGGCGTAGAAGACGTCGCCGCCTGCACCGACGCCATGGAAGAAGCCCTGGCCCTGCACGCCCGCGGCGACTACCGCATGGCCGGCCACAACGGCGAATCCCACGGCGCTAAGGTACAGTTCCCCGTCAACCCCGCCCACGAAGGCATGCCCGCCGACGGCCCCGACCGCCGCTACGTCGCCATGCCCGCCTACCTGGGCGGCTCCTTCCGCACCATGGGCGTCAAAACCTACGCTTCTAACATCGACAACCGCGAGATTGGCCTACCCCGCTCCATTCTCATGCTCACCCTCAACGACGCGACCTCCGGCGCCCCCCTGGCCTACATGAGCGCCAACCTGCTCTCGGCCTACCGCACCGGCTGCGCCTCCGGCGTCGGCGCCCGCCGCTTCGCCCCCAAGAACGCCAAGGTGCTCGGCCTGCTGGGCCCCGGCGTCATCGCCAAAGCAACTGTTGCAGCCCTCATCGAAGCCCGCCCCACGGTCGACACCATCAAGGTACTCGGCCGATCCCAGAAGGGCATCGACACCTTCATCAGCTGGGCTGAAGAGACCTACCCTGGCATGAACGTCATTGCCGTTGAGGAACTCGAAGAGGTTGTGCGCGACTCTGACATCGTCACCTTCTGCACCTCGATTCACGTGGGCGACCCCGAAACCTACCCCACCGTCCGCCGCGAATGGGTCAAGCCCGGCGCCTTCTTCGCTATGCCCGCCGCCTGCAACCTGGACGAGGGGATGTTCGCCGATGACGTGCGTAAACTCGTCGACAACGCCGGCATGTACGACGCCTGGGCCGAAGAAACCGAACCCGGCAAGTCCCACAACTACGTTTCCATCATCGGCTGCAAGTTCAACGACCGCATCCACAACGGTCTGATGGCCCCTGAAGAACTGCGCGACATGGGTGAAGCCCTCAACCACCCCGCTCCCGAAGATGACGAAGAGAAAATTACCGTTTACTCCGTTGGCGGCATGCCGATTGAGGACGTCGCCTGGGGCACCGTGGTCTACCGCAACGCCGTCCGCAAGGGTATCGGCACCGTGCTGAACCTCTGGGACGTCCCCGCCATGTCCTAACCCCTTTCCCTGGGATAGCAGAAAGGACGCCGGTGAGCAGCTCACCGGCGTCCTTTTAGTTAAGCGGGGGTGCAGGGGGGGCTTTCCCCGGAAGGCGACTGGCTGGGTCTGGCATGAATCGAGGGAGCGCGCCAGCGCGAGCTCGAGAAGGTTAGTCGCCGGAGGGGAAAGCCCCCTGCACCTTATATAGCTTCTTCTACCAGATACGCACGCGCTCCTCCGGTGCCAGGTAGAGGGCGTTGTCGGGCTGCACATCGAAGGCGGTGTAGAACTCGTCGATGTTGCGGACCACGCCGTTGACGCGGAACTCCTCGGGGGAGTGCGGGTCGATGGCCAGGAACATCTCGGCGGTCTGCGGGCGGGTCTTCATACGCCAGCCCTGGGCCCAGGAGATGAAGACGCGCTGGGTGGCGGTCAGGCCGTCGATGATGGGGGCGGTCTCAAGGGTGAGGCCCTGGCGTTCCAGGTAAATCTGATATGCCTTGAGCGCGATGGAGAGGCCGCCCAGGTCGCCGATGTTTTCACCCAGGGTCAGCTCGCCGTTGACGGTGAACTTTTCGGGGTCTAGACCGGTGGGGGTGTAGCCGTTGTACTGTTCGACCAGGGCCTTGGTGCGGGCGGTGAACTCTTCGCGGTCGGCGTCCGTCCACCAGTTGTTCAGTGCACCGGTGCCGTCGTACTTGGAGCCCTGGTCATCAAAGCCGTGGCCAATCTCGTGGCCAATCACGCCGCCGATAGCGCCGTAGTTGACGGCGGCGTCCGCGTCCACATCGAAGTAGGGAGCCTGCAGGATTGCGGCGGGGAAGACGATTTCGTTGGCCGGGGGCATGTAGTAGGCGTTGACGGTTTGCGGGGTCATGAGCCATTCGGTCTTGTCAACGGGCTCGTTGATGCGGTTGATCTGGAACTCGTGCTCGAACACGCCTGAGCGGCGCAGGTTTTCGAAGAGGTCGTCGGTTAGTTCCAGGGCGGAGTAGTCGCGCCACTTGTCGGGGTAGCCGATCTTGGTGACAAACTTGCTGAGCTTCTCGAGGGCGCGGGTGCGGGTTTCGTCGGTCATCCAGTCCAGGTCGGTGATGGAACGGCGGTAGGCTTCAAGCAGGTCGTCGACCAGCTCCATCATCTTGGCCTTGTGGGTGGGCGGGAAGTGAATAGCTACGTATTCCTTGCCCAGCTCCTCACCCAGGGAGCCTTCGACCAGACCGACACCGCGCTTCCAGCGGTCACGCAGTTCTTCGGAGCCTGAGAGGGTGCGGCCGTAGAAGTCAAAGTTCTCTTCGACGATGGCCTGGTTGAGGTAGGGGGCGCGGGAGTGGGCCATGTGCCAGATGTACCAGAGCTTCCAGATGAAGAGGGGAGCGGTGGCCCACATCTGGGCGGCTGCCTCAAAGTAGGAGGGCTGGTTGACCACAACGGTGCCGGCCTTCTCGGTGGAAATGCCCATGCCTGCCAGCCAGGTGGTGAAGGGGAAGCCGGGGAACTTCTCGTCTAGCTCGGCGGCGTCGACCGGGTTGTAGCGCTGGTCGGCGTCGCGGGTACGTACGTTATCCCAATGGTGGGAGGCAATTTCGGTCTCGTGGGCGAAGACGGCGCGGGCGGCGTCCGCCGGTTCAAGACCGAAGTTCTCGGCCAGGCCGGTCAGCTCAAACATACGCTCAATGTGGGCGACGTAGGCCTCACGCAGGTCGGCGTACTTCTCGTCGCGGTAGTAGGACTCATCGGGCAGACCCAGGCCGGTCTGCGCCAGGTAGAGCACGTACTTCTCGGGGTTCTTGGCGTCGATGCTGGTGTACCAGCCGAAGGGGCCGCCGTGGCCCTGACGGTCAAGCTCCGCCATGACCTGCACAAAATCATCGGGGGTAGCCGCGTCCAGCACCGGCTGCACCTCGGCGAGCAGCGGGGCGGCGGCGTCCGCCTCAATTTTCTCGGTGTTCATGAAGGACGAGTAGAGGGCGCCAATGCGTGAGGACGGCTGCTCGGCGGCGAACTTCTCGACGATGTCGCGCACGTGCTCCTCGGCGGCGTCGCGGAGGAAGTACATGCCGCCGTCGCGCGAGCGGTCGGCGGGGATGACGTGGGCGTCGTACCAGGTGCCGTTGACGTGACGGAAGAAGTCGTCGGCGGGGCTGGTCGCGGGGTCAAGGAAGCTAGTGTCGATACCTGAGTTAGTCATATCACCTAGTTTAGGGGCGCGGACGCCACCCGTCAGGTGCCGTGCGCGGGTTCGGCTCAGAGCGTGAGGGGGAGCTGTTCCGCCCCCTTCCGCTGCTCCGTGTTCTGCCGTCCCGTTATTTTGTACCGTGCCCTGCCCACTTTTTGGGTCAAAAGTGGGCAGGGCGCGGTACAAAGTGGGTTAGAGGGGCGTAACCAAACCGTGCCGCGCTTGGGGTGGCGCGTGACCGGGACTACGCTTAGACAGTAAGAACACTGATAACTGGAAGGTGAACCATGGGCAAGAAGCCAGAACTCAGCAAGGAACTCAAGCGTTCCAGCGACAAGGCACAAAAGCGCTACGTGAAGGCATATGCCAAGGCCCTGGACAAGTACGGCGATGAAAAGAAGGCCCGCAAGAAGGCCCAGAAGAAACTTGAGAAGAAGTACGAGCTGGTGGGCAAGAAGTACGAAAAAATTGCCGACAAGCCCCAGCCTGCCCCCAAGGGTAAAGACAAGGGCAAGGACGCCGCCGCCCTCGCTGCCGGTAAAGGCAAGAAGAAAGCTGAGAAGGTAAAGGCAGAGAAGAAGCGCGAGCCGAAGAAATCCGATAAGAAGGACTCAAAGAAGAAAGCTAAGAATAACAAGAAGAGCACAGCCCAACGTGAGGCTGAGCTGATTCTGGCTGATGTAACCGAGGCCGGGGAAGAAACTGCCGGCTACGAAGAGATTCTTGATGCTGAGAGCCTGGAGCCCGGTGATCTTGAAGCGTTCGAGGGTGAGGAAGAAGCCCCCGAGCTGGATGCTCCCGATGCCGTGACCGAGGTTGGGGAAGATGAGGGACTGGCTCCCGAAGAAGCCGACGAGCCTGAAGAAGCCGAAGAGCTCTACGAGGAAACCTTCGCCAGTGCCGACCCTGCTGACTTCGACGAAGACCTGACCACCGAACCCCTGGCCGAGGCGCCTGCCCAGGAGGATGCGGCGTCCGCCCCTGACCTGCAGGACGACGACCAGACCTTCCTGGTTGCAGAGGTGCGCCCCCTGGCGGAGCTCACCCGCGCCGAGCTCTACGAGCTAGCCAAGCAGCTTGAGGTGCCGGGCCGCTCGTCCATGACCAAGGGCGACCTGCTCATCGCGGTCCGAGCCGCCCAGTAGAAAAGTCAAAAAGCCACTGATAGGGGATCGGGGAAACCTGGTCCCCTTTTGGTTACCAGTATTCGCTCTAGCAAGCTCTGGCTACCCGGTGGCCTGTCCAATAAAATCCCATGTGACCTGGGTCTGTGAGCAATCAGCTATTTTGCTACATAACTGCAAAGAGTAGGCTTAACGCCTATGTCTTCTACGCAAACACACTCTTACCCCGAAACTGGAGCGCACTCGGTCACCGAGCCGGCAGCACACACCGCATCAATGCCTGCCGCCCGCAAGCTAGAGCGCCACGAGTTCCTGCTCCTGGCCATTATGGTGATTGCGGCCTTCGTGCTCATTCTGAATGAAACCCTGTTGGGCGTGGCCCTGCCCGACATCATGGCAGACCTGAACATCAGCGCCTCCACCGCCCAGTGGACCTCCACCGGCTTCATGCTGACCATGGCAGTCGTGACCCCGGCTTCTGGCTTCATCATCTCCCGCTACTCTATTCGCACCGTCTTTGTCGCAGCTATGGCGCTCTTCTCCGCCGGAACCCTAGTGGCGGCTACCGCCCCCGGTATCGCCCTCTTGCTGGTCGGGCGTGTGCTCCAGGCTGGCGGTACCGGCGTGATGATCCCCCTGCTCATGACCACCATGATGCGCCTGGTTGCCCCCAGCAAAATCGGTCAGGCTATGGGCATCATCGGCATGGTGATCTCAGCTGCTCCCGCAGCCGGCCCGACTGTCTCAGGCATCATTCTGAACGCCGCTAGCTGGCGCTGGCTCTTCTGGCTAATTCTGCCCATCGGTATTATTGCTCTGCTGATTGGCCTGTGTCTGGCACCTGCTGAGAAGCCCGAAGGCACCTCACAGAAACTCGACATCTTCTCCATCGTGCTTTCCACCCTGGGCTTCGGTGGCTTGGTGCTGGGGCTGTCATCCATGGGCGGGGACTCCTCCCACGGCGGCGCTCACCTGCCCGTCAACCCCTGGGTTGTTGTGGTAGCAGCTGCGGCGCTCCTCGCTATTTTCGTACGCCGCCAGATTCAGCTACAGGATCGCGGCCCCTTCATGGATATGCGTATCTTCCGCGCCCGCCCCTTCACCCTGACCGTCATTATGACCTCCCTGGGCATGGGTGTGATGCTGGGAACCGCAATTCTGATTCCCCTCTACGCCGCCAACGTGCTGGGCATGAGCGCCCTACAGACCGGTCTGATGCTGTTGCCCGGTGGCGTGATTATGGCAGTATTGAGCCCCGTTGTGGGTCGCCTGTCGGACCGCTTCGGTGCCCGTACCCTGGTGATTCCCGGCGCAGTTCTCTTTAGCGCCTCTATCTGGCTGATGAGTACCTTCAGCGCCACCACCCCGATCTGGTACCTGGTGGGCACCTACATGCTCATGACCTTTGCTCTGCCGCTCATTAACACCCCTCTGATGTCGCTGGGCCTGGGATCCCTGGGGCACGAGCTCCACGCTTTTGGCTCTTCAGCTATGACCACCTTCCAGCAGGTCTCAGGCGCCGCCGCGACCGCCCTCTTTGTGGCTCTACTGGGCATCGGTTCAGCAGCCCACGGTGGCACTGGCACCGAGGCTTACATGGCAGGTGTGCACCTTGCCTTCCTGGTGGCAGCCTTCATGTCGTTGGGCTCTATCGTGGTGGCCCTGCTGGTGCCCGCAGGTAAGCCGGCAGCTGGCTCCGCGCCCATGGGTCACTAGATGACCCATTAGAGCTAGCACCGGCCTGCTAAGTCCCGGTAATCCCTGATCAGAAGGACGCCGCCCCTGCCCTCCTGCCATCTGGCAGGTAGAGCGGGAGGCGGCGTCCTTCTGCTGACTCTCTAACTCCCGGGGGCTTAGACCGCCACCGTCAGGCTGGCCCGTACCGCCTCGGTCGCGGCAACCAGGGACTCGATGGAGGCCTTGGTCTCCTTGTAGGCACGGGTCTTCAGGCCGCAGTCGGGGTTGACCCAGAGCTGGCGGGTAGGAATGTGCTCTAGCGCGGTCGTCAGAAGCGCCTGCACCTCATCAGCTGAGGGTACACACGGGGAGTGAATGTCCCAGACGCCGGGCCCGATGCCGCGATCGAAGCTCTCAGGCACATCGGCCAGCAGCTCCAGGCGGAAGGCACCTACCGACTAGTCCAGGTAGGCCGCCTGGTCCTCAGCCCGCAGGGGCAGCAGCTCGCGCAGGGCTAAAAACCCGCGGACGCCGATTGCCAGTATGCGACGCGCAGCGGCTTCCAGCTCATTGGCGCTGTGCCCCACACAGGTGAGATGGGCCAGGGGCGTGAGCCGGGTTTCGTGAACCAGGTGGTCGAGCAGGGCCAGGGTTTTCTGCTTACGAGCCCGATCACCGGAGTAGGTCACCGAGACGTAGTCGGGGTTAGTGGGAGCCAGCTGGTCGATAGTTGTCAGCAGGCTCTCACAGCTGGCGGAACTTCGCGGTGGAAAAGTTCATAAGAGAGCGCCGGTATATGGGTACTCATAGTTTCCTTACAGGTCGTTGGGTAGACCCGAAAGAATGCGCTGGCCGCTCCCACTGGTGGCGGGAGGGCGCCACACAGGGCGCTGGCAAGAAACCGCCGCTCTATGTACCTTTTTGACTCTGTGTCGGGTGTGTTGAGACACATGACAGTAATATGACGGGTATGAGTATTGAGTATCGCCAACTAGGAAAAAGCGGGTTGACCGTCTCGAACGTGGGTCTGGGCTGCAACAACCTGGGCCGCGCCACAACCGCCACCGAAACGCAAAGCGGAACCAACGCCGTCCTCACCGCCGCCGTTGAAGCCGGAATCACCCTCTTTGACGTGGCCGATATTTACGGGTCCGCACCGGGAGTTTCTGAAACCATGTTTGGGAAGGCCCTGCGGGAGACCGGGATTGACCGCGACGAGATCGTGATTGTCTCTAAATTCGGCATGGACATGGGAGGGGCCAACGGCACCGACCACGGGGTGCGCGGCTCCCGTCGGTATATTATGCGGGCGGTTGAGGCCTCCCTGAGCCGCCTAGGCACGGACTACATCGACCTCTACTTCCACCACACCCCCGACCCGGCAACCCCCATCGAAGAAACCCTCTCAGCTCTGGGTACCCTGATTGAGCAGGGCAAGGTGCGCTACATCGGGTCGTCCAACCACACTGGCTGGCAGATCGCCCACGCCGAACACCTGGGCCGGGCCCTGGGGCACCGCTACATTGCGGCTGAGAACCACTACAACCTGCTTGACCGCCGCGCTGAACTCGAGGTTCTACCCGCCGCCCGCGAGTTCGGGCTGGGCGTGCTGCCCTACTTCCCCCTGGCTAACGGGCTACTAACGGGCAAGTATTCGCGCTCTTTTGCCCCGGCGGACGGCCGTCTGACCCGCATCAAACCCGACATCTTGGACGGCGCTAACTGGGACCAGCTCGAAGCCTTCTCAGCCTTTGCCGCCGAGCGCGGCCTGACCGAGGTACAGGTCGCCTTCTCGTGGCTGGCTCAGCAGGAGCCGGTTGCCTCCGTGATTGCCGGGGCCACCACCGAAGAGCAGGTGCGCGCCAACACGGCGGCTATCGTCCGCCGGTTCGACGCGGACGAGCTCGCCCTACTCGACGAGATTTTCCCGGCACCGCCGAAAGTAGCGCTTTTCTAACTCCCCCATGCAGCAAACGACGCCCCTTCCCTCTTTCCCGCAGCATTCCGGTGCGTGGAAAGAGGGAAGGGGCGCCGTTGTATGTCGAACTAGGCAGTAAGCTCAGCCAGCAGGGCGCGGACGCGGGCGTCGATGTCGTCCCGAATCAGGTTCATACGCTCAGCCCCCTCGATTCCATCGTGGGAGGGCTCAACGGTATTCCAGCGTTCGGTCTTAGCCAGGACCTCCTCATCCGTCGTCTCAAGCTGGGCAGCCCCACCCAGAATGACGATACGGTCGGCAGTGGCCAGGTCGTCGGCGCTCGCGAACTTGGGCTTACCCTGGCTCATATCAGCACCGATTTCAGCGAGCGAAGCGGCAGATTCAGCATTGACCGCGCTGCCCACCGCAGCCTTGGTGCCTGCGGAGGTCGCCCGCACGCGTCCTTGCGCATGGAGGTTCATCAGGGCCTCAGCCATCTGAGACTTGCCCTTATTGGACTGGCAGATAAAAAGAACATGCGGGGTAGAAGTCATAGCTCCATCATACGGCCCGCCGAGAACTTCTACATGCACAAAAGCCCCACTCACCCTACCGCAGGGAGGTAGAACGAGTGGGGCTTTCATCAGCGTAGAAACAACTAGACGAAGAACCTACTTATTGCTGTACAGGACGGCATCGTGATCGAAATCTGCAGAGACATCAAGGGTAACGCTCGCCGGATCAGCTACACCAAAGGCAACATCAAAGGTGACAGATTCACCGGGCAGAATACGGCCGCTAGGAGCTGAACCGATGTTCTGTTCAGAGTCAAAAATCTGATCAACAGCCTTACCCCCTGAATTACCTTCAGCATAGAAGAGAGGCTCAAACGGTTCACTTGTGCCGTTCTCAATCGTTACGGTGAAAGCCACGTAATCTGTCAAAGACTCATCTAAACGTGAGGCGTACTCGCTGGGAACATAATCGGTGCGAGGCTCGGAGACAGTAAGGCGCAGACCGTCCTCAAACTCTGCCGTGTCGCCGAACTGCAAGACACCATCAATGGCAGTGGCTGAGTCAGGAGCTGCAGCAGAGTCTTCAGTGGCAGGTTCGGAAGAGGATGCCCCAGAATCAACGGATGCAACGGCAGAGGGAGTAGCTAGAGCCGACTCAAGATCTTCCATTGCCTGCTCAAATTCAGGGTCGGTTGCCACGGCGTTAGCCACAACAAAAATCAGGACGATAGCTGAAACAATTGACCCAACGATTGATAGGACTAGGGCAACAATAGATGAAACCTTCTCTTTACCCTTCTGGAATAGACCAACGATAGAGGTCACAAAAGCTGCAAACAGAAACAGCCAGCCAAGGACGGCAACGGCGGGAATGCAGCCCAAGATAAAGCCGAGAACGCCCAGGCCTAGAGCCACCAGGCCAACCACGTTCTTAGGCTTTTTGCCGTTAGGTTGCTGGGGCACGGCGTAGGGGTCCTGGCCCGGTGCCGTATAAGCCCCGGCAGACGATGAAGGCCCACCGGGCTGATCGGGCTGAGAAGACGAAGTGTTAGGTGTGTATGGGTTTTCGTTCATACTTTCCAGTTTAAAGATAATCCCGGTACCCACTGGCCACATTTCGGATTATTTCTCGGTGATTCCCGGGAACCTGCCACCGGCGTCCGCTCACCCTCTACCGCTAGTAGCGCAAAACCTGGAACACCCACCCAAACACAAACCACCCTTGCTATCCTTAAGAATGGTGTGCCCTGCGTCCGCGCCGTCTGCACAGGCCGCGCAGCCCCACCCCACCGCCGTGAAACCCGGCGGTGACCACCCTATTCAGGAGTAAGACTTATGCCAGCAATTGTGATTGTAGGCGCCCAGTGGGGCGACGAAGGTAAGGGCAAAGCAACCGACCTGCTCGGCGGCCGCGTCGACTACGTCGTCAAGCCCAACGGCGGTAACAACGCAGGCCACACCGTCGTCGTCAACGGCCAGAAGTTCGAGCTCAAGCTCCTTCCCGCCGGCATCCTCTCAGAAAACGCTGTACCCGTCATTGGCAACGGCGTGGTCGTCAACCCCGAAGCCCTCTTCGAAGAAATTGACGGCCTCGAAGCCCGCGGCGCAGACACCTCCAAGCTCAAAATTTCAGCTAACGCCCACCTGGTAGCGCCCTACCACCAGACCATGGACAAGGTCACCGAACGCTTCCTCGGCAAGCGCGCCATCGGCACCACCGGCCGCGGCATCGGCCCCACCTACATGGACAAGGTAGGCCGCCTGGGCATTCGCGTGCAGGACATCCTCGACGAGTCCATCCTGCGCCAGAAGGTCGAAGGTGCCCTGCGTCAGAAGAACGAACTGCTGGTCAAGGTCTACAACCGCCGCCACGTCGAGGTCGAAGAAATCGTCGAGTACTTCATGAGCTTCGCCGACCGCCTGGCACCCATGATTGTTGAATCAACCCAGCTGCTCAACAAGGCCCTGGACGAGGGCAAGACCCTGCTCATGGAAGGCGGCCAGGCCACCTTCCTCGACGTAGACCACGGCACCTACCCCTTCGTCACCTCATCTAACCCCACCGCAGGCGGTGCCTCCGTTGGCTCCGGCGTCGGCCCTACCCGCATCTCCCGCGTCATCGGTATTCAGAAGGCCTACACCACCCGCGTGGGCGCTGGCCCCTTCCCCACCGAACTCTTCGACGACATGGGCGAATTCCTGCGCACCACCGGTGGCGAGTTCGGCGTGAACACCGGCCGCCCCCGCCGCTGCGGCTGGTACGACGCGGTTCTGGCCCGCCAGGCTGTGCGCATCAACGGCTTCACCGACCTCTTCATCACCAAGCTGGACGTGCTCACCGGGCTAGAGAAGATTCCTGTCTGCGTCGCCTACGACGTAGACGGTGTTCGCTTTGACGAGATGCCCATGACCCAGTCAGACTTCCACCACGCCAAGCCCATCTACGAGTACTTCGACGGCTGGACCGAAGACATCACCGAGGCCAAGACCCTCGATGAACTGCCCGAGAACGCCCGCAAGTACCTGGAGAAGCTGGAAGAGATTTCCGGCTGCCGTATCTCGGCAATTGGCGTTGGCCCCGGCCGCGAGCAGACCATTGTGGTGCGCGACCTGATCGACGAGGAGAAGTAGGGCGGACGTCCGCCCCCTTTTCCTGCAAGGGGACCAGATTTCCTAAAAAGGACCGCATAATATGCGGTCCTTTTTAGGTTTTAAGGTCCCCTTGCGGGAGCAAGAGAGGACTACGATAGACACCATGCCCTTACTCAACACACTCAACCACACCACCGGGGCCGTCACCGGCTACGACTCCCTCACCGACCTCGCCCAGGCCTTCACGCCCGGCACCGACTGCGCCTACATCGGCCTGGTCGACCCCTCCCGCGACGACCTCACCACCCTCACCGGCCTCTTCGACCTGCACCCCCTTGCCGTCGAAGACTCCGAGCAGGGCCATCAGCGCGCTAAGCTCGAACGGTACGGCGACACCTACTACCTAGTGCTCCGCCCTGCGATTTATCTCGACGACATCGAAGAGATTCGTTTCGGCGAAACCCACATGTTCGTAGGGCAGAATTTCGCGATTTGGCTGGTCAAAGATGCCTTACGGTCAGACGCTACCACCCGCCAGACTATGGATACGGTCTTCACCAGCGCTACAGGCGGTGCCACACGACAGGCCGACCCTCTCGTCTTCCTGCACCGGGTGCTCGATATGCTGGTGGACGGCTACTTCCCCGTCATCGAGGGGCTAGAAAACGACGGCGACGAAATCGAGGACGCCCTTTTCTCCGACAACTCTGAAGCTAGCGAGATATCTCAGCGCATCTACAGCCTGCTGAATGAGGTTACCGACTTCAAACGCGCGGTCAAGCCGGTGGGGCAGATGCTGGATTTGCTCATGGGGCGTATTCGTATTCAGGCTGAGACCGGCGATGAGCACCAGCTTGAGCTGCTCCGCTACTTCCGCGATGTGAAGGACCACGTCATCAGTGTGGTAGACCGGGTGGACGACTTGCGGTCTTCCCTAGAGAATGCCCTGGCGGTGAACTCAACGATCGTAGCTGAGCGGCAGAATGACGACATGAAGCGCATTTCAGCCTGGGCTGCGATTCTGGTGGCCCCCACCATCATCGGATCGATTTATGGCATGAACTTTGACGTTATGCCCGAGCTGCACTGGACCTTCGGCTATCCGGCCTCACTGCTGCTCATGGCGGGGGTGTCCTTCGGGCTGTGGCTGGTGTTCAAGAAGAAGGAGTGGCTGTAGGGGCTAGATGGCTCCCAGGCCTAGTTGCGCCACCTCCGCTTTCGGAAAAGACCATCTAAACCAGAAAAACCCACCTAGTTCGTGGGTTTTTCTGATTTAGATGGTACCTAGCCTGAAGGGGCAGGGCGGGCGGCTCTACATCTTCACCCCGCGCAGGGTGCGCACTACCATCACAGCGCAGAGAAGCATGAGCACCACACCGATAGCCGAGGTGTAGACCACGCCCGAGTCGAAGGCGTGCTGGGCTGAGACCAGCAGGGCCGCGCCGGTTTCTCCGCCGATGTTCTCAGCCACCTCAGCTGCCCCACCCAGGGTCTCGCGGGCGGCGTCCGCGTCCGCAGCACTAACCCCCTCGGGTACCACCAGGTGGGCAACATAGGCTGCGTTCAGGATTGACCCCAGAATCGCGGTACCCATGACCGAGCCGGTCTCGTAGGCGGTCTCCGAGATAGCGGACGCCGCACCCGCCTTGTGCGGGGGAACAGCGGCCAGGATGATGTCGTTGGTCAGGGTCTCAGCGAAGCCAATGCCTACACCGAGCAGGGCGAAGGCGACCAGAATACCGGTATCAGAGCCTGAATCGGCAGTGAAGAAGACCAGGCCAAAGGCTGCCGCATTCATCAGCAGGGCACCTGAAATGACGATCCAGGGCTTGAGGACTTTAACGATATAGACAACCACCAGGCCCGCAATAACGGTCAGTACCAGGCCGGGCAGCAGCAGGAGGGCGGCGCTGAAGGGGGAATGGCCGCTGACCAACTGCAGGTGCTGGGAGACGAAGTAGAGGAAGCCAACCAGTGAGAAAATCGCCATGAGATTGGTCAGTACCGCACCGGTGAACTGCTTGTTGGTGAAGAGGCGGACGTCCAGCATGGGGTTGGTGCGGGCCAGCTGGCGGCGGGTGAAGACAATACCGCAGATGGTTGCTACCAGCAGCAGGGCGACGGTGAGCAGGTCGAAGCCGTCGTGGGCAAAGTGCTTGATGGCGTAGACGAAGGGGGTCATGGTCGCCATGATCAGGGCGATGCTGACGAAGTCGATGGCGCCGGGAGCCGGGTCCTTGGAGTTAGGAATCAGCCAGAAGCCCAGCAGGAGCATGGGCAGCAGGACGGGCACGGCCATGAGGAAGACCGAGCCCCAGTAGAAGTGCTCTAGCAGGAACCCGCCGACGACCGGGCCCAGGGCTGCGCCACCTGCGAAACCTGAGGCCCAGATGGCAATAGCGGTGCGGCGTTCGGTGGCGTCGGCGAACATGTTGCGGATGATGGAGAGGGTTGCGGGCATAAGCATAGCCCCGAAGATACCCATACCGGCGCGGGCGGCAATGAGCCAGGCGGCGGTGGGGGCGAAGGCGGCAGCAGCTGAAATAACGGTAAAGCCGAAGCCGCCCAGTAGCAGCATGGTGCGGCGGCCGAAGCGGTCGCCCATGCTACCTGCGGGAATGAGCAGACCCGAGAGGATCAGGGGGTAGACATCGTTGATCCAGAGTAGCTGGGTGCCGCTGGGGGAGAGCTGGGCTGAAATCTCGGGCAGGGCGAAAGAGAGCACTGTGTTATCGACCGAGACCAGCAGTACCGGCAGCATGAGCACAGCCAGGGCTGCCCAGCGACGGGAATAGGGGGTGATTGAGGATTCTTCAGTGGTGACGGCTCTCATCTGGCCGGTTGCGGGGTGCATGTCTGCTCTTTCGTGAGGACGGCTACCTGGGGTTGGTGCGGGCGCGGTACCGGGCAGGACGCCGGGGTACGCTTGGCCGCTCATCGGTAGCGGGGTGCTCGGTGGGGAGCACACTTGTTACTGTACCGTCTGGACGGTTTTGTTTTCAAGTGGGGAGGCGGTAGGGTGGGGCACATGAGTTCTCGCGAAAAAATCCTTGACGCCTACGAAGCCCTACTGATTGAGGAGGGGGAGCGGGCAGCGTCCTTGAACGCTATTGCCGCTCGTGCCGGGGTGTCCAAGGGAGGGCTGCTCTACCACTTCCCCGATAAGACCGCCCTGATCGACGGGCTGTTGGAGCGGGCCTGGGTGCTTGCTGAGCGGGATTTCAAGGCCATGGCAGATGACCCCGCCGGGGCCTGCGCCTACTATGTGCGCACCTCTATGTATCAGGACACCCCTTTTGACCGGGTGTTTGTGGCCGCTTCGCGCCTGCGTCAGGACGCCGCCGAGAAGGTTGCCGAGGTCTACGACAGGATCCAGGGGCGCTGGTTTGAGATGATTCGGGCTGAGACCCCCTCGGATGCTGCGGCCCGCGCTATCTTGCTGATGGGGGACGGGCTCTACTACAACGCGGCGGTCGCCAGTAGTGAGTCCCGCCCCAACCTTGCTCTCAGCGGCGATATGGATGCCCTGCTGGAGGTAGTAGAGCAGCTCAAGGGGCGTTAGCCAGCCAGTACAGCTACCGTCTCGTAGGGCCGCAAGACCAGCTCGCTGGTTCCCAGCCCAGGCTCATTCTTGTAATTACACAGAAGTGCCGACCCCGCCGCGAACTCGGCAGGCAGCGGCACGGCGGCGTCCTTACCGTAGAAGTTGCAGAGCACCAGCAGGCGCTGACCCTCATGCTCTCGTGCAAACCCGTAGACGCTCTCGTGCTCGCGGGCAAAGGGCTCGTAGGAGCCCTCAGCAATCAGAGGCATCGTATGGCGCAGGCGCACCAGCTCCCGGTAGAAGGGCAAAATGGTGCCCTCAGCCTCTTCGCGCTCCACGTTAATGTCGGCCTGCGAGGTGGGCATCAGCCAGGGCTTCACCTGAGAGAAGCCGGCGAACTCAGATGCGTCCCACTGCATGGGGGTACGGGAGTTGTCGCGGGACTTCTTGGTGACAATGCGGAAGGCCTCGGCCTCGCTCACGCCCCGCTCCTGCAGAATGGCAAAGGCGTTGTGGGATTCAACGTCCACGTAGTCATCCATGGACGAATAGACCGGATCAACCATGCCGATCTCTTCACCCTGATAGATGTAGGGGGTACCGCGGGTCAGGTGCACGGCGGCAGCCAGCATGGTGGCGGACTCTGCCCGGTAACGCTCCACATCACCAAAGCGGTTGATGGCGCGGGGCTGGTCGTGGTTATTCCAGAAGGACGCCTGCCAACCGCCTCCTGCCTGAATACCTACCGCCCAGTCGGTCAGCAGACCCTTAAGAGCCATGAAATCAAAGGGCACATCAGACCATTTCTCGGTACCGTCATAGTCCACCTTGAGGTGGTGGAAGGAGAAGACCATGTCCAGCTCCTGGTTGGCCGGGTTGGTGTAGCGCACGCTGCTGTCGATGGTGGTCGATGACATCTCACCCACGGTCACGGTACCCTCGGTGTCGCCAAAAGTGGCCCGGTGCAGTTCCTGCACCCAGGGGTGCACGCGCTCGGTGTCGGTGTAGATGAGCTTGTCGTTCTCGCCGGGTGCGGCATCCCGCAGGTCCTCAGCCTTGCCAATCACGTTGAGCACGTCAAAGCGGAAGCCGCGAACACCCTTGTCCTTCCAGAAATTGACCACCTTGAAGAGCTCTTCGCGCACCCTGGGGTTGTGCCAGTTCAGGTCTGCCTGGGTCACATCGTAGAGGTGCATGTAGTAGAGGTTGGTATCGCCAAACTGTGACCAGGCTGGGCCGCCGAACTTGGATTCCCAGTTGGTCGGCAGGGAGCCGTCCTCCTGGGCCGGGCGCAGGTAGAAGAAGTCCTGGTACTCCTTCTCGCCGGCTAGAGCCCGTTGGAACCACTCGTGCTCGGTGGAGACGTGGTTGAGCACCATATCGAACATCACCCCGATTCCCTCTCGCCCCAGGGCTGCAATCAGTTCTTCAGCGTCCGCCATGGTGCCCATCTCGGGGTCTACCTCGTAGTAGTTGGCGATGTCGTAGCCGTTATCGTTCTGCGGGGAGACGAAGAAGGGGTTGAACCAGACCATATCGACCCCCAGGGAGGCAATGTAGGGGACCTTCTCGATAATGCCCCGCAAATCGCCTACGCCGGTGCCGTTCGAGTCGTAGAAGGACTTGGGGTAGACCTGGTAGATGACCTTATCGTGAAAGCTCATGGTGTGCTCCAAAGGGTAGGACGCCGGTGTTAGGGCGGCTGCGCCCGGTAGGTTAGGTGGGGTAAAAGAAAAGAAGCGTACCCCGTTAAAGCGGGATACGCTCCTTAACCTTACCTGTCTAACAGGTGCTTCGGCTGTTGTTACAGCTGATGTGGAACTTTATTCAGAAACCGGAATTTCATGGCGGCGGTGCGCGAAGTCCAGGTAACGGAACTTATCGGCGCGGTGGCGGGAAATGGTGTACTGGAAGGCGGTGCCGTCCTCAAGCATGGTGATAGAGGTGGTCACAGCAACGTACTCGCCAGCGTGCAGGTTCAGGTACTTGGCATCGTTGGGGGTAGCCTGCTCGATGCTGATCTGCTTGGCAGATGACACAATGTTCAGACCCAGTTCACCCTCGAAGTAGTGGTAGAGGGAATCCTCAGCGACCTCGCGGGGAATTTCGGCTACTACGCTCTTGATGATGTAGTCATGGTCGATGATGGCGGGGGCGCCGTCCATGTGGCGAACTCGCATGATGTGGGTGACGGGCACCTGCTCTACGGAGTCGTCCGTTAGGGCCTGGAAGGGCACATGCGGCAGCAGGGCGTCCTCAAGCTCAACCAGTTCAGTCTGGGTGTCGCGGCTGGCTGACTCAGCAAATTCCTTGTAGCTGACCAGTGATGACACGGGAATGGAGTAGCGCTTGTGGTCAATGACCAGGGAGCCCTTGCCCATGATGCGCTGGATGTAGCCGCGGTCGGTCAGAATAGCCAGAGCCTTGCGGGCGGTCTCACGAGAGACGTTGTACTTTTCGGTCAGCTTCTTTTCGCTGGGCAGCAGATCGCCGACGCCGTACTTACCTTCATCAATATCACGAGCCAGGTCGTGGTAGATGCGTTCAAACTTTCCCATTTGGTTCCCCTGTATAACAGGTGCGAGAGCACATTGTGTGAGATGGAGTGAGAGTTTCACACGGTGATTGTGTTTCCCTATAGTCTAGGGCGCAGCCCCGATGTTTGCGAGAGACCCACATGTAAATGTGTGTCACACGTTAGACAGGAATGTGACATGCCGGTTTTTCCAGGAGGGTGTAAGTTTGACCTGCAAAAACTTTGGTTAGCGAGAGCACCCCTGATGGAAATGTGGCGCGAAACGCACTTTCGGGTTGTAAGAAGCGGCCCCCACCAGCGTCCGCCCGCCTCCCCCTCGGCCCGCAGTAAGGGGACCGCATAACTTCAAAGGGACCGCATAGTATGAGGTTCCTTTGAAGTTATGCGGTCCCCTTTAACGGTGGGGTGGGGTCTAGCCCTAGCCGAAGAGGCGCTCACTGGCGATGCGGGCGCCTTCCGTCAGCGATTCCAGCTTGGCCCAGGCCAAGTCGGGGTGCAGGCGTCCGCCCAGACCGCAGTCGGTCGACGCCACCACGTTCTCCTTGCCCACCACCTGAGCAAACTGCTCAATGCGCTGGGCCACCAGCTCGGGGTGCTCAATCAGGTTGGTCGAGTGCGACACGACGCCGGGAATCACGTACTTGCCCTCGGGCAGCTCCAGGTTCTCCCAGACCTTCCACTCGTGGGCGTGGCGCGCGTTGGCAGCCTCAAAGGTGTAGCCGGCGGCGTCAATCGACAGCAGGGTATCGGCCAGGTGCTTGAACTCCAGGTCGGTGCTGTGCGGCCCGTGCCAGGACCCCCAGCACAGGTGGAAGCGGGTCTGCTCGGTCGGGATGTCCTCAAGCGCGTAGTTGAGGGCATCGACCGCCACCTGGATAAAGTCAAGGTAGTCACTGACGCTGGGCTCGGGGTTAATCTGGTCCCAGCCCTCAGCCACCGAAGGGTCGTCGATTTGCAGGGTAAAGCCGGCATTGGTGATGGCCTTGTACTCTTCCTTCAGTACATCGGCCCAGGCGTAGATGTGCTCCTTATCGGTGGGGTAGTAGAGGTTACCCACGCGGGCAGCTGACCCGGGTGACAGGGCAGCAACAAAAGCACTGTGCGCCCCCTTGCCCTCGGTGGCAGCTGCCAGGTTGCGGACGTCCCGCCCCACCTCGTCCTGGCCCTGGTAGGTCAGAGGGGCGACGGTAACAGGGAAACTGCGGTCAGGGTCGTTGCCCAGGTCGAGCTCCGCGGTGTAAAAGTCCTGGAAGCGGGTCCAGTCGCGGCGGTCGGCAAAGCTGGTGTACTTGAGCTTGCCCGGCTCAGAGCGGTGCACCTCGTTCGCGGGGTTGCCCTCGGTCAGCAGCTTCAAGCCGCCGGTGCGGGCAAAGGAGTAGTGCCACCAGGCGCCGTAGTCCACCGCCTGACTCATGGCATGCCCGTACTCGCCGTCGTTCACAATGTCGATACCGATGTCTACCTGGCGGTCAATCACTGCCTGGGTTTCCTCGGTCAGAATCTGCTGGAAATCTGCCTCGTCGATGCTGCCACCGCGGCGGGCGGCGTTAGCTTCAATCAGGCGCTGGCTGCGCGGCAGGGAACCAACGTGAGTGGTCAGAATACGGTCGGTGTTGATGGGCATGGTCTGCTCCTGGGGTAGTCCTACGGCTGTAGAGGACGCTGCACTTCGGTCAGCGGCCATAAACCCAGCTAACACCCCCACCTGGCGAGCCCCCAAGCCCTCCAGGCCCTAAGACGGCATATTTCAAAAATGAACTTCGGTGACGGATGCGCGTCATACGCGCGTCATGAGCGCCTGACTCACCGCAAGGGGACCGCAAAACTTAAAAGGGACCTCATATCATGCGGTCCCTTTTAAGTTTTAAGGTCCCCTTTGAGAGGGCGCGGTGCGGAACCGTCCGCCCCTAGTCATCCCCAAGAGCTACTTGTTAGACTCGAAACAACAAGACCAAGGAAAGGAGCAGAACCATGACCGTAAACGCTAAAGATGCAACTCGCTGGCAGCCCACTCATCGAGCGGCCCGTCAAACCCTGCAAAAAGTTCTGCGCCATCACACCACGGCTATCGGGAACGATGGTCTAACGGATGCAGAGCGAAAAACCCTCGCATCGGAATACGAAACCCAGCAGAACCGGGCTTTTTCGGCTCAGCATCGTAGAGCCCTTGAGCAGCTCGAGCCTACCCCAGTAGGATTAGCCCTCAAAAACTAGGGGCCTACGTGTATTTTCGAGAGCTCAGCACAAGCGATATACCGGCCCTTCAACAATGGGTCTGCACCTACCCTGCCAAGCGGCACTACCACACCGCTTCACACCCCGCGGAATGGGAGCTAAAGGTTCAAAGCTTCGTCCGGGAAACTCAGCCCCAGAAAATTGCCCGAGATCCCTACAAGGTCTCTATCGGAGCTTTCTTGGAGAAGCAGATAGCAGCTGCCGCTCTCATTACATATCGCCCCTATGATGATGTCTTCGACATTACCTATATCTCTACGGCCGCCCACGCCCAAAACCAGGGAATTGCACAACAGCTTATTCAGCAATGCGTTATCACAGCCCAAGAGCACCCCAAATTTAAAGACCTCACCAGCGACATCATGACCTGCGCTATCGACCGCAGAAATACAAAGTCTCAACGGGCCTTTGAGCGCTTTGGATTTACCCTAGTTGACGATAGCCACCCCCAGCTTCTGGAATATGCGCTGAGATTTATGCGAGGCTTACTGGAGTAGCGTCCCGCGGACGCCCGTCCTGCCGTCCCTGCCCCTTGGCAGGGGAGTGGGGGAGAGACCGTCCGCCCCTATCTACACTATATGAGAACGCCACTTCCCACCCTGTGGACTACCCGCGCTCAGGCGTAGACTAGTACACAAACCTCCAACCACAAACTTTCTTGGGAGCTATCGATGCCAGAACTGCGCTCGCGTACATCAACCCACGGCAGAAACATGGCAGGTGCCCGCGCACTGTGGCGCGCCACCGGCATGGGCGACGACGACTTCGGTAAGCCCATCATCGCTATCGCCAACTCCTTCACCCAGTTCGTGCCCGGCCACGTGCACCTCAAAAACATGGGCGAACTGGTTGCCGGTGCTATCCGCGAAGCGGGCGGCGTAGCCAAGGAATTCAACACCATCGCCGTGGACGACGGCATCGCCATGGGCCACGACGGTATGCTCTACTCCCTGCCCTCCCGCGACCTGATCGCCGACTCGGTCGAATATATGGTCAACGCCCACCGCGCCGACGCCCTGGTCTGTATCTCTAACTGCGACAAGATCACCCCCGGTATGCTCCTGGCAGCTATGCGCCTGAACATCCCCGTCATCTTCGTCTCCGGCGGGCCTATGGAGTCCGGCGAAGGCATCGAGGGGGTCGTTGAGCACCGCCTTGACCTGGTGGACGCCATGGTCATGGCCGTGGACGACAGCGTCAGCGACGACGCCCTAGCCCAGGTTGAAAAGAATGCCTGCCCCACCTGCGGCTCCTGCGCCGGTATGTTTACCGCCAACTCCATGAACTGCCTGAATGAGGCCATCGGCTTGGCCCTGCCCGGTAACGGCACCACACTGGCCACCCAGGTTGCCCGCAAGCAGCTCTTCCTCGAAGCTGGCGCCAAGATTGTTGAGCTGGCCAAGCGCTACTACGAGCAGGACGACGAGTCCGTCCTGCCTCGCTCCATCGCCACCAAGGCCGCCTTCGAGAACGCCATGGCCCTGGACGTTGCCATGGGCGGCTCCACCAACACCGTCCTGCATATCCTGGCTATTGCCCACGAGGCAGGCGTCGACTTCACCCTGCGCGACATCGATGCCATCTCCCGCAAGGTGCCCTGCCTGGCTAAGGTCGCCCCCAACTCCACCAAGTACCACATCGAGCACGTGCATCGCGCAGGCGGTATTCCTGCCCTGCTCGGTGAGCTGGACCGTGCCGGTTTGCTGAACCGCGACGTCCACTCCGTGCACGCTGACTCCCTGGAGCAGTGGCTCTCTGACTGGGACATTCGCTCCGGTGCCGCCACCGACACCGCCAAGGAGCTCTTCCTGGCTGCCCCGGGTGGCGTCCGCACCACCCAGGCCTTCTCCACCGCCAACAAGTACGAGTCCCACGAAACCGATGCCGAAAACGGCTGCATCCGCGCCGTTGAGCACGCCTACACCAAGGACGGCGGCCTGGCGGTTCTGTACGGCAACATCGCCGAGGATGGTGCCATCATCAAGAGCGCAGGTATCGACGAAGAGCTCTTCCACTTCGTCGGTAAGGCTTTTGTAGTGGAATCCCAGGATGAGGCCGTCTTCGAGATCCTGTCGAAGAACGTGAAAGAAGGCGACATCGTCGTCATTCAGTACGAGGGCCCCAAGGGCGGCCCCGGCATGCAGGAAATGCTCTACCCCACCTCCTACCTCAAGGGCCTGGGCCTGGGTAAGAAGTGCGCCCTGATCACCGACGGACGTTTCTCGGGCGGCACCTCCGGTATCTCCATCGGCCATATCTCTCCCGAGGCAGCAGCCGGTGGCGCTGTGGGTCTGATTGAGCACGGCGACGAAATTGAGATCGATGTTCATAACCGCATCCTGCGCGTGAATGTGCCCGACGAGGTGCTGGCTGAGCGCCGCGCCAAGAAGGGCCCTGCCCCCTGGAAGCCCACCAAGCCCCGTGAGCGTCAGGTCTCCAGCGCCCTGCGCGCCTACGCCTCCATGGTGACCAGCGCCGACAAGGGCGCCGTGCGCATCGTCCCCGAGTAAACCTCGGCCTTTTCTCAAATCACAAGGACGCCCGCCCCGGCTTACGCAAGCTGGGGCGGGGCGTCCTTGTGCTGGGGGCCTCTTACCCGGGTTATCTCAGGGCGCGTCCGCCCCGCCTGCCCGGGCTGTTGGGGGGAGGGGGCGTCCGCCCGTCCGTCCGTGAGTACCCACCAGACTCGCGCGGTGCTTACGCGCGGGATGGACGCCACGCGAGAACCGTGGACGTTCACCGAGAGAGTGAACGGGCAACCGATGCGGCTCTAGCTGTTGGCAAAAGGGCGTGGAGTTGGTATAGCTTTAAAGAGTAAGCAAAACAACTATAGACACCCCTTAGGAGATGAATAATGTGGAAATTACGCCTGCGCATATCAAGAAATGTGAGCTGACCTGGGAGCCGCCGGATTACACCAGCTCCTACCCGGCAGGCTTCACCGAGCAGGGTGTGGCTGTCATCGTGGTGGTCATGGACCAGGTGCGAGCTGCCGGTGACTGCCATGTGGGGCTGACGTCCTTTGCTTTTATCTCGCGCGAAAACGGCGAGCGAGAGGTCATTGAGAGCGAACCTGTGGCTGAGTCTCTGACACACAGCCTCATGGACCCCTGCGACACCGTACACACCGACATGCTGGGCCGTGCGATTCTGGCGACCATGGACGCCATCCCCGAGGAGTATAAGACCAACCTCATCACCGTGGCAGCCGATAAGCACTACCTCAAGCTGCTCTTCCGCAAGTTCACGGCCTTCCGCGACTTCTTGGAATACCGGTCCATTGATAAGGTCATGAACCCCTACGAGTCGCACTCCCTGGGCGAGATTCACGTGAAGCTCATCGGCACTCCGGCAGGTGAGCTCATGCCGCACTTTATGGACGAGGCCTCGCGTCTGGCTCACGCCGAGCTTGAGAAGAACACCGCCCAGCTGCCGGTAGAGAAGCTGGTGGAGTACAGCGTCTTTACCGACTGTTCGTTCCGGTCAACCAATAATAAGAAGTATTTAAAGGGCGGACGCATGGGCATCGGCGGGGTGAGTGAAGACGGCTTCTTCTTCCACTCCCACTACGATGCAACGAACATTATGACCGGGGAGCTCTCGGCTATGCTGGCTGCCTTTAATATCTTCTATCACGGTGGCCGCCAGCTGATTATTCACACCGATTCGCTGGGGGCGCTGACCTTTGTGCTGCGCTTGGCGCACAACCGCTGGGTGTATAACACTTGGGCTACCGAGGGTGTGCAGAACCAGCAGGTTCTGGACGAGATGGAGCGGCTGACCGAGGCCATTCGGGAGCGCCGGGTGCTGGTCAAACATATTCCGGGGCATACCGGGCACGGGCTGCAGGAGTCGTCGGATTCTGTATCGAAGATGCACCGGCACTTCCCCGGGCAGATTGTGGATAAGGGGCATGTTTCCGAGTTCAACAAGCGCTGCGAGTCTATTATTACCGCCCTGTCTGGGTGCGAGAAGGCTTTGCGTCTGCCCTGTGCGGATTGGATTCAGATTCGCCCGTCGGTGGTACACGCCCGCAACCGTCTGTGGAAGTAGCGGGGCTGCTGCCCTAGGTACCATTTAAATCAGAAAAACCCACCTAGTTGGTGGGTTTTTCTGATTTAGATGGTACTAACTGACCGGGGTGGCACGGACGCCCGCCGTTAGGCTACGTCGCGCTTTTCCTGGCGGGCGCGGCGCAGCAGCCAGATGAAGACAGCCACCAGGGCCAGGGCTACCAGGGCGTAGACCACCTTTGAGTACTGGTCGATGACGCCTTCAACAGCGTGCCAGTTTTCGCCCAGGACCCAGCCACAGTAGATGAGCAGGGCGTTCCAGATAGAAGAACCGAGCAGGGTATAAAGACCGAAGGTCAGAGGGTTCATACGGTCGATACCGGCGGGAATCGAGATGAGCGAACGAATACCGGGGATGACGCGGCCGATCAGAATAGAGGCCTTGCCGTACTTGTCGAACCAGGCCAGGGCGTTGTCGACGTCCTCAACCTTGACCAGCCACATCCAGGCTGCGATCTTGCGCAGGCGGTGAGCGCCGATAGCTGCGCCCAGGTAGTAGAGGAAGTAGGCGCCGGTGAGCGAGCCGACGGTCGCCCAGATGAAGGCGGCCACTACGTTGATGGATCCCTGGGAGGCGGTGAAGCCGGCCAGCGGCAGGATAACCTCGGAGGGGATGGGCGGGAAGACGTTCTCAAGGAAGACGGCCAGGCCAACGCCGGGGGAGCCGATAGCCTCCATGACGGAGATAACCCAGTCGATAATGTTCTGGAGCACGAGTGCCCTTTCTCTGCGAGTGCGGGCAGCCGCCCGGTGACAAAACTTTCTCTATTCTCTCGTAGAACCCTGTGTTTTCCTATGAGCTAGCTTGTAGAGAGGCTGGGGGTTTTGGTCACGTTGGACGGGGGCGGCTGAGCGTCCATTAGAATCGCGCGGTGCTTACGCGCGGGATGGACGTTACGCGAGTTTGGTGGACACTGGCCGAGGTGGGGAATGGGGCGCCCTGCCTTTCCGGTAATGCTGCGTAACCTGTTCACACGGTGAAATAAGTTACCGCAGGTAGAGGGGCATGGGTGACTATGGAGGGTAGATAACTAGGCCTACTATCAGGAGAGTCCATGGCTGAGCATACTTTTGGCTTCCGCACCCGTGCCCTGCACGCGGGCGGTACCCCCGACGCCGAGCACGGTGCTCGTGCGGTTCCGATTTACCAGTCCACCTCCTTTGTTTTTAAGGACGCGGACGACGCCGCCAACCTTTTTGCCCTGCAGAAGTACGGCAATATCTACTCCCGCCTGGGTAACCCCACTGTGGCGGCGCTGGAAGAGCGTATCGCTTCGCTGGAGGGCGGTATCGGTGCGGTGGCGACCGCTTCGGGTATGGCCGCTGAGTTCATTACCTTCGCGGCACTCTGCCAGGCTGGGGACCATATTGTTGCTTCGTCCAACCTCTACGGCGGCACTATCACCCAGCTGGATGTTTCCCTGCGCCGGTTCGGTATCGACACTACCTTTGTGGACGGCACTGACCCGGCCGACTATGCCGCCGCGATTCGTCCTGAAACCAAGGCTGTCTACACCGAAATCGTGGCTAACCCCTCGGGGCAGGTCGCTGACCTAGAGGGTCTGGCCCGCGTTGCCCACGAGAACGATATTCCCCTGGTCGTGGACGCCACCCTCTCTACCCCCTACCTGATCCGCCCCATCGAACACGGCGCTGACATCGTGATTCACTCGGTTACTAAGTTCCTGGGCGGGCACGGCACCACCTTGGGCGGTGTGGTTGTCGAGTCGGGCCGCTTCAACTGGGGCAACGGTAAGTTCCCTACCATGACCGAGCCGATTCCCTCGTACAACAACATCTCCTGGTGGGGTAACTTCGGCGAATACGGCTTCCTCACCAAGCTGCGTTCGGAGCAGCTGCGTGACTTCGGCCCCTCCCTCTCAGCCCAGGCGGCTTTCAACCTGCTGCAGGGTGTTGAGACTCTGCCCCAGCGCATGGACGCCCACCTGGCCAATGCCAAGGACGTCGTCGCCTGGCTAAACGAGGACGCCCGCATCTCCTACGTTAACTACGCCGGCCTGCCGGAGCACCCCCACTATGAGCGGGCACAGAAGCTGCTGCCGCTGGGGGTTGGGTCGGTCTTCTCCTTCGGCGTTGCCGGCACCGAGAAGGCGGGCGGACGCGACGTGGGCGCCGAGTTCATCAAGAACCTGCAGTTGGCCTCCCACCTGGCCAACATTGGTGATGCCCGCACCCTGATTCTGCACCCGGCGTCCACCACCCACCAGCAGCTGACCGCTGAGCAGCTGGCTGCCGGTGGCGTGGGCGAGGACTTGATCCGTATTTCGGTGGGTCTGGAAGATGCCGTCGATATCATCTGGGATTTGGACCAGGCCCTGACCGTTGCCTCCGGCCGCAACCACGCCGGTGAGGTCGTTGGTGTTGCTAGCGCTGATGAGCTGGTGGCCCGCCGTGAGGCTGCCGAGGCTGAGGCTGCTGCCCAGAAGGCTGCCCTGGAGGCGGACGCTGCCGCCCACGCCGCCGAACGCGCCGCGCGGGAGGGGGCTGGGACGTCCGCCCCGGCGTCCGCGCCTGCCTGCGAGATCCCTGCACCCAAGAAGGAGGCCTAAGCCGTGACTGAGATTCGTACCTGGGAAGGCCCCAGCGCACCGGAGCGACTAAAGATTCTGCACGAGACTAAGTCCATTGCGATTGTGGGTATGTCTGACAAGATTTCGCGCTCTTCGTATTTTGTGGCGACCTATCTGCAGTCGTCGAGCCCTTACACCCTGTACTTTGTGAACCCGATTTTGGCAGCTAAGGGTAAGGAGGTGCTGGGGCAGAAGGTGTACGCGTCACTGGCTGACCTGCCTGAGGCCCCTGACCTGGTGGAGATTTTCCGCCGCAACGAGGACCTGCCGGGTGTGGTGCAGGAGGCCATTGAGGTGGGCGCGAAGACGGTGTGGATGCAGCTGGGCTCCTGGAATGAGGAAGCTGCGCGGCTGGGTGAGGACGCCGGGCTGAACGTGGTGATGGACCGGTGCGTGAAGATTGAGCACGCCCGCTTCCACGGCGGCCTGCACCTGGCGGGCTTCGTGACCGGCGTGATTTCGTCCAAGCGGCAGGTCCTGGCTTAACCCCTGGGGTAGGTACCATCTACATCAGAAATGACCACCTGGCTGGTGGTCTTTTCTGGAGGGGGATAGAGGCAAGGAACAGGGCTATCTGCAGTTGCTCCAGTAGGTAGCACCTTCACGAAAAAGCTGGTGAAATAGGATGAGGGCTTCACGAGACTGATCTTCAAAGAAGTTTGGAGATGAGCCCTAGTAGATGTGCATCAAGTACCTATTCCTCGTGTCGATGAGGCTGCCCCCTGGCTTTGACTGCCGGGGGGCTTTTCACATGGTTCTAGATACTAAAAATTTTCTCACATATACTAGTTGACATAAAAATCTTGAAGGTGTTTACTAAGCACTAGGAGATACTACTAAACTGATGTACCCACGCGAAGAAGGTTGACGATGAAGTAGCTTTTTACCGATGATTTCCCTAGCTGGAGTCCGCAAGCCGCTAGTCTATGGGCCAAGACTGACCGGTCTGACGACCAGAGTACTGATTGGCTTAACCTTCCCCAGCACATGATGGATTCTGCCCAGGTTGGGGCTTACCTATGGAGTCACTACCTCTCAGAAAATCACCGTAGGTTCATTCAAGAACAGCTTGCTTTATCGAGTGAAGACTGCCAGCGATTCGTGGCTTTCCTGTGCGGATCTCACGACGTAGGCAAAGCTAGTCAATCTTTCGCGAGTCAGCTCAACGAGTCATCGCGCTATAGTTTCCTGGCTGACCAGATACGTGCAACGGGTTTGAACGTGCCTTCTGCAGTACCTTCAGACCAGTGGTCCCCACACTCTGCAGCGAGCTACATTATTTTGACTCGGTTCTTCGATGAAAAATTTGGTCAGAGCAGTTACCGCACCTTATTTAGGAGGGGTTAGTTTTTTGTACCCAGTGATAAGAGTATCTGTCACTGGGATTTTTTATGCCTTTTTGGCTTTTGAATGGAGGAAAATCACATGAAAATTATTAATATAGGTGTTTTAGCTCATGTTGATGCAGGAAAAACTACCTTAACAGAAAGCTTATTATATAACAGTGGAGCGATTACAGAATTAGGAAGCGTGGACAAAGGTACAACGAGGACGGATAATACGCTTTTAGAACGTCAGAGAGGAATTACAATTCAGACAGGAATAACCTCTTTTCAGTGGGAAAATACGAAGGTGAACATCATAGACACGCCAGGACATATGGATTTCTTAGCAGAAGTATATCGTTCATTATCAGTTTTAGATGGGGCAATTCTACTGATTTCTGCAAAAGATGGCGTACAAGCACAAACTCGTATATTATTTCATGCACTTAGGAAAATGGGGATTCCCACAATCTTTTTTATCAATAAGATTGACCAAAATGGAATTGATTTATCAACGGTTTATCAGGATATTAAAGAGAAACTTTCTGCCGAAATTGTAATCAAACAGAAGGTAGAACTGTATCCTAATATGTGTGTGACGAACTTTACCGAATCTGAACAATGGGATACGGTAATAGAGGGAAACGATGACCTTTTAGAGAAATATATGTCCGGTAAATCATTAGAAGCATTGGAACTCGAACAAGAGGAAAGCATAAGATTTCAGAATTGCTCCTTGTACCCTGTTTATCATGGAAGCGCAAAAAGCAACATAGGGATTGAGCAGCTTATAGAAGTGATAACGAATAAATTTTATTCATCAACATACAGAAAGAAGTCTGAACTTTGCGGAAATGTCTTCAAAATTGAATATTCGGAAGAAAGACAACGTCTTGCATATGTACGCCTTTATGGCGGAATCCTGCATTTGCGGGATTCGGTTAGAATATCGGAAAAGGAAAAAATAAAAATTACAGAAATGTATACTTCAATAAATGGTGAATTATGTAAAATTGATAAGGCTTATTCCGGGGAAATTGTTATTTTGCAAAATGAGTTTTTGAAGCTAAATAGTGTTCTTGGAGATACAAAGCTATTGCCACAGAGAGAGAGAATTGAAAATCCGCTCCCTCTGCTGCAAACAACTGTTGAACCGAGCAAACCTCAACAAAGGGAAATGTTACTTGATGCACTTTTAGAAATCTCCGACAGTGACCCGCTTCTACAATATTATGTGGATTCTACGACACATGAAATCATACTTTCTTTCTTAGGGAAAGTACAAATGGAAGTGACTTGTGCTCTATTGCAAGAAAAGTATCATGTGGAGGTAAAAATAAAAAAGCCTACAGTCATTTATATGGAAAGACCGTTAAAAAAAGCAGAGTATACCATTCACATCGAAGTGCCACCGAATCCCTTCTGGGCTTCCATTGGTCTTTCTGTAGCACCGCTTCCATTAGGGAGCGGAGTACAGTATGAGAGCTCGGTTTCTCTTGGATACTTAAATCAATCGTTTCAAAATGCAGTTATGGAAGGGATACGATATGGCTGTGAACAAGGATTGTATGGTTGGAATGTGACGGACTGTAAAATCTGTTTTAAGTATGGCTTATACTATAGCCCTGTTAGTACCCCAGCAGATTTTCGGATGCTTGCTCCTATTGTATTGGAACAAGTTTTAAAAAAAGCTGGAACAGAATTGTTAGAGCCATATCTTAGTTTTAAAATTTATGCACCACAAGAATATCTTTCACGAGCATATAACGATGCTCCCAAATATTGTGCAAATATCGTAAATACTCAACTGAAAAATAATGAGGTCATTCTTAGTGGAGAAATTCCTGCTCGGTGTATTCAAGAATATCGTAATGATTTAACTTTCTTTACAAATGGACGTAGCGTTTGTTTAACAGAGTTAAAAGGGTACTATGTTACTACTGGTGAATCTGTTTGTCAGCCCCGTCGTCCAAATAGTCGGATAGATAAAGTACGATATATGTTCAATAAAATAACTTAGCACATTTTATATTGTTATATAAATGTGGCTTCTTGTTAAACGAAACGAGATGAAATATTCTTTAATACAGATTTGAATTAAATGTAAAGGAGAAGATAATTATTATAAACTGTGAGTGGGTACTGTGTCCCATCTGTGGAAATAAAACACGTTTGAAAATAAGGGAAGATACTGAATTGAAGAACTTTCCTCTCTATTGTCCTAAATGTAGACAGGAAAATTTAGTTGATATAAAGCAGTTCAAGTTAACTGTGATTACAGAGCCAGACGCAAAGACGCAGAGCCGATAATCTGAGATTAGCATTCTCATTTTATCGGCTCTTTCTGTTTTATGTATTGTTATTATGATTAGTTTTTGATGTTTCTTGATTCATTGAGGCTTATTCAAAAGTAGACACGCACCCCACACCCACCAACTAGACAACGGCCCCACCCGCAGCAAAAATATGAGCGTTAAATCTCTACAAATAACCTCAAGCCATACCGGACAAGACCGTTGCT
>NZ_CAKMSR010000006.1 GCF_928381705.1 Rothia nasimurium | reverse complement strand
CCCGCGCGGGCGGGTGCGTCCGCCCCGGTAACCTGCTCGATGGGTGCCACTAGCCGGTCAACCAGGATAGGGACTGTGCTGGTGGGTGCCACGTTGTAGTTGGTAATGGGGTCGGTGAGTTCGACCCCAGCCATATACTGGGGGTGTTCATGGGCTAGTTCAAGGGCGTAGCGTCCGCACACTAGAACCCCTCGCTTTCGTAGGCTTCGATGACGGCGTCTTCAAGGTCGTCGACGGTGATGAGGGGTTCGATGTCGGCTGCTGCGCCCACTGTTGCGGGGTCCAGGGGTAGGCCGAGGGCCTGGTAAACGTCTGTTGTTACCTCGCGCAGGCTATCTGCCCCTGTTACTACGATGCCCGATGAGAACCACCAGGCTCCGGCAACGACCCGCTGGGCCGTGCCAATGAGCTTGACTCGCTGGCCGCCGGGCAGTTGGCCCCAGACCGAATATTCACCGGGGCAGTACTCGCCGGGTAGCTCCCCTACGCCGGCAGGAATGCCCAGACTGGTAAGGGCCTCTGCAAACATGGCTCCGAAGATGCCGTAGCGCTCGTGGTTGCCGCTGACAGCGTCCGATGCCTTCTGAAAATGATCCACCACCAGGCAGCCCGAGTGATAGGCGGCGGCGTGTCCGCCCACGGTACGCACCAGGGGCTCAAACCCGCGACCCACCGCAGCCGCGCGGGCCTGAGCGAAGCGGGGGTTGAGCTCGTCCCTGCGCCCAAAAGCCACCGTTGGCTTGGGCCGATAGAGACGCAGGGTACTGGGGGTCTCTCCCCTGCCGACGGCACGGACGGTCGCCATAGCTGAATCAACCATCTGAGCCATAGTGCCGCTGGTGGCGGGGTCAACGCGATCAAGGTGCAGCATTAATCCACCGAAATTTCGTTCAAGCTGGTAGAAACGAACTCCCACCAGGCCGGGCGCAGGCCTGCATTCAGCGCAACCTGCTGACTGATGATGTGCGAGGGGCTGGTGCCGTAGAAGGGAACAAACCCTTCTGCGAGAATTGCCTGCGACAGCTCCCTCACCAGGTAGGAGGCCAGCCCCCTGCCCCTGTGGCCGGCCAGCACGTCAATGCCGATCTGGCGGCACCAATCGGAGTCTTCGCTGGCTCCTGCGAGAGCCACCAGCTGCCCCTCGGCGTAGGCACCCAGCACCTGCACATCAGGGCGGAGCTCCTTGAACCCTAGTGCATTCTCAAAATCAGGGTTGCCGCGATACGGCTCCAGTTCGGTTGGTTCTAACCACCGCACCGTATAGCCCTCGGGCAACAAGCTGGAGCGGGCGTCCGCACCAGGGTTAAAGAAATCCCTGCCGGGGGTGAAAAAGAGGGAGGTACCGCTCATCTGCAGGGCGTAGGGGGTCAGGTAGTCGTTGAGTTTGCGCAGCTCAGAGTAGTCCCCCACCCAGTTGCCGTTATCGCCGGCCAGCAGGTTATCGGCGGCCTCGCGCACGCGCGGGTGCTGGGCACAGATGACCGTGAGCCCCCGATAGTTAATCAGACGTAGTTCCCAGTGGTCGCGGTAGCGGCGGCGGGCCGGGTGCATCTCATCGAGAGGAATTCGACGGGCTGAAAGATGGGTTGAGCCGTGCTGCTGAGCGATATCAATGGCCTGCTCCGGAAGGCACAGGTCAATGGACAGCTGGGCTGCCAGAATCTTCTCAGCCTGCTGATAGCTGGTGATAGGCGCGGGCATAGCTCACTTTCTGCTCGATGGGGTCAGTATCTAGGGTACTCGCTTTGGGAAGGGCGCGGACGCCGGCGGCCGCTTTACATTTCGGGGCAGGCTGATGGTGCGGGCGGGCTGTGCCCCGCATTTATTCTGCTTTCCCCGCAACTAGTTGCGGCTTTTTCAGAATAAATGCGGGGTGCCGGTGTTTATGCTGGAGGTATGAAGATTCTTGTTCTGGGTTTGAGCGGCGCCGGTAAGTCCACCTGGGCGCGACGGTTGGCTGCCGGGTACGGGGTGCCGCTGCTGCACCTTGATACCGTTCACTGGTTGCCGGGGTGGGTCGAGCGGGACCTAGCGGACGAACGCTCTCTTGTGGGCGAGTTTCTGGATGAGAATGAAGCCTGGGTGATTGAGGGCGGCTATTCCGATGTGCATTTTGAACGGCGGCTGGCTGAGGCTGACCGCATCTATGTGCTGTTAGCACCGCGCCTGGTGCGCCTGTGGAGGGTAGGACGCCGCTGGCTCACCTACCGCGGGACCAACCGGCCTGATATGACCGAGGGCTGCCCCGAGAAGTTCGACCTTGAATTTGTGAAGTGGATTCTGTGGGACGGCCCCAGCCGCGCCCGCATGAAGGCCCTGGCGGACGTCCGCCGCGCCTACCCCGAGAAAACGGTGTGGAGAAGGTGGTGGGGCTAAACCCCCTGCTACTCCTTTTATGAAAACGGCCCCTCGCCGTTCCCGCAGAAAGGGGTTCAACAAGGGGCCATTTTATAGCTCTGACTAGGGCATTTAGAAGTCCCAGTCCTCATCTTCCGTATTGACAGCCTTGCCAATCACGTAGGAGGAGCCGGAGCCTGAGAAGAAGTCGTGGTTCTCGTCGGCGTTGGGTGAGAGGGCCGAGAGAATCGCGGGTGAAACATTGGTGACAGAGGCGGGGAACATTGCCTCGTAGCCCAGGTTCATGAGTGCTTTGTTGGCGTTGTAGTGCAGGAACTTCTTGACGTCCTCGCTCAGGCCCACGCCGTCGTAGAGGGAGTGGGTGTAGGCCACTTCGTTCTCGTACAGTTCGTAGAGCAGGTCGAAGGTGTAGTCCTTGAGCTCTGCCTGGCGCTCTGCGGTCTCCTTTTCGAGGCCGCGCTGGTACTTGTAGCCGATGTAGTAGCCGTGTACAGCCTCATCGCGAATGATCAGGCGGATCAGGTCTGCGGTGTTGGTGAGCTTGGCGCGGGATGACCAGTACATGGGCAGGTAGAAACCTGAGTAGAAGAGGAAGCTCTCGAGCAGGGTTGAGGCGACCTTCTTCTTGAGGGGGTCATCGCCCTGGTAGTAGTCCATGACGATGCGGGCCTTCTTCTGCAGGTGCTCGTTTTCGGTGGACCAGCGGAAGACCTCGTCAATTTCCTTGGTGGAGCAGAGGGTTGAGAAGATCGATGAGTAGGACTTAGCGTGTACCGACTCCATGAAGGCGATGTTGGTGTACACGGCCTCTTCATGGGCGGTCACAGCGTCGGGGAGCAGGGAGACAGCGCCGACGGTGCCCTGGATGGTGTCGAGCAGGGTCAGGCCGGTGAAGACGCGCATGGTCAGCTGCTTTTCTTCTTCGGTCAGGGTCTTCCAGGACTGCACATCGTTTGAGAGCGGCACCTTTTCGGGTAGCCAGAAGTTAGCGGTCAGACGGTCCCAGACCTCAAGGTCTTTTTCGTCTTCGATGCGGTTCCAGTTGATGGCTTCAACGTGGTTGACCAGTTCGACCTTCTCACTCATGGTGATGGGTTCTCCTCATGTCGGGGTGTTGGAGTGCCTGAAATAGGCTTGGTTCTATTCTTTCACCGTTGGGCGGTTTTCGCACCAGCGGCTCGGTTTGCTTAATATCTCAGGGGCGGACGCCGTCGCCCGCTTCTTCTTGTAGGGCGGCTAGGCGTTCGGCTTTGGTTTCTCTGTCGACGAGGCGGCGCAGCAGCGGCAGGGCCGCAGCGAGCTGCGCGGCTTCGTCCGCGGTGAGTATTTCGTCGGCTCGTTCTACAATCCAGCGGTCGCGGCGGCTGATGATGGAGTCAATGGTGGCACTCCCCTGGTCTGTCAGGTAGAGCTCCTTGCGGCGTTTGTCGTGCAGGTTTTTACCCGAGGCGATATAGCCGCGGCGCAGGAGCGAGGCCACGATTTTGTTCATGGACTGCGGGGTCATGCGCTGAAAGCGGGCCAGTTCAGCGCCGGTTTGCCGCGGGGCAGCTTGGAGCTGGGCGAGCACGGTTTCTTCTGCAAACGAGAGGGGTGAGTGTGAGTCGGTCTCGTTCCTCAGCCGTCGATGCATTCTAAACACCGAGTAACGTAAGGTACCCGCCTGCTCATATGAAAAATTTTCCAAGGGCGCCAGCCTAAAATAATCAGTTTAACTTATCAGTTATATAGATTATATACCGCGATAAAGAAAGCCCGCCACCCACGCAAGATGACGGGCCCCGCTCGGCCGGGGCGGGCGTCCGCGCTCTATCAGCGCAACGCCCTACCCCATCTCAGGCCTTAGAGCATGCAGCTAACGCAGCCCTCAACCTCGGTACCCTCAAGAGCCATCTGACGAATACGTGAGTAGTAGATGGTCTTGATGCCCTTACGCCAGGCGTAAATCTGGGCCTTGTTGACGTCGCGGGTGGTGGCGGTGTCCTTGAAGAAGAGGGTCAGCGACAGGCCCTGGTCGACGTGCTGGGTAGCAACGGCGTAGGTGTCGATAATCTTCTCGTAGCCGATCTCGTAGGAGTCCTGGTAGTAGTCCAGGTTCTCGTTGTCCATGTAGGGAGCCGGGTAGTAGACACGACCCAGCTTGCCTTCCTTACGGATCTCAATCTTCGAGGCGATGGGGTGGATCGACGAAGTAGAGCCGTTGATATAGGAGATAGAACCGGTCGGCGGAACAGCCTGCAGGTTCTGGTTGTACATACCGTGCTCGGCAACCTCAGCGGCCAGCTGCTTCCAGTCCTCAGCGGTGGGCACAAAGTGGCCGGCAAAGAGCTCGCGGGCGCGCTCGGTCTCAAAGTCCCAGGTGCCGTTGATGTACTTCTCGAAGTACTCCCCCGAAGCGTACTTGGACTTCTCAAAGCCTACGAAGGTCTCCTTGCGTTCGCGGGCAATCTCCATGGAGGCACGAATCGCGTGGTAGGTGACGGTGTAGAAGTAGATGTTGGTGAAGTCCAGGGCTTCTTCAGAACCGTAGTAGACGTGCTCGCGGGCCAGGTAGCCGTGCAGGTTCATCTGGCCCAGGCCAACAGCGTGGCTCATGGAGTTACCGCGCTCGATGGAGGGAACAGAGGTGATATCGGACTGATCAGACACAGCGGTCAGGGCGCGAATAGCGGTGCCGACGGTCTGGCCCAGGTCGCCGCCGTCCATCGCCAGGGCGATGTTCAGGGAGCCTAGGTTGCAGGAGATGTCCTTACCGATGGTCTCGTAGCCAAGGTCAGCGTTGTAGACCGAAGGCTCAGAAACCTGCAGAATCTCGGAGCAGAGGTTAGACATGATGATCTTGCCGTCAATGGGGTTAGCCTTGTTAACGGTGTCTTCAAACATGACGTAGGGGTAGCCCGACTCGAACTGAATCTCAGCCAGGGTCTGGAAGAACTCGCGGGCGTTGATCTTGGTCTTCTTGATGCGGGCATCGTCGACCATCTCGTAGTACTTCTCGGTGACGTTGATGTCTGAGAAGGGCACACCGTAGATACGCTCAACGTCGTAGGGCGAGAAGAGGTACATGTCCTCGTTCTTCTTGGCCAGTTCGAAGGTGATATCGGGAATCACAACGCCCAGGGAGAGAGTCTTAATGCGAATCTTCTCGTCGGCATTCTCGCGCTTGGTGTCGAGGAAGGAGTAGATGTCGGGGTGGTGGGCGTGCAGGTAAACCGCGCCTGCCCCCTGGCGGGCACCGAGCTGGTTGGCGTAGGAGAAGGAGTCTTCCAGCAGCTTCATGACGGGAATGACGCCTGAGGACTGGTTCTCGATCTTCTTGATGGGGGCGCCGGCTTCGCGCAGGTTGGTCAGGGCGAAGGCCACGCCGCCGCCGCGCTTGGACAGCTGCAGGGCTGAGTTGATGGAGCGGCCGATGGACTCCATGTTGTCTTCTATACGCAGCAGGAAGCAGGAGACCAGTTCGCCGCGCTGCTTCTTACCGGCGTTGAGGAAGGTGGGGGTGGCGGGCTGGAAGCGGCCGGAGATGACCTCTTCAACAATCTTGGTTGCCAGAGCCTCGTCGCCTTCTGCCAACAGCAGGGCGACCATAACCACGCGGTCCTCGAAGCGTTCCAGGTAGCGCTGGCCGTCGAAGGTCTTCAGCGCGTAGGAGGTGTAGAACTTGAAGGCACCCAGGAAGGTGGGAAAGCGGAACTTCTTGGAGTAGGCCAGCTTGGAGAGGGACTTGACGAAGTCAAAGGAGTACTTCTCGAACACCTCGGGCTCGTAGTACTGGTGCTTGACCAGGTAGTCAATCTTTTCTTCCAGGTCGTGGAAGAAGACGGTGTTGTTGTTGACGTGCTGCAGGAAGTACTGGCGGGCTGCCTGACGGTCTGCTTCGAACTGAATCTGGCCGTTCTCATCGTAGAGGTTCAGAAGGGCGTTCAGTTCGTGGTACCCCATGCCACGGTATTTCTCGGGGGTGCTCGGATCCTCGTGACCGGGTTCTACGCTGAGGCCGGGTACAGGGAGTTTTGAATCCAAAATTTTTCCAATCCTTCTTGAACAGTTTCTACATCTTCTTCGGTGCCCATGAGCTCAAATTTGTAGAGCACGGGCACGTGGCATTTGGCGGCGACTTTGTCTGCTGCTACGCAGAACAGTTCACCGAAGTTGGTGTTTCCCGCGCCGATGACTCCTTGTAGGAGTTGCCGGTTGTGGGGGTTGTTGAGGAACTTCACGGCCTGGGGCGGTATGGAGCCCGCTCCCCCGGGTCTCCCGTAGCTGGGGACGCACAGCACATAGGGCCCGGTGACCTGTGGTGGGTCTTCACTGGTCTTCAGCGGTAGTCGTATGTTTTTTATTCCGGTCTTCTGAACGAACTTGTGGGTGTTCTCTGAGACCGATGAAAAGTAGACGATGGTGGGCTGTCCGGTGGTATCTGTGGTGTCCATGGGGGCGGGTGCCTGGATCTGGTCGTGGTGGGTGTGGGCGCGCGTGGCGCGGGTAAGAAAAAGCCCGGGTGCGGACGCCTGTGGGCGGCGGGTGCTCCCCGGGCGGGTGGTCAGCGGTTAGGCTGCGGCGCTGGCCAGGGCGTTGATCTTGTCGGGCTGGAAGCCTGACCAGTGGTCCTCACCGGCGATTACGACGGGGGCCTGAAGGTAGCCCATGCCCTTGATGAGTTCGAGGGCTGCGGGGTCCTCGGTGATGTCAACGGTGTTGTACTGGACGCCGAGCTTGTCGAGAGCGCGGTAGGTCATGTTGCACTGGACGCAGGCAGGCTTGGTGTACACCGTAACGGTCATTGGGGTATCTCCTTGGTGTCCCGCGCGTTGCGGGAGGTTTCTGGCATAGGGGCTCTCGAAAGAGCTGGTGTGGGATCTGGCGGCCTTTTCTCTCTAGTCGCCCGAACCGAGATTTAATACTACATCTAGTGTTTGGGGAGCGCACCTAACCCTACATAGTGTGGTCTGTTACGAAATTTTTTAAATCGGTGCGCTATCCACAGCCCTTCCGCGCGTTTGCGGGCTTTAAGGGAGTTATCCACATTAAGGGCTTCTTGGGGCGGGGTTGAAGGTCGGTGTGTGACCTTAAGTTCAGGGGCCGCTGAGCCCCCTGGGGCTTAAGACCGGACGTCCCGCGTGATATCAGGGCGGGGGCTTTCAACCCTAAATTGAGCCTTGAGTCTTGGGGGCTGCGCGGGCCTGTTTTTTAAGGTTTTTTGCCGGGGGCGTGTCGCGCAAAGGGGCACCCCGTCAGGCTTGACAAGGGTGCCCCTTAAGGTGTTTAAGCGCGGTTGTTTAGACGAGCCCGCGGTCTTTGAGCTGCTCGTAGAGGGCGGTGCCGTCATTGCCTTCTAGCCAGAGGTCGCCCTTGGTGATATCGCGAGCGCGGTTGTCGCCCCAGACGCGGCCTGATGAGAGGACGGATTCGCCGAAGGTGAGGTTGCGGATGAGGATGGCTTCGACGTTGTGGGGGTAGCGGACGGCGAAGCCGTTGTAGATTTCGGGGTCTCGTTGGCCGTCGTCGCCGATGAGGATCCAGCGGATGTTGGGGAATTCGGTGGCGAGGCGTTTGAGGGTGTTGACTTTGTGTTGGGAGCCGGAGCGGAACCAGCGGTCGGGGGTGGGGCCCCAGTCGGTGAGGAGGAAGGTGCCTTTGGGGTAGCCGTTGCGGTGGAGGAAGCGGCGGAGGGTGGGGGTGACGTTCCAGGCGCCGGTGGAGAGGTACATGAAGGGGGCGGTGGGGTGGGCGCGGTGGAGGCGGTCCATCATGACGGCCATGCCGGGGGTGGCGGAGCGGGCGTGTTCGTTGAGGACGAAGCTGTTCCAGGCTGCGACGAAGGGGCGGGGTAGGGCTGTGTTCATGACGGTGTCGTCGACGTCGCAGATGATTCCGATGGTTTGGTCTTCGGGGACGATGTAGACGCTGGTGATGGCGGGTTGGCTGCCGGGGGTGGTGATGGTGACTTGGTGGGTGCCGGGTTCTAGGGTGATGTTGAGTTTGACGTCTACGACTCCCCCGCGGTCGGCGTGGACGCGGTGGTGTTGGTTGTTGATGTGGATGTCGATGGGGGCGTGGGAGATGGCGACTGAGGTGAAGGAGCGCCAGCCGCGGACTGGTTCGATGGTGGGGTCGCCTTTTTCGACGGAGTCGAAGAATTCTTCGAAGAGGTCGGTTTTGTAGAGGGCGCGGCCGAGGATGCGCACCCAGTTTTTGGTGCCGTAGCCGACGCTGGGTACGATGACGGGTTCTAGGCCGTGTTTTTGTGCTTGGCGTTCACGGTAGGAGTGGATGCTGTCGCCTATGCGGTAGCCGATGTTGACGGCTTCGTCGGCTGCTTCTGCGACGATGGTTCGGATTTCGTGTGCCCCTGTGGTCATAGCCCTAGTTTTTCATATTTGGGTGGTTGGTGCATGTTATGGGTGGGGCTTTGGTGTGTTGTGGGGTGGGTGTGGTGTTAAAGGAAGAGGTGGGCACCGTCTTTGGTGCCCACCTGTGTGTGGTGTGTGGTGGTGTTGTTAGTCGATGTTGAGGACGCAGGTGGCGCTGCCGGTGCCGTCTGCTTCGTTGGCGTGGTTGACGTGGTCGCCTTCTTCGAGGGAGTAGCCGGTGCCCTTGATGGCGCAGAAGACCTCGGCTTCGGGGTCTTCGGCGGTGACGGAGACGCGGATTTGTGAGTCTGAGAGGTCTGCGAGGTTGTCGTAGGTGAGCTTGTAGAAGGCTTCACCTTCGAATTCATCCTGGTTGCCGTCGAAGTTCATCTGGTCTTGGTAGACGGTGATGGTTGCGGGGACCTCTGCGCCGTTGTGTTCGGCAGTTACCTCGATGGTGATATCGTCGCGGCCGCCCCAGCCGTCAGTTGCTTCGATGCCCATGCCGGGTACGATGGTTTGCGCGCAGCCTGCGAGCAGGGCGGTCGCCGCAAGCGCGGATACTACGGTAACTTTTTTCTTTGCCATACATAAAAATATAGCGTCTTCACAGACTCTTAGGGTAATGCTACGCGCCGGTGGGCGACAGTTTGTGGCTAAAAGTCTTAATGAGAGGTTGGGGGACGTAGTGGGGGCGGGCACTCTCTGGTGTGAGGGTGCCCGCCCGGGGTGTGGCGTCCTGGTGGTTGTGGACTACTGAGCGTTGTCTAGGCGCTCGGGGTCGGTGGTGACCAGGATTTTGACGGCGGTTTCGTTGCGGTTGATGAGGGTGTCGAAGCCTTCGTCGATGAGGTTTTCGAGGGCGATTTTGCCGGTGATGAAGGGCTTGAGGTTGATTTTGCCTGATTCGACGAGCTTGATGGTGTCGGGGTGGTTGTTGACGTAGGCGATGGTGCCACGGAGGTCAACTTCCTTGAGGACGAGTTTTTGCATGTCGAGCTGGGCGGGCTTGCCCCAGATGGAGACCACGACAATGACGCCCTGGGGTTTGATGGCGTCGAAGAGGGTGTCGAGGACAACGTTGACCGAGGTGCATTCGAAGGCGACGTCGGCGCCGCGGCCGTCGGTGAGTTTTTTGACTTCTTCAACGACATCTACCTCGGCGGGTGAGAGAGCGTAGTCGGCTACTCCTGCATCGAGGGCCTTTTGGCGGCGGAGGCTGGAGAGTTCGCTCATGATGACGGTTGCGCCCTGGGCTTTGAGGACGGCTGCGGTGAGCAGGCCGATGGGTCCTGCGCCGCCGATGAGGGCGACGTCGCCGTCCTTGACTCCCCCGGCTCGTTCAACGGCGTGGTAGCCCACGGTGAGAGGTTCGATGAGGGCTGCTTCGTCGAGGGGGATGTCTTTGGAGATTTTGTGGACCCAGCGGCGCTTGACGGCGATCTTTTCGGCAAGGCCGCCACCGCGCCCGGCGAGGCCGATGAAGTTCATATCTTTGGAGAGGTGGTAGTCCTTGTTGCCGGGGCCGGTTTCTACGTCGTCGCGTACGATGTAGGGTTCAACGACGACGTGGTCGCCTACCTCTAGGTCGGTGACGCCTTCGCCCAGGGCTTCTACGACACCGGAGAATTCGTGGCCCATGGTGACGGGGGCGGTTTCGCCGGAGATGGGGTGCGGGGTACTGTGGGTGGGGCAGAAGATGGGGCCGTCGAGGTATTCGTGAAGATCGGTGCCGCAGATGCCACACCAGGCTACCTTGATGAGGACTTCGCCAGCACCTGCGGTGGGTTCGTCGATATCTTCGATGCGGATGTCTTTGTTGTCGTAAAAGCGGGCTGCCTTCATGGGAGTCATCACCTGTTTCGATAAGAGGTCTCCCCCGCTACCGGGCTGAGCTGGTAGCGAGGTTTGGTCGTCTATGACCTCTTTCATCCTATCCCCGCAGCACCTGCTTGTGGCACCGGTTACGCCATATTTCGGCAGGTTGCAGGCATAACCGCCCCTAGGCCCTGCCCGTAATCAGGCCGCCCTCAACGGTAAAAGGCCAACCGATGCCATTCTTGGTCATAACGGTGTGGGGGTCTACTCCCGGGGCGAAGAGATGGGTGCGGTTTTTGTAGGCGATGAAGTATTCATCGAAGGCCGGTAGGTGGTAGGTGAGACCCAGGGCGTGGTCGAGCTCTTGGGGCGAAACATCCCTCTGCCAGCTGCCCACGTAGTAGGTAGTACCATCCAGGGTGAAGCTGGTCAGCTCACCAGTAGCCACCAGGGCATCAGCCGTGTGAGTCGCTACCGTCTTGGGCAGGGTGGACCACCAGCAAAAGTCTTCGATGGTGGCAGGGCCACGGGTGGAGAAGTAGCGGGCTGTCAGTTCCCGGGTTTTCTCAGCAGGGGTGCGGGCGGCGGCGTCCGCCACCTGCCGGGGGATGGCAGCTTCTGCGGCAACGAAGGTATCGTGCTGACCGGTGCGGCGGGTCTGAATAATGCGGCCGCCGGAGCCTGCCCGGCGCAGGTGGTGCCCCAGCAGCTCGCGGGGGTAGCCCGCCTCCGCGAAGAGGGCCCGCAGCTGATCGCGGCTCACCGGCTCACTAATAGCACTTTCAGCCAGCACCCGGGCTGCCTCGTAGCCCTCAACGCTCAGACCGAACTGCTCAGCTAGGCGCTCCGGCTTACCGGTAACCGAACGAGGCCCTAAGAGCGTGGTCACCCAGTGGTCGCTGCGGTGGAGGTAGTGCAGGGTGCCGCGCTGGGACCAGGTGCGCACCAGTTCATAGTCGGCGAGCGCGGTATCTAGGTGGCTGGTGTTGGTGGTGAGGGGTTTTTCGGGGTGCCCTGCGCGGATGGCGAGGGCGGTGAGGCCGCCTGCGTAGTTTTGGCCTTGGGTGGCGATCATGTAGTGGGCGGCGTCGGTGATGGTGGTGGGTGTGGTGGGGCGGGCGGACGCTGGTGCGAGGGCTTGGGCGATGAGTCGTCGGGCGAGGAGGTGGTTGGGGTGCATGGGTTTAGTGTACCCGCGCTTGGGAAACGGGTGTTCAGGTTAGAGCTGGTTATGTAGGGAGCGGCCGTTAGATTCAATAACCTGCCGGTACCAGTCAAAGGACTTCTTGCGGTAGCGTGCCAGGGTGCCTGAGCCGTCGTCATTCCGGTCCACATAAATCACCCCGTAGCGCTTAGACATCTGGGCGGTCGACATTGCTACCAGGTCAATGCACCCCCACACGGTGTAGCCCAGCAGGTCGACCCCGTCGGCGATTGCTTCTTCAGCCTGGAGCAGGTGATCGCGCAGGTAGCTGATCCGGTAGTCATCCTCAACCGTGAGCCCGTCCGGCCCACCTTCCACCAGCTGGTCCTTGGCGCCCAGGCCGTTTTCGACGATAAAGAGGGGCTTGCCCCAGCGGTCCCAAAAGTCGTTAAGCACCAGGCGCAGGCCCACCGGGTCAATCTGCCAGCCCCACTCAGAAGCTTCTAGGGTAGGGTTGGGCACTCCCCCGATGATGTTGCCCTCACCGGTTTCAGCTGCCCCCGCAGTTTCGCACACCGACATGTAGTAGGAGAAGGAAACAAAATCGACGGTATTCAGCAAATCCTGGCGGTCCTGCTCGGTAATCTCAAGCTGCACCCCCAGTTCCCGGAGCTTACGGAGAAAGTAGCCGGGGTAGGTGCCGCGGCAGTGTACATCACCAAAAACATAGTCATCGTGCGAGGCCACCTGGGCAGCTAGCACATCTGCCGGGTCGGGGGTCAGCGGGTAGCGGGGAACAGCCAGAATCATGCAGCCCACCCGGTTCTGCCCGTCAATCTCGTGAGCCAGGCGGGTGGCACGGGCCGAGGCAACCAGTTCGTGATGCACCGCCTGATAGAGGCGCTGCGGCCCAATCTCATCAGGTGTTCCTTCAAACCCCGAAAAGAAGGGAAAGTGCAGCACAGAGTTAATCTCGTTGAAGGTAATCCAGTAGCGCACCCTGCCCGCGAAATGGGTCATCACAGAGCGGGCGTACCGCTCAAAGAAATCAATCAGCTGCCGGTTAGCCCACCCACCGTATTCCCGGGCCAGATGCAGAGGGGTCTCGTAGTGGCTCAAGGTCACCAGCGGCTCAATCCCGTGGCGCAGCAGCTCGTCGATAACCCGGTCATAGAAGGCCAGACCCTCAGGGTTGGGTTCAGTCTCGTCCCCGCGCGGGAAAATCCGTGACCAGGCAAAGGAAAGGCGGAAGACCTTAAAGCCAAGTTCAGCAAAGAGGGCGATATCGTCTGCGTAGCGGTGGTAGAAGTCGATGCCCTCAAGCTTGAGGTTATCGGGGGTCGGCTGGGCTGTGGGGGCGGACGCCAGCCCCCGCGGCAGCACATCCTGTACGCTCAGCCCCTTACCACCCTCAGCATAGGCACCCTCAATCTGGTTGGCGGCAGTTGCGCCACCCCACAAAAATCCTTCAGGAAAACTCACCGGCGGCGTCCTTTCAAACTCTGTCTGCATCTTTTCCACCCTACACGTGATGGTAGGGGCGGCCGGCGGCAATTTCACCGGCTCGATATATTTGCTCCGTGATGATAAGGCGCACCAGCTGGTGGGGGAAGACCAGGTCCGAGAGGCTCCACACGGTATTAGCGCGAGCCCGCACCGAATCGTCAACCCCGTAGGCCCCACCAATCACCAGCACCACCTTCTTAAAGCCCAGCTGGGCTTCCAGCAGGCGAGCCAGGGCAGGAGAGTTCAACATCTTACCGCGCTCATCGAGCAGCACCAGGTAGTCATCACGATCGACCTTTTCAAGAATTCGACGAGATTCCTCAGCCCGGGCAGCTTCTTCTGCCAGGGACGAGTGGGGCAGGTATTGCCAGGTAATATCCCAGGGCTTGCGGAGGCGGGTTTCGTAGCGGTCGATGCCGTCCTTGACCCACTTTTCGTGTTTCTTACCGATAGCAATAATTTTGATGGTCATTGGTTCTCCTCAGTCAGGGGTACGCGGGCTGTAAGAACGGTAAAGGTGGGGGTGCGTTCTAACTGCCGTACCCGTTCAAAGCGCTCTTCAACCTGCTGCCGGTAGCGGGCGTGCGAGTTATGCACCAGATAGAGCTGCCCACCGGGGGCTAGCAGACGCAAGGACGCATCGAGCAGGGGGCCCACCAAGCTCAGGTCAACCGCGGTTCCGGTGTGGAAGGGCGGATTAAGCATCACGATGTCGGCTGAGCCCTGGGGCAGGCGGGAACCGGCGTCATCCCAGCTCACCTGAACCCGGGCGTCCTGCCCCAAGTTAAGGGCTGCCGACCGGGCGGCGTCCACATCGAGGTCGGTGACCCAGACCCGGGCAACCTCCACCCCGGCAGGCAGGTGCTCTAGAACCTCGAGGGTCACCGACCCGTTACCGCACCCCAGATCAACCAGGGTCAGCTGGCGGGCAGGGGCCTGCTTCGCTAGGTCAGTGAGGACGTTGGTGGCCAGCAATTGGCCGCCCCGGTCGGGCTTACCACCTGAGAACACGCCACCAACAGCCTGTAGGGGCCCGGCGGGCCGAGGTGCCTCAGGTGCCGGGGCCGGCGCTGTAGCAAGCAGGCAGCGGTGCTTGCCCTTACCTCGCAGGCCTCGCACCTGCCCGAAACTGTGGGCCAGAGTCTGATTGAAGCTGGTACTCATGTGCTTGGTATTGCCACCCAGAATCAGGGTAGTCTCACTCCCCCGCTCAGCCTGATATCGTGCTAAATCATGGGCGAGGTCAGCGAGCGCGGCGTGGCTCTTCGGTAGGTGGCCCAACACCAGACTGCCCTTAAAGTCGTGGTGGGCTAGGGCCCGGTAGAGGCTATAGGTGTCTGGTGTTACCTGCCCCTGGGCATCTAGCCCGGCCAGGGTCAGGCGGGCGGCAGCGTCCGGAGCTTTTTCTCTAAGGACGCGGTGCAGGGTCAGGGCGTCTGCGTAGGAGCGTTGGCGGCTAATCACCCGGTGGTTGCCGGGAGCGGTGTGCACTAGGGCCCAGAAGGTTAGGGCGCCGGTGGGGTCATCGAGGACGAGCACATCCCCGGCAGTAGCGCCGTCAGGGCCGGATGCGGAGGCGGCGTCTGCGAGGATAAGCCGGTCAAGGGCGGTTGCCGCGCCTGCGCTCAGTGAATCGAGGGGCACGAGCTGGGTGAGATGGTGGGTACTAGATGTGGGCACCCCTCTAGTATCTCACGGGCGGTAAGGGGTCTAGGTGGGGCGGTGCGTCCACCGAGTGAGATGCCGGGCCGACGAGTGGCGCTAGGGGGCTGCGTTCCCGGCCTCTCTATCAGTCCGCTGATAAAATACTGGGAGTAGGGCGCCCAGGCCCTGCCCACACCACACACCTGAAACGAGTAGATTGACATGAGCGAACAGACGCCTTCCTCCTACCCCGCCCCCCAACTACAACACCAACCCCTACCAGCAGCAGGCACCCCAGACCGAGAAGACCAACACCCTGGCGATTCTTAGCCTCGTTTTTGGTTTCCTGGTGAACATCGTCGGTATCGTGCTTGGCTTTGTTGCCCTCAATCAGATTAAGCGAACCGGCGAGAAGGGCCGCGGCCTGGCCATTGCCGGTATCGTCGTGGGCTTCATCAGCCTGATCAGCGGCATCATCTTCGCTATTCTCATGCTTGCTGGGCTCAACGAGGTTGCCAAGTCCGCAGCTGCCTACGAGTCATCAGCTACCGCTGTAAGCTCGTCCTCCGCTAGCGCCCTGGCTACCGAAGAGGTAAGTGAAGAGGCCTCGGCAGCTGCCGACGAGGCGTCCGCCCTGGCCTCCGATGCGGCAACCACCGCTGCCCTTGACCCCGCCTCCCCCTACTGTGTTGCTCTCGATGAATTCCTGGTTGCCTCTGATGATATCCAGCAGGATGCCACCACCTTAGACGGTTACCTGGCTTCGCTGACCAAGCTTCGCGACAATGCTCCTACCGAAGAGATGCGGGCTTCACTGACCACCGCTATCGACGCTGTCAATGCTTCTGATGCAGCAGGCTTTGAGTCTGCCCTGAACGAGGTTGTTTGGGATCTGGGCATGGACGCCGTCAACTGCGGCCTCGAATAAACCCCGCCGCCCCCAACGACAAGGGGCCCCGCACCTTCCCGGTGCGGGGCCCCTTTGTGTTTTAGTCGGTCATCCTAACGGTTGCCTGCTGGGGTGCCACCAGAGGCATGGGCTCATATTCAGCGCGCAGGGCTCGCAGGCGGGCCACGTGGGCGTGAAGGGCCCTATCTTCATCGGTAGTGGGCGTAAAGGGGCGGGCCGGTAGGGGCTGGCCATCAAGATCGGTTGCCATGTAGGTCATGGCCGCGTGAATCGCCAGGGGTAGCTGGTCGTGGCGTTCCCTCGGGTTGCCGGCGCGCAGGTGCACCATCACACCCATGGAACGCGCATCGGTGCGTACCAGGCGGGCGGTCACTTCCACCAGGTCCCCGATATGCACCGGCTGGTAGAAGCGAATTCCACCGGCGTAAACAGCGACGGTGCGCTCGCCGCTCCAAGCCATGGTGACGCTGGTGGCTGCTTCGTCAATCCATTCCATGGCGGTGCCGCCGTGCACATTCCCGCCCCAGTTCACGTCGGTGGGCTTAGCCAGGAAGCGGTGGGTCACTTCGGGGGCGGTGGACGCGCTCGTGTAGGTCTGAGAAGTCATTTCGGCTTCAATGGCCTTACGGAGTTCCACGCGAGAGAGCGCCGCCTGCTGCACCCGCTTCTCCTCGTCGGTCACGGGCACATAAGGAGTAACAGGGGTAGGTTTGCGATCTTCGCCCATAGCAACGAAGATGACCAGGCAGTCGCAGGCACGGGTGAAGTTGCCGTCCCTGGGGTCAGCGGAGAGCACTTCGTTGACGATGTGCATGGTGGAGCGGCCGGTGTAGACAATGCGGGAGCGCACCTCGACCATGTGCCCCGAGGGGATGGGGCGGGTGAAGTGAATATGTCCCACATAGGCGGTGACGCAGTAGGTGCCCGACCAGCCGGCGGCGCAGGCGTAGGCGGCTTTGTCGATCCATTCGAGCACGCGTCCGCCGTGCACGCCGGCTGAGCCTGCGATGATAACGTCGGTGGGTGCTGCGAGAAAACGTAGGGTGATGGAGGGCTGCGGGGCAAGCTTGGCCATGGTGGGTTTCTTTCTGGTGCTGTGCGGTAAACGGTGCGGACGCCCCTACCAGCTCCCCTGCCCTGGGGCAGGTGGGGCGGTGGTGGCGTCCTTGCCACCGGGAGATGCCGCTACGTGATTGTTATATCGTACGACATGCGCTGCGTCGCACCGAGCTGCGTCTCAGCCCTGAGAAAGGTGTCAACCATGCACGCTGGGCTGATTATCTTGCCCTGATCACCGCAGCCCGAACATCAGCAGCCACCAGAGGCTCAACCCTCATTGACACTCAGGACCTCTTGATTGCCCTAACACTTGACCCGGGTGCCGTCGGAGCCACCCTGCGCAAGCAGGGGCTCACCCACCACAGGGTCGAAGCAGCCCTCTCATCGCTGGAGCATTCCCTGCTTGCTTCACTGGGTATCCACCAGGCACCAGCCCGTCACTCCCTCCCCGGCCTAGCCGACTTCACCTTCACCGAACGAGCTCAGAAGTTCTTGCACCAAAACCCCACCCCGCAGGCACTTTCCCTAGCACTCCTAGATGAACCCACCGGCGTCATCCAAGAAGTGGTAACCACCTGCGGACTGACCACCGAAACGATCCGCCAGAGCCTGAAAAAACTTGGCACTTCTACCCTTTCAGACGCACCCCAGGCACCAGCAGACGAGGCCGACCCCCGCCGCCTCAGCTCAACCCGCACGGTGTTTATCCCTGTTGAGATAGAAAAAGTCTGGGACCTCATCAAGGAACCGCAAGAGCTCGCACGCTGGGTTCCAGCAATTGACCTCGTTGAACCTAACCCCACAGACGGGGTCTGGCTGGGCTACACCACAGACCTTGACCAGGTGAAGAAGTTTGGGCGGGTTCACCAGGATTCCCTAACCCGCAGCATCCGGCAGACCAAGCTGTCCCAGAGTCAAAGCACCCACCGGGTTGCCTATGAGCTGGACTTTCCCCACCAGCCGAAGTTCAACACCCAGCTCATTGAGGTCACTTTGAACCCCCAGGAGTCGGGAACTCTCGTTCAGGTCACCAGTGGGTGGTTGCGAGCGCCGGAAGCTAACCTGCCGCGGAACATTCGGTGGCTCCGCCGTCCGCTCGGTGCAACCCTGCGCCCTGTGACCCGCTGGGTCGCCACCATTCAGGCTGAAACCCTGGCAGGTCAGATCCGCAGCGCTGTCACCCAGCGTCACAATACTTGATATTGAAAGTTTCTTGTCGTTAGGCTGGTGCTACCACAGCTTCAAAGGAGAAGACCATGACCCGCATTAAACCAGCCCTCGCAACGGTTGCCGTCCTCGCCCTAGCTGCCTGCAGCTCGCCCCAAGCAGCTCCAGAGAGCACCAGCTCACCAGTACCCAGCAACGCTACAGCAACCGTAGCAACGGGCACTCCAAGCACTCCTAACTCAGCTTCTGGCACCCAGCTAGTTACCGCCACCAGCGACGATTTAGGGGATACCTCCCCCGAAACACCCGATAATCTCGCCCAGCAGCTAGCCGAGGGTGGGCTGGTGCTTGTTCACCGCTACACCGGAGCAACCCGACCCGCTAGCCCAAGCGCTGCGCCTGATGGTTTCATCGATGACGGTCAGCGCATCTCAGAAACCAGCATCGACCGCATGAACCAGCTGGGCGCTAAGTACCGCGAACTTGGTATTCCGGTATCGTCCGCGCTCTCCAGCGAGTACTACTTCGTCTACCAGCATGCCGACCAGGCGATGGACACCCAGGTTGAGATCAACCGTGACTTAACCGGATCCCTCTACTTCACCGACCAGCAGGAGCTCGAAGACTCCCTCCAGGGTCTGCGTAACCGCACCGTTACTCCCCCACCAGCAGGTACCAACACGGTGCTTTTTACCCACCAGGGTAAGTTTGACAAAGCCTATGGCTTTTATCCGGACGCCGGGTGGACGCTCATCTTCGCCCCCGACGGTAGTGGCACACCACGGCTGATAGCTAGCTTGTCGCTCGATGAATTTTTAGAGCTCTAGTTTCACGGGCACCCCAGGCTAGCCCGCCACCTACGGGTGAACCAGACTAAGCTGGATACCAAAACCGCGTCGGGATTGAAAGGTAAGAGCACCTATGCATCAGATGGTTCGTTACGCCACCGTCATCGTTATCGGCGGCGGTCAGGCTGGTCTCTCCGCTGGCTACCATCTAGCCCAGCGCGGTTACGCCAACGCTCTCACCCACCCCACAGCCCCACTGACCTATATCGTTTTCGATGCTGCCGAAGGCCCCGGCGGGGCATGGCGCCACCGCTGGGACTCACTCACCATGGCAACCGTCAACAACATCTTCGACCTCCCCGATTTTCCCCGCCCGCAGGTAGAGCTCACCCAACCCAGCAAGCAGGCAATACCAGCCTATTTTGCCGACTTCGAGGCAACCCAACAGCTGGCTATCGCCCGGCCGGTCGCCGTCCTTTCTGTCACCAGAATCGATGACCCGGCTACCCCCTTTGAGCTGACCACCACCAACGGTATCTGGCGGGCGTCCGCGCTGATTAACGCAACCGGAACCTGGAATAACCCCGTTTTGCCCGCCTACCCGGGGCAGGCGTCCTTTCGGGGGCGGCAGCTGCACACCCGCGACTACGTGAAACTTGAGGACTTCACCGGCCAGCGGGTAGGTATCGTAGGCGGCGGCATCTCTGCCGTGCAGCAGCTGGAGGAAATCTCCCGGGTCACAACCACCTTCTGGTACACCCGCCGCGAGCCTGTCTTCCGAAATACCGAGTTCAACGCCGAATACGGGCGCGATGTGGTCGCCCGCGTCACCGCCGATGCCGAAGCAGGCCGCCCCACCGGGTCAGTGGTCAGCTACACCGGCCTGGGGTGGACGCCCTACGCCCGAGCCGCCAAAGCCCGCGGGGCCCTGAATCGCCGCCCCATGTTCAGCAGAATCGACGCCACCGGTGTCATCGAGGCAGACGGCAGCCACACCGACCTTGATACCATCCTGTGGGCTACCGGATTTAAACCTGCGCTCGCCCACCTTAACCCGCTAGGTCTTCGCAATGAGCTAGGAGCCATCCAGATGGACGGCACCCAGGTTGCCTCAGAGCCCCGCCTACACCTCATCGGATACGGGCCCAGCCAGTCCACGGTGGGAGCTAACCGGGCAGGCAGGATTGCGGTGCGCAAGCTGCATAGGCTACTGACTCGCTAACGACTCCCGCTACCTCTTTCGCGCAGCGGACGGGTCAGCACCAGGGAGGGCACAAGAGCTAGAGCTGCAATACAGGCCAGGGTTGAAAAAGAGGTTGCAGCCATAATAAATCCCGAAGCCAGGGCCGCGGTAGCCGCACCCAGGTTGGTCAGGGAGTCCAGGCCGCCGGCTGCCCGGGTGCGGCTTTCAGCTGGCAGGGAGGCTGCAAAGAGGGCCGAGGCAGCCACAAAAGTTGCAGACCAACCCACCCCCAGCAGAATCAGGCTTGCCACCATGGCAGGTATGTTGTGAGGGGCAAGGGCACCTAGCGCTACAGCTAAAACCAGCAGGGCAGTACCGAGCAGAATGATGGTGCGTTCCCCCAGCCTGTCGGCACCCAGCCCCATCAGGGGTGAGAGCCCGTACATGCCAAGGACATGCAGACTGATGGTCAGACCGATGATCTCAATGCCAGATCCCTGATGGTTCATATGGACCGGGGTCATGGTCATCACCGACACCATCACCATGTGGGCCCCCAGCAGGCTGATAGCCGCGTATCTTGCCTGCCGGTTGCCCGCTATTTCGCGGCTAAAAGCGCCGACCTTGGCTCCCAGGCTGGGTTTGTTCTGGCCGGACGCGCCTGCCCCCTGCTCCGCGGTAGACAAGCCGGGGGCGGCGTCCTTCTTGGTGCCGGGTAGAAGGGCGAAAACCAGCAGGGTTGCAACCCCTAAAGCAAGGGCGGCCAGGGCAAAGGCTGCGCTGTAAAGGGTGGTGCCCAGGGATGGCGCGAGCGCAGCAGCCGGGGTACCGATATTAGGGCCGAGGACGGAACCGATGGTGCCTACCCAGACGATGAAGCTGAGGGCTGAGCCACGCTTGGCGTCAGCGGCGTGGTCGGTGGCAGCGAAGCGGGCTTGAAGAGCAGCGGCGGAACCAGCCCCCATGAGCAGCAAGCCGAGGGCAACTAGAATCATGCTGGTGCCAGAAGCCGCCCAGGCCAGGATGGCAGCCCCTAGTGTGGCGGTTGCCCAGCCGGTGGTGAGGGCGGTGCGGCGGCTGGTGCGGGCAGCAAGCTGAGCAAGTGGTACGCCAAAGAGGGCCGCCCCGAAGGTGGAGGCGGTACGGGCTATCCCGGCGAGCGCCTCGTTCTGGGTGACCTCACTGGCTAGGAGTACCCCGACGGAGGGGGCTGCCCCTACCCCGATGGTTCCAAAGACCTGGGTGAGGGCCAGGGCCCAGAGGATGCGGCGCTGCTGGTGGGTGTTCATGACTACCCATTATAGGGGTGCCTCCCCCGGGTAGACTGGACTTATGTCTGAGCTCCTAGATTTTCTCGCCTGGGGTCAAGCCGAAAACCTGGTGTATCATCTTCAGCGTGTAGAACTTGAAGAACGCATGCAGGTGTTGGCCCCGCTCAAGCCATTGGCTCAAGCCGTGTTGAAGGGTGCACCGGAAGAAGTCTCCCAGCAATGGTACGGCCCGCTCACTGAGGAGCACCGTCACGCAGCTGAGGTTGTTACGTTCCCTGATCTGAATTCTTTACTGCGTAAGGTGCCTCTATCTCATCGGTTCATTAGGGAGTCGATACCTGAGCTTTTTCCGGACTCCCTGACACAGGTTTTTGAAGCCTGGAGCGGGCTCTACATCAAGGCTCCTAAAAACTATGACAGGACGGCTGCTATTCTCCGAGCCGCCGAGTGGTTTGATGGACGTTATGACATATCTCTGCCCGCGTCACGCGAGACTGGCTTCGTTTTCTTAACCGGCCGTTTCCACTTGGGGTGGGTATATGACGTGCTAGTACAGAACCCGATGGAGTGCCGCCACATGGTTAGGGCGGTTTTCCTGGGGCCGAGTATCAAGGGGCTTTCCTTGCGGCACGCCGATGAGATCCGACTGCCGGTTCAAACCGTTCGGGGATTCCTGCTACCAGCACTGTGTCAGGCAGAAATTCTCGACCGTTCCGAGATCAGGAACTGGTGTGAGATTGCCTTAGAAAGCAAGGAGCATAGCGCTTTTGAAAAGGTATGGTTCCGGCAGGTTTTAGACGCACAAGAGGAGCTATGACCCTTACCCTTTGGCTTTCCCTCGTCGCTGCCTGCATGGTGATTTCTTTGACCCCGGGGGCAGGTGCGGTGAACACCATGACGACCTCCCTGCTGCACGGCTGGAAGAAGGCCTTTTTCACGGTGATGGGGCAGCAACTGGCCCTGGTGGTTCAGATTGCTATTGTGGCCGCTGGCCTGGGTGTGGTGGTCGCTAATTCGCCGGTACTTTTCGATGTGATTCGCTACGGTGGGGCTGCCTACCTGGTTTACCTCGGGTTACGCATGATTCTTGCTCGCCCTCAAACCCCGCAGCAAGCCCGCGACGAGGCAGAAAGCGGGGCTGGTGCGTCCGCTCCGCAGGGGCAAGGACGCCGCACCCGCCCGGGTGCGCACCTGCAGCCGGGTGCCCCCTTGGCTCTTTTCAATCGGGGCTTCTGGGTCAATATGTCTAACCCCAAGGCTATTGTTTTTATTTTGGCTTTCATGCCCCAGTTTGTGCGGCCGGACACCCCGCAGTTGCCCCAGTATCTGGTGCTAGCGGGCACTATGGTGGCCATCGATATTGTGGTCATGTGGGGTGGTTTTGCTGTGGTTGCCAAGTCCCTGACCAGGCTATCACACTCGGAGCGCGGGCAGACGATACTGAACCGGGTCTTTGGGTCCCTCTTCATTCTGGTGGCTGCCCTCATGGTTTTTTCAGGGCACTAGGGTTCCCGACTGGGCATGGAGGGCATAGACTGGTTGTACGACAAAGGAGCGTATTTGTATGACAACATCGACTGTAACTGTGCGAGTTGACGAAGCAACCAAGCGCGAAGCAGCCCGTATTGCCGAAGACTTTGGGTTAGACCTATCGTCCATCACCCGCGCCTTCTACCGCCAGGTAGTACGCGAGCAGCGCATACCGCTTACCCTGGAATACCCCCAGCCAAACGCAGAAACCCAAGAAGCCATCTCTGATTCACTGACGATGGAAAAGGAGGGCACCAGCAGATTTAAGAATGCCCAGGACATGTTTAATGACCTAGGAATCTAATCGTGCTTCTACCCGAATACACACCAGCTTTCGCACGAGATATTAAAAAGCTTCAGAAAAAACGGGTCAACCTTGAGCATCTGAAACCTGTCACTGAGCTAATTTTGGACAATTCACCGGATTCCATGGAAGAACTGCGGCGTCGCCACCGAATGCACACTTTGAAAGGCAACTGGGCAGGCGCAAAGGAATGCCACGTGGCAAATGCCGGTGACTGGCTATTAATCTGGAGAACAACCAAAACTCACGCATATTTCCTGCGAACAGGAACACACGACGACCTCTTTTGAGTCATCATGCCCTTTATGGGGCTACGAGTTTGACCCACTGGCAGACCACCAGGTCTTTGGGAGTTACGGGCATGCCCTCATCTCCCTGTGACCAAAAATCCCGGTGGGCCCTCCACCACTCATCCCAGCTGTCAAAGCCTTCACCCTCGGCCCGCACAAATTCGTCGGTAACATCGTGAGCTTCCACGAGTTCCACCCGGGTTGTTTCAAGTAGGCACACGGGCTGACCGGCTGAGTCAATCACCAGCTCGGTCTGCCCCACACCTGGCAGATCTTCGCCAGATTCCACGTAGTGCCTGTAAAGAGAAGAGGTTGCTGTTTTCTGCCCGTTCAGAAGCGCTTTCACCAGCTTATCTCTGAGAGGCCCAGGCTCCCCGTACTCCCCCCACCGTATCTGCATCGGGCAGACCAAAGCCCTCCCGGCTATGCTCCGGCAGGTCAGCTAACCAAGCCAAGGCACGCTCCATCACCAGGCTAGTCTTCTCAAGTGAATACGTTGGCCAGGTCGAATCGGTGAAGAGGTGCTCAGCTCCCTCATAGAAATCGCAGCTGGCTGAAGCTGACGAAGCGGTGTAGGCGAGGGCTGCCGGAGCGTCCTCAGCAAACCAGGTATCAGCGCCACCGCCATGAATCGCTACCGGGAAGGAAACCGGCAGGGCACCGGGCAGGTAGGTTGGGTCAACGAAGCCCTCCAGGGCGAGCATGCCCTGGGCGCGGGCGTCCGTCTGGGCCAGGATCTGGGCGACTATCACCCCCAGAGACACCCCTGCTACCACAAAGGGGCCGGTGAGTGCCGCTACGGCAGCCTGCGCCCGGGCCAGGACCTTCTCATGAGTAAGCTGCTGGTAATGGGTCATGCCTTCTTCGATGGTGGTGAAGCGGTGCCCGTCGTACAGGTCAGGGGTAAAAACCAGGTGCCCGGCAGCTTCCAGGCGATCAGCGAGCGCGCGGACGCCGTCCGTCAGCCCCGCTGCGTGATGGAAAAGGACGATAGTGGTCATGGCCTTCTTTCTTCCCTAATCTGTGGACCTGGGTCAGCTCGTTTGGTTATACGTTACTGTATAGAAGCCCTACCCCTTTACACTGGGATAAACCGCCCTATCTAGTCATAAGGAGTTATCGTGGCGCGTATCGGTCTCATTCTTGGTTCTACCCGTCCTACCCGCATTAGCCCGGTGGTGGGTGCCTGGGCGCAGGAGCGTCTGGCGGCCCTGGGCAACCACACCTACGAAATCATTGACCTAGCGGAGCAGAACCTACCTCACTTCGATGAGCCGGCCTCCCCTAAATCTGGGGCTCCTTATCAGCACCAGCACACCCGCGATTGGTCTGAGCTGGTTTCTGGCTTTGACGGTTTTGTGGTGGCCCTGCCCGAGTACAACGGGGGTGTGCCTGCCGTGCTGAAGAACGCTATGGACTATCTCTTTGCCGAGTGGGAGGGCAAGCCGGTTGCGGTGGTGTCCTACGGTTTTGGGGCCGGGTTGAAGTCGGCGGCCCAGTTTGAGGCAGCCTGCCCCAACTACGGCCTGGTGCTGGTGTCCGCTGCCGTCAATATTAAGCTGAGCCGGGCCATGTATGACGCCGAGGGCAAGATAGCGGATGCCGCTACCGCCTTTGCCGACTACGAGCAGGGCCTGCCTGCCCTGGATGCGGCTTTGAGTGAGGCTCTACAGTAAGCCCAGGTGGAGAGGTTAGGACCGCAAGATTTTTTCGAGCGGACGACCCTTGGCGACCTCGTCAACGAGTTTGTCGAGGTAGCGAATCTGCTGCATGAGGGGGTCTTCAATTTCCTGCACCTTATAGCCGCAGATGGAGCCGGTTATCAGGTGCGCGGCGGGGTTGAGCTGGGCTGAGGCGAAAAAGTCGCGGAAAGACGTCTGCTCCTCAAGGTGGCGGGCCAGGTCGGCAGGGCTGTAACCCGTCAGCCAGCAGGTAACGGTCTCTACCAGGGCGGTGTCCTGGCCCTTGCGCTCTACCTTGGCCAGGTAGTGGGGCCATACCTCAGCTAGGGGCATGTCAAAGATTTTGTGGGTCATGTTCTCAAGCTTAGTGCCCCGCCTCCACCTGCGGTAAACCTGTACAGTAGGTAGCGGTGATAAGCCCTTTGCTGTCTATCTTCCATTCACTCTGAAAGGCCCCATGCGACCAGATTCTAAGCCCACCCCTCGTGTGCTCTTCCGTATTTTTGCTACCGCTGAGATGATTACCTGGGCCCTGCTAATCACGGCCCTGATTCTGCGGGCTACCGGTGTAACCAACCTTGTGCCCATTGCCGGTGGTATTCACGGCTTTGTTTTTCTGAGCTACTGCGTAGTGACGGTCTTTACCTGGGTCAACCAGCAGTGGAAGGCCCCCGTGGGTGTGGCCGGCCTGCTCCTATCGGTGATTCCCTTTGCGACCGTTCCTTTTGAGATTTTCTTGGAGAAGCGGGGCCTACTGCGCGGGGGCTGGCGTCTGGCACCTGGCGGGGCGGCGCCGTCCGGCCCGTTCGAAAAAGCCCAGGCCTGGGTTCTAGCCAAGCCTGCGCTCGCGAGCGTCCTGTTACTTGCCTTCGTGGTTCTGCTCTTTGTGGTGCTCCTGCTGGCGGGCCCGCCCGTGCCCAAGAACTAGCAACTACTTTCGCCTAACGAAACGCCCTCAACCCTTTCAATAAGAGTTGAGGGCGTTTATCAAATAGAGGAGGCGGTGCAGAGACCGAGGCCTCTGCACCCTATATTCCTAGTCCTCGTTATCTAGCAGCTTCAGAAGCTTCTCGACGATGCCCAATAGGCTATCGACAATCGCTACCAGCGCAGCTAGAATCAGAACTAGGTTCAGAAGTGTCGTTACCACTTCTAAACCTCCTCTATTTGATTTTTGAACGTACCGGGCAGATTTGCCCGGTACGTTTTTATCTTAACAGCATCATGCCGCCTCAAATAGACCTAAGTGGTTGATGCTGAATCACCCTTTTACCCTTGGTTCGCATTAGGCTACGTTGCCTATATGACGCACTTTTGCGTACCACCAATCTTTGGATGTGCTTGTACTACCTACTTGCGATGGAGAACTTTGAACAGGTACAGGGGTAGGTGTCCTCCATAAACATGCGGAAACAACTCGGAACTAGGATTAGAAGGGTCTGCTGGTTCCCATCGAACAGTGAACCCAGCAGACTCTAATTTACGGGGGTCGATTTCAAGGACGAGAATATCTGGCCTGTCACCATAGATGAAGTCTGAAACTCGCTTTACCTGATCCATATCCGCGCAAGCATGCAAGAATCCCTGCTCGTTGATACTCACTCCACGCGTAGAATGAACCCACACCTTAAGTTTCTGCGCTTGTTCCCATTCTTCGGGCAAAGCTATGTGATAAATCGTCACTAAAGTTCCTCCGAGAAACGTGCATTACCTGTTTTCAAATACCAGCACCTCTGCCCTGAGCTGACCACTTACAGATTCAAATGAACTTTCAAAGCCTCATCTAGTTCCCAAACTTTATTTCTCGATAAGGTACTAATATAGTCGCCAATACGATCCACAGATACTGTTCTTATAAGTTCTGTTTGGGCTTTTGAGTCGGCAGATAGGCCGGTTTCGTCCTGGGCCAAGAGCACCTGAAACGAAGCAATAAATCTAGTATTCACAGACGTTGCCTCGTCTCCTGAAGTCTGACCCCACACATCTTCTTCACCGGACTCTACCCATTCCCGATGAGCTCTAGCGTATTCATCGGCGAGGTCTACAGCTGTCACCTGTTCCACGTCAGCTTGAACAACAGATGATTGGTTGGTGGTCATACCTCAATCCTACCGACTGGGTTATCTGCAGCTCAAGACCTCAACCCATCAGGCACACACCCTGGCCCCACCCATATGGCATAATGACCAGGTTAGACACACTGACTTTCCGAGGAGACCCCGTGGGTGTTGAGAGCGAACGTTTTGCCCGGTTGCGGCTACTTTTTAAGGACGAGGGCCTGCAGAAACTCCAGGACGCGACCGTCATGGTGCTGGGTCTGGGCGGAGTAGGGTCGGCCTGTGCTGAGGCCCTGGCCCGCGGTGGCGTGGGAAACCTGATTGTGCTGGACCGCGACATCGTGGAAGAAAGCAACATCAACCGGCAGGCTCTGGCCTTTACCTCCACCCTGGGCAAGGTTAAGGCTGAGGTCATGGAGGCCATGATCAAGGAGATCCAGCCCGATTGTACCGTCACCGCTGAGCGGGTCTTCCTCACCCCCGATAACCTGGCTGAGACCCTGGATAAGTTCCCCCGCCCCGACTACGTCATTGACTGTATCGACACCATCACCCAGAAGCTGGCCGTCTACCAGTGGGCCGCTGAGCGGGGCCTGAACCTGGTAGCTTCCATGGGAGCTGCCAATCGGCTTGACCCGACGATGCTGCAGTTCGCCAATATCCGCCGCACCTACAACTGCTCTATGTCTAAGGTGATTCGCTCCGAGTGCCGCAAGCGCCAGATTTACGGGCTTGAGGTGCTCTTCTCGACCGAGCTCCCTTTCAAGGTGGAGAAGGCCCCGGGCGCTAAGGCCAAGGGTGAGACGCTGGGTTCCATGAGCTACATGCCCCCGATTATGGGTCAGATGTTGGCGGGTAAGGTCATCCGCCAGCTGGCCGGTATGGAAGAGATTCCGGCACCTCCCTATCTTGGTTCCCAGATGGGAGAGAAGGACGCCACGGCTCAGCATCTGCCTCAGCCCCGCTAGCATGCTGCTTGATACCCATTTTCACTATGACTTCCTGGCCCCGGCGCTTCGTCCAGCGTTTGACGAGGCGCTGCGGGCCCAGGGCGTCCAGGTGGTTGCCCAGACCCTGAAACCCTCAGCCTACCGGCAACTTCGGGAAACTACTCCCCCGGCTGCTCCCCTGCTATCTCTTGGTTTTCACCCCTGGCAGGTGGCCTCGCCTGCCCAGGTTGAGGCTGAGCTTGAGATTTTTGAGGCTGAGGTGACGAGTACCCGGTTGATTGGTGAGATTGGTTTAGATTTTCTGCCCCGCCGCCTGGAGACTTCCCCCGCAGACCTGCAGCTAGGGGCACTGGGCCGTCTTCTGAGTGCGGTGCGTGAGGCTACTGCCGGGCAACCGGCTGAGAAGCCCTATGTGCTGTCTGTGCACGCCGTCCGCGCAACAACGGTGATGCTTGATCTTTTTGAGGAGCTTGATGTGCCCGGTTCCCCTCTTGTCCCGGTGGTTCACCGGTTTGGGGGAACGAGCGACGAGTTGACTCGGCTGGTGCGGTTAGGTGGGTGCATTTCGGTTCATCCGCAGATGGTTGAGAGCAAGCGCGGACGGGCCTACGTCCGCCAGGTGCCCGCAGACCGCCTGCTTTTGGAGACGGACTTACCAGAGCAGCCCACCGACTCGCTTGACGTCCAGCTTTTTGCGCAGGAAGTGGGCGGACGCCTGCGCCGCCTTGTCGAGCGCATTTCGGCTGAGCGCGGTGAGGACTTTGCCCCGGTTCTACGAGAGAATCAGAGGCGGCTTTATTCTCTTTAGCGGCTCTTCCCGATATTTGTAGCCAGATCTGGACAATACCATGGTGGTTTCATATACAAGCTTATTCTTACGACACCGTCAGTAGGTGTTTCGCTCAGTTCCAAACAGATTCTCCCTACTTCTGCCCTATCCCCACCATGTGGGAGCTTAGGTTCGCGAGAGGTTCAGCTATGGGTAGACCTGTCAGTATCTCCTCAAGGTTCTGAAGAAGAGAGTCTGCAGGTTCAATCAGTTCTTGACGCGGTTTCAGCGTTTCAAAGACTAAAGACGGAAAGTCGAGAGGACGAATACTGATTTTCGAAAAACCTGAATCCTCTAATCCGCGGCGAAGCTCCGGCGCTGTATGAAAATGGCCACCTGGGAAACCTGGCCCATGGTTGCCCCATTCTCCGGTGCGAAGTATCTCTACATCGCCGGGTGTTATTGATTGCCCGCCCGATTCTAGAACTCTATTGGAAAAAGCAGAAAGTCGAGATAATGCCGCAGTAAAGATTAGGCTACCAGGTCTAAGCACACGCTTGGCTTCAGATAGAGCAAGTAATCTGTTACGGGAATCAGCCAAGTGGTATAAAGGGCCAAACATAATTACTGCATCGAATATTTCCGTATCGAAAGGCAGTTCGCGGACATCCCCAACTAAGGCTATGAAAGTACCATAACTTTGGGGTATCTCAATGTGTGATGCAACTGGATCAATGAGCGTCACGTCATGTCCTTGTTCGGCCAACCACGATGCATGTATTCCAGTGGCACCCCCGATATCAAGCACACGGGAGGCAGGTTTGATGAGGGAAAAAGAGCGTCGCGCGGCCCGCAGTTCAAGTACTCCGCCAACCGATTATTCGGTCAATCGAGTCGCTTCGTTTCCTTCAGAGTAGTAGGCGTTAATACGCTCTTCGTGAGATCCCATATCACCTATCCTTATGGTCCATAACTAACAATAAACCGCACCATACCACCCGGGAAACAGCGTGAGGATGATGAGGCTACTGTCATCCACTTCGTCTGTGACCCGGCTGCTGCCAGCATGTGCTCAATGATACCCACTCCTGCTGACGAGTTTTATGAACCTGGTAAATATGAATTATGGGAAGGTCTGAAGCTCTTGGTCGCTGTACGTAAATATTGAACTGACTATTTAGCTCTGCCTTAGCTCAGTTCAAGCTATCTACATCCGGTTAGTATGAACCTCCATACCTAACATCTCCTGGCATCGTTTTATCGCCATCACAGATGATTCAATAAGACTGGCATCGGCGCCGAACGCCTGACGTAGCTTGTACGCCAGTTCAAATTGCTTCAGTGCATCGTTAATCTTTTGTGCTAGAAAGAGAGCTTTCCCAAAGTGCTGGCGAATAGTAGCTTCTCGGCTGGTTCCAGAAAATTCATCTACCAAGTTACGATAAGCCTGAAAAGAAACCTCAAAATCACCTAATCGGGCAAGAGCCTCAGCCTGAAGAGTGCGAGCTCGAAATGACGTTTCTGGCTTCAACAGGATCATTGCCTTCTCAGCGTTGCCAGACCACATCAATTCAATAGCCTCGAAGTAAGGGTCTTCTTTGAATTCAGCCTGAAATTCCTCGTGATTGATAATACGAGGCATTAAAGTGTGAGCGTCTATAGTCCAAGACCCAGAACTTACCATTCCCATCACCTTTCAGAATCTACCGAGTAAGAGAATAATAAACTAAAGAACGTCTCAATGTGCCGGTATTTATACCCGCGACACTTACACGGCACAAAATCCAAAACTCTGCCCGGTCTAGCATTTTGTAGCTTCAGACGAGGAGCATCTTAGACAAAGAAAAACCGCCCCTGTGAAACTTTCACAGGAACGGTCTTGATGGTGGAGGTAAGGGGATTCGAACCCCTGACCTTCTGCATGCCATGCAGACGCGCTACCAACTGCGCCATACCCCCGTGGAGCTAAGGGGATTCGAACCCCTGACCTTCTGCATGCCATGCAGACGCGCTACCAACTGCGCCATAGCCCCTTATTCATTTATTCTCCGCTCTCGCGGCGACTGTTCTATCTTATGGCACCCACAAGGGCTCATGCAAATCGAGAACCCACCGGAACTTATGAACTACATCACACAATATTCATGGGCTGTTCAACCCATGTCCACAAAAGGACGCCCCACCCTACTCCCCTAACGCAGGGAAGTTGGGTGGAGCAGGCTCGCAGCGAAGCTGCTGGCTCGGATGAAGTGAGCGGGTGCGAGCGCGCGAGCACACAAGAGCGAACGGAATCCGCCGTTAGGCGGGGCGTGAGGGTCAGGCTTGCGCCTATTCCGCCCGCAGATTATTTTCCTCGCGCGCTCGGAATCTGCTGGGCTCCATCCAGCACGAGCCTGCGCAACCCCTCTTACGCTAAGCTTCTAGTCTTCGCGCTGGTTCATCAGGTCCGCTTCGGGAGTGATGATCTCGAAGTCAGCTTCGGCGCCTTCGGTGTCGACGTCACCGGCTTCGCTGTCTAGGCCCAGGTCGATGCGGGGGGCGTCGCCCCAGAGGCGGTCGAGGGCGTAGAAGGCGCGGTCTTCTTCGTGCTGTACGTGCACTACGATGTCGCCGAAGTCCAGGAGTACCCAGCGGCCTTCTGCGCGGCCTTCGCGGCGCAGGGGCTTGAGGCCCAGTTCTTCACGAAGCTTATCTTCAACCTCGTCAACAATCGCATTGACCAGGCGTTCGTTGTGGGCTGAGACGACCAGGAAGCCGTCAATCAAACCCATAATGTCAGAAGCGTCGACGGCCAGCAGGTTGGTTCCCTGCATGTCGTCGGCCGCGCGTGCGGCTACCTTCAACGCTTCAATAGACTCTGCAGCTGCAGTCATTTCGCCCTTTCCGAGCAAATCATTCCCCAAACCTTTTGGGGTCTCATTCAACTAAATCTTTAACTGAAGAAAAGGAACCACACGGTGGCCAGTACAAGCACGAGAAGCAGGAGGCCCACGACGGCTACGATTGCGCCGGTGGATCGCCCCTCTGATGTTTCTGGGCTGTAGGTTGCTGCTGCTTCTTGTTCCACTTCGGCAAGGTCGCCGGAGGGGGCTTCGTCCGTCTGTTTGACGGTGCCTGCGAAGTTAAAGCGCTGAGCGTCTTCTTCCTGGTCGGGGCCGGGAGCCGCCGCCGGGGTCTCAGGTGCAGACTCGGTGGTCTCTTCGTCCTCTTCTGCCTGCGGCTCGTAGGTGTACCCTTCGGGGGCCTCGGCAGTTTCTTCAGAACTATCAGAGTCTACCGCACCGGTGCTGTCACTGGCTAGGGTACTGGCGGCTGGGTCAGTCACATCGGCGCTGTCGATTTCGGTAAGGTCAAGGCCCTGGGCATCAACCGCGCGGACGGGGGCGGGCAGGTCCGGGGTGTGCTGGCCAGCGGTGAAGAGTTCGGTGACGGGCCCACCCTGGGTGTCTTCGGCTAGCTCCGCTTCGGCTTCTTCTTCGGGATGGGTCGCCCTATATTCATCGTCCTTGGCCTGGGCGCGAGCGACGATAGCGGCAATTGCCTCAGGGTTTGTGGTGACGACGGGTTCCTCGGCCTCAGGCTCTTCTGCCTCATGGCTATCATCCGCTGCCGCGTCACCCGCTTCTTCAGTAGCCTCGGCCTCTTCTACCTGCAGCTCATCGACGCTCACGAAGTCACTTTCACCGGTGATTTCGCCGGCGGCAGCGGCGAAGTCTACCTGCTCGGTAGCTTCAGCCTGCTCGGAGTAGTCGGCGCCGAGAACCTGCTGGTCAATGTGGGCCAGGGGGTCTTCAACCACGGTGGCGCGGGTGTTATCGAAATCTACGTCGAGTTTCTCACCCTCACCGGTGCTGATGCTGCCCATCTGCGACAGGTCAACCAGGGAGCGGGCGGCGTCCTGCTCTACCTCTACACCCTCGATGGCCCCCATAAACATGGGCACCTCGGGCAGCTCTTCATCCCCCCGCTGCAGGGCGCGCAGGTATTCAGCGACCTCTTCGTAGTAGCGGGTCAGACGGCGCGGGCCCATGGGGCGGGTCGGGGGCGGGATTTCTAGCCCGTCCTCAGTTGTGTAGCTTTCGGTTAGGTAGGCGGGTGTCTCGTCGTTCTGGCCGTCCGCGGCCTGATCGGGTCGTGTGCTCACAGTGTTTCCTTGAGTGGGATGCCTGGTTCTTGTGGTTAATGCTACCAAGCCAGACAGGTGGTGAAGGTTCTTAGCTGAGGTGGTCTTTGGTTTTATTTCAGCCGGGGCAGGCCAGCTACATACCCGCTGCCCTGGGCGCTGGCCGAGTTACCGGTGTAGAGATGGTACTTGTGGATGTATTGCACCACCCCGTCCGGTACGAGGTACCAGACGGGCAGCTCGTTGCGGGCCCGGTCGCGGATATCGGTTGATGAGATAGCCATTGCTGGGATTTCGATGACGCGGACGCGCCCCTGCGCTTCTTCGGGCACGGTTAGTTCGTGGCCGGGGCGGGTGACCGCTACGAAGGTGGCGAGGTCCCACATCTTGTGGGCGTCTTTCCAGGTGGTAATTTGGCTCATGGCATCGGCACCGGTGATGAAGAAGAGCTCGTCGTTGGGGCGCTCGGCGCGCAGGTCGGTGAGGGTGTCGATGGTGAAGGTGGGGCCCTGGCGGTCGATGTCGACCCGGCTCACGGTGAAGCGGGGGTTGGAAGCGGTGGCAATCACCGTCATCAGGTAGCGGTGTTCGGGGGCGGTGACCTGTTTGTTGGCCTTCTGCCAGGGGTTGCCGGTGGGCACGAAAATTACTTCGTCGAGGCTCAGCACGGCAGCGACTTCGCTGGCTGCAACCAGGTGCCCGTGGTGGATGGGGTCGAAGGTGCCACCCATGACCCCCACGCGGGTGGTGGCGGGGTCGGGTTCGGGGATACCGAGCTCACGTCGGATTTCATGGGCGGGACGAATCACGGGTCTCCTGCTCGCTTTTGTATGTACGGCTTCGGCGCGGGCCCGCTCCCCCGGTTACCGGGGTGGTGCGGGCACCGCGCCGAAGTGTGGTGGAGAAAAGTTTAGCGCTTGTGCTTGCTCTGGTAGTCGCGCAGGGCCTCGGTCTCTTCGTGGGAGAGGTGGTCTGCTGCGTAGTCGGGGCGTACAACGCCGCGGCCTGAGAATGAGATGGTAATCAGGAAGAGCAGGCCAAAGAAGATGAAGCCGATGATGGCGAACCAGTAGGTGGGTATGCCGAGCAGTTCGAGCTGGTGGCTACCTTCTTCTGAGGCAAGTACGGCGGCGCCTGATGCAAGTACAGATGAAAACATGTGCGTGTACCTTTCGAGGCTGGGCGGTGTGTGGCCGCGCCAGTGCGGTCAAAGTATGGGTTTATTACCATGCTACCGGGTTTCGCGCTCTATGAGCGGGACTTTACCCGGTAGCAGGTACGATTTTTCTGCTTTTAGTCGCGGGCGTGCCAGTCGCCGCGCACGATCCACTTGGTGGTGGTGAGCTGCTCTAGGCCCATGGGGCCGCGGGCGTGCAGTTTCTGGGTCGAGATACCAACCTCCGCGCCCAGGCCGAGCTGGCCGCCGTCCGTAAACCGGGTCGAGGCGTTCACGTACACTGCCGCGGAGTCAACGTCGCGAATAAACTTCTCGGCGTTGGCAATATCGTTGGTCAGGATCGCCTCGGAGTGGCCGGTGGAGTATTCACGGATATGGGCGATAGCGGCGCGCACATCGGGCACAGTTTTCACCGCTAAGTCTAGAGAGCCGTACTCAGTGGCCCAGTCTTCGTCGGTGGCGTCGACCGCATCAAGGCCGCTGGGCAGAATCGCGCGGGTGGCGGCGTCCACATGCAGGGTTACCCCCGCCTTAGCCAGGGCCGCAAGGACGCCCGGGGCGGCTTTCGCACCCTCGGCCAGGAGCAGGGTTTCTACGGTATTGCAGGTACCGGGCCGCTGGGTCTTGGCGTTGACCAGAATCTCAGCGGACTTTGCCGGATCAGCGGTGACGTCGAGGAAGATGTGGCAGTTGCCCTCACCGGTCTCAATCACCGGCACCTTAGCGTTCTTTACCACCGACTGAATCAGGCTGTGACCGCCTCGCGGAATCAGCACATCGATATGCCCGCGGGCCAGCATCAGGGCTGCAGCGCCCTCACGGCCAAACTCGTCCACCGACTGCACAGAGTCAATCGGCAGGCCGGTAGCGTGCAGGGCATCACGGATAATACGAACAATCACCTGGTTGCTCTTGGCAGCAGCTGAGCCGCCGCGCAGCATCACCGCATTACCGGCCTTAATAGCTAGGCCAGCGATATCAACCGTCACGTTGGGGCGGGCCTCATAGATAGCGCCCACCACGCCCAGGGGAACCCGCACCTGCTGCATCCGCAGGCCGTTCGGCAGGGTTGAACCGCGCACCAGCTCCCCCACCGGGTCGGGTAGGGCAACCAGCTCGCGTAGGGCGTCCGCAAGCTCAACCACCCGGTACTCGGTCAAACGCAGGCGGTCCAGCATGGCCTCGCTCATACCGGCTTCCCGCTCCCGTTCAAGATCCTGGGCGTTCTGCTCGATAATCACCGCCGAATGCTTTTCGAGTGAATCGGCAACGGCCAGCAGGGCCCGGTTCTTCCAGCGAGTATCGGCTTTCGCCAAACGACGAGAGGCAATACGAGCATCCACCGCCATATCGGTGACCTGCCGCATCACATCGTCACTCACGTGTACCTGCTCGCCCATGAGCATCTCCTTACGTATAGGGGGTTGAACAACCTTGAAACTATCCTACCGGCGCACCCGCGCAAGGGCCCAGTATTACTGGGGCCGGTGATTACTACTGGGAGGGGCCCACCAGCGCAATATTATCGGCGTGCGCTACCGTACCGTCGTAGGTCTCCCCCATGGTGCGCTGAATCTGCTCAGTGTGCAGACCCACCATCTGGGCGGTCTCACCGGCAGTATAAGAACTCAGGGCATGAGCTAGCACTTCGCCACCCTCATCAACAATCGCCACGGGGCTACCACCCTCAAACGATCCCTGAACACCCAGCACACCGGCTGCCAACAAAGAACGGCGACGGCGCAGGGCGGCGGCAGCGCCCGAATCCACAGTAATTGACCCCTCGATATCAGCCAGGTGCTCCAGCCAGAGGGTCTGTACCGGACGGCGCTCGCCGGTGGCATAGAACCAGGTGCCGACGTCCTTACCAGCAAAGGCCTCGCGGGCATTAGCCGCGCTGGTGACCAGGGCCGGGATGCCGGAGGCCGCTGCCACCTGGGCAGCCTTCACCTTGGTTACCATGCCGCCGGACCCAACCCCGGCAGCGCCCACCGAACCGATGGACAGGCCAGCCAGGTCAGCTTCGTTGCGCACGCTGCTCACGCGCTCGCCGCCTTCGTCGGGGTGGCGGGTATAGAGAGCATCCACATCAGAGAGCAGCAGCAGAGCGTCAGCCTTGACGGTATGGGCCACCAGGGCCGCGATACGGTCGTTATCACCGAAGCGGATCTCACGGGTAGCTACCGCGTCGTTTTCGTTGATGATGGGCATAACACCCAAGTCAAGCAGGCGCTCCAGCTGGCGGTGGGCGTTCTGGTAGCGGTCCCGGGCCATGAGGTCTTCGGCCGTCAGCAGCACCTGGGAGACGGTCACACCGTAGCGGGTAAAGATATCGGTGTAGCGGCTCATCAGCAGGGACTGGCCCACGGACGCAGCCGCCTGCTGGGTTGCCAAATCTTTAGGACGGCGCGACAAGCCCAGCGGGGCCAGACCAGCGGCAATAGCACCCGAAGATACGAAAACCAGCTCGATAGAGGGATGCTCTTTTTTCTTCTTCGCCAGCACATCTGAGATGGTGGCGATAGCAAGCTCGTCCAGGGAGTTTTCAATGGAGGTCAGGGATGATGAACCAACCTTCACCACAATTCGCTTAGCCCGTGGCATGTCGGAGCGCTCGACAATGGGGCTACGACGGTGCTTGCCGCGTGACTCGGCGCTGGCCTGGAAGGCGTCCTTCAAATCCAATTGATTAGCTCCCTTAAAGTGTTAACTTTAGCTTCTATGAATATACAGCAAAGCCGCCCCGGGGATACACCCCGAAGCGGCTTCTAACGCATAGTGGAATACGGTTGGGGCGCGGAAGGTGCTCCTACCCCGGCCTATTCTTCCTCGGCCGCCCGCTTGGCAGCTCGCTTTTCAGCCTTAGCTGCCTTGACCTTGGCGGCGCGAGCCTCATCGACAGACTCGGTCCAGATACCTGCCACGCGCTCAGCCTCAAGCTCGGCACGGGCCCCAGCCTTGGCGTCCATACGCTCGTGGAACTCAGCCTTGCGCTGGGCACGGGTGGGGCGAATGATTTCCTCAAGACGGGCATCGGTACCGCGCGGGGATGAGAGCAGCTCAGCGCCGCCAACCATGGTGGGCTCCCAGTCAAAGACCACGGCGTCCGCTTCTTCACCGATCACCACGGCATCACCGGCAACAGCACCGGCCTTGAAGAGCTCATCTTCAACGCCCAGGCGGTTGAGGCGGTCAGCCAGGTAGCCCACGGCTTCGTCGTTGTTGAAGTCGGTCTGCTTAATCCAGCGCTCGGGCTTCTCACCGATCACGCGGAAGAGGGGTTCCAGGTTGCGCTCTTCCTTGCGAATGATGAATTCCTGGCGCTTCTTGGAGCGGAAGCCCTTGGGCTTGACCACGGCGACATCCTCTGCCGGTGCGCTCTTGCTCTTCTTGCGAGCCTTGCGGTCAGCCTCAACCAGCTCTGCCATGGCAAAGGTCAGCTGCTTGAGACCCTCGTGGGATGCGGTAGAGATTTCAAAGACTCGGTAGCCGCGCTCTTCGAACATGGGGCGCACAAACTCAGCCAGCTCACGGGCTTCGGGCACGTCAATCTTATTGAGCACAATCAGCTGGGGGCGCTCGTTCAGAGGGACGGTGACGCCGGCAGTGGGGTCAACCTCGTAGTTTTCCAGTTCACCACGGATGACGTCGAAGTCGCTGATGGGGTCACGGTTGGGTTCTAGGGTGGCGCAGTCAATCACGTGCACCAGGGCGCTGGAGCGCTCAACGTGGCGCAGAAAGCGGTGGCCCAGGCCCTTACCTTCGGAGGCGCCCTCAATCAGGCCGGGCACGTCAGCTACGGTGTAGCGAGTATCGCCGGCTTGGACCACACCCAGGTTGGGAATCAGGGTGGTGAAGGGGTAATCAGCGATTTTGGGGCGGGCTGCTGAAATCGCGGCAATCAGGGAGGACTTACCGGCTGAGGGGTAGCCCACCAGGGCGATATCTGCAATGGATTTGAGTTCCAGCACGACATCGCGGGTAGAGCCGGGAATACCGAGCAGGGCAAAGCCGGGGGCCTTGCGCTTGGTGGAAGCTAGGGCAGCGTTGCCCTTACCTCCGATACCGCCTTCTGCTGCGACGAATTCATCGCCGATGCGCACCAGGTCGGCCAGTACGTTGCCGTCGCGGTCCTTGACCACGGTGCCCTGGGGTACGGGCAGAATCAGGTCTTGGCCGTTGAAGCCGTGGGACATGTCGCCACGCCCGATGTCGCCGTTGGGGGCGCTCTGGTGGGGGCTGTGGTGATATTCGAGCAGGGTGGTGGTCTGGGCGTCTACGCGCAGGATGACGTCGCCGCCCTTGCCGCCGTTACCGCCGTTGGGGCCGCCGAGGGGCTTAAACTTCTCACGGCGAACCGAGACACAGCCGTGCCCACCGTGCCCACCGGTTACGTGTAGGACCACGCGATCTACAAATTCTGCCACGAGTGCAAGCTCCTTCAAAAAAGTTTGGTTTGGTTATCTAGTCTACAGGGTCGCCCCGGTGCCGGTCTGTGGCCGGACGCTCCTTGGGCGGCTTTGCGCAGGTGAGGTACGCAAAAGGGCGATTACGAGTTGCCCCGTAATCGCCCTTCTACTGAGGTGAGGTGTTTAGACCTTACTCAGCGGCTGCAAGGATGTTGACTACCTTGCGGCCCTTGCGGGTACCGAATTCGACCTTGCCTGCTGCCAGAGCGAACAGGGTGTCGTCGCCACCGCGGCCTACGTTGTTGCCGGGGTGGAAGTGGGTGCCGCGCTGACGAACGAGGATTTCGCCTGCGTTGACGGTTTCGCCGCCGTAGCGCTTAACACCGAGGTACTGGGGGTTTGAGTCACGGCCGTTACGGGTGGAGCTTGCGCCCTTCTTATGTGCCATTGATGCCTACCTTAGGTCAAAGAATGTTGGGATAAAACCAGTCTAAGCTGAACTTATGCGTTGATCGCGGTGATCTTAACGGTGGTCAGTTCGGCGCGGAAGCCCTGACGCTTCTTGTAACCGGTCTTGTTCTTGTACTTCTGAATAACGATCTTGGGACCGCGGAGGTCTTCGATCTTTTCTGCGGTGACCTTGGCTGAAGCCAGGGACTTTGCATCAACGGTGACCTTGTCGCCGTCAACCAGCATCAGCACGGGCAGCTCAATGGTGCTACCGGGCTCGCCAGCGACGCGGTCAAGGGTAACCAGGTCTCCAACTGAGACCTTTTCCTGGCGGCCGCCAGCGCGGACAATTGCGTATGCCACTTGGGAACTCACTTCTTCTTGACGTCATTTTAATGGTTCAAAACGAATCTTCCTGAAAGGAACTCGGGCTCAACAGCAAGGTGGTGACCCGGTTTGCTCAGTACGTACCGGGCGGTTTCAGGTTCTGTCGTTTTGAGATGGTGTGGCCTTATCCCTGGTGGAATATGCCTAGCTGAGTCCACGCTAACGCTTGCTTGTGGAAACAGCACCGACTCACCAGTTTACGTGGTGAGTCGGTGCTGAGCAAGATATGTGGTGAACCCCTCAGGGTGTAGTAAGGGGTACGGGTGACGGTAAATCAGGCTCGCGCTCGCTGCCGACCCTCTCGCTGGTTCGCTTCGCTCACAAGCGATTCACGCCAGCCGCCGAGCCAGCAGCTTCGCTGCGAGCCTGATTTACCTTTCATCACCTTCTTACTTACCTGCCCGCTTGATCTCTGCAGCTGAGACGCCGACGCCGAGCATGACGGGGGCGTCATCGCTGGATGCTGCGGGCTTGGCTGCCTGGTCGATGCTGGCTACCACGGAACTACCACTTGCGGCCCTGACCTCTTCGGTACGTACTTCGGTGGAGCCTGCACCTGAGCTGACGGCGCGGCGGGAGCGGCGCTTCTTGCGGGGCGCTTCGCTGGGAGCAGCTGCGGGTGCAGACGCCTCAACCGGAGTTTCGGGTGCTACCTCAGCTTTCTTACCGGGGGTGGCAACGCCGGTGACGGCCGGGTCTGCTACGACCTCGATGGGGGCGACGTACTTGACGTCGGAGCTTGAGGCGCGGCGGGGCTTGCGGGTGCGGCCCTTGCCTGACTCGTCCTGGTTGCGGGTGTCGCGGCGGTCGGTGCGGTCTGCACGTCCGGCTCGGTCGTTACGGCCGGTGCGCTCACCTGAGGTAGTTGATTCTTCGCCGTCGCGGGGTTCGTAGTCGCGTCCGGCCTTTTGGGAGGCGCGGGCGCGGGCTTCTCCTGCGCGGATGGCGTCGAGTCGGGATGAGTTCTGGGTGAAGCGGGAGTCAATTTCGGGGTCTACATCGAGTGAGGCATCGGAGTTGACGGAGAAGTCATCTGCTGAGATGTCTTCACGCTTCTTACCGCCCCGGCGCTTGGACTGGTGACGGCCCTTTGAGCGTTCCTCGGAAGACCCTTCGGTCTCGTTCTCAGCGTCGGCGTCAAAGACGGCAGCCAGGGATTCGAGGGTGAAGGAGCCCTGCTCCCCCATGCTCTCTTCGGTGTCGGCGTCCGCCCCGGTGGGCAGCTCAATGACCTCGTCGCCGATGGTGAGCACCTGCTCGCCGCGGGCGTCCTGGTTCTGCTGGGTCTCCAGTTCCAGGCCTGCCTCGGCGCGGCGGTTGCGCTTGCGGCGCTTGCGCTTGCGGGCTGACTTGGACTCGGTCTCGCTCTGCTCGTCCTCGTGGTGGGCGCTGGCGGCAACGATGTTGGCCAGGGCAGCCTTGCGGGCCTCGGTCTTCTGCTCGGTTTCTTCGTCAACCTCGGTGAAGTCGCGGCGGTTCTGGGTCTTCTGATTGCGGTAGCGCTTGCGGTCATCGCGCTCGGCGCGGTGGATGAAGTCGCTAGCGCCACCTGAGCGGCCCTTCAGGGGCTGGTCGTGCACGAGAATGCCGCGGCCGGCGCAGGCTTCACAGGGTTCTGAGAAGACTTCGAGCAGGCCGGTGCCCATGCGCTTGCGGGTCATCTGCACCAGACCCAGGGAGGTTACTTCGGCAACCTGGTGCTTGGTGCGGTCGCGGCCCAGGCACTCTACCAGGCGGCGGAGTACCAGGTCGCGGTTAGATTCGAGTACCATGTCGATGAAGTCGATGACCACGATGCCGCCGATATCGCGCAGGCGCAGCTGGCGCACGATTTCTTCGGCTGCTTCGAGGTTGTTCTTGGTGACGGTCTCTTCCAGGTTGCCGCCGGAGCCGGTGAACTTGCCGGTATTGACGTCCACCACGGTCATCGCTTCGGTGCGGTCAATGACCAGGGAGCCGCCGGAGGGCAGGTAGACCTTGCGGTCCAGGGCCTTAGCAAGCTGCTCTTCAATCCGGTAGTGGTCAAAGAGGTCGTCGTCCTCTTCCCACTTCTTCAGGCGGTCCAGCAGGTCGGGGGCAACGTAGGTGACGTAGGCTTCGATGGAGTCCCAGGCGTCCGAGCCCTGCACCATCATGGAGGTGAAGTCTTCGTTGAAGACATCGCGCACGGTCTTGATGGTCAGGTCGGGTTCCTGGTAGAGCAGTTCGGGGGCCAGAACCTTGCGGGATTCGCTCTTGGCCTTGATTTCTTCCCACTGCACGCGCAGGCGGTTGATGTCGTTGCTCAGCTCTTCTTCGCTGGCGCCTTCTGCGGCGGTGCGGACGATGACGCCGGCGTCCTCGGGCAGGCGGTCCTTGAGGATTTTCTTCAGGCGCTGACGCTCAACGTCGGGCAGCTTGCGGGAGATACCGGTCATGGAGCCACCGGGTACGTAGACCAGGTAGCGGCCGGGCAGGGAGACCTGGCTGGTCAGGCGGGCGCCCTTGTGGCCGACGGGGTCTTTGGTGACCTGCACCAGTACCGAGTCGCCTGCTTTGAGGGCGTTTTCGATCTTGCGGGGGGCACCGTCTAGGCCGGTGACGTCCCAGTTAACTTCGCCAGCGTAGAGAACGGCGTTGCGGCCGCGGCCAATATCGACGAAGGCAGCTTCCATGGAGGGCAGGACATTCTGAACCTTACCCAGGTAGACGTTACCGATCAGGGAATCCTGCTGGGTCTTAGAGACAAAGTGCTCAGCCAGCACGCCGTCTTCAAGCACACCAATCTGAATACGGTCGTCCTTCTGGCGTACCAGCATCTGGCGGTCAACGGACTCGCGACGGGCCAGGAACTCAGCCTCGGTAATGATCTGGCGGCGGCGGCCGGTAGCGCGGGTTTCGCGGCGGCGGATGCGTTTGGCTTCCAGGCGGGTGGAGCCGCGGACGCCGGTGACCCGGTTGGTGCTGTGGGAGTCAGACAGGCGCGGGGCGCGTACCTTAACGATGGTGTCCTCGGGGTCGCCGTCGGTACCGCCCTCAAATTCTAGGTCAGCATCTCCCCTGCGGCGGCGACGGCGGCGGTGGGAGGTGATTTCGGGGTCAAGGTCAGCCAGGCGGCGCTCACGACGCTCAGCTTCTTCGGCCTCACGGCGGGCTTCCTTTTCGGCCCGCAGCTGCTCCATGATTTCGTCCATGTTGGGCGAGTAGAAGAGCAGATTGTTTGAGCTCACAGCGGCGTTGACCTGGGCTAGCTCTTCTTCCTTGAGCTCACGCAGGCTCTTCTGAGGAGCGGCAGGCTCTTCAGCGGTTTCGGCGGGGGCTTGGGCTTCTTCTGTTTCAGCTTCTGCAGACTCTGCCTCAGTTTCTGCTGCCTCTTCTGTGGCTTCTTCGGCAGGCTCGGTTTCTTCAGCCTGTACAACGGCCTTCGCTTCGGGGCCATTGGCCTGAGTCTCTTCCACCTCGGTGCTTACTTCGGCAACCTGTTCAGTGGCTGCGGTAGCTTCTGCGGCCTGGGTTTCTTCAAGGTTTTCTACAACCTCGGACTGTTCGCTGCTCATCAGCGTTCACTCTCCTTGTGTTCGTATGCCCCTGCCGCACCAGTGGTCTTGCCTGTAGTCGGCGGTCCCTACCCTAAGGGGTGGTCCGCCGAAATCCTTGGCTACCCGGCTCAACCGTGAGCTCCTTGGCGTACTCGGCAGGTCAAGGCTTCTGTGCTCCATGCCGAGGGGAACCGGGCCAGCGGCAACAACCCGAGGCAGCGCTAGGGCTGCACTTGCTGAGGCTTGACGGTAAGGACGCCTGCGGGTAAGCAGTGCGTCACCGGCCGTTTCGGGGTGCCTGCTGGGTAGTGCCACCGCGTGCGGGCGGCACACTACCACACCCATTCTCTCACACCCGGGCTCTTTTCACCCCATCTAGAACCGAACTCACCCCGCACCGGGCCGCCCTGCCCAAACCAACTCGCCCCGGGCGTCCTTACCTGGGAACTTAGTAAAGAAAACCTGCCCCAACCCCGCAAAACCGGGCGGGCTTGGAGCCTGCCCCGTAGTATGGGGAAAGAAAGTTTTATACAGCCTAAGGATTCACTGTGTCTACCCCCGTGAACACCCCCGATACTGAGAGCGGTATCAGCCAGGCCCAGCTCGATCGCAGGCTCGGCTGGTTCACCCTGATTCCCGGCCTGCTGGCCTTCGGAGCCGCCGCCATGCTGGTCTACGAGCGCCTGCAGATTTACATGGACGGCGCCCACCGGTCGGTCTGTGATATCAACGCCCTACTCAATTGCGGCACCGTTATGCGCACCTGGCAGGCAGAAGCCTTTGGCTTCCCCAACCCCTTTATCGGTATCGCCGGTTACGCTATCGTGCTGGCTATCTCCACCGCCCTGATTGCCGGGGCGTCCTTCGCCCGCTGGTACTGGGTAGCCATGCAGGTGGGCCACACCCTGGCCATGGCCTTTGTGCTCTGGCTCTGGTATAACACCACCTTCGACATCAACGCCCTCTGCCTCTTCTGCATGATCGTGTGGATTATGCAGACCGCAATTTTCGTGAAGGTCACCACCCGCAATATTCACGCCGGAGTCATCCCAGCTTCTGAGAGCATCCGTCGGGCAGCCCCCAACTGGACCTGGTTCTCTATCATCCTGGTCTACATCTTGCTCTTCGGCATTATCTTCATCCGCTTCTTCGATGTGATCGTGGGTATGTTCTAAAACCTCCACCTACTGATAAAGGCCGGGGCCCTCACAATGAGGGCCCCGGCCTTATTTTTAGGTCAGCGGGAGGTCTGCTTACGCACCGAACCAGAGCGCGATTTCGCGGTCTGCTGATTCTGCTGAGTCTGAACCGTGAACCAGGTTCTTCTGCACGCTCTCGCCCCAGTCGCGACCAAAGTCACCGCGGATGGTTCCGGGGGCAGCGGTGGTGGGGTTGGAAGATCCCATGAGAGTACGGGCGCCCTCAAGCACGCCGTTGCCCTCAAGTACGAGAGCAACCACGGGGCCTGAGCCCATGTAAGACACCAGGGGCTCGTAGAAGGGCTTACCCTCGTGTTCCGCATAGTGCTGCTCGAGCAGCTCGCGGGAGGGAACCAGCATCTTCAACTCAGCAATGCGGTAGCCCTTACGCTCAAAACGGGCCAGCACCTGGCCGGTGAGGTTACGCTCCACACCGTCGGGCTTGACCAGAATCAGGGTACGCTCGGTCATGACAATCTCCTTTGATAGGTCAGGGTGAGTTTTCACCCTTACCCTACCAGACAGCCCGCTAGGCGGGGTTAGCCTTCTCCCATTCCTCCTGCTCTTTGGCGCGGACGGCGTTCTCGGCGTCCAGGCGGGCACCACGCGTCACCCCGTACCAGTAGGCCACAGCAAAAGCCGCTCCCACAAAAAACATGGAGGGCAGGGCAAAGCCCACCAGAATCAGGGCAACCTGCAGACCGTAGCCCAGGTGGTAGCCCCAGGGCTTCTTCAGGAAGGCCGGTGTGACCAGCAGGGCTGCTGCCAGAGCTAGACCCAGCACCCAAATGACCACCTTGACCCAGGTGGGGTCGTTAAAGTGGTGGCCAAAAATTGCCAGGGTTGCAAAGAAGGCAACCAGGGCTTCGAGCGAGAGCACCATCGAGGTAAACATGACCTTGATAGAGCGCTGCTTTTTCGGCTGGCCCGGGCGCCATTCGCGCTGGGCGCGCGTCATTCTCGCCATCATCTCTCCTTTACAGTCCGAGCAGGGTGCTAGCTTCGCCCACCACGGTAATAGAGCCGGTCACCAGTACCGCGGAGTTCAGGTTGGGCACATCGGCTGCAGCCGTCACCGCCGCGGACAGAGCATCGGGAATGTTCTCGTAGGTCTCGATGGCGTCTTCATCAAAACCAGCGTCGAGGGCCAATTCAGCTAGCTCTTCCGGGGCAATGGCACGCGGAGAGTCTGACTTGGTCAGGTGCAGTACCGTGCGCCAATCTGCCCGATCAACGTACTCGTCAAAGAGCAGGTTCAGCATGGTCGCGGCGTCCTTTTCACCCAGGATACCCACCACCAGGTGCAGTTCTTCAAAGCTGAAGGACTCCTTGAAGGCGGCTGCCGAAGCAGCGACACCGTGGGGGTTGTGGGCGGCATCGAGTACCACGGGCGGCTCGGTACGGGCTACCTCTAGGCGGCCCGGCGAGCGCACCTCGCCAAAGGCCAGCTTGATGAGGTCGAGGCTCAGTTCCTTCTCTCCCCCGCCCAAGAAGGCCTCAACCGCGGCCAGGGCCACGGCGGCGTTCTGGGCCTGGTGGGCACCGAAGAGGGGCAGGGCTATGTCTTCGTAGCGGCCAGCTAGCCCCTGGATGGTGAGCAGCTGCCCGCCCACACCGGCGGTGCGGTCGACAGCGCCGAACTCTACGCCTTCAAAGCGGTAATCGGCGTTGCGGGCGCGGGCGGCCTCTAGGAGCACCTGGGCGGCAGAGGGGTCTTGGGCAGCAGATACCAGGAAGCCGCCGTCCTTAATAATCCCTGCCTTTTCACCGGCAATATCGGCCAGGGTCTCCCCCAGCATGTCGGTGTGGTCAAGCCCAATGGGGGTCACCACAGACACGGTAGCGTCGGCCACGTTGGTGGCATCCCAGGAACCCCCGATACCGACCTCAAGCACCATGACGTCCACCGGCTCGTCCGCAAAAATAGCGAAGGCCAGGATCGTCAGGGCTTCAAAGTAGGTAATGCGGGGCGCACCGGCTGCCTCAAGCTCAGCGTCCACGATTTGCAGGTAGGGCTGAATCTCGCCCCAGATACGCACAAAGGTGGAATCTGCCACGGGCGCCCCATCAATCGAGATCCGCTCGGTGACCTTGGAAATATGGGGGCTGGTGTAGCGACCCACACGGATGTCGTGCGCCATGAGCAGACGCTCAATCATGCGGGCGGTTGAGGTTTTGCCGTTGGTGCCGGTGATGTGGATGACCGGGGCTGCCTTGTTGGGCTCGCCCAGAATTTCCACGGCGCGGGTCATCGCGTCGAGGCGGGGGGCCATCTTGTGCTCGGGGGCACGAGCCAGCAGATCGGCGTAGACCGAGGCTACGCCGAGGGCGTCGTCAGCGCGAGCGCCCTCGGCAGCAATCTCGGCAAACACGGGGTCAAGCTCCATGTTGTCCTTGGTCATTTATGCCTTCTTCACGGTCGCTGAGAATTCAGCGCCCTCGAGGTAGGTCACGGCCACAGCCAGGGTCTCACCGGCTACCAGCTCTTCGTGCTTCTTGATAGCTTCGAGGTCAGCGGCGGGGGCGGTGATGGTCAGCTCGATGCGGTCTGAGACATTCAGGCCGGCCTCCTTACGCTCGGACTGGATAGCGCGGACGGCGTCGCGGGCAGTACCCTCGGCGCGCAGCTCGTCGGTGAGGGTGGTGTCGAGTACCAGGAAGCCACCGCCGGGCAGAACCGAGACGGCGCGCTCTGCAGCACCGTCGGTTTCTGCGACCACGGTTTCAAGCTCGTACTCGCCCGGTTCCAGAGCCATGTTGTCGGCACCCACCACAACGGTGCCGTCCTCGGTGACCTTCCAGTCCCCGCTCTTAGAAGCCTTGATGGCAACCTGCACCTGCTTACCCAAACGGGGCCCTGCGGCACGGGCATTGACCTTGAGCTGCTGGGAGATGCCGAAGTCAGCAGGAGCCACCTCGGCAGCGTCCAGAAGCTCAACCACCTTGATGTTGAGCTCATCAGCGATGATTGACTCAAAGGTACCGGCCAGGTCCTTGCCACCGGCAACCGCCACGGTCAGGGCTGCCAGGGGCTGGCGCACACGCAGCTTATGGGCCTTACGCAGGGCAGAACCGGCAGAGGCCACGGCGCGGGTGGTCTCCATGAGAGCCAGCAACTCTGCCTCGTCCTTGAAGTCCGCAGGTGAGGGCAGGTCGGTCAGGTGGACCGAACGCTCCCCGGTCAGACCGCGGTAGATTTCCTCGGTGGTCAGCGGCAGCAGGGGCGCAGCCATCTTCACGAAGGTCACCAATGCGGTGTAGAGCACGTCGAAAGCTGCGGTGTCTTCGTTGAAGAAGCGCTCGCGGGAGCGGCGCACATACCAGTTGGTCAGGGCGTCGGTGTAGGTGCGCAGAGCCTCGCAGGCGGCAGATACATCGTAGGCGTCCATGGCCTCGGTGACCTCGGCAACCAGCTGACGGGTCTTACCCAGGATAAAGCGGTCCATCACGTGCTCGGCCTCGGTGACCAGCTTGGCCTCGTAGCCTGCACCGCCGTTGGCAGCGTTGGTGTAGAGGGCGAAGAAGTGGTAGACGTTCCACAGGGGCAGCATGACCTGGCGGACGCCCTCGCGGATGCCCTGCTCAGTCACAATCAGGTTGCCGCCGCGCAGAATCGGGGACGACATGAGGAACCAGCGCATGGCGTCCGAACCGTCGCGATCCAGAACCTCGGAGACGTCCGGGTAGTTACGCAGGGACTTAGACATCTTCTGGCCGTCCGAGCCCAGCACGATGCCGTGGGCAATGACGTTCTCAAAGGCGGTACGGTCGAAGAGGGCGGTGGCCAGAATGTGCATGGTGTAGAACCAGCCGCGGGTCTGACCGATGTACTCAACGATGAAGTCTGCCGGGTAGTGGGCCTCGAACCACTCCTTGTTTTCGAAGGGGTAGTGGAACTGGGCAAAGGGCATGGAGCCGGAGTCGAACCAGACGTCCAGTACGTCCTCCACACGGCGCATGGTGGACTTGCCGGTGGGGTCATCCGGGTTGGGTCGGGTCAGCTCGTCGATGTAGGGGCGGTGCAGGTCGACCTCGCCGTCCTTGTTCAGGGGCAGGCGGCCGAAGTCGGCTTCCAGCTCAGCCAGGGAGCCGTAGACGTCGGTGCGGGGGTAGTTGGGGTCATCAGAGACCCAGACCGGGATCGGGGAGCCCCAGAAGCGGTTACGCGAGATGGACCAGTCGCGGGCGTTCTCAACCCACTTACCGAACTGGCCGTGCTTGACGTTCTCGGGAATCCAGTTGATGTCCTCGTTCAGCTCGCTCATGCGGCCCTTGAAGTCGGTCACGCGCACGTACCAGGAGGTGATGGCGCGGTAGACCAGGGGGGTGCGGCAGCGCCAGCAGTGGGGGTAGGAGTGAACGTAGGACTTCTCGCAGATTAGTGCCCCGTCAGCCTTGAGGGTGTTGATGATGGTGCGGTTAGCATCAAAGATCTGGACGCCGGCAATCTCAGCCAGGGGGGCGCCCTCAGCTAGGGTGGAATCGGCGAAGAGGTCCAGGAACTTGGCACCCTCGTCGATGGAAAGGATCACGGGAATACCGTAGCCCTCACAGACCTTCTGGTCGTCCTCACCGTAGGCGGGAGCCTGGTGAACCAGGCCGGTACCGTCGGTGGTGGTCACGTAGTCAGCGACCAGGATCTGCCAGGCCTTGTCGGTGCCGAACTTCTCGGTGTCGGTGAAGTAGTCCCACAGGGGTGCATAGCGCACGCCCTCCAGCTGGGCACCGGTGTAGGTGGCCAGGACGGCCTCGCGGGCAGCGTCCGCGGGCTTTTCGGCATCCCCGTAGCCCAGGTCCTTGGCATATTCGCCCAGCAGGTCGGCAGCCAGCAGGAAGCGGCGTCCTTCTAGCTCACCGGCGCCGGGCACAACAACGTAGCTGATTTCGGGGCCAGCGGCCAGAGCCTGGTTGGTGGGCAGGGTCCAGGGGGTGGTGGTCCAGGCCAGGGCCTCAACACCGGCCAGTTCGGCGGCAACCTCGGGATGCTTGGCCAGGGTGGCGTCGTCGGTGATGCGGAAAGCCACGGTGACGGACGGGTCCTGACGCTCCTTGTAGACGTCATCGTCCATGCGCAGCTCGTGGTTTGAGAGCGGGGTTTCGTCCTTCCAGCAGTAGGGCAGCACGCGGAAGCCCTCGTAGGTCAGGCCCTTATCGTGCAGCTGCTTGAAAGCCCAAATCACGGACTCCATGTACTCCACGTTCAGGGTCTTGTAGTCGTTCTCAAAATCCACCCAGCGGGCTTGGCGGGTGACGTACTCTTCCCATTCCTTGGTGTACTTGAGCACCGAGGCGCGGGCAGCGTCGTTGAAGTTATCGATGCCCATCTCGATGATCTGCTGCTTGTCGGTCATACCCAGCTGCTTCATCGCTTCCAGCTCAGCGGGCAGGCCGTGGGTGTCCCAGCCAAAGCGACGCTCCACCTTGTGGCCACGCTGGGTCTGGTAGCGGGCGACCAGGTCCTTGACGTAACCGGTCAGCAGGTGGCCGTAGTGGGGCAGGCCGTTGGCGAAGGGAGGACCATCGTTGAAAACGAACTCGTTGGCGCCGTTCTCACCGGCGTCACGGTTATCGATGGAGGCCTGGAAGGTGTCGTCCTTCTTCCAGTAGTCCAGCACTGCTTCTTCGAGTGCGGGGAAAGAGGGGGAAGCGGCCACAAAACTGGCTCCGCTTGCACTTGCCTTGGGGTAAACAGGCTTATTGGTCATGGTTGCGCCCTTAGGTTCTTGTCTGCCTAGTACTTGGGGTGCAAGGACGCCTGCCCTCCCCCGTCCGCTCGACGGGTAAGGAACCTGCGCGGTACCACCTTGCTTACATCAACCGGCCCGACCCCACCCCGAGCCGCACCGAAAAAGCGCGGGCGGGTATGGGTCTGCGCCGGGGCAACCTACCGTCTCGTGAGATGAGGCAGGTTGCGCCCAGCGCAGGGTCGAACCGGTTATCAGTCGCTTCATGACAGCTGTTTCGGGCTTACCCGTCCGGGTCTACTGGGGCTATATCTATTCCGCGCACTCCCCTCGTCGCAACGAATTACGGGGGTGTGCAGGTACAGCCTGTTCTTCCGGATTGCTCGCCGGTGATAGCCGGGTCATTGCAACTGTTACCTATTTTAGGGGCAGGGGCGGTGGCTGTCTAACGGGTTTTTAGCTTTTCTGGCAGGCGCCCGCCGGGGCGGGGTGTGAATTACAGGCGTGTGAGCACAAGATGTAGTACAGGTGCGGGCGCCCCGCCCCAAGATAGCGGATTACCGCCAGCTGGCAGGGTGAGCAGGGGAACCTAAATTACAATTCTTGCCCCCGCCCCTATGCTCACCTTCAGGTCGCACCCGCAGGCGGGCGGCGTCCGCGCACCTCTTCTTCTCCTACTCCGCGAGCGTCCACCAGACTCTCAAAGTGCTTATTCCCCCGGTGGACGCTCCGAGAGTCTGGTGGACCCTAGAGACGGCGGGCACGGCTGAAAGCTCGCTCCATCTTGGTTTTAAGCTCGTGCGGACGCCGGGTGAGCTCGTCCCACGTTACTCGAACCACATCCCACCCCTGCCCCCGCAAGAGAGCCTCACGTTCATTCTGCCGCCCGAAGACGCTCTCACGCTCACCAAACTGGGTGTATTTAATCTGCCCATCGAACTCAACGATGATCTTGAGATCTGGCCAGGCAAAATCTACCCTGAACTGCTGCCCATATACCCCAATCACGTGCTGCTCAACAGGCCGAGGCAAACCACACCTCATCAAGAAAAGCCGCAGCAAACTCTCCCCCGGCGACTCACTGAGAGGGCTTACGATATCTGCAATTATGCGAGCCTGCACAGAGCCACGACCAGACAGCCCCCGTAAGGCCTGGGCCAGTTTTTGGTGCTCAATCTTCCGCAAAGAACTATCCGCAAGCACAAGTGCCTCTTCGAATTTCATCACCCTCATACAGTGAAGAACCGTATCGAGCGGTGCGGTTACATCCACACCCAAACTTTTCTCGGTTTCGTACCGGTTGTTTCTATGCCGCACAACCCGCGGTGAAGGGGTACCGTGTGCCTGACCCACTGTATGGATAGCAGTAGGTATATGGAGTAGCCACATACCGTGTACCGCTGCCGCTGAATGGTGGGATAACACCGAGGTTTTGAGCCTGCTTCTGCCATACCCGATGACACGGGCCAGATACTGTTGACTAGGGTAAAGCTGAGAGTGGAAACCACTTTCCATATAACTTCCGTAGCCAAGCCGCTGGTACTCGCCGCGAGCGACCGCACGGGCGAGGGCGTCCTTGTTTATGCCTCGCGCGGATAGCTGCTGTGTGGTCTGTACGGCCATTGCTATTTCTTCTGGAGATTTCATGGTCAGATTGTGCGCTGAGCCTAGCAAATTTCGCTAGAAAGGCACCTCCTGTGGATAGCGCTTTGCTCACCAGTGCACGGCGAGCGCGTTTAAAACGGTGCAGCCGTGACGCAGTATGACGCGGCTGAGCTAAGTGTCCACAAGAATCTTGCACCGCCCATTTGAGACATAAGCATTCCGCGAGTCTGGTGGACGCTCAAGATGAACACGCCTCTGATACGCCGCTAGACTTGGGTTCAAGCACTACCCAGGAGAACACCATGCCCCTCATTAATGTCTCGTATGCATCTACTCAGTCTGATGAGAAGAAGGCCGAGCTGATTGCTGAACTCACCCGAACCTATGCCTGGGTGATGGGTGCCAAGGAAAGCTCGGTGTGGGTGGTCCTAAACGAGGTGCCGCGCACCGATTGGGGTGTGGGTGGCCAGCCTCTAGCAGCGCTTGACGCGGCAGCAACTCACCAGCAGGACGCCCGTGTAGAGATTCGCCAGGCACAGCAGGAAGACCTGCCCTCCCTAGCCGCCATTGAGGCCGAGTGCTTCCCGGCGGCTGAAGCAGCGAGTGAGAGCGACCTGCGGGCCAGGTTCGAGGTTTTTGGAGAGCATTTCTGGGTACTTGAAGCTGACGGCGAAGTTGTTGCCTTTATCGACGGACTAGTAACCGACTCCCCCGTTATCTTCGATGACCTCTACGAGAGCCCCCAGGCCCACACCCGGCACGGGGCTTACCAGACGGTTTTTGGTATCAACACCCGCCCGGCCCACCGGGGCCGGGGGTACGCGTCCGCCCTGATAGAAAAGCTCATCGACCAAGCCCGAGAGCAGGGGCGAACAGGGGTGATTCTTACCTGCAAGAAGGAGCTGATTAGCTTCTATGAGAAACTCGGCTTTGAGCTTGACGGGGTTTCAGAATCAACCCACGGCGGCGCTATCTGGCACGACATGACCCTGCATCTGAACTAGTCCCAGCCCAGCACCCCGGCGATGCGGTTGAGCAGGGCAAGGGCTCGCCGCGGGTTACCCCCGCCAGAAACAGCCACCAGTTCATCGCCCCGCCTGCGGTGGGCCAGCGACCAGAGTGGAGATTCCTGTGATGCACCGCCCACTAGGCACCAGATTCCTCGCTCTTCACAGAGCTCAGCGACCCGTGCATTGAGGTCCGGCGAGTCCGTGAGCGCGTAGACCAGCCAGGCACCGGCAAGATCTTCGGGAGCAAAAGGACGCCGGTGGGCAACAAGACTCCCCTCAGCCAGCAGGTTCTCCAGGTGGGAGTCGAGAGAAGGAGCCACCACCTCAACCTGAGCCCCAGCCTCAATGAGGGCGCCCACCTTCCGGGCAGCGACCTGCCCCGCCCCGACAAGGAGGACCCGGCGTCCGCGCAAATCAAGGGCTACCGGCAGCCGCTGATTCACGCGGGGAGCTCCGCCCAGATGTCACCGTCGCGCACTTCTACGGGGTACACAGGTAGGCGATAGTCAGCTCCAGAGAGGCAGTCGCCGCTGATGAGGGAATAGACCTCTTTATAGAGAGGGGATGTCACGGTGGGCTCGCCGCCCTTCTCTCCCAGGATGCCGCGGGCAATCACCAGGGCCCCGGAGGCAGGGTCCCTGTGGCTGGTGACGAAAATAGAATCGTCTGCGGCACGAAAGACCGCATACTGCTGCCCGTCAATCAGAGCCGCTTCACCCCAGTTAGGCTCCAGGTCGTTCTTGGTGCAGATTCGGTGCCACTGTACTGTCACGGTGCCCTCCATTTTCTTACTGTACGTCGTGCGTTTGCGTGGGTTTACCTTGTTTACCCTGTCTTTAAGCTAATATTAGCATTATAAATACGCATTAAACCGGCTTGAACCCACACCAGGGAGGCTCCCATGTCCCACACCCCCGCTACCTCCAGCCAACGTTCCGTTCTGGTGATTGGAGGTGGGCCCGCAGCCTGGAGATTTGCCAAGGCCTTCCTCGACAAGGACTCCGGTGCCTCCCACCTTACCGTGCTCAACGCCGAGAAACACCTGCCCTATGACCGTGTAGCGTTAGAGAAGATTTTTCACGACACCGCCCGCGACCTCACCCTCGGCGACCCCGAACTCTGGAACAACCCCCACGTCACCCTCGTCAATGGTGTGAGCGCAACCGCCATCGACCGCAAGAACCGTACGGTCAGCGCAACCGACGGCCAGACCTACCCCTACGATGAACTGATTCTTGCTACCGGTTCATCGGCGGTCAAGATTCCCATTCCTGGCTCCGACAGCGCCCATGTCTTCCGCACTATCGATGATGTGCAAACGGTGGTTGCGGAGGTTGCCCGTCTTACGGAAAAGCTAGGACGCCGCCCCCGCGCTATCGTGGTCGGTGGCGGCCTGCTGGGGCTTGAGGCAGCAGAGGGCCTGCGAGACGTTGGAGCTGACCCCACCATTCTCGATGTGGCCCCCTGGCTGCTATCGATTGAGGTAGACCAGGGTGGCGGTTTCGCGGTCAACGCCGCAATTCGCGAGGCGGGAATCGCGGTTGAAACCGGCGCTTTTATCTCAACCATTAACAAGGACTCCACCGGTGAGGTTATCTCGGTATCGGTGGCAAACGGTATGGGTGATGAAGCCGATGTGCACCAGCTCGATGCTGACCTGGTCATGATGGCTGCCGGCATCCGCCCCAATGATCAGCTAGCCCGGGACGCCGGTTTGCAGGTGGGCGAGCGCGGCGGCCTCGTGGTCTCCCCCAGCTGCCAGTCGGAAGACCCCCATATTTGGGCTATCGGTGAAGTAGCCTGCGTGCTGGGCCGCACCTGGGGCCTGGTGGCTCCGGCGAATCAGATGGCTGAAGCTGTGGCAACTAATCTCACCGGTGGTCATGAAGAGGTAGAGAGCTTCGATATCGCCACCAAACTCAAGTTTTCGGGTCTGGAAGTAGCCGGTTTTGGTGACCGTCGCGGGGTGACCGAAAACTGCCTAGAGATTATGTTTGCTGATCCGGCCCGCGGCCTGTATCAGAAGATTGTGACAACCGCCGATGCGAAGACTCTGCTCGGTGGTGTCTTCGTGGGTGATACCGCCCCCTACGATTCGCTGAAGCCGCTGCTAGGCAGGGAGCTGCCCGCGGAGCCGTCCGCCTTTCTCACCGCTGCAGGAAGCGGGGATGGCGTGCCCGATACAGAACTGCCCGACGACGCGGTGCTGTGCTCCTGCAACAATATCTGCTTCGGTGCAGTGCGGGAAGCGGTAAAGGGCGGCGCGCACGATGTGGGAGCGGTCAAGGCTGAGACAACCGCCGGGACCCAGTGCGGCTCGTGCGTACCCATGATCCAAAAGACCCTAGAACAGACCATGAAGAAACTGGGGCTGACGGTCTCGAAGGCCCTGTGTGAGCACTTTGATCTCTCGCGTGCTGAGCTTTTCCAGGCTGTCTACGCTGTGGGCGACCTCGATGATTTCTACTCCGTGCTCAAGCGCTTTGGGCGGGGTACCGACGGCTGTGCCATCTGTAAGCCGACCGTGGCGTCCATCCTTGCATCGACCCGCAAGTCCTACGCCCTGGACGGCGGCCGCGGCGCCCTGCAGGACACCAACGACCGCAACCTGGCCAACATGCAGAAGGACGGCACCTACGGTGTGATTCCCCGAATCCCCGGTGGCGAAATTACCCCGCAGAAGCTGGCGGTTATCGCCCAGGTGGCAGCTGACTATGGGCTCTACACCAAGATTAACGGCGCCCAGCGTATCGGCATGTACGGTGCCCGTCTAGAGCAGCTACCCGAAATCTGGCAGCGCTTGGTCGATGCGGGCTTTGAGTCGGGTCAGGCCTACGGTAAGTCCTTGCGCAATGTGAAGTCCTGTATTGGTTCTGCCTGGTGCAGGTTCGGTATGCGCGATTCGGTGGCTATGGCGATTGATACGGAAAACCGTTACAAGGGTTTGCGGTCTCCCCACAAGTTCAAGGTGGCAGTGTCTGGCTGTAACCGTGAGTGCGCAGAAGCCCAGGGCAAGGACGTGGGTCTTATTGCCACCACGAACGGCTGGAACCTCTACTTTGCCGGCAACGGCGGCGCTAACCCCGCCCACGGCCGCCTGTTTGCGCAGGATCTCGACCAGCAAACCGCCTACCGTTATATTGACCGTTACCTCATGTACTACATCCGCACCGCGGATAAGCTCCAGCGCACCGCCCGCTGGGCTGAGGACCTCGATGAAAAGTTTGGCGACGCTATCGAGCACCTACGCGAGGTAATTATCGACGACAAGCTGGGCATCTGTGAACAGCTCGATGCCGATATGCAGTACCACATTGACCACTACGAGGACGAGTGGGCCGCAACCCTACGCGATGAGAAACGCCTGCGCCGCTTTAGGGCTTTTGTGAATGAGCCTGAGGCTAATTCAGCGGGTGACCGCATGTATGTGCTGGAGCGTGACCAGATCCGCCCGGCCACCGAAGCGGAAATCGCTGCAGCTGAGGCCGATGGTGATCTTGAGGGTGAGGACGCCAGCGAGAAGGTTTTGATTGCCGGGGCCAGTTTGCCGGTGCACGCCGGCTAGCTGCCGCCGTGTGACCTCGCGTGACAAGGTTGTGGTACTCCGGTTCATGCGAGGTCACGCAAGTGGGTGAAGCTGCCCGCCCCGTGTGAGGATGAAGGGTAAAGAGTTTTCTAGGGAGAGGATACGGCGTGTTCGCTGATCTTGATGTCACCAGTGCCGCGGTGCTGCTCTGCGGAGCATCAGAGCGGGTGGGGCAGGTTGCGCCCAAGTATAAGGCGGCGGCTGAAGTCATGAGTGTCTCCTCTGCTGACCTGCTCCCCTCTGTTCTAGAAGATATCTCCCCGTCTGTGGTGGTCATCTGTGCCGAGCAGCCCGATGAGATTGGGAACTGGCGGCAGGCGATTAAGGCCGCCCTGGGCAACAGGGGGCTGCATACGGTCCTTCTTGTAGATAGCGAACCGGCGCCCCAGCAGGTCGGCAGGGTCTTTTTGATCGGGGCTGGCCCCGGCGATCCCGGCCTCATGACCCGCCATGCCCTTGAGGCACTGAGTCGGGCGGACGTCGTCCTGCTTGACCATCTTGCTCCCCACCAAGACCTGCCCCGCTGGGCGCCTAAGGCAAGCATTATTGATGTGGGAAAGATTCCCGGCCAGCACCGGGTGCCGCAGCGGGAGATTGACCGGCTCATGGTAGAGCATGCTCTAGCCGGTCGGACGGTGGCCCGTCTGAAGGGCGGTGACCCCTATGTCTTCGGGCGCGGCGCTGAAGAGCTCTATGTCTGTGAGCAGTCCGGTATACCGGTCACTGTCTATTCGGGGGTGACCTCATCGATCGCGCTACCCGCTCTGGCCGGGGTGCCGATTACCCTGCGCGGTGTGTCCCATATGTTTACCGTGGTATCTGGGCACGCGCCTCTAGGCGGCTCGGAGCTGGATCAGCTGGCGGGCCTGCTCAAAGACGGCGGCACAGTCTCCCTCCTCATGGGCGTCAAGTCCCTCCCCCATACCGTTGCCGGTCTGCGCGAGCGCGGGGTGCCGGCGTCCTTGCCTCTGATTGCGGTGCAGGACGGCTTCCGCCCCAACCAGCGCGAAGTTTACGCGACCTTGGGTGACTGCCTCGAAACCCTGGCCGATGTGAAGCCGCCTGCTGTGATTACCCTGGGCGAGGTGTGTGCGGTGGCCGGCCCTCACCGAGATGAAGTGATGGCTCGGGCCTTTGAGACTCACTAGGCATTCGACGCGTCCGCCGATTTTCAACGCTTGAAACATCGAAAACCGGCGGGCGCGTCGAAGTTTCAGCGAGGTGCTAAAAATCCGGACGGACGCGCCCCCACCGGGGTGGTCCGGACAGGTTGTTCAGACCCTCCTCACCTCACAATATATGACGCCTGCATGACCTGAAGGCCCCTCACAACCTTTCCTGAAACCGGTTCAAGGGCAGAGTTATCCACAGATTTTCAGGACTGACCGGTAGGAACGCCACACTCGGTGCAGTCTAGATACATGAAAAGCCTGCACGATATTCACCCTTTAGTTCAGACAACCCAAGATTTGGAGCTGCGCGGCTTCACCCGTCATGCCCTGAGCCAAAAAGTTTCCCGAGGCGACATCGTTAGAATCCGCCGCGGCGTCTACGTACCGGCGCAGAGTTGGTCCTCATTCTTACCGAGCGAACGGTATCTAGCCCAGTTAGTTGCCCATTCCAAAGTCATGGGCGACCGAACAGTCTTTTCGCATCTCAGCGCCGCAGCTCTCTACGGTTTTGCCCAGTTGGCGGTGCCAGAGCGCATCCACGTTGCGGCGCCACGTGCCAGGGCTCATTCGTCACCTGGCACAACCGTGCACGGGCTAACCAGCAAGCCCCACAAGCTAGCGGGTATCCCCGTGACATCTGCACTTCAGACTGTTGTTGATTCGTGCAGGGTTCTCGATCTTCGCCATGCGCTCGTTCTGGCCGATAGTTCGCTTCGCACCGGGGTTCTCTACCCTGACCTTACGGCACAGTTACGCCAGGCTACGGGCCGCGGCAGTAATCGCCTACAGAAGCTGGCTGATTTGGTCAATCCGCTTTCCGAATCTGCTGGTGAAAGTCTGGTGGTCTATTTCTTAGACGAGTTTGGCTTTCCGCCCTGCCAGCAGCAGGTATGGGTTGAGGGCGGCGGACGGCGCTACCGGCCTGATTTTATGTGGCCTGAGTGCATGATCATTTTAGAGTTTGACGGAAACATCAAATACGCGGATTCAAACCGTGAACAGGTTTTTGCTCAGCAGAATGAGCGTGAAGCGTGGCTCCGCGGTAGAGGCTACAACGTGGTGCGGACCAACTGGCACGAGGTTATCTACCGGCCGCAGTTGTTGGCTGAGAAACTGAAGCGGGCTTTCGCGTCCGCCGGGGTGTACCTATAACTTCGACGCGTCCGCCGGTTTTCCACGCCTCAACAGTGGAAAACCGGCGGACGCGTCGAAAAGCCAGCCCTATACTAACTGTTGCTCGTCTGCTTCCAGGGCCCAGCGCGCAAAGGTCTGGGAGGCGTCCGCTCGCTCCGCGAGATAGGTGCGGATTAGGCGTTCAAGGTAGTCTTCCAGCAGGTCAGCCTCTACCTTGAGACCGCGCACGGTGCGGCCAAGGGTGCCGGCGGCGTCGTTCTGGTAGTCGGCCAGTCCACCGCCGAGGTGAACCTGGAAGCCGGGGACCTGGCGGCCGTCATCGGTGGTAATGATCTGCCCCTTCAGCCCGATATCTGCGGTCTGAATGCGGGCGCAGGAGTTGGGGCAGCCGTTGATGTGCAGGGTCAGGCGCTGCGGGAGCTGGTCAGCAACATCAGCTAGGCGTTCTTCGAGGTTATCGATGACGCGCGCTGCGGTGGACTTGGTCGCCACAATCGCCAGCTTGCAGTATTCGATACCGGTGCAGGCAATGGTTGAGCGGCGAAAAACGGACGGACGCGCGTAAAAGCCCAGTTTCTCAGCTTCGGCGATGAAGGGCTCAACATCATCTTCTTTGATGTCGAGCACAACCAGCTTCTGGTAGGGGGTGGTGCGCAGGCGGGTGGAGCCGTACTTTTCAACCAGGTTGGCCAGGTCGATGAGCTGGGTGCCGCTAATGCGCCCCACGGTGGGGGTCAGGCCGATGTAAAACTTACCGTCCTTTTGGGCGTGCACCCCTACATGGTCGCCGGTCACGGAGGGAGTCTCGGGGGCAGGGCCGTCGGGTAGAGCGTAGCCTAGGTACTCTTCTTCGAGTACCTGCCGGAACTTTTCAACGCCCCAGTCAGCGACCAGGAACTTGAGGCGGGCCTTGTTGCGCAGGCGGCGGTAGCCGTAGTCACGGAAGATGGAGATGACGCCCTTCCAGACCTCAACGGCCTGGTCCTGGGTAACGAAAACACCCAGGCGTTCGGCTAGTTTGGGGTTGGTGGACAGGCCCCCGCCGACCCAGAGGTCATAGCCGACTCCCAGGTCGGGGTGGGTTACGCCCACGAAAGCTACGTCGTTAATTTCGTGGACGACGTCCTGGCTGGGGTGGCCGGTGAAGCAGGTTTTGAACTTACGCGGTAGGTTCGAGAAGGCTGGGTCGCCGATGTACTTCTCTTTAATTTCACGAATGACCGGGGTGGGGTCAATCAGTTCGTCAGCTGCGATCCCGGCTAGGGGTGAGCCCAGAATGACGCGACCGACGTCGCCGCAGGCCTCAGTGGTATCGAGATTGACTTCAGCCAGTCGGCGCCAGATCTCGGGCACATCTTCTACCTGCACCCAGTGCAGCTGTACGTTCTGGCGGTCGGTCACATCTGCGGTGTCGCGAGCAAAATCCCGAGATATTTCACCGATGACGCGGGTCTGCTCGGTGGTGAGCTGGCCGGAGTCGATACGCACGCGCAGCATGAAGTACTTGCCTTCGAGTTCTTCGGGGCTCAGGGTTGCGGTACGGCCGCCGTCAATGCCCTGCTTGCGCTGGGTGTAAAGACCCCACCAGCGGAAGCGGCCGTGTAGGTCGTCCGAGTCGATGGAATCAAACCCTTCCTTGGAGTAGGTGTCGATAATCCGTTCGCGTACGTGCAGGCCATCATCTGCCAGCTTGAATTCTTCGTTGGCGTTGAGCGGGCTTTTGCCGTCGATTTTCCACTGGCCGTTGGGCTTCTTTGAGACGGGTTTACGGCGGGCCGGTGCGGCTGCCTGGTCGGGGCGGGCGGTGAGGGTCTTAGCCATAGGTTTAGTCTTTCGTGCGTGTGGTGCTGGTGGCGAGCGCGTGATGCGAAGATGCGATAGTTTCACTGTAGCCGGTGGGGCGACTGAGGGTGAGGTTTCGGCTCCGCAGCACTCCTCGGGTGCTCAGGGCCAGCCCGGTGAGGGCTGCCCCCAGGGTGAGCGGCAGGCTGTAGGGGGCCAGGGCCGGTACGAGGCCGGTGAGGTAGGGCAGGTGGGTGACGACCAGGCAGGTGCCCACAAAGCCTCCGAGGGCGGTGGGGTTGATCCGGGTGACCAGCCAGGCGGCAACGGGGGCAGCGAGGACGCCACCGGCCAGCAGGGCAAGGACGGCTAGGAGGTGTTCGATGAGGTCCTGCCACATGCCCAGTACAAAGCCCAGGCTTGCTGCTAGGGTAACCAGAAATTCAGCGGTGTTGACCGTGCCCACGATGCGGCGGGGTTCGGTTTTGCCGATGGTCATGAGGGTGGAGCTGGTGACCGGGCCCCAGCCTCCCCCACCGGCGGCGTCCACGAATCCGCCGAAGAGCCCGAGGAAGCCGAGGATGCGGGGGTTGGCGGGAGCGCCGGTGCCGCGGGCGGCGCGGCGGCCGGTGGAGAAGCGGAGTACCAGGTTGATGCCGATGAGGGTCAAGATAGTTGCCATGACCGGCTTGGCGGTAGCCAGGGAGAGGTTGGAGAGCAGGGTCGCTCCTGCAAAGGCCCCTACCGCACCCGGCAGGCCCAGTCGCAGCACGACCTTCCAGTCGATGTTGTTGAATCGCCAGTGGCTGACGCCCGAGGCGAGGGTGGTTCCGAGTTCTGCCACATGAACAACTGCGGACGCGCTGGCCGGGTTCATCGCTGCAAGGGCAAGGAGCAGGGTGGTTGAGGTAGCTCCGAAGCCCATGCCGAGGCTGCCGTCGACCAGTTGGGCGAGCAGACCGCCCAGGGCGATGAGAAGTAGTTTGTTCATGGTGGTATTCGTTCTGTGTGGGGCTCTAGCGGACGAGGCCTGCGGCTAGGGTGTTGCCGTCTGCCTGGTTGATCAGCAGCAGGGAGCCTACCAGGCCGCGCCCGCTGTAGGGTTCGACGGGTAGGTCTTCTGCTAGTTGTAGGGTGACGGTGGCGATGTCGTTGAGTTCGATGGCTTCGCCGGGGTGTTCCTGGTTGGTATCGATGTCGAGCAGGGAGTCGATGGAGACCAATCGAGCTCGCACTAGGGAGGTTCCGTAGCGGAGTTTTACCTTGGCGCCGGGGCGTAGCGGGGTGTCGGCTAGCCCTACCAGGGTGGCGGTGAGTTCCCGGCTTCCCTCGGGGCGGTCGGCACCTGCAATGAGGTCACCGCGGGAGAGGTCGATATCGTCTGCCAGGCGCACCACGATGGAGTCTCCTATGGTGGCAGTGGTTGCCGCCCCATCTGCGGTATCGATGTGGGTGACGGTGCTGGTTCGCCCCTGCCCCAGGTGCACGGTGTCGCCCACAGCCAGGTGACCGGCGGTGATACGCCCGGCGTAACCCCGGTAGTCGGTACCCTGGGGGCGAATTACATACTGGATGGGCAGGCGCAGCCCCAGCTCAGAGGTAGCGTCGGTGACGTCCACGGTTTCTAGGTAGCGCAACACGGTCGGGCCGGTGTACCAGGGAGTGTTGGCAGAAGGTTCCACCACGTTATCCCCCTTCAGGGCACTAATAGGGATTACGGTTACCTCGGCGACGCCCTTAGCCTGCGCCAAAGCCGTAAAGTCCTCGCGAATCTGCTCAAAGACGTCCTGGGAGTAATCCACCAGGTCAATCTTGTTCACAGCCAGGACTACCTGGCGCACACCCAGCAGGGCTGCAACCGTCAGGTGGCGGCGGGTCTGGGTCACTACGCCGTGGCGGGCGTCCACTAAGAGCACCACAACCTGGGAGGTTGAAACCCCCGTCACGGTATTGCGGGTGTACTGCACGTGGCCCGGGGTGTCAGCCAGGATGAAGGTGCGCTCGGCGGTTGAGAAGTAACGGTAGGCCACGTCGATGGTGATGCCCTGCTCGCGTTCTGCGCGCAGACCATCAACTAGGAGCGATAGGTCCAGGCCGTCGTGGCCGCGCTCGCGGCTGGTACGCTCGACCGCTGAGAGCTGGTCGGCTAGCACGCTCTTGGTGTCGTGGAGCAGGCGGCCCACGAAGGTTGATTTGCCGTCGTCGACGCTTCCGGCGGTGCACAGGCGCAGGGTCTGACGGGTTGCAAGCTGGGCGGACGCCGCTGCCCCGGTAGCGGTCTCGATATCGGTGGGGTGGGTGAGCAGGGTCATTTTAGAAATAACCTTCCTTCTTACGGTCTTCCATGGCGGATTCGCTCAGGCGGTCGTCCGCGCGGGTTGCGCCGCGTTCGGTCAGGGTGGAGGTGGAGATTTCGGTGATAATGTCCTGTACCGTGCTGGCTTCAGATAGGACGGCGCCGGTGCAACTCATATCGCCGACGGTACGGTAACGTACCCGGCGGGTTTCAAGGGGTTCGCCCTTGGTGGGGCCACCCCACTCCCCTGCGGTCAGCCACATGCCGTCGCGGTTGAAGACTTCGCGCTCGTGGGAGAAGTAGATGGGGGGAAGCTCGATAGCTCGGGCTCCGATGTATTCCCAGATATCGGCTTCGGTCCAGTTGGAGATGGGGAAGACGCGGATGTTCTCGCCGGGCAGGTGGCCGCCGTTGTATAGGTTCCACAGCTCGGGGCGCTGGCGGCGGGGGTCCCAGCCGCCGAAGGCGTCGCGTACCGAGAAGATGCGCTCTTTGGCGCGGGCGCGTTCCTCATCGCGGCGAGCGCCACCGAGCACCGCGTCGTAGCCTTGTTCTTCGATGGTTTCGACCAGGGGGACGGTCTGCAGGGGGTTGCGGGTGCCGTCGGGGCGCTCCTGGAGTTCTCCCCGGTCGATCCAGTCCTGGACTTTGGCCACGCGCAGGCGGGCGCCAGTGCGCTCCACCAGGCGGTCGCGGAAGTCGATAACTTCAGGGAAGTTGTGGCCGGTATCTACGTGCAGCAGTTCAAAGGGCACGGGTGCCGGTGCGAAGGCACGTCGGGCTAGTTCGTAGACGACAACGGAGTCTTTACCGCCTGAGAAGAGCAGGGCGACCTTGTCGAATTGCCCGGCTACTTCGCGCAGGATGTGGATTGACTCGTTTTCTAGGTCTTTGAGGTGGGGTGAAAGGGTTTCTGTTGTTGTGGTGCTCATGTGTGTAGTCCGCATTCTGTCTTGGTGAACCCTGCCCAGCGTCCGCTGCGGGGGTCCTGGCCGGCTTCAACCTTGGCGGTGCAGGGGGCGCAGCCGATTGAGGGGTAGCCTGCCTTGGTCAGGGGGTGAACAATGAGGTTCTTTTCGTCGATGTACCGGTCGGTATCTTCAAGGCTCCAGGTAACCAGGGGCGAGATCTTGAGTCTGCCGTTGGGGTCTATGTCCAGCGCCGGGGTGGTGGCGCGCAGCGGTGAATCTGCCCGGCGGAGGCCGGTAATCCAGCCGGTATAGGGAGCCATGGACGCTGCCAGGGGCTCGACCTTGCGCATGCGACAGCAGGCTGCGGGGTCGGTGCCGTAGAGGTTGATGCCGTAGCGGGCGTCCTGCTGGCCCACGGTGAGCAGGGGCTTGGCTCTGACCAGGTTCTGGGGGTAGCGTTCCTCTACCTGCTGGGCCACGTCCAGGGTCTCGGGGAAGTGGTAGCCGGTATCGAGAAAGAGGAAGTCTGAGTCAGGCAGGTAGCGGCTAGCCAGTTCGGCGAGCACCGTGTTTTCCATGGAGAGGGTTACCACCAGCTTGCCGGTCACATGTTCATGGGCCCAGGTCAGGATTTCTTCGGCGCTTGCATCGTAGAGGGCTTCGGCATAGCGATCCACGAGTTGCCGGTTGGCTTCTTTCTCGGCGTCTGAGAGCTGGGTTGGCTCGACCGTGCCCTCCGGGCTGATAGCCGGATCTTCTAGCGCTGCGGCCGGTGAGCCAAGACCAAAGTTTTTAAAGCTCACGGGTGAGGGTTCCATAGCGCTCCTTTCATAACAGTTCTTAGGGTTGAATTGTTTGAAAGTCTAGGCTTATGGGGGCAGGGTGGTCGAGTTATTGCGGGTACCAGGTCACGGGGCGACATTTTTACGTCATAGGTCTTCACCGGGGGTAATTTTTACGCCACTAGGTTTGCTTGAGGTCCTTGCAGCCCACTACTGTGCGCCACTGGTTGCAGGCTTACTTGTCATCTAATGAAACGTGCGTACCGCAGGTAGACCCGGGGCGTGCCACAATGGTGTTTATGCGTATTTTGTCTATTCAGTCCGCTGTAGCTTACGGCCACGTAGGTAATTCAGCTGCCGTCTTCCCCCTCCAGCGTCTTGGCCACGAGGTTATGCCCGTCAACACCGTCCTCTTCTCGAACCACACCGGCTACGGTGCTTGGCGTGGGCCGCTGATTTCGGGCGACGACGTCCGCGAGATTGTCACCGGCATCGAGGAACGCGGCGGTCTGACCGATACCGCCCTGGTGATTTCCGGCTATCAGGGTGGCTCCTCCATCGGTGATGCCATCCTCGATGCCGTCGCCAAGGCCCGTGCTGCTAACCCGGGCGTCCTGTACTCCTGCGACCCCGTCCTGGGTAATGCCACCAGTGGCTGCTTCGTCTCCCCCGAGGTGCAGGAACTGATTCGTGACCGCGTGATTCAGCACGCTGACATCATTACCCCCAACCAGTTTGAGCTGGGCTTTGTGACCGGCACCGACCCCCAGACCCTCGATGAGGTGCTTGATTCTGTGGCCGCAGCCCAGAAGATTGGCCCCCAGACTGTGCTGGTGACCAGTGTGAACACCCCCGAAACCCCGGAGGATTCAATCCAGATGCTGGCGGTTTCGGGCGATGAAGCCTGGCTGATTACCACTCCTCGCTTGCCGATGAAGGCCAACGGCTCAGGCGACGTTACCCAGGCCCTGTTTGCCTCTCACTTCGCGTCGGGTAAGAGTCTGAAGAAGGCCCTGGAACTCACCACTGCCAGCGTCTACGAACTGCTGAAGAACACCCTGGCCTCGGGCCAGCGTGAACTGCAGCTGATCGAGTCCCAGCAGGCCTACGTTGAACCTGCTGAGACCTTTGAGGCTGTAGCGGTTAAGCGCTAAGAGCGGTGAGGGCTTCGGTAGCTCTTTCAAAAGCAACCGAAGCAACTATCGCGGCGGAGGCGGCGTCTCCGGGCAGCACCAGCGGCTCGGCGACGACCGCCTTTTCTGTGCTCTGGTAAGCCTTGGTGAGTTTGCTGTGGAAGTAGCCGCGGGCCAGCAGGTAGGTAGAAATATACTCAGCCTGGTTGCTCTCCCATGCCTCTTCGATGGTGGGTTCAATGTCAGCCACAAAGCCGTAGGGCACCTGCCGGCTGAGCAGGGTGCTGAAAACTTCTGCCTGATAGAGCACCGCTTCACGGCCGTCCGCCCTGGAGGAACCGGCTGCTGCCAGCGCGATATCGTCGTAGCCATCCCAGCCTGCCTCTTCGAGGCGCTGACGCTGGAGTTTGGCAAGAGCTGCTGAAGGGCCGAGGGCGCGAGCTACTGCGGTGGTCAGGTGGCTAGCGTCTGCGGCTGCCTGCCTCATGTCGTGTTCGGTATGGTAGCCCGGTGAGAGTAGCAGGGGCAGAAGGACGGCGGTAGCCCCGGACGGCAACTCCTGCAGCACCTGCGGCAGGGAGGGTTCTTGCACATCAACGTAGGCTTCGTGCACGGTGTAGGTTCCTGGGGCCTGGGCCTCGACCAGGGCAGTGAGCTGCTCTCGGATGAGGTTGACGGCTTCGCGGCCCTGGGGGTTATCGGTTCCGTGGGAGGTGGCGACCAGGTGAATCATGGGGCTCCAGTCTGCTGCCTGCACAGCACAGTGGGTGGGGCTGACCCCACCCACTGTACCGCACAATCAATCGACTGGCAGATGCGCTTCTCCCGCTTTTATCGTGCTGATTCCTCCGCAAGGGGTTGGCTGACCAGTTTTTCCGCTTCCTCCTTGCTGAGAATCCGTCCGCTCAGTCCACCACGGTCGTGCCAGGCGCCACCGACCTCGATTCTGGAAGCAATGTCCAAGCCGCCGGCCTTGACGGGCTCCCAGCCACCCAGACGCAGTAGGTGGGTAATGCGCTCTTGCGCTACAGGGTCGTCCGTTGCAAAAAGTTGAGCCACCTTTTCACCGCTACCGGTAGTTTCTTTGCCCCGATTAGCCGCGCTCATAGTTCCCAGTGCTTTGACGAAATGGACTCCCTGAGGAAGAAGCAGGGCAGCGTTTTGCTGGCCAGCTGAGGACCCTTCTGGGTTGGCGGAAACCGCCCGGTCATCGTCAGCAGCCCGGAAGTTGTTGGATGGATCAACAACAACCTTGTCCACCAACTGTGAAGAGTGTTCCTGTAGCAACTGCTGAGTAACGGGGAACATCGTAGCGAAGACAACTGTGTCTGCCTCGTCAATGACCTGCTCGACGGTACCAGCCCGAATACCTAGCCCCAGTTCTTGGGCTGATTTCTGAGCCGATTCGAAATTTGACTCCGCAACCAGTATCTCTTCTCCCCCGCGGGCCAGGCGGAGGGCGACCTGTGAGCCAATGCGCCCTGTTCCGATGATTGCTGTGGTCATGACAAGCTCCTTACTTAGTTCATATATTGACTATTCTCACTTTACTCTCGCGCTCTTAATTTTCAACGAAAGGGGTTGGGTCGCGTCTTAATTCGACACAAGACGAGCCCCGGCCCTAACGAAGGGAACGATTTAGCCAACAGCCTCACAATCACAACCTAGCGGTCAAAAATGAAACCGCAGTGGGGCTCAGTGCTGGCGCAACTGGTGTAAACGGTCGACCCCTCTTCCCCTAGCGGCTACTTCTCCATAATTTATTCACCTGATTTTTTAGACACCACACCAAGGTTTAGTGAGCTTACTAATGATTTATTCATACCATTGAAAAGCAGGGCAAGAATGCCCTCAAATGAATCAATCAGAATAGTCCAGGATTGATATGAGGGTCTTTTCAAGACAAGTGGCCGACACAAAAATATTAGGAAGAGTTTTAATAAAATTATACTTTTAAGGTAAAAATTTCTTCTGATATACCAGCGGAGAAACATCCTCAGCCGGGACAAAATTCGTGCATCAAACCATATTTTGCGAAGTTTAGAGCAAACCTCCAAACTTAGTTATTTCACAGTTCCCCCGCAACCTCCACACCCTCTGAAAATTGTGATGAAAATACTGCAACAAAACTATTATTCCAATATTTAAATTTTTCCCATATCTCACCCCTCAGAGAATTGCCAAAAACTTTATTTAACAATTGCGTAAAACAAATATTTAATGGGGTAAATTAGTAAATTGGCAAAAAACATTGAAAAGACTATGGGTAAAATTGTGATTAAAATCAGGGGGAAGAACCAGATTAAATTCAGATTTTTACACGCCTTCATCTTATTTCTATTCAGAAATTTGTCGACACCCCGATCCATAAGCTCAACCATATAAATCAAATTCTCAAGAAATTCAAAATTTATTAGCTTATAACTCAACTCAGAGAGCAAAAAGGTTTTCTGCGTATCTGAAAATTTCAAATTGAACATACTCAAACTTTCAGAATATGAAGACTTAACGACTGCGTGCCAGGGGAACACTTTATAGATTAAATAGTTGCAAAACATGAATGCCGTAGAATTTAGAATGTAAGCCCAGGCAATAAAAATCAAATCGCCACCGGAAAAACCGGAGTCACCAAGTTTAAGGTTAATAGCAATATCAATGAAAGATAGTATGAAAAACAGAGAAGAAAGTAAATAAAGAGATGATAACAATGGTCCTAGAATAATGATTGCAAAATTCCAGAATAGCGGAGGCGAGGGGTTCACCTTGCCGTAAATTAGGCTATCAGCATAGCTATCAAAATATTTTAAAACCCTTTTATTTCCATGCGATGCTGTATAAATAGATGCTTCAAACAAGCTTCGCTTTGAGTAAATTTCGATAGAATCTAGCAGTTTTTCTTTAAGGGATTTACCTTTTCCTTGCAAAAATTTACCATCAGGGTAATCTTTATAAATTTTAACTGTCTTATCAAGCCTGTCCAAATGAGGCGCAGTCACTGCCCGACTATTTTTAATAGTCCGCGTCACCATAAAAGCTGCAATACTTGCACTCACTAAACCTGATATCAATGCAAAAATTGCCGAAACAACTGTGCCCGGATGATCATTAACAGCCATATCCCAAAGGCTGCAAAAGCCAAAAAAATAATCACACATGCATTCTTACTTTCTACAACTATTACTCAATCAGCGCTGAGTATTACGCATTTATCATACGCCAGCACCATAAATCTGACTTCAAATCAGCCTTGTTCATTTCAACTATACTTACTGCAGTACTAATCTGCTCACGTATTAAATTACTACTCTGTCAAGGGGCTGGAGGCTGCGGCCCGCCGAATCACCTTGTACTGGGCTGCCTGGGCAACCGGTCGCATGGTGATGTGGTCCAGGTTGATGTGGTGGGGGACGTTCACGGCAAAGGTGACGGTCTGAGCAACGTCCTCAGCCCGCAGGGGCTTGTCCACGCCAGCGTAGACCTGAGCGGCAGCCTCGTCCGAGCCCAGGCGATTGCGAGAGAACTCTTCAGTGTGCACCATGCCGGGGCGTACCTCGATCACGCGCACGTTGTGCTCAGCTTCTTCTAGGCGCAGGGTCTCGGTCAGGGCTCGTTCACCGAACTTGGCGGCGTTGTAACCTGCTCCCCCTTCATAGCCAGCTTCAGCCGCGGTTGAGGTCAGATTCAAAACGGTACCCTGGCCGTTCTCTCGCAGGGCGGGCAGGAAGGCCTTGACCATATTGAGGGTGCCAATCACGTTGAGCTCGAACATGGCCGACCAGCCAGCGGGGTCTGCGTTCGCCACAGAATCAGCCCCAATAGCACCGCCGGAGATATTGACCAGAGCGTCGAGGCGGCCGCCGGTTTCGCCCAAAATTTCCTGGGCGCGGTCGGCAACCGCTCCGGCGTCCGTAATATCAAGGACGACCGGGCGCACCCCGGTTGCCTGAGCCAGGCTTTCAAGGCGGTCGGCTCGGCGAGCCACGGCATAGACCGTCCAGCCGGTAGCGGCCATAAGTTCAGCGGTAGCCCGGCCGATACCGGAGGAGGCACCGGTCACCACGGCGATCTTACCGGCCTGGGCATCGGGGACAAAAGGGTTTGCGGGAAGTGATGAAGTAGTCATAGCACTAGCCTAACCTGCAACATATTTTTATTCGTGAGAGAATAGGGGGCATGGCTGAAATCAACCAGGGCACAGACACGCCCGCAGAAAACACCGTAGAAATTACCGTCCCCGCGAAGCCCGGCCTCGAAGGCCTCGAAAAGAAGTTCACCGAGAACTGGGCCGCCAACAAGACCTACGCATTCGACCCGAATACCACCCGCAAGCAGGTCTACTCCATCGACACCCCGCCACCCACCGCGTCCGGCTCCCTGCACGTAGGTCACATGTTCTCCTACACCCAGACCGACGTCATCGCCCGCTACCAGCGCATGAAGGGCAAGAATGTCTTCTACCCCCTGGGTTGGGACGACAACGGCCTACCCACCGAGCGTCGCGTGCAGAACTACTATGGCGTACTCTGCGACCCCGCGATCCCCTACGATCCCGATTTCAAGGCTCCCGAAAAGCCCGCCAAGAACCAGCGTGACTGGCCCCGTATCTCCCGCCAGAACTTCATTGAGCTCTGCGAGATTCTGGCGGTAGAGGACGAAAAGGTCTTCGAAGAACTCTTCACCACCCTGGGCCTGTCCGTTGACTGGTCCCACACCTACCGCACCATCGACGCCCACTCCCGCAAGGTCTCCCAGCTGGCCTTCCTCAACGACCTGGCCAGCGGCGATGCCTACATGTCAGAAGCCCCCACCATGTGGGATGTCACCTTCCGCACTGCGGTTGCCCAGGCAGAACTGGAAGACAAGGAACGCCCCGGCGCCTACCACCGCATCTCCTTCCACCGCGAGAACGGTGAGAAGGTCTGGATTGAGACCACCCGCCCCGAGCTCCTGCCCTCCTGTGTTGCCCTGGTCGCCCACCCCGACGATGAGCGCTACAAGCCCCTCTTCGGAACCAAGGTCACCTCTCCCCTCTTTGGCGTTGAGGTCGAGATCAAGGCCCACCCCCTAGCCCAGCCCGATAAGGGTGCCGGTATCGCCATGATTTGTACCTTCGGCGACACCACAGACGTCACCTGGTGGCGCGAGCTCCAGCTGCCTACCCGTGCCCTGATTGGCCGTGACGGCCGCTTCGCCACCGACACCCCCGAGTGGATTACCTCCGCCGAGGGCCGAGAGCGCTATGAGCGCATGGCAGGTGCCACCGTGTTCACCGCCCAGAAGACCGTCGTTGAGATGCTGGTTGAAGCCGGTGAAATGGATGGCGACCCCAAGCCCATCACCCACCCGGTTAAGTTCTACGAAAAGGGCGATAAGCCCCTTGAAATCGTGGCCTCCCGCCAGTGGTACATCCGCAACGGTGGCCGTGACGCCGAACGTCGTGAGGCCCTGGTAGAGCGCGGACGTGAAATCACCTGGCACCCTGCCTTCATGCGCTCCCGCTACGAGAACTGGGTCGAGGGTCTCAACGGCGACTGGCTCATTTCCCGCCAGCGCTTCTTCGGCGTGCCCTTCCCTGTTTGGTACAAGCTGGATGCCGACGGCGAACCTAATTACGATGAGCCCATCGTCCCCAGCGAAGATATGCTGCCCGTTGATCCCGCGTCGGACGCCGCCCCCGGCTACACCGAAGACCAGCGCGGCGTGCCCGGCGGCTTCATCGCCGACCCCGACGTCCTGGACACCTGGGCCACCTCGTCTCTCACCCCGCAGATTGCCACCGGCTGGGCCGTGGACGAGAACCTGCACAAGGTCACCTTCCCCATGGACCTGCGCCCCCAGGGCCACGACATCATCCGCACCTGGCTTTTCTCCACCGTGGTACGCTCCAACTCCCTGGAGAACTCCGTGCCCTGGACCGACACCGCTCTTTCCGGCTGGATCCTGGACCCGGACCGCAAGAAGATGTCCAAGTCCAAGGGCAACGTGGTGGTCCCCAACGAGGTGCTCGAAAAGTACGGTTCGGACGCCGTGCGCTACTGGGCAGCCAGCGCCAAGCTGGGTGCCGATACCGCCTACGACGAGGCCCAGATGAAGATTGGTCGCCGCCTGGCCATCAAGCTGCTGAATGCCTCCAAGTTCGTTCTCGGCCTGGGTGCCACCGCCAACTCGGTCATCACCAACCAGGCCGCGGCAGGCGTCCTCACCAACGAGCTGGACCGCTCCCTGCTAGCCCGTCTAGCCGCCCTGGTTGAAGAAGCCACCGCCGCCTTTGAGAACTACGAGTACGCCCGTGCCCTGCAGATCTCAGAGACCTTCTTCTGGCACTTCACCGACGACTTCGTTGAACTCATCAAGGACCGCGCCTACGGCAACGTCGGTGAAGCCGAACAGGCCTCCGTCCTGGCAGCCCTGGCCACCACCCTCGACGCCATGCTGCGCCTCTTCGCCCCCTTCCTGCCCTTCGTCACCGACGAAATCTGGTCGTGGTGGCGAGCAGGCTCCGTGCACCGCGCCCCCTGGCCCACCACCGACGGCTTTGCCGCCGCGGTTGCGGACGCCGACCCCGCAGTCCTGCCCACCGTAGCAGCTGCCCTGGGTGGTCTACGCAAGGCCAAGTCAGAGGCCCAGGTCAAGCAGCGCACCGAGGTCGAAACCGCAACCATCACCGGTTCAACCGAAGACATCACCCGCATTCGCGGCGGTCTCGGCGACCTCAAGGCAGCAGGTAACGCCCGCGACCTCACCCTCACCGAAGCAGAGGGCGAGCTGGCCGTCACTGACGTTGTGCTGATTACCGAAGAAGAAAGCTAATGTTACTGGGCCTGCATACCCCCTAGGCGGCTAACCTTCTTGAGCTCGCGCTGGGGCGCTCGCTCAATTCATGCCAGCCCCAGCCCGCCACCTGTGGGGGTATGCCGGCCCCAACAATGCTGCACATCAAAAGATTAGGCCCGGTTCCAGATTGTCTGGAACCAGGCCTTATCGTGTATTCAGCAGCTGGGCGTTCAGTGCCCGCTCGTTACTATTGTTCGATGTTAAAAATCGGGCCGACGTTGCGGGGGCGCTTAATCTCAAAGAAGCCGGGGTAAGAGGCCAGAGCCACAGCGCCGTCGAAGACCTTGGCGGCTTCTTCACCGGTGGGGGCAGGTGACATCACGGGGCCAAAGAAGGTCACACCGTTAATGCTCATCAGGGGCACGCCGATGTCATCGCCGCCAGCAGAGTCTAGACCTGCACGGGTTGAGGCCCGCATCTGCTCGTCGTACTCCTCGGTAAAGGCAACCTGGGCCAGTTCGGCAGGAAGACCCACCTCAGCCAGGGCAGCTTCGATAGCCTTCTCGAAGTAGGTGCCCTCTTTGTTCTTCTGGTGGTGAATCTGCTCGCCCAGGGCGGTGTAGAGTTCATCGAGCTTCTCCTGGCCGTACTGTTCTGCCACGGCGGTAGCCACACGGGCAGGGCCCCAGGTGTTGTCGATGTGCTTGCGGTAGCCCGGGTCAAGGTCGCGGCCCTCGTTCAGGACGGCGAGTGAGAAGGGGTGCCAGGTGACGGTAACATCGCGCTGGGTCTCAACCTCTTTAATCCAGCGGGAGGTCATCCAGCACCAGGGGCAGGTAGGGTCAAACCAAAAATCAACGGTATTTTCAGCCACGGGTTGTCCTTTCAATCAGGGGTGGGATACAAGAGCCCGCTGCCAGCGCGCAGAGGCACCGACAGCGGGAAAGACTTTTAGGCAGATTTTTTCTCGGGGGCTTCGAGCACCAGAATGGGGTCCTTCTCCCCCGCCACAACAGCCTCATCAATAATGACCGAGGTGACGTCGGAGCGGCTGGGTACATCGAACATGACCGGCTGCAGAATCGACTCCATGATGGAGCGCAAACCGCGGGCCCCGGTATCTCGCTCAACAGCCTGGCGGGCAATAGCTGCCACGGCGGCGTCCTCAAAAATCAGCTCGACCCCGTCGAGGGCAAACATGCGCTTGTACTGCTTGACCAGGGCGTTCTTAGGCTCGGTCAGAATCCGCTTGAGGTCAGATTCGGTGAGCTTACCCAGGGTTGCTAGCACGGGCAGGCGGCCAATAAATTCAGGGATCAGACCAAACTTGAGTAGGTCCTCGGGCATGAGCTTGGTGAGAATATCGCTCTCTTTAGCGGCCTGGTCAATAGATGCGCCAAAGCCGATGCCCTTGCGGCCCACTCGCCCGCCCACAATCTCTTCGATACCGGCAAAAGCACCGGCGACGATGAAGAGGATGTTGGCGGTATTAATCTTGAGGAAGTCCTGCTGGGGGTGCTTCCGCCCGCCCTGCGGGGGAACAGCTGCCTCGGTGCCCTCAAGAATCTTGAGCAGGGCCTGCTGCACACCCTCACCCGATACGTCCCGGGTGATGGAGGGGTTGTCGGCCTTGCGGGAAATCTTATCGATTTCATCGATATAGATGATGCCGCGCTGGGCCTTTTCAATATCACCGTCAGCAGCCTGGATGAGCTTGAGCAGGATGTTTTCAACGTCCTCGCCTACGTAGCCGGCCTCGGTCAGGCTGGTGGCGTCGGCAACGGCAAAAGGTACGTTGAGTTTCTTGGCCAGGGTCTGGGCCAGGTAGGTCTTACCCGAGCCGGTGGGGCCAACCAAGAGAATATTAGACTTGGCAATCTCTACGTCTTCGCCCTCGGTAGCTAAAAGCTCCTTGGCCTCAAAGGCAGGGCTCTGCTGGGCCCGAATACGCTTGTAGTGGTTGTAAACGGCAACAGATAGAGCACGCTTGGCAGCCTCCTGGCCGATCACGTACTCCTGCATGTGGTCAAAGATTTCACGCGGGGTGGGAAGCTCTTCAACGGCACCCAAATCTTTCACATCGGCGAGCTCTTCTTCGAGAATCTCGTTGCACAGTTCAATGCATTCATCGCAGATGTAAATGTTGGGGCCGGCGATCAGTTTACGAACCTGTCGCTGGTTCTTCCCACAAAATGAGCATTTGGGAAGAGTGGTGCTATCGCCTAGGCGAGCCATAGACCCTACCTTTCCTTGGGTTCCTCTACCTAATCTACCGTGAAAACCTGCCTAGCCCAACATGTGACGGTTCAAGCAAGGTTACGTCTTTATGACTTAACAGTTGAACCGGGCGGGCTATTCCTTCTCTACCGCTTGGCAGACAGAAGGACGCCGCCCCTGCCCTTCCCTGCCCTTAGGCAGGTGGGGCGGGAGGCGGCGTCCGCACCGGGTCTGAAGGTGAGCAGTGCCTAGTCGTGCTTCTCGGCGGTATTGAAGGAGGGCTTCACAGCCTTACGGGATTCAAGCACCTGGTCAACGATGCCGTACTCAAGGGCACCCTTAGCGGTAAGGATATTATCGCGCTCGATGGACTTATCGACCTCTTCAAAGGTCTTGCCGGAGTGAAGGGCCAGGGTCTGGGCGGTCCACTCACGCATACGCATGACCTCGTTGGCGTGAATCTCAATGTCTGAAGCCTGGCCACCCTGCTGACCCGAGAGGGCGGGCTGGTGAATCAGCACGCGGGCGTTAGGCAGAGCAAGGCGCTTACCGGGGGTGCCGGCTGCCAGCAGGACGGCGGCAGCTGAGGCAGCCTGGCCCAGGCAGACGGTCTGAATTTCGGGGCGGATGTACTGCATGGTGTCGTAGATAGCAGTCATCGCGGTGAAGGAGCCACCGGGTGAGTTGATGTAGAGGGTGATGTCGCGGTCGGGATCCTGAGACTCAAGCACCAGCAGCTGGGCCATGATGTCGTCGGCTGAGGCGTCGTCGACCTGCACACCCAGGAAGATGATGCGGTCTTCAAAGAGCTTGGCGTAGGGGTCCTGGCGCTTGTAGCCGTAGGGGGTGCGCTCTTCGAAGTTGGGGAGCACGTAGCGGTCGGTGGGCATACCGGCAGGTGCGGTTGATGAAGGAAGGTGAATCATTCGTTTCTCCTGTAAAAAGTTCTGTGCCGGTTTACTTGTCGGTGGCGCTGGTGGCCGGGCCGATCTTGTCGAGAATCTTGTCGAAGAAGCCGTAGGCCAGGCCTTCTTCGGCGGTGAACCAGTTGTCGCGGTCGTTATCGCGCAGGATGGTTTCGACGGTCTGGCCGGTGCGCTCTGCGGTGATTTCGCTCAGGCGCTTCTTCATGTCGAGAATCAGCTGGGCCTGGGTGCGGATGTCGGAGGCGGTGCCGCCGATGCCACCGGAGGGCTGGTGCATGAGGATGCGAGCGTTGGGGGTGGCGTAGCGCTTGCCGGGGGCACCTGCGGTGAGCAGGAACTGGCCCATGGAAGCTGCCATACCGGTGACAACGGTGACAACGTCGTTGGGGATCAGCTGCATGGTGTCGTAGATTGCCATGCCTGCGGTGACGGAGCCACCGGGTGAGTTGATGTAGAGGTAGATATCTGCCTCGGGGTCTTCGGCTGAGAGCAGCAGGAGCTGGGAGCAGATACGGTTGGCGTTGGAGTCGCGCACCTCGGAGCCCAGCCAGATGATGCGTTCCTTGAGCAGGCGGTTGTAGACGTAGTCGTCCTGGCCGCCCATGGGGGTTTCCATGGCGGGGGCCTGGTGTGCTTCAGGGGTGAAGGACATGTGTTCCGCTCCTTGTGTCGGTTGCAGCACCCGCGCGGACGCCGGTGCCAAAGATTTGCTTGACACTTAGGTTATCGCTTTTGGGGCTCCAAAAATTGCCTTTTGCCCTTCAGTTCGCTGTTGGCGTGTGCCCGCTACGCTGTGAGCAAGAGCGAGCGGGCACGGGGCCTAGTGGTAGCAGGCGATGGGGCCGTTGGGGCCCTGGATCACCTGGATGGGGGTGTTGAAGATATCGGTGAGCAGGTCATCTTGCATGATCTCTGCAACGGTTCCGAAGCGGGCTAGTTTGCCGTCCTTGATAGCGCAGATGTAGTCGGCGTAGCGGGCGGCGAAATTGATGTCGTGCAGCACCACAATGATGGTGCGGCCCAGGGTGCGGGCGGCGTTGTGCAGGTGCTGCATCATCTGCACGGAGTGGGAGATATCGAGGTTATTGAGGGGCTCATCAAGAAGCACATAGTCGGTTTCCTGGCAGAGCACCATGGCTACGTAGGCCCGCTGCCGCTGGCCGCCCGAGAGTTCATCGAGGTAGCGGTTTTCGAGGGTGGTGAGGTTAAGGAAGTCGATGTAGCGGGAGATGATCTCTTCGTCTTCAGCGGTGAGTCGGCCCCCGGTGTAGGGGAAGCGCCCGAAGCCCACCAGCTGGCGCACGGTGAGTTTGGTGACGAAGTGGTTTTCCTGCCGCAGAATCGAGACGACTTTGGCCAGGTCTTTGGACTTGGTGGTGGCCACATTCAGGCCACCGATTTCGATGGTGCCTGCGTCAATATCGAGTAGACGGCCCACCATGGTGAGCAGGGTGGACTTGCCGGCACCGTTAGGGCCAACCAGGGCGGTGATTCCGCCTGCGGGCAGCTGAACGTCGACCGGGCCGATGTTGGTTTCACCGGAGTAGCTTTTAGCAACCTGGTGGAGGGTGATCATAGTTTGCCCTTTCGAAGAATCACGATCAGGAAGGTGAGGCCACCGATGAGCTCGATGATAATACCCACCACGCCCTGGGCTGAGAAGATGTGGTTCATGATGAAGTAGGAGACCGCCAGAATGGCAAAGGAGAGCACGGTTGCCATGGGGAAGAGGTAGCGGTGGTCGTAGGTGTCGGCGAACTGGTAGGTGAGGGTCGCTACCAAGAAGCCGAGGAAGGTCAGCGGGCCGACCAGGGCGGTGGAGACCGCCATCATGATAGCGACGATCACCAGCACGATAATGGATTCGCGGCGGTGGTTGATTCCCAGGTTGGTAGCCGCGGGTGCGCCCAGGGAGAGGGCGTTGAGGGTACGGGACTTTGCGTAGAGCACCGCGACGCTCAGGACGACTAGTGGCAGGGCTACCGGGTAGTAGGCGGGGTCGGCGTTGTTGACCGAGGCAAAGAGGCGGGCTGTCAGAATATCGAACTCGCTGGGGGTCAGCATGCGCTGCATGAAGGTGGAAACCGACCCCAGTCCCCCACCCAGTACCACACCGACCAGGAGCATGACGTGCATGTTGGCCCGTTTACCGGTCAACAGCCAGGAGTAGAGCAAGAGGCTCAGGGCCACCATCATGACCAGCTGGAAAATAAAGGTGTCGAGGGTGCGGGCAGCAATCAGCCCGGCGGCCCCGGCGAAATAGATGGTTGCCGTGTGAATCGCGGCGTAGAGGGCCTGAAAGCCCAGAATACCGGGGGTGATAATGCGGTTGTTGGTCACCGTCTGAAAAGCCACCGTTGCCACAGCCTGACAGACAGCGGCTACAGCCATCGCGATTAGGGCGTTGGAGCGGCGTTCAGCAATGAGCCACCACTTGGGGGTGCCGGTCTCAAAGGGGTTGGCATAGGCCAGCAAACCGAAGGCTGCCAACGCAGCTGCAGCGGTGAGCGCTGCCAGGAGCACCCAGTAGGTGCGGGCAGCGGACGGGGTCTTGAAAGCCCCAGCACTACGGGAGGTGCCTGCCCTGCGGGAGGCGGGGCGGGCGTCCGCACCGGCGCTCATCACGGGCAGGGCGGACGCACCAACCCGGCTTTCTTTACTTGCCTGCTGATACACGGGGCCGCCCCTTCACAATCAGACCAATAAAAACAAGAGCACCCACGATACCCAGAATCACCGACACCGGGATTTCGAAGGGGGCGATAATAGTGCGCCCAATCAGGTCGCAGATAGTCACGACCCCGATACCGGTCAGGGCAACCCAGGGTAGGTTAGAGCGCAGGTCATCACCGCGGAACATACTGACGATGTTGGGAACAATTAGTCCCAAGAAGGGCAGGGACCCGACCACCACGGTCACCACACCGGTGGCGATAGCAATCAGGGCGGTACCTACCAGCATAATCTGGGCGTAGTTGAGCCCTACGTTCGTGGCAAACTCCTGGCCCAGACCGGCAACGGTCAGGCGGTCGGCGTACCAGAAAATGACGGCGACCACCAGGAGCACCAGCCAAAGCACCTCGTACTGCCCCTTAATCACAGACGTAAAGCTGCCCGCGAACCACACACCAAGGTTCTGTAGCAGGTTGGTCTGGAGGGCAAAGAAGGTGGTAAAGGCCGAAACAACGGCACCCAGCATCATGCCCACGATGGGAACAATCAGGGATGATCTGAGTGAAACCCGGCGCAGGAAGAGGAAGAAGACCATCGACCCAATAAAAGCAAAGACGATTGCCGCCGTCATCTGCTGCAAGAGGTTTGCTGCCGGGAAGAAATAGAGCATAAAGAGCAGGCCCAGGCTTGCCCATTCGGTGGTACCGGTGGTGGTGGGTTCCACGAACTTGTTCTGGGTCAGCATCTGCATCACCAGCCCGCACATGGCCATGGCTGCCCCGGCCAGCACCAGGGCAACGGTTCGAGGTATTCGGGTGATGGCGAACATGGCAGCGCCGTCAGCCTTGTTCAAGATGTCGTACTCCCCCGTGAACAAGGAGAGCACGAGCAGGGCAACAATTCCCAGGCTGGCTAGCAGGAATTTGCCGCTGACCAGGGAGTTCCTGGTGCGGCTAACTCGGGTGGTTTCGGTGGTCGTCATAAATGCCCTCAAGGAGTCACCCCGCCGCGAGGGCAGGATGACTCCTTTTTCATCGGTTATAGGGTCTCAGCCAGTGCCTTACTTGGCGGCTTCGAACTTATCGGCAAGATCGTTGAGGATCTCGGTGTAGGTGATGATGGATTCGTTGGTGTAGGTATCAGCCGGAGCGTAAGCAATCTGGTCCTTGGTGATTGCGGTGACGTTAGCCAGGGCTGAGCTACCGGCGATGACGTCTGCGGCAGCGGGTGAACCTTCATCGGTGCTGGTGCCAGCATCGCGGTCAAGAACCAGCAGCCAGTCGGGGTTGGCTTCTGCAATGGCTTCAACCGAGATATCGTCACCCTGGTGGTTGTCAGAGGAGCCTTCAACTTCGAGGGCGGGCTTGAGGCCCAGCATGTCGAAGACGGGGCCGTAGGTGCGGCCGATGGAGGGGGCAATGTAGCCAATTTCGCCGCCGGAGACGTTGACGGCCATGACGGTGGATTCGCCATCGTAGGCGGCCTTAGCGCGGGCTAGAGCGGCGTCGAAGTCTGCGATGAGCTTGTCGGCTTCAGCCTGCTTGCCGAAGACCTCGCCCAGTACGGTGACCTGGCGCTTGAGCTCTTCGTCAAGGGGCTGACCGTCGCGGGGTTCAAGTTCGAGGATGGCGGCCTGGGGGTTCAGTTCCTTGATGGCGTCGTAGTGCTGGGAGAAGCGCTGACCGTTGACGATCAGGTCGGGCTCTTCAGCAGCGAGCAGTTCAAGGTTAGGCTCGCGGTGGGTTCCGATATCGGTGATGGAGGAGTCGTTCTTGTAAGTCTCGACGGTTGCAGGAATCAGGGTAATGGGGGCTGCCACCAGGTCGACACCCCAAGACTCGAGAACCTCAAAGGTGCGGTTATCGGTTGCGGCGACCTTCTGAGGGGGAACGGTCACGGTGACCTCACCGTAGTTATCGGTAACGGTAACGGTGCCAGCTGACTGGCTGGCAGAAGCTGAGGTGGACGCGCTGGATTCAGAAGATGCGTCGGTGGTGCCCGCGCCACAGGCGGTGAGCGCCAGTGCTACAACGGAGGTGGCTGCGAGCAGGGAGATACGGTTGGCCTTCACGGGTTTTCCTATATCTGTTCGTGGTGTGTACTTGGTAGGCCTCAACATCTTGTAAGGCTTGACTTACCTAAGATTAGTTAGCCCCACCTTACTTATCAACCCAGAAACCCCTATTACGAAATATTTTTTAACTTATTTGCTGTATTTGACTTCTAACCACCCAGGTCACCCTCTTTTAAGCCGCGGACGCCGGCGCCCGCGTCCGCCTTTTCCCACAAATTTTCCCAGCAGGCAGCACAAAGCCCCCGCAAGAACCCAATCAGGGTCTTGCAGGGGCTTGAGCTAGAAAAGTTTTAGAGCCTCAAGAGGCAAAACTTATTCGGCGTCTGCGGTCTCACCCAGGAAAGAGGAGAGGTCAACGACCTTGCCGTCGGCGTCCTTAACCTCAGCCTGAGCCAGAACAGCTGCCAGAGCCTTTGAACGGCGAACCTCGCCAACAATCATGCCTGACTGGCCTGAGCCGTCGAGCATCTGAGCGAACTGGTTGGGGTCCATGCCGTACTGCTGGCTCATGGTAATGATGTAGTCAATGAGCTCAGCCTGCTCGACAGAAACTTCTTCCTTCTCAGCAATAGCGTCGAGGATGATTTCGTTCTTGAAAGCACGCTCGGTGTTCTCGCGAACCTCTGCGCGGTGCTCTTCGGTGTCGTGGTCATCGTCCTGTCCGGGGGTGTTGAAGTGCTGAGCCAGCTGGTCTTCAATAACCTTCTCGGGAACGGGGATTTCAACCAGTTCAACCAGAGCATCAAGAACCTTGTCGCGTGCTTCTGCACCCTGCTCGGCAACCTTGGAATCAGCAGCCTGCTTCTTCAGGTCTTCCTTCAGTTCAGCGATGGTGTCGAACTCTGAAGCCAGCTGAGCGAAGTCGTCGTCAGCCTCGGGCAGCTCGCGTTCCTTCACAGCGGTGACCTCAACCTTAACGGTTGCTTCTTCACCTGCGTGCTCGCCACCGGCAAGCTTGGTGACGAAGGTGGCGTCCTCGCCAGCGGAGAGACCGAGAACAGCCTCGTCCAGACCGTCCAGCATGGTGCCGGAGCCAACCTGGTAGGACAGGTCGTTAGCGGCGTCAACCTCTTCGCCGTCAATCTCAGCGGCGATGTTGATGGTCAGGAAGTCCTCGTCAGCTGCGGGGCGGTCAACAGCCTTCAGGGTGCCGAAGCGGCCGCGCAGGGCATCGAGAGCCTTCTGCTCGTCTTCTTCGGTAACCTCTACGCTTGCAACCTCAACCTTGATACCTGAGTAGTCAGGCAGTTCAATCTCGGGGCGGACGGTGACCTCGATGGTCAGCTTCACGTCAGCTTCGCGGTTGCCCTCTTCAGGCTTAGAAACGATGTCAAGCTCGGGCTGAGCCAGGGGGGTCAGCTCGTTCTCAACCAGGGCCTGCTGGTAGAAGTTGTTCAGAGCATCGTTCAGAGCGTTCTCAACAACAAAGTCAAAGCCTGCACGCTGATCGATGAGAGCCTTAGGGGTCTTACCCTTACGGAAACCGGGAACCGAAATCTGGTTAGCCAGTGACTTGTAGGTACGGTCAAGGTAGGTCTTGAACTCAGCGAAGGGAACCTCGACCTCAATCTTTGCGAGGGTCGGGTTGATCTTCTCGACGGCAGTCTTCACGTCCGTTGATCTCCTGATAACTTGATTGGAACCGCCACCCGGAAAAGAGTGGGGCTAGATATAACGTTCTATAGAAAAACCCGCCGTTTCCGGCGGGTCGTTCTATTTCACGTCGGGGTGACAGGATTCGAACCTGCGATCTCCTGCTCCCAAAGCAGGCGCGTTAGCCAAGCTACGCCACACCCCGATTTGCACGGAAGGCACCACCCAGTTTAGCGGTTCAACCGCCCAAAACCTAACTCGCACCCCGATTACGCCCAGGGCGTGTTGAGAAACGCCAGCGCCACCCTGATTTGACAAGGCCCCGTTCGACCAGGTTTACTGGAACACGTCCACAATGCTGGGCACCCCATTCGGGGATGTAGCTTAATGGTAAAGCCTCAGTCTTCCAAACTGATTACGCGGGTTCGATTCCCGTCATCCCCTCTCACGCGGCTGTAGCTCAATGGTAGAGCGCACGCTTCCCAAGCCTGATACGCGGGTTCGATTCCCGTCAGCCGCTCGCTATCGCTCGGGACTGGCGGAAGTCATTCCAGCACCTCTTGAGTGCTCGTTCACTCGCACCCGGTGCTTCCATCCCGTCAGCCGCTCGCTTCACGGTCACTCTTCGGAGTGGCCGTTTTTGCTTCCCTAGAAAAAACGGCGAGCAATAGGAGCAGGCGCGTCCAACAGCTCCACTAGGTCGCGCACCTTCACTGTACCCCGCGGCAACTTCTGACCACGGCGATGCCGGTTAACCCAGGCAGCCTGCAGGCCCGCCCGAGCCGGGGCGGCGACGTCCGCGATATAGTTATCACCCACATGCACCGCAAAAGTCGGGTCTACCTCCAGCTGGGCACATACAAACCGGAATAGGTAGGGGTCGGGCTTACTCATCCCCATCCGCTCCGACGAAAACAGGGGCATATCGTGCAGACCAATAGCGTCAAGCTTCTTCTGCTCAGTCAGTTGAGAACCGTTAGAGATCACCGCCACCTGCAGATGCCCAAACCGGTGGCCGAGCTCCTCAAAAAACCGATCAACCTCAGCAAAAGGAGCCCAAGCCTTACGGGTTTCCTCCTGTAGGGTCGCCAAAAACTTCTGAGCCCGGTCAGCGCTCTGCTGCTCCCCCGTCATCAGATGCAAGAGACTCGACGTGCGAAACAGGCGATTTTCGTCAAAAACCTGCTCACCGGCCAAATAGCGCTGAAAGTCCTCGCGCTGAATATCGGCCCAGGCCTGGAAGTAGCTCTGGGTGTCGTCGATTTCTCCCTCAAAACCAAACTCCCGAACAGCCCGATTAAAACCCACCGCGGTAGCTGTATCGCTATCGAGCAGGGTGCCATCTAGGTCGAAGAGCACCAGGTTGGCCTGCCCTAGCAAGTATCCGGTATCGCGCATAGTAGCCCTTCGATGTCATGATGGCGTTTAACTCTTCACCAGCATATACGTTGGCCCCTATCATTAGAGGGACACCCCACCGTCAAAGGAGACAGTATGCGCCCCCGCCCCCTTCAAGCGGCCCTTCCCCTCGCTGCAGCGCTTGCCCTGGTTGCCTGTAGCTCTTCCTCAACCGAACAGACCCAGGCCGACGCCACGGCGTCCGCCCCCGTCACAAGCCACAGTGCCACCGCCAGCGCTACCCCCTCCCCCACAGCATCCAGCCCCGCGGCTTCTGCCAGCGCTGAGGTTTCAGAGACAGCAGCCGCAGCATCTTCAAGCTCACCCGAACCAGTCACCCAGACCACCGCCGCACCGGCACCTTCAGCCGCTGAGGCACCTACTGCCCAGCCGGCAGCTCCTGCCCCCACCGAAACCCCGGTACAGGCCATCAACCCGCCAGTTAACAGCGGAGCGACCACCCTCATCACCGACCTCGCCCCCTACCAGACCAGCATCGACGGGGTAACCCCCGCCGGCGACGGCAAGGTCTACTTCCAGACAGCGGACGGCGCGGGTTGCGTCATGAGCACAGAGCAGGTGAGCTGCTACCGAGCAGGCTCCCAGGGGCGCATCGGCTACGGCGTGATGTGGCTTAACCCCGGCACGGTACCCCACCAGGACTTCCTCCAGGGCAGCACCCCCGGCTTCGCCCCCTTCTCCTTCGGCACCCAACTACCTGCCAACCACACGATTACAGTCGGTGAGTTTAGCTGCACCGCAACACCGGACGGCGCCGCCCGCTGCGATAACGGGGTGCACTGGTTTGCGCTGAGCAACTCCATCAAGGACTTCAGCGGGTAAATAACTCACGGATCGGCTACTTCCCTAACCTTTGAATCGGCTGCTCTTCCCCTAGGATTGGAATAGACACTCACATTTTTGACCACAAGGTTGATTTCTTCATGGCTTTAGCACCCCTATCTGCTCGATTCATTCCGGTGAGCGCCCTGCTTGCTACCGGCGTCCTGATACTGACAGGCTGCGGGAGCAGCCAGACCACCGCTACCCCCGCTGAAACTGACGCTAGCACCGCAAGCAGTGCGACCACTGCTCCAGCCGAAAGCAGCACCCCCAGCCCCACCGCTGAGCCCACAACAGAAACAGCCAGCGCAGCACCCTCCCCTAGCGCCACGGCCCTGACTCCCCCGGTCAACGACGGCTTTACCATCGACCCGGTTTCTCTGGTGGCCACCGATCTCGTCACTGGAACCCCGGTGGCTGACGTAGCACCTTATAGTTTTGCAGCTGCCGACCAGCCCTCCGTTGTCTTCCAGACTCCTGACCCCCAGGTAGCCTGCCTGATGCAGACCTACGGTGTATTTTGCATGACCGATGACTCAAAGAACTGGGTCCTACAGTCGGTATCAATGGGGCCCGGTGATACCCAGCCCCGCACGGTGCAGGCCCGCGGGCGTGCTGCCACCCACGACTGGTTCAAGACCAACACGGTACTGCCCGAGGGACAATCCATCAGCTGGATGGGCATGACCTGCACGACCACTGGCCCAGCGAGTGTACAGTGCAACGACGGTACCACCGGCTTTAACCTCTCTGACCTAGCAGACCGCTAAAACATAGAAACAAGTAGGGCCCCGGCGATACAACCGGGGCCCTACTTTTCTCGTCTGAGCCTACAGCTAGGCTAGTTACCTAGTGCTGGCAGCCCGGGCACCAGTAGAGCTTGCGCCCGGCAACTTCTTCCAGCGCGATAGTTGCCCCACAGCGGGGGCAGGTCTGGCCCTGGCGGTGGTACACGTAGTTAGCATGATCAGGCCAGGCCTCGGTTTCCGGTATGCCGGGCCTGTCGGCGGGCTCGGTGGTGATGATACGACCTACACGCACACCAATTTCCAACAGGTGCTTGTTATCGTTCCAGAGGGCTTCAAGCTGCTGGCGGCTGCATTCTTTAGCCGGGGTAAAGGGGTCGATACCGGTGCGGTAGAGGGATTCTGCGCGAAAGATGTTTCCTACCCCCGAGATGGCCTTCTGGTCCATAAGAACCACACCGATAGGCCGACTGGTCTTGGCCGCCGCAGCGTAGAAGGCAGCCGGGTCGGCGTCCTGGTTGAGGGGGTCGGGGCCCAGTTTTGCGCGTACTTCCCCCACTTCCTCGGGAGTGAGGGTTCGGCAGATAGTGGGTCCCACCAGGTCTGCCCAGCCGTGCTCTGAAACCAGGCGGACGCGGGTGGTCGGCCGGGGTGCAGGAGGTTCAGCTGAGAGTTCGGTCCGGTGGTCCTCTTGCTCACCAATTTTACGGGGAGCACCAATCGAGGAGGCCCCCGTAAAGTGCTCATCTCCACCGAAGGTGAAGGCACCGTAGATTCCCAGGTGGACGTTGAGGTAGAGCTCGTTGGAGAAACGGGCGAAGAGGTGCTTACCGTGGGCAAAAGCCGAGTCGAAGGTATGACCGTCGAGCAGGGCGGCGCCGTCCGCAAATCTTCCCTGGGGGCTGGTGACCGCCAGCTGGGCACCGGCAAAAACGTCGGTGAGCTGGCGGGCCAGGCGGTGGATTGAGTGCCCTTCTGGCATTAGTTCTCGTAGCTGTCGATCTGCTTACCGGCGATGGCGCCGGTCTGCTCGTATTCGGCCATCTGGCCGATGCGGCGGGCGTGGCGCTCTTCGTTGGTCCACTCGGTGGTGAGGAAGACCTTGATGATCTCGAGGGCTTCTTCCTTGGTGTGCTGGCGTCCGCCCACTGCAACGACCTGGGCGTTGTTGTGTTCGCGGGCCAGGGCTGCGGTGTCGTGGTTCCAGGCCAGAGCAGCACGGATGCCTTCAACCTTATTAGCGGCCATCTGCTCGCCGTTGCCGGAACCACCTAGCACAATACCCAGGGAGTCCAGTCCAGCTGCACGGTCTGCGCGGACGGCGAGCGCCGCGTTAATGCAGAAGCTGGGGTAGTCGTCGAGAGCGTCATATTCAGCGGGGCCGTGATCGACCATCTCGTAGCCTGCCTCGGTGAGTTCTTCGATGAGGTAGTGGCTAAGTTCTAGGCCTGCGTGGTCGGTTGCGATATGTACACGCACGGTGTCTCCTTTGGTCGTGGTGGGTGGGGGCCGGCTGACCGCATTGAAATTTAGTTATGTGAATCACTGGTGAGCACATAGAATTGGGAGCGTATGCGCCATGGTGACCTCTATACGATTGTAGGTCACCTGCGGCTATCCTGTGGTTTGTTTCCTGCTGTGTGCAGTGAGCAAGCCTCTAACTTCAGATTTGATTGACAAGGATTCCTCATGCCTGGAATGAATTTGACCCGTGCCGAAGCTGAGAAGAGAGCGTCAGTTATTCAGCGTGTACATTCGTACACGGTTGAGCTTGATCTAACGCGCGGTGAGCGGGTCTTTGGTTCTCGCACCGTAGTGCGCTTTGATGCTGTTGCCGGGAGTGAAACCTTTATCGACGCTATTACCGATACAGTGCACAGTATTGCGCTCAACGGTGAGCTGGTTCCTGTTGAGAATGCCGATGGTGTGCGTATTGCCCTGCCTGCGTTGGCTGAGAGCAATGAACTAGTGATTGATGCCGATATGCTCTACACCAATACCGGTGAGGGCCTGCACCGCTTTGTGGACCCGGTGGACGGCGAGGTCTACCTCTACTCCCAGTTTGAGGTACCCGATTCCCGCCGCGTGTACCCGGTCTTTGAGCAGCCTGATTTGAAGGCTGAATTTGAGTTTATTGTGACGGCCCCTGCCCACTGGGTTGTGGTGTCGAACCAGCCTGAAACGTCGGTCGAGGACGTCGAGGGCGGCAAGGTCTGGCATTTCAAGCCGACCCCGCGTATCTCGTCCTACATCACCGCGATTATTGCTGGCCCCTACGCCAGCGTCCATTCTTCCCTCACCAACAGCGAGGGCCGCGAGGTGAAGCTGGGTTGCTACGCCCGTCAGTCCTTGATGGAGTACCTGGATGCCGATGAGGTCTTCCACATCACCCGCCAGGGCTTTGAGTTCTTTGAAGAGCAGTTCTCAACCCCCTACCCCTTTGAGAAGTACGACCAGCTCTTTGTGCCCGAGTTCAATGCCGGTGCTATGGAGAACGCCGGTGCGGTGACCTTCTTGGAGAACTACATCTTCCGTTCTAAGGTGACCGAGGCAATTGTTGAGCGCCGAGCTATCACCATTTTGCACGAGCTGGCTCACATGTGGTTTGGCGACCTGGTGACCATGAAGTGGTGGAATGACCTGTGGCTGAACGAGTCTTTTGCTGAGTTCATGTCGACCCTGGCCGCTGCCGAGAACACCCGGTTTGCCCCCGAGGCCTGGGCTACCTTCTCTGCCTCAGAAAAGACCTGGGCCTACAATCAGGACCAGCTCTCATCCACCCACCCCATCGTTGCCCCGATTCGCGACCTTCAGGATGTTCAGGTCAACTTTGACGGCATCACCTACGCTAAGGGCGCTTCCGTGCTGCGCCAGCTGGTGGCCTGGGTGGGTCAGGAGAACTTCATGGCAGCTCTCAAGGTCTACTTCGACAAGCACGCCTACGGCAACACCGTGCTCGATGACCTACTCGATGAGCTTGAGGCAACCAGCGGACGCGACGTGCGCGCCTGGTCTAAGCTCTGGCTGGAGACCGCCGGGGTTAACACCCTCACTACCGAGGTGGATGAGGCGGAGGACGGCACTATTACCCGCCTGGCCCTGCGCCAGACCTACGCTGAGGGCTTTGAGACCCTGCGCCCCCACCGCCTGGTTATTGGTTTCTACAACCTGGACGGTGAGGTACTGACCCGCACTGACCGACTAGAAATCGATGTGGACGGCGACATCACCGAGGTACCCCTGGCTGTTGGAGCCAAGCGCCCCGATTTGATTCTGGTGAACGACGAAGATTTGGCCTACGCCAAGATTCGCCTCGATGAGCGCTCCCGCGCCACCGCCGTTGCCCACCTGGGTGCCATTGACTCATCTGTTGCCCGCGGTGTGGTCTGGGGTTCCCTCTGGGATACCGTGCGTGATGCCGAAATGCCCGCCCGCCAGTTTGTTGAACTGGTTCTGGGTAATATCGGGGCAGAGACTAACTCCACCGCCGTCCGCACCCAGCTTCTCAACCTTGAGAACACCCTGCGCGCCTACCTGAACTCCGCCCACGCTGAGGCTGTTCGAGCTGAGGCCGCTGACCGTATCTGGGCCCTTGCCCAGGCAGCAGAAGCTGGCTCTGATAACCAGTTCCAGCTGGTGGGCACCTTCGCCCGTCTGGCCCATACCTCAGACCAGCTGGATGCTGTGGCAGCCCTACTTGATGGCTCTACCGTTCTGGAAGGTTTGGAGATCGATACCGACCTGCGCTGGAACCTGCTAGGCTCCCTGGCTGCGGGCGGACGCGTCACCGCAGTTGAGATCGATGCAGCCCTGGCCGAGGACAACACCTCCAACGGCCAGCAGGCAGCTGCCACCGCCAAGGCGGCTATCCCCACCGCTGAAGCAAAGGCAGAGACCTGGCGCGCTGTGGTTGAAACCGGCGAGCTGTCTAACATTGTGCAGCGCTCCGCCATTCTCGGTTTCTACCGCGGTGCCCCGGAGTTCTCAGAACCCTACATTGACCGCTACTTTGAGGCCATTGAGGGGGTCTGGCGCGAGCGCTCCCACGAGATTTCAAGCCAGATTATCAGCGGGCTCTTCCCCCGTTTTTACACTCAAGAGGTCCTGGATAAGGCGGAGGCTTACCTCGCTGCCCTGCCTGAGGACGCAGCCGCCCTCAAGCGTCAGGTAGCAGAAGGACGCGACTCACTGGCCCGTGCTCTCAAGGTACAGGCCGCAGACCGCTAGGCTCTAACCGCTGGTACCTGCTGACGATAAGGGGCGGGAGTAGACTGGTGGGTATGAATTTACCCAACCCAGCCTTCCGCCCCTTATCTGCACCCGGCGAGGCCAGCGTCCAGCCCTCAGCCCCTCATGAAGAGGTCGATGAGCGTAGCTTCTACTACCAGGTGGGCGGACGGCCGGTCTTTGAAAAGCTCTGCCGGGAGTTCTATTCCCGTGTAGCAGCCGACCCGGAATTCCGTGCCATGTACCCCGAGGAAGACCTGGGGCCAGCAGAGCGCCGCCTTTTCATGTTCCTTGAGCAGTACTGGGGCGGGCCCAAAACCTACCAGGCAGAACGCGGCCACCCGCGCCTGCGTATGCGCCATAACCCCTTCTATATCGGCCCCAAGGAGCGGGATACCTGGCTCAAGTACATGCGCGAGGCCATGGACACCCTGGATCTAGCTCCCCTGCACGATGCAGAAATGTGGGCCTACTTTGACCGGGCAGCCCACGCCATGCAGAATCACTCATAAGTAAAATTCTGGCTGCGCTGGACAAAAACTATGTGCTCAATAAAAACCCATCCAGATTCTGCCACTCCGGTACAAAGCTTGAGACAAAAAATCCGCTCCTTCCAATTTCTTGACGCGCTGATAAAAAGCGGTGAAATTGACGAAATACAACAGGTGACCACAAGCCCCTACAATTCTGAGTACGAGGCTCTTACCTTCAGCACATCAGAAAACAGCTACCAGTCACGGATGGGTAGGAAAACGCCCAAGAAAAACGGATACTTTCTCGCGCTCTGGCAAAAAGATGCTACAGGCTCGAACATCCCTTTCACCGCTAAAGAATTTTGTGATTATCTACTGGTATTCATTTCAGATGGACACTTGCATGGTTACTTTTCTTTTCCACGCAAGGTACTTGCCGAACGAGGAATTCTAGCTAGTGAAGGAAAACGGGGAAAGATGGCGTTTCGGGTTTATCCTAGCTGGTGCGTCGATTTAAACCCCTCAGCCCATCGAGAACAAAGCTGGCAGCTACATTATTGGTCAGCCATGTAATTCTCCGCATCTGAGCCCCGACCAACTAAATACTTAAGCGGTCTATTTGTGCAGGAGTGGTGCGGCTGTAAGCAGGTTCTTCACCCAGCTCTTCAACACCTTAGAAGCAGTGGTTTTGGTGAATAATTAGCCCAATATTTTGGTGAGGACGAAACCGCCCGGCGAGCTCAGACGAACCCGCTGCCCGCTGGTGTAAATAGGTACAGCGCCCTCAAATTTTGAGGGCAAAAATTCTAGTACCTCGATGGCAAAGGCTAAGCCACGGGGAATCTTCACATCATCATGAGACAGTGAACGCCCTGGAGCTATCGCCCCTGCACGACGCCGAAATGTGGGCCTACTTTGACCGGGCAGCCCACGCCATGCAGAATCGGGCCCAGTAGCTGGATTTTTAGGCTGAAGTAGCCGAGTAAACCAGTACGTGCCCCGCCCTAGCCGAGATGCGGGCCCAGCGTCCGCTGGTGAAAACCGGCATGGGTTCGGTAGCTCGCGGAGGCAAGAATCCCAGAACCTCCAGGGCGAAGGCAGCCCCGGTGGGCAGGTCAGCGGTAGTGTCTGGGGCTGCCAGCGGGGATGACCAGATACGGGAGCGGACGGTCGCCACCACCGCATGCCCCGGGTTAGCGGGAAGCGCCCCGTCTACAGCGGATATTCCCTCCTGGGCTGCAGCCCGGGCATGATCGGAGAGGTAAAACCCTTTCTTCTCCCAACCACTACGCGGAACGGTTCGCCCAACCCAAGGAGCAGTGACAGTCACCGGAGGCAGGGCCAGGGCAAGCCCTGCCTCTTCGATACGGGCTAGCCGGTCGAGAAGAGCTGCCGCCTCAACCGTAAGATCAACCTCGGCAGGCTGGGCCAGCTTGATAGCGCGCAGACCGATGATAGTTGGGGTTGAATCAAGTAAGGTCTCAGGCGCAAGCACGCACACCGAAATCCCCAACACATCGCCGTTAGCCTGCAAACGAACGGCAGCCTGAGGATCCACTGAACGGGCCCGAGTCAGATAGGTCGCCATATCACGGGCGGTCCTTGCATCGGGTAGGTAAATATAATCGGTGTAGTCAGATAGCTTTGGCTCGGTCATCTCACAGGCTTCCGGAAATCAAAGGGACGGGGTCTATTCTCATACCACCCTATCGCAGATGATGAGCTGCATTCCCGGTGAGATGAGAAATAGGGGCTACCTGTGAGAGAGTGGAACTATGAGTCACGAAACCCTAGAAAGCCTCTCCCCCACCCAAAAATTACTGGCCATGCTCAACCTAGCCCCAGGTGGCGCGTCCGCCCACGAGCATGTCTTTAGTGCCCTGACCCTCACCAAAGAATCCCCGCGTATCTTCGGCGGTCAAGTACTTGCCCAGGCGATCATGGCAGCTGCCCACACAGTAGAGGGCAAAACCCTACATTCCCTGCACGGCTACTTCCTGAGGCCCGGCGATGTAGAAGGCGATCTTTCCTACGGGGCAGAAGCGCTCAACGATGCTAGATCGTTTTCGACGCGGTGGGTGCAGGCCTACCAGGGTGGGCAACCTATCTTTTCGTGTATCACCTCGTTTCAGGTACCTGCCCAGGGCCCCGACCATAGTTCTGCCATGCCGGAGAATATTCCTGATCCGGAGAGCCTTCCCACAGCTGCTGACCTCCTGGGCCACCTACAGGTACCCATCGCGCAGAAGGTTGCCTTCTCCCGCCCCTTCGATGTTCGACACATTACCGCTCCACTCTATGTGACTCCCGGCGAAGAGAAGCGGCCAACAAACATGGTCTGGTTCAAAACCTTTGAAGCCTTACCCGATGACCCTGTGCTGCACCAGGCAGCGCTAGCCTATGCCTCGGACTACACCCAGCTTGAGCCGGTACTACGGCAGCACGGTAAAACCTGGCTTGAACCCGGCATGAAGGTAGCCTCACTTGACCACGCGATGTGGTTCCACCGCCCCGCCCGCGCCGATAACTGGCTGCTGCTGGTACAGGAAGCCCCCAGCGCCCAGGACGCCCGCGGTCTCTCTGTAGGCAAGATCTTCACCCGTGACGGTGTGCATGTAGCTACCGTGACCCAAGAAGCCATGATCAGGCTCCCCGAGTACCGCGAGCAGTAATTCAAGAGATACAGCAAAAATCCCTCCCACCGGTGAAGGTGGGAGGGATTATTAGCTAGCTCATCGAGTCAACTTGCGGTGATGGAGCATGATTTTCCGAGCGCGCGAGGAACCAAAAATCATGCGGAATCGTTCACCGCACTCAAACTGACTTAGTTCGATTTATCGCGTTAACTTGCGGTGAACGACGCGGTGCGGCTTCGCAGCTTCGGGGCCAAGACGCTCAATCTTGTTCTTCTCGTAGGACTCGAAGTTACCCTCGAACCAGTACCAGTTATCGGGCTGTTCGTCAGTGCCTTCCCAGGCCAGGATATGGGTGGCTACTCTGTCGAGGAACCAGCGGTCGTGGGAGACCACGACGGCACAGCCGGGGAATTCCAGCAGGGCGTTTTCGAGGGAGGTGAGGGTTTCGACGTCCAGGTCGTTGGTAGGTTCGTCGAGCAGCAGCAGGTTGCCGCCCTGCTTGAGGGTGAGGGCCAGGTTGAGGCGGTTGCGCTCACCACCGGAGAGCACGCCTGCCTTCTTCTGCTGGTCGGGGCCCTTGAAGCCAAAGGCTGAGACGTAGGCGCGTGAGGGCATTTCTACCTGGCCTACCTGGATGTAATCCAGGCCGTCTGAGACAACCTCCCACAGCGACTTTTCGGGGTCGATGTTGGCGCGGTTCTGGTCAACGTAGGAAATCTTGACGGTTTCACCGATCTTCAGATTGCCGCCGTCGAGGGGTTCAAGGCCAACGATGGTCTTGAAGAGGGTTGACTTACCTACACCGTTGGGGCCGATGACGCCGACGATGCCGTTACGGGGCAGGGAGAAGGAGAGACCGTTGATGAGGGAGCGGCCGTCGAAGCCCTTCTGCAGGTTTTCTGCTTCGATGACGACGTTACCCAGGCGGGGTCCCGGGGGAATCTGGATTTCTTCGAAGTCTAGCTTGCGGGTCTTCTCAGCCTCTGCAGCCATCTCTTCGTAGCGGGCCAGACGAGCCTTGGACTTAGCCTGACGACCCTTGGTGTTCGAGCGAACCCACTCGAGTTCTTCTTCCAGGCGCTTAGCGAGCTTGGCGTCCTTCTTACCCTGAACTTCAAGGCGGGCGCGCTTCTTGTCCAGGTAGGTGGAGTAGTTGCCCTCGTAGGGGTAGAGGTTACCGCGGTCTACTTCTGCAATCCATTCTGCAACGTGATCGAGGAAGTAACGGTCGTGGGTAATAGCGATTACTGCGCCCTCGTAGGACTGCAGGTGCTGTTCCAGCCAGAGGACGGATTCTGCGTCCAGGTGGTTGGTGGGCTCGTCAAGCAGGAGCAGGTCGGGCTTCTGGAGCAGGAGCTTGCAGAGCGCTACGCGGCGGCGTTCACCACCGGAGAGGTGGGTAACGGGTGAATCGCCGGGAGGGCAGCGCAGAGCGTCCATGGCCTGTTCCAGCTGGGAATCGATGTCCCAGGCGTTGGCCGCGTCGATGGCTTCCTGCAGCTTGCCCATTTCTTCCATGAGCGCGTCGAAGTCAGCATCGGGGTTGGCCATCTCTTCTGAGATTTCGTTGTAGCGAACAATCTTTTCGTAGATTTCGCCGACGCCTTCCTGGACGTTACCCAGGACGGTCTTTTCTTCGTTGAGCGGGGGCTCCTGCATGAGGATGCCCACGGTGTAGCCTTCTGAGAGTCGTGCTTCGCCGTTGGAGGGGGTGTCGAGACCCGCCATGATTTTCAGGATGGTTGACTTGCCGGCACCGTTGGGGCCGACCATACCGATTTTTGCACCGGGGAAGAACGACATTGATACGTCGTTAAGGATGACTTTGTCGCCTACAGTTTTGCGGGCTTTGGTCATGGTGTAGATAAATTCTGCCATGCGTTTAAGCCTACCGGTTGATGTCAAGCTGTTGGGGGTTTAGGGCAGGGCATCGGCCAAGAATCTTGGTGTGAGTTTGCCCTGCCCCGCCCTCTAGCTGGTCAGAGCCTCAACAGCCTCATCGTCTGCTGCCGTATCGGTGAGCCCCTGGTCAGAAACCTGATGGCCTTTTTCGGGAGAATGGCTGCCTTGGGGGTCTTCTTCAACAGCCGGTAGAGAGCTATAGCCGTGGTTGAGTTTCTGTTCCCCGGCTACCTGCTCGTTGAACTTACGATCGGTCTCATCGACATCCGGTTTTCGGTCTGTAACACGGGCAAAATTGGCTAGCCCGTAGTTGAGGTCGTGCCCGATGCTGGTGGCGTCTACTTCGATGCTGGTGCCGGGTGAGCCGTCCGCCCGTTCAAACTGTTTGACGCGCAGGCGGCCGGTAACCAGCACCGGGTGCCCTACCTGCAGGCTCCGGGCGCTGTTATACGCCAGAGCTCTAAAGGAGTTGACGGTGTACCAGTTAGTTGTGCCTTCTTTCCAGGTGCCGCTGGTGGCATCAAACCAGCGGGGTGTGGAGGCAATACGGAAGTTCGTTACCGGGATATTGCCATTGGGCAGAAATTTTTGGGTGGGGGCCGTTGCGATAAAGCCTCGGATAGTGACGGTGTCGGTCATGACTCCTCCTTGAGTTGTGGGTGAACCGGGTGTCTCAAGGGTTACACCAGCAAAAGTCTAAGAGCCAGAAAAATGTTGCCTGTGGATAACGTATGTGCTGCTACCGCACGGTAAAGGGCAGAAAATTGGTGAAGCTGTGACGCGGGCAAGAGCTTTCATGACAGATTTTGTTCACACCCCTGGTGCACGGCTGCCCTACCCCTCTAGGCTCATACCACCTGCCCCGCTAAGGCACCGGGGCGGGCGTCCGCATCTACCAGCGAGAAGGAGACAGCACAGTGACCAATACACGTGTTCCCGATGAGCCTGCCTGGGTACGGGATGACCGTACCCGCACCTACTTTGAACGGGAATGGCAGAACGTGCCGCGCACCAACGAGGCCCTGTTCGAGCACCTCTGCCTGCTGGTGTTTCAAAGCGGCCTGTGGTGGTCTACGGTTCTAGCAAAACGGGAGGAGCTGAACCGGGCCTTACACAATTTTCAACCCGACCGTTTGGCTGCCATGGCTGAAGACGATATCAGCGTCTACCTTGAGGGCGATATCGGAATTAGGAACGAATCTAAACTTCGGGCCTGCATCAATAATGCGAGAGTATTGAAAGAGTCTCGGGTAAATCTAGCAGATCTCTTTGCTGAGGCATTTCCAGAGGAATTACTGTGCCCGGGTGCCGAATCGCTCCCCCGCACCACCACTGAAACTGATACCCTGGCCTGTGAGTTACGGGCACTCGGGTTTCAACGCTTAGGGCCGGTGGTGGTATGCGCGGTGGCTCAGGCCGCTGGCTATATCAGGTTAGAAACCCACACGCTTAGTCGGCGTGGTCAAAGTAGGCTTGCACTGCCTGGCTAGCCACCTCGTACCCTGCCTGCTGGTCTTCGAACCCCTTGCTCAACAGGGCAATGGAATAGGTGGTACTTTCGGTTCTAACAACACCGACGGAGTTGATGTGCCATTCGCCAGTATCTTCCTGGATCCAGCCATTTTTAACCGATACGTCGGTGACAGCTTCCCCCAGCACGGTCTGCCCGTATTGGGAGCCCACGCCCCAGGTTTGTGACCAGTCGAGCGGAACCATTTTTTCGAGAAGGAACTGGGCGTCGGTAGCATTGACCCATTCAACGGTATCGATGATGGCACGCATAATGCGTACCTGGTCCTCGGCCCAGGTTTGGTTATCGCCCCAGGTTCCGGCAGATCGGGTCTCTGTGACACCCAGCAGCTCATAGGTCTTATTGAGGGACTGGGCGCTGGCCGTAGATTCCCCGTCGTCAGACCCAAATCTGCGGTAAATCTCAATCGTTGCGTTGTTATCGGAGTAGGTAATGGACGCTTCGACGAGGGCTTTTTCGTCGTCAGTCAGTTCGCGCTCTTCAAAGGCTGCAAGCCTGAGCAGGGTGAGAGAAATGGGGACTTTGACGATAGATGCTTCATACGTCCATTGGTCACCCTTGTGCAAAAAGAGACTGTCGGTAGCGTGGTTATAGACCGCCAGGCTGAGAGTAATTCCGTGGTCTGCTTCAAGCTGGTCTAGTGCCTGGTTGATGTCTACGTCGTGGGCCTCGTTGGTGTGTTCATCACCGGTGGCGGTGGGCTGGATTTGCTCTTCAGCAGGGCCACAGGCAACAAGTAGGGTGCTCAGGGCTAGGGTACCGGTTCCTGCCAGCATTGTTCGGCGGGGCAGGACCGGGGCGGACGCGGGTGCGCCGCTGAGCGTTTCAGGCAGGTTGGCTGTAGACATGCCCTCTAGTGTATTCCGAAAGTATTTGATTTTCCTGTGTGTAAGCCATATTTGATAATAAAAATATCCCCCACTTGTTTTACCAAGTGAGGGATATGTTTTGCGCCCCAGGAGGGAGTCGAACCCCCGACCAAGAGATTAGAAGGCTCCTGCTCTATCCACTGAGCTACTGAGGCTAGCCGCTGTTTATACTATCGATTCCTCGACTAAAAGTCATATCAGACCCGGGAGGGAGTCGAACCCCCGACCAAGAGATGAGTAAGGCTCCTGCTCTTATCTGGAGGCTAGATACTGACTTCGTAGAGTGAGGATCGCTGGCCACGGCGGAGCACTCGGCGGGTTGCCGGGTCGAAGAAGACCAACCAGAAGGCGTAGGCAAGGCTGAGTACAGCTGCGATGAGGCGGCCCATGTTCTGATCGAAGTTATCGAGGTAGGGTGAGACAGCAAGCTGGTCTGAGACCCCGTAGATCACGAAGAACATGGTGGTCAGGAAGTAGAAGTCCAGCTGCCAGTCGGTACGCACACCGGCCACCACAAACAGCGGGATGAACCAGAGCAGATACCAGGACTGCAGCATGGGTGAAAAAACCACAACCATAGCTAGAGCCAGACCTGTGCGGCGGATGAGGTTTTCGTCCTTGCCAACGAACATGACAACCACGGCCAGCAGCATGCCCGCGAGCTTTCCTAGAGAGAAGAAGGTGTCGCGCACCGAGTTCGCCAGGGCATTATCGCCGGTGATAGATACCAGGATCTGGTTGATTTGCAGCCCCAGGAAGCCGATGGGAGTGAACCAGATGTACTGGCCACCGGTGGTAGCTAGGGCCCCAATCCAGCCAAAGCCCAGGTCGGTCACGGCCCCAAGAACCCAGAGCTCCGCCATGGAGATAGCCAGAGTAATAGCCCAGAAAATAAAGCGGCGGGGCCAGCTGGCTCCCCTACCGGCCCAGAACAGCCCAATAAAAGGTAGGGCGACTAGGGCAATGGGCTTGACGGCTACGGCCGCGGTCACCAGGGTAATTCCCAGCAGGCCACCGACGGTATCGCGGCGGGCCGCCGCATGGTAGACACCTGCCAGCACCAGGCCGGTCATCAGGGCGTCATTATGGGAAGAGGTGATGAAGGCGGCAATAAAGAGAGGGTTGGCCAGCACCAGCCAGTTAGCTCGTATGCCATTGATACCGTGGAGGCTCGCCAGTTTAGGCACGTAGTAGGCGATAAGCCCCACTCCGATGAGGGCAACCAGCCTAAAGAGATAGAGGGCGGTATCTACGGAATCACCGGCGATTTGGGCTACCCATTTTTCGATAAGCAGGAAGACGGGGCCGTAGGGCGGGGCTGACTCGGACCACATCTGGTCGGCACCGTACTGGAAGAAGTTATTGACGGAAGAAACCCCGTACTCGTAGGGGTTAAGCCCTGACGCCATGACGCGCCCCTGGGCAAAGTAGGAGAAGACGTCACGGCTATAGAGGGGGAAGGCAAAGAGCTGGGGTAGCATCCAGCAGATAATGGCTGCGGTTGCCCAGCGTTTTGCACGCTGGTCCCAGACGAGCAGTTTCTGCACCATGCGCAACCATTCGCGGCAGAGCATCATCGACCCCACAACGAGTAGGGCGATGCAGGTCACCAGTCCGGGTGCCGTGTAGCGCAGCGGGATAATCCAGTCCACCCGGCGGAAGGGGGAGGCATCTGCGAGCCAGCCCACGCCGAAGGATGCGAACATCACCAGTAGAGAACCGATGGTTCCAAAGATGAGGGTTCGAAGGGGGCTACCCGAGACATAGTGGGCTGTCTTGGGGTTATACCGGTGCACCGGGATGCTGGCGGTATGGGTTTGCGCTGTTCTGGGGCTCATGGTCCTCCTGGCCGAGCGGAAGAGTACACCTGATTTTACCCGCCGGCTGAGTGGCACAGGCAGGTCTTAGACCTTCTGCTCTATGAAAATCTGCTGTGGGTTAGGCCCCTAAAGGGGTAGATTGGTTCTGTGTCTATTTCAAATGAACGTATTGTATGGATTGATTGTGAGATGACCGGCCTCTCTCTAGAGAAGGACGCCCTGATTGAGGTCGCCGCGCTGGTGACTGACGGGGATCTCAATATTTTGGGTGACGGCGTGGATGTCGTCATTAAGCCCGAGCCCGAGGCCCTTGAGCAGATGGATGATTTTGTGCGCAACATGCACACGGTATCCGGCTTGCTGGACGACCTGGATCAGGGCATTACCATGGCTGAGGCCCAGCAGCTGGTGCTGGATTATGTGAAGCAGTGGGTCCCCGAGCCGCGCAAGGCTGTGCTGGGTGGTAATTCTGTGGGTACCGATAAGACTTTTTTGGTGCGCGACATGCCCGAGCTCGTGGACTACCTGCACTACCGCGTGATTGATGTATCTACTATCAAGGAGCTTTCCCGCCGCTGGTTTGAGAAGGCCACCTATAACGCTCCTGCGAAAACCGGCAACCACCGGGCACTGGGCGATATCCAGGATTCTATCGACGAGCTGCGCTACTACCGCGGCACGGTTTTTGTACCCTCCCCTGGCCCTGATAGTGCCACCGCGCAAAAGGTTGCCCAGGAGGTTGCAGCAACCCGCCAGCAGATTAATCCCGCCTAGGGGTTCAGGAGGCACGGACGCCACCCGCAGCCGGGCAGCGTCCGCCACTCCCAGCCGCAAAGGTTCGTGAGCACAGTCACCCTGCATAACCTCATTTTCGATTTGCAGGGAATCAAAACTGTGTGTAAGCTAGTATCCGTTGCCAAAACAAGCCGGTGAAAGAAACGGTAGTTTTTGTAAACATGGTGGTCGTAGCTCAGTTGGCAGAGCGCCTGGTTGTGGTCCAGGAGGTCGCGGGTTCAACCCCCGTCGATCACCCTGAGTAGAAGGGTCGCTACGGTTTTTATCGTAGCGGCCCTTTTTGTTTACCCCGCGTGAGAGGTTATGTCATGACTGTTTTGCCCATTGTTATTCACGGTAACCCGGTTTTGCACCGCCCGGCTGCCCCGGTGACGTCCTTTGATGATGAGCTGCGCAAGCTGATCGACGATATGTACGAGACCCAGGAGGTCTCGAACGGTGTGGGCCTGGCGGCCCCCCAGGTGGGTGTGGGCCTGCGCCTGTTCACCTACAAGTTTGAGAATGAGGACGGTGTGCCCCCGCTGGGCGTGGTGGTTAACCCCGTGCTGACTCTGGGTAAGATTTCGACGGCTGATCCTGATCCCTACGATGAGGTTGAGGGCTGCCTGTCCTTCCCCGGTTATTCTTTCCCGCTCAAGCGCGCTGACTGGGTCACGGTCAACGGGTTCGATGGCGAAGGTAACCCGCTGAAGTTTGAGGCAACCGGCTGGTTTGCCCGCGTCATGCAGCACGAGACTGACCACCTTGATGGCAAGCTCTACGTGAATCGACTGAATGCCAAGTACGCCAAGAAGTACAAGAAGGTTGTGAAGGCTGAGGGCTGGACTGCCGAAGGTAACACCTGGATGCCGGGCGTCGACCCCGACCCCTTTGGTCACGGGGAGTAAAGAACGGGACGCCCGATAAGCCGGGTTCTGTACCTACCCGAGGGTAGGCGGCAATCATCCATCTAGACCCGTCGTTGCCGGCGGGTTCAAGCAGCCTACCCGGGCGCTTCACCGCACTGGTTACTAGCGCGCCCTGTTTGGCCTTGCTCCGGGTGGGGTTTACCGAGCTACCGCAGTCGCCTGCGGTACTGGTGAGCTTTTACCTCACCTTTTCACCCTTACCCCGTCGTGGTGGGGCGGTTTGTTTTCTGTGGCACTGGCCTGCAGGTTACCCTGAGTCGACGTTATCGACCACCCTGTGCTGTGGAGCCCGGACTTTCCTCGAAGCGTTTGTGCGCTGCGCGATTGCCTGGGCGTCCCGTTCTGGGGTTCTACTTTACTACACTGGTGGGTATGTTGATTTTGTTTCCGCCGTCTGAGGGTAAGACTCCTGCCACATCTGGTTCCGGGGTTGAGTTGGGTGAGTTGTTGGCTCCTGAGTTGACGGGGGCTCGCGAGACCGTGGTGGATGAGTTGGTGCGGGTGAGCGGTTTGCCCGATGCAGGGCAGCTGTTGAAGGTGGGTCCGTCCTTGCTGGCTGAGGTTGAGCGGAATACTCGGTTGTGGTCGGAGCCGGCGGCGCCTGCGTCCGAGGTGTATTCGGGGGTTTTGTTTGAGGCTTTTGGGTACGGTTCTTTGGGGGCGGACGCGCGGGCGCGGGCTGATAGGGCTGTTGTGGTGATATCTGCAGCCTGGGGTGCAGTGGGTCTTACCGATATGATTCCGGCCTACCGGCTGTCGATGGGCACGAAGCTGGGTGAGATTGGGGATCTGGCTAAGTTTTGGAAGAGCGAGCTCAAACGCCCCTTGGATGATTTGGCCGGGGGCCAACTGGTGGTGGACGGCCGCTCTGCTGCCTACGCAAAGGCGTGGACGCCCGCCCCGCAGCGTCATCTGTTGGTTCGGGTGGAGAGGGTGGCGGCTGACGGTGGCCGCAAGGTGGTCTCGCATATGGCTAAGCATTACCGGGGCCTGCTGGGCCGCTACCTGGTGCAGGAGAACCTGACCGGGATTGAGGATGCCGGTGAATTGGCTGAGGCTCTTGCCCCCGGTTTTGAGGTGGAGCTGCTCTCCCCCACCGAGAAGAAGCCGGGTACCCTGACTCTTCTGGTGAGGGAGTAGGGCTCCTAGCGGGTGGAGGCTGAGCCTGCGACCTGCCCGGTGGAGACGGTGAAGTCCCAGGGGTCGGTGTTGAGAATCGAGACGTAGGTATCGATAGTAAAGCCTCGCTCCTCCAGTTTTTCGGTGATAAGGCGGGCGGCCCCGTCCATCCAGAGCCATTCGCTGGCGTAGTGGGAGCAGTCAATCAGGGCCGGGGTGCCGCCGCTGATGAGGGCCTGTTCGCGGGCTTCTGAGGCCGGGTGGTGGCGCAGGTCGGCGGTGATGTAGACGTCCGCACCCGATGCGCGGGCATCGCCAAAGAGGGAATCGCCTGCCCCGGTGCAGAGGGCAATTTTTTGGACGCTCTGGTCGGGCCGGCCTGCGATGCGTAGACCGCCGGCGGTTGCCGGCAGAAAGTCAGCAATTTTTTCAGCCAGTTCCTTGAGGCTGACGGGGGCAGGCAGACTGCCAACGCGCCCGATGCCGACGCGAACGTCCGCCCCATCAATCTGTACGGTCTCTTCCTCTGCCAGAATCTCGGTGTCGGTGATGCCCAGCTTGTTCATAAAGGCCTCGTTGGTGCCGTGCGGGGCTGAGTCCACGTTGGTGTGGGCCCCCAGCAATCCGCACCTTCCCTCAATGAGGGTGTGAACAACCTCGCCCTTATAGTCGGTGTCGGGCAGGAAAGAGGCACCACGCATGAGCAGGGGGTGGTGGGTGATGAGTAGCCCTGCGCCTTTTTCTACAGCTTCGCGGGCAGTTGCCACGGTGGCATCCACGGCAAACCCAAGAGTGGTCACAGGAGCGTCAGCTCGTCCAACTACCAGACCGGCAGCATCCCATTTCTCGGCAATATCGGGTGGGAAAATCTCGTGGAAGGCACGGGTTACATCGCTTAGGGTGGGTGTTTTCAGTTCAGTCATGCCCCTATTGTGTCATGCGCCCTTGTACTGGGAATAAGAGTTACCCCTGCCGGGTTACAGGAAATATGCAAAGTTTTGTCGTTGGCGGCGGGTGCTTCTGGTGCATCGACGCCGTATACCGCCAGTTTGAAGGAATAACCGCTAGCATCTGTGGCTACACCGGTGGGCACGTCGATAACCCCACCTACCGGGAGGTCTGTTCAGGTAGCACCGGCCACGTTGAGGTGGTCAAGGTCGAGTTCGATGAGACCGTCATTCCGGCCGAAACCGTGCTCGATATCTTCTTCACTTCGCACGATCCCACCAGCTGGGATCGTCAGGGAGCGGACGCTGGCCCCCAGTACCGCTCGGCCCTCTACTACGAGAATGATGAGCAGAAGGCTCTCTTTGAAGCAGCCATTGGCAGGGCACAGAAGCTGTGGGATCAGCCCATCGTCACGGTGGTAGAGCCCCTGGGCACTTTCTACGAGGCTGAGGCCTACCATCAGAACTACTACGCCCTGAATCCCTACCAGGGCTACTGTATGGCCGTCATCAATCCCAAGCTGGCTAAGGCTAGGCAACATTACGCCAAGTTTCTTAGAAGTTAAGCCCTCCCCCTTTGTTTCGTAAACTAGAGGGCGAACCATTCATCGCTTCCACCTGAAAGGTGCACTCGTGTCAAAGATGTACAACAATATCACCGAAGTTGTCGGCCGCACTCCCATCGTCCGCCTCAACCGCCTGGATGCTGATCTGCCCGGCAACGTCGCAGTCAAGCTGGAATTCTACAACCCCGCCAACTCCGTCAAGGACCGCATCGGTGTAGCTATCATCGACGCCGCTGAGAAGTCCGGCGCCCTCAAGCCCGGCGGCACCATCGTTGAAGGTACCTCAGGCAACACCGGTATCGCCCTGGCTATGGTGGGCGCTGCCCGCGGCTACAAGGTCATTCTGACCATGCCCGAAACCATGAGCAACGAGCGTCGCGTCATGCTGCGCGCCTACGGTGCTGAAATCGTGCTGACCCCCGGTTCTGAGGGTATGCGCGGTGCTGTTGAAAAGGCCAAGGAAATCGTAGCCTCCACCGAGAACGCTATTCTGGCCTCCCAGTTCTCCAACGAAGCCAACCCCGAGATTCACTACAAGACCACCGGCCCCGAGGTCTGGGAAGCAACCGAAGGCAAGATTGATATCTTCGTAGCTGGCGTTGGCACCGGCGGTACCGTCTCTGGTACCGGTAAGTACCTCAAGGAGCAGAACCCCAACATCAAGGTTGTTGCGGTCGAACCCAAGGACTCCCCCCTGCTGACCGAGGGTAAGGCTGGCCCCCACAAGATCCAGGGCCTGGGCGCTAACTTCGTACCCGATACCCTCAACCGCGACATCTACGACGCCGTCACCGACGTTGCTATCGACGACGCCGTTGCCACCGCCCGTAAGCTGGGTACCGAAGAGGGCATCCTGGGCGGTATCTCCTCCGGTGCAGCCGTCTGGGCCGCCTTGGAAGAAGCGAAGAAGAGCGAGAACGCCGGCAAGCTGATTGTCGCTGTCGTTCCCGACTTCGGTGAGCGCTACATCTCTACCCTGCTCTACGAAGATATCCGCGGCTAAACATTTAGTTCCGTGATAATCTCGGGCACCCCGCTGCTTGGCAGCGGGGTGCCCGTGTGTCTACGTCTGGTGGCCCGCGCGGACGCCCGCCCCGGCTTGACGTAAATATTTTGGGTGAGACGGAATATCGTTCTAGCCGTGACTGTTGTAGAGTTCAGCAAGAGCGCCCGCTGCGCTCCCCTGCCTAGATTTTGAGGAGAAGCATGAGTTTCCGAGCGCGCCTGCGTGAAGACTTAGACACCGTCAAAGCACACGACCCCGCAGCCCGCGGCGATGTGGAAATCATGATTAACTACTCGGGTATGCACGCCATCTGGGCTCACAGGCTGGCCCATAAACTGTGGCAGAAGGACTCTACCCGTACATTAGCCCGCACCCTCAGCCAGTTTGCCCGCTTCATGACGGGGGTTGAGATTCACCCCGGTGCCACCATTGGCCGCCGCTTCTTCATCGACCACGGCATGGGGGTGGTGATTGGTGAAACCACCGAAATCGGTGACGATGTCATGATTTACCACGGGGTGACTCTGGGCGGACGTTCTCTGGAGAAGGGGAAACGCCACCCCACTATCGGCGACCGTGTGACCATCGGTGCTGGTGCCAAGGTCCTAGGCCCGGTGCTTATTGGTGCTGACTCGGCTATCGGCGGTAACTCGGTGGTCGTACATGACCACCCCGAGGACTCCATCATTACCGGTATTCCCGCCCGCTCGCGTCCGCGCACTCCCGAGAACAAAAAACCCCTGGTCGACGCTGTCGAGTACGTGGACCCGACCATGTGGATCTAATAAAAAATCCCAGCCATACAGGCTGGGATTTTTTATTCTCCCCACTTTTGGGTGATTAAACTTCGAGATACGACGTTATCGTGACGATACTTCTGGTATTTCTTATTCCAGGGGGTGCGGGCGTGGAAAGCAAAGACTTCGGGGTCCTGAACGAATACGAGCTTTCCGCTGGCACGAGAGAAAAAATCTCTGTGTTCGTTAAGCCTAAGCTCGTCGTCCCAGCCCCCAATAGAACGAATTGACTCAGTGCGTGCTAAGAAGTCATTGGAGGTCATTAGCCGGAAAGGAAGCCCGTGAACCAGCTGCCCGGGTTCGTATGCGGGGTCAGCTGATTTAGCGTACAGGGTATCCGCTTTTGAACCGTAAATATGGGTGCGGAAGGTGGGAACCTCAATCAGGGTACAGGCTACTGCATCCACATCAGGGTGGGCTTCTAAATACTCATAGGCCTTCTGCCAATTACTTGCACGTGTGTGGACGGTATCGTCGTCAGTAAATAGAACATACTTGGTATTGACCTGTGCTAGAGCCGCGTTACGCCCCCGCGAAATACCCACGTTGAAGGGCAGCTTCACGACCTGAACAGCCGGGTCTGTTGTTGACCAATGTTTTTCGGAGTCATCTGCTACCACTACACGCCCAGCAAACGTTGTTTGACGAATACCAGAAAGACAGCGATTCATAGTTTTAGGCCGCAAAAAGGTCTTTACCGCAAAGGTCACGTTCTCATTGAAATCTGCGCTGATGGGGGTTTCTTTACGGAACGCAAAACGAGCGGTTAGGCTGTAATACTTTACGATAGCCCCTACGACCAGACCATAACCAAAGGTGGTGAATAGGTTCCCCTGATCGCTAATTAGCACTTTCTTAATCTTTGAACCAAACGACATCAAGTTTCTCAATTCTCTTAGACAAAATATGCTCTACACCCTGAACAGTGAAGTATCAGGGCACAGAGCATATCGGTTGTAGGCTCTTGTCGCCTAGTGGGTGTGGGAGTCCTCAGCGTTGATCTCGCTGCGGTCGCCACTCCACTCGGTGTGCCACATACCCTCGGAGTCGATTCGACCGTAGGTGTGGGCACCGAAGAAGTCACGCTGCCCCTGAATCAGGGCAGCGGGTAGGCGCTTGCGGCGCAGACCGTCGTAGTAGCTTAGGGATGAGGCGAAGACGGGGACGGGCACGCCCTCAGCGGTTGCCTTGGCAACCACACGACGCCAGGAGGGAACGAGTTCTTCCATGAGCTTCTTGAAGCCGGGAGCCAGCAGCATGTTGGCGGGGGTTTCATCCTTGTAGGCGTTCATGATTTCACCCAGCAGTTCTGCACGGATAATGCAGCCTGCGCGCCAGAGACCTGCGATGACGTCGAGCTTGAGGTCCCAACCGTACTCGTCGCCAGCCTTAGCCAGCATGTCCAGGCCCTGGGCGTAGGAAACCAGCTTGGAGGCGAAGAGGGCCTTGCGGACGTCCTCAATGAACTCTTCATCGCCGTTAGCAACGGCGGTGGTTGCGATGAGGCCTGCGGGTAGCTCTTCCTGGGCCTGTTTGCGGGCATCAGAGTTGCTAGAAGACAGGGCACGGGCAAATACTGACTCCGCAATACCGGAGACTGGTACCCCCAGATCCAGGGCTGCCTGGACGGTCCAGCGGCCGGTACCCTTCTGGCCGGCCTCATCGACGATCACGTCGACCAGGGGCTTGCCGGTCTTAGCATCGACCTGGGCCAGAACCTCAGCGGTGATTTCAATGAGGTAGGAGTTGAGGTCGGTGGTGTTCCACTGCTTGAAGATTTCAGCCTGGGCTGCGGGCTCAAGCCCAGCAACGGTGCGCAGCAGGTCGTAGGCCTCGCCGATGACCTGCATGTCTGCGTACTCGATACCGTTGTGGACCATCTTAACGAAGTGGCCAGCGCCGTCGGTTGAGATCCAGGCGCAGCAGGGATCGCCGTTGGGTGCTTTGGCTGAAATCTTTTCGAGCAGGGGGCCGAGGGATTCGTAGGACTTAGCAGAACCGCCGGGCATGATGGAGGGGCCGTTGAGGGCGCCCTCTTCACCGCCGGAGACGCCGATACCGACGAAATGCAGGCCCTTTTCTGCCAGGGCACGCTCGCGGCGGATGGTATCGGGGAAGTGGGAGTTACCGCCGTCAATGATGACATCGCCTTCATCGAGCAGGGGTTCGAGCTGCTCAATGACAGCATCAACGGGGCCGCCTGCCTTAACCATGATGAGGATGCGGCGGGGAGCTTCGAGAGAGTCAACCAGTTCCTGCAGGGTCTCGGTGCGGATGAAGTCACCTTCATCGCCGTGGGCTTCGAGCAGGGCGTCGGTTTTTTCAACGGAGCGATTGTGCAGGGCTACGGTGTAGCCGTTGCGGGCCAGGTTGCGGGCCAGATTTGCACCCATGACAGCCAGGCCGGTTACACCAATTTGTGCCTTACGAGCAGTATTGTTTTCAGTCATGTCTTAAGACTACGCTGGTCTGCTCTATTTATGCTTCAGGGCTGGGTGAGATGAAGCAAACTCTCACATTATGGGAGAGCAGTAGGGGTCATGGGTTTTTAGGAGTTGTAGGTATCGGTGAAGAGCACCCACAGAGCAGCAGCCCCGATGACCAGGGCCACGCACGCAAAAATCGACCAGAGGGTCACCATAGCTCCCTGAGTGATAAAGAAAATCGATATCAGGAGCCAGACAACTGAGAGGAAGACTGCTGTGAAATTGCGGGGCTTAAAATTTCGGTTCATCGGGGTTGCTGTGAGTGTTTTTGTGGTTAGCGGACGCTGATAGCAGCGGGGCTGACGGTGGATGCTGTTGCTGCGGAACCACCGTCAACAGCGTAGGTTGCGACGTAGCCTGCGTAGATGCCGGCGACAGCGGCGGGGTCGCCAGATGTAATGGCGATGTCAGCGTTGATGGTGCTTCGGTCAACCGGCAGTGAATCAGCCTGGCCACCAACAGCGTAGTTGGTGATGGGCAGGGTGGAGTAGCTAACCGAGTAGAAAGTGTAATCAGCTGCGGTCAGCACCTGACCATCTGCTGTAGCGATTGAAGCGTCCCTGGCGAGGCCAAAGGCAGTCCAGGCGGTGTCGACAAGGTCAAAGTTATGCTTGACCATATCCACAGTCCAGCCCTGGTTCTTGGGGAAGGCGATGTAGTAGGTCAGGGCAGAAATCGTGGCGGTGGTTGCGGTACCTGATGTCCGGTAAAGACGGAAGCCAGCGGGGTCGGTGGATGAGACCGCAGAACCGCTGACGCGACCGCTTGCACCGGAGACGGTGTTTTCCAGGGTGATTTCGGTGGTGGAGCCGTGGGCTACCACGGAGGGAGTTGATGCTGCGTAGGCAGGGATAGCTGCAGTAGCGAGGACGGCAGGTGCCGCCCAGGCAGTCCCCTCAAGTAGAGCACGGCGTGAGGTAGTCACGATAGGTTTCCCCTCTAAAGGTATGTGTGTGAGTCAGACTGAAGTTTTCAGTCTACCTATCGGCGCCTTCTGCCGGTGCGACTTTCACCCTGATAAGAAGCCCACATTTTCTCTCGCCCCACCCGACCTACAGCTAGCCGTAGAAAAACAAAAAGCCCCACACCGAGGTGTGGGGCTTATCTGTGGGTCCTACCGGGATCGAACCGATGACATCCACGGTGTAAACGTGGCGCTCTACCAGCTGAGCTAAAGACCCTTGTTGTCCCTTCCGCGTTATCTCTCGCGGCGACATGTAATACTTTACGCAGACCCAAACGGTCTTGCAAATCGAAACCGCCCCTCAGGGTGCAAAAAGCCCGATTTTCTGACTATTTTACACAGACAAATATCAGAAAATGCCGATTTGACAAGCACTTATATTTTTTCAAAAAATTTCTAATTTTTTTCTGAACCACCGCTCTCCATGGCTAAAACCCATGAAAAAGGGCCCCCTGTCTACCCTGACAGAAGGCCCTCACACTTATTTCCCCTGTTTCATGACCAGGCGAAAAGCAGCCCAATCCTGAGCTAGCGACTCAGATGTGGTCACATGCAGCCCCGCCAGCGGGGCAGCTTCTTGAATCTCCACCGGAGGAATATGCCCATCCCGACCAGACTTGGGGGTCAGCAGCCATACCACCCCACCCTCGTCAAGAGTAGCTAGCACATCCATCAGACCATCGACCAGGTCGCCGTCCTCAGCACGCCACCACAGCAAGATGCCATCGACAACTTCTTGGTCATCCTCATCAAGAAGCTCTGTTCCCAGAAAATCCTCCAAGGCATCGCGCAGGTCGAAGTCGACATCCTCATCGTAGCCAAACTCCTGCATCAGGCTGCCAACAGGCAGCCCTAGCTTCTGACCAACAGTCTCTTTAGCAGCACCGGTGGCGCTCACGTACATCCTCCAAGATTCAAATGACAATGGCGGGCTAGCAATTCAACAAAGCCCCACACACCCTCCTTCACCACTTCCGCAACGAAAGTAAACGAGACCGGGCATGCCTTTAGTTCCTACTGAACACGCTTCATGCCCCCAAATCAACAGAACACGACCAAAATAGGCCAGCTAATTTCACCCTCAGAAAAAGTAGGGGCAAGTGACGGCTATTTCACACCCCCAAACCCTTGAAACCACAACCTTAAAAGAAGCAATTTGTGACAACATAGAAGGGAAGTTGTCTTAGCGCCTGCCCACCGGCCGCGCAAGGCATACACCCAAGGCTCACCGGGCACATAGGCTGCCGCTGGTGAACACATACCCCTACAACAAAGAGAGGTTGACTAGTGGGACCCTCAGAAACGAACGATCACGTTTTGAGTGCACTGACCAACAGCTTCACCGACATCGACCCCGAAGAGACCAACGAGTGGATTGAGTCCTTCGACGACCTGGTAGAAGCCCACGGCACCGAACGTGCACAGTTCATCGTGCGCTCACTTATGCAGCGCGCAGGCCAGAAGTCGATCACCGTACCCATGGTGACCACCACTGACTACGTCAACACCATTCCTGTCGACCAGGAACCCGAATACCCCGGCGACGAGCAGATTGAACGCCGCTACCGCGCCATGCTCCGCTGGAACGCTGCCATGATGGTACAGCGTGCCCAGAAAGCCACTATCGGCGTAGGTGGCCACATTTCCTCCTACGCAGGTGTAGCCACCCTCTACGAAGTAGGTTTCAACCACTTCTTCCGTGGCCGCAACCACCCCGGTGGCGGCGACCAGATTTTCTTCCAGGGCCACTCCTCCCCCGGTAACTATGCACGTGCCTTCCTGGAAGGTCGCATCACCGAAGAGCAGCTCGATGGCTTCCGCCAGGAAAAGACCAAGCAGGGCACCCATCTGCCCTCCTACCCCCACCCCCGCAACCTGCCTGATTTCTGGCAGTTCCCCACGGTATCCATGGGTCTTGGTCCCCTCAACGCTATCCACCAGGCTCAGTTCAACAAATACCTGCACAACCGCGGTATCAAGGACACCTCAGACCAGCATGTCTGGGCCTTCCTGGGCGACGGCGAAATGGACGAGCCCGAGTCACGCGGTGCCCTGCAGCTAGCTGCCAACGACAAGCTCGACAACCTCACCTTCGTTGTTAACTGCAACCTGCAGCGTCTGGACGGCCCCGTCCGCGGTAACGGCAAGATTGTTCAGGAACTTGAAGCCTTCTTCCGCGGCGCAGGCTGGAACGTCATCAAGGTCCTCTGGGGCCGCGAATGGGATTCCCTGCTCGAAAAGGATAAGTCCGGCGAGCTCGTCCGCATCATGAACGAAACCCGCGACGGTGACTACCAGACCTACAAGGCTGAGTCCGGCGGCTTTATCCGTGAACACTTCTTCGGTCAGACCCCTGAAACCAAGGAACTCGTTGCGGACATGACCGACGACGAGATCTGGGCCATGAAGCGCGGCGCCCACGACTACCACAAGGTTTACTCAGCCTTCAAGGCAGCTGTTGAGCACAAGGGCCAGCCCACCGTCGTCCTTGCTCAGTCTGTTAAGGGCTACGGCCTGGGTGCTTCCTTCGAGGCTCGCAACGCCACCCACCAGATGAAGAAACTGTCGATGGAAGACCTGAAGCAGTTCCGCGACCACCTGCGCATCCCCATCTCCGACGAGGAGCTGGAGAAGGACCTCTACAACCCGCCCTACTACCACCCCGGTAAGGACTCCGAAGAGTACAAGTACCTCATGGCCCGCCGTGAGGAACTGGGCGGCTTCGTCCCCTCCCGCAAGAATGTTCAGCCCAAGATTACCCTGCCTTCAGACAAGGCCTACAAGGGTGCATTCAAGGGCACCGGTAAGCAGATGGCTGCAACCACCATGACCTTTGTGCGCCTGCTCAAGGACCTCATGCGCGAGAAGGACTTCGGCCACCGTATCGTGCCCATCATCCCCGATGAGGCTCGTACTTTCGGCATGGACTCCTACTTCCCCACCGCCAAGATTTACAACCCCAACGGCCAGAACTACCTGGCTGTTGACCGTGAACTCATGCTGGCCTACAAGGAATCACCCGAGGGCAAGATCATTCACGTAGGTATCAACGAGGCCGGTGGCACCTCAGCCTTCACCGCCGTAGGTACTTCCTACGACACCCATGGCGAGCCCATGATTCCCGTATACATCTTCTACTCGATGTTCGGTTTCCAGCGCACCGGCGACTCCTTCTGGGCTGCTGCTGACCAGCTGACCCGTGGCTTCATCATGGGTGCAACCGCAGGTCGCACCACCCTGACCGGTGAAGGCCTGCAGCACGCAGACGGCCACTCACCGATCCTGGCCGGCACCAACCCCGCAGTGATTCACTACGACCCTGCCTACGGTTACGAAATCGGTCACATCGTCAAGCGCGGCATCGAGCACATGTACGGTGACAAGGACGAAGACCACAACGTCATGTACTACATCACCGTCTACAACGAGCCCATTCAGCACCCCGCTGAACCCGAAAACCTCGACGTTGACGGCCTGATTGGTGGTATCTACCGCCTGCACGAGGCAAAGAATGACGGCCCCCGTGCCCAGCTTCTGGCCTCAGGCGTTGCAGTTCCCTGGGCTGAAAAGGCACAGCAGATTCTTGCCGAAGACTGGGGCGTCTCAGCAGATGTTTGGTCAGTTACCTCCTGGACCAACCTGCGCCGCGACGGCCTTGAGACCGAACGTGAGCTGCTGAACAACCCCTCAGCTAGCCCCCGCACCCCCTTCGTTGCCCAGCAGCTTGAGGGTGCCACCGGCCCCATCGTTGCCGTGTCTGACTACCAGACCGACCTGATGGACGGTATCCGCCAGTTCGTTCCCAACGAATTTGCAACCCTGGGTGCAGATGGCTTCGGTTTCTCTGATACCCGTGCCGGTGCCCGCCGCTTCTTCAAGATCGATGCCGAGTCCATCGTCGTCCGCACCCTGCAGATGCTGGCTAAGCGAGGCGAAGTTCCCGCTGACGCTCCTGCTAAGGCCTTTGAGAAGTACGACCTGAACAACATCAACGCAGGCACCTCAGGCACCGCCGGTGGCGACGCCTAAGCCCCTGTGCTGATCAGTTCCTAGCTCACAGCGAGTCCTAGATTCGCGCTGAGTGTAAGGGCGGCCCCCACGATTATCGTGGGGGTCGCTTTTGTTCTGGGCAGTCTTTGGCCTAGCCTGTCTTACTCTCTAGCTTTCTTGGGCCGAAGTCCTTAGCTGTGAGTTTTCTTGGCTTTTGAGATTGAACAGCTGTGCCGTCCCAGCTAGCCTGCCAACAGGAGTAGGATAGTTATTTGAACAAAGCGCTAGAAACTTTCAAGTTCTAGGTCTCACACTCTATTTTCAAGGCGGTTACGCGTGATAGCACTGGTGTGCCCCGGCCAGGGGTCGCAGAAGCCCGGATTCCTCACAAACTGGTTAGACCTCGATGGGGTACGCCCCCACCTCGAGCGCCTCTCTGAGGCTGTAGAGCTCGACCTGGTTCATTACGGCACCGAGGCCGATGAGGAAACCATCAAGGACACCGCTATTGCCCAGCCCCTGATTGTGGCAGCTGGTCTTGTCACCGGTCGCCTAGCCCAGAAGACCTTGGAGGGCCAGAAGCTTGTTTTTGCCGGTCACTCGGTAGGTGAAATTACAGCTTCAGCCCTAGCCGGTGTGCTCACCGAAGAGGACGCCATGCGGTTTATCAAGGTGCGGGCCGACGGCATGGCTCAGGCAGCTGCCGCTACCCCCACCGGCATGGCCGCCGTGCTTGGCGGAGTTGAGGACGACGTCCGCGCCGCTATCGCTGAAGCAAACCTCACCGCCGCCAACTCGAACGGCGGCGGGCAGATTGTAGCCGCTGGTTCCATCGACGCTCTTGCAGCTTTCGCCGAGAACCCGCCCGCCAAGACCCGCGTGATTCCGCTGAAGGTAGCCGGTGCTTTCCATACCGACTACATGGCGGCAGCCCAGGGGCCCCTGGCAGACTTTGCGGCAGGCCTCTCCCCCGCAGAACCGACTGCTGAGCTGCTCTCAAACTTCGACGGCCAGCCCGTTGCCTCGGGGGCAGCGGCCCTTGAATCGCTGGTTGCCCAGGTGACCCGCCCCGTCCGCTGGGACCTGTGTATGGCAACCCTCGCGGAGCGGGAAGTTACCCGTCTTGTTGAGGTTGCTCCCGCTGGTACCCTCGTGGGTCTCGCCAAGCGCGGTATGCGCGGCACACCGGCGTCTGCCATCAACACCCCCGACGACCTTGCCGCCCTAGCCCAGGCTCTCCAGGCCTAAAGTTTCCCCGAAAGGACTTCACGATGCCTACTCTCAAGCAGGTTGAGCCCAACCGCTACTCCCGTATTCTGGGCTACGGCGCCTCCCGCCCTGACCTCATCGTCACCAACGACGACATTGCCGGCCCCATTGATTCCTCCGACGAGTGGATCGTCCAGCGCACCGGCATTAAGACCCGCCACCGCGCGTCAGAGAAGATTTCAGTTACCGACCTGGCTGTGGGAGCTGCCAAGGACGCCCTGGCCGCCTCAGGTGTGCAGGGCGAAGAGCTGGATGCCGTCATCGTCGCCACCATCTCCCACCCCTACGCAACCCCCGCCCTCGCGACCCTGGTAGCGGAAGCTGTGGGGTCCAAGGCTCCTGCTTACGATATCTCAGCAGCCTGTGCAGGCTTCTGCTACGGCATCGCCCAGGCGGACGCCCTGGTGCGCTCCGGCACCGCCCAGAAGGTTCTGGTCATCGGCGTTGAGAAACTCTCGGATTTCATCGACAACACCGAACGCACCATTTCCTTCCTGCTCGGTGACGGTGCTGGTGCGGCGGTCGTAGGTGCCTCCGATGAACCCGGCATCGGCCCCACTATCTGGGGTTCGGACGGCGAGCGCTGGGGCGCTGTGGGTATGACCCATTCCATGCTTGATATCCGCAACCGTGATTTTGTGGCTAACCCGGTGCAGGAGGGCGAGAAGCTTTGGCCGACCCTGCGTCAGGACGGTCAGACGGTCTTCCGTTGGGCTGTCTGGGAGATGGCTAAGGTTGCGCAGAAGGCTCTCGATGCTGCCGGTATTACTGCAGATGATTTGGGAGCGCTGGTGACTCACCAGGCGAACATGCGCATTATCGACCAGATGGTGAAAACCCTGAAGCTACCCGAGAGCGTTGTGGTGGCCCGCGATATTGAGTGTGCAGGTAACACCTCTGCTGCCTCTGTTCCGCTAGCTGCCCACCAGCTGCTCCAAGACAACCCCGACCTCTCTGGTAAGTTTGCCCTGCAGATTGGTTTCGGTGCGGGTCTGGCCTACGCGGCCCAGGTTGTTGTGCTCCCCTGACCTGCCCTGTGCCGGGTGGGCGGGGCGGGCGTCCGCACCGTATTTTGACAAAATGTTAGATTTATTTCAAAAATTAGGTGGCGTCACAGCTGAGCTTTGTGCGGGCTAGGGGCTACACTCATTTTTGGAAGCTAAAGTGGGCATCGCTCACTTACCCTTAACCGCTGCGCGCCCCTGCGCGGTGAGTTACATCAGTGGCCCCACGCCACTCATACTAAGACGAAGGAGCCATCATGGCAGATCAGAACGAAATCCTCGCAGGTCTTGCAGAAATCGTGAACGAAGAGACCGGTGTAGAGGTTGAGGACGTCCAGCTCGAGAAGTCCTTCACCGAGGACCTGGACATCGACTCCATCTCAATGATGACCATCGTTGTGAACGCTGAGGAAAAGTTCGGCGTTACCATTCCCGACGAAGAGGTCAAGAACCTGAAGACCGTCGGCGACGCTGTTAACTTCATCGCTAACGCCTAAGTCGCGTTGACAAGGTTGGGCACGGTCTGATCGTGCCCAACCTGCTTTTTATTCTTTACCCCAACCCAAGACTGTATTCGAAGGAATCAAGCATGACTCGTAAAGTTGTGGTCACCGGCCTCGGCGCCACCACCCCCATCGGTGGGGATGTTCCGACGACCTGGGAAAATGCGCTTGCAGGTGTCTCAGGCATCACCACTATTGAAGAGCCCTGGGTTGAGGAATTCGACCTGCCGGTTTCGATTGCTGGCCGTGTGGCTGTAGACGCTGTTGATTCGGGCCGCCTGACCAAGGTTGAGGCTAAGCGCCTGGACCCCTCGGGCCAGCTGGCTTTGGTTGCTGCGCGCGAGGCCTGGGAGGACGCCGGTTTTAGCGGCCCTGACGCTGAGGCTGCCGAAGAGTGCGACCCGCTGCGGACCGCGGTTGCTTTTGGTACCGGTATCGGTGGTGTGTGGACTCTGCTTGATGCCTGGGATACTCTGCGCGAGAAGGGCCCGCGCCGTATGCTGCCTATGACGGTTCCCATGCTGATGCCCAATTCAAATGCTGCTGCCGTCTCGATGAATCTGAAGGCCCGTGGCGCTGCCCAGACCGTGGTGTCTGCCTGCGCTTCGTCGACCGAGGCTTTGGAGCTGGGCCTGATGCTGATTCGCTCGGGTAAGGCCGATGTGGTGATTGCCGGTGGTTCTGAGGCCGCGATCCACCCCATGACGATTGGCGCCTTTGCAAAGATGCAGGCCCTATCGACCCGCAACGATGACCCTGCTGGTGCTTCCCGCCCCTACGATATCGGCCGCGACGGTTTTGTGATGGGTGAGGGCGGTGCTGCGCTAATTCTTGAATCTGAGGAGCACGCGCTGGCCCGCGGAGCCCGTATCTACGCGGAGCTGGTTGGCACCGGCGTCTCAGCGGACGCCCACCACATCACCGCTCCCGACCCGGCTGCTCTGGGTGCTACCCGCGCCCTGCAGGAAGCTCTGACCGATGGCGGTATTTCTCCCGAGCTGGTAGTGCACGTCAATGCGCACGCAACCTCTACTCCCGTGGGTGATATCCCCGAGTCTCTGGCTCTGCGTGAGGTCTTCGGTGAGCACACCGGCAAGGTAGCTGTATCTGCAACCAAGTCAATGACCGGTCACCTGCTCGGCGGTGCCGGTGCTCTTGAAGCTGTGCTAACTGTTCTTGCGGTTTACCACCGCAAGGCTCCCTGCACCATCAACCTGGAGAACAAGGACCCCGAGATTGACCTCGACGTTGTCACCGAGGCTCGGGACCTTCCTGCCGGTGAGATTGTTGCTGTCTCGAACTCCTTCGGTTTTGGTGGCCACAACGCTGTAGCGGCTTTCCGTAGCGTCAGTAACTAACACCGTGCTGGTCTAGCGTGTGCAAGGGCCCTTCTGCGCGAACCCTGGTTCGGGCAGAAGGGCCCTTTGCTGTGCTCTGGGGCACACTCTCTTGTCTTAGGCCCGGAGCCTGGCGGTAGCGCTAGCCGATGAAGCGTTAGGACGCAGGGGCTCAAGTTCGTCGTCCCAGGGCTGGCCAACGGCCGCAGAGAACTGCCGGTAAAGTTCATCGAAATTACCGGCTGCCTTTTCGAAGGCATAGCGGATGCGGTCTTCGGTCACGGTGAAGTTGCCCTGGAGGTCTACCGGTAGGGTACAGATACCGAGTTCGGGGGTATGCATGATGCGTAAGGCATCGGAGGTTGCGGTGCGGCGCTCGGTGACTTCAAAATAGCTACCCTTGAAGTGCCGCAGGGTGGAGGCGATGAGAGCGGCTCCCCCGCTGTTGCCCTGCCAGCTGATATCTGCACGGTGGTAGCCCGGTTTCTGGGGTTGGGCTTGCCAGGTGGGGGTCAGCCGGTGAGCAGTGAGATTTTCAAGAGCCCAGGTCACGTGACTTGTGAGAGCTGAGGGGACAGCCAGCAGAAAGATAAAACCACCGGTAGGGTTGCCGATAGTCTCTGGCGGTAGTGGAACGGGCTGGCCGGGCTTTTCTGCTGGTGAAAACATGGTCTTCCCATCCTATACCTTCTGCCTTACCTTTAGGCCCTGGGGTGAGCCCTGCTATAGGCCTGGGCAAGGCGGTCTACCGAGACGTGGGTGTAGACCTGGGTGGTTGCTAAAGAACTGTGCCCAAGAAACTCTTGGACGGCTCTGATGTCTGCTCCCCCATCGACCATGTGGGTTGCAGCTGTATGGCGGAAGACGTGGGCGCCTGTGGCTTCGGTATCGCCCAAAGTACCCAGCAGGGTGGTAAGGTCTTGGCGAATCTGCCGGGGGTTGGCGCGTTTACCCTGGGGGCCGATGAAGAGGGCGTGTTGAGCCGGGGCGCTTTTAGCTTCTTCTATCTCGGGAAGCCACTGCGGGCGTCCTGCCACAACCCACCGGTTGAGAGCCTGCATAGCCTGGGCTCCGAAGGGCACAACCCGCTCTTTATTGCCCTTACCCAGCACGCGTAGGGTTCGCTGGTGGCGGTCAATGCTTGCTAGGTCGAGACCTGTGAGCTCAGAGATGCGCAACCCGCTGGCGTAGAGTAGCTCCACTACCGCCTGAAGACGCAGGAGTCGGGCGTCCCGCGGGGTCTGCTCCAGAGCTGCTGTGAGGGTTGTGGTGAGGGCCTGCATCTGGGTTTCGCTGAGTACCGAGGGCAGGTGGTTGCTCTTCTTGGGGGTAGTGAGTTTGAGTGCCGGGTTGGCTTGGATGAGTTCTTCTTCCTCCGCCCAGGTGAAGAAGGTCCGCAAGGACGAGGTCCGTCGGGCCATAGAGCTCCGGGCAGCTTGTTTGCGGTGATGGTAGGCTAGCCAGTCTCGAATGACTTCAAGGGTGATGTGGGAGAGGTGGGTGGTGCCGTGCCTGCGAGCGTGGGCAAAGAAATCGGTGAGATCAGAGACGTAGGCCCGAATTGTTTGGGGTGAGCGGTGGAGCTCGTAGGTGAGGTAGCGTTCAAAAGCTTCAAGGGCTCGTACGAACTCTCGGTCTTCGTCGACCGTGGAGGCCCCGATTTTGAGGGTGGTGGGTAGCTGGTCTGCAGAGTGCACCGTACTGCTCCTTCCTACCGGTGACTGAGGTGAGGTCTTCATTCTATCCCCCGGAGCTTTCCGCCGGTGGTTTGGTTTTTCGCCAGCCCATGCCTTCCTGCTCTGCGAGGTTGAGTCGGTTGAGTTGAGATAGGGCAATCATGACGGTTCGGGCAGGTAGCGCAAGGTCAGCACTGAGCTGTTCGACGGTAGCCGGAGTGCGGAGGGGCAGTACGTCCCACACCCGTCTTTGAGTTTCGGTAAGCGAATCCAGGAGCTGCTGGTGGGCAGAAGGAGCTGCAAATAGGCTGGTTTGTTCTGCAGCTATCTCCGAAGTTCTGTCGTCAAGAATCTGCCGGGCATCGGTCACAAGTTGGGCTAGACCGTCTCGAATCAGACGGTGGCAGCCTTCTGAGGTCGGTGAAAAGATAGGGCCGGGTACAGCGTAGACGGGGCGACCCAGTTCCAGAGCATGATGGGCTGTGTTGAGCGCGCCACTGCGCCAGCGGGCTTCGATAACTATGCTGGCCCCGGTGAGAGCGGCGATAAGCCGATTACGTTGAAGGAACCTGTAACGGGTGGGGTTCTGCCCCAGGGGAACCTCGCTCAGCAGCAGGCCCCGTTCAATGATCTCGTGCAGCAGGCGTTCATTGGGCTTGGGGTAAAGACGGTCAAGACCTCCCGCCATCAAAGCTACCGTGGGCAGGGAAGACGTCGCCGTAGCGAGGGCAGCTCGATGGGCGGTGGCATCTACACCAAAGGCTCCGCCTGAGACCACCGTATAGCCCCGGTTTGCTAGTTCACCGGCCAGGTGGCTGGTTGCTGAGTTACCGTAGGAGCTGACATCGCGGGACCCCACTACCGCATAACTCTTTTCGGTGGTGAGCTGAGCCAGCAGCTGGCGCTCTCCCCTGCCCCAGAGGCCGACCGGAGTTTTTTCTGCGAGGTCATTCAAGGCCTGTGGCCAGTCTGGGTCTTCGGGTATACACAGCCAGCTGCCGCTAGCCCGGGCTAAAGCCGTATCCTGTTGGACGCTGATACCTGCCCGTCTGTTCTTCCACCGCTGCGTCCGTTCGCCGATGGCACTAGCTAGGGCAGGTGCCGCAGAGACATCGTGCGCTCCTGCTTCCTCAAGGTGGCGGGCTAAAAGATGCGGGGTGAGCTCCTGACGGCCGGTGAGGTAGTCTGCGGCACGCACCGGTCCCACAAGCCGAAGCAGGGTGTAGGTGGCGACGTCCTCGGGGTCGGTAATGCGCAGGATCTCGGTGCGGGCTCTACGAATATCGTGGTGGGGGTCGTGATGTGTCATGTCTGGTAGCTTTCAGTGGCATGGTTGCGGAAGTAGAGGGCAAGGTCAAGGTGGTCTCGGCTGGGGCTGGTGGCTCCATCTAAATCGGCTAAGGTCCAGGCTGTCCGTAGTACTCGGTCATAGCCGCGGGCTGTGAGGGTGCCGTGGTCCAGGGCGGTGGAGAGGGACGAGGTGAGTTGGGATGGAAGCTTGAGAGGGCCTCGCAGAATCTTGCCGTTCGTCTCAGCGTTTGTGGCCATGCCCAGCGGACTCAGTCTTTCTGCCTGGGCTTTGCGGGCTTGGCTAACCCGGTAACGGATTTCCTCTGAGCTTTCGTTGGTGCCGCTGGTAGCGAGGTCGGCGGCCGTTACTTTAGGAACGCTGATATGAAGATCGATACGGTCGAGCAGGGGCCCCGATAGCCGGCTGAAGTAGGACCTTCGCTCTCGACTGGTACAGGTGCAGTCCAGACCCCGACCAACGTTGTAGCCGCAGGGGCAAGGGTTGGCAGCTAAAACGAGTTGGAACCTAGCCGGGTATCGGGCTGAAGCAGCTGAGCGACTAATAATAACTTCGCCGCTTTCGAGGGGCTGGCGCAGAGAATCTAAAACGCTGCGCTTAAATTCCGGGGCTTCATCGAGAAAAAGGACGCCCCGGTGCGCCTTTGAGATACACCCCGGCTTGGGCAGCCCGGCACCGCCTCCCATAATCGCCGGTGCGCTGGCAGTGTGGTGGGGTGCTTCGAAAGGCGGTCTGGTCATCAGTTCGGTGAGCGGCTCACCCGAACGGCAGAGCGAGTGCACCGCGGTGACATCCAGGGCTTCTTGCGGTGTGAGCGGAGGAAGAATACCGGGGAGGCGTTCTGCCAGCATGGTCTTGCCAGAACCAGGGGGGCCGGTCAGCAACAGGTGATGGCCCCCTGCAGCCGCTATTTCAAGGGCTAGGCGCCCCTCAGCCTGCCCGGCAACATCTGCCATATCAGCGCTCTGCTGCGGGCTGCTGGGCTCCGCAACGGTCCTCTGGCTCCCCACCAGAACTGGTCTTTTGAGTTTTTCTGGTTCGGGGCAGCCCAGAAGTTCAAACACTTCAGCGAGACAGCTGACCCCGGTCACTTCAACCCCCTCTATGAGGGCTGCTTCTTGGGCGTTGCCTTCGGGTACAACTACCCGCTCATGACCGGCATCGCGGGCGGCTTTGACGGCAGGTAGTACTCCGGGAACCTGTCGCACGCTCCCATCGAGACCGACTTCGCCCAGGAAGACCGTGCGGCCTGATGAACCTAGCTGCCCCGCCGCCTGCTGGGCTGCAACCAACATGGCCACATCAAATGCCGAGCCGCGTTTGGGAAGAGTAGGCGGGGTGAGGTTGATGGTGAGTTTCTGGGGTGGCAGGGGCAGCCCGGAATTCTTCGCGGCAGACCGTACCCGGTCTTTGGCCTCGTTCAAAGAACTATCGGGCAAGCCAAGCAGGACGAAGCCGGGTAGGGCAGATGAGATATCGGCTTCTACTTCAACGAGATAGCCGGTGACGCCCACCAGGGCAACCGAATAGGTTCGTGCGAAGGCCACGGCTACACCACCGCCTGCCGATGCTCAAAGGTGAAATCAGTGGGGCTCCCGCACAGGGCAATAGCGTCTACTCTCATGGTAGAACAGGGAGCCCGGTTTTCTGCTAACCAGGCGTAGGCCAGGTATCGTAGCATCTGGCATTTCCGGGAAGTAATAGATTCAAGAGGGTGCCCGTAGCCCACACCAGAACGGGTTTTAACCTCGATAAATACCAGGGTCTGGTCGCTATCGCGCATAATCAAATCAAGTTCGCCGCTCCACCGCGGCCGCTCTTCAGTTCGTGCAGGACGCCAGTTACGAGCCAAGAGGGTATAGCCCTGTTGCTCTAAGACTGCCAGGGCGATATCTTCACCCCAGCGCCCCACTTCTTTGGGCCGCAAGGACGCATGGGGCGAGACTGGCTGTAGTGCGGGGTTCATGGGGGCCTCCTTCAAGTATCAGGGTTAGCCCCATCATGACCTGCTGTGTCTGGTTCTGCCTACCTCTGCGCTGGCTGTGGATATCTGCCCTTCCCTATACCACCAGGTCAGCACCAGATAGCTCCCGTCTTCGCGCTCATAAACGGTACAGCCATGACGCAACTATGACGCCCCGCGCGTCCTTATCCCCAGCCAGCTGCACCGGGCGTCCGCGCATCTCTGCATACAAAAACCCGCCCCTTCCCTCACGGGAAGGAGGCGGGCTCATACGCTAGTTTTTAGGCCGAACCGGGGTCGAAATCACTCATGGTCGGCACTACCAGGTCTTCGGCAGCAGCGCGTTCTTCAACGTTCACATCGCGCACCGAATACACCTTCACGTTCTTAACAAACCGAGACTGGCGGAAAATATCCCACACCCACACGTCCTGCATCTCAACCTCAAAATACAGAGACCCATCAGCAGTTCGCGGGGTCACCTGCACCTGGTTGGCCAGATAAAAACGGCGGTCGGTCTCAACGATATAGGTAAAGAGCTCAGCTACATTCTTGTACTCTTCATACAGGGCTAGCTGGGCACCTGACTCGTAGCTCTCAAGATCCTCTTGGCTCATACTTCTTCCTTCTCTCGTTCCACCATAGCCTGCTGGATTTGTGCCTCGGTAGCCGGCAGCGACCAGCTCAGCCGATGCAATGGGGTGGGCCCCATCGTTTCTATCGCGGTGCGGTGGGCACCCGACCCGTAGCCCTTATTTTTCGCCCAGCCGTAGCCGGGGTAGCGGGCGTCCAGCTCGTCCATGAGGGTATCGCGCTCCACCTTAGCCACCACCGAAGCTGCCGCGATAGAGGCACAACGGTAGTCACCCTTAATCTCCATCTGCACCGGCCCGAACCAGCCACCTGACTCCCCCGCCAGCCCTGCCCAGGCTTCAGCCACCAACCCACGGTAGAGGGCGGTTGCCGGATCAAGGTCGGCAAAAAGGTCAGCATAGGGAGCAGAAAGCCAGTTATGCTTGCCGTCCAAAAGGACGGCGTCAGGGTAAGCCCCAGCCCGGGCCACCTTGGCAAGAGCCCGCTGCCCCGCTAAACGCAGGGCCGTGGTGATACCCAGAGCATCGATTTCAGCAGGGCTGGCGTGCCCCACCGCGGTCACGGCCCACTGCTTCACCTGCGGAGCCATCGCCACCCGCTTTTTCTCGGTCAGGGCCTTTGAATCGATGAGCCCCTCGATGCTGAGCTGGGCGTTCGCATCAATCACGGCGACCCCAACGGTGACCGGCCCGGCCAGCGGTCCGCGCCCCACCTCGTCCATACCCGCCACCAGGGTCTTGCCCGCTGCAAAGAGCTGGGTTTCGACGCTCAGGTCAGCGGACGCGGGTTCTTTAGCTGGCACGGTCTTACTCGGTATCGGGTACGTCGGCAAAGACATCGCTAGCCCCACCAATGAAAGTGAAGCTAGACAGGGGCCAGGCGACCACAAAGACTTCGCCCACGACGTCGGCGTCGTTGATGAACTCGGTGCCGGTCTGAATATGGTAGCGGGAGTCAGCAGAGTTAGAGCGGTTATCGCCCATGACGAAGTAGGAGTTCTGGGGAACGATCACGTCGAAGGGAAGCTCGGTGGGGCTTACACCGGGCTTGAGGTAGGTCTCGTCAATTTCTACGCCGTTGACGGTAATGCGGCCATCGGCAGTACCCACGATATGGTCACCACCCACACCAATCACACGCTTGACCAGGTAGTTTGATGAGCTATCGGGCATAACCCCCACAAAGGCAAGCGCATCACGCACGGGGTTAGAGCTGGTAGAGACAGGCATCCAGCCCTGAGTGTCCTTGAAGACCACGATGTCACCGCGCTCGGCTTCGGTGAAGAGTCCACCTGCCACGTTCACAAAAACGCGGTCGTTGATCTGCAGGGTATCTTCCATGGAGCTAGAAGGAATGTAAAACCCGCGAACCACAAAGGTTTTCAGCAGGAAGGCGATGAGCACAGCGTAGAGGATAATCAGGGCGTACTCTTTGACCGCGCTGTTTTCGCGGCGGCGCTTACCGCCGCGGGGCTTGTCGGTCGAGGCTGTGGTGGCGTCCTGTGCCGCTGCCTCGATGCTGTCTGAATTCTGCTGCTCCATGAGCCCGCACCCTTCTGCTGTGAACGTGTTTAGAGGATAGTTTAGTGGTTTTAGCTGGGAGCTTGACCAAAGCGGTGGGCTGGCCAGGCGATGAAGACCGGGGTGCCGATGATTTTCTCGGTGCGGATCATACCGCCGCCGGGCGCCCCTAGCAGAGCCCGGGAGTCAGCGGACGCCGAGCGGTGGTCGCCCATCACCCACATGCGTCCTTCGGGTACCTGCACGCTAAAGCTCACCTCGCTGGCGCTGTCGCCGGGGTAAAGATAGGGCTCTTCGGAGCGCTGCCCATTGATGAGAAGATAGCCCTCGGCATCGCAGCACTCGACGGTATCGCCAGCTACCCCGATGACGCGCTTGATGTAGACCGTATCTGAGCCCACCAGCCCGAGCCACTGCCCCGCGGTTGTGAGCGGATCACGCACCCAGGGGCTGCCGGGCACATAGGGGGCAAAGGAGCCGGTACCGTCAAAAACGACCACATCGCCACGCTGGGGCTCGGTAGCTAGTTTTGAGACTAGAATACGGTCGCCCGGTTCATAGGTGGGTTCCATGGAACTTGAGGGTATGTAGAACACATCAATGAAAAAGGAACGAACCACCAGGAGCACGGTAAAGGCGAGGGCTGCGGCGACAGCAACAAGGCGCCAGCCCTGTAGAAAGGGTTGGCGCCTTGCCTCAGAAGAGTCGGCGTTTACGCCAGTCTCCATAAAACTGTTGAAACCTAAATGGCTTAGGCTTCGCGCTTCTCGCGGATACGAGCAGCCTTACCGTGACGGTCGCGCATGTAGTAGAGCTTTGCACGGCGGACGTCACCGCGGGTGACAACCTCGATCTTTTCGATGACGGGAGAGTGTACGGGGAAGGTACGCTCTACGCCAACACCGAAGGAAACCTTGCGGACGGTGAAGGTTTCGCGGACGCCAGCACCCTGACGGCCAACAACGAAGCCCTTGAAGACCTGGACACGGCTGCGGTTACCTTCAACAATGTTGACGTGTACGTTCAGGGTGTCGCCGGGGCCGAACTCGGGGATGTCGGTGCGAAGTGACTTGTTATCAATGAAGTCAAGAGTCTGCATTGAGTTTCTCCGTGAATATCTCTGCCGCAGGTCAAACATATTCGGTGTATGTCGCAGGCAGTGTCTAGGGGTCACCGGGTGGTGCCAGACTGATGCTGTCTGCGATGAATTCTTTACTCACCGCGCTCTGAACGGTCAGAGCCGGTGGTTCACGCTGTTATAGGTCGCTCTTCCCCCTGCGGCAGGGGCGTGCCCAGCATGAACACAAATAAAAATTATCCCACAGAAAACCCGCCCGCACCAGGGGTCCCGGGGCGGGCGTCCGCGTGTTGCTTGTGAGCTTACCTACTTTACTGGCCTTCCCTCGAAAGCCCGGCCTCGCGCTCAGCTTTTTTGGCGGCTTTCTGCTCGGTGTGCAGCTCCTGCAGGAGCTTGCGGTCTTTCTTGTCCCAGTTCTCTGCGGGGTAGGCCTTGATCATGTCGGGGCGGCGGGCGAAGGTGCGCTTGATCTGCTCGTCGCGGCGCCAGCGGGCAATGGCGCCATGGTTGCCAGAGAGCAGGACGGGCGGCACCTGCTGGTTTCGCCAGGTGGCGGGCTTGGTGTAGACCGGGTACTCCAGCAGCCCGCCGGTATGGGACTCTTCGGCCAGGGACTCAGGGTTGCCCATAGCACCGGGTATCAGGCGGGTAATGGCCTCAATCATGACCATCACGGCCACCTCGCCCCCGTAGAGCACGTAGTCGCCGATTGATACGGGCAGCACCCTAAATTCCTGCTCAGCCCAGTCCAGCACCCGCTCGTCAATGCCTTCGTAGCGGGCCGGGGCGAACACGATGTGCTCTTCTTCGGCCAAGTCGTAGGCCAGCTGCTGGTTGAAGACAGTGCCGGCAGGTGAGGGCACGATCAGCAGGGGTTTGCTCCCGTCCGCCCGCGCGGACGCCGGCGAGGCGGCAAGTGCCTGGTCCAGAGCGAGGCCCCAGGGCTCGGGTTTCATAACCATGCCCGCTCCCCCGCCGTAGGGGGTATCGTCAACGGTCTTGTGCCGGTCAAAGGCGAAGTCACGCAGGTTGGTCAGGTGCAGGTCAACCTTGCCCGATTCACGAGCTTTGCCCATGAGGGAGAGCTCTAGCGGGGCCAGGTATTCGGGGAAGATGGTGATAACGTCAAAGCGCATGAGCGTTAGTTGTGCTCACTCTCGGTCTCGGGCTCTACTTCTTCATCGTCGCTGTTGAGTTCGAGCAGGCCGGCGGGAGGGTTGATGATGATGTAGCCCTCTTCGGTGTCAATAGCGGGGATAAGTTCTTCGACGAAGGGGATCATGACCTCTTCACCATCTGCGGTGTTTTCGAGGATCAGCAGATCCTGGGTGGGCATGGTCTGCAGGCCGGTGACGATGGCGATGGGTTCTTCGGGTAGGTAGCCGTCCTTGATGTCGGCGGCCAGGTAGACGGGCAGGTCGAGCAGTTCGTGCTCGTAGTAGCCTTCGTCGTCGCTGTCGGTGTCGGCTTCTGCGGAGGAGTCGAAGGTGAGGCGGGTGTCGCGGAGTTCTTCGGCCTGGTTGCGGTTGGTGACTTCTTCGAAGGCTACGACCAGGATTTTCTTGTTCCAGCGGGCTTTTTTGACGGTGAGGGTTCCGGCGGGGGCGATGGCTCCTGCGGGGCTTGCGGGGTTGAAGTTTTCGATCTCCAGTACAGCCCCGGGAGCGAAGCGTTCTTCGGGGGCGTCGGTGAAGAGCTGGACGGTGACTTCGCCGCGGATGCCGTGGGGTTTGCCGATGCGGGCGACCTGTACCTGCACGCGTATCTCCTTGGGGGTAAAGGTGGTGTGGGGTTTGGGTCTAACTTTACCGGGTTTTACGGACGCCGGTGGGTAGGTAAAAGCCCCATGCCAGCGAGATGCTGGTATGGGGCTATTATCTTTTTCTTCTCCTAGTTTTGTCTCTAGGCAAAAGAGGTGCGAGATAATTCCTTGACCCGTTCAGGAGTCAGTTGACTTGCTGTTGGAACAAAGTTCTTTCTTTGGGCGTCCTCTTGGGAGGGGAAGGGAAGATAGAACTGACCTACTTGAATAAATTCATTAGTAGCAGGTATTTCCTGGGTATCGGTGTACGGATCTGCGTAGGGAATGTACTGGAATTCAGGCACTTTTTTGACCAGCTCAGCGTCACAGGTGGGATAGGCCAGATATACGTTCCGTTTGGTTCTCAAGGCGTAAGTGGCCATCTGATATTGGTCTCCCATCCCTGCCTTAGTGATTCCCAGTTCGTTTACCTTATATTTAGCGTCTACATAGAAGGTTGATTCTGTGTTGTTTTGTGTATATTTGACGACGACGTCAGGTCGTTTGCCGCCGTCCAACGCTCTACCCCACTGTCCATCTTTCCGGTCATAGAAAATATGGACCTTTGCCGATTCGTTTTGTCCAGCAGCCTCAGTATTATCAACCTTATTGAATTGCTCTTGGACCATCTGTTCCCAGAGTCCGTTCATGGAGTATTTGAGGTTGGCTACAACACCAGGTGCTTCTTGCTTATTGACTGATGCGTTGAACTTAGCCTGCAGGATTGCTCGTGCAAGTTCGTAGCTAGTGCGAACAGCAGAGGACTCTTGCCGGGGCACAGTGTAGTATGCTGCTTGCGACAGAAGGGCCTGTCTTGAAGCTACCGTGACATCGCGCAATTGGGCTGCTGCTAGCAGTGCCTTTGCATAGCTGGTCTTTTTATTCTTGACGTGGTGGCGTTTGAGCTCGGGAACACACAGCTCGACAGCGGCCCTGATAACCTGCCAGATGTGATTATCCGGGGTTAGCTCATCAAATTCACACTCAATTTTTGCTGAGCCAGTAATCTTCCTTTTGATCAGCCCTTCCGGGGTGATCCGTCCTTTGACAGTAGCAATATGGTCTGTCTGTAAGACATACTGGGGGCGTCGGTCTCGCAGGGAAAGCAGGACTTCTTCGATAAAACGTTGGTATACAAACTGCTTCATCAGTCTGCTCGTTGCAAACATAGCCATACCGGCTGATCCAAAATCTTTGGAAGTCGGGATGGGCTCGATTTTAACCTGATAGGCGTCCAACATGGTCCAAAGGGCCATAGGCCCCTCCAGCTCTTGTGAATTTTCAGGCAGAAGGAACCCACCCACTCCCCCTTGTGGTGCAGATGTTACAGACCAAAGAGGCGAGAGCCTGGAGTTGTCATCATTTTCAGAAGCAGAAACAACGGCTTCTTCTGCAAGGAGCTCTTCCGTGACTGGCTTATTCTCAACCAGGGTGGTTAACACTTCCACCAGGTAGGAATCGTGTACGCCGATAAGGTCCTGCTCATTGAGGACGAAGTGATTTTCCTGGTGAGCTTTTAGCTCTCCAATGTCGAGGGTAAGAGTTCTCGCATATTGAGGGCGCCACAGCTTGGGTAGGATATGGAAAATCAAGGTTGCATGGTCATTGGAGTTCGGTGATATGGGAACTCTAATCACAGTTAGCCCTACCCCGTTACCCCGGCTACTGACCTGGAACCAGCGGGTGGTTTCAGTTTGGGTCTGGGCACCGTTAACCTTCATCAGCTAAGCTTTCTGAAGACTCATCAGAAGATTCTAGGGGCTCTGCACCCCCATCCGGGGTTTCGGTGTCTGGACTGGTGGGTGCAAAAGCTACGATGACTCTCTTGCCCAGACCATCACCCGGCATTTCAAGGCGGAGACCGTTAATTGTCTGGTTGAAGGGTGACTCGGTCATTAAATCTTCTAGATGGAAGATGTAGGCGATTTCAGCCAGTTGTTTGAGGAGGTCATGGGCAATCTGCTGGGCAGATTTATCGTCTTGGAAGAAGTAGGAATGTCCCAAGCGTGCATCAGGGCCCACCTTGGTGTAGAGCTTCTCATTAGCCTCGTTATACCAACTCAGGAGAGGACGTAACTGGTCAAGGTCAGTGCGGTGTTTCACTTTTTTCTGGCCACGAAGTTGTTCCATTGTCATAGGCTCCATGGTGTGCCAGGTAAAGCGACGCCGCAGAGCCAAGTCGATGGTTCCCACAGAACGGTCCGTCGAATTCATGGTTCCAACAATGTAAAGGTTGTTAGGAACAGCTAGATATTCGAGCGGTTCTTCAGGTAATTTAGAGATGCCGGGGACCTCATCGACTGCAGTTTGCAAACGAACGGCTGCATGCTCCGGATCTTTATCTTCATAGCGGGTACTTTGCAGCTCCTTTGCTTCCTTACGGGTGAGAACCGCTCGGCCGTACTTACTGAGTAGCTCTTTAGGAGTTCGCTTGGCTTCCTCAATTACCATGAGTAGATCACCGAATACCTTCGCGGTGTTGGCACGGTTAATCTCATCGATAAAGAGTAGGTAGTTATTCTCCTGGTCTGCTGCAGCACGGTTACAGAGCTCCACGAAAATACCAGCTTTACCTGAAAAGTTTCCGCCTTTCTGAGGACGCAAACCTGATACAAAATCCTCATACGAGGTTGAGGGGTGAAAAACTACAGTTTCGCTTAGTTCAGGGTCAAACCCAAAATGGCCGTTGATATCTTGAGAATCAAAAAGCGATTTCTGATAATATGTTTTTCCACAGCCGGCTACGCCCTCTAAAATTGTATTTAGTGAAGAAATTACCAATTTAGAATCTGAGTATCCACCACCAGCTTCCTCAAGCATATTTTCCTCCGACCAGCCCAATTCAACATTTAAATTGTTATTTCTGAACACCCTTGAGGTTGTCCCAATCTTTTCATCATATCTACTGTATCCAACCATTTTTATTTCAAGAAATTCAGGTTCATCAACAAAATTTTTGAAATTATCTAGAAAATTATGGTAAATCTTAGGATCATTAACTCTAATATTTCCTGCAATTGGTAAGCTTCCGGCTTGAGTTTCAAGAAAGTTTTTGTATCCACCGAAATAAGCTAACGCAACTAAAGACTGGCCAATAGTTGATTTACGACCAACAGTATAGTTTTCTTTATATTTTTTTATTAATCCACTTATTTTCTCATTGGTACCTGTGTATTCAAAATCAATTACAGTACCACTCAGGAGGTGAAACTTCCCTCCATCTTCCAGCTTCAATGAGAGAAATTCATCAAAAGTTAATGATTGCGGTTCTTTTCGATTTGAGTCTGCTTGATATGATGTCACAGACTTATCGGCTGATATCCATTCGACAGGTGAATCCATTTATATAACCTCACAAAAAAGTAATCCTGAGCATATTATACACTCAGGATTACTTTTTTGTATTCAGTTAGCGTCGCTTGTCCGTGTCGATGACGTCTACGCGCACATGGTCGCCGTCGTTGATGGCGTTGACCACGGTGCGGATGGACTTGGCGGTGCGGCCGGAGCGGCCAATCACACGGCCAAGGTCATCAGGGTTCACGCGAACCTCCAGGGTTTCGCCCCGGCGGCCGGTTTTGGCGCGCACCTGGACGTCGTCTGGGTTGTCGACGATACCCCGAACGAGGTGTTCGAGAGCGTCAGCCAACATGATTACTCAGCTGCTTCCTCAGAAGCTGCTTCTTCAGCAGCCTCTTCTGCGGGAGCTTCTTCAGCCTTGTCCTCGCCCTTGGGGGTGATTGCCTCGGGAAGGATAACGGAACCCTTTTCGGGAACAACGAACTCGGGCTTGGCGTCAACGGGCTTTACGGTTGACTCAGCCTTTTCGCCCTTGGCAGCAGCCAGGTCGCCGGTCAGCTTCAGCAGAGCAGCTACCTGCTCGGTGGGCTGGGCGCCAACGGACAGCCAGTACTGGGCACGCTCTGAGTTGATCTCGATGCGTGAGGGGTTCTCGGTCGGGTGGTAAATGCCGATTTCCTCGATAGCCTTACCGTCACGCTTGGTGCGTGAGTCAGCTACTACAACACGGTAGCGGGGATCGCGGATTTTACCGAAACGCTTCAGACGAATTTTAACAGCCACTGTAGTGGTTTCTCCTGTTTTCTATAACTGTTCGAGGTCAGGTCTCAGCTCGTGGGGCGGGCTTCGTCAAGACCTCTGCGGACACAATTCCTCCCGGATGAGAGGGGCCGGGAAAAATCGAGTACCCGTCAAGTATGCCAGCTTGTCCCCGCTTAATCTAGGGTTACGCTCTATGCAGTGAGCGTGTTGTGAGCAAGCTGACCGTGTTTATTTCCTCAGCGCCTGCTTCCAGCTCACCGAGGTTCCACCGCGCATGATGTTGGCGCGGTAGATGCGGGCGCCGAGCCGGGTGAGGAGGGCTGCTACCGCCAGGGTGAGGGCGAGGGCGAGTAGGGGCTCCCAGAGGGCTACGTCTTCGGTGAGTAGGCGGCGGGGCATGGCGATGGAGGATAGGACAGGCACAAAGGAGACGACCTTGAGCCAGGTTCCTGAGACGTAGATACCGGCAAAGAGGGCGGCGATGAGCACCATGGTGATGGGGTTGGAGAGGTTGGCGATGTCTTCGGTGCGAGCTGCCATGGCGCCGACTGCGGCCCAGATGGTGGCGATAGCTGCGAAGCCAACGACGTAGAACAGGGCGAACCAGCCGACCGAGGGTAGAATCCAGCCGAATTCTGAGGCACTTCCTGTAATTTGCATGCCGATGAGGCCTGCGACTGCGTAGATGGCTACTTGCAGGATGGCGAGCACGATGTTGCCCACGATTTTTCCGGCGAGAAGTTGGCCGAGCGGTATGGCGGTGGCGATGATTTCGACGATGCGGTTTTGTTTTTCTTCGACCACGGAGTTGGCGATGGCTACGCCGAAGAGCACGGTGGTCATGTAGAAAATCATGGCGAAGACCATGGCGATAAGGAAGGCCAGCCCTGCATTGCTGTTACCGGAGAGGACGCTGGTGCTCACCTGGGTGCCCGCGGCCAGGGCTTCGAGATCAACGCCTGAGGCAGCTGCGTTTTCGGCTGTAACGGTGGAGGTGATGGCGGCGCTCAGTTCAGTGACCAGGCTGTTGTCGGGAGAAGAGTCAAAGACGAGTTCCCAGCCCTGGTCGGTGGGGGCGAGGTAGGCGTCCGCGTCCCCGTCGGCAACGAGGGTGCGGGCGGCGTCCGCGCTGTCAACCTGGGTGGCGGTATAGCTGGTTTCGTCGTCGCTCGCTGCATCGGCTGCGGCGACCAGGGAGCTTGCCCGGTCGTCGCTGGTGGCTACGGTGTAGTCGGTAGAACCGGAGCTGACAAAGTAGGGGATGAGGATTGCGGCCAGGATGATGACCAGGGAGAAGATGGTGCCCCCGATAAAGGATTTATCGCGCAGCTTGACCATGATTTCGCGGGTGGCAACAATCTGCCAGGCGTTCTTGGGCCTTGAAGTGCGCTGTGCTGGTGTGGTGCTCATTGGCCGGTGACCTTTCGGTAGATGTCGCCGAGGGTGGGAAGCTGGCGGGAGAACTCCTGTATATCGTGTTCCAGACCGCTGCTGAAAATCTGGTGACGGACGCTGGGGAGGTCAGCGCCGGGGGCCAGTTCGAGGACGGCGTCGGTGCCGGATACATCAAGGACTCTGACCCCGGGTAGTTCGCGCAGCCAGGCGGCATCGGCCCCTCCCCGGTAGAGGTAGCGGGGGGTGCCTGATTCTCTGAGTTCGGTGGCGCTACCGGCCGCCCGCACGGTGCCACCATGCAGAATGACGACGCGGTCACAGAGGCGGTCGACCAGGTCGAGCTGGTGGGATGAGAAGAGGATGGGGACGCCGGTGCGCATGAGCTCCCGCATCATGGAAACCATGGTATCTACGGCTCTGGGGTCCAGGCCGGAGAAGGGCTCATCGAGAATCAGGGCGGTGGGCTGGTGCAGGATTGAGGCTACAATCTGTACCCGCTGCTGGTTACCCAGGGAGAGGGATTCAAGTTTGTCGTTCAGACGTTCTCCCAGCCCCAGTTCAGTCAGGTGTTCGGTGGCGACGGACCGGGCGGTGCTGGCGCTCATGCCGCGTAACTGCCCCAGGTAAACCAGCTGGGCCAAGATAGCCTGCTTGGGGTAAAGGCCGCGTTCTTCGGGCATGTAGCCAAAGTTTGCGCGATCTTCGGCGGTGATGGCACGCCCGCCGTAAAGTACCTGCCCGGCAGTCGGTTCGAGCAGCCCCATAATCATGCGCATGGTGGTGGTCTTGCCAGCACCGTTTGCGCCAAGAAAACCGGTCATGGAGCCGGGTTCAACGGTAAAGCTCACCTTTTCTACGGCGGCTGTTGCGGTGGGGCCGCTGCCGTAGACCTTGGTGAGGTCGCGGACTTCTATCGTACGGTCGTTCATAAGGGCACTTCCTGTATCTTGCTTGTACCCCCAAGTCTAGAAAGCCCACGCAGAGAAGAACTCCCCCGTGGGGCGGAGCTTCACGGGGGGAGTTCTTTTGGGGTGACAACAGGCGAAGCTAGCCAGCTAGCCCTACCCGGTGGGCAAAAATCACGGCGCCAACCCGGTCACGGCTGTGGGTTTTGGCCAGGATGTTAGAAACGTGCGTCTTGACGGTTGCAGCTCCCAGAAAGAGTTGTTCTGCAATTTCCGCGTTGGTCAGCCCCTGGGCGAGCAGTTCCAGGGTCTCTTTCTCGCGCGGTGTCAGGGCTGCAAGAGCAAAGGCATCGTCGGGGCTCAGGTCGCTGGTGGCCTGCACTCCCCCAGCCTGTCCCTGCCCGATGCTGCCTGCCGGGGTCGCGGCGTCCTGCCCCTTAGTCTGCTCCACAAAACGGGCGATGAGCGGCAGGGTCATTTCGGGTGAGAGCAGAGCTAGACCCCCGGCAACCTTACGGATAGCAGCAACCAGCTCATCAGCGTCTGAGGTTTTGAGCAGGAAACCGCTGGCACCGGCTTGCAGGGCTGAGAAGAGGTAGTCTTCGCGGTCAAAGGTCGTGAGGATAAGGACGGCTGTGCCCGGCAGCTGCTCGGTTAAGGCGGCGGTGGCGGTAATTCCGTCCATCACGGGCATTTGAACGTCCATGAGCACTACATCGGGGCGGACGCTTGCGGCAAGTTCCAGGGCCTCTTTGCCGTTGCGGGCCTGGCCGACTACCTCGATGTCGTCCTCCAAGGAGAGAATGAGGGCGAAACCGGATCGCACCATGTCTTGGTCGTCAGCTAACAGTACTTTGAGGGTCATGAGGCGCTCCTAGAGGCGTCGGGGTCGTGGGTTTCGTCAATCTCTATAGGGAAACGCACCTGCACCTTCCAGCCGGGGGCACCCTGCCTCCGGCCTACCCAGCAGGTACCACCCAAGGCGGCAGCTCGTTCCCGGATGCCTTGCAGACCGTAACCGTGGTGGCTGGAATCGGGTATGTACTCTTGGCCTTCTCCCCGCTCTAGGCCGGTGGCAGGGCCGTCATCGGTGACCTCTAATTCAGCCCAGTAGGCACCGGTGCTGCCGCCGGTACGCAGGGCCAGCACCGCGTTTTGGGCCGCTGAATGTTTGCGCACGTTAGTCAGGGCTTCTTGGGCCATACGGTAGATGGACAGCTGGGTTCCCTGGTGAAGGTGGGTCAGCCGGGCAAGGTCCTGCTCCCCTACCTGCAGCCGGGTCTGGACGCCGACCGAGCTCATGTGCTCTACCAGGTCAAAAATTTCAGCGACCTGGGGTTCTTTCACCGAACCGCCGCCATGCTCCGCTTCCCCGGCTGCCCGCATGACTCGAATCAGGTTCTTCATTTCAGAGACCGACGAGCGAGCCAGCTTTTCAATGTTGGCCAGGGGCTCTGCTGCCAGTTCAGGTTTCTTACTCAGGGCCCGGCGGGCTGCTGCCGCCTGAATCCCCATGGACGAGACGTGGTGGCCCACCGAGTCGTGAAGCTCCCTGGCAATACGCAGGCGGTCGCGGGTGACGGCGTCCTGGGCCATCTGCTCGGCCTGCTGCTCTAGCTGCCGGGCCTGGGCAGCAAGGACAGTCCGCTGGTAGGCCTGGTTCCAGGCGGTTCGCCCCATGAGGGCTGCGCACCCGTAGTAGAAAAGGTTCGTGACGAAAGCCATCACGTAGCCAGCCGTTGCCTGGCTAAAAGGCCCCCCGGAATACTCTTCAACACCCGCCATGCTGTAGGCCGAGTCGGTTACCACCCAGGCAATCACGATCCAGACGAGGGCAGCAGCACAGACCAGTGCGTAGACAATCCAGGTCAAGGTGCGGTTTTTGCCCCAGGCTATGCCGGCAAAAAGCACCGCGAAATAGCAGAGCTGGTAGCTCAGGGTGGCGGGCGCTATTTCGGACACATAACTCAGAGCAAAGAAAAGGGCGGTGGCTACCAGCATCATGCTCAGCGGGTAGATACGGCGCAAAATCAAGGGCAGGGTCATAGCAGCAGCTGCCCCATAGGAATAGCGAATCTGCTCGGTATCGTCCCCCAGAAAACCCGCAGAATGGTAGGCGGCATTCAAGAGAAGAGTAGCTGCAAGCACCACGCCCCACACCAAAACATCTTTACGTAAGGACGCCGCCGGTGGGGTGGGCCGCTCCCAGTCGGGGTCTATCTGTGAGAAGGAAAAACGGGTGGCAGTGTTCACCTGCCCACTGTATCAAGACCGGGGCGCTGGCGGCTCCCCCGCGAGGCGGAAGGAGCCGGGCTCCTAGTCGCGAGCGCCGAAGAACCGCCCCAGCTGCTGCCGGGCAAGCTGCCCTGCCTGGCGGCCGAGCTTCTGGGCGTTGCGGACGACCTTGGGGGTCTGCGGCTCGGAGGTTTCTTCTGCCTGCTGCTGGGCCTGGGCCCGGAGCTCTTCAGTCAGTGAGAGGGGCCGCACCCGATGGTGTTCGACCGTGGGCAGTTTCTCGGCTGCCTGCAGGCGGTGGTAGACCCTTGCGATGACCAGTTCGGCTGCGCCGGTAGCCCCGAGGGTGGCTGCTGCGATGAGGGCAGCGCGGGGTGAACGCCCCTGCGCCACGCGCCGGGCTGCCCACAGGGCCAGGGCGCCGGAGGCACCGAGCTGGGCGGTGGCGTCCGCTGTGATAAGCCAGGGGCGTTCCCTAATTTCCCGGCTCACGGTGCTGAGTGTATCGGTGCCGTTGGGGTAGGCGGTGACGCTCTCCTTGAAGCGCTCCAGCCCGTTCATATCGGGGGCGAATTTTCGGTAGCCCACAAACTCGTCAAGGTGCACAGCCCCGGTGAGCACCTTCAGTAATTCTTCGGGAAGTTCGAGGGCGTGGATAGTGGATTCCAGCCCGTCGGAACTTTCGCAATCCAGCACGTAGTTGGTCAGGCGGTTAGCGGTTTGCTCATCGAGCCCGTAGAGCCAGATGAGCTGTTCGAGCTGGTCACGGGCGGCTAGCTCCCTGAACGGTGCTGGGAGTAGGCCCGGCAGACTCCAGACCAGATTACCCACTTCGCTGGAGACCCGTTCAAGGGCAGAGCCAATTTTTGTGAGGGGCGACCAGCTGAAAGTCAACACGGTGCCCACCAGACCCGAGTCGGGAGTGCCCATGACCTGGTTAACCCAGTCGGTGACGCTACTGGTTTCGGGACCGGTGGAATCGGCCGGGAGCACGAAGGTCAGGTTCTGACCGAAGAGGGTCTGCTCAGCCACAATCGAGGGCACGTTCATAGCTTCAAGCAGGTTGGCCAGGGTGCAAGGGTCGGCGGTGAGCAGCGACCAGCCCTTATCGGCAGGCGCCGCCTCAACCTCACCGGCCATGAGCTCAGGCTGCATGTAGGTGGCAAGATCAGCCATCGACAGTTCCACCAGCGCAGCACTCACCCCGTACGGGTCAAGGCTCAGAGAATCGGTGCCCTGGGAGAAGGACGCCAGGTGGTAGTCCTCCCCCGGCTTTTGGGGCAGAAGGTCAGCGGCACCCGGGAAGAGGGCGTCCAGCTGATTCAGAAACTCGTTCAGGGGCACACCGGGCAACAGCACCCCGGTGCTGTCGGTCTCTACGGTGCGCAAGGACGCCTGCCCCGGCACCCGCTCGCACAGCACGAAGAGCTGGGCGCGGCGTCCGTCCGTCTCAAGGGCCGTCACCGTCGCCACCGACTCTAAATAACCCGCCAACTGAGGGGTGATTTCCCAGTTCAGCTCTTCCATCGCGGCCAGAGCCTCTGGGGTGGGGTCGCCGGTCAGCGCCTGAAGCTCCTCTGCGGTAACCTCAGTAGAAACCTCTTCAGGCTCTGCCAGGACCTCTTCGCTCCCCTGCTCAGCCTGCATAATCTGCTGAATCAGGTCATCGAACTTATCGGGGTCGGCAGCGAGCTCCTCAACGCTCTTGATGTCTTCATCGGTGTACTCATAGCTCTGGTCAGCTCCCTGAGCCTGCTCCCGAATCATGCCGATAATGCTCTCTAGCTGATCCCGAACCTGCTGCTCAACGTCAGCAGGCAGGGCAAGCTGCTCACCGGCGTCCGCCCCCTGCTGAGTATCAGACGCGCCGCTGTACAGGGCGGGCACTAGCTCCCGCCAGCTCCCCCAGGGCTGGGCACGATCAATGCGCAGACGCACCCACAGCACATCAGAACCCACAGCCTCCCCGCGGGAGGCACCCTGCTGGGCGGGGTCACGGTGTGATTCAGTCATATGCTTACAATCCTTCTCGACGCTTCATCAAACGGGCAGAGCTCTACCCTGGCTACAGGGGAAGAAAAATCTAGCTGGCAGGTCTTTCGCTAGAGAACTCATACACGGCGCCGGTCTGCACAGCGCGGAAAGCCTGTCGCAGACGGTGGGCGTGACGGGGCCCAAAATAATCATCTAAATCTTCAGGAGCAACCCACTCATAGCCGGTAAGCTCTTCCTCCTGCAGGGTAATCGTCGCGGTCGCAGGTAGCACGCCAGCATCATAAATGTAGTAGGTAGAGTCGCCCCAGATACCCATCTGAAGCCCGTGAAAAATCACCAGCAGGCGGCCCGGTTCTAGGTCAAGACCAACTTCTTCAGCTACCTCACGGAAGCAACCGGCCTGCGGGGCTTCGCCAGCCTCTACGGTACCGCCGGGAATAGCCCAGCCATCCTTATAGTTAGGCTTGACCACCAGCATCTTCCCCTCATCATTTCGAATCAGGGCTCCGGCTGCCAGACGACGGGTAGGTAGGGTTGCGATAAAGGCTTTCAGCTCTTCTTCAGGTAGATAAGAATCAACCACGGCTCTGCTCCTTCTCGGCTGGCGGTTACTACACCCAATGTACCGCGCCAGACCACAGCGTGAAAGGTAGAGGGGCCCTTGCACTCTCTCAGCAGAACTGGCCCCAGCCGCAAGCGTCCTTAATGACTAAAGGGGCGGGGGAAGCTGACCGCTTACCCCCGCCCCTAGAGCAGGTTTACTTGAGGAACTTCTCAAAGCCCTTGGGCAGGTTCAGATCCTCGGGCTTGACGTCCTGGGCCTGCTGGCCAAAAGCTGACCCCAGAGCAGCCTGCTGCTTAGCTGCCGCTGCCTGCTCCTGCTGAGCTCGCTTAGCCGGGTTGCCGGAACGAGCCTTCTGCTTACCCTTGCCCTTACCCTTGTTCTTGCGAGCAGCACCACCGGCAGCTGCCATACCGGGCATCTGCATGCCACCGGGCATACCTGCCATGTTGCCGCTAGCAAGCTTCTTCATCATCTTCTGGGCCTGGGCAAAACGCTCCATGAGCATGTTGACCTCAGAAACGGTCACACCGGCACCCTTAGCGATACGGGCACGGCGGGATCCGTTAATAATCTTGGGAGCCACGCGCTCGTGCGGGGTCATGGAGCGCACGATCGCTTCGACGCGGTCGATTTCCTTCTCGTCAAAGTTCTCCAGCTGCTGACGAATCTGGGCTGCACCCGGCATCATCATGAGCAGCTTCTTCATGGACCCCATCTTGCGAATCTGCTGCATCTGGGCCAGGAAGTCTTCAAAGGTGAAGTCTTCCTGGTCAACGAACTTCTTGGCCATGCGGTCAGCTTCGGCCTTGTCCCAGGTCTGCTCGGCCTGCTCAATCAGGGTGAGCACGTCACCCATGTCGAGAATACGGCTGGCCATGCGGTCGGGGTGGAACTGCTCAAAGTCGGTGACGTTTTCACCGGTTGAGGCGAACATGATGGGCTTGCCGGTTACCGAAGCAACAGACAGGGCGGCACCACCGCGGGCGTCACCGTCCAGCTTAGAGAGCACAACGCCGGTAAAGTCGACGCCCTCGTTAAAGGCGTTAGCGGTGTTGACGGCGTCCTGACCGATCATGGCGTCGATAACGAAGAGGACTTCGTTGGGTTCAATGGCGTCGCGGATATTGCGGGCCTGCTGCATGAGCTCAGCATCTACACCCAGGCGGCCTGCGGTATCGACGATGACCACATCGTGCAGCTTGGCGCGGGCCTCAGCGACACCGTCGCGGGCGACCTGGACGGGGTCACCGGTGGGCACGTCGAATTCGCTGGTGACACCGGGGTGGGGAGCGTAAACGGGCACGCCAGCGCGCTCACCCACCACCTTGAGCTGGTTAACAGCGTTGGGGCGCTGAAGGTCAGAGGCCACCAGCATGGGGGTGTGACCCTGCTTCTTGAGCCAGTGGGAAAGCTTACCGGCCAGGGTGGTCTTACCGGCGCCCTGCAGACCGGCCAGCATGATGATGGTGGGGCCGGTCTTGGCCATGTTGATACGGCGGGTCTGGCCACCCAGAATGTTGACCAGCTCTTCGTTGACGATCTTGACGATCTGCTGGGAGGGGTTGAGGGCCTCGGAGACCTCGGCACCCAGGGCACGTTCCTTGATGTGGGAGGTAAATTCGCGGACGACGGGGACGGCGACGTCGGCATCCAGCAGGGCACGGCGAATCTCGCGAACTGTAGCGTCAATATCTGCTTCAGTCAGCTTGCCTTTGCCGCGCAGGTTTTTGAAGGTTGCTGTCAACCGGTCTGAGAGTGAATTAAACACGGGCTGTGCACTACTTTCGTGGCTGGATGGGCGTCGCGGGCTTTAAAGGAGCCCGCTAACAAATTTAAGAATCAGCTATTAAGAATAACGTATATAGGCAAGGAGCCGCCGGGTTTGCGCGGTTGAGAGTTAGAATCCCTGTTTCGACACTTTCGCCGGTTTTCAACGGCAAAACCGTCGAAAACCGGCGAAAGGGTGGAAACTTAGGCGTTGAGCCTATTCCTTGACCCAACCAACGTTGATGTAGACATCAGGGTTAGCGTAGGGACGGGCGAAGAGGAAGGCGCCGTAGTTGGCCAGGTTGGTCTTGCAGAACCAGATTTCGGGGCCGTTAATGATGGGGATCATGGTGGCTACCTCTGCCATGTGCTTCTTCTCGATTTCATTGGCCAGGGCGTTGCGCTCTTCCATGGACTCGATGGTGCGCAGGCGCTCACACATTGCGTCGATTTCGTCGGTGCCGATGCCGTTGTAGGTGGCTGAGTGGTAGAAGTACTCTGCTGAACCTGAGGCGTCTTCACCCAGGATGCCGTAGCCGGAGAAGGTCACGTCGTATTCCTTGTTACCGATGACGGTGGAGAAGTTCGCATCGGGCTGGTTGTCGATGGTGCATTCGATACCGGCAGCCTTCATCTGCTGCACGATGGTCTGGGCGGTAGCTGATGACACCGGGTCATCGCCGAAGGTTGTGATGGCAAACTTGGCATTGCCTGAAGAGTTGGCCAGGTAGTCACCGTTTTGGCTGTAGCCCGCATCGGCCAGGATCTTCTTGGCTGCCTCTGCACCGGTTTCGGTTGGGTAGTTGTCCTGGTAGTCGGTGGCGAAGGGCATGAGCATCATGGAACCGGGGACTTCTTCGGTCCAGTTGAGGCCGTTGAAGCGGACGGCTGCAATGGCCTGACGGTCGATGGCTGCAAAGATAGCGCGGCGCAGGGCGGTATCGGTGAGTCGCTCAGGGTTGATGACCAGGCCACCGGCGTAGAGGTTCTGACCGCGGCGGGGCTCAGCGCCGCTGGTACCGTCAATGTCGTTGTAGGCGGTCAGGCTGTTAGCGGTCACCGCATCGATTTCACCGTTGCGGAAGGCTGCGCGGGCTGCTGAGGCTTCCATCTGGCGGAAGGTGATGCGGTCGAGCAGGGGCTTTTCGCCCCACCAGTTCTCGTTGGGCACAACGGTGAGCACCTTCTGGGCGGAGTCCCAGTTATCGACCTTGTAGGGGCCAGAGAGGTAGTCGTTGTTGATGGTATCGAGCAGGCCGTCGTTGAAGATTGCGGGGTCTTCCATGGCGGGGTGGACCAGGCCGGTGCCGAAGAGGCCCTCGATAGGGTAATAGGGTTCGGTCATGGTGATCTTGACCGAGTAAGCGTCTCCGTCTTCTTCGATAGAGGCGATGTGGGCATAAACGCCGGGATCAACGATGTTGTAGCCCTCTTCGGTGAGGGTCTTGTGGGTAACCTGCAGGGCCTTGACGTCTACGGGGGTACCGTCGTTGAACTTTGCCTGGGGGTTGAGCTTGATGGAGATGGTCTGCACGCCGTCAACTTCACTGGCTTCGTAGGCGGTGCAGTAGTCGGTGTTGATGCTGTACTCGCCCAGGGCGTTGGTTTTCCACAGGCCGCTGACGGTGGCGGTGTTGACGGCCGCCATGACGTTGAGATTGCTGGTGGTGTAGCCGGTTTGGGTTGCGACGTTGAAGTTGGGGCCCAGGGTGGCTACGGCAAGGTTAAGGACGCCGCCGGTCTGCAGGTCTGCGCGATCATGTTCGTTGATAGCCACGAGCTTTGAGATGTCGTCTCCGCTGGTGAGGGCTGAGCCGGTTTCGGCGCTTGAGGTATTGCTGTTGCCGCCACAGGCTGCGAGCAGTCCGGTCATACCGGCGACGCCCGAGACAATGAAAAAGGACCTGCGGTTGAGGTTAATACGTGCAGTCATGATGCCATCCTTAGATAAGCAGAACTTAATGTTCGCCACACCTTTTGTGTGATTGAGACTACCCTTGCAGGTAATTCATGCCACTGTAACTCTTTTTAAACCCGTATTTCACATAATGGCCCCGTAAGTGCTGAGTATTTTTATCAGAAATAGATTAGCTTCTCTAAATTTTTCTGATGTTTTCAACATCTTCAGAGCTCCTCCCCCGGCCACCAACCTACAGGCCTGACAGCATGCGGAGATAACGCCCCAGATTAAACAAACAACTTGCCCCACCACCTGCATTAGGTGATGGGGCAAGTCAGGGTTTACCCTAGGAGATTTCTAGACTCGAGGAGCTTAGTCCTTCATCCAGCCAAGGCGGGCCCAGAGATGGGGGTTGGCAGAGTGGCCACCAAACATAGCGGCACCGTAGTTAGCCAGCTTGGTCTTGCAGTAGTGGATATCGGGACCGTTGAAGACAGTACCGAGGGTTGCAAACTCGGCCATGAACTTCTTTTCGATCTCGTTGCACTTTGCGTTACGCTCAGCGTCGTCCTCAATCTTTTCCATCTCGGCGATCATGGCATCGATTTCCTCAGAGCCTGCGGCACCATCGAGGTTAGATGAGTGGTAGAACTGACGGGTTACTGAGGTTGCATCGGAGCCAACAGTGAAGCCTGAGAAGGTCATGTCGTATTCCTTGTTACCAACCACCGAGGCGAAGTTAGCGTCGGGCTGCTGGTCGATGGAGCACTCAATGCCGATGGTCTTCATCTGTTCAACCATGGTCTGAGCCAGGGCAGCTGAGCCAGGGTCGTCACCGAAGTTGGTCACGCGGAAGCTAGCGTTAGCGCCGTCCTTAGCGTAGTAGTCGCCGTTCTTGGTGTAACCGGCATCTTCCAGAATCTTCTGGGCAGCCTCAACGCCACGATCGGCGGGGAAGTTGTCCTGGTAGTACTCAGAGATGGGCAACAGAAGCATGGAGCCCGGGGTCTCTTCGGTCCAATTCAGGCCCTGGAAACGGATATCTGAGAGGGCCTTACGGTCGGTGCCTGCAAAGATTGCGCGGCGCAGGGCGGCGTCCTGGATACGGGCGGGGTTGAGGTTCAAACCGCCGGAGAAGAGGCGCAGAGCGCGACGGGGCTCAGCATCGGGGGTTCCCTCAACGTCCTTGTAGGCCGCTAGGGTACGAGCACCCACTGCATCAATTTCGCCGTTGCGGAAGGCTGCGCGGGCTGCGGCAGCTTCCATCTGGCGGAAGGTGATGCGGTCCAGGATGGGCTTAGTACCCCACCAGTTTTCGTTGGGAACAACGGAAAGGCGCTTTTCTGCTGAGTTCCATTCTTCCAGCTTGAAGGGGCCTACGCCGTAGTCGGGGTTGGGGTTGTCGGTCCAGCCCTCGTTGAAGACTGCCGGGTCTGCCATGGCAGGGTGTAGCAGGGTACCAAAGAGGTTATCTGCTGGGTAGTAGGGCTGCTTCATCGTCACAACAGCAGAGAAGGCGTCGCCATCTTCTTCAATGGACTCGATGAACTCGTACATGCCCGAGGTAACAATGTTGTAGTCGCCCTCGGTGGACTTGAAGACGTTCCATGAGGTGCGCAGGGACTCAATATCAATGGGGGTGCCATCGTTGAACTTAGCCTTGGAGTTAAGCTTGACGCGGATGGTCTGCACGCCATCAACGGTTTCAGACTCGTAGGACTCACAGAAGTCAGGGTTGATGCTGGGGGTACCGTCGAAGTCTGACTGCCAGATACCGCTGGTCATCGAAGTGTGGAAGGTGGAGAGAACGAAGCTGTTATTTGCTGAGTTACCGTTCTGGGAGGAGATGTTGAAATCAGGGCCCAGGGAGCTAACGGGCAGGTTGACGACGCCACCGGTCTGGAGGTTGGCGACGTCCTGCTCGTTGATTTCGACCTTAATTTCATCACCAGCTGCTGCCATGCTGGCGGTTGCGGCGCTGGTGGTGTTGGAGCCTGAGCCACCGCAAGCAGTTAGCAGGCCGGTGGTTCCCAGAATACCGGTACCCCAAAGCAGGGTACGGCGGTTCAGAACTACATTCTTGTTCATTCTCTCTTCTCCTTTGTAAAGAGCACGGGCAAAGGTGGGTTTGAAGTGATTTCGATTACATACTATACATGTAATTTAGCTCATAGCAACTTCGTGTTCAGGATAATGACAGGCGTACTGGTGGTCCTCGCTCGCCCGGCTTAGAACAGGCACATTCTCGGTGCAGTTCTTCTGCTTATCTTCAGGAAGAAGCTTGAAGATGGGGCAACGAGTTGCAAAAGCACAGCCCTCCGGTGCATTCACTGGGGTGGGCAGGTCGCCTTCGAGCACAATGCGCTGGCGGTTGGCCTCTACCTCGGGGTCGGGCACAGGGATGGCAGAGAGCAGAGCCCGGGTGTAGGGGTGCACGGGGTTATCAAAGACCTCGTCCACATTTCCAATCTCAACCACCCGGCCCAGGTACATAACGGCCACACGGTCAGAGGCATGACGCACCACAGCCAAATCGTGTGCCACCATCAGGTAGCTCAGCCCCAGCTCGACACGCAGCTTCTCCAGCAGGTTAATGACGCCTGCCTGAACAGAAACGTCAAGAGCAGAGACCGGCTCGTCGAGAGCCACCAGCTTGGGGTTGACAGCGAGCGCACGGGCGATGCCGATACGCTGGCGCTGGCCGCCAGAGAACTGGTTGGGGAAGCGGTTGACGTGGTCGGGTTGCAGGCCGACGGTCTTCATCAGTTCAAGCACGCGCTTCTTGATGTCTTTGACGGCCCAGCCCTGGTTTTGTAGGGGCTCAGCCAGGATTTCGTAGACGGTGAAGCGGGGGTCGAGTGCACCCGTTGGGTCTTGGAAGACCATCTGCTGGTTCTTGCGCAGGGCGTTGAGTTCGGAGCCGCGCAGGCCCTGCTTGTTGGAGACACCGGCGATGACGATTTCGCCGTCAATGTCCTTGGAGAACTCCATGATTTCGAGCAGGGTGGTGGTTTTGCCACAGCCTGACTCGCCCACGATGGAGAAGCACTCGCCTTCGCGGATATCGAAGCTGACGCCGTTGACGGCCTTGACGGTGCCCACACGGCGCTTGATGAGGGCGCCCTTGGTGAGGGGGAAGAACTTCTTGACGTTCTTTACCTCAAGCACGCTGGAGCGCTCCTCGCGAGGTACGCTATCGAGGGCAGAGACGGGGATGGGGGGAACGGGGAACATCTGCTCAGGACGTTCGTTGACGAACTTCTCTGCGTACAGGCAGGCTGAGCGGTGGTTCTCGCCGGTACCGGCAATCAGCTTGAGCTCCGGCTCCTGGGTGAGGCAGGCGTCCGTAGCCACCGGGCAGCGGGCTGCGAAGGAGCAGCCCACCACGGGCTTGAGCAGGTTGGGCGGGGTTCCCTCAATCGGCACCAGGGAGGTCTTTTCCTTGCGGTCCACGCGGGGCACAGCGCCCAGCAGGCCGATGGTGTAGGGCATGGAGGGCTTCTTGTAGAGGTCGGTGGCAGCGGCATGCTCTACAGCCTTGCCCGCGTACATGACCATGATTTCATCGGCCATACCGGCCACGATTCCCAGGTCGTGGGTAATCATGATGGTAGCCGCTCCGGTCTCTTCCTGGGCCTTCTGCATCACCTCAAGCACCTGAGCCTGGATGGTGACATCCAGCGCGGTGGTGGGTTCGTCGGCAATCAGTACGCGCGGCTCGTTCGCAATGGCCATAGCAATCATGACGCGCTGACGCATGCCGCCCGAGAACTCGTGGGGGAAGGACTTGAGACGGCTCTCGGGTGAGGGAATGCCTACCAGACGCAAGAGCTCCACGGAGCGAGCCTGAATAGCCTTATCACTCATACCCTTGTTGTGGGCCTTGAGTACCTCAGCCAGCTGGTGGCCGATGGTGAATACCGGGGTGAGTGATGACAGCGGATCCTGGAAGACCATGGAAATCTCTTTGCCACGGTAGTCGCACATCTGCTTATCGGTCAGACCCAGCAGTTCGGTGCCGTTGTACTTGATGGAACCGGTGATGTCTGCGGTGGTGGGGTGCAGGCCCATAATCGCCATAGAGGCAACCGACTTACCCGAGCCGGATTCACCCACGATGCCCAGCGTCTTGCCCGCGTACAGGTCGAAGTCAATGCCGCGCACCGCGTGCACAATACCGTTTTCGGTATTGAACTTTACGTTGAGGTCTCGGACGCTCAGTACTGGTGTAGTGCTCATTTACTTCTTCTTTTTCTTAACTTTGCCAACGGACAGGGAGGTGGGATCGAAGGCGTCGCGCAAGCCGTCGTTCATCAGGGCCAGGGGGCCAACCAGCAGGAAGAAGAACAGCAGCGGAATCCAGAACATCCAGGGCAGGGTGTTGATCTGGCTTGAAGCCTGGGCGATGAGTGACCCCAATGAGAAGTTGGGGTATTTCACGCCAATACCGATGAAGGTGTAAGACACCTCAGCCAGAATTGCAGCGGTGATACCGCGGGTGAATTCAAGCACCATCAGGGAGCCGATGTTGGGAACCAGGTGACGCCAGACAATCTTGAGGGGGTGCACACCCATGTAGCGGGCGGCTTTGACGTAGTCACGGGAGATGAGCGACATGGCCATAGCTCGAATCACACGGGCGGTGTACATCCAGCTGAAGATTAGGAGCACGATGGTCAGGATGAGCCAGCCGGGCAGGTTATCGCGGATGGCCTGGCCGCCAGCACCGTTGATGACAATCGCTACAACCAGCAGGCTGGGCGCCATAATCAGGGTCTCAAGGACGAACAGCATGGTCTTGTCGATCTTGCCGCCGAAGTAGGCCATGACGCAGCCGTAAATAGCTGCAAAGATGACGGAGACACCGCCCACGATCAGACCGATGAAGACCGAGGTACGGACAGCTTCAACCATCTGGGCGTAGAGGTCGGTACCTGCGCTGGTAGTGCCGAACCAGTGCTCGGCGCTGGGGCCGGTGGAGATATAGAAGGGGTCGATGGTGGTGGTGTCCCACTTGGAGAGGAAGCCGCCAAAGAGACCGAAAGCTATCACCAGCAGCAGGACGACCAGGCCAAAGACCGCGGTCTTGTTACGCATAAAGCGGCGGAAGATAATCTTCTTCTTGCTGATGATGTCGAAGTCAGCGTTAGTCTGATCGACCCTCGTGATAATACCGGTGAGGTTGTTGTGGTCGATGGAAGGTGAATTGCTCATGAGATCCTCACTCGGGGATCGACGATGGTGGTGGCGATATCAGCGATGATGGCGCCAACTGCGAAGATGAAGGAGCCGTAGGCCAGGGTTGCTACTGCCGCGTTGACGTCCTGGGCGCCGATTGCCTGGATTGACCAGAGACCAATACCGGGCCAGGCGAAGATGGCCTCGGCGAAGAAGCCGCCGGTGAAGATGGAGGGAACGGTAAAGGCGATGGACTGGGCTACCGGGATGAAGGAGACTCGCAGGGCGTGACGGCGGATGGCCTGGTTGCGGGTGAGGCCCTTAGCGCGAGCGGTGCGCACAAAGTCGGCGTTGACGCTGTCGAGCAGGTACTGGCGCTGGGAAATCTGGTAGCCGCCCCAGCTCATAATCGTGATACAGAAGGTCGGCACGATGTAGTGGGCTGCCAAGTCTACCCAGTATTCGAAGCTACCCGGGGTGAGGCCTGGCGAGGAAATACCGGTTACGAAGAAGATACGCTCCCCCGCTGCACTGTTGATAGCTACAGCTCCCAGCTGGACCAGGAAGTAGGCAATGGGGGCGGGCAGGATGTAGACCAGGTAGGAGTAGCCGGTAATCACACGGTCAGAGAACTTGTACTGACGAGCTGCTGAGTAAACGCCCAGGGCTACACCGATGATGAGGGAGAGAATCACGGCCACCAGGTAGAGGCGGGTTGATACCCACACGCGCTGACCGAATTCAGCGTTGATGTAGGCGCCGTTGGGGCTGCGGCCCCAGTCCCAGTGCAGAACAACGTTGGTCAGCCACTGGACGTAGCGGTCCCAGGCACTCATGGTGGGATCGAGGTTCAGGGCAGCGAAGTTGCGCTGAACCTGCTCCGGTGAGGGGCGGGGAATGCGTTCCTGTTCGAGCAGGGCGGGGTTCAGTGAGGTAACGGCGAGGAAGTAGCCACCGGTCGTCGTTAAGAAGATCATGACGGCGTAGGTAGCTGCTCGCCTCAGCAGATACTTAATCATGAGGCGAACTCTTTCTGGGTAACGAACATTGTGTGTGAGCCTTTACAGATACTGCCAGGCTTGTGATGCCCAACATATACTGACGTGTTGAGTTGAGTATATTTAGTCGCACCCGTCACATCAAGTTGGGCAACACACCGCTCGTCCGCAGCAAAGAGTCGGCGAAACGTAGCCGAAATAATCCACGCATTAAAAAGCCCGAGAATACACGGGCGCAGCCTTCACCACTCCCCCGCTTAAACCTGATTCTGCAGTTTCTACAGCTTCAAAACTTTAAAAACATTAAACATTTACCCCGGCTTTTCTCACATGTCAGTTCACGATTGTTGAATGACCGCTACTGACCGGTCGCCGGAGCACGGCAAAGCCCGAGAGACCCTGGAGTACAGGGCGCTCTCGGGCCTATCAACAGGCAGGTGAGTCTTTACCTAGTCCAGGTCAATATCGAGGAGAATCGGGGTGTGGTCCTGGCGCGGGCCAGAATCAATCATCTCAGAGGCCCTCACCTTCTCAGCTACCCGGTCAGATACCAGCCAGTAGTCGATGCGCCAGCCGGTGTTGTTGATCTTTGAGGTGCGCGAGCGCTGGGCCCACCAGGTGTAAGCCCCGGTGACGTCGCCGTGCAGGTGGCGGAAGGTGTCGGTGAAGCCGCGCGAGAGAATGTGGGTGAAGCCCTCACGCTCCTCGTCGGTAAAGCCGGGGGAACGGCGGTTGGCCTTGGGGTTGGCCAGGTCAATTTCGGTGTGGGCGACATTGAAGTCGCCGGTTGCCAGCACCGGCTTAGAGGCATCTAGGCTGGCAAGGTAGTCGGCATAGAGGGAATCCCAGATTTGGCGGTCAGGTAGGCGGCGCAGGCCATCTGAGGCGTTGGGGGTGTAGACCTGGGTGACGTAGAAATTATCAAATTCTAGGGTGATCATGCGGCCTTCGGCGTCCATGGTGGTGGGCGCTGCGAGGCGGGGGTAGGTGACGGTGGGCTCTAGCTCCTGTTTGTAGAGGAACATGGTACCCGCGTACCCCTTGCGGGCGGGTTCGTCGGAAGATACCCAGGCAATCTTGTAGTCGGGGAAGTAGGCGTGCAGGGCTTCGAGATGCTTCTTGGTGGGCCCCTTGGCCGAGAGCTTGGTTTCTTGCAGGGCAAGGACGTCGGGGTTCAGCAGGGCGATGGAGGCAAAGACATCGCGGGAGAGCAGGGCACGGGCCGACTCACTGGTGAGTGCAGCATTGAGTGAATCAACATTCCAGGAGACAAGTTTCATGCCCCCTAGTCTACCCGGTGCTCCCCCCCCCCGCCGCCCTGACCCACGTCCGCCCCTCTCTGCCAGCTCTCCTACCCAGACTGCAAAAAGTAAGGGCAGACCCACGAACCCATGGGTCTGCCCTAGATGTGCATGTCGCTTGTGTTTAGATGGCGGAGACGCCGCGTTCTCCGGTGCGGACTCGAACTACCTCGTCCACGCTGCTCACCCAGATTTTGCCGTCCCCGGCGCTACCGGTATTGGCGGTGGCGATAATGAGGTCGATGATGTCCTCGGCCCGGTCAGCGTCCGCCAGGATTTCCAGGCGAACCTTAGGAATCAGACGAATGTCGTATTCCTTGCCGCGGTAGACCTCTACGTGCCCGTGCTGGCGTCCGTAGCCCTGGGCTTCTGAGACCGTCATCCCGTCGACCCCAAAGTTTTCAAGGGCCTGGCGGATATCGTCAAATTTTTCGGGCTGAATCAAAGCGGTAATGAGTTTCATGGCGTGAACTCCCTCTAGTTTTTAGCGAAGGCACCGGAGGTGCCGCTCGACATGGCGTAGGCGGTTTCAGCGTGCTGAGCCAGGTCGATCCCCTGGACCTCCTGCTTCTCGCTGACCCGGAAGCCCATGGTGCGGTGAATCGGGATCACAATCAGCAGGGTCACAACCGCGCAGTAGGCCATAGAAATCAGGGTTGCTACGGTCTGGGTGACCAGCAGGCCTAGACCGCCACCGTAGAAGAGACCGGCGGTTCCGGTGGCCGGGGTTGCGATAAAACCGAGGGCCAGGGTGCCGATGAGGCCGGAGACCAGGTGTACACCCACTACGTCAAGAGAATCGTCGTAGCCGAAGCGGTACTTGAGGCCCACAGCCCAGCCTGAGGCGATACCCGAGATAAAGCCCAGGGCCAGGGCACCGACCGGGTCAACGTTGGCGCAGGCCGGGGTGATAGCAACCAGGCCAGAGACCAGGCCGGACGCCGCACCCAGGGAGGTCACATGACCGTCGCGGATTCGTTCAAGCAGGGCCCAGCCGAGCATGGCAGCTGCCGGGGCAGCAAGGGTGTTGACCCAGATCAGGCCTGCCTGGGCGCCGTCCGCAGCAGCCCCCACGTTGAAGCCGAACCAGCCAAACCAGAGGATAGCTGCACCGAGCATGACCAGGGGCAGGGAGTGGGGGCGCTGGTTGGGGTCTTCACCAAAGCCCTTGCGGGCACCCAGCACCAGGGCCAGGATGAGACCGGCGACACCGGCGTTGATGTGAATTACCAGGCCACCTGCAAAGTCGATGGCTTCGCCGAACATGGACCCGATGAAGCCCTCTTCACCGAAGAGGCCGCCGCCCCACACCATGAAGGCCAGGGGGCAGTAGACCAGGGTGAGCCAGAGGGGCACGAAGATGCACCAGGCGCCGAAGCGGGCTCGGTCTGCGATAGATCCTGAGATGATAGCCACCGCGATGATAGCGAAGGTGGAGCTGAAGGCTACCGAGAGGAGGTTGGTACCGCCGTCCGCAAGGGTCGCTGATAGGCCAAAATCGTTGAAGGGTGAGCCGACGATGTCGTGGATGAGGGCGTCTCCCCCGCTCATGCTGTAGCCCCACAGCACCCAGCACACGCCGACGAGACCCATTGAGATGACCGACATCATCATCATGTTGAGTGCTGACTTGGCTCGCGTCATACCGCTGTAGAAGAGAGCGAGACCCGGTGTCATGAACAGAACAAGTGCCGCGGCGACCACGGTCCAAACATCACTGGCGGTGAGTTCCATGCCTGTTACCCCTTTCAAAACCCGTATAGAAAACCTGTGTGCCGGTAGACCGGCTCTTGGTGTGTTGACAGGTTCTATTGTTCTCTGCGCGTGTTTCGGCTGCTTGCGCGTGGAGTTTCGCCCTGGTTACAGGTGCCCTCCCCGTGTTGCGGGTATGAAAACAGGGGTTACAGGGGTGTTTCGGGCAGTAACGGGCAGGTTACCGGCCCTCTAGGCGGGTATGAAAAAACCGGGGGAACTGTTTGAAACAGTTCCCCCGGTTCCTTGATGAGCTTAGGTTGCGCTTTAGTCGAGGAGGGCGTCAACGAAGGCACCAGGCTCGAAGGGCGCCAGGTCGTCGGGGCCTTCGCCCAGGCCGATGAGCTTGACGGGCACACCCAGCTCTTCCTGGATAGCGACCACGATGCCGCCCTTGGCTGAGCCGTCAAGCTTGGTCAGCACGATACCGGTAATCTGAACGACCTCGGAGAAGACCTTGGCCTGGATCATGCCGTTCTGGCCGGTGGTGGCGTCAATGACCAGGAGCACCTCGGTGACCGGGGCTTCTTTCTCGACCACGCGCTTGATTTTGCCCAGCTGGTCCATCAGGCCGGCCTTGTTTTGCAGGCGTCCGGCGGTGTCAATCATGACGGTATCGACGCCGCGGGCCTTGCCCTCGCGGATAGCCTCGAAGGCAACGGAAGCCGGGTCGGCGCCGTCCTTATCGGAGCGGACGGTGTCGACCCCTACGCGATCGCCCCAGGTCTGGAGCTGGTCGGCAGCTGCCGCGCGGAAGGTGTCGGCGGCACCCAGCAGGAGGTTCTTCTCTTCAGCGACCATCACGCGGGCCAGCTTGCCCACGGTGGTGGTCTTACCCACGCCGTTTACACCAACGACCAGCACGACGCCGGGGTTGCCGTCTGTGCCGTCCAGGGCCAGGGAGCGATCGGTATCTTCACCCACGATTGAAAGAAGCTCCTCACGCAGCATCTGCTTGACGTGGGCGGGATTCTCAGTGCCCTCCACGCGCACACGCTGCTGCAGGGCCTCTACCAGGCGGGCCGAGGGCTCGGCACCCAGATCTGCCAGGAGCAGGGTCTCTTCAACCTCATCCCAGACGTCCTGGTCAATCTTGTCGCGGGACAGCAGGGCCAGCAGGCCCTTGCCCAGCAGGTTATTGGAGCGCGAGAGGCGGGCGCGTAGGCGCACCAGGCGGCCTTGGGCGGACGCCGGACGCTCGATAGTAGTGACCGGCCCGTCAGCGCTATCTGCGGGGAGGTCATCGGCATCGCGGGTGCCCTCGTAGCCTTCATTAGGGGCCTTAGGGCCGCGCAGCAGAACCGCGAGCACGCCACCTAGAATCAGCACACCGAGAAGTATGTACACAATGAGAGTTAGAGAATCATTCACCCTTCTAGCTTGCCATATTCTCCCCGCCCCATACAGCCCCAGCGATGGGAGTAGAATGCACTTCTGCACACTGCCACCCCACACCGGCGGGCATTGTGAGCTAAGATACTTTTCAGACAGATACACGCAGCATAGAAGCAGCAGAGCACAAGCGCATGAGCAACCACATCCCCACCCCCTCCATGGACACCGGGGCCATCCCCATCATCCCCGAATCCGTACGGCAGGAAAGCCGCAACCAAAAGCCCCACACCAAAGAAACCGTCAAGGTGCCGACCCAAATCAAGGTCCTGATTGCGGCCTCATTCCTCATTGCCCTCGGCTACGGCCTGGTCGCCCCCGTGCTCCCCGGCTTTGCCCGTAGCTTCGATGTGGGAGCCATGGCAGCGACCTTCGTTGTCTCAGCCTTCGCCCTCTCGCGCCTGGCTTTCGCGCCGGCGTCCGGACGCCTCATCTCCCGCTTCGGCGAGCGCCGCATCTACTCGGCGGGCCTCATTATTGTGGGGCTGGGATCCATTGGAGCCGGACTTTCAGTTAACTACCCCATGCTCATTGCCTCCCGCATTGTCGGTGGCACCGGCTCCGTCATGTTTACCGTGGCCGCCATGGGCATCTTGGTGCGCAACTCACCCCCGACGATTCGGGGTAAGGTCTCGGGCTACTTTGCTACGTCCTTCCTGCTGGGCAATATTTTGGGGCCCGTGCTGGGGGCAGCGGCCTCGTCCCTGGGTATGCGGGTGCCCTTCTTTGTCTATGCGGCAATGCTCCTGTGTGCTGCCCTGGTAGTGCTCACCCAGCTCAAGGACGAGCCGCAAGAGGTCAACCTCAACACCCAGGGTATCGCCGTACCCAAGCCCGAACTCAAGCTGGCCGACGCACTGAAGTTCACCAACTTCAAAGCAGCCCTCGTGACCAACCTGGCGGTAGGGTGGAGCGTCTTCGGCCTACAGTCCACCGTAGTTCCCCTCGCCGCCGTAGCCCTCCTAGCTAACCTGCACGCCGGTGAAGCCGGCTACGATGCCGCCGCTGCCGGAGCCAAGCTGGCAGGTTTCACCCTGGCAACCTACGCAGCCGGTAACGCCCTAATCCAGATTTACTCGGGCAAAATGGGCGATAAGATTGGCCGCCGCCCCATGGTCTTTTCCGGGCTAATTCTGGCAGGTATCGTCACCATCGTCTTTGGCCTGATTACCAACCCGGTTGTCTTTGTGGGGGCAGCCGTACTTCTGGGCATTGCCTCGGCCCTGCTCGGCCCCTCCCTGCAGGCTGCTGTATCAGACATTGTGGGCAACAAGCGCTCAGGCGGTCAGCCCCTGGCCTACTACCAAATGGTCTCAGACATCGGCCTGATCGTCGGCCCGCTCGTAGCTGGCTTTATCATCGACGCCTGGGGCTTCTTCCCCGCCTTTATCGTGGCCGGTGCTCTACTTCTTCTTGCGGCTGTTGGCTGGTTCCCCGGCTACCGCCCCAAGTTCCCGGTAGACATAGCCGACGAAGGCTACACCGGCAAGTAGCTTGCCCTAGTCCGCCAGGCGGTGCGAGAGTACGCTTGATACCCCCTGCCGCATGGTGATGCCGTAAAGGGTATCGGCCTGGGCCATGGTGCGCTGGTGGTGGGTAATCATCAGCAGCTGGGACTTCTCCCGCAGCTGCCCTAGCACCTCCAGCAGACGGCCCAGGTTACGGTCATCAAGCGCAGCTTCTACCTCATCCAGCACATAGAAGGGGGCAGGCTGGGCCATAAAAACCGCCAGGAGCAGGGCCAGAGAGGCCAGGGTGCGCTCGCCGCCAGAGAGCAGGGAAAGACGGGTGACCTTCTTACCGGCCGGTGTCACTCGGATATCAAGCCCGCTGTGCTCAAGGTCGTTGGGGTCAGCCAGCACCAGTTCGGCCTGGCCGCCGGGAAAGAGCAGGGCAAAGATTCGACTGAACTCCACCTGCACATCGGCCAGTGCCCGATTGAAAGAGGTTTCAATCTGGCCGGTCACGTCCTTCATCACGGCCCGCAGGTCTGCCCGCGAGGTCTTGATGTCTTTAATCTGCTGGCGCAGGTAGCTATGGCGCTGTTCGAGGGCCTCATATTCTTCAAGGGCCAGGGGGTTGATAACTCCCAGGCGGGCCAGCTCTGCCTCGGCCGCCGCAAGGTCAGTCTCGATATCCTCCCGGGGCAGGTCACCGGCCTTGCGGCTCTCTAGCAGGGCCTCAAGGCTGAGCCCCAATTCGCTATCTATCCGCTGGGTCAGGGCTTCCCAGCGGGCTTCAACGCGGGCGCCCTGGGCCGACGATTCAGCCTGCAGGGTTAGGGCAGCAGCCAGCGATGTCTGGGCCCCGGCCAGTTCTTCGCGGGTGGCAGTGAGGGTCTGCTGGGCCTGCTCAGCACGGGCCAGGGCCTTACTGTGTTCTTCGTTCTCTTGGCTCTCCACCTGCGCGAGGGCCAGTGCCAGAGCCTTGGCGCAGGCAGCTACCCTGCGGGCACGATGCCCGGTGTCAGCGGCCTCTTGTTGACGCAGCTGACGAGCTTCCTCAGCCTTTTCGAGGGCGGCCAGGGCTTCTTGGGCCTGAGTGAGACGGGCCTGGGCAGCTTCCTCTTTTTCGCGGGCGTAGATTGCTGTAGCCTCGGCGAGGGTTTTAGCCTCCTGGGCTGCGACCAGGGTTTTTTCTGCGGTGCGGACGGCCTCGCGCAGGGTAGCACTGTCGGCTTGGGGCTCCGTGCTGCGAGCCCGAGCCAAGGCCTCTTGGGCGGCCTCCACGTGCCTTTGGGTCTCTTTCTGGGCTTCTTCAGCGCGGGTTGCAGCTTCTTGCAGACGGTCAAGGGCCGCCTGTGAGCTTTCTGCCCGGCCGGTGAGGGTGGCAAGGTCTGCCCGGGCGGCAGTTAGCTGGGCCGTGAGTGAACCGGTGGTGCGGGCCTGGGCTTTTTCAGCCTCCTGGGCAGTCTTTAGTACTTCTTCGGCCTGCTGGTGGGCTCTCTCTGCCTGCTCCTGTTGCTGGGCAAGCTCCCGGTGGGTCTGTTGAGCTCGGGTGAGTTCAGCGTAGCGTTCAGTCAGGGGTCGCTCTTGGGAGGGGTAGAGGGTTGAGCCTGCGGTCAGCACGGTACCGTCGGGGGTCACAGCGCGGACGCCCGGGTGGGCAGCTACCAGGGCGCGGGCGGCTTCTTGATCGGGAGTCAGGTAGGTATCAGCGGTGAGCACAGCGAGAGCGCGGCTGAGGGCCTGCGGTGCGGTCAGGACGTCCGCCAGCGGGCGGGCTTGATAAACCTCAGCTTGAGATGTAGATAGTTCATGCAGGTCAATCTGCTCAATGTCACCCTCAAAGGAATAAAGCTGGGTTACTCCAGCGGGCAGGGACTCACCGCTCGTCAGGGTGAGGGCCCTCAGATAGGGGCCCAAGGCAGCAGCCACAGCAGCCTGCCAGGTATCTTCAATCTCAAGTAGAGAAATAAGTTCCTGAGCTCCCTGCTCCAGGGCCTGCTGGCGGAGACCTTCACTATCGCCACTTTCGGCATCGTCATGCTGCCAGGCCGCCTCAAGGGCCTCGCAGCGAGCTTGAGCAGCATGAAGCTTTACCTGAGCTTGATGCAGTTCTTTGCGGCTGGACTCCACCGCTTCGCTCGCCCGCTGCCGCGCCCGACGCAGGTTTTCTTCTTCGGCTTCGGCCCGCTCTAGCTGCTCCCGGTAGCCGTTCACGGCGGCCTGGGCCCGCTCGGTATCAGCACCGGCTGAAGCCCCCTGCTCTTTAGCCTCGGCATACTCAGCCACCCGACGGGCGGCCTCTTCACCGGCTCGCTCAAAAGCTACGCGGGCGGTAGCCAGCTGGGCGGTGAGCTGCGACAGGTTCTCCTTATAGTCCCGCACCTGCTGGTCGGCCGTAGCCAGTGCCTGCTGGGCCGTGCTCTGCTCCACCCGAGCCTTTTCTAGGGCAGAGTGGGCAGCGGTAAGTTCTTCTTCAGCCGCTTTCCCCGCCTCCCGGGCCCGTTCAAGGTTTTCTTCCTCCCGGGCACAGGCCTGCTGGGCCGAATCTAGGCGGGTGGCGGCGTCCTGGTCTTCTTCCTCGTGGTGGGAGGCGGACAAACGTTCAGCAGCCACCAGCTGAACCGTCTCCACCAGGTGGGCCACCTCTTTCAAGGAGGTACGGCGCTGGGTGGCCTCATCAAGTGCCTGCTGGGCTACCTGCCGGGCCTTGGCCAACTCCCCCAGCTGCCCCTCGAGGGTGCGGCTGCGCTCCTGCGCCCGTAGGCGGGCAGCCTCAGCCTGTTGGCCAGCGGCATGCTCGGCCTCCCGCTCCTGCATCATGGCACGCGCGTCATGAGCCAGAAGATCAGCGGTCAAGCTACGAACACGGCCCGCCACCTCGCTAGCTGCCCGGGCCGCGTCAGCCTGCTCCCGGCGTCCTTCCAGCTGCTCAGCCAGCTCACCGGCTAGATCCTCCAGCCGGTCAAGATTGGTCTTCAAATCATCAAGCTTGCTCGCGGTCTTCGCCTGGCGCTTACGGTGCTTGAGCAAGCCGGCAGCCTGCTCAATCAGCTCGCGCCGGTCATCAGCGGTGCCGTGCAAAATCTTATCGACCTGCCCCTGCCCCACCAGGGTGTAGAGTTCCCGGCCCACACCGGCGTCCGCCAGTAAGTCCTGCACATCAGCCAGACGGGCAGGCTCCCCGTTAATCTCGTACTCAGAACCGCCTGCAGAAAACATGGTGCGCGAAAGCCGAATCTCAGCATGAGGCAGCGGCAGGGCGCCGTCCTCGTTATCAATCACCAGCTCAACCCTGGCGCGCCCCAGCGCACCGCGGGAACCACCGCCAGCAAAAATGACGTCCTTCATGGCGCCGCCGCGCAGCTGCTTAGCCCCCTGGGCACCCATCACCCAGGCAAGGGCATCCACCACGTTCGACTTACCCGACCCGTTCGGCCCCACCAGCACATTCAAGCCCGGCTCAAACTCAAACACGGTGGCCGACGCAAAAGACTTAAAGCCGCGCACGGTCAAAGATTTTAGGTACATAGTGGTGGGCCCCATCGGTTGGGTAAAAACAGGTTTGGGTCGGCTTACCACTTTACCGCAGGCCCGCGCCCCTGTTCGGTGTGAGATGAACCCGCACCATCAATCACCGCACCTGCCCCGCCGGGGCATATTATTGAAAAAGTGCCCTGTTTCTTCAAATAAGGGCTTACCCAAATCCGCACTAAGGCTAGAAGAGTAGATTGACCGCTAATTCAGATATTCGCCACAAGAACGCCTCCCTGCTATCGGTAACCAGGGTGCTACCGCCGGAGGTCGTCACCAGCTCCTACTTTGACGAGCAACTAGCGGCCACCTACAAGCGACTGAGGATGCCCAAGGGTCTACTCGAGCGCCTCGCCGGTATTAGCGAGCGCCGCTCCTGGGGCACTTCCATGCATTTTGAGGACGGCGCGGTGCAGGCTGCTGAGCAGGCTATCGCCCAGGCCGGTATCAGCAAGGAACAAATCGGGCTGATTATTAACACCTCGGTCACCCGCGATAATTTTGAACCGGCCGTGGCCGTGGGTATTCACGACCGCCTGGGCCTGCCCCGCCACGCCCTGAACTTCGATATCACCAACGCCTGCCTGGGCTTCGTCAACGGCATTACGGTTGCCGCCACCATGATTGATGCCGGGGCTATCGACTACGCCCTCATCGTCGACGGCGAAGACCCCTCCCCCTGGCATGCCACCGCCCTGCGCCAGCTGAACCGCCCCGATTCAACCCGAGACGACGTGCTGGCCCAGTTCGCCACCCTGACCCTGGGCTCGGGAGCCGCAGCCGCCGTCATTGGCCGCTCCGACCTGCACCCCGCTGGCCACAAGATTGTCGGTTCGGTTTCCCGCGCGGGAACCGAGCACCGCAACCTCTGCATTGGCGGTGAAGCCGACCAGGGGATGAATACGGACGCCGCGGGTCTGCTCAAGCACGGCCTGCAGCTGGTCGCTGAGGCCTGGGAAGAAGCCCACCAGAACGGCTGGGACTGGGGCAACATGCGCTCCTACGTAACCCACCAAATTTCTAACGCCCACACCAACGCCATTATTGAGGCCGTGGGTATCGACCGCGAGCGCATCCCCATGACCTTCCCGGTCTGGGGTAACGTGGCGGCAGCCGCCCTTCCCATGACCCTGGCTGAGGAAAGCGCCCACTTCGTAGCCGGTGACCGTATTCTCTGCATGGGTGTGGGCTCCGGCCTGAATACCGCGCTCATGGAAATCACCTGGTAGGGGGCCGCTATGACGTTTTCTCAGCTCACTCCTGTTCCTGCCCTCTGGCCCGGCGTTGACCCTGCCTGGTCCCAGCAGGTGCAGGTGCCCGCGTCCGCCCCGGTAGAAGAAGCCGGGGCTAGCCGCCGCTGGCACTACCTCGATAATGGCCCGGCGCTCGAGGCCGCCGGGCGCACCCCGGTCGGTACCGTACTGGCGGTGCACGGTAACCCCACCTGGTCCTATCTCTGGCGGTCGGTTATCGCTGCCGCCACTGATGCCGAGCAGCCCTGGCGCGTGGTAGCGGTAGACCAGCTCGATATGGGCTATTCGGAGCGCACCGGCCTGACCCGTTCGCTTTCAGACCGCATTGCTGACCTCGGTGATTTTACGGCCGCGCTTGGGCTTGACACTACCGACCTGCCCCTTGTCACGCTGGCCCATGACTGGGGCGGGCTGATCTCGCTGGGGTGGGCCCTGCGCCACCGTGAGATTGTCTCGGGTGTCATGCTGACCAACACCGCTGTTTTTCATGACGCCGGTGAGAAAATCCCGGTCGCCCTGCAGGCAGCCCTCAACCCGGCACTGCATTCCTGGGCGACCGAAAAATCAACCGCCTTTATCGACGTGACTCTGGGTCTGGCCCAGGGCGGGCTTGATGCTGCGGTCAAGAAGGCCTACAAGCTGCCCTACACCACCGCCGAGCACCGGGTGGGCGTGCGGAATTTCGTGGCCGACATACCGGCAACCGAGGCGGCTGCCAGCTACCGCCCCATGGTCTCTGTTGCCGAAGGTATTACAGACCTTAACCTGCCTGCCCTGATGCTCTGGGGTACTAAAGACCCGGTCTTCCAGCGCCGTTACATGGCCGACCTGGCTACCCGCCTGCCGCAGGCCGACATCCACCGTTTTGAAACCGCCAGCCACCTGGTTGCCGAAGATGAAGACATCGCCACCCCCATTCTGGCCTGGCTGACCGAGCACTTCGTCACCGGCACGACCCAGCGGGACCTCCACCTCACCGCGCGCGCTGCCCGGGTACCGGCGTCCGCTCATTACCGCCCCATGGGAGCTGAGCTGGCAGACCGGGCGGACGACACCACCCTCGCTATCGTTGATATGAGCAGCAAGGGGGATGGCACCGAGGTAGCCGCCCAGCTCTCGTGGGCTGAACTGGCTTCCGAGGTAGACCGGGTTGCCTCTGGCCTGCACCGGCTCGGGGTGAAGCCCGGCGACCGGGTCAATCTGCTGGTGCCACCCGGCATTAAACTCACCACCCTCATCTACGCCTGCCTCAAGATTGGGGCCGTGATCGTTGTAGCCGATACCGGCTTGGGCGCTGCGGGGCTGACGCGCGCGCTCAAGGGGGCCCGCCCGTCCTGGCTCATCGGTATTCCGGCTGCCCTCACCTTGGCCCGTACCCTGGGCTGGCCTGGCCAGCGCATTGCGGCCGGTTCCCTCCCCGCTGCCGCTGCCCGGGCCCTGGGCGTGGTGGGTGCGGTCGATGACTTTGCAGCCCCTGAGATTTTTACGGTAGCCGACCCTGACCCCGATGCGGACGCCGCCATCCTCTACACGTCAGGCTCCACCGGCCCGGCTAAGGGCGTGGTCTACACCCACCGCCAGCTGGCGGCTATGCGGGATACCATCGCAGCCACCTACGATCTGGCTGCCGGCAGCGGTCTGGTGGCGGGCTTTGCCCCCTTCGCCCTGCTGGGCCCGGCCCTGGGAGCCACCTCTGTCACCCCGGCCATGGACGTCACCAAACCTAAGACCCTCACCGCCGCCGCCCTGGCATCGGCAGCTTCTGCAATTGGGGCAACCACGGTCTTTGCTTCACCGGCAGCCCTGATGAACGTGCTCGAGACCGTCGATGGCCTGAGCAGCCAGCAGCGCTCTGCCCTGGGGCAGGTCACCACCCTGCTCTCCGCCGGGGCTCCCATTACCTCTCCCCTGCTGGCCCGCCTGCAGACCCTGCTGCCGGCAGCTTCCCTGCACACCCCCTACGGCATGACCGAGTCCCTGCCCACCACCGACGTCTCCTACGACCAGATTCAGCAGGCCGAGCAGGACGCGGCAGCCGGGCTCCTCGGCGCTGGCGGCGGTGTCTGCGTTGGCACCCCCGTCCACGGGGCAGCCCTGCAGATCGCTCCCCTGCTGCCGGATGGAACCGCCTCAACCGAGGTCACCACCGAGCCCGGTATCACCGGTGAAATTCTGGTAGCAGCCCCGCACATCAAGGACCGCTACGACACCCTCTGGATCACCGAACGCGCTTCCAGCGCCACCCCCGGCTGGCACCGCACCGGCGATGTGGGGCATTTCGATGCCAGCGGACGCCTCTGGGTTGAGGGCCGCCTTGCCCACGTGCTGGTGACCGCCCAGGGCGTACTCACCCCGGTTGCCCTGGAACAGGCTGCCGAGCTCGATGCTGAGGTGCGCCGGGCAGCCGCTGTTGCTACCGGCCCGGCCGGGGCGGCGTCCGTCCTCATCGTGGCCGAGGTTGGCCCCACCTTCCGGGGCAAGAAGACCCGCAACGGCCTGGCTCCGGCTGACCTGGCCCAGCGGGTGCGGGAGCGGGTACTGGCTGAGACCGGTGTAGAGGTATCGGCTGTGCTGGTTGTTGCTGAGCACCCCACCGATGTGCGACACAACTCGAAGATTGACCGCCCGGTTCTTGCTGCCTGGGCTGAGCAACTCCTCCAGGGGAAAAAGGCCCGTCTGGGAAAGGGGGTTATCGCGTGGTAGTTTCACTGCGTCCCCTTACCCCCGAGGTCTGCCAGCCTGCCCGGTCTGAGCGGGTACTGGTCACCGGCGCCTCTGGGCTTCTGGGCCGTGAGGTTGTCTTTGCCCTGCTGAGGGCAGGGTATGCTGTGCGGGCCTTCCAGCGCGGGGACTCCGGTATAGCCCAAATGCTCCCTGCCCACCTAGCCGACCGCTTCGACCAGGTGCAGGGTTCCCTCACCGACCAGCTGGCGGTGCGCCGGGCTGTTACCGGTGTTCAGGGGATTATCCATCTGGCCGCTAAGGTATCTGTGGTCGGGGACTGGGAGGACTACCGGCAGGTCAACGTCGAGGGCACCCGCACCCTGCTTGAGGCTGCCCGCACAGTCGGTATCGGCAAGTTCCTGCACACCTCTTCGCCCTCTGTAGCCCACACTGGAGCCTCCATCGTGGGCGAAGGTAACCCGCCCGCTAGCCCCGACCAGGCCCGCGGTAACTATGCCCGGTCTAAGGCCGAGTCTGAGCTGCTGGCCCTAAGCTACAATGCGGACGACTTCTGGGTGGGTGTGCTGCGCCCCCACATTGTCTGGGGCCCCGGCGATACCCAGCTGGTGGAGCGCGTCCTAGAACGCGCCGCCGCAGGCCGTCTGCCCCTACTCAACCAGGGCACCGCCATGATTGACACCCTCTACATCGATAACGGGGCGGACGCTTTCGTACGCGGCTACCAGCGCCTGGAAGCGATTCGCGGGGTACCCCTGGTGGTTACCAACGGCCAGCCCCGCCCGGTCGGTGAGATTATCGCCGGCATGTGTACCGCCTGCGGCGTCAAACCCCCGGCCTACTCACTGCCGGCGTCCGTGGCCTATGGGCTGGGTTTGGTGATGGAAAAGGCCTGGGCCCGTTGTGCCCCCGGACAGATTCCCCCGCTGACCTCTTTCTTAGCCGAGCAGCTGTCCACCGCCCACTGGTTCGACCAGCGCACCACCCGGAAACTCCTGGACTGGTCTCCTGCCGTCTCCCTGGAGGAAGGGTATGAGCGGCTGGGCGACTACTACGGACGTAGATTTCGTAGGAACTAATAACTAGCCCTTTTCGAATAGGTAGGCAGAGCGCCGACAGCCAGCTGGACCGGGGCTGGCGGTGAATTGGGCGAGCGCCCCGCGCGAGACCAAGAGGGTTGCTGGCCTAGGCGCTCTGCCTGACTTTCTATTCCCTGATGTTGTTACATGCCCCGAGGTCTTCTCTGACAGTGAGGGCACCGGTATGAGCTCCTGCCTCCGAAGGGTTCCCGCACCATCAGCGAGGTGCGCCCCGCCTCTAGGCAGCGGGGGCAGGGTTTTCCTGCCTGCCCGTAGGCATTGAGGGACCTGTCGAAGTAGCCCGACTCCCCGTTGACATTGACGTAGAGGGCATCGAAGCTGGTGCCGCCCTGGGCTAGGGCATCCCGCATGACGGTGCGCGCGGCGTCCACCAGTTCGCGGGCGGTTGAGGCTGGGATGCTCTTGGCGGGTTTGGCGTAGTGCAGTCTGGCCCGCCATAGGGCTTCGTCGGCGTAGATATTGCCTACCCCGGAAATGGCGCTTTGGTCGAGCAGGAGCTTCTTGATGCCGGTGGAGGTGCCCAGCATGGTGCGCCTGAACTGCCCGAAGTCGAAGTGGGGGTCGAGCGGGTCGCGGGCGATGTGGGCAACGGCCTGCGGGATGAGGGGTAGCCCCAGTGCGGACGCGGACGCCCCCGGCACCGGCTCCCCGGCGGCGTTGTGTACGGGGAGCAGGGGGCTTACAAACATGCCGCCGAAGATGCGCTGGTCCACAAAGCGCAGGGTGAGCGGGGCTTCGCACCCGCTCTCGTCGGTGGCTCCTGCTAAGTCTATGAGCACCTTGAGGTGTTTTTCTGCCGGTAGCTCGGGGGCTTTAAGCAAAACCTGGCCGCTCATGCCCAGGTGAATGACCAGGGCAAATTCTTCGTTGCCCTCAAAGAGCAGCCACAGGTACTTGCCGCGTCTAGCCACATCCGCCACGCGCAGGCCCGTCAGCAGCCGCTCGAAATCCACCGGCCCGGCCTCGTGGCGCCGCACCGAGCGTCCGTCCACTACCTGCACGCGTTCCAGCACCGCACCGAGGATGTGCCCGGCTAGGCCCCGGCGGACCACCTCGACCTCGGGTAACTCTGGCATATTCACTCCGCCTTTCGAAAAATGAAAAAATATGCACCGCGTGGTGCCCACATCTTGAACATATCAGGTGCAGAATAGACCCTGTGCATTCTCGCCTGCAACCAGCCTACTGATATATGGCGGGCGGCAGGGGCAGAACCAACCCTTCTGTATCAAGGAGAGACTTTTGTCGACACCCCCAACCCCCAGAGGGCAGCACGCCGATGTGCCGTCCTTCGCCCACGAGCAAGAGGGCTTCCAGCAGGGGCTCAAGCCCCGCCAGATTCAGATGATTGCCATGGGCGGGTCTATCGGAACCGGCCTCTTTCTCGGCGCGGGCGGACGCCTGCACGATGCTGGCCCCTCCCTCATCTTCCTCTACGCGATTGCAGGTTTCTTCGGCTACCTGATTCTGCGGCAGCTGGGTGAACTGGTCAGCTACCGCCCCTCGTCCGGCTCTTTCGTTAGCTACACCCGCGAATTTTACGGCGAAAAATGGGCCTTCTTCGTGGGCTGGATGTACTGGTTCTCCTGGGCCGCCACCGCCATTGTGGACGCCACCGCTATCGCTATCTACTTCAACTGGTTTGGCCAGTATATCCCTGCTATCGAGCAGATTGATCAGTGGGTTGTGGCGCTCATCGTCATTGTTGTGGTGGTATCGATGAACCTGATTTCGGTCAAGATCTTCGGTGAACTGGAGTTCTGGTTTGCCCTGATTAAGGTCGGCTCCCTGCTGCTCTTCATGATCATCGGTATCTTCTTTGTTATCTTCGGTACCCCAACCGGCTCGCCCGTGGGCTTTACCCACATCGCCGAGTCCGGTTTCCTGCCCAACGGCCTGATGGCAGCGCTGGTTGTCTCTCAGGGCGTTATCTTCGCCTACTCCGGTATTGAGTTAGTTGGTACCGCCTCAGGTGAAATTAAGGACCCCCGCAAGGCTATCCCCAAGGCCATCAACACCGTGGTCTGGCGTATTGCCCTCTTCTATGTAGGCTCCGTACTGCTGCTCTCCCTGCTGCTACCTTACGACGCCTACTCGGCCGATGAATCTCCCTTCGTGACTTTCTTCGGTTCCATCGGTGTGGACTACGCCGCCCCCATCATGCAGCTGGTGGTCATTACCGCAGCGGCCTCATCGCTGAACGCGGGCCTCTACTCCACAGGCCGTATCACCCACTCCATGGCCATGAACGGCTCAGCTCCCCGCTTCACCGGGGCTATGAGCAAGTCTGGCGTACCCATTGGCGGTATCCTGCTCACCGGCGCCGTGGCCCTGCTCGGTGTAGCCATCAACTACTGGAAGCCCTCAGAGGCCTTTGAGATCGTCCTCAACATCTCAGCCGTCTGTATCGTGATTGGCTGGATGGCCATCACCCTACCCCACCAGCGCTTTGTGGCCATGGCCCGCCGGGGTGAGCGCGTCCGCCCCGAGTATCAGGCTCCCCTAGCACCCGTCACCAACTGGCTCACCATGGCCTTCCTGGTGGGTGTGCTGGTACTCATTGCCTTCGACTACCCCATCGGCACCTACGCCCTGGCAGCCATGATTCTGGTAGTGCCCGTGCTGGTGGTTGGTTGGCTGGCCGTCCGCAAGCGAGTACGGGCTCTGGCAGCCGAGCACTTAGAGCAGGTTCCCACCCAGACCACCTCTATCAACATTGTGGGTAGGGACGACGAAATTAGCCTGCCCTAGCCGCAGCAAGGCATCAGCCAGGTAGCACGACAAGAGGGGCGGGGGGCAC